>NZ_JAMBOC010000001.1:0-1200000 GCF_023715405.1 Solibacillus isronensis
CAAATCCCTCTGTCTCCGCCATCGGCCCGTTGGTCAAGTGGTTAAGACACCGCCCTTTCACGGCGGTAACACGGGTTCGAATCCCGTACGGGTCATACATAGGAAAACGAAGAACGCTAAGTACTGTTACATGTGCTTAGCGTTTTTTTTGTATAAAAGGAGCGGATCTTGTGAATGAACGTTTAAAAGTATTTGATCAATATTATAAGGAAACGGGCATTGAACAACGTAAACTCATTCATGCAAAAGGTTATTGGCATGAAGTGTTTCATTGCTGGGTTATTGAAAAAACAGATTCAGAATGGCGCATTTATTTACAGCTGAGAAGCAAAAATAAAAAGGATTACCCAAACCAATTTGATATCACCGCAGCTGGTCATATACTGGCAACGGAGACGATTGAGGACGGTGTACGCGAATTAAAGGAAGAAGTAGGGATTAACGTAATGTTTTCGCAATTAACGTCACTTGGAGTCATCCCGTACAGTATAGACAATGAAAAAATAAAGGATTATGAGTTTGCAAACGTATTTGTATATGTGTTAACAGGAGGAATTGAGCAGTTTACTCTTCAACGCGAAGAACTTGATGGTATATACTCTGCTAACTTAAACCAATTTATATTGCTTGCGACACATAAAAGAAAGGAAATCGAAGTATCCGGTTATAAATACGTAAATGATTTACGTCATGATGAAGTGAAACAGATCGGACTAGAACAAATGTCTGCACTGCCCGAAAGCTATTTGCAGGAGTTTATCCCGAGATTGAAAAAGATGTTAATTGAAGCAACCTGAAAACACTTAGGTTAGCTTCTTTTTTTAGAATAATTAAGAAAATATAATTAACTATTGACCTTCACGTTGCGTCAACCTTTATAGTACTAAATAGGAGGTGATCATGTGCTGATTAACGAACTAGTCAAGCTATCGGGTGTGAGTGCACGCACACTACGTTATTATGATGAAATCGGTTTGCTGAGGCCTTCTGCAGTTGCGGAAAATGGCTACCGGCAATATAGCCAAGGGGATATTGACCGGTTACAGCAAATACTATTTTACCGGGAGCTTGATTTTAAGTTAGAGGAAATAAAAAAATTGCTCGATCATCCTGATTATGAAGTAAAAGAAGCGCTAAAAAAACAATTTGAGCTATTACAAAAGAAAAGACGATATATCGACGACTTACTAATAACGATAGAACAAACAATCCAAACGATGGAAGGGGAACTTAAGATGACAAATGAACAAAAGTTTGACGTGTTTAAAAACAAACTGATTGAAGAAAACGAAAAGAGCTATGGCCAGGAAGTACGTGAAAAATACGGTGAAGCTCAAGTGGAAGCAAGCAATAAAAAATTTAGGGATATGACAGAAGAACAATATAATGCAATGCAGCAATTGGAAAACCAACTGTTTGAACGATTAAAAGAAGCGATGGCGTCCGGCGATGTAACGTCAGACGTTGCAATGGAAGCAGCAGAGCTTCATAAACGCTGGCTAAGCTTCTCCTGGGCAAAGTATACCTCAGAAGCACATATAGGCCTAGCACAAATGTATGTAAGCGATGAACGGTTTACTGCTTACTATGATGAGCGTGTCGGTCCCGGTGCTACAAAATTCTTGCATGATGTAATCGCTGTTTATGCAGCGAACAAATAAGAAAAGATGTTTAGAATTCCTCATATAGGTAATATTTTATTAATGGAAAAAAGGGGGATTTTATATGGATATCAATCAATTACAACAATTACGCAGCATTTTGGAAGAGGAGCTTGCAACATTGCAGGAGCATGTTAATGAAGAACCGCCTTTAGAGGACACAGAAATAACTGCAGTTGATAATCATCCGGCAGATGCAGCAACCGATTTAACGACAATGGTTACAGAAAAAACATTGAGTGAATTGAAGGAAGACGAAATCGAAAAAATACAAACAGCTTTAAACGCAATGGATGAAGGCACATACGGGGAATGTATCGTATGCGGAAAAGAGATTCCTTTTGAACGCTTAGAAGCGATTCCAACAGCTTTAACTTGTATTGACCATGTAGAAGAAGTGACTGAATAGTAAAAGAGGTATGTTGAATGTTCAACATACCTCTACTAGTTTTAAATGAAATATGAAATTAATAGACCTACAGCCAACAAGAAACCGAAAATCGTGTTTGTTTGGGCTGTATATTTCATTGCCGGCATTACTTCAAGCGGTTTTTCTTTTGCTCGGAATAATTTAATCGCTTCAACCGGTTTCTTTGCGCTTAATAATACAAGCAGTGCCCATGGTGTTAAATGGCCAAGAACTACGAGAACGACAATCCAAACATACGAAACAATAAAGAAACCGGCAAGTACTGTTACAGCGTTATGTCGGCCAACTAAAATGGCCATCGTTTTACGTCCGCCTTCTGTATCTCCAACAATATCCCTGATATTATTAGAAAGCATAATTGCCCCAACTAAAATCATACTCGGCACTGAAATAATTACAGCATCAGCTGTTACATCTCCTGTTTGAATAAAGAAGGCAATTAGAACAATACCCATACCCATTACTGCCCCCGAAACCAGCTCCCCAAACGGTGAATAAGCAATCGGATACGGTCCTCCAGTATACAAATAGCCGATAAGCATACATACAAGACCGACAGCAACAAGCCACCAGGATGTCATGGCACATATGTAAACGCCTAATAGCATCGCGATACCGTAAAAGCTTAGCGCAATAGCCATAATTGTTTTTGGTGCTACACCATGTCGGACGATTGTGCCTCCAATACCGACTGAGTTTTCATTATCCAGGCCAAGTTTATAATCATAATATTCATTGAACATATTAGTTGCTGCCTGTATTAGCATACTGGCAATAAGCATTGCAAAAAATAGTCCGAAATGAATTGTTTCATGATTTATTGAAAGTGCCATAGACGTACCTAATAATACAGGTACAAATGAAGCTGTTAATGTGTGGGGCCGTGTTAAATGCCACCAGACTTTAAATCCCTTGTCCGCTTCAACGACTTTTGTCATAAAAAAACGCTCCTAACTAAATACAATTATCTAAACTATTGTAATGCATATAAAACAAATTGAACAGAGTGAAGGGACAATACATGTAACGTTTGCTCGAAAAATGTTATGATAGGAAGGTATTATTTACTGCGCGAACGCAAAAAAAATGAGCAAATTATATAAAAATTCAGGCACGTATTAAAATAACGCTATACTTGCATCATACTTAGTGAATTTGCAACATGACGGAGGGAATTTTCATGCAACACAAGTGGTACAACGCCACTGAAATAGAAGTAGGCTCAAATTCAAAGCAAATTTTTTATATGGAAACAATCGAAGTAAGCCGATTATCCGCATTGGCATTTTTTGCGGCTGGCGAATCGAAGTATAAAGGAAAACGCAACTACTGGCAAAATCGTGAAAAAACCTTCACATTAGTTGGTTTAGGACATGCCTATACAATCGAAAACAATGCGTCTGACGCTCGTTTCGATTTAGTTGAACGTGAATGGAAAAAACTGACGAGTCAAATCATCCAGGAAGATCAGCATCTGCAGCCTATCCTTTTTGGCGGCTTTACTTTTGATCCGCAAAATGATGTTTCGGCAGAATGGACAAACTTCCCGCAAAGCTACTTTACTGTCGCAACACATCAGTTAGTTATTCGCAATGATAAAGCTTATGTAACAATTAACTATATTACGGATGAGGAAAACAGCGCGAAAACGTTTGAAGCACTTCGTAAAGAGCGTGATGAGCTCATTCATGCAGCACAGGTGAAGGAAGTGAAAACTTATCCGAAACCAACGATGACAAGCTATATGGAACCATATAAGCACGAATATATGAATTCAATCAATAAGGTGACTAGCCTGATCAAAGCAAATGAAGCGCAAAAGGTTGTTATTGCACGATCTTTAGCATTGCAATTTGAGGAATCGATTACATCTCCGCAAATTTTGTCACATGTCGTACATGAACAGCCGGAGAGCTATTTGTTTGGCTTGGAGCATGGTGATTTACTGTTTTACGGTGCATCACCGGAACGTTTAGTAAAAGTAGACAGCGGGCGTGCCTATTCCTCATGTGTAGCAGGCTCGATTAAGCGAGGCACAACAGCTGAAGCCGATGAGGAATTAGGAAAAACGTTGCTGAGCGATTTGAAAAACCTTGGTGAGCATCATTATGTTGTTGAGATGATTACCGATACATTTAACAAGAATTGTACGGAAGTAAAAGTCCCTCATGGACCGAAGTTATTAAAAATCCGTGATATTCAGCATTTATATACACCTGTTGAAGGACAATTAAATGAAGATGCAACTATTTTGCAGCTAGTAAAACATTTGCATCCAACACCAGCTTTAGGCGGTGTTCCGCGTGAACAGGCAATGGAAATAATCCGAACATATGAGCCGATGAACCGAGGGCTGTATGCGGCACCAATCGGCTGGCTTGATGCCGATGGAAATGGCGAGTTTGCAGTAGCAATTCGTTCGGCTGCATTAGTACAGGATAAAGCGTACTTATATGCAGGCGGAGGCATTGTCGAAGATTCGGAAGCACAATCGGAATATGAAGAGACACTCGTGAAATTCCGTCCAATGCTTCGAGCTTTAGGAGGCCAGTTACATGAATGATCGTGAAGTATTATCGAATTATGTTTATACAATTGTGTCAGCGTTAGTAGCATCTGGTGTAGAGCAGGTTGTCGTAAGTCCCGGCTCCCGCTCTACACCGCTTGCCTATGCATTTGCCTCAACGAAGGAAATTGAAATGCATCGTCAAGTTGATGAACGGGCCGCAGCCTTTTACGCACTTGGCTTAGCTAAATCGACTGCAAAACCGGTCGTACTCGTATGTACATCGGGAACAGCGGCGGCCAATTACTATCCGGCCATTGTTGAAGCAAAATATGCACGAGTGCCGCTAATTGTTTTAACAGCAGACCGTCCGCATGAATTGCGCGAAGTAGGAGCACCGCAGACGATCAATCAAGTGCGATTATACGGTGAAAATGTGAAATGGTCGGCAGAATTTCCGATTCCGGATGAGGCACCGCAAACGCTTCCGTTTATCGAACGCCATACAGTGCGTGCGGTAAATATTGCAACGACAGCACCGTTTGGACCGGTCCATTTAAATATACCGTTCCGTGAACCGTTAATCATTGAATTTGCGGAAACATTGCCTGTTTCAAGCTTTATTAAAAGCTATACAAATGAGCTTCGGCCTGCAAAGCAAGCGATGGCTGAACTGACAGAAATCATCGAACAAACAACGACCGGAATCCTGATCGTCGGGGAACTGCCGCTAGGAACGAACACGGAACATTTATGGGATTTCATTCGTGAAGTGAAATGGCCGGTAATGATTGAAAGCTTATCGAACTTGCGTACAGAAATACCGGAAGATTGCCAAATATATGCGATTACTACATATGATACATTGATGAAAAATGAGCGCTTCAAGCGTAATGTTCGACCACAGACGGTCATTCGTTTCGGAGCACAGCCTGTTTCAAAATTTTTAATGCAGTTTATCGTACAGGCAAACCCGCAAAGCTATATTGTCATCGATGAAGATCCGATGTATAGAGATTCTACTCATATGTCGACACATTTCATTCATGCCTTGCCAGGAGAATGGCTGTCGGATGTGAAATTAGCTAATTCTCAAGCAGAAATGGCATACGTTCAATTCTGGAAAATGGCAGATTTACTTGCAGCTGATGTTATTGAAAAGTACAGCCAATTTGCCGATGACGAAGGAGCAATGGTACAGGCATTCCTTACAAGTATTGAGGAAGACGCCGACATTTATGTCAGCAGCAGTATGCCGATTCGTGATATTGATACGTTTTTACTTACACAAAATCGTCCTGTTCAAATTTTCGCAAACCGCGGAGCAAACGGGATTGATGGGGTAACATCTACAGCACTTGGATTCAGTAATGGTCGCAAAAACCGCAAAACGTATTTATTGATTGGGGATTTAGCATTTTTGCATGATGCCAATGCATTTGTTGCAAGTCGTTATCAGCAATGTGATTTAACGGTAATTGTCATGAATAATGACGGTGGCGGCATTTTCTCTTATTTACCGCAATCGAAGGTAGAGGAGCATTATGAAGATCTTTTTGGTACACCGACTGCATTGACATTCGAACAAATGGCCAAAATGTATGATTTGGATTACGTAAAAGCAACATCATTGGAACAATTTACGACTGCATTGTCTGTGGATAAACAAACATCGATTAAACTAATCGAAGCTTTCACAGATCGTGAAGAGAATGTGAAGCAGCACCGTCAGCTATGGGCGCGGATTCATGAGGTGATGGAACAATGGCTCGATTCACTGTAAAAGGGTTGGATGTGCATATTGAACAGTGGAATGAACAGGCAACTCAAACGGTTGTATTTCTCCACGGTTTTACAGGGAGCACAAATACTTGGAAAAAGATTATTTCGCAACTGCCGTCAAACATCCGGTGTATTGCTGTTGATTTAATCGGACATGGTAAAACAGTAGCACCAACTACTGTGAAATTCTACTCGATGGCATTTCAAGTGGAACTGCTACATGAACTTTTTCATCAATTACAGCTTGATACTTTCTCGCTTGTAGGCTATTCGATGGGAGGACGTGTTGCGTTGAGCTATGCGGTTCGTTATCCGTCTGGAATTAATCATTTGCTTTTGGAAAGCGCTTCTCCCGGTCTATTGGATGAACAACAGCGTACTATACGAAAACAGGCGGATGATACACTCGCGGAAAAGATACTTGCAAATGGGATAGAATCATTTGTAAACAAGTGGGGAAATATCCCGTTGTTTGCTTCTCAAAAAAGTCTTCCCGCAGAAGTACAGCAGGAAATTCGATCTGAGCGCATACAGCAAAGGGAAATAGGACTTGCAAACAGTCTGCGCGGTATGGGAACAGGTGTAATGCCGGAACTTTGGGGTAAGCTTAATACATTAACAATGCCTGTGACACTCGTAACCGGACAACTTGACGAAAAATTCATTCAATTAAACAATGAAATGCAGGAGCTTATCGAAAAAGCAAATCATCTTATAATTCCAGCAGTTGGCCACGCAATTCATGTGGAAAATCCGACAAAGTTTGCTACAATAGTAAAGGAAACGATTTCATAACCGAATTAGGAGGCAATATATATGACAAAGCAACGTCTATGGACATCTTTACATACTTACGAAGATATTAAGTATGAATACTATAACGGAATCGCAAAAATTACGATTAACCGTCCAGAAGTTCGCAACGCTTTCCGCCCAAAAACAACAGCGGAAATGATCGATGCTTTCACACGTGCTCGTGATGATGAGCGTGTGGGCGTAATTATTTTAACAGGTGAAGGCGAGCATGCATTCTGCTCAGGCGGCGACCAAAAAGTACGCGGTCATGGTGGCTATGTAGGCGATGACCAGATCCCTCGCTTAAACGTTTTAGATTTACAAACGTTAATCCGTAAAATTCCTAAACCGGTTGTAGCAATGGTAGCAGGTTATGCAATCGGCGGCGGCCACGTACTGCACGTAGTATGTGACTTAACAATCGCTGCAGAAAATGCACGTTTCGGTCAAACAGGACCTAAAGTCGGTTCGTTCGATGCTGGTTACGGTTCAGGTTACTTAGCACGTATCGTAGGACACAAAAAGGCTCGTGAAATCTGGTACTTATGCCGTCAGTATGATGCGCAGCAAGCACTTGAAATGGGCTTAGTAAACACAGTTGTACCATATGAGCAGTTAGAAGATGAAACAGTAAAATGGTGTGAAGAGATGCTGGAAATGTCTCCAACAGCATTACGTTTCTTAAAAGCTGCAATGAACGCAGACACAGACGGTTTAGCTGGTATCCAACAGCTTGCTGGTGATGCGACACTTCTTTACTACACAACTGATGAAGCAAAAGAAGGCCGCGATGCATTCAAAGAGAAACGTAAACCAGACTTCGGTCAATTCCCACGTTTCCCTTGATTTGTTCGTTATAATATTCAAAAGGGATGTCCGAAAACTTTGGACATCCCTTTTCTTTACGATAGGAGGAATAAGGGATGCAGCCAAACTGGATCAAGCAACGAGCCTATTTAACACCGAATCGGGTTGCACTGAGCTTTCATGACGAGCAATGGACGTTTAAAGAACTTTATTTAACGTCTGTCAGCCTAGCATATAAATTAAATACACTACGTTTAACAAATGGAAAACGGGTAGCTATTTTAGCCCCGTCTACACCACCTTTAATCAGGCTGCTATATGCATGTATGCAGGCACAGTGTGAGATGGTGCTGTTAAATGGAAGACTGGCTAAGCAGGAGCTTGCGTATCAAGTTGAAGATGCGGAAGTAGATGCGATATTAGTAGCCGATGAAGAGCTTGCCAAACTTCCTGATGATGCCCGGATCATTCCGTTTTCCAAGCTTTATGAGACTACTGAGTCGGAATATGAGATTGCATCACAGTGGGAAGAGGACTTTGCACTGACGATCATGTATACATCCGGAACAACAGGGTTTCCCAAGGGTGTTTGCCAAACGGTTTCAAATCATAGTTCCAGCGCAATCAGCTCAGCATTGAATTTAGGCATTTCAGAGAAGGATACATGGCTTTGTACTGTCCCGATTTTTCATATAAGTGGTTTTTCGATTGTCGTCCGATCATTGCTATATGGGATGAAAATACGTTTATATGAAAAATTCGATGCAAAAAAGTGTGCTCGGGAAATTATGGAAGGCACCGTTACGAAAATGTCGGTCGTTTCAGTCATATTGGAAAATATACTTTCCGAAATGGAGCAGGCTGGACAAAAGGCACATCCGCATTTTACAACCGCATTAGCAGGGGGCGGTCCAGTACCGGTCGATTATTTGAAGCGTGCGGAAAAACTGGATTTACGTGTTGCCCAAACTTACGGGATGACTGAAACTTCTTCACAAACCGCGACATTGGCAAACGAGGATGCCATGACACATACCGGATCTGCCGGCAAGCCGCTGTTTTTTAATGAAATAAAAATTGATGCAAAAGACGGGGACTCCATAGGTGAAATTTTAATCCGCGGACCTCATGTAACACCGAAATATATCGGCCGCTTTAAAGATAAACCGACGACCATCGATGGTTGGCTTCATACAGGAGATGTCGGTTATTTAGATGAACAAGGGTATTTGTATGTCGTCGATCGACGCAGTGACTTAATTATTTCAGGTGGCGAAAATATTTATCCGGCTGAAATTGAAAACATACTCCTCGGACATCCGAACGTAAAAGAGGCGGGAGTTTGTGGAGTCGAGCATGACAAATGGGGGCAAGTACCTGTTGCCTTTATTGTTGCCAAAAAACAGATGACAGAACAAGAAATTATTCACTTCTGCACGCAGCACTTAGCAAATTATAAAGTCCCAAAACAAGTACACTTCGTCAGCCGTTTACCTCGAAGCGGCTCCAATAAACTTTTGCGAAGAAAGTTGATGCAGCTGCTGGATGAGTGATACGGAGATAAAAAAGGTCCAAGCATAATGAATGCTTGGACCTTTTGTGTTTATTAATTGCTTAATGCTTGTTTGAGGACATCCATATTTTTACGCATTAATGTAAAGTAATCTTCATTGTTTTGGATATCTTCTTTTGTTAAAACACTTAAATTATGCAATGTTAATGTTTCTGCATTTACTTCTTTTTGAATTATTTCCGTTAATTTCGAAGAAACATTTTGCTCGAAGAAAATATATTGGATTTCTTCTTTATTCGCTAAATCAACAATTGCCGTTAATTCCTTTTGTGAAGGTTCACTTTGTGAGTTAAGACCAGCTACAGGAACTTGATTAAAGCCGTAATGTCCCGCAATATAGCCGAATGCTGCATGCGATACAAAGAAAGTTTTCTTCGTCGTAGCTGCAGCCATTGCTTCAAAGTCTGAATGCAATGTTGCCAGGTCTGTTACTAATTGTTCGTAGTTAGAATTGAATATTGCTTCGTGTTCCGGTAATGCCGCGACAAGTTCATCTTTAATCGTTAATGCCAGCTGCTGTGAAATGACCGGGGATAACCAAACATGCGCATCATGTTCTTCGTGTGCATGCTCTTCTCCATGTCCATGGTCATCATGTTCCTCATGCTCAGCATGTGTATGTCCTGTTGAAATATGAAGCTGATCTTCCGTTACATTAGCAGCAGTAGCAACTAATTTTACATCTTCATTTGCCAAAGTTTTTTGCGCATTTTCAACAAAACCTTCTAATCCAAGGCCAACGTAGAAAAATAAATCCGCATCTGCTAACGCCATCATATCTTTTTGCGTTGGTTCAAATGAGTGTTCATTTGCACCTGCTGGATAAATAGAAGAGACATCAACAAACTCTCCGCCGATTTGTTCTGTGAAATACTGCAAGGGATAAACAGTTGTATAAACAGAAAGTGCATCTTTGTTTTGCTGCGATTCGCTTGTATCTTTTTTAGTATCGTCTGTGTTACAAGCAGCTAATAATAAAATGAGTGTAAACATCGAAATGATTGAAAACCATTTTTTCATTATAATTAAATCTCCTTAAATAGTAATAATTACGATTTGTATTTTTGAACATTTTTAATCTTACAGGATTCAATAAAAAAAAACAATAAAAAAAGGCTTCGAAAATTATTTTTTTTTCGAAGGCCATTTTTCAGGTACTGGATCGAATCCACCTGGATGAAGCGGCTGACATTTTAGTATACGAATAACGGTCATGACCGATCCTTTTATTGCACCATGTTTTTGAATTGCTTCAATTCCATAGTGTGAACAGGTCGGGTGGAACCGGCAAGAAGGTGGCGTCATTGGCGAAATATATTTTTGATAAAGACGAATTAATCCGATAAAAAGTTTTTTCATTGCTATTTTTGCTCTCCATTTTTATAAGTCCGAATTGGTTTGTCATCAACGGTTTGTTTTAATGATACGTTGTTTTTCCGGGCAAGTAAAATAATAGAGAATGCGAATATCCCCATAATCGTTATGATAATAATCAATACAATAGGTAAGCTCATTTTTTTCACCTCGTTTCCTTCCATATTACAGGAAAAAAATGTGGTAAGTGTGAATAATGGTTGAACTAAATGTTTTAAGAAGTGCGATAACGGATATAATACAAGCATGATACATTTCTGAAAATATTAGAAGTAGTAAGCTGATTTTTATATCAGGATTAAAACTTCGTTAAGAAGTTTTAAATATAATTTATGAGGTGAAGGACAATGGCAAAGAAACAATTAAACACACAATTAAATGATTTAGTAGCAACATGGTCGGTAATGTACACGAAGTTACATAACTATCACTGGTATGTAAACGGACCATCATTCTTTACACTACACGTTAAATTTGAAGAGCTTTACAACGAAGTAACATTAAATTTAGATGAAATTGCAGAACGTATTTTAACGAAGGGCGGCAAGCCTGTTGCAACATTAAAGGAACATTTAGAGCTTTCTCTAATTGAAGAGGCTTCAGGAAAAGAAGAAACAGAGGAAATGGTTTCTAAGTTAATCACTGACTTCAATACGATTATGGAAGCTTTAAATAAAGCAATGGAAACTGCTTCAGAAGAAGGCGATGATCGCACAGAGGATTTACTGAACGCTCAATTCCAAAGTCTTGAGAAACATACATGGATGTTAAATGCTTATTTAGGCAAATAATATTGGATAAACGACTCCAAATGCGGGGTCGTTTTTTATTCGTTCACTGTACGATATACTTCCAATGTATAAACGAGATTATTGCGGACCACCTTAAACTTGAGGTGAGAATAATGGAAAAAAATAATGTTTATGTATCAGTTGCCAATTTAACATGCAATTTGCATCCTGGATCATCCTATGAATTTGTACTGAAAATGGAGCCATTAAAAGCGCGTGTATTTATGAAGCTGTTCAATCAGATGCAGCAGCTGGAGGCGTCAAATGCATTCCGTGCCCATATGCCGTTTATTCCATATCATTTGGACAGATTAAATCATGAGATCGACCACCGTCTAAAAAAAGTCTATGCTCTGATTCATGAATTCGGTGATGAGGAAGCGAAGAAATTCGTCGAGCAACTGCCGTACTTCACGCGCTAATTAGGCGATTTGATTGAACGGGAGACATCTGTTCGTTACACTATATAGTAGGAGTTGAGCGAAAAGATGTTTACATTTATCGATGAAAATAATTTAAAAGTAGATTTAAGATTTGATGAAGGTCCTTTCGAAGTTGAACCGAAGCATGTATTGGCACTTGTACAATATAAAGGGAAATGGTTATGCACGATTCATCATCGTCGTGGCGTTGAGTTTCCTGGAGGCAAGCAGGAGCCCGGGGAGACATTGTACGAAGCGGCTATCCGTGAAGTTTACGAAGAAGCAAATGTGGTCATAGAAGATGTAAAATGGTTTGCCTACTATATTGTGCATGATGAGATTCCCTTTTGCAAAGCGGTCTTTACTGCTAAGGTAAAGGACATTGAACCTTTTACAGGAGATCATGAAACAGAAGGCATGTTATGGCTGACAGAAGAAGAGCTTTGGCAGCAGCCAAAATTAAGTTTCTATATGCGGGATGCAGGAATGAAAAAGATGTTGCAGGAAGTGAAAAATCATGAACGACAATGGTAAGATTTTTTCGATACGCAATTACCCATCTCCAAATCCTCATATCCGATTAGATGAAATTACGTATTGGTCACAAGGACTGCGTGTAAAAGGATTATTGGCGCGTCCTAAAGCCCCTGGTACATATGAAGCGCTTTTATATTTGCGTGGGGGACTCCAATCGATCGGCATGGTCAGGCCTGCACGTATTGCTCAATTTGCGATGCAAGGCTTCGTTGTATTTGCTCCGTATTATCGTGGAAATCGCGGAGGAGAAGGTAAGGACGAGTTTGCGGGTGATGACCGTTATGATGCAGTTAACGGCATAGAAGTACTGAAGCAATTTATTCAAGTGGATAAAGTGAATTTATATGGATTTTCCCGCGGCGGGTTAATGGTATTGTGGACAGCGATTTTACGTGATGATATCAAATCGCTCGTAACTTGGGCAGGTGTATCGGATGCGACAGCAACATATTGGGACCGTGTTGATATGCGGCGCGGCTTAAAGAGAATTGTTGGCGGTACTCCAAATAAAGTACCGGAAAACTATGATGACCGTACACCATTATTTGAAATCGATAAACTTCAAACCCCCGTACTTATTATTCATGGTACAGAAGATCAGCATGTTGATATAGAGCATGCCTATAAACTGGAGCAGTATTTAAAAAAGGAAGGGAAATCTGTTGAGACATGGTACTCATCTGGATTAAAGCATCACTATCCTCCCAACCTAAACCGCGATACTGTGAAAAACTTATGTGATTGGATGAAACGCCAATAAACACAATAAAAAACAGCATTTTTCTCCTAGAGAAAAATGCTGTTTTTGGTTGAATAAACACGGCTGATTAGTAAATTATACTAATGGACCGCCTTTTTGAACGATTGCTTCATCAACATTCTCGAACTTCTTGAAGTTGTTTTTGAACAGTTCGGCAAGTTCAGAAGCTTTTTTGTCATAAGCAGCTTTGTCTGCCCATGCATCACGAGGATTTAATACGTTAGTTGGTACACCTTCAACTGCTACTGGGATGTTTAATCCAAATACAGCGTCTTGGGTAGTTTCAACGTTATTTAATTTACCGTCGATTGCAGCACGCACCATTGCGCGTGTATAAGAAAGCTTCATACGGCTGCCTACACCATATTCGCCACCAGTCCAACCAGTGTTTACTAGAAATACTTGTGAACCGTGCTCATCAATTTTCTTACCTAATTGCTCTGCATAAACAGTTGCAGCAAGCGGCAGGAACGGAGAACCGAAGCATGTAGAGAATACTGGTTCTGGCTCTGTTACACCACGTTCTGTACCGGCAAGTTTAGAAGTGAAACCGCTTAGGAAGTGATACATTGCCTGCTCTTTAGTCAATTTAGAGATAGGAGGTAATACACCAAATGCATCGGCTGTTAAGAAGACGATTGTATTTGGATGACCTGCTACTGATGGCAAGACGATATTGTCGATAAAGTCGATAGGGTAAGCGACACGTGTGTTTTCTGTTAAAGAACCGTCTGCATAGTCGCATTCACGTGATTCAGGGTCTACCGCAACGTTTTCCAATACTGAACCAAAGCGGATTGCATTGTAAATTTCCGGCTCATTTTCAGCAGATAGGTTGATTGTTTTTGCATAGCAACCACCTTCAATGTTGAATACGCCATTGTCAGACCAGCCGTGCTCGTCATCACCGATTAATTTACGGTCTTTGTCAGCTGATAAAGTAGTTTTTCCTGTACCAGATAAACCGAAGAATAATGCTACATCGCCTTCTTCTCCAACGTTTGCAGAACAGTGCATTGGGAAGATACCTTGTTCAGGTAATAAGTAGTTCATAATACCGAAGATTGACTTCTTCATTTCACCTGCGTACTCAGTTCCGCCGATTAAGATGATTTTCTTTTCGATAGATGTTATAATAAATGTTTCCGATCCAGTACCGTCTACTTCCGGATCTGCTTTGAAGTTTGGCGCAGATACGATTGTAAACTCGGCAACGTGTTTAGCCAATTCGTCTGCTGTTGGGCGGATGAATAATTGATGACAGAATAGATTATGCCAAGCATATTCGTTAATTACTTTAATAGATAATTGAGACTCTTTGTCTGCACCAGCAAAACCGTTGAATACATATAACTCGTCACGTTCTTTTAAGTAATTTATAACTTTTACATAAAGTTTATCAAATACTTCTGCAGAGATCGGACGGTTTACTTTACCCCAATCGATTTTGTCATTTGAAATTTCTTCTTCTACTATATATTTATCTTTAGGAGAGCGGCCAGTATATTTGCCTGTTTCAGCACGTAATGCGCCTTCAACAGTTAGCGATGCTTCTCCGCGTGATGTAGCTTTTTCAATTAATTGTGGAACAGATAATTGAGTTTTGATGTTTTCCCCGTTTAAAAGTTCTTTCAGCTCGTTAGCAATTTCTACCGAATTCATCTATTAAATACCATCCTTTTTTATAGTATTCCCTTATAGAGGGGAGTTGATTCCTAATTCAAAAATAGTATAACACATTAAGTGAAATAATCTATACTAATTGCAAATTATTTTTTCGTAAATTTTAGCAGATCGAAAAAAGTCAAAATTTGTTGACAGTACTTGAATTTTTGCGTAAGATGTTTAATTGAACGGATACTCTTATCCCGAGCTGGTGGAGGGGCAGGCCCTATGAAACCCGGCAACCTGCGTATATTTTATACGTGTTGGTGCCAACCTGATGCAAGGGCAAAATTTCCCTTGAACGATAAGAGTGAAAGGTAACGAAACGTAATATCCTTTCCTCACGTGTGATGAACACGGCTATGAGAGAAAGGATTTTTTTTATTTTGTTTTACAATTTCGTACTGAACGAAAATTATATAGTTACAGCCTTTCAGACCCTCGTGTTAAAGCAAATATAGCTTGACGTTAAAAAGGCAGCTACGCATCAGCGTAATTCCTGCAATATAACGGACATGGGTAATGAGTACCGTATCAATAAAAAACAATTGCCAAAGTGATTTAGGAGGAAATGACATGACAAATCGTCGACTGTTTACATCAGAAAGTGTAACGGAAGGACATCCGGACAAAATTTGTGACCAAATTTCGGATGCCATTTTAGACGCTATTTTAGCTGCAGATCCAAATGCACGTGTAGCTTGTGAAACTACGGTAACAACAGGCTTAGTATTAGTATCTGGTGAAATTACAACTTCTACTTATGTAGATATGAAAGGAATTATCCGCGATACAGTAGCAGAAATCGGCTATACACGCGGTAAGTATGGCTTTGATGCTGAAAATCTTGCAGTACTAGTAGCAGTAGGAGAGCAATCACCTGACATTGCACAAGGTGTTGACCAGGCATTGGAAGCACGTGAAGGTTCAATGACTGAAGATGAACTTGAAGCAATCGGTGCAGGCGACCAAGGTTTAATGTTTGGTTATGCATGTAACGAAACACCGGAACTTATGCCTATGCCTATTTCTTTAGCTCACAAATTAGCGCGTCGTTTAACAGAAGTGCGTAAATCAGGCGAATTGGAATATTTACGTCCGGATGGTAAAACACAAGTAACAATCGAATATGATGAAAACAATGAACCTGTTCGTGTAGATACAATCGTTATTTCAACACAGCACGATGAAGAAGCAACATTGGAACAAATCCAAACAGACATTAAAGAACACGTTATTAAACCGGTAGTTCCTGCTCATTTATTGGATGAAGCTACAAAGTACTTCATCAACCCAACAGGTCGCTTCGTAATCGGCGGACCTAAAGGAGATGCAGGTCTTACAGGACGTAAAATTATTGTTGATACTTACGGCGGTTATGCACGTCACGGTGGCGGAGCATTCTCTGGTAAGGATGCAACAAAAGTTGACCGCTCTGCAGCGTATGCAGCACGCTATGTTGCCAAAAATATTGTAGCAGCTGGCTTAGCAGACCGTGCTGAAGTGCAACTTGCTTATGCAATCGGTGTTGCACAACCTGTTTCAATCGCTGTTGATACATTTGGTACAGGAAAAGTAGCAGAATCACAAATCGTAAACTGGGTTCGTGAACTCTTTGACCTACGTCCTGCAGGCATTATTAAAATGCTTGATTTACGTCGCCCAATCTATAAACAAACAGCAGCATACGGACATTTCGGTCGCACAGATTTAAATGTGCCATGGGAAAATACGGATAAAGCAGCTGAATTAAAAGCAAAAGCAGGAATCTAATAAAATAAAAAGGAGCATCCGGTTAAATGGATAGCTCCTTTTTTGTAATTTCCAGTAAACTTCCTATATTATAGGTAGAGATTTCGATAAACAGTAAATGAGTGTGAAATTATTTCTGAAGTGATTTATAGTATTGTCCCTTCGCTACATATTCGGAAATAATGCGATCCATATCTGCGCGATCTTCTGCAGTTACTTCACGTACAACTTTTGCTGGGCGTCCCATCGCTAAACAGTTGGGAGGAATCACTTTTCCCGGTGGCACAAGACTACCGGCACCGATAAATGCTCCTTCGCCTATAACGGCTCCGTCCAATATGATGGAACCCATACCAACTAAAGCACGTTTCTTAATTGTACAGCTATGTAATGTAACTTGATGACCTACTGTTACTTCATCTTCAATAATGAGAGGGTAAGCGGGACTTTGGTGAAGGCAGCTCAAATCCTGGATGCTGACACGGTCGCCAATTATTGTCTTGTTTACATCGCCGCGGATTACTGTGTTAAACCAAATTGAAGTTTCGGCTCCTATTGTTACATCGCCGGTAATTGTGGCATAGTCGGCAATAAATGCAGAAGGGTGAATCGTCGGTATTTTATCCTTATAAGGGTATATCATTTTTCATTTCCTCATTTCTTCTATAAAATTGTAGATAAATCTATAGATATCGTAACAAAACGTGAAGATTTTTCAATTAACATTTCTTTTAGATCGGAATGTATTATAATTAAACAAATAAATAGTAATATAATGATGCCGATATTAAAGAAGGCGCAATACCATAATTTTTTGATACACGGCAAAACTCAGATTTAAAATTAAAGGTCTCGTGTTTATGACATAAAAATAATTTACATGTAAGGAGTATGGCCATGTGGAAATGGGAAACAGAGCAACAACCAAAAGCCGTAGTCGTTATTCTTCATAGCGCATATGAACATCATCGGTGGTACGCATGGTTAATCGAAAAGTTCCGTAGTTCTCACTTTCACGTTGTGATGGGAGATTTGCCGGGACATGGAGAGCAAGGAAAGTATACAAAGTATCATGATGAAGATTTTAAAGAATATTACAAGTATACAAAAGTGTTATTGAAAGTGGCACTAGAATATAATTTACCGCTTTTTATCGTCGGAAATGGGCTAGGGGCTGCAATAGCTACTTACGTGCTCCAGAACAATAAAATAGAATGTGCGGGTGTTGTTTTAACATCCCCTTGGTTTAACTTAAAGCTGGCACCGGGTAAACTGTCGAATGCTTTATCAAGCTTCAGCGCCATTACATCGAATGTTAAGCTGAAACATGAGTTGGAGCCTCACCATCTTACCCGGAATACAGATGTATTAATGGAGTTGAAAGAACAATTACCGTTAACGAGTATGGTGACGGTAAAATGGTATCGCGACTGGCAGCAGATGACGCGTACAATCCGTAACCCCGAATTGAAGTTCCCGGATATCCCGGTATTATTAATGACAGGTGAAAATGATAAAGTTACAGACATTAGTACATCAAAGAAATGGATAACAGAACATACGCTTTCCGAGTTTCACTATAAGCAATGGAAAGGTTGCCTCCACAGCCTTTATTTTGAAGTGGAAAGGGAAGATGTTTTTAAATTTACGATAGATTATATTAATAATGTTTTAAGAGACTTGGGATATATTATTGAATAGTGATAAGCCTAACAAAATCATACTTTGTTAGGTTTATTTTTATTTTCTTTAAAAAAATATATCGAAATTTTCGAATATTTGTAATATACTAAATTTCAAATTAATACATTATTTCAACAAAGGGGGTATAGTATGGATTTCTTGAATGATTTTGTAGGATGGGCCAACAATATTTTATGGGGTCCTGTCATGATTTATGGTATTTTAATCGTTGGTTTGTTTTTCTCTATCCTTACAAAGTTTGCGCAAGTCAGGCTTATTAAAGACATGTTCACGCTAATGTTCACAGGGGAAAAGTCCGATGCCGGAGTTTCTTCCTTCCAAGCAATGTCGATTGCGTTGTCGGGTCGTGTCGGTACGGGGAATATTGTAGGGACGGCTTCAGCAATTGCTTTTGGGGGTCCGGGAGCGGTGTTCTGGATGTGGGTTACAGCCTTTATTGGGGCATCTACAGCGTACATGGAGTCCACATTGGCGCAGATTTACAAAGAGAAAAAAGATGGGCAGTATCGAGGAGGCCCGGCATTCTACATTGAAAAAACAACGGGAATTCGCGCATTAGGAATTATTTTTGCGGTTGCCATGATTGCATCTGTTGCGTTTTTAATGCCAGGTGTTCAGGCAAATGCCATTGCAGGTGCGGTTGATAACGCATTCGGTATTGATCCATGGATTACTGGTCTAATTACGATTCTTTTATTAGCGGTCATTATTTTTGGCGGGGTTAAACGTATTGCGAACACAGCACAAATTTTAGTTCCGTTCATGGCATTAGCCTATTTATTAGTAGCCGGTATTATTATTATTATGAATATTACAGCTGTGCCTGAAGTGTTAGCATTAATTTTCCGCAGTGCGTTTGCGGCAGATGCGGTATTTGGCGGGATGATTGGTAGCGCTATTTTCTGGGGTGTAAAACGTGCTATCTATTCAAACGAAGCAGGGCAGGGTACTGGTGCACATCCAGCTGCTGCTGCAGAAGTATCACATCCGGCAAAACAAGGTTTAGTGCAGGCAGCATCAATTTATATTGATACATTACTAGTATGTTCTGCAACAGCACTGATGATTTTATTCATGGGTACATACAATGTCCATGAGGGTAGCCAAGATGGAGCGCTGATCGAAGCAAAAATGGATGAGACAATAACGTATTCAGGCTTTACGCAAGCAGCGGTAAACGATGCGTTCCCATCTTTAAATAACTTTGGTTCGGGGTTTGTAGCGATTGCACTGTTCTTCTTTGCCTTTACAACTTTAATGGCATATTACTATATTGCTGAAACGAATGTTTCATATATGTTTAATGGTAAGGCAAGACGAATCGGGATATTGTTAATGAAATTCATATTATTGGCTTCGGCATTTTACGGAACAGTTAAAACATCCGATTTAGCTTGGGCATTCGGTGACGTTGGTTTAGGATTAACGGTTTGGATTAACGTAATTATGCTATTATTCATTATGAAGCCTGCCCTCATTGCATTGAAGGATTATGAGCAACAGAAAAAAGAAGGAAAAGACCCAGTATTTGATCCGAAAAAACTCGGAATTAAAAATGCTGATTTCTGGGAGACATATAAGAAAGATTAATAGATTAAAAGGAGCAGCTAGTTAAAAAGCTGCTCCTTTTTTTATGGAATAATACTGATGTAGTGCCTCAAATTGTTCCGTAGTAAAATCTTTTTGTCCGCGAATATATTTTTCATATAAATTATAGTAGCAAATCGTTAAATACTCATCATTATGGTGGCGGCTGTATGGCGGATAGTATTCATATTCAGACAAACTAAAATCGGCAAAATAACGATCCATCTTATCAATCGTACGAATTGTAATGTTTCTGGCGCGCATTTCCTTCAGAACAATTTGCGTATAAATATATAAATCCTCTTTTGGGTATTCATAAATATAATTGATTAATACATGTTTGTCTTCCTTCACGAAAATGCTGTTCAACTCGCGCCACTGGGCAAGCAACTGACTTTTTGGAATAAAAGGGATTAACTCGGTATGCCATAAACGCATCATTTCACCTCATTAAAGATAGAAAAAGAGCTAAGAAAACTTAGCCCTCTATCGGAAATTCTTTTACTTTTTCTAATGCAATGATAAACGGGGGATCATTTTTCTGATTCACAAACTCATAGCGCAGAACATGTACATGTTTTTGCGGTAAATCACTTACATAGCGAATTACTTCGTCGCGCTCGTCTTTTCCGCCTTCATGACCATGATAAACGACTAAAACGATCATTCCCCCGACTTTTAACAGCTTTAACAAACTTTCAATCGCTTGGATCGTAGTGTTCGGCTTTGTTACAATTTCATGATTGCTGCCTGGCAGATAACCAAGATTAAAAATAGCGGCTGAAACAGGTTTGTGAATATAGTTTGCCACATTTTCATGCCCGTCTCTTAAAACGATTGCCCGATGCTCAAGTGCGTTATCGAGCAGTCGGTGTAATGTTGCATCAACCGCTTCCTTTTGCACATCAAACGCATATACATAACCGTCATCTCCAACGAGATTGGCTAAAAAAAGTGTATCATGTCCATTTCCTGCTGTTGCATCGACTGCAATATCACCCTCGGAAACTGACATTTCCAATAAGGTTTGGGCATATTGAAGAACACGTTCTAATTTCATTTTGTCACATCCGCCTTATAAAACTTCCCTTGGTAGGAACCACGACGTTCCAGCTCTGCATCAATTCCGTTCAGAACTTCCCATTTGTTGACAGACCACATCGGACCGATCATTAAATCGATTGGGCCATCACCTGTAATACGGTGGACGATCATTTCAGGGGGAATAATTTCTAGCTGATCTGCCACGAGTTGAATATAAGCATCCTTATCCATAAACTCCAGCATGCCTTTTTCGTATTGCTTCACAAGTGGTGTTCCTTTTAAAAGGTGCAGTAGATGGATTTTAATCCCTTGTACATCAAGCTTTGCCACTTCACGGGCTGTTTCCATCATCATATCGTAATCCTCTAAAGGTAATCCGTTAATAATATGTGTCACAACTCGAATACCATGCTTGCGCAGTTTATTAACACCTTCTACATATGTAGCGTAATCATGTGCGCGGTTAATTAAATTGGCCGTTTTTTCATGAACTGTTTGAAGTCCTAGCTCTACCCATAAATACGTACGTTCATTTAACTCTGCCAAATATTCTACAACATCATCCGGCAAACAGTCAGGACGCGTTGCAATTGAAAGTCCCATTACTCCTTCACAGGCAAGTGCTGCTTCGAACTTTTCCTTTAATACTTCAAGTGGAGCATGTGTATTTGTATACGCTTGGAAGTAGGCCATAGTTAAGCCATCTTTCCATTTGTTCTCCATTTTTGCTTTAATCTTTTCGAACTGTACCGGAATCGGATCAACTTTACTGCCCGCAAAGTCTCCTGAACCAGCTGCCGAACAGAACGTGCAACCGCCAAAAGCGACCGTACCATCACGGTTTGGGCAATCAAACCCTGCATCCAAAGCAACCTTGTAAACTTTCTTTCCGAATTCATTTCGTAAATAGCGATTCCATGTATAATAACGTTTCCCGTCTGACGGGAAAGGGAAATTTGTTTCAGTCATTCCTTGTTCACTCCTCTAACGTATTATTCTAACACGGACAGAACATCGTGTCCTAATAGAAATCTTTTTCTTGTACAAATTCCTGTTAAAGAATAAACTAGTAAATTGAGCAAATATTGAAGGAGGAAGTTGATTGCCGAAACAAGTATGGTTTTTAATTATTGGCACATTCGTAAATACGGTCGGAAATTCATTTTTATGGCCTTTAAATAGCATTTATATCCATGATCATTTAGGGAAAACTTTAACTACAGCTGGAATTGTCCTCATGCTAAATTCATTGGCAGGTGTGTTCGGTAATCTAGTAGGTGGTTATTTATTTGATAAATTAGGTGGTTATAAAGCAATTTTAATTGGGGTTGTATTTAATTTATTGTCAATCACACTGTTGACCATTTGGCATGATTGGCCGCAATACATCATATTTTTGACGATGTTGGGCTTTAGTGGAGGAATTGTGTACCCGGCCATCTATGCGATAGCAGGGAGTGCCTGGCCAGAAGGGGGTCGACGTGCGTTTAACTCGATCTTTTTGGCAAATAACGTAGGGGTCGCAATTGGCCCGGCATTGGCAGGCATTGTTGCCGATATTAAGTTTGACTATGTATTTAGTGCGAATCTATTTTTCTATGCTATATTTTTTGTGCTTGTCATCACGACATATAAGCGTTTTGATATGAAGGGACTGACAACTAAACCGTTCTCAGGTAATGAGACAAAAAGAAGAAATAGGGGACCGATTGTGGCAATCAGTATATTAAGTATCTCTTTAATCGTTTGCTGGTTAAGCTACTCTCAATGGAGTGCGACCATTTCTTCTTATACACAAGGGTTAGGAATGAGTCTGTCCGAATACAGTTTATTATGGACGATCAACGGCTTCATGATCGTTGCAGTTCAACCGATTATCCGACCGCTTGTCACACGTTGGGAAAACAAAATAAAACATCAGTTGGTGCTTGGTCTCATATTGATGTCGCTATCTTATATCGTCGTTTATTTTGCGCAGGACTTTAAGATGTTTGCTGCAGCGATGGTCATTTTGACGTTTGGGGAAGTGTTCTTTACACCGGTTATTCCGATGATTGCCAATAAATTGGCGCCTCATGGACAAGAAGGCTTCTATCAAGGGCTTGTCAATAGTGCATCAACAATTGGACGGATGATTGGCCCTGTATTTGGCGGGTTAATGGTAGATTTATATGGCATGCAAATATTGATGCTAATATTATCACTACTCATTGTCATTGCAATTATTCCATGTCTGTTCTTTGATCGTACGTTAGGAAAAGAACAAACATAAAACAGTTACTTGTACTTTTGTGTTGAATTCGTTAAAATGAATGAAATAATAATATTGACTGTGATGAGGAATAGTAAACGGACGCACTTTATAGAGAGCTGGCGGCAGGTGGAAGCCGGTAAGTGTCAAGTTGAACTCGCCTCGGAGTTTGCTTTAGTGAAGTAATAGTAGCTAATGGCCGTGTATTCGCGTTAAGAAATGAAGCTGAGTGCTGCGTCACTAATTTGGGTGGTACCGCGGGAGTAAAAATACCTCTCGTCCCTTCTTATCATAAGATGGGACGGGATTTTTTTATTTTTTAAATATTCTGTTAAATCATTGATGATGCGCCTAAAATACATAAACCACAGCAAGAATATATTTAAAGGAGGAATTATTGTGAGTTTTAATCATCAGCAAATTGAAAAAAAGTGGCAAACGTTTTGGGATGTCAATAAAACATTCAAAACTGAAAATGAAATGGATAAGCCAAAGTTTTATGCATTGGATATGTTCCCTTATCCATCGGGTGCGGGTCTGCACGTAGGACACCCTGAAGGCTATACAGCGACAGATATTTTATCTCGTTTTAAACGTATGCAAGGCTACAATGTTCTTCATCCAATGGGTTGGGATGCATTCGGTTTACCTGCAGAGCAATATGCACTTGATACAGGGAATGACCCAGCTGAATTTACGGCTAAAAACATCGCGACATTCAAACGTCAAATTAACGAGCTAGGCTTCTCTTATGACTGGGATCGTGAAATTAACACAACTGATCCGTCTTATTATAAATGGACGCAATGGATTTTTACTAAGTTAGTGGAAATGGATTTAGCGTATGTAGATGAAGTGGCAGTAAACTGGTGTGAAACATTAGGTACGGTACTTGCAAACGAAGAAGTAATCGACGGAGTTTCTGAGCGCGGCGGTCACCCGGTAGTACGTCGTCCGATGCGACAATGGGTACTGCGTATTACAAAATATGCAGACCGTTTAGTCGATGATTTAGTTGATGTTGACTGGCCTGAATCAATTAAGGAAATGCAACGTAACTGGATTGGACGTTCTGAAGGCGCACAAGTGAAATTCACAGTTGCCAACACAGACAAAAACTTCGAAGTTTTCACAACACGTCCGGATACATTATTTGGCGCGACATACTGTGTATTAGCACCAGAGCATAAATTAGTAGCCGACATTACTACTGCAGAGCAAAAAGAAGCGGTAGAGGCATACTTGGAAAAAGTATCGTTAAAATCTGATCTGGAACGTACAGACTTAGCGAAAGAAAAAACAGGTGTATTCACAGGTGCTTATGCAGTGAACCCGATTAACGGCAAACAAGTGCCAATCTGGATTGCGGATTATGTATTGGCAACATACGGAACTGGTGCAATAATGGCTGTTCCTGCACACGATGAGCGTGACTATGAATTCGCGAAAGAGTTCAATTTAGAAATTATTCCGGTACTTGAAGGCGGAGACATCGAGAATGAAGCATTCACTGGTGACGGTGCGCACATTAACTCGGACTTCTTAAACGGATTAAATAAAACGGACGGCATTGCGAAGGCTATTGACTGGTTAGTGGAAAATGGTGTAGGGGAAAAGAAAATCACTTACCGTTTACGCGACTGGTTATTCAGCCGTCAACGTTATTGGGGTGAACCAATTCCAGTAATTCACTGGGAAGATGGCACAATGACTACGATACCTGTAGAAGAGCTGCCATTGGAATTACCGAAAACAACAAACATCCGTCCTTCCGGTACTGGTGAATCACCACTTGCAAATATTGAAGAATGGGTGAATGTGGTTGATCCAGTAACAGGCAAAAAAGGCCGCCGTGAAACGAATACAATGCCGCAATGGGCTGGTTCATCATGGTACTTCCTGCGCTATATCGATCCGAAAAATGATCAGGCGCTTGCAGATCCGGAACTATTAAAACATTGGCTACCAGTCGATATTTATATCGGTGGTGCAGAGCACGCAGTACTTCACTTACTATACGCACGCTTCTGGCATAAAGTGCTTTATGATTTAGGACTTGTTCATACGAAAGAACCGTTCCAAAAGTTATTTAACCAGGGGATGATTCTAGGTGAAGGTAATGAAAAAATGTCTAAATCAAAAGGCAATGTAGTAAACCCGGATGACATTATTGCTTCACACGGTGCAGATACATTACGTTTATACGAAATGTTCATGGGTCCACTTGAAGCTTCAGTTGCATGGAGCACGAACGGTCTTGATGGGGCACGTCGTTTCCTAGATCGTATTTGGCGTCTATTCGTAACAGATGAAGGGAAGCTAGCTGCAAAAATTCAGGATTCTTCTGATACGGCATTGGAAAAAGTGTATCACCAAACTGTGAAAAAAGTGACGGAAGACTATGAAGGTATTCGCTTTAACACAGCGATTTCACAAATGATGGTCTTCATTAATGATTGCTACAAAGCGGAAGTAATTCCAACAGAATATGCAAAAGGCTTCGTGAAGCTTTTATCACCAATCGCACCGCATATTGCTGAAGAACTTTGGTCAATTTTAGGACATGAAGGCACAATTACGTATGCAACATGGCCAACATTCGATGAGTCGAAACTAGTAGACGATGAAATCGAAGTTGTTGTACAAGTTTTAGGTAAAGTACGTGCAAAAGTAACGGTTGCAAAAGATATTACTAAAGAAGAGTTAGAAAAAGTTGCTTTAGCAGACAGCAAAGTACAAGAATTTATCGAAGGAAAAACGGTTGTGAAAGTAATTGTCATCCCAGGTAAATTAGTAAATATCGTTGTTAAATAATAAGTGAAATAAAATTAATGCACGGTGTTTTCATAAAGAAATCACCGTGCATTTTTATTTTGATATTGCATGAAGAGCAAAAATAACTATGTTGCGTAACCGAATTCTATGTAATACTAGAATAGTAAATGTTCACATTTAATGAATTGAAGAAAGAAGTGTAACAACATGGCACAAGCATCACATTCAGTACAAATCCCAGTTAGCCAGGAAAAAGTATGGGATTTCGTAAGTAAGATTGAAAAATGGGCTGTATTAGTTCCAGCTTACAAAGAGCATAAAGAACTGGATGCCCAAACATCACATTGGACATTCGAAGGGAACTTTAAAGGCTTAAAGAAAAAAGTTGAAATCGAAATTAAAATTATCGAAATGATTGAGCCTTCTAAAATCAAATTTGAAATTACAGGGCTATCAGATAATATTAAAGGCGGCGGTGAATTTACAGCCGAGCCGAAAGATGGCGGTACATATATGACAGGTACAGTAGAAGTAACTGCTGGCGGTCTTTCGGGTGCAGTATTAAATCCGGCTATTAAAGTATTATTGCCAAAAGTGACGAGTCGCCTAACAGAAAAAATCGCTCGTCATATTCAATCGTAAAACGAACAATAACTCACTGGAAAAAATTTTTCCCAGTGGGTTTTTTATTTTGTTAGAAGGGGGTATAGCTTTTATGGGAAGACCCCCTTAAAAAGCTATTACTCCAGAAATGAAAGTTTCCAGCAAATCCATGATAAATATCATATGGAAAGTATGACAAGTTCTTCTATAACAACTAAATACAATTTTTTATAATTGAACAATGAAAGAGGTGGCTTTATGACACAAATCATGATGGAACAAAGTGGATATAGTACAAAGGAAGAATTTTGGAACGGGCTGACACATGGAGTTGCCGCATTACTGACGATTCCCGCAACATTGCTGTTAGTAAACAAAGCCCAGCAGGAAGGCACAACATTAGAGCTTGTCAGCTATATTATTTTTGGTATTTCAATGTTTTGCCTGTATTTTGCTTCAACGATGTATCATTCATGGCCGAAACATAAAACATTTCTGAAAAAGCTCGATCATAGCTCAATATTTTTATTGATTGCAGGAACATATACACCGATCGTATTAGTCGCAATTGGTGGAAAATTGGGTTGGACAATTTTTGCGGTTCAATGGATACTAGCAACAATCGGTATTGTGCTGAAACAATTTTTTGTTTACCGTTTTAAATTACTGTCGCTGTTTGTTTATATCGGGATGGGCTGGCTTATTATTTTTGTTGCCAAGCCGTTATTCGCACATATAGGCATCGCAGGCTTTGCCACACTATTAATCGGTGGGCTTTCCTATACGGTCGGCACTTACTTTTACAAAAATGACCGCATTCCATACAACCATGCAATTTGGCACTTATTTGTTATGGGCGGCAGTGTCGCGATGTTCTTCGCAATTTACTTATATGTATAAAAAAAGAGTCAATCCCGTTATTGGGGATTGACTCTTTTACTATATGCTCGCTGTAAACTTTTCGATTAAATCCTGCAAATAATCGTCGTATTGTTCTTCGTTGCGTTTTTTCATTTCTTCCAAAACCTGATTTAAAAATGTTTTGTTGTCCATGAACTGATTCGGCAGCGTTTCATATAGTAGCTGATGATGGTAATTTTCCTGATCCAAATAAAGCTCAAAATAATAGCCGAGCTTTTCGTCTTCATTAAACATATGCATCATGCAATCTACTTCATAGCATTGCATAATAAAATCGTGTTTAAAGCCAACCTGAACAGTAAATGCAATATGACCGCCTTCACCATCTAATTTAAATGAATCCATATCTGAAATCATTTGATTTTTATGCATGAGCCAGTACAGTTCATTTGCCTGACGGTTTGTCGTAAAGCTAGTAATCCCTTTTGGCGCATTTTCAATGAAGAAATGCTTTGCCAGTTTTGCTTGCACGGCCTCTTCAATTGATGAAGAAGAAGCAATTTTATCAAGCTGCTGACAGACGATTAGCAATAGTGCTGGACTTTTTTGCAAATGTTCAATAATCTTTTTTAATTGCATCGGGCAAACATTTGGGATATTGACTAAATCGACAGCCAAAGTCATGCCGACACCTTGTTTATTTAAGCCGAGTATCAAATATAATGGAACACTTTTCGCATAGGAGTTATTTTTTTCGACATAACAAAAAACACGAATGGAAAAGGTAAATTCATCTTTATTACGATTGCTTATTTTAGTGCAAGATAAATGAGTTTGCATTAGCTCATCTGATGCTAAATAAAGCATAGTCTGGTTTTTTTGAGAATTATTCATCGTGCCGTATCCTCCTGAGTGTACATACCTCTTATGATACTAGGGAATGATGAGTTGTTCTAGTATTTTTACGATTAAAATCAGAAACGTTACTGTTGACCCGCACTCATACCTGCAATTCGTCCTGTTACGAGCGCGGAAGTAATATTATAACCCCCTGTATAACCGTGAATATCCAAAATCTCACCACAGAAGTAGAGTCCCTGTTTTTTCTTGGAGGCCATTGTTTTTGGTTCTATTTCTTTTACCGAAACACCGCCCCCTGTAACAAATGCCTTTTCGATCGGTTGGGTACCGTGAACGTCCATCGTAAATGCGACAAGTTCACGTGCAAAGTTACGAATCTTCTCCTGAGATAATTCTATGCCTGTTAACTGTGCGTCAATACCTGCACGATCCATTAAAAATAGAAGCCATCGTTCTGGAACTAGTGATTTCCATAAGTTTTTTACCGCTTTTTTCGGTTCTTCCTTGATTGTTTTATTTAACATTTGGAAGCATGTCTCTTCATTATGCTCCGGTAATGATTGAATACGAACTTGTACGGGCGCGCTGCCAGATTTCAGCTGTTCTTTAACAATAAACTGGCTGCAGCGTAAAATGGCAGGTCCGCTTAAGCCGAAGTGCGTAAACAGCATATCCATCTGATGTGTTATAAGAACTTTTCCTTTTTTGTTCAAGACAGAGACAGCGGCATCGCGTAAAGCCAGCCCTTGCAGCTCACGTGATTGAATGAATGGTTCCTTTGAGGTCACAGGAACTTCTGTCGGATAAAGCGTAGTAACCGTGTGACCTGCTCGTTCTGCCCAAGGATAACCGTCTCCAGTTGAGCCTGTTTGAGGAACAGCTTTACCACCGACTGCTACAACAACAGCATTTGTACGGATTTCTTCGCCGCTCTCCAAACGTACACCATATATTTTTTCATCATCCAAAAGCAATTTATTAACTGCCGTGTGTAAACGGACTTCCACTTTTAATCGTTTCATTTCATTCACAAGTGCATCAACGACATCTTGTGCGCGGTTGGATACAGGGAACATACGCCCGTGATCCTCTTCTTTTAATGCCACGCCAAGTCCTTCGAAAAATGCAATAATATCTTCATTATTATAAACGGTAAAGGGGCTATATAAAAAACGTCCATTGCCGGGAATATGTTTAATGATTTCTTCCGCTGATAGTCGATTTGTTACGTTACAACGGCCACCGCCTGATATGGCCAATTTCTTTCCTACTTTTGAGCCTTTCTCAAGGAGGAGCACTTTTTTGTTTTGCTCGGCTGCGGCGATTGCTGCCATCAATCCTGATGGACCGCCTCCTATTACAATTACATCATACATAGATAATTTCTCACTTTCTTTTGCAATAATTTTTCGTTCAACGGATTTTTCTCTTACTTATTATACACGAAGTGAAGAAACTATTTGAGTAAATGGTCTTTCACATGTAAACTTGTAAAAGGAAATGTACGGGAACTTTTTTAATGAGAGTGCCGTCACAAGAAGGAAGTTAAATAATGTAAATAAATAACTTGCTTTACGAATTCGTATTGTAAGTAAATTGTTATACTGAGAGAATTTCATATAGAACGGTAGGTTATTTCATGTCTTCATTAATGAAAGGAACAGCCATATTAACAATTGGGTTGTTTCTATCAAAGCTTTTAGGGTTAATTTATATTTTCCCGTTTTACGCCATTGTAGGTGAAGATAATATTGCTTTATACAATTACGCCTACATTCCTTATAACATTATGTTAAGTGTTGCCATTGCGGGACTGCCGATAGCAGTATCAAAATTCGTATCGAAATATAATGCGCTCGGGGATTTTGATGCCGGCCGCAGACTAGTAAAAACAGGTGCTTTACTGATGACGCTTACAGGAATTGTAGCGTTTATTTTAATGAATCTGCTTGCAACACCGCTTGCAAATATAGTGATTAATAGTGATGAACAGGCATTTACTGTGGAGCAAGTTGCTAATGTCATCCAGTGGGTGAGCTATGCATTAATTGTTGTGCCGTTTATGAGTTTGATACGCGGTTACTTGCAAGGATACGGACATTATTTGCCGACATCTGTTTCTCAGTTGGTCGAGCAGATTGTGCGAATCGTCTTTTTACTAGGCGGGGCATTCATCGTTGTCAATGTGATGGACGGTGATGAGATTACGGCTATTAATTTCTCGGTGTTTGCCGCATTTATTGGGGCACTTGGCGGACTTTTGACATTGTTTTATTTTTGGAAAAAGCTGCGTCCGGAGATTAAATCTGTACAGGTTGTAGCACCGAGAGAACAGAGACTTCCTTATTCGGATATGTACAAAGAAATTTTTAAATATTCGATTCCTGTAGTGTTCGTCGGGCTGGGTGGTTCATTATTCCAGCTTATTGATTTGCTGACGTTTAACCGTGCGATGGCAGCCAGTGGAATACCAGCGGAAATTTATGATCTGTACTTTACAATGCTTAACTTGTTAACACAAAAAATTGTTATGATTCCAGTTGTTTTGGCGACAGGCTTTTCAATGGCAATCATTCCGACTGTGACGAAATTTTATACGGAAGGTAATTTGCGTCAAGTACATAGTGCGATGGATAAAACGTACCAAGTGCTGTTGTTTATTACTGTACCGGCAGCGATCGGAATTTCAATTTTAGCGGAAGATTTATATCATTTCTTCTATTCCTTCAGTGAAATGGGTACACAAGTATTAAGCCACTACGCACCGCTTGCTATTTTCTTTGCTTTATTTTCAGTTACAGCTGCTATGTTACAAGGGGTCAATTATCAAAAGTGGGTAATCTTCAGTTTACTTGTCGGCTTGCTTACAAAAACGATACTAAATACACCGCTTATTCATCTTATGTCAGTTGATGGAGCTATTTTAGCGACAGCAATTGGCTATGGAGCAACAATCGCAATTAATATTTTTGTCTTGAGGAAAGTGACAAATTACAATGCAACTGTTGTTTTACGACGTATTCTATTAATTATTATTTTGACAATTGTAATGGCTTTAGCGGTATGGATTACACATATTGTTTTAACAGCAATTGCTCCGGCTGAAACGAAAGTATTGGCACTTCTATATGCAATTATTTGTGCAGGGGTCGGCGCTATTTTTTATGGCGCGATTTCTTATAGACTAGGGTTAGCCCAATTATTATTAGGTGAAAAATTCACAAAAATTGCACGTAAATTAAGATTAGTAAAATAAAAATGAGGACGTCGTAACGAAGGCGTCCCCTTTTTTCATGGAGGACTTTATGCGTTTAGATAAATTACTGGCTAATATGGGCTACGGCTCTAGAAAAGAAGTTAAACTATTATTAAAGCAAAAAGCTGTAACAGTGGACGGTGTTACAGTAAAAGATTCAGCAATGCATGTGAATCCTGAAAAGCAAAATGTTTCGGTATTTGGTGAGCGTGTGGAATATGTGGAGTTTATTTATTTAATGATGAATAAACCGCCGGGTGTCATTTCAGCTACAGAAGACCGCCACGATCAAACGGTCATTGATTTACTGGATCCAGAGTATCAGCACTTTGAGCCATTCCCTGTCGGACGTTTGGATAAAGATACGGAAGGGCTGCTGCTAATTACAAATGACGGCAATTTAGCACATAATCTGCTTTCTCCTAAAAAGCATGTCCCGAAATGGTATTACGCCAAAATTGACGGAGTAGTAACGGAAGCCGATATCGAAGCCTTCGCACAAGGTGTAACATTGGAAGATGGTTATCATACAAAGCCTGGAGAATTAAAAATATTAGTGTCTGGCGAGCAATCGGAAATTGAGCTGATGATCCAAGAAGGGAAATTCCATCAAGTGAAGCGCATGTTTGAGGCGGTAGGCAAGAAGGTTACGTATTTAAAGCGTCAGTCAATGGGAACATTGAAGCTTGATGAAGAGTTGGCATTAGGTGAATACCGCGAGCTGACAGAACAGGAACTAGATCTTTTAGCTTCAAAATAATAAACAAAGGAAAAGCGAATGCCCCGACGAAAAGGCATTCGCTTCTTTTAGTTCTTGTGTCAAGAACTAAGTGAACGCTTGCTGACTCAGCAATGTTCATAATATTTCATGTGTAACTGATCGACACCTTACGTTATGTTGGGACAATTAGTCCTTTCTCACAAAATAAGAATCAGCCGCTTTCAAAATTCTAAGATGTCATTTTTACTTTTTTCTTCGTCGTTGTCCATTTACCCCGACTTGGACTCATTACCAAGTCATTGAAGGCTAACACATTCAAATCTCTTTGAATGGTGCGAGGAGTGATGTTAAACTCTTCGACTAAATCCTGTGTAGTCACTTCTCCTTTATTGAGGATAAACATATACACGTCTTTAATACGATTAAGCATTCTATCAGTAGTTGGCTTCATTTCTAAAAACCACTCCTTCGATCTTAAATTCTCATGGCATAAGACTAGCGGACGACAAAATATGTGCGGAGTGCACTTAGGCTTTAATAGTTTGCCTTAGACATCCCCTTTTCTGAAAGTTTGGTCAGAATAGATGTTCTGACACATACATTATAGCGGAAAATCAAACAGATTTCCAGAAATGAGAGACGAAAAACACTATTTTTACAGAAAATTCATATATTTAATATTCCTAGAAATATAGGATGAAATGATTTTGTCGAATGATTATTGTAATTTTAACAAGAAGGAGTACAATAACAATATTAAAAAAATGAGGTGTATTAATGGATTGGTTACAACTGGCTCAAGCAAGAAAAGAAGAGCTTATTCAAGAATTACAGCAATTGATTCAAATAGAAAGTGTAAAAGATGAAAATAATTTTTCTGATATAATGCCTTTTGGTGCTGGTCCGAAAGCAGCATTGGAATATATGCTTCAAAAAGGTATAGAGCAAGGGATGACTACAAAAAACGTGGATCATATGGCCGGCCATATTGAAATGGGGCAAGGTGAGGAACTTGTTGGTGTACTTTGCCATGTGGATGTAGTGCCTGCCGGAGATGTTGCAAGTTGGACATATCCTCCATTTGAAGGGAAAGTGGCAGATGGAAAATTATTCGGTCGTGGTGCGATTGATGACAAAGGTCCAACAATGGCGGCATGGCTGGCGATGAAACTGATTCACGATGCGAAGATCCCTTTGAAAAAACGTGTAAGAATGATTATTGGTACAGATGAAGAAAGCGGATTCCAATGTGTAACGCGCTACTTCGAAAAAGAGGAAATGCCGACAATTGGTTTTGCACCTGATGCAGATTTTCCGCTAATCAACGCTGAAAAAGGTATTGCTCATTTAACGTTCTCATGTAAAGAAAAACGAACAGGCGATGAGCAATTACTGTCATTCTATGCAGGTAGCAGAACAAATATGGTACCGGATGAAGCAACCGCTACTTTAAAATATGCCGAAAAAAGCACAAGTGAGAATTTTCTGAAATATTTAAAAGAAAATGACGTTGAAGGTACTTTCACTAATAACGATAATGGGATTATAATTGTTGTGAAAGGTAAATCAGCTCATGCAATGGAACCGGAAAAGGGACGAAATGCAGCAGTTTATTTAGCGAAATTTTTACAAAATGTTGTGGAGACGAAACAAAGTAAATCGTTTATCGATTTTATCGTCCGTGTTTTTGACAACGATCATTTTGGAACCGCATTGGACTTCCAATTTGAAGATGCCATGTCAGGACCGACAACATTAAATCCTGGAATCGTAACTTTTGATGAGCGCGGTGCGTCAATTGAAGTGAGTATGCGCTATTCCGTAACGTATCCGTTTGAAGAAAAAATAACGAAAGTACAGGCATTATTACAGCATGAAGCATTTACACTAGATGTAGTAAGCAATTCAGTCCCGCATTATGTGAGCGAGGAAGATGAATTAATTCAAACATTGCTGCAAGTATATCGCAAATACAGCAATGACTACTCGAAGCCGCTTTCAACTGGCGGAGGGACATATGCTCGCGTTATGAAAAAAGGGGTCGCATTCGGAATGCTGTTCCCAGGCGAACTAGATGTTGCCCATCAGGCCGATGAATTTGTTGATATTGATAACTTGATAAAAGCGACTGCCATTTATGCAGAAGCAATAGTAAATTTAGCAACTAACTAATAAAAAGGTGGTATTTGAGATGAGCTTTAGTTTATGGAATGATCAAATTGTAAAAAATGAAGAAGTATTGGTGGACAAGGAAGACCGCGGCTATCAATTTGGCGACGGTGTATATGAAGTAGTGAAAGTATATAATGGAGAACTGTTTACAGCGACTGAGCACATTGACCGTTTTTATGACAGTGCTGAAAAAATCCGCATTACTATTCCTTATACAAAAGATAAATTGCACCAGTTACTGCATCAACTTGTAGAAGCAAACAATATTGACACAGGTCATGTTTACTTCCAAATTACACGTGGCGCCGGCCCTCGTAACCACATTTTCCCTGGCGATGATGTGAAACCGGTGATTACAGGGAATGCGAAAGAAAATCTACGCCCATTAGAAAACTTTGAAAAGGGTGTAAAGGCTACATTTGTGGAAGATATTCGCTGGTTGCGTTGTGATATTAAATCACTGAACTTGCTTGGTGCGGTTCTTGCAAAACAGGAAGCATATGAAAAAGGCTGCTATGAAGCAATTTTGCACCGTGATGAAATCATTACGGAAGGTTCATCATCAAACATTTACGGAGTTAAAGAAGGTGTACTCTATACACACCCAGCCAACAATCTCATTTTAAACGGAATTACTCGTCAAGTAATTATTAAATGTGCAGCGGAAATCGGTCTTACTGTTAACGAACAGGCAATGACGAAAGAGCAGCTGCTTGCTATGGATGAAGTAATCGTTTCTTCAACAACATCAGAAGTAACTCCGGTTATTGAAATTGACGGTACAGTTATCGGCAATGGTACACCGGGTGAATGGACACGTAAATTACAAGCACAATTCGAAACAAAAATTCCAAAAGGGATTAAAGCTTAATTCTTAATTTAATAAAAATAGCGCCTTGCTTAACGGCAAGGCGCTATTTTTTTTTGCGGATAACCTGTAAAATATAACGTAATGAAGATTAGGAATGAACTTAGGGAGTAGATAAAATGGCTCAGTTAATAAAACTTCAAGATTATATTTCACGATACGAAATTGACTTGGCACGCTATCCAACGCAGTTTATTCGCTTAAAGACAAATCAGTGGGAGCGAATAAAGTATCAATGGCAGACTGGTGAAGCAATTGAACGTTGGGAACATATAGAGGAAGAAGTAAAGGAAGAGAAGAAAAAATCACTGTTTCAAAAACTTTTCCCTTTCAAAAAAGAAGTAGAAGTAATCGAAGAAGAACAAGAAGATATCGAAAAAGTGACCATCTCCAATGATTGGGCAGTAGAAGAAAATCCATATCAGGAAGATGATTCAACGCTGACATTTGAACCGAATCTTGTCTATACGCCAAAAACATTAGAAGAACTTAAGAAAATGTTCATCGATCAGTTTTTTCATTTTCAAATGAAATGGGCAAGCTCGACATTGCGTGAAAAATCTTATGTAGATCCGAAGTTTATGCGTGATACATTTTTGCGTTCCATGCTCCAAACATTGCCGGACAATTACTTAGTATTCTATTATCCGATTTTACGTGTGAAAAAAGCGCCGATAGAATTGGATATTATTATAATGACACCGACAGAATGTCTATGTATTACGGTTTTGGAACAGGAAAGTCAGGCGGTATATATCGCAAATAGCGAACGCTTCTGGTTAAAGAAGGACGGAAAAAATGAAAAAAAAGTGTTAAGTCCTTTAATTCAATTAAACCGGATGGAAAAAGTTGTCGAGCAGATTTTTCAGCAGAATCATATTGAACTGCCGATTCGCAAAGTATTGTTAACAAGAAATGGCTATATTGATTATCCAGGAACAATGTATGGGGTTTCATTTGTGGATAAACGGAAATTCCCTGAATGGATGGGACAATTATCGCGCTCTGTTTCACCGATGAAGCATATGCAAATACGTGGAGCTCAAGCCATTTTAAATACAGTACAGACAACATCTTTTCATCGGGATATTTGGAATACGGAAAATAAGGAAGATTAAATAATGGAAGTGCATTTTATAATTAATCCTTATGCGGGTAACGGGCAGGGGGTTAAGCGTTGGCATAAGTTTCACCACCAGTTGGCGATCCCGTATCAAATCCATTGGACAAAATACGAAGGACATTCGCAGCTGCTGGCAAAGGATATTGCCGGACGAGCAACAAAGGAAAACCCGGTCTGTCTAATTGCCATTGGCGGTGATGGGACGATTCATGAAGTGCTGAATGGTGCAGTACATTTTGAAAATGTCTATTTAGGGGCAATTTCGGCAGGCTCTGGTAATGATTTTGCCAGGGGGTATCAAGCATTCGAAACGAGCAAACAAGTAGAGCAATTTGTAAACACAGTAAATAGCACTTCACATGATTGCGGGGTAGTGAGACAAGGTGGGAAAACCACATACTTTATCAATAATTTTGGTGTGGGGTTTGATGCATTAGTGGCGAACATCGCGAACAAGTCCACGCTGAAAAGGTCGCTTAATAAATGGAAACTCGGGAAGCTGAGCTATCCTTATTATGTCATTCACGCTCTTTTTACTTATAAACCGTTTAAGCTTACGATTGTCCATACAGGGAAAAAGAAGCAATTTCAAAACGTATGGTTTGTAACAGCGAGCAATCAGCCTTATTTTGGAGGGGGAATGAAGTTATCCCCAGAATCTAATACGTCCGATGGGCAGTTTGAACTGACAGTCGTTTCCAATTTATCGAAATGGAAATTGTTATTCCTTTTTGGAACAGTCTTTTTAGGGAAGCATACACTTTTGAAGGAAGTCGAGCAGTTTGCAGCGACGGATGCACAGTTGATGTTTGAGGAACCGGTCATGGCACATGCAGACGGTGAAACCCAAAAATTAGCACCCGGTCAAAATGAAATTGAAATAACTGTTCAGAAAAAAGCATGGAATTTAGCAAAATAAAAGCAAACGAAGCTATTTTCCGTTATAATATGAGGCAGCTACACAATAGAAAAGAGGATAAGTAAGTGAGATTAAAGCATAAACCATGGGCAGCGGAATATATTCAACAACATCCTGATGTAATTATTCCGAACCCGGAAGATTATAAAGGCAAGTGGATTGAAGCATTCGGCAACGACAATCCGATTCATATCGAAGTTGGTACGGGTAAAGGGCAATTCGTTTTAGGGATGGCATTGCAAAATCCGGAGATTAACTATATCGGTATTGAATTATTTGATAGTGTGATCGTCTGTGCCCTTGAAAAAATCGAAGCAGCAAACAAACCATCGAATTTGCGTTTGTTAAAAGTTGATGGTGCGAAGCTGGAAGAGTTTTTTGGGAAAGGGGATGTGGACCGTGTATATCTGAACTTCTCGGATCCATGGCCAAAAGTGCGACATGCAAAGCGTCGCCTGACACATGAAGGTTTCCTGAAAATTTATGAGAACATTTTAGTTGATAACGGTGAAATCCATTTCAAAACGGATAACCGTGGTCTTTTTGAATATTCACTCGTAAGTATGAACGAGTATGGTATGGCATTAAACTATGTATCGCTGGACTTACATGCGAATATGCCGGAAGATAATATTATGACAGAATACGAGGAGAAATTCTCGAAGCTCGGTCAACCAATATATCGACTAGAATGCCAATACAAGACGAAATAATAACGATTTAGGGGGATGGAGAAATGGATCGATTTGAATTTCACAACATGACACTGACATGGTTACATGGGGGTGTCACAGCACTGGATGGCGGAGCTATGTTTGGGGTAGTGCCAAAAGCACTGTGGTCTCGTAAATATCCGGTAAATGAATTGAACCAAATTGAATTAGCATGTGAACCAATTTTAATTCAATACGAGGGGAAAAATTACTTAATCGATTCTGGGGTAGGTGCTGGTAAGTTAAATGAAAAGCAACTGCGCAATTTCGGTGTTTCCGAAGAATCAACAATTGAAAAAAGCTTAGCTGAAGCTGGATTACAGCCAAGTGATATTGATGCAATTCTGATGACACATCTACATTTTGATCATGCTGGCGGATTAACGAAGTGGGAAGGGGACAAGCTTGTTCCGGTTTTCCCTAATGCAGTTATTCACACGACACAGATTGAATGGGATGAGATGCGCAATCCGAATATCCGTTCAAAAAATACGTATTGGAAAGAAAACTGGGAGCCTGTACAGCATTTAGTCTCAACATATGAAGGGGAGCTGGAAGTGGCTCCAGGCTTAAAAATGATCCATACGGGCGGCCATAGTGAAGGGCATGCAATTATTCGCCTTGAACAAAATGGGGAAGTGGCGTTACATATGGCGGATATTATGCCGACACATGCCCACCAAAATCCGCTTTGGGTATTGGCATATGATGATTACCCGATGACAAGCGTATTTGCGAAGGAAAAGTTAATGAAAGAAGCGCTGTCAAATGGCTACCGTTTTATCTTCTACCATGATGCGTATTACCGCATGATTCAGTGGGATGCAACAGGCAAGGAAGTAACAGACAGCCTGGAACGTTCGAAACCGGCATTAATTAAGTAAACACGAAAGCACCTGCATGATTATCGATGCAGGTGCTTTTATTATCGATTACGTACTTTCAGCATATATTGAGTGTTTACAGTAATTAATATTATAGCAATGATGAGAATGGCGAAAAGCTGGGATTCACCGGATGCGACTGAACAGAACATGCCTAGTAACAAGGAACATAGTAATAAAATATTCTCTAAATTAAATGCCGAATATAACCCTTGTAACATGATATGGCGCTCGCCTTCGTCGGACATTTCAAACATCTTTTTCGTATATTGCTTATCATTATAAGAAGGGATTTCACGGTACGGATACACATATTTAATATAATTGCCTACTAATGGTGTAGCAATAATAGCTAATAATATAGCAGGAATTGAAAGAATTTGAATAACGATTGACTGTTCTGTAATGATAGCTGCACAACCAAAAAAAATACGATGACTAAAATTACGTCATCGCATCTTTTACATTATATTTGTTTAATATCTACAATGGCACCGGAACGGGCATCTGCTGCGAACTCGTAGTTTTCTGGCTCGCCGTTGATTGTACGTGAAATACCTCCACGGTAAACCGGAGTTTCTGTAAAGCCATTGCTGAAGTTTTCAGTTTTCATGTAAATCCAAGAACCATCAATTGGTGCATGTTTTTTAAATTCATCTTTAATGTTAGCTAAAATATGATCTGGGTTCGCAAATGGTGCGACACGATTGCTCATTTCCTTAACAATGACAGCAGCTGCCATCCCTGTTACAACCCCTATTGTAAAGTCTTTTAAATTCATTTCAAAATACCTCCTCAAAATAGTGACTACATTTACTTTATCATATTCTGAAAATAGAGTAAAAATAATAGAAGGTTCGAAAGTCGAAATAGTGCATATAATTTATGGTATAATGAAGGCAAATCTACATTTAGAGGTGTTACAGAATGAATCAAGATACACTTGCTCTTTTTAAAACATTAACAGAACTGCCTGGTGCACCAGGGAATGAGCGTGCGGTCCGCAATTTTATGCGCTCGGAATTAGCAAAATATTCTGATGAAGTGATCCAGGATAATTTAGGTGGCGTATTTGGTGTTCGTAAACCAAAAGATGAACAAGCGCCAAAAATTTTAGTTGCTGGCCATATGGATGAAGTCGCTTTTATGGTTACTTCCATTACTGAAAACGGCATGATCCGTTTCCAAACACTTGGCGGCTGGTGGAATCAGGTTATGCTGGCACAGCGCGTTACGCTTTATACAAAAGACCGTGAAATCCCAGGTGTTATTGCATCAATTCCGCCGCACTTATTAACAGATGCGGAACGTTCTAAACCGATGGATATTAAAAATATGCTGATCGATATCGGAGCAGATTCAAAAGAAGATGCGATGAATTTAGGTGTACGTCCAGGACAATCCATTATTCCTGTATGTCCATTCACACCGATGGCCAATCCGAAAAAAATTATGGCAAAAGCGTGGGATAACCGCTACGGCTGTGGATTAGCGATTGAACTTTTAAAAGAGATTCACGGTCAAGAAGTGAAGAGCCATATTTATTCTGGAGCGAATGTTATGGAAGAGGTCGGTTTACGCGGTGCAGCGGTTTCATCTAATATGATTAAACCTGATCTGTTTTTTGCATTGGATGCATCACCGGCGAATGATACATCTGGCGATAAAAATGAATTCGGTCAACTAGGTAAAGGAACATTACTACGAATTTTAGACCGTTCAATGGTTACACACCGTGGTATGCGTGAATTTGTGCTGGACACAGCAGAATCAAACAATATTCCATACCAATATTTCGTCTCTCAAGGTGGTACAGACGCAGGACGTGTACACACTCAAAATGACGGGATTCCATCAGCTGTAATCGGGGTATGCTCACGTTATATTCACACATCTGCTTCGATTATTCATGTGGATGATTATGCAGCTGCTAAAGAACTGTTAGTAAAATTAATTCAAACTGCCGACCGATCTACAATCGAATCTATTCGCGCAAACGTATAAAAAAAACCAATATTATATTATAATACAAGGATGCGAACTTATCGCATTCTTGTTTTTTAGTTGCGGATAATGGGTTTAACGTGACTTACATAAAAATCGGTAAACTATTTTATATAGGTATAGACCGTTTAAAAACGAATAGCTTGGAGATGAAATAATGAGAGTAGCAGTCGGATCGAAAAATAAGGCGAAATTAGGTGCCGTTGAAGCAATTGTCAAACAGTATTTCCCTGAAGCCACAATCGAAAATATGGAAGTGCCTTCAGATGTATCAATTCAGCCCTTCTCAAATGAAGAAACGAGACAAGGGGCGATCAACCGTGCACGTCATACAATGATGCTTACAAATGCTGATATAACATTTGGACTTGAAGGCGGCGTCGATGAAATCGAAGGAACAATGTATTGCTGTAACTGGGGGGCGGCTGTTTTGAAGGATGGGACAGTCATTGCCAGCTCAGGAGCTCAATTTGCCTTACCGGAAGAAATTGCACAGGAGCTTCGTATGGGCAAGGAACTCGGACCGGTGATGGACGTCTATACAGATAGCGAAAATATTCGCCATCATCAAGGAGCAGTTGGTATTTTTTCAAATAATTTAATCGACCGAAAAGAAATGTTTGAACATATTGTTAAGTTATTAGTCGGTCAAATCTTGTTTAAAATAAACAAAGAGCAATCGGACCGGATGTAGAGCACAATCGTTGCATTACGGCTCGAAAAATTATTATGATACTGATGGAACGTTTGAAAGAGAGGGAAAACAATGAGTCGTAAATGGATACATGCGTTTTTGCTTACTTCACTTGTTGTTATATTATCAGCATGCAGTCAAACAGTTGAAGAACAGGCACAAGCAGGGATGGAAAATGCTGAAACAATGTTTAGCAACGAAGCGAATGAAGCAAACAAAACGATTGGACATATAGAACTATACTTACCAAAAGGATATAGTATTGAAAAAGGAATCGATGAATTGAATTATACGATTCTGAACGGTAAAGATTCCTATATATTATTCGTTAATCAAAATGAACCGGAAGACAGTCAGTTACAATATGACTTGTTAAAGCAGGAAAACAAAAATGAAATTGTTGAAGAGAAAACATTCGAATCGGATGGACAATTCGGATTTTCTGCTGTCACAAAATTTCCTGAAGAGAAATATGAGCTGATCGTTAATTTAGGCGGCGTTAAGCTGTCGACTATTTCCGAGAATAAGAAAATTGAAGATAAAATCCAGGAAATGATGGAAATTGTGAAAACAGTGAAAGTGGTTAACTAGTTGAGGCGTTGAGTAAAGTAATCATATAGCTTTTTTGTTACAATAGATGAAGTAAATGGAACGGTTCACATTTGTGAGCCGTTTTTGATTAGATAAAGGAGTGGTTGAATGGAATCGAAACAGTTAGTAGCTGAACTGAAGACTAAGCTAGGTGAGGCAAACTTTACATTCACATTCGATGAAAAGCATGATAAATTACGTCTTGAACATAAAAAAATTGGACGAGGGATGGATATCTCTTTACCCGAAATTTTAACGAAGTACGAAAAGAAAAAACAGCAGGCAATTGATGAAGTAATTTATACAATTGAGCAAACATTTTTAGCGATGCAGCGGGAAAAAGAACAGGGTTTTGCCGGTCTTGCTTCTGTTTATCCAATTATCCGCTCAACATCCTTCCCTAAAAAGTCGAATGATGGTCATGCTTTTGTCATGACAGATCATACAGCGGAAACACGTATTTATTATGCGCTCGATTTAGGTACAACTTATCGTTTAATTGATGAGTCAATGTTGCCGAAATTAAATGTAACAGAGGAGCATATACGTGAAGCTGCACGTTTTTCTGTAAAAAAATTGCCGACTTCTGTTAAACGTGATGAAGTTTCCGGTAATGTTTATTACTTTTTAAATCAGAATGACGGTTATGATGCAAGCCGTATTTTAAACGAAAGCTTTTTGAAAGAAATGGAAAGTCAAATTGAAGGCGAAATGACGGTATCTGTCCCGCACCAGGACGTATTAATTATTGGTGATATTCGGAATGAAGTAGGGTATGATGTATTAGCGCAGATGACGATGCATTTCTTTACAGTTGGCGCGGTTCCGATTACGAGCTTGTCATTTGTATATGAAAACGGTCATTTAGAACCAATATTTATTTTAGCGAAAAACAAAGTAAAAAAGGAGCAAGAAGAAAAATGAAAGTAGCTTACAACAAAGCACATGTAGGAGATGTCCTATTAGTTCAATTATCAATGGAGCCAATCGTAAAAACAGCGATGGATCGCGCTGGCGATGTAGCCATTTTAAAAGAAGAGACAACTGGTGAAGTGAAAGCATTTAACCTTTTTAATGCTAGCAAGTACGTAGAACTGGATGTTGCAGGGAATGTGGAAGTAACACCGGAACTTGTAGAGAAAATAGAAGCAGCTTTAAAAGCAAATGGCGCAGAAATTTCTCTAGATGTAGACTTCTCACCAAAATTTGTAGTTGGCTATGTTGAATCAAAAGAAAAGCATCCAAATGCAGATAAACTAAGTGTTTGTAAAGTAAACGTTGGAGATGAAACATTACAAATCGTATGTGGAGCACCGAATGTTGACGCAGGCCAAAAAGTAGTTGTAGCTAAAGTTGGCGCTGTTATGCCTTCTGGTCTATTGATCAAAGAAGGTAACTTACGCGGTGAAGATTCATTCGGTATGCTTTGCTCTGCACGTGAACTAGCAATTCCAGGCGCACCTGAAGTAAAAGGTATTTTAGTGCTGGAAGATTCTGCAGAAGTAGGAAGCCCATTCGAGGTTCCAACTCGTTAATAAGTACGATAAGTTAGTATGTTGAGCTGAGTCTCTCATACTAACTTTTTTTTATCCTTAAAAATATCAGCGACAAAGCGCATTTACCCGGCAAATATGATATGCTTTTGAGGTGTATATTATTTATACACAGCAATTTAAATAAGAATAAAGACCGTTGCAAATAGTGGAATTTGTACGGCAATGTTTTTAAGGAAAGAAGTGGTATTTATGAGTTGGATTAAAAATAAATTTAATAAGCTATTTAAAATGGATTCAGATGAAGAATATGATGAGTATGATGATTCTCCAAAAATGGATGAAATAGATCAAACAAAACAATCACAAGCGCAGCAAAATTATTATGAAGAACCTGATGCGCCGAAAAAAGCATTCCGTTTTCCTTTAATAGAAGATGATTATGAAGAAACAGTTAAGCAAGAAAATGAGCAGCGACAAACGACGCGCTTTTATGATGATGATAAGGAAGAACTGACATTACCAAATTATTTGCAAAAGCATACAGCCAAGGAAGTATATGAAGTCGAAGTATCCGGTATACGAGATTTACTGGAACGCCGCCGCAAAGGGAAAGGCCACACAAATGTCGTGCATACAAGAGATCCTGTACGACGTTTACCGAATTTAAAAGAAGAACGGGAAGCGATACGTCACAATAAGCCTGTACGCGCAGAAAGAACTGAAAATAAACAAATTTTAAAACCGATCGAAATTAGGAAACGTTTTATTCCTACCGATGTTCCGTCGCCTGTACATGGTTTTAAAAAGCCGTCATCAATTGAAAAATTAATTGAAAAGCAGCAGGATGAAAAGCTTAAAAATGAAGAGCACGAACATAAATCACTAATTGAACCAGAACATAATGAAACGGCAGAACAGCCGACTGAACCGGTTGATGTACAACCAAATGAGGAAGAACAACAAGCTGTAACAAATTATGAACAAGAAATACATGAGCCTTATTCAGAAGAAGAAATTGCCCAAACTGAACCACTTGAATCAGAACCTGAACTTGCCCCTGTGAATGAGGAAGAATTGATCGAAGTCGAAAATGACGAATCAATTGAAGAAGACAAGCAACCGGTGAAAGAAGAGGTGCTTGAACAACGGACAGAAGCAGTTGTCGAAATAGAAGATGAAGCGGAAGAAGTAGTGAAAGAGGAACCTTCCGTTGCAGAAACAATCAGTGATGTACAAGTGAAGCATGTAACAATTGAAAATTCGACAATACACATCGGTCAATTAAATGTGGAGCAAATGCCTCCATCTGAAGAAGCCATTGTAATTGAAGAGAAGAAGGAAGAAACGGATGCAGTACAGCCAATCAGTACGAGAAGCCGTGTTCCTTTTAATGTGGTGATGCTGAAGTCAGACAAGCAAAAACTGATGACGAAGCAATTTGTTGAACAGCAGTTAAGCATGCAAAGTAAAAAAAATAAACTAGACGAAGTAAAGCAAGAAAACATTATGAATCCGGTTGAAGAAACTAATGAAGTTCATACTGAACTAGAGGATATAGTGCAACATGAAAAGAATGATGAAATAGAAGCTGTTAAAAAGGAAGCTCAGTTATCTCAGAATGAAGTACGACCTGTACAGGAAAATGCTGAAATCATTACTTTTAACGAACAGGTTGTGAAGCATGAACCGACTAATCAGTATGAAGAGGAAACGATGAGGGTACCTATTTCTACATCTATTGGGTTGTTGGAACGTGAATCCGATATACCTGCAAAAGTAGAAGAGTTATTAGAAGTAGCAGCGACTACGGAAGCAGTAGTAGAAGAAGTTCCAGAAACGCTGAACGTTCAAGAAGTACCGGAAATCCAAGAGGTAACAGAACTTCCGTCAGTTGAAGAAGAGGAAGAGCCAATTGTTGAAGAAACAGCAGACGTAAAAGCACCTTCTACTCAAGAAGTGATAGCAGAGGAAGCTGAGACCGTAATAGAAGCACCTCCAGTTAAAAGGATACCTTATGTAAAGCCACCTCTTGAATACTTAGTACCGCCGGAGGAAATGGTGGAAGACCGCGACTGGATGGATGAACAAGGCGAAAATTTAGTGGAAGCACTATCCCATTTCCAAGTTCAGGCGCAGATTGAATCGATTGTCCAAGGACCGGCCGTTACACAATTTGAAATTACAGTAGGGCACGGGACGAAGGTAAGCAAAGTCCGCAATTTAACGGATGATATTAAATTGGCATTAGCTGCAAAAGATATTCGAATTGATGCGCCAATTCCGGGGAAACGATCGATCGGTATTGAAATTCCAAACCGGATTTCTCGTTCGGTGCGCCTATCAGAAGTGACAGAATCAGCTTCGTTTAAAGATTCAGATTCCCCATTGGAAGCAGCACTTGGTTTGGATTTAACAGGAAAGCCAGTCACAATCGACTTACGGAAAATGCCGCATGGTCTGATCGCCGGTGCCACAGGATCGGGTAAATCGGTATGTATTAACTCGATTTTAGTCAGCCTGCTGTATAAAGCAAATCCGAATGAATTAAAACTTATGCTGATTGACCCGAAAATGGTAGAACTGGCGCCATTTAACCATATTCCGCATTTAGTCAGCCCTGTTATTACAGATGTTAAAGCAGCGACTGCAGCGTTAAAATGGGCAGTTGAGGAAATGGAAAGACGTTATGAGTTATTTATGCACAGCGGTGCACGTAAAATAGAAGCATATAATAAAATGTGTGATGCAAATGGTATGTATGCACAGAAGCTTCCTTACTTATTAATTGTCATCGATGAGTTGGCAGATTTAATGATGATGTCCCCACAAGATGTGGAAGACAGCATTGTACGAATTACGCAAAAGGCCCGTGCTGCAGGAATACACTTAATTGTTGCTACACAGCGCCCATCAGTAGATGTTATAACTGGTCTGATAAAGTCCAATATTCCAACGCGTATCGCCTTTTCAGTATCATCACAAATCGACTCTCGCACAATTTTGGATTCACAGGGTGCAGAACGATTGCTGGGACGCGGAGATATGCTATATTTAGGAAATGGAATGTCGGCTCCAACCCGTATTCAAGGTACATTTGTAACAGATGATGAGATCGAAGAAATTATCGAGTATGTACGTGAACAAGGAGAGCCACAATATATTTTTAAACAGGAAGAATTATTAAAACGCTCAGAAACAATAGAGGAACAAGATGAGTTGTTTGAAGAGGCATGCCGATTTGTGTTTGAACAAGGCTCAGCATCGACATCACTTTTACAACGCCGTTATCATATTGGCTATAATCGAGCAGCTAGATTAATCGATATGTTAGAGCGACATGGTTATGTTTCAGAACCAAAAGGAAGCAAACCGAGAGATGTATATATTACAGAAGAAGAGCTGTTTGAGCAATTCGGAGGCTAAAGCACAGCAAGTTGAACAATTAAAAAAATTAGAATTGTCGTTCAATTATCGTAACGTGTATTTAGTGCTATAATGTAGGCATACTTTGAAACAATAAATTGATAATTCAATGGGGTCTTCGTATCCTAGGAGGGTTTTATAAATAATGACACGCTATCATTTTACCGGTATTAAAGGTTCAGGCATGAGTTCCCTGGCGCAAATTCTATTTGATGCAGGAGAGCAAGTTCAAGGTTCCGACTATGAAACATACTATTTTACGGAGCAACCATTACGTGACCGAGGAATAGAAATTTTAAATTTCGATGAAAACAATATTAAAGAAGGTTTAACAGTTATTGCAGGGAATGCGTTTAATGATGATCATCCAGAATTAGTGCGTGCACGCGAGTTAGGTGTTGAGGTCATTCGCTATCATAAGTTTTTAGGTGAATACAGCAATCGCTATACTTCAATTGCCATCACAGGTGCACATGGTAAAACGTCTACGACTGGTTTAATGAGCCATGTTGTAGGCGGTTATATGCCGACATCGTATTTAATCGGTGACGGTACTGGTTCAGGTAAAAAAGATGCTTCATATTTTGTTATGGAAGCATGTGAATACCGTCGCCACTTTTTAGCGTACCATCCGGATTATGCAATTATGACGAATATCGATTTTGATCATCCGGATTATTTCACAAGTATTGACGATGTATACGATGCTTTCCAACAGCTGGCTTTACAAGTGAATAAAGCAATCATTGCCTGCGGAGATGATGAACAGCTTCAGAAAATTCAAGCCAATGTACCAGTTGTCTACTATGGTTTTGATCCTGCTAATGATTTTTCTGCGCGTAATATCGTAAAAACATCGGAAGGTACGGAATTTGATGTTTATGTACGTAATGAGTTTTACAGCAAATTCTTTATCCCGCTATTCGGTGACCATACGATTTTAAACTCTTTGGCGGTGATTTCACTTTGTCATTATGAAGGGGTTCCAGCAAAGCTGATTCAAGAACGCCTTAATACTTATGGCGGTGTAAAACGTCGATTTACTGAAACAAAAGTGGGTAATGCAATTTTAGTGGATGATTATGCACATCATCCAACAGAAATTGCGGCAACTTTGCAATCAGCGCGACAAAAATATCCAGATCGTGAAGTTGTAGCTGTATTCCAGCCTCATACTTTTACTCGAACTAAAGCATTTTTACAAAATTTTGCGGATAGTTTAAGCGGTGCCGACACAACCTACTTATGTGATATTTTTGGTTCAGCACGTGAAAAACAAGGAGAGCTTTCGATTCATGATTTAGCAAACTTAATCGATGGCTGTACTGTGTTAACAACCGAAACAGTTGATCAACTTAAAAAACATGAAAATGCCGTATTCCTGTTTATGGGAGCGGGAGATGTTCATAAATATCAAGATGCCTTTGAAGCAATTTTGAATTAATTGAAAAACAGCTTAACCTAGAAGTAAAAGGATAAGCTGTTTTTCCATACATAAAGTGAAACTCCAATCAGCAGGTTGTTGTCTTCATCCCCTAGGGATACGACCAACATCGTGTTGGCCCAAAGCAACCGGATTTTCCGTTAATGCGGGACAAATGATAGAACTTCTATTTATAAAGGGTTTTATTCATCAAGAGATTGGGGAATATGAAAGCATGGACAAAATGGCCATTCGCCTTTAGTGAATAAATAAATAACAAATTAACAGTATTCACGTAAGAAAAGCTTGTATTTCGTGAGGTTTTTTCGGAAAAAATGCTTTTCTAGGAAAAGGATTGTCGCAATTTTTGTCGAATGTAATAAATGGAACAAGATAGAGGAGGTTATATTTGATGGAAGTATTACTTTATATTGCGGCATTAGTGGCTGCAATCGGATTTTTAGTCCTATGCGTAAGTATTGGTATGACATTGTTTTCTGTTAAGAATACATTAAATTCAATTGCGGGAACTGTTGCCGGCATCGAAGGACAAATGGAAGGCATTACACGTGAGACGACAAGCCTGCTTACAAAAACAAATGCACTGGCAGATGATATTTCAGATAAATCGGAGAAGTTAAATTCAGTAATGCATGCTGTAAAAGGTGTTGGGGATTCTGTGAATAATTTGAATTCATCAGTTCAACGTATTACAACATCGATTTCAACAGAAGTGCATAAAAACGAAGACAAGATTGCGCAAGTCGTACAATGGAGTAATGTAGCGATGGGGATTGCAGACCAATGGCGTCAGCGCAAGCCGATTAATGAAGAAGATATCATTTATACGAGTACTAAAACAAATGAAACACCACCAAATTTAGGCCAGAAATCAAAGTTTGGTTTCTTAAAACGCAAGTAAAAGGGAAAATGACATTCAATAACAAGGGGGAGTTTTTAAAATGGAAGAAAAACGCGTAAATTATGATTATAACCGATTAAATGATTCGATTTATGATGATGAAAAAGTTCACGTTAAGGATTTTGTTATCGGCGCATTAGTAGGCGGTATTGTCGGTGTAGCGACAGCTTTATTACTTACGCCTAAGACAGGCAGTGAAATGCGTAATGATGTTGCGGTACAAGCTGTCACATTAAAGGATAAGAGCATTGAGCTTTCTGGCACGGCAAAGGAGAAAACGGCACAGCTATCGACGCAATTAAAAGAGCAATCTTCTTCAATTGTTGAAAAAGTGAAAGCGAAAACAGCGAAACAACCACCAGTTATGGATGATGGAACTGCTTCATCAGAAGGTGAGGAACCATTACCATTGGATAAAATGGTAGATGAAGAAGTACTTGCTGCTGAAGCTCCGGATCCGGATAGCGTAAATACAGACCCGGATATCGCACCAAACTCAACACGCCATACAGATGTACAATAATAAGAAAAACGGCTCCCCAAAAAATATTGGGAGCCGTTTTTTTATTATTCCACAACCGGTTAATCGGTAAGCTGAATTTCAAGTTGGTCGCCACCGAATATTTCAGCATCAAATGAAGAAGGCGCACCATTACGTAAAATCACAAAAGACCCTTTAAATGACGCAGGAAGCTGCCAGTCGGAAAACCGAAAGACATCTTGATAAATCCATTTGCTTGTATCTTTTTCGATAATATTAATTGTAGCCCCATTCGGCACTGTTGCTTCACGTTGGACTACTTGACCGTTTACAGAAAACTCACGGGCCACCTTTACAAGTTCGACTTGTTCATGCTGGAACTCTACAATCGCCTTTTCTTCCAACAACAAATTCAAATGTGCTGCAATTTGTTCAGCTGTAGGTAAATGACGCTGTTCGAATGTAATGATATCTCCACTTTGAATAGGGTAATGCAGTTTCCCCGGCTTTCCGTTAATGAAAAGCTGTGATGAAAAATCAGGGAACGATACAGGTTTCCCATCGATATGAACAAAATATGATTGGAATTGCTGCATATGCACAGAATGGTTCATAGATTTCAATACATCTTCCAACGTTTCGATTGTTTCGACGACAATTAAGTCTCGATCCTGTAAAGGTGTATCCAATTTTGCGATTTGACCGTTTACAAATACTTTCGGTTCAATAGTGTATTGCTTTTCTTGAATTATCACAGTTTTTACGGATGCATGGTCAATAATATCCCCTATAGTAACAGATGCGGCTGTCCCATCTTTTCCGGGAATCAGCTCTATTTGATCTCCATTTTGAATATGGGATTTAATCGAGGCATTTTCACCATTCAATATGATCTGTGCCGGCTGTCCATGCTCACCTGGCACGAAAACATTTTGACCGTTCACTGTAATCGACAAACCGTGTCCGGGTTTGCCGTATAATTGTTTTGCTCTGACGTTCGCAGCCAAAAATGCATCACCGACTGTCATTTCTTTCAACTCAAATAGTCGTACAACTTGTTCATTTACTTGAATTGACATGTAATGGATCGGTGATTTTTGTGCGGCAATTGCAATTCCAATCGGTGTCACAAGCTCAGGTGTTGCAGCAATATGTTGAGCCCGTGTTAAATTCTGAATGGCACTCACATCACGTACCGCTACACGGTTAGACGGCAAATTTAATGTTTTGCCGAGCTCTTCCGGCAAGTGGGGTGTTAAACTCCCGCCCCCAACTAACATGACCGCTTTTGGAGGGGTGTTATTATTTAACCGTAGTATTTCGTCGCCAATGGACTTCGCCAAATTTTCAATTGCTGGATATATTGCCTTGATTACTTCTTCACGAGGAAAATATTCGTCAAATCCCAAAATATCCTGAATGAGAATTTCCTCACTCGTATGCAATTGGCGCTTTGCCATTTCAGCGACCGGAAAGTCCAGCAAATAGTGGTCACTTAAACTTTCGGTAATTTCATCACCAGCAGTCGGCACCATTCCGTATGCTACAACCGTACTTTTGTCTGTAATGGCAATATCCGAAGTTCCGGCACCAATATCAACAAGTGCCACATTCAAGCGGCGCATGGAAGGAGGAATAAGTACATTAATCGCGGCAATCGGTTCTAACGTGAGGGCTTCCATTTCCAAATTGGCTCGTTTTAATGCAGCTAGCAATGATTCCACGACAACGCGCGGCAGGAAAGTGGCAATCACTTCAACGGATGCTTCATCACCTTGCTGATCGAGGAGGCTCCCAATTTCTTCTCCATCCAAACGGAAATATAAAACGGAATAGCCAACACAATAATAATGGTTATTTTTTGTATCTTCTTTATGAAGCAATAATTTTTGCTGAGCCTGTTGAACGGCTTGAAGTTCTAAGCGGTTAATATCTTCATCAGTAAAGATCGGTCGGTTTTTAATAGAAATGGAAACACTGGCCTGTTCGGTTTTTAATGCACGCCCGGCTGCTGCTACACTCACTTTCTCCAAAGGACCGTGAGTTTCTTCCAATTTCGTCTTAATTTCCTGTATAAGCTCCGCTACATACAGGACGTTATGTATTTGGCCATCAACCATTGCACGTTCTTTATGTTCTTTTACTAAAATATCGGCGACATGGTATGTATCTGTATGCTGCTCTAAAATAATACCGACAACGGAGCGTGTTCCGATATCAAGTGCGAACAATTTGTTTGCCATATGAAAACGCTTCCTTTCTATTATTATCACAATATACTTTAACGAGTTGAAGCGCTAAATTAAAAATGCGTGACAATCTACAATAGTTTGATTATAATAAGATTATTACTTAAAAATGTATCATACTTTTTATTTATCTGAAAGTGCCGGATACGCAAAGAAGAGGGGTAGAGGAATATGCATCAACAAGATTTAGAAAGCTTACGTAGCCAGATTGACAGCTTGAACTTAGAAATTTTACGTTTAATTAATGAACGTGCATCAGTAGTAGAAGAAATTGGTAAGATTAAAGAGAAGCAAGGTGTCAATCGCTATGATCCGTTACGCGAGCGTCATATGCTTGACTTAATTAAAGAAAACAATAACGGCCCGTTAAATCAAATGACGGTTGATTATATTTTTAAACAAATCTTCAAAACAGCGCTTAAACAATTAGAAGCAGAAAAGAAAAAAGAATTACTCGTTTCACGTAAAGAAAAGTCAGAAGATACTGTCATTAATGTTAATGGTGAATTAATCGGTACAGGTGCTCCTTCTTTCGTATTTGGACCATGTGCGGTTGAGTCGTATGAACAAGTTGCTGCAGTAGCTGCAACAATTCAGGAAAAAGGATTAAAATTAATCCGCGGTGGTGCATACAAACCACGTACATCTCCGTATGATTTCCAAGGCCTAGGTTTGGACGGCCTTAAGATTTTAAAAGATGTTTCTAAAGAATACGGTTTAGGTGTTATTACAGAAATCGTAACACCTGCTGATTTAGACCATGCATTAGATTACATCGATGTAATTCAAATCGGAGCTCGTAATATGCAAAACTTCGAATTATTAAAAGCAGCTGGATCAACGAATAAGCCTGTCTTATTAAAACGCGGTTTAGCAGCGACAATTGATGAGTTCATCCATGCAGCAGAGTACATCATGTCAAAAGGTAATGAAAACATTATTTTATGTGAACGCGGTATTCGCACATACGAAAAAGCAACTCGTAACACATTAGATATTTCGGCAGTTCCGATTTTAAAACAAGAAACACATTTACCGGTTATGGTAGACGTGACGCACTCTACAGGCCGTCGTGATTTATTATTGCCATGTTCAAAAGCTGCAATCGCTATTGGAGCTGACGGTGTAATGGCAGAAGTGCATCCAGATCCATCAATCGCATTATCGGATCAGCAACAGCAAATGGATATCCCGACATTCAATGCTTACTACGATGAACTTTTAAAATTCATGAAACAATACGAAGTGTCAAAATAAACATTAATAAGCCCATGTTGAGTCAATTCAACATGGGCCTTTATGTATTTCTGCATGTTTTAATTTGACGAATAGTAGTGTAATAAATTACAATTTTTTCTAAATACCTTATATAAGGGGGAATGACATAGTGCAAAAAATTGCGTTAATCACGGGGGCTGCACAAGGAATCGGCTTTGAAATTGCTAAAGAGCTTTCAAACAATGGGATGACAGTTATTATTTCAGATAAAAATGAAGAAAGACTGAAAGAAGCAATTACAGAACGACCGGATTTAAAGTATTTACTTTGTGATGTCAGCGATGAAGACCAAATTAAAGAAACAATCGATACAGTTATTTCGCAGTTTGGTGCACTACATGTCATGATCAACAATGCTGGTTTCCAACATGTATCCATAATAGAGGAATTTGATACGGAAGTTTTTGAATTGATGCAGAAAGTAATGGTTGTAGGGCCTTTTATTTTTATGAAGTATGCATTACCTATTATGAAACAGCAAAACTTTGGCAGAATAATTAACATTGCGTCCATCAATGGTTTGGTCGGTTTTGCAGGGAAAGCCGGCTATAATACCGCTAAACATGGTGTTATTGGTTTAACTAAAGTAGCAGCACTTGAAACGGCAGCAAACGGAATTACAGTAAATGCAATTTGTCCCGGCTATGTTGATACGAAATTAGTTAGAAATCAATTTCAGGATTTAGCGAAAACACGGAATATAGCGGTTGAAGATGTATTGGAGCAAGTACTCTATCCTTTAGTGCCACAAAAGCGCTTAATTGATGTTTCCGAAATTGCAGCGTTAGTCATCTATTTATGCAGTGATGCAGCAAAAGGGATGACAGGACAGGCGGTTGTATTGGATGGAGGATACACCGTTCAATAAAAAAATAGCGAATTTAAACAAGTGCTATCGTGTTGATATCACACTTTTTGAATATTTTAAGACAATTGATGAAAAAACCAGGTATTCACTAGGTTTTAGATTGAAAATAGAAATGAAAATATTATATGATGAAGCTATACATAACAATTAGTTCTACTAGTCGTTTATAAAAATTTATATCACTAAGATAAAAAGGGGGAGAAACTTTTGACTGTCACAATTTATGATGTTGCACGTGAGGCGAATGTATCAATGGCAACCGTATCTCGCGTAGTAAATGGAAATCAAAATGTTAAGCCTGCGACAAGAAAAAAAGTGTTGGAAGTGATTGAGCGTCTCGAATATCGTCCAAATGCAGTAGCACGTGGCTTAGCAAGTAAAAAAACAACATCAGTAGGAGTCATCATCCCTGATATTTCGAATAATTTAAATGCTGAGCTTGCACGAGGCATTGAAGATATTGCGACAATGTACCGCTATAATATTATTTTAGCAAATTCAGATCAAAATGAAGAAAAAGAGTTGTCTTTACTTGATACGATGCTAGGAAAGCAAGTTGACGGTATTGTGATGATGAGTGAAGAGGTAACTGAAAATATCCAGCGCGCAGTGGAAGCTTGTCCAGTACCGATTGTATTGGCAGGTTCTATCAGTTCTACTGAAAAAGTAGCTTCTGTAAACATTGATTATTATAATGCGGCATTTGAAGCTGTAGAAACACTTATTAATAATGGACATATGAGAATTGCATTTGTCTCAGGTCCATTACAGTATACAGTGAATGGTCAGCATAAACTTGTAGCCTATAAAGATGCTCTTGAAAAAGCAAACATTGAAATAGACGATGCTTTAATTGTTGCCGGAGATGGCTCTTATGATGACGGATTGGAAAGCTGGGCGAGTTTAAGTGAACTACAGCAACCGCCTACAGCCATTTTTGTCGGGAATGATGAGCTTGCAATTGGACTAGTACATGGCATTCAAGATAGCGAAAAAAATGTACCCAATGATGTTGAAATCATCAGCTTCGAAAATTCAAAACTAGCGCGCATGGTACGACCAAGACTTACAAGTGTTGTATTGCCTTTATACGATATTGGAGCAGTCGCAATGCGCTTATTAACGAAGTATATGAACAAAGAGGAAGTTGAACAGCAACATGTCATCTTACCTCACCGCATAGAAAAGCGTGGTTCGAGTAAATAACAAAAGCGCCTGTCAATAGCTGACAGGCGCTTTGTATTATTTTATAGCTTTATAATTTTGTTCAAACTTTATTGCAAACGTTACGATCGGTTTTTTTCTGTACGAATAATATGTAGTGCTTTTTCAAGCATTCGTGCATTTTTTTCCTCAATTTCTGCTTTACGCGGAATAGGATCATATAGAGGTTGTGGATCATTCCATGTCGGAATTAGCGGAACAGGCGATTCAGATTGCCATGTATCAAGCCATTGCTGCGGTAACGCTCCAGTCGGTGCAGGCTGATCGGTCATCTCTGTCCAAATATGTGACCAAGCCCGCGGGACGACCCGCCAAATATCATATCCTCCGCCACCAACTGCAATCCAGCGACCTTCACAATATTCATGTGCCAATTTATGTGCAAGCTTCGGTATTTCTTTATAAATGTTCATCGTCCCGTATAAATGTGTTAGGGGGTCAAAATAATGGGCATCTGCACCATTTTGTGTCAAAACAACATCCGGTTTGAAGAATTCAAAAACTTCCCGCATTGATTGTTCATATATTTCCAAGAAGCTCTCATCTTCCGTAAACGCATCAATCGGGAAGTTAAAAGAAGTCCCATATCCTTCACCATTCCCGCGTTCTGTTATATTGCCTGTACCCGGAAACAAATAGCGTCCTGTCTCATGAATTGATAATGTACATACATTTGGATCATCATAAAAGGACCATTGAACACCATCGCCGTGATGTGCATCAGTATCTACATATAAAACACGCAGCCCGTATTTTTTCTGAATATATTTAATAGCTACACTGCTATCATTATAAATGCAAAAACCGGATGCTCTTCCACGGAAACCGTGATGAAGTCCGCCTCCCAAGTTTAATGCGTGCTGAGATTTACCTTGCAGTACTTGGTCGACTGCCTGTAAAGTCCCGCCGACTAACAATGCGCTTGCTTCGTGCATATTTTTGAAAATCGGTGTATCCTCTGTCCCAATACCATATGGTTCCCCTTGCTGAGCGGCTAACTCACCATGACCTGCTTTTTTTACGATCTCAATATACTGCATGTCGTGGGCAAGCGCAATTTCTTCATCTGTTGCAATACGAGCAGGGACGATATCCTCATCTTGTAGGGCACCGATATTTTTCAGTAAATCAATCGTTAAGTGTAATCGCTTATGGTTAAACGGGTGTGTGTCCGAAAATTTGTAAGTGAGTTGTTCTGGTGAATAAATAAATACAGCTTTTTTCATAATGTAACGCCAGGCAAGTTTGGCCACAATACATCGTATCCTTGCTTTCGCAACTCTTCAATAATATGCAGCGGATTGATTACTTGAAGACGGACACTTACAATTCTGGATTTCACATTTTCACCATCAGGATATACGAGAACACTTAATACATTTGCTTTATTTTCATGGAATACTTTCGTTATTTCAAACAACATGCCAGGTTTGTCGTTTACCCGAATATCAATTTTAGAACCGGGCTTATGTGCGCCTGTTAATTCGATGTAAGTATATAGTAAATCAGTTGTCGTTACGATGCCGACCAGTTTCCCGGCAGTAACAATAGGTAAACAGCTGATTTTAGCATCATAAAAAGTCATGGCAACTTCTTCAACGAAGTCTAGCGGATGACCGACTATCGGATTTTTGATCATGATTTTCTCGATTGTTGCATCATAAATCGTAGAGTCCGGTTCTTCGCGCAAACGAGAAGGCAAAGCATTTTTCAAGTCATGGTCTGTAATGATTCCTACGACCAGTTTCTCTTTGTTGACAATTGGCACATGACGGATATTTTTATCTCGCATAAGACGTACAGCATCACGTACTGTGTTTTCGGGCAGGAGTGTATGTATCTCTCTTTGCATAATTTCTTCGACAATCATAGTTCATTCCCCTTTGTGATAAGAATTAATACATGAAACGATTTCTAAAGCGAAGTCTGTCAAATCTCTCCAATGTCTCATTTCCAACACGTGCCCCAACACGCGCCATTAGACAGTTGGCAGGATGGGAAGTAATTTCAGGATCATCTGTTGCATAATATTCGAAATTGACAGATGTCATCATTCTCTCCATCATATTTCGATATTCCCAAACAGATAAACCTGTTCCTTTTAAATCCCAATGCCAGTAATATTCAGTTGTAATTACTAAATAATCTTCCATTGCATCATCCATAAATGATACTTCCAATAATTTTTTGCCTGCGCCGGACCCTCTAAAAGCAGGAATGACTTCAATGGCACCAAGCTCAATCATATTTGGAATCCGATCTTCAGACCAGCGTTCCAATGGATCTGGATAGAGATACGTAACATAGCCGACGATTATGTTATCCTGTCGAATGACGATAATGCGTCCTTCTTCCAGCTGAGCAATTCCGACAAGTGCTTCATGCTGCTGATGGGAAGGTCTAAAAGCTTTTAAATCTTCATGTAATGTGTAGGTAGCAAGTTTTTCGGAAGAAACAGGTCCTTCTACTAAAACATTACCATTTCTCGTTTTGAGTTCAAGACGATAATAATTTTTCACATGAATCATAATCACACCACCTGCTTTTAATACATCTATTATACTCTATTTCATGCGAAAATACGCTTAAATTCGCGAGATGTAACTAAATTGATTGAAAGTTTTAAATATTTTGCCTATTATAGTATTTTTATTGTAAAATGATTGTAGTTTTTAATGAAAGGGGATTTTTCATGGGGATGAAAACAATGGAAAAGCTAGCAGTTATTCCAGGGGAACATAATTTAAAAAATTATGAGGAAACAGCTGCAAATCATGATTGGCAACATAGTGAAACAGCATTTTCTTGGTTTGAAACGGGGAAGGTCAATATTGCATATGAAGCAATAGACCGACATGCAACAACACACCGCAAAAATAAGGTTGCTCTTTATTATAATGATGGGAATAGAAAAGAAGCATATTCTTTTTATGATATGAAACGTCATACGAATAAAGCTGCGAATGTGTTGAAGGAAAAGGCAGATTTAAAAAAAGGGGACCGTATTTTTATTTTTATGCCACGCACGCCGGAGCTTTATTTCAGCTTAATTGGTGCATTGAAAATTGGCGCAATTGTTGGGCCATTATTTGAAGCATTTATGGAAGGTGCCGTATATGACCGTTTAATGGATAGTGAGGCGACAGCAATCATTACAACGCCTGCACTGTTGACAAGAGTACCGCTGGAAAAGCTGCCGCATTTAAAGACGGTTTTTGTAGTCGGGGAAAATATAGAAGAAACAGATAAGATAGTAGATTTTAATAAATATTTTGCAGAGGCATCTCAGGATTTTGACATTGAATGGGTCGATAAGGAAGATGGCTCCATTTTGCATTATACATCCGGCTCAACGGGTGCACCAAAAGGGGTATTGCAGGTCCATTATGCAATGGTTCAGCAATACCAGACAGCTCAGTGGGTACTGGATTTAAAGGAGACCGATATTTACTGGTGTACAGCCGATCCTGGTTGGGTGACCGGAACAGCTTACGGAATTTTTGGACCATGGTTAAACGGTGTGACGAATGTAGTCATCGGGGGCCGCTTCAGTCCGCAAGCTTGGTATGGAGCAATTGAGGAATATGGTGTCACAGTTTGGTATAGTGCGCCAACTGCATTTCGTATGTTGATGGGTGCAGGTCCGAATATTATCGGCAAATATAATCTTTCTACACTTCGTCACGTTTTATCGGTCGGTGAACCATTAAATCCGGAAGTAGTGAAGTGGGGAATGGAGATTTTAAAACATCGTATTCACGATACATGGTGGATGACGGAAACGGGAGGCCATATTATCTGCAACTATCCATCGATGGATATTAAGCCAGGTTCAATGGGGAAACCTGTGCCGGGAATTTATGCGACAATTGTAGATGATCAAGGCAATGAAGTGCCGCCTTATACGATGGGTAATTTGGCTATCAAAAAAGGGTGGCCGGCGATGATGCGGCAAATTTGGGGGAATCCTGAACGCTATGAATCTTATTTCTTAAAAGGAGAATGGTATGTTTCAGGTGATTCCGCATTTAAGGATGAGGAAGGTTACTTCTGGTTCCAAGGTCGAGTAGACGATGTTATTATGACGGCTGGAGAACGAGTTGGACCATTTGAAGTGGAAAGTAAACTGCTTGAACATCCTGATGTGGTGGAAGCAGGTGTAATTGGTAAACCAGATCCGGTGCGCGGTGAAATTATTAAGGCATTTATTTCATTGCGTGAAGGGGTAAAGCCTAGTGAAGCGCTTGAAGCGAATATTCGGGACTTTGTAAAAACAGGATTATCTGCCCATTCAGCACCACGAGAAATTGAATTCAAAGATAAGTTGCCAAAAACTCGAAGCGGTAAAATTATGCGTCGTGTGTTAAAGGCGTGGGAACTCGATTTACCGGCAGGCGACTTATCAACAATGGAAGATTAACTTTATATGCCAGTACTTCTTAAATCGGAGCGCTTACATATGTAGGCGCTTTTTGTATTATTATTTAACGATAATTTAGAATAATCTACAAATATATAAAAATACAGTTGACTAAATAAATATACATACTTATACTTATTTTTATCATTTAGAATTCGTAAAAATTTTTCAGCTATATAAAAATGACGAGGTGACAACATGAAAGCAGGTATTATTGGTGCAACAGGTTACGGTGGATTAGAACTACTGCGGTTTTTGCATAATCATAAAGAAGTGGAGGAAATCGGATTATTTACATCCTCTGATGAAGGAACTCTATTTTCGGATAAATTTCCACATTTAACGGATATTTATAATCAGCCGTTACTTAAATTGGACGATGATGCATTGGCGGAATACGATGTTGTATTTGCAAGTACGCCGTCTGGGGTATCAAGTACGATTTTCCCTTCTTTAGTTGAACGGGGACCAAAATTAATTGATTTATCCGGGGATTTCCGGCTGAAAAATTTAGCAAGCTATGAAACTTGGTATAAAAAAAATCCGGCACCACAGGAAGTAGTGGACCGAAGTGTTTACGGATTATCGGAGTGGAATGAGCCAGCTATTGAAAAAGCCGATTTAATTGCCAACCCAGGCTGTTATCCAACGGCTGTTTTATTATCCATCTTACCTCTTATAAAACATCGGTTAATTGATCCGAGCTTCTTGGTCATTGATGCGAAGAGCGGAATTTCAGGTGCAGGTAATAAACCATCACAAGCAGCACATTTCAGTGAAGCAAATGAAAGCTTCTCGATTTATAAAATTAATGAACACCAGCACATTCCGGAAATCGAACAAGCGATTTCAATGTTTACCGATATCGAGACAGCAATAACATTTAATACTCATCTAGTCCCGATGACACGTGGTATTTTAGCAACTTCCTATGCACAAGTAACGGAAGGTGTAACACAAAAACAATTAGTGGACTGTTTAACAGATACGTATAAAGATCATCCATTTGTCCGTGTCATTCAAGAGGCTTCCGCAGTGGGAACAAACCGCGTGAAAGGTTCAAATTATTGCGACATATATGTGAAGCTCGATGAAAGGACAAATCGGGCAACGATTATCGGTGTGATCGATAATTTAGTTAAAGGTGCAGCCGGTCAGGCAATTCAGAACATGAATGTCCAATTCGGTCTCCCGCAGCAAACAGGCTTACAACTCGTTCCGTATTTTATTTAATTTATAAAGATGAGTAATAGATGAAAATCAACCCGCATTTTATGACGAGCATTTTAAATTTAGGGAGGGTCATTAGATGACTTCAACAATAGAAATGAAAAAATTATCAAGCAAAAATATCGTATCACCAAAAGGGTTTACTGCAGCAGGTGTTCATTGCGGACTTAAGCATAAGAAAAAAGATTTAGCGATTCTAGTAAGTGAAGTACCAGCTAGCGTTGCCGGTGTATTTACGACAAATGCAGTCCAGGCAGCACCGTTAAAAGTAACAAAAGAAGTTGTATATGAAACGAAAAAAATGCAGGCAATCATCGTAAATTCAGGAAATGCCAATGCCTGCACAGGTAAACAAGGAGTATTGGACGCATATGAAATGCAACTTCTTGCTGCACAAAAGCTTGGCATTGCATCTGATTTGGTAGGGGTAGCCTCTACGGGTGTCATCGGGGAAATTATGAAGATGGAGCCAGTTAAAAAAGGTGTGGAGCTATTAACTCCGGATTCAAAGCTAGAAAGCGGTATTGATTTTTCTCAAGCAATTTTAACGACAGATACAGTAATGAAAAATACAACTTATGCAACAATCATTGATGGCAAGGAAGTAATTGTTTCAGGAACAGCTAAAGGCTCTGGAATGATTGAACCGAATATGGCGACAATGCTCGGGTTTATTACAACTGATGCCAATATTGCATCAGAAGAGCTGCAAAAAGCGTTATCGAGTGTAACGGATTGCACATTCAACTCGATCACAGTTGATGGAGATACATCAACGAACGATACAGTTATTGTAATGGCAAACGGCTTAGCAGGAAATGAACCGCTATCACCTGCACATCCGGACTGGGATAACTTCTACACAGCATTACGTCTCGTATCAGAAGATTTAGCAAAGTCAATTGCACGTGACGGGGAAGGTGCGACAAAGCTGATTGAAGTAGAAGTGGATGGAGCAGTTTCAGATGAAGAAGCACGTAAAATCGCGAAGACAGTTGTAGGTTCACCACTAGTGAAAACAGCAGTATTTGGCTGTGATGCAAACTGGGGACGTATTATTGCAGCAGTTGGCTATTCCGGAGCTGTAATCGATCCTGATAAAATCACAATCAAAATTGGTGGAGCAACAATGGTGGAAAATGGCGAACCGATTAAGTTTTCCGAAGAAGAGCTCATCGAAATTTTAAAGCAACATGAAGTAAAAATATATGTGTCACTTGAAGTCGGTAAAGGGCACGGATTCGCCTGGGGGTGTGATTTGACTTATGACTACGTTCAAATCAACGCATCATACCGCTCGTAAAATGGTCATCAAGCTTGGTGGCAGCACATTAGAAGGTCTTAACGAGACCTTCTTTCGCAATTTTAAAGCATTGCAGGAACAAGGTATCCAACTCATTATTACCCATGGTGGAGGACCTGCGATCAACCGCGAATTAGCTGCTGCCGGAATCGAGTCCCATACAGTGAATGGACTGCGTGTCACGAGTGAAGAAATGATCGATATCGTACAGTCAACTTTAATCGGGAAAGTAAATCCTTCACTCGTCCATGAGCTCCATTCGGCAAGTATTTCTGCCATTGGACTGAATGGGTTTGATGGCGGGTTGCTAGAGAGTGAATTTTTAGATTATGAAACTTACGCATATGTAGGAGAAGTGAAGCATGTTAATATTAATATGTTAAACTCTTTGACGGAAGCTGGAATTGTTCCTGTCATTGCGTGTATCGGTGCAACGAAGGATGGGCAGGCGCTGAATATAAATGGCGATACAGTGGCAAGTGAAATTGCATTGGCTGTCGAGGCAGATTGTCTCCTGCTTGTGACGGATGTAGCTGGTATTCGCATACAGGATGAATATCAGACGGAAGTGACACCAAGCTTAATTGAACAATGGATTGGCGAAGGGCATATTTACGGCGGGATGATTCCGAAAGTGCAAGGCGCCCTTAATTGTTTAAATGCAGGCATTCCTTCTGTACAAATTGTTAATGAAACTTTAACCGGGACGACTATTTTAAGTGAGGAGCTAGTGAAATGAGTGCATTATTCCAAAATTACGCAAGAAGACCTTTTGCTATTGTCGAAGGAAAAGGAACAGAAGTATTTGATACGACAGGGAAAAGATATTTAGATTTTACGAGCGGCATTGCTGTTTGTAGTTTAGGGCATGCACATCCATCTATCGTTGAAGCGATTCAAAAACAAAGTCAAAAGCTGTGGCATATTAGTAACTTATTTGAAAGTCCGGGACAGGAAAAACTTGCTGCATCATTAGTGAAAGATTTGCATTTATCGTATGCATTTTTCTGTAATAGTGGCGCAGAGGCGAACGAAGCAGCTATTAAATTAGCACGTAAGCATACAGGAAAACATAAAATCATTGTGTTTGAACAGAGCTTTCACGGACGTACATTTGGTGCGATGAGCGCAACTGGACAAGATAAAGTACGTAATGGCTTCGGTCCTTTAGTAAGCGAGTTTATTACATTGCCGTTTAATGATGTCGAAGCATTAAAAGCTGCAGCTGATGCAGATACTGCTGCGATTATGCTTGAAATGATTCAGGGTGAAGGCGGAGTAAATCCTGTAACGGAGGATTTCGCGAAAGCTATTCATGAAATTCAGCAATCATCGGATATTTTAGTTATCATTGATGAAGTACAAACAGGTATCGGACGTACAGGAACACGTTTCGCATATGAACAGACAGCTATCAAACCGGATATTGTTTCAATGGCAAAAGGTCTTGGTGGCGGTTTCCCTATTGGGGGAATCCTCGGGACAGAAAAGCTGTTTAACACATTTAATGCCGGTACACATGGTACGACATTCGGCGGAAATCCATTAGGTGTTGCCGTTGCACAAACGGTTATCGATCAAATATTCAATGATGCCTTTTTGGATAATGTTAAACAAAAGTCGGCGTATTTTATTAATAAACTGGAAGAAGCTTTTCCGGAAGATAACTATTCAGTTCAAGGAAAAGGGTTAATGCTTGGTCTAAGCCTTGGTGGCGAGGATGTGGCGCCATATGTGGCAGCATTGGATAAAGCGGGTCTATTAACGGTTGCAGCCGGCCCGAAAGTAATTCGATTATTACCTCCTTTAACAGTGAGTGAACAGGAAATTGATGAAGCAGTCAATTTACTAAAAGATGTATTAAAAGCGGAACAAGTATCAATTTAATTACATTAAAAAAACTCACCAACTTTATTATTAGTTGGTGAGTTTTTGCTTTTATTCTCCTGATGGTTCTGGTTCGACCGGATCAACGTCAACTTCAATTTCGTCCAGGTCTTCAATTATTTCCCCAGGGACAACATTTTCTTCCTCTTCTTCTGTTTCCGGTGGAGCAGGTGGAGCAGTTTCCACCACTTCTCCGACTTCATTCGAATAACCGGATTCCAATCCAGTAATATCGACTGCTACAACGATGTAGCGAACTCCTGGTGAAACAGACACGCGGTATCCTTCATAAGATTTTAATGAACGTACAAGCGATCTGCCCTGGTCGGTAACGCTATATACGCGATAGCCAACAACATCATTTGATGCAGAGGCTGTCCATGAAAGTGAACCATTTGCCAATGTAGCAAAAACAGGTTGCGGTGGTGCACTGTCTGCCGAGAATGGAGCACCGGTTACAACGCCCTTACCTGAATTGAATGACAATAATTTTGAAGCGTCTCCACCCAGTTTGCCTAACATGCGGTCAACAAAGGCCTGATTTAATCCGAAACCGCTCATTTGAACAAACTCAGTAGGTGTATTCGGTAATGCAGCATACGTGTTGCCGTTAATTACAACCGATGTGGAAGATACAAAGCTATCATCCGGCTGAGTCGGTAAAAATACATTTTTATTAAATAAATCGGAAGTGACTAAACCGGCATTGGCACATGAAGTAGAAGGTGCCAGGCCTGAAATACCACAAAATGATCTTGTCACAACGCCTTCAGGTTTTTTGAATGTTTCTTTCGTACCGATTAATTCCGGGTCAATGTCATAAAGTGTATTTAGGTATTTTGCCCATAAACGGTTTACCCGCTGACTTGGATGCTGGTAACGGTTATTAAATGCATAAAGTGTACGCAATTTTTCGTAACCCATCCAGACACCTACCGATATATTCGGATTATATCCGACAAACCAAACATCGTTATGGTCCTGTGTTGTACCAGACTTAGCAGCGAAGTCAGATGAGAATTTCAACTGGCTCTTTGCCAATGTTCCAGTTCCGCCCTGCTTCAGCACATCACGCAGCATATCTGTCATCATATACGCTGTTTCAGGCGCAAATACTTTCACTGGCTCTACTTTATGTTCATAAATAATATTGCCGTCCAAATCTTCAATGCGGTCAATCATATAGGCATCGATAAATTGCCCGTTATTGGCAAATGTCGCATAGGCATTAGTATTTTCTTCAACTGAAGCACCAATATCCAAAGCTCCAAGAACTGTAGAAAGGTTTACATAGTCCTTTTTGTCTAGCTTGGAGAATCCCATTTTTTCCAAATAGGTTGCCGGACTGCGGTCTAAAATTGAATTATATAATCTTAGGACGGCTAAGTTTTGTGATGAAGCAACCGCCTGGCGTGCTGGTATAATTCCTAATTCCTGATTCGGGTTATAGTTTACAGGGGCATAGCCGTCAGATGGACGTTTGAATTTCACATCGACAACAGGGCTTCCTGCTCCGATGACACCGTAATCAAGTGCTGGTGCGTAGGCAAGTAATGGTTTCATTGTTGAACCGTTTGAACGGAATGCATTTGTTGCGTGATTTACTTGTGTAATATTATGGTCGCGACCGCCAACGAAACTTAAAATACGGCCGGTACTATTTTCAATAACAATACTTCCTGTTTGTACAGGTACATCCACTTCGATTTCTTCACCTGTTTCAGGATCTTTTTCTTTCTTCTTGTATGTTTGTCCGTATAAAGTGAATTCCTCCGTCACTTTTTTCATGGAATCATACATATCTTTATTGATCGTTGAGTAAATACGGTAACCGCCGGAACGTATTGTACGGTCTGCCAGTATAGTATACTTTTCATTTAAATTTTCTTCTTCTTTTAAACGATCCGGGTCAATGCCGTCTTTTTCCGCGAGAATTTTAGCGAAAATCTCTTTTGAACGGAGCTCAAGCTCAGCTGTTAACCAAGGATATTTTTCTTCCGGACGGATTTCATACCCTTTGAAGTCTTTCGTAATATCGTACGCAATTGCTTCGTTATATTCTTTCTCGGTAATATAACCCGCCTCCTGCATACGATAAAGAACCGTTTTCATCCGGTCAATACCTGGCTGCATTCCTTCCGCGCTTTTTTGCTCACCTTTATTTGTAAAAGGTGTATATGTGAAAGGTGCCTGAGGGATACCGGCAATATAGGCAGCCTGCGGTAAATTTAATTTAGATGCGGAAATACCGAAAATACCTTGTGCAGCCGTCTCGATGCCGGCAATATTACGACCTGAAGAATTTCGGCCGTACGGGATAATATTTAAATAGGCTTCGAGTATTTCTTCTTTAGTCATAAAATGCTCCAAACGATAAGCAAGTAAAATTTCCTTTGCTTTACGTTCATATGAAACTTCATTCGTTAATATTTGGTTTTTTATTAATTGCTGTGTAAGCGTAGAGCCACCTGTCTGTGTTGACGAGTTGGATACGTCTTGCAGTAATCCCCGTAATACCGCTTTTGGCACAATGCCGGTATGCTCCCGGAAATATTCATCCTCCGTAGCAAGTACTGCATTAATCAGGGATGGGGATATATTGGCAAGCGATGTTTCACGTCGGTCTAAATCTGTTCGGATCTTTCCTATGTAAATATCGTTCGCAAAATAAAGTTCACTTGTTTCTTCATAGCTGAAAATTTGTTCGCGCATTTCTTCTTTCGATCGCAAAGGTTCATCCTTTGTTAATGATGCGAAGTAACCTGCGCCTACACCTCCGACAAACAACAGTGTCGCAGCTATAAAAATAATCGCCAGCAAAGTTAAATTCCAGAATACACCGCCTCCAATTCGGACGTAGCGCATTCGTTCTGAAGAAGCAAGGATATCGATTTTTTTATTTAATTTTTCGAGCCATTCTCTCACATCATCGACCTCCTAAAATCTTGTTTATTATAGCATATTTGATATATAAACGAATATAAATATTGACATCAACTATTTTCTAGGTAGAATAGAAAATATAAATTTCAGGCAACGAAGAGTTTGCAGTAATAAATGTGTTCCCTGCATAGAGAGCTAGCGGTTGGTGAAAGCTAGACATAGCGCATTTATGAATTACGTACTTGGAGCCTGAACGGATCGTCTCGTTATAGACGCTTAAAGTGGAAGAAAGAGACTGAAATTTCTTCAAGCCGGGTGGTACCGCGTTAAATTAAAATTTGACGTCCCTGCATGCATTTGCGTGTAGGGACGTTTTTTTATCTTCATTCAGCGGACGTTTCAAACGTCCGCTGAATGAAGATAAGCCCCGGGCGGATGTCACAGATTTTTAAAGGGAGATGAAGTCAGCCTAAATGCGTCACATCGTGTGACAACGGCTGACTGACCCACATCCTGTGGGCCTAAAAAATCTGGACCCAATTACGCTGGGGCGTAATTGACTTCCTTACAAGTAAATGACGCATCATGTAAAAGGAGAGAAAACAAATGACAAACGAATTACTGCAAGACTTGGAATGGCGTGGATTGTTATACCAACAAACTGACGCGGAAGGTATGGAAAAGCTTTTAAACGACGAGAAGGTTTCTCTATACGTAGGTGTTGACCCGACAGCGGACTCGATGCATATCGGACATATCGTGCCATTGCTTACATTACGCCGTTTCCAAAAAGCAGGCCATACACCGATTTTATTAGTTGGTGGAGCGACAGGTACTGTAGGGGATCCATCTGGCCGTTCAGAAGAGCGCCAATTACAGACGATGGACCAAATCGAAAAAAATGTGCAAGGTCTTAAAAAGCAAATGGAGCGCTTATTCGACTTTTCATCGGAAGCGGCAAATAGCGCTGTCCTTGTAAACAATAATGACTGGGTAGGTCCAATGACATTAATCGATTTCCTTCGTGATTACGGGAAACTGATCAATGTAAATTACATCTTAAATAAAGATACAGTAGCGTCACGCCTGGATTCAGGTATTTCATTTACTGAATTTGCTTACACATTAATCCAAGGTATTGACTTCAACCATTTGTATGATCATCACAACGTTCGAATTCAAGTAGGTGGTTCGGATCAGTGGGGCAATATTACAACAGGCTTGGAAATGATTCGTAAAACACATGATGAAAATGCGAAAGCGTTTGGTATTACCATTCCGCTTGTAACAAAAGCAGACGGTACAAAATTCGGTAAAACAGCGGGTGGCGCTGTTTGGCTGGATGCTGCTAAGACATCTCCGTACGAGTTCTACCAGTTCTGGATCAATACAGCGGATGCCGATGTCGTGAAATACTTGAAGATCTTCACATTCCTGACACGTGAAGAGATTGAAGGTCTTGCAGTAAGTGTTGAAGAAGAGCCGCATTTACGTAAAGCACAAAAAGCGCTGGCTGAAGAAATGACACGTCTGATCCACGGTGAAGAAGGTCTGGAAGCAGCAGAGCGTATTACAAAAGCATTATTCTCTGGTGATTTAAAAGCATTATCAGTTGAAGAAATGAAAGTAGCCTTCTCTGGTGTACCTTCTGTAGAAGTGGTAAAAGAGGATAAAAATATTGTGGAACTAATTGTAGAAGCAGGGATTTCTTCATCAAAGCGTCAAGCACGTGAAGATGTTACGAACGGTGCAATTAGTGTGAACGGTGAAAAAATTACGGATCTTGAATATGTAATTGATTCGAAAGACCGTTTGGAAGATGCTTTTGCAATTATCCGTCGCGGTAAGAAAAAATACCATATGGTGAAATTTGCTTAATTAATTAAAACGTCTTGGAAAGCAGTTTTCCAAGACGTTTTTTAAAAGGAATTTCATGTTTCATAAAGAACGTAGAGGTTAGGGGTGAAAGTATGGAAAATAAATCGTATTTAGGGAAAATTGTCATTTCAATTTTTGTATTACTGACTGTTTGCTTTTTTACTTTCATATTGTTATTTATTGTGGCGTTCAGCGGTAACATTCATTATATACCGTTAGTAATTGCAGCTGCGGTCATATTATATATTGGTTTTGTCCTTGTGATTTTTGATGTGTTTTATAAAAACAGTAAACGTGTAAAAATCTTTTGGACAATTGCCGGAATCGTTTTAGTCGCCTGTACGGTCCAACCTGTTTATAAATGGTTCGATGATCGGGTACCTACTGTAGACTCAGAAGTGAATATTTATCAATATGAGCCGTTTACAGATAAAAATAAATTAGTTCAATTGGATAAGAAGCCGACTTTAAAGCTAGCGGAACCTTTACCTAAAATCGACGGTGCAACGGCTTTGTATCCATTGTATGCCGCCATTACTGAGCATATATATCCGGAAAAAGAATACAATCCGTACAAGAGCGAAGTGGTGGTCAACCAGACTCATGAAGCCTATACGAATCTGATTTTCGGAAATACGGACATGATTTTTGCAGCTGGTCCTTCAGATTCGCAAATTAATCAAGCCGAACAACAGGGTATTAAACTTCATTTGACGCCGATCGGAAAAGAAGCGTTTGTCTTTTTCGTCAACAGTAAAAATAACGTCAATCGTCTATCACTCGATCAAATTAAAGGGATTTATGCTGGGGAAATTACAAACTGGGAAGAAGTGGGCGGAAAAGATGATGCAATCCGGGCGTTCCAAAGACCTCAGGACAGTGGATCGCAAACTGCACTGCAACGTCTAATGGGGGATACCCCTTTAATGGAAGCACCAACGGAAGATATAGCGACAGGTATGGGTGGAATTATCAATGAAGTGTCCCAATATAAAAATTATAAAAATGCAATCGGTTATACTTTCCGTTACTATTCAAATGAAATGGTTAAAAATAAAGAAATCAAACTTTTGGAAATCAATGGAGTTGCACCGACAAGAGAAACGATTCGCAACAATACGTATCCGATCGCTTCCGAATTTTATATTGTGACAGCAGGCGAGCCGACAGGAAATGTTAAGAAACTGATTGAATGGGTGCTGTCGGAAGAAGGGCAGGCATTAGTGGAAAAGGCTGGCTATGTATCTCTTAAATCTGCCGAATAGTAAAAGATTGGTATGCTACTAAAGGAGCAATAACTTTGTATCACCTTAAAATATCAGTATAATAGATTGTATACATATTTTTAGGGGGATGTTATTTTGAGTGAGCAATTAACAGGTACAGTCGATGATCGACATGCCATATTAAGCATTGCTGTTAAACCCCGAGATACTATTCGTTATGTGTTAACAACCAAAAAGTTATCTTATTTCATTTTCGTTGGTATTATCGGAGTGTTTGCTAGCAATTTAATTAGCTTTATCGGTAGTGAATTTACAGGGCAATTTACACTAGGGGATATCGTTTATTCAACATTTCTATTTAGTTTAATACTGTATTTTCTTTCTACAGTTTTATCAGCAGGCGTATTGACACTCTCAGCAAAAGTTTTCGGTGGTATAGGGAAATTTAAAGAAATGTTCCGCATGATCAGTGTGACAATGATTCCTTATATTTGGATATTGCCGGTTCTGCTTTTCTGGATGCAATTCGCACCACAGTCATTTTTCACGATCTCCTATATGGAGACGTCACTAGGTGATTTGATTTTGCAATTTGTTTGCGGAACACTAATTATCATTAGCAGTATTTGGACATATGTCATCACAGTTATTGGAATTTCAGAAGTCCACCGCATTTCTAAATGGAAAGCATTTTTTGCTTCGTTTATAGTAATTGCTGTACTAGGAGCAACTTACTTTACATTTTAAAAGACATTATTAAATTGTAACGTATTCTAATTCTACGTTTAAATTAAAAGATGCTGCCGCTATATAAGCGTACAGCATCTTTTTTATTGTTAGCGGTCTGCATTGTCTGAGTCAGGAAAAAGCTAAATACATTGTCACTGAACTAAAAATTAAAAGGGTCACTGGGGGAAGTGACCCTAATGGCGCGAAAATCAGTAATAAGTAGTTGGAATTATTCCTGGCTAGCTAAAAATTTTTTGTGAATCGATTTTATTAGTAAACAAAAGTAGCGCCGACAATAATTAAAAGAATGAATAGAACAACGATCAGAACGAAAGTTGAGCTATTACCGCCGCTGTAACCACCGCCACCACAGCCGTAACCACCGTAGTTTCCTTGATTTTGATACCCTTCATATCCGTAACCCATTAAATTCACCCCCTTTCCTCGTTATCCTATTCAACAAAGAAAGGTTGATCGGGGCGATTGAACAAATTTTAAAAAAATTTTGCCGAAATTAAATTAATAAAAAAACCACCAAGCACCTGTGAACAGGGCTTGATGGTTTGATTCGAATATATCTGAAGCTCGAAAGATTAACGAGAGTAGAACTCTACGATGAATTGTTCGTTGATTTCAGCAGATAATTCAGAGCGCTCTGGTAAACGTACGAAAGTACCTACTTTAGAGTCTGCATCGAATGATAAATATTCTGGTACGAAGCTGTTTACTTCGATTGATTCAGCAACAACTGAAAGGTTAGCTGATTTCTCACGTAAAGAGATCGTTTGACCTGGTTTTACTGAGTAAGATGGAATGTCAACGCGGTTACCATCAACTAAGATGTGACCGTGGTTAACTAATTGACGAGCTGCACGACGAGTGCGAGCTAAACCTAAACGGTAAACTAAGTTGTCAAGGCGAGTTTCAAGTAAGATCATGAAGTTTTCACCGTGTACACCTTGTAATTTACCAGCACGTAGGTAAGTGTTTTTGAATTGACGTTCAGTCATACCGTACATATGACGTAATTTTTGCTTTTCAGTTAATTGTAGACCGTACTCTGATTTTTTACCACGAGAGTTCGGGCCGTGTTGACCTGGTGCGTAAGGGCGTTTTGCGATTTCTTTACCTGTGCCGCTTAATGAAATACCAAGACGACGAGATAGTTTCCAAGATGGACCTGTATAACGAGACATAATTGTGTCTCCTCCTTAAAATTGGTTTTTGTTGTAAAAGAAAAAACCAGTTGTACCCGACATTAAACGGTATTCTATTTTCATGTATCTTCGCCCATGCAGCCGAAAGGGTTACACAATACACCATTCTGTCTAAACAGAAGGAATAAAATACTACATTTAAGTTATACAACTACTGCATTCATTTTACACAAAGGCTATTGTATCTTTTTTTTATCTATCCGTCAACAAAGGTGTTTTACATTTTGAAGATAATATGTAGTAAAGAAAAATAAAAATAATTTATCGTTTTGTGGGTATTTAAGCACAAAAGCGGGTAGTAGATAAGAATGGGAAAATACTTTAATATTCAAAAAACAATTCAAATTGGGGTGTTTACTAGAAAAATATAACAAATTTAAATAGTCAATAAGACATAAAATGTGTATACTTGATGTTAAGTGAAAAGAACCGACATCGCAATAGTAAAAGAAAAGGTGATTTAATGGTGGAAAATCAACAAAAGATTGATCAATTTAAATCGGATATTTTAAGCCTTTGTATGAATACGAAATTACAACGAAGTAAATTTTATGATTACTTTTTTCTATTAAAAGAAAACTTAATTAAACACTTTGATATGGAACATTGTTATTTATTTCATGTAAGCGAGAATAAATTGAAACCGATCGACAACTTAGAATTAATGAATGTTGATGTAACATTAGATTTAATACAACCCTATTTTAACGGTAATAAAGTTGTGAAGTTACCCGGGTTTTTTAGAGAACAGCCGTTTTTTGAAAACCATACGGATGTTATGCCACTTATAATAAATGATAAAATAGAAGCTATTATTATATTTAAATATAATCCTGAAAACGCACCAGTACAAGCAGTGCTGACAGAAGAAATTGTAGGGGCGATATCCGCTTCCTATTCATTTTTAACTCAAAATTATGAAGTTTATTCGAATGAGCAAAAGTACCGTAAATTATACGGGATGACAGACCTTTTCCATTCGACGATGGATATCGATGTAATTTTGGAAAATGTCCTCATAACAATAGAAGAAAATTTTCCAGGGCTGGAAGTTGAACTGATCTTGTCAAATGACCAAGATCGCCAAACGAGAGTGAAAATAAAGCCTTTCGACTATTTATCGGAACGCCCTGCAACAATCGAATCTTTCGTGTCGGGTGAATTGAAAGAGGATATAGCCGTTGAACAAAACCGTCGATTATTAAATGTGCCTATAAAAGGGAGACAAGCAATCTACGGGATTTTACAGGTGAAAGCACCCGTCAATTACTCGTTTACAAGTCCAGAAAAAGAATTTATCCGTATGCTTGCCCAAGCTTCAGGAAATGCTTTGGAAAACGCGAAGCTCTATCATCAATCACATCGTCTTATCACGGATTTACAGTTAATTAATGAAACTTCCCATCGTTTAAATATGAAATTGACGATTAGTGAAATGCTTTTATTTTTACAAAAGCAAATGTTGAAATCTTTTCAGCCTTTGGAAATTGGCTTCCTGTTTAAGGAAGATGAAAAGTATATCATGACTGAAGCGTGTACAGAACTTTTCAATCGTATAGCATGTAACGTATATATTCAGCATGTGGAAAAACATTTTCATTCGACACAAGACCCATTGTTTATTGCTGATTTCAGCCGTCTTATTTCAGGAGACATTGAGTATAAGTCGATAATGGCCATTCCAATGATTGTAGAAGAAGATATTATAGGGTTTAGCCTTGTATTGCATAAAGAGCCGTATTTTTTCTCCTTTGATAGCTTCAAATTAATGCAATCGCTTATTCACCATTCGTCATTAGCCATTTCCAATTCGGTATTACGTGAACAGCTTCAGGAGATGGTGGATCAAGACCATTTAACAAAGCTTTACGCAAGAAGTTACTCTGATTCATACGTGGAAAAAGCTATTCAAAAGGACGATTCAGGAATGTTTCTTTTAATTGATATTGATAACTTTAAAAAGGTTAATGACACATATGGGCATCAAGTCGGGGATGATGTCATTGTACAAATTGCCAGACGACTGCAAAATGAAATAGGGAAAAGAGGTATTTGCTCGCGCTGGGGCGGTGAAGAACTCGCCATCTATATTCCGAACATTTCTGACATAGAAGCAATTGAAATTTCAGATGCAATTGTACAAATGGTACCAAATGTAACAAATCCTTCAGTTACGGTATCTGCGGGAATGATTACGTGGAATAAGAGCAGCCGTCCGGATTTCAAAAATATGTTTTTGCAAGCAGATATTGCACTATACCATGCAAAGCGAAACGGAAAAAACCGTCTATGTGTATATGAAAAACCTATGGAACTACAATATTAATGGGAGTACCCGGAATAATAATTTTTCGGGCACTCCCATTTTAGCAATTAAATATTAAATATGTTTTAACAGTATATTCGCAAATTTTTCCAAACCATCTTTATCTTCAGAAGTAAAACGTGCTTCAGTCGGGCTATCGATATCTAAAACACCTAAAACGACACCATTTTTAATTAAAGGAATAACGATTTCCGATTTTGATGCCGCGTCACAAGCGATATGACCAGGGAAAGCGTGAACATCGTCTACAACCATTGTTTGCTCCTTCGCAACCGTTGTACCGCAAACGCCGCGCCCTACAGGAATTCGCACACAAGCAGGCAAGCCTTGGAATGGTCCAAGCACCAATTCGCCTTCATTCATTAAATAAAACCCAACCCAGTTAATTTCTTTTAAAAAAGTATTTAATAAAGCTGAAGCGTTACTTAGGTTAGCGATTAAGTTATTTTCCCCTTCCAGCAATGCATCCAGCTGTTTTGATAGCTGATTGTACTGTTCTGTTAATGTCCCGTTATAAGTAATATTTCCGAACATAGAAACCTCCAATTAAAAAGTTATTTTTTTCTGTAGTAAATCATAATGCTGATGTAAATCCGCTGCCGTATGGGCATCCGAGCCGAAAACAATTGGGATTTGTAAATCAATTGCCTGTTTCACAAATGGATAAGGCGGGTATGGCTCCTTACAATACGGTTTACTTAGACCAGCACTATTAAAATCAAGCTCATAATGACCGGTCTGCATCATCTTCAACAATTCAGTAATGTCAGTTGCATCATCGATCTGTTCGTTATGGGCAAGCTGAAATTTATGAATTAATGTTGGATGTCCTATACGCTTAGGTTTGTATAAGCCTAAATCTGCTATAATCGACTTTTTCACAGTTTCGTAGTATAGCTTATACATAGGAAGAATGCCGCCAACCTTATTGGCAAATTGTAAATATACTTCTTGTGAAAAGTCAATACATACATACTCGTCTTGGAAATTCAAAAAGTGTACGGATAATATCGCATCATCCAGTAAAGGGCCGACTTCATTCAGAAATTGTTTTGTTTCCTGTTCAAAGCCAACAATATAGTCGACCTCTAAGCCGATATTGATTTTAATTTGCGATTGATACTGTTCTTTTGCGCGCTGCAGTTGTTTAAAGTAATCCATTAAATAGGCAGGGTTCATTCCGCTATCCTTGTCAGGTGTTGGGTCGACAAAGTTTTCAGGTAAAGGCGCATGCTCCGTAAAGGTGATTTCTTTAAATCCGCTTGCTATCGCTTTTTCGACATATTCTTCTATCGAATCTGTAGAACCATGGGGACAAAAAGGTGTATGTATATGACCGTCTCGTTTCAATTGAATGACCTTCCTTCAAAAATATGGTATTTAAAAGTAAAAAAAGCTGGAAATAGTTAAACAAATATAAAAAAACATGTTATTATAAATAGTACGTATATAGCTAAAATATTGATTTTATTTGGGATTAGGGGGCTTACAATGATAAAGTATATCATCATTGTTGTCGTCGTACTATTAGCATTATTAATGGCAGGCTTAGTAGTAAGACGCAAGCATAATGCAGAAATAGGACGATTAGATAAGGAAAAACTACAAATACAACATTACCCGATTTTTGAGGAGCTCGCAAAAGTAAAGGCCCTTAATATGAACGGTCAAACAGAAGAGCTGTTTGAAAACTGGCGTAATCGTTGGTTGGATGTTGTCGATAAGCAAATTCCGAAAATTGACGAATTGTTGTTTGATGCGGAAGAATTTGTCGACCGATTTAAATTTAACAAAGCAACACATACAGAACGCGATATCGAACAGGAACTTGCAAAATGTGAGCAAGTACGTGTACAGATTATTACTGAGCTGGATGAATTGATTGGCAGTGAAGAGAAAAACCGTATTGAAATCGAACAGCTGAAAGAATATTACCGTTCTGCACGCAAGACGATTTTGGCACACCAGCATTCATTTGGTCCAGCTTTGGAAGCATTGGAAACGAAGCTGGAGCAATTTACGCCGAAATTTGAAGAGTTCGATGAGTTAACGAAAGACGGCAACTATTTGCAGGCACGTGAAATTGTCCTACAGCTGAACAGTGAAGCACAGGAAATTTTCAGTTTATTAAATGATGTGCCGACACTGCTGACTGAAATTCAAACTAAAATCCCAACCGCAATTCATGAACTTCGTAACGGGCAGCGTGAAATGGAAGAACAAAAGTATTATTTACGCCATTTAGAAATGACTGAATATTTGAATGGACTTGAGAGTGAACTGGAAATGTTAAAAGCAGAAATCGCTGAACTTAACTTGCCAGCTGTTTCACCACGAATTCAAACAATTAATGATGAAATCGACCATTTTTATAATTTGCTAGAAAAAGAAGTTATGGCAAGAAAATATGTTGAACGTAACTGTTCAGGCATGTACAGTGTGATCAATGATGTTATGCGCCTTACAAAGGACATTAATGATGAAGTCGCTTATGTGCAGCATAGCTACCGTTTACAGGACAAAGAAGCGGAAATTCCAAAAGTGGGCTTAAAACATTTGGAAGTATTACAAAAACGCTATGAATTGTTATCGACACGTGTTCAAGAAGAAAGATCCGCATACTCAAGCTTACAGGAAGAGCTAAAAGAAATTACTGATGAGATTGAGCAAATTGCTGAGGAACAGGAAAACTTCTCGAACAAACTAAAGAACCTCCGTATTGATGAAAATAAAGCAAGAGCTGAATTGGAAGCTTTAAAGCGATTATTGCAAGATACAGAGCGCCTGCTTGGACGTGCCAATATTCCTGGGATTCCGGAAGAAATGGATGCAAGATTAGAAGAGGCGGCAGAACAGATTTTTGTTGTAGTTCAAAGTTTACAGGAAGTACCGTTGAATATTATCCAAGTGAACCAGCATTTACTAAATGCAAAGCAATCGATTGAAGAAACACATGATAAAGCACAGGAAATGATTGAGAATGTATTAATTATTGAGCGTCTTATTCAGTTTGGAAACCGCTACCGTGCAACAAATCGACAAGTACATGAAAATCTACTTGAAGCTGAAGACGCATTCAAGAAATTCCGCTACATAAAAGCACTGGAAGATGCAGCAAAGGCGGTTGAAATTATCGATCCTAATGCAATCAAACGTATTGAGGAGCTCGTTCAGGAGCAGCTGCTTACAAAATAATAAGCATAACGGTTACATGTTGGTCCATTTAGCGTTATAATAAATAAGCACATTTATGAGGTTGTGTTAGTAGTCAATTTGACTATTAACACAACCTCTCTCTTTGGTAAGTAATGATAAAAAACAGGACACTGTAATGGAAATATGATTACGGGAAATTAGTTTTAAAAAAGAAGGTTGAGTATAGATGATATATTTAGATAATAGTGCGACAACAAAACCGCACAAAGATGTCTTGGCTACATTTATGTTAGTGAATGAACAATATTATGCCAACCCTGCATCGATACACCGTGCAGGAGTCGAGTCAAATGCTTTATTAACAAAAGCTCGTGAGCAATTGGCAAATATTCTTCATACTGACGAAAAGAATATTTTATTTACATCCGGAGGTACAGAATCGAATAATGCAGCGCTTTTTGGTCTTGCAAAATCTAGCAAATTTAGAGGCAAGCATATTATTACGACAGAAATAGAACACCCTTCGATTTTGGAAGCGGTCAAACGTTTGGAAGAAGAGGGTTACGAAATTGACTACCTAAAGGTAAATAAATATGGAGTCATTTCTTTAGAGGAATTACAGCAAAAACTTCGCAAAGATACAATTATTGTGAGCATTATGCATGTAAACAACGAAATCGGAGCTGTCCAACCAATTAAGGAAGCAGCTCAAATCATTCATCGTACATGCCAGGCAATGTTCCATGTTGATGCAATTCAAAGTTTCGGAAAGCTACCGGTCATTTTTGACGGAGACAATGGTCCAGATGTCATTTCTATTTCCGGACATAAAATTCAAGGTTTAAAAGGAAGCGGCTTGTTAGCATTCCGCAAAAAACCACAACTGAAGGCATTTATCGTCGGTGGTGGACAAGAATTTGGATTAAGAAGTGGTACGGTTGCAGTACCGCAAGCTGTTTCATTGGCAAAAGCGGCCCGTTTAGCTGTTGAAGGCATGCCGGGAAATGTTGAAAACTTTAAAAAATGGTCTGCAGAACTTCATCATTTCTTTGAGCAATTCGGTCAGGAAGTATATGTCCTGTCGCCGAAAGATGGAGCGCCGCATATTTTATCGTTCAGTGTTAGAGGACTAAAAGGTGAAATTTTAATAAACGCGTTACAAAAACGTGATATTATCGTTTCAACATCAAGTGCCTGCTCGTCAAAACAGACGAAAACAAGCCATGTTGTGGAAGCATTAAATATCGATAGCCGCTATAAAAACGGTGTACTACGTTTAAGCTTAGGCGCAATCAACACAGACGAAGATATTGCTTCATTCAAAAAGCAATTCACAATCGTAATGAAAGAATTAAAAGGAGATATTACGCAATGATTTTTAAAGAAATTTTAGTTCGCTATGGTGAATTATCAACAAAAGGTCGAAACAAAAAAGATTTTATCAGCCGTTTACGCGATAATGTACGCTATTCATTTAACGATATTGCACCATTGAAAATTCGTGCAGAGCGTGACCGTATGTTTATTGAAGTTGAAAATAAAGAAAAATTTGATGTACTAATGGATCGTTTACCACATGTTTTCGGTATTCAATCAATCAGCCCAGTTGCATCTTGTGAAAAAGATTTAGATGTGATGAAAGCTTTGGCATTTGAAATTTTAGAAGACTATCGTGAAAAAGGCGATTTAACGTTTAAAGTTGAAGTACATCGTACAGATAAAACTTTCCCGTTGAACACGCATGAATTACAGCGTGAAATGGGAGCTACGATTTTACCGAATTTCCCGAACTTTAAAGTACAGGTGAAAAATCCGGATTTCGCACTTCGTATTGAAGTTCGTGAAGATGCGATCTATATGATGGCTCAAGTAATCCAAGGTGCTGGAGGTATGCCGATTGGTTCAAACGGACGTTCGCTGCTAATGCTTTCAGGCGGTATTGATAGCCCAGTTGCCGGTTACTTAATGATGAAACGCGGCGTTCGACTGGATGCAATTCATTTCTTCAGTCCTCCATATACGAGCGATAATGCATTACAAAAAGTTAAAGAACTTGCAAATGAATTAACAAAATTCGGTGCAAATATTCGCCTGCATGTCATTCCGTTCACAGAACTGCAAGTAGCAGTAAAAGACGCGGTGCCAGACAATATGTCAATGACTTCAACACGCCGTATGATGATGAAAGTGGCAGATAAAGTGCGTGAAGACATTGGCGCATTAGGTATTGTAACAGGTGAAAGCTTAGGGCAAGTCGCTTCACAAACTCTGGAAAGCTTAACTGCAATAAATGATGTGACAAATACACCTATTTTACGTCCGTTAATATCGGCAGATAAAAACGATATCATCAAAATTGCAAAAGATATTGGCACATACGAAACATCAATTCAGCCATTTGAGGATTGCTGTACAATATTTACACCGTCTAGTCCGAAAACAAAACCGAAATTAGAAAAAGTTCAGCGTTTTGAAAGCTTTACGGAATTCGATGAACTAATTGATCGTGCCGTTAAAAACCGCGAAGTATATCAGTTCCCTCAGAAGGAAGTAAAAGAAGATAAATTCGCTGATTTACTATAATTTTTAGGAACTGATAATGATTTCCTAATCGAGCTATAATTTACCTATGTTTTTTATGTATTAATCTCTCCTCCCGGCACATTCTAATGTCACAAGGAGGTGAGAGACAGATGGCAAACAACAACAGCTCAAACAAATTACGTGTACCTGGTGCACAACAAGCTTTAGATCAAATGAAATATGAAATTGCACAAGAATTTGGTGTACAATTAGGTCCAGACGCATCATCTCGTGCAAACGGTTCTGTAGGTGGCGAAATTACGAAACGCCTAGTACAGATGGCTGAGCAGCAATTACGCGGCAACCAAAACCAATAATACGTTTTAAAAAAGAACGCTACTTTCAAGTAGCGTTTCTTTTTATTTTGTTAATAAATAATTTTTGTTATGCAACAAAAAGTGCGGAATATTTTGATATTAATGAAAAGGATTATTATACTAAATATGTAAGGCTCATTTTTTCAAACAAAGGGGAGTATCAAAATGAATAAAAATCAATTAGTTGCACCGGAAATTTATAATATTGTAAATGAATTTGAAAAGCATGAAAATAAAAGCTCAAAAACAGCATTAGTATTTCAGGAAGAAAACGGACATCAAGAGCGTTATACATACGAAGAGTTACTACAAAGAGCAAATCAGGTTGCAAATGCCTTTTATGCACAAGGTTTAAAAAAAGGTGATGTCATTTTAATTATGCTGCCTCGCTGTTTAGAAGCATATGTTTCTTATATTGGAGCATTAAAAGCAGGATTGGTCATTATTCCAAGTTCGGAGCTGCTGCGAGCTAAAGATATTGATTATCGTCTAAACCATTCAGAGGCTAAGGCAATTATCGTGATGGAGCAGTTCGTAAATGAATTCGAATATGTAGAAAATTTAGCGAATGTAGAATGCTTTATTGTAGGGAATGAAAAAGAAGGATGGACTTCATTAATGGAGCTTGCAGAGCAGCAGTCAAACGAATTCGATTCTGTTGAGACGACGGCTAATGATTTGGCGTTTTTAGCCTATACTTCAGGCACGACAGGGAATCCAAAAGCCGTAATGCACTCACATGGCTGGGGATATGCACATTTACGTACAACGGCTGCTGAGTGGCTTGGTGTACGTGATGGCGATACGGTATGGGCAACTGCAGCTCCAGGATGGCAAAAATGGATCTGGAGTCCGTTTCTTGCTGTATTAGGTAGTGGTGCAACAGGATTTGTGTACAAAGGGAAGTTCGATCCAACACAGTTTTTACATTTAATTGAGCAGCAACAAATCAATGTGCTTTGCTGTACGCCGACAGAATATCGTATGATGGCGAAATTAGATCAATTAAATTCATTTAATTTATCTTCATTGCGCAGCGCTGTTTCAGCTGGTGAGCCTTTAAACCGTGAAGTGATCGAAACATTTGAACGTGAGCACCGATTAACTGTCCGTGATGGTTATGGTCAAACAGAAAATACATTGTTGATCGGGACATTGTTAAATATGGAATTACGCCCTGGCTCGATGGGGAAACCGACTCCGGGAAATATCATTGATTTAATTAATGAAGATGGTGACCTTGTACCGCCTGGTGAAGTCGGTGATATTGCAGTGCACAAATCGACTCCTGCATTATTTAAAGGATATTATAAAGATCCGGAGCGTACAGCGATTCAGTATCGTGGAGATTGGTATGTAACAGGCGACCGCGCAATAAAGGATGAAGACGGCTATTTCTGGTTTGAAGGCCGAAATGATGACATTATTATTTCATCTGGTTATACAATCGGACCATTTGAAGTAGAAGATGCGTTAACGAAGCATCCTGCTGTACAGGAATGTGCTGTTGTTGCAAGTCCGGATGAAATTCGAGGGAATGTTGTAAAAGCATTTGTCGTCCTTAAAGATGTTACATTAAAAGAAAGCCCAACAATTGTAGAAGATTTGCAAAATCATGTAAAACAGCTGACAGCACCATATAAATATCCTCGAATTATAGAGTTTTTAGATGAATTACCTAAAACAATTTCAGGGAAAATCCGTCGTGTTGAATTGCGTGTAAAGTAAGGGAAATACCATTGCTCGACAAATATTTCCCGGGTAATGAATAAAAGGTGGCGAAATTTGCCGCCTTTTTTTCTGCCAGTATTCATGTTTAAACCGAGCTTAATTAATAGAAATGAGGCTTCGCCATTTGATAAAACCTAAAGTATGGTTGCTTAATCAAGTGGGATTATGTCAAAATCGCTGTAGGAAATGGTTTTCGATGAAACTTTTTGTAAAATAGTTTCGTACATATATTGAGGAGGCGTGAATATGAATACAAAACGAGTTGTGGCACTCATTATTGCTGCCGTATTATTATTTTTCTCTATTGGGATCAATACGATCATTTCGATTTTTAAGACCGATTTCTTTACTAGTATCGACAATTTAATGGGTACGGAATCGCTCACATACGAAAACGTCGTGGAAACAGGAGACTTAACGAGTCGAATTGCACATTTGACGGTAGATGGTGTAATCCAGGATGTAGGGGAACCAAGTATATGGGAAACGGTTGATTACAACCACCAGCTGTTTATGGAACAATTGGATGCTGTACTGGAAGACGATACAATTAAAGGCGTTGTATTATCTGTAAACACTCCAGGTGGCGGTGTCATTGAATCAGAAGAAATTTACCAAAAGTTATTGAAAATTAAAGAAGAAAAACAAATTCCAATTTATGTCTCAATGGGATCAATGGCTGCTTCCGGCGGTTATTATATTTCAGCACCGGCAGATAAGATTTTTGCTCAACGCGAGACAATTACCGGTTCAATCGGTGTTATTATGCAATCGATTAATTATGGGAAATTAGCCGAAAATTTCGGGGTCGAGTTTGAAACAATCAAATCAGGCGAACATAAAGACATGTTTGGCGGTGTACGACCTTCTACAAAAGAGGAACTTGCGATGCTGCAGGAAATGATTGATGAATCATATGAGCATTTTGTCGATATTATCGAAGCTGGGCGTAATATGTCTGAAGCGCAAGTGAAGAAAGTGGCGGATGGCCGTGTATTAGGCGGTACTCAGGCACTGCGAGCAGGGTTGGTGGATGAAATTGGAAATGAAGAAGCGACAATTAATGCATTACGCGCGGATTTTGGATTGGAAGATGCAGAGCTGTTTGAATATACAATGGATACATCAAGCTGGGGTTCTTTATTAGGTGTAAAACTAGGTTCTATGCTGCGACCATCTGCTGAGTCTGAAGTATTGTCCAAAATTATTTCAACGACAAATTCGCCTCGTATGATGTATTTATATGGTGACTACTAATAGGAGGGATTACGATGACTGACATAATCGAAGTAGTGGATGAAGCATCTGTCGTAAAGCCGCCTTCTATTAAACAAAAAACAGCCGGCTTCTGGATGCGATTCTGGGCATTTCTGTTGGATTCAATTGTCATAAGTGCGATTATCGGCGTCTCGATTAAGCCGGTGTTTGCATTGATGAATTGGAGTGTTGCCAGCGATGTGTGGTATGCGCCAATGACAATTCTTTCGGGAATTATTTTCTACGCTTATTTTGTGCTCATGACAAAATTTTTTAAGCAAACTTTAGGGAAAATGACGTTTGGAATAAAGGTTGAAAAAGATGACGGGGAAGCACTGGATTGGATGACAGTTCTGTTTCGTGAAGGGGTAGGCCGATTTATCAACGGTACATTATTATACTTACCGTATTTAATTGTCGCTTTTTCACCAAACAATAAAAGCATTGCCGATTATTTTGCCGATACGGTCGTTGTTCATGAAAATATTTATTCAAAAGATGTTTAAAAAAGAATAGAAGGGGAAATAATTTACTATCGACACCTTCTAAGCAAGAGAAGAGCTGTTTTGTAAGATTCGTCTTATAAAAACAGCTCTTTTCTTTTTGTTTTCTTTATTTAAATGAATATAAGCTCAGTTAGTTGCAATTGCTAAATCTTTTTTAGTAATATTAGGGAATATAAAGGAGGCGTTTAATATGGCACAAGTAACATTTAAAAACAGTCCAGTAACACTAATCGGTAATGAGGTGAAAGTTGGTGATCAAGCACCGGATTTCACAGTAGTTGCCAACGATTTATCAGAAGTAACTTTAAAAGATTCTGAAGGTAAAATTCGCTTATTCTCGGTTGTCCCTTCATTGGAAACAGGTGTTTGTGATAAGCAAACTCGTACATTTAACGAAGCGGCGGCTAACTTAGGTGACAATGTTGTAATTTACACAGTGTCAATGGATTTACCATTTGCTCAAAAACGCTGGTGTGGAGCTGCGGGTATCGATAATGTTGTAACAGTATCAGACCACCGTGATGCATCATTCGGTGAAGCATATGGCGTACATATGAAAGAATTACGCCTTTTAGCACGTTCAATTTTCGTTGTTGATGAATCAGGCAAAGTTGCTTATGTGGAATATGTTCCTGAAGGTACAGACCACCCGAATTATGATGCTGCAATCGAAGCAGTAAAAGCTCTTGCAAAATAATTTCGTTTTGAATGATTTTGTTGTAAAGTAATTACATGTATAATTAACACCCACTCAATGATCATTGAGTGGGTTGTTCATTTAGTGGATATGTCGCAATTAGGCGAGAAATCCAAATGAATGGAATGAGGGAGTTAGTCTAATGGAAAAGTTTGAACAAATTTTTAAATATATTAATGACAACGCAGAAAAAGTTGCAGCGCAGCAAGAGCTGGATTATTTGGAAGCGTTACTGCAAACATTGGAAGATACACTGGACGGGAAATTTGAATGGCAAGTTGAAGGTGCAACGAAGGAAGATATGCGTAAAGCGATCCAAATTGCGATTTTAAAAGGGATGCGTAAAAGTGCGCAGCCGAACCACCAAATGACACCTGATACACTGGGGCTTATTGTAAGCCATTTTGTAGAGCAATGCTTTGACAAGGAATTGACGGAACGGACGCTCTCTATCGTTGATCCGGCACTCGGTACAGGGAATTTACTCTTTACAGTCATGAATGCGCTGGAAGGGAAAGTAGTTGCTTCAGGAGTGGAAGTCGATGATTTATTAATTCGGTTGGCAGCAGCGACAGGAGACCTTATCGAACAACCTGTTACACTTTTCCGTCAAGATGCCCTGGAAAAACTGTTAGTCGATCCTGTTGATGCAGTAGTTTGCGACTTGCCTGTAGGATACTATCCAAACGAAGAAGTAGCACTAGACTACGAATTATGCGCGGCAGAGGGAATGAGCTACGCACACCATTTGTTTATCGAGCAATCTTTAAACTATACAAAAGAAGGTGGGTTTGGATTTTTCCTGATTCCGGCAAATTTATTCGAATCTGATCAGGCAAAACAGCTTCACCAGTATATTAAAGGACATGCATGGATTCAGGCGGTCATCCAATTGCCGGAAAACCTGTTCTCATCAAAAGCGCATGAGAAAAGCATTTTAATTTTACAAAAGCAAAGTGAACAGTTAAAAGCACCGCGTGAAGTTTTATTGGCAAAAGTACCGAATATGTCAAACCGTGATGCTCTGGCGATGTTCTTCGAAAAAGTAAGCATGTGGAAAGAAAGCAATAATCAGAAACGATAAAGTATAAAGCGGGAGTATTGCCTTTGGCGATAAGCTTTAATGCATATAAATGATAAATGCCATCGACTCAGTTTGAGAAGATGGCATTTATCATTTTATTTAATTAAATCACTCTGGTGTACGGATAACTAATACGTCACATGTAGCTGAACGTACGATTGCTTCTGATACAGAACCGATCAGGAAACGTTCAACAGCATTTAAACCAGTTGCACCACAAATAATTAAATCTGCTTCTACAACATTTGAAAGTTCTTTTGTAATAATATTTTTAGGAGAGCCATATTCAATAATCAGGTTAACGTTTTCTACGCCTTCTGCTTCAGCTTGCTGTTTGTAACCGTTTAACAATTCCTCGGAATGTTGTTGAGCACGCTCAGCAATTGAACGGTCATAAGCTTCTATAGCTGCGAAAGAACGTGTATCGATAACATTTACTAGGTTGATTGTTGCACCTTCATTGCGTTTTGCAACATCGATTGATTTACGGAATGCATATTCTGCTTCTTTCGAGCCGTCTACTGCTACTACAATGCTTTTATAATGGTTTGCCATTTTACATACCTCCTAATTATCTATAACTATATTATACCAAATAATTTTCCAAAGGGCATAATTCCTGCGCTGAAATATAGGCAAAATACAATAACTTCCATGAAATGGTCACAAATTTGTATGTTAGGAAATAATAGTTTTTACTATTATAAAATATTTTTCTCAGTAAAATAATAGCAGTTTTCCTGCAGTTGCAAGATATGACTAGTGATTCATTTATCAGAATAGAATTTACATTCAAAATCCTCTACTAATTTGCTGGTAAAATTGGTAAAATGGATTTGATTTATGTAAAGCATATTTCTAAGTGATTGTTAAAGGGAGGAATTACGTTGAAAATAGGGGTACCGAAAGAAATAAAGAACAATGAAAATCGAGTTGCGATGACACCAGCAGGAGTATTGTCATTAATCGCAAATGGTCATGAAGTATATATTGAAACAGGTGCAGGATTAGGTTCTGCATTTACGGATCAGGACTATATTGAAGCAGGTGCCCATATTGTACAAACAGCAGCTGAAGCATGGGCTGGGGAAATGGTTTTAAAAGTAAAAGAACCTGTGCAAAGTGAATACAAGTATTTCCGTGAGGGATTAATATTATTTACGTATTTACATTTAGCACCAGAGCCTGAATTGACTAAAGCTTTACTTGAAAATCGAGTAATCGGTATCGCCTATGAAACAGTGCAATTACCAAACGGTTCTTTACCATTATTAACACCGATGAGTGAAGTTGCAGGTAAAATGGCAACACAAATCGGCGCACATTATTTAGAAAAATTGCCGGGCGGTAAAGGGATCTTACTTGGTGGAGTATCAGGTGTTCCTCGCAGTAAAGTAACGGTAATTGGCGGTGGTATTGCGGGAACAAATGCAGCTAAAGTAGCAGTCGGCATGGGAGCGGATGTTACGATTATCGATTTGAATCCTGAACGATTACGTCAGCTTGATGATTTATTCGGACGTGATGTTCAAACATTAATTTCAAATCCGTATAATATTGCAGATGCTGTTCGTTCTGCTGATTTAGTAGTTGGCTCCGTGCTTATTCCAGGGGCGAAGGCACCAAAATTAGTGACTGAAGAAATGATCAAATCGATGTCACCTGGCTCTGTAGTGGTTGATATTGCGATTGACCAAGGCGGCTGTTTTGCAACATCTGAAAAAGTAACAACACATGACAATCCTACATTTGTTAAACATGGTGTTGTACACTATACGGTTGCAAATATGCCAGGTGCAGTTCCACGTACTTCGACAATCGCGTTAACAAATAATACGGTTCCTTATGCATTACAAATTGCGAATAAAGGCTTTTTACGTGCATGCCTAGACAATCTTGCATTAAAGCGCGGCGTTAATACATTGGACGGTAAAGTTGTATACCGTGCAGTAGCAGACGCACAAGGGCTTGAATTTGCAGAAGTAGAAGATGTATTAGGTGCACTGACAGGATTAAATTAATAAATATTTTACAGCAAAAATCCGCTGCGATTGGCAAAACCAAACGTAGCGGATTTTTTTGATGGGTCATTCTATTTAACCGAGACTAATTCAGTTGTAATATTACCTTCAAAATCAGTAATACGGATAATACCATGATCTTTTGCTAGGTAGATTTTCGTGCCGTTTGGATATTTTAGTACTACTACATTTTGGAATGTTCCTGCTTTTGTTTTAACTGTTGTACTTGTACTTTCAACATAAACTGGTGTTGTTTCCGTAGTACCGTCATATAAATAATCCGTATCGGTAATTGTTGTCTTTTCTTTCATCGGGTAGCTTAATGAGAAGAAAAATATATCTGAATAGGCAACACCTAAAGCAAACTGCTGCTGATCTTCAATATACGTATAGCCGATATAGTCATCTTCCAACAATTCTACCGAGTTTTCAATCGATTTATTTTTAGAAGCGGTATATGTTCTTGGGCCGGCATCTTCGAATGATGGTTTATACGTATAACTGCGATTCACTTTTGGCATAAAGCCTGTATTCGAGACAGGGGCTTTTTCCTTTACCGCTTTGTTCGGTGATGCACTTTTTGAAATGACTTCATTATTTACCTTACTTGTTTGACTTGCTTCAGCTTCCGTATTCCATTCAATTTGACTTATTGGCAATAGAGTAAGCACAATTATAAGTAGCGTTGTAAATGACCATCTTTTCATAATGCACCACTTCCTTTCGGTTATTTTTATGTAATTAATAGTCTATTCCTCATTTTTGCTTTTAGAAAACAAGTTAAAAATTGTAAAGTAATTAATTTGTTAATAAGCCTATAAATATTAAAAAGCGAGCAATCCTCTGAAAAGGACTGCTCGCTTAGTTTATGCAAATTTAATAGTTTCTATACACTCAAATGAACTAATATATTATAAAATTACAAGTTCTTTTGTGAATGATGTAAGTACCTCCACACCATCTTTTGTTACGACTACATCGTCCTCGATACGAACGCCTGCAGCATCCGTTTTATAAATACCTGGTTCGATTGTAAATACTGTACCTTCATTTAGAATAAATTCGTTGGCGCCGTTGATCGACGGGAATTCGTGAACAGAAATACCAAGACCGTGACCTAAACGATGTGTGAAGTATTGGCCATAGCCCGCATCTCTAATAACATCACGGGCAATTTTATCTAAGTCCATTGCGCGGACGCCTGGTTTAACTGCTTCAATTGCTGATTCGTTTGCAAGGCGAACAGCATTATAAATTTTAATTTGCTCGTCATTTGGCTGGCCGAATGCTACTGTTCGTGTAATATCCGAACAATACCCTTCGTAAATAACACCTAGGTCAAATAAGATTAGGTCACCTTTTTTAATTTTGCGATTTCCGGGTGTTCCATGAGGAGAAGCTGCTTTTTCTCCAGCCAATACCATCGTATCGAAGCTCATCACATAGCCTTTTGCCTTAATTGCTGATTCGATTGTATTTAAAACTTCCATTTCTGTTACGCCTTCTGCAATTGCATCACAGCCAACTTGAATTGCGTAGTCCGCTAATTCGGCAGCTTTACGTAATTTTTCAAGTTCCACTTCATCTTTTGAAATACGAAGCGCGTTAATTTTTTCATCAATACCTGCAAATTTCAATTGTTCATAACGTTCTTGGATCGCTTCTAAACGCTCAACCGTTAAATGAGATTTCTCAATAGCCAATGTATCGAATGTTACGTTGCGAGCCGCTACACTTTTTGCAACAACATCCCAGGCATTTTCAGTATCTTCATGTCCGACAACTTCGAAAGCCCATCCTGCAGCCACTGCATCAGGCATTTCCATTTTCGGGCAAATTAAAAACGGTTCTGCATCCTTAAATACCATAACACCAAGTAAGCGTTCATGCGGCTCACTTCTAAAACCTGAAAAGTAAAAGACATTGTCAGGTGTTGTAATAAAAGCAGCATCCCAACCATTTTCAATTAAATGATTTTGTAATTGTTTCAATTTCGACATTGTATAAACTCCTTTGTTATTCAATTAATGAATTCGCGGTATAAGCATATCAAAAAAAGGAGAATTATGCATAAATATCGAATGATACAGGGAAGGTTATTTTAGGAGGTATGTTATATGCAAATTTCATTTCACGGACATTCCGTCGTAAAAATTGTGACAAATGGGACTACGATTTTAATTGACCCTTTCATTAATGGAAATGGACAAACAGATTTAAAGGTTGAAAATGAAAAACCGGATGTCATTTTATTGACGCATGGACATAATGATCATGTTGGAGATACTGTGGAATTAGCAAAAACACACGATGCACTTGTTGTTGCGCCAAATGAACTTGCAGACTATTTAGGCTGGCAAGGTTGCAAAGTCCACAATATGCATATTGGTGGTGCACGCCAATTTGAATTCGGAAAAGTGAAATTTACACAGGCGTTCCATGGCTCTTCATATGTAACGGAAAACAACGAAATTATCTATACGGGAATGCCGGCCGGAATTTTATTTACGGCAGAAGGTAAAACAATTTATCATGCTGGTGATACGGCATTATTTGGGGATATGGAGTTAATCGGAAAGCGCCATCCAATTGACATTGCCTTTTTACCGATTGGTGACAACTTTACAATGGGACCTGAAGATGCAGCTTATGCGGTTTCATTATTGAAGCCGAAAATAGTTGTGCCGGTCCACTACAACACATTCCCGCCGATTGAACAAGATCCGGCTGACTTTGCGAAACTTGTTGAAGGCGCAGAAGTACAAGTATTGCAGCCAGGAGAATTTGTGAAATTCTAATTTACTATTAAACGCACATCCATTTGATATGATTTATTCTTAAGGTTGAAACAAATTAGTAACACTATTTAAGAAACGGAAACTTTATAAAATTGATTGGAATGGAGGGCGAGTGTTCGTGCTGACGGTTTCACCTTTCGCACTGTTAAAACACCAGCTGACGGCTATGCCTTTCCCTACAAGCAAAGCTTCCTGCGGGAATAGCGTGATGCCTGAGACTACAGGCTCAGACCACGCCCGCGGAAAGCGTCCCGGAATGGAAATCAATTTTACTCACAGCAAAAAAATACCATTTTTCTCAAAAGAGAAAAATGGTATTTTTGGTTATGGCCAGGCTAACTTTATCTTATTAATTTCTTGAGCTTTTTCTTACATTTATAAGCAATTATACGGGTATATGTATTGAAAATAGTATAATTGCGCCGTTTAAATATGGTACACTAAAGACATAAATGAATGATGAGAAATAGGTGATGTAATTGTCAACGAAACACGAGAAGATTTTACAATACATTGAATCACTACCAGTTGGCGATAAAATTTCGGTTCGTCAAATTGCAAAGGAAATGCAAGTGAGTGAAGGGACAGCTTACCGAGCGATTAAAGAAGCTGAAAACCGACGTCTTGTAAGCTCGATCGAACGTGTAGGTACGATTCGAATTGAAAAGAAAAAGAAGGAAAACATTGAACGCTTAACATTTGCTGAAATTGTAAATATTATAGATGGTCAAGTTTTAGGAGGGAAGACAGGTCTCCATAAAACTTTAACGAAATTTGTAATTGGTGCGATGAAGCTTGATGATATGATGCGCTATACAGATGCAGGGAGCTTGCTCATTGTCGGTAACCGTACACAGGCACATGAATACGCATTGAAAACAGGGGCTGCTGTATTAATTACCGGCGGATTTGATACAACTGAATCCAATAAAGAGCTGGCAGACGATTTGGATCTGCCAATTATTTCAACAACGTATGATACGTTTACAGTGGCGACGATGATCAACCGTGCCATCTATGACCAGCTGATTAAAAAAGATATATTACTGATTGAAGATATATATGTCCCGATGGAAGATACGGCTGTATTAAAAAATAATGATACGATTGCAGATTTTCATAGACAGAACCGTCGTACGACACATGGTGCTTTCCCTGTTGTAACAGGTCAAAACAGGCTTGTCGGAATGATTACGAGCAAGGACGTAATCGGTAAAGAAGAGTCAGAGCCGGTTGATAAAGTGATGACAAAGAATCCGATCGCTGCTTCGATGAAAACGAGTGTCGCATCAGCCGGACACCGAATGATCTGGGAAGGAATCGATTTGCTTCCTGTCATTGATGAGGAAGGGTTATTAAAAGGGGTTATCAGTCGTCAGGATGTATTAAAGGCGATACAGTTAGCACAGCGTCAGCCTCAGCATGGCGAGACAATCGATGATTTAGTGAAAAATGAAATGCGTGTCATGGGTGAAGAGGATATTGAAGTGGAATTTACTGTTACACCGCAAATGACAAACCAGTTTGGTGCAATTTCATATGGTGCTTTTACAATCCTGTTATCCGAAGTCGGTGCTTTTGCATTGAAGCGTCGTAAGCGCGGAGAAGCGGTTGTTGAAAATATGAATATATATTTTATCAAGCCAGTACAGATGGAAAGTGTATTAACTGTCCGTCCTAGAATTTTGGACATGTCACGTAAATTCGTCAAAATGGATTTTGAAGTATACAGCGCGACAATTCTTGTAGGAAAAGCGATGATGACATTCCAGTTATTAGAACGATAAAAAAGGGTCATGCTGAAAGTAAATCGCTTTCAGCTGACCCCGTTCTTTTACCTGTTTAGTTCGTATTCTTCTTTTATGTATCGGCCTTCATGCTGCATGCGTTTATAGTTATTAACACCTAAACCTGCACCAATGATAAAGAAAACAGCTGCAACGGCAAACCCGAGAATATCCGGATACAGAATCGTTGCATTCAGACCAAAGAAGATGAGAAATGCGGCAAGCGCAACTCCGGCTTTCGCAGTATACCATTTACGACGAATAGGCAGTGTCGAACGGAATTGCTTAGTTTTGAAATAAAAATAAAATACTAGTGATGCTATAATACAGGCAACAAACAGAAAATTTAAATAGACCATATTGAACCTCCTAATAGCCAAACTACTAAATATTGTAACGATTTTTAATGGAAAATGATATAGGTATTCATTATGGACGAGGAGGAAATGTATTGAAACGTCAAATTATTGACAAAATTAAACAATATGAAACAATTGTACTGCATCGCCATGTACGACCGGACCCAGATGCGTACGGTTCACAAATAGGTCTGGCTGAGTTAATTCGGGCAAAATATCCGGAGAAAGCAGTATACACGGTCGGTGAACATGACGACTCATTATCTTTCATGGCATCTCCTCAGCAAGTAGAAGATGCACAGTTTAAAAATGCACTTGTCATTGTGACAGATACTGCGAATACCGAACGTATAGATGATCAGCGCTATGTTAACGGCGATTATCTTATTAAAATCGACCACCATCCGAATGATGATGCTTATGGTGATTTATTATGGGTGGATACGGATGCTAGTTCATGCAGCGAAATGATTTATGAGCTTTATGAAGAAGGTAAAACGTATGCGGATTGGGATATGTCCGATGAAGCGGCACGTCTGTTATTTGCGGGAATTGTCGGTGATACAGGGCGTTTCTTATATCCGAGTGCGAGCCCGAAAACATTTGAAACAGCAGGACAACTTGTACAATATAATTTCGACCGAAATGAAGTTTTTGATGGTATGTACGAAATGGAACGTAAACTATTAAATCTTCAAGGTTATATATACCAGCATTTCGAAATGGATGAAAACGGTGCGGCTTCGATTAAATTGCCTGCAGCTATTTTACAGCAATTTGATGCTACCCCTTCCGAAACCTCCCTATTAGTTAGTTCATTGGGCAATGTAAAGAATATCCGTGCATGGGTGATGTTCATTGAAGACAATGATACGATTCGCGTTCGTATCCGTTCAAAAGGTCCGGTTATCAACGGCCTGGCGAAAAAGTATAATGGTGGCGGGCATCCGCTGGCATCTGGTGCTACAGCATATTCTTGGGAAGAGGCAGATCAAGTAATTGAAGATTTGAAAGTCATTTGCAGTGAATATAAATAATATGATGGAGGGATGACGGGTGACTGTATATCCGCAAGTACGGACAAGTGCCGATTTATTGAAAAGTACAATTCGTATCGAAGAGCTCATCCCTTTCTTACATCAGCAAGAGGCAAAAAGCTGTGCAATTGTTAATACGAAATTGTACGGACTTTTGCCTTTTTGGTTTGAAATGAAAAGGGCCGGTATTCATCCGGTTATAGGCTTGACGATTCAGCTCGAATTGACAGAAGATCAATCATTGCCGCTTGTTTTATATGCAAAAACAAACGAAGGGTATCGTAATTTGTTGAAAATCTCCAGCAGTATCTCTATTCGTCCGGAGCAGACGATTCCGTTAAGATGGCTGCTCGCATATGGTAAGGGAATTGCTTTTATGATTCCTGCGCTCGAACAGCAGGCAATATGGTTGCAACAGGAAGTGGAGCCGCTATTGAAAGAAATTATTAAGGCCTATCCGCATGAAGTGTATATCGGGATTTCTCGTTTATCCGACACAGCGGGTTTGGAAAGTTCGGCAGTGCAGCTCGCTGAAAAAAATGCTCTTCCAATTGTTGCAACACATGAAAGTCTGTTTTTTAATGACGAGGACTTTTTTGCCTATGAAGTGGCACAAGCCATCCATACCGGGGTAAAACTGAATGATGCTGTAGAAAGCAATAAACAGGAAAATCATTTACTGACAGCAGAACAGTGGCAGCAGAAGTTCCATGATCAGCAACAATGGCTCATCCAAATGGAAAATTTATTACTGAGCTGTCAAATTGAAATAAACACAAATAATGTTTATATGCCGAAGTTTCCGGTTGGTGAAGGGGAGACGGCGGAAAATTTGCTGCAGCAGCAAGTAGTGACTGGTTTACAGCGACGTTTAAATATGCACACATTGCCAACACACTATGTTGAACGGATGAACTATGAGCTTCATGTTATTCAGTCGATGGGTTATTCAGATTATTTTCTGATTGTTGCCGACTTTATGCAGTTTGCACGTGAAGCACAAATATTAACAGGACCGGGCCGTGGTTCTTCCGCATCTTCCCTTGTCGCATTTGCACTCGAGATTACACAGGTGGACCCATTGCAATACGATTTGCTGTTTGAACGTTTTTTAAATCCGGAGCGTATTACACTGCCGGATATCGATATCGACTTTTTAGATACGAGACGGCATGAAGTCATTCAGTATGTTGCAAAAAAATACGGCAAGCAATATGTCGCACAAATTATTACGTTCGGTACATTATCAGCCAAAGCGGTTGCCCGTGATGTTGCCCGTATGTTTAATTTCGAAAGTGAAGCATTGGAAATGATTTCTAAGCTGATTCCAAATAAACCCGGCATTACACTGAAGGAAGCATATGCAATGTCGGAAAACTTAAGAGCATGGGTTACAGCAGAGCCTATCCGCCAAAAATGGTTTCAAACATCACTTCGGTTGGAGGGACTTCCACGGAATGCATCGACACACGCAGCGGGGGTCGTATTGAGTCCTGTTCCATTAGTCGATGTCGTACCAATTGAAGAAGGACATGACGGGATATTTTTAACACAGTGGCCTATGCAGGAAGTAGAGCAAAACGGATTATTGAAAATTGATTTTTTAGGGCTCCGTAATTTAACGATTTTAGAGCAAATACGGAAGTCGATTCAGTTTACTCATAATACACAAATCAATTTTAATCAAATTCCGCTCAATGACGAGAAGACATTTGAGCTTTTACAAAATGGTGACACTAATGGTATTTTCCAGCTAGAGTCGGATGGCATGAAAAATGCACTCCGTGAAATTAAACCGACCCACTTTTTAGATATTGTGGCGGTCAATGCATTGTATCGACCGGGTCCGATGGAATTTATCCCGATGTATGCAAGAAGAAAACATAAAAAAGAGCAGGTTATCATGCCGCATCCGCATTTAACACCGATTTTGGAAGAGACATACGGCGTTATTATTTATCAGGAGCAAATAATGCGCATTGCGAATGTGATGGCGGGCTTTTCTTTTGGACAGGCTGATTTGCTCCGTCGTGCAGTCAGTAAAAAGAAGCGGGATGTACTAGAACAGCAGCGGGCATCTTTCGTAAAAGGTGCTTTAACAAAAGGCTATACACAGCAGGCAGCGGAAGAAGTGTATGCATTAATTGTCCGGTTTGCCGATTATGGCTTCCCGAAAAGCCATGCCGTTGCCTATAGTGTTATTTCCTATCAGATGGCGTACTTGAAAGCCAATTATCCGGTCAATTTTTATGCTGCCCTCCTGACAAATGCTACGGGTAATCCGGAAAAGCTTGCCCAAATTATAATGGAGGCAAAAGCAAGGGGAATCGAAATATTGCCGCCGTCGATTAATCGAAGTATGCGTCATTTTAAAGTGGAAGGCGGGAAAATCCGATTTAGTCTGTCAGTGATTAAAGGTGTACCGCAGCCTTTTATGCAAAAACTGTTAATTGCGCGTCAAGAAAGACAAAAGCCGTTTGACTCTATATTTGATTTGGCTGTGACATTGACGACAGCGAATTTCAACAGAAAAATTATCGAACCGCTTATTAAAGCAGGTGCACTTGATGAATTCGGCAAAGATCGTGCAACATTACTCGCTACTATCGAAGGTGCACAGAAACAGGCAGATTTCGTGCGACCGGGCGGGGATGACTTGTTTGAAGGGGCATTGCTAGCATTCGGGAAACCGAAATATAGCGAAACATCGCCAATACCGGAAAAAATCAAACTGCAGTACGAAAAGGATGTGCTCGGTTTTTATTTATCTGATCATCCAATCGTAAAATTACGAAGCCATTTTCCGGAAGTTACGGCAACTGTTCAAAATTTGGCGCATCTTAAAGACAATGCATTCGTAAAAATGATCGGTCAGGTTCGGGAAATGCGCCAGCTCCGCACAAAGCGCGGTGAACTGATGGCATTTGTTCAAATGGAAGATGAGTTTGGAACTGTCTCTTTAACATTATTTCCGAAAGAATACGAGCAAGTTGTCGGAAAAATCCGGGAAGAGGGACTGCTTTATATCGAAGGCTTTTACGAGCAGCGATTTAATAAACAACAAATAAAAGTTAAACAGATTATTATAAAATAAATAGTATTAAAGAGCGCCTTCTAATAGCTTTGGAGGCGCTCTTTTTATATGGGTTCATCTAAATTTATCGAAAAAACGTAAATCTAGTTATATATTCGCAAATTTTATTATATATAAAATATAAGTTTTATATTTTCTCTTTACAATGTCAAAAACATTTTGTATTCTTACTTTAGTAACTGGTCTGACCACTTTTGTTAATAATAATTGAAAGCGTTAGTCACGGTGAGGTGAAAATTGTGGAAGATAAGCCCGCAAAAAAGATGTTTATTCAAATTGTTAAGCAATTACACGATTTAATTGCTGAACAAAATATTCAGGAAGGGCAAAAACTTCCTTCAGAAAGAACGTTAAGCGAGCAGCTGCAAGTGGGAAGGTCTTCGGTTCGGGAGGCTTTACGCAGTCTGGAGTTGCTGGGTTTAATTGAAACAAGGCATGGCGGTGGTACATATTTGGCCAGTATGCAGCACCATCAGTTTGTAGAAATTGTCGGATCATTTATTTTGCAGGACGAAAAATCGATTGCGGATGTGCATGCAACGAGAGAAATGCACGAAAAAGAAGCGATTCGAATTATTTGCCAATCTGACAATTTGAAGGCATTACCGATTTGGGAGAGCTTTTTTGTAAAGGTAGAGCTTGGGCAGGAGTTAAAAAGAGAAGACATACTTCGTGAGTGTATGATCGTTTCAGGTAACCGGCTTGCATTAAAAATTTGGCTCCAGCTTCTTTCTTTCAGCAATAATTTATTGGCAAATGAAATTACAGAAGAAGAGAAAATGGAATTAAAAATACTGCTTGCTTCATTGCAAATGGGTTATTTACATGAAGCAATTGATTCATATGAAAAATGGATGGTCATTATTAAAGAATGATTACGTGAATATAAAGGGGGATTACGATGGCAATTCGTGATTTGTTTACAATTAGTCGTAAAAAAAATACTGATAATATTACTAGAAAAGAAGATGAAAAATCCTTTCCGGAAGGCATCGTGACGAAATGTCCTAAATGTAAAACGATTCATGTCACAAAAGAACTCGAAAAAAACTTGAAAGTATGCGCAAAATGTCAGCATCATTTTACTTTAAATGCTAATGAAAGAATTGCCTGTTTTTTAGATGAAGGCTCTTTTGTTTCAATGGATGATCATCTTCAAACTACCAATCCTTTAAACTTCCCTGCATATGTGGAAAAAGTGGAAGCGGATATTAAGAAAACCGGGTTAAACGAAGCTGTATTAACAGGTGTAGGTGCATTAAAAGGGATGCAGGTTGTTGTTGCGGTAATGGATTCGAACTTCCGTATGGGGTCTATGGGTTCGGTTGTTGGTGAAAAAATAACACGCGCTGTAGAAAAGGCGACAGAGCTGAAAGTGCCATTCATCATCTTCACGGCAAGTGGCGGTGCACGTATGCAAGAAGGGGTATTGTCATTAATGCAAATGGCAAAAACGAGTGTTGCTTTAAAACGCCATAGCGAGGAAGGCCTACTATATATTTCAATTTTGACGCATCCGACTACAGGTGGTGTATCGGCAAGTTTTGCATCGATCGGTGATTATAATATTGCAGAGCCTCAAAGTCTGATCGGGTTTGCGGGACGTCGTGTAATAGAACAAACGGTACGTGAGAAGTTACCGGATGATTTCCAGACAGCAGAATTTTTATTAGATCATGGACAGCTTGACGCAATTTTTAACCGTACAGAAATGCGCGACAAAATTGCAACAATTGTTAAGCTGCATGTACAGGGAGGCGTATCACATGTCTAAATTAATGGCATTTGAAGAACCGGTTGTAAAACTACGTGAAAAAATTGTAGAGTTAAAAACAATTGCCACGGAAGCAGATGTAGATATGAGCGGAGAAATTGAAAAGTTGGAAACACGTTTGCAGGAACTTGAAAAAAACGTATATGCAAATATGGAGCCTTGGCATCGTGTGCAAGTTGCCCGCCATGCTGACCGTCCAACGACACTTGAATATATTGAACGTATTTTTGAAGATTTTATCGAAGTGCATGGGGATCGTACATTTAAAGATGATGCAGCAATTGTCGGCGGGATTGCATCATTCAATGGTCAGCCAATTACGATTATTGGTCACCAGCGGGGGAAAACGACAAAGGAAAATATTCGCCGCAATTTTGGAATGCCTCATCCGGAAGGCTACCGCAAGGCGTTACGTTTAATGAAACAGGCAGAGAAATTCAAACGCCCAATTATTTGCTTTATCGATACGAAAGGTGCGTACCCGGGCAAAGCAGCTGAGGAACGTGGTCAAAGTGAAGCGATTGCGCGTAATTTGTTTGAAATGGCAGGTATTCGGGTACCAATTATTAGTATTGTAATTGGTGAAGGTGGAAGTGGCGGTGCCCTTGCACTTGGAGTTGCAAATAAAATTTTGATGCTTGAAAACTCAACGTATTCGGTAATTTCTCCAGAAGGAGCTGCATCAATTTTATGGAAAGATGCAAGCTATGCTAAAGAAGCTGCTGAAGCGATGAAAATAACAGCCCTTGATTTAAAACAGCTTAAAGTTATTGATGGGATTATACCGGAAGTAGCCGGAGGTGCCCATAAGGATGTTGAGCAGCAGGCGATATTTATGAAAGAATATCTTACAAGTGTTCTAAATGACCTAAATAAAGAGAGCGAAGATCAATTAGTTGAAAATCGCTATATGAAATTTAAAAATATTGGACAGTATATAGAACAATAAGGTTGTTTTATAACAGTATTATACTTTGAAGAATGCGTGTGAGCGCATTCTTCATTTTTTTCAAAAGCTTTACAATTTGTTTTCTAGAATAGTTACATATGAGCGTATTTTCTGTTAATGTGGATAGTAACAGCGTAATAGGAGGAAAAGGTCGTATGAAGAAGATTGCAGTTTTAACGAGTGGTGGAGATGCACCGGGAATGAATGCTGTTATTCGTGCAGTCGTTCGTAAAGCGAGTTTTCATAATGTAGATGTTGTCGGAGTATATCATGGTTATGAAGGACTCTATAATGGGAACTTTGAACTTTTAGATATTGGTTCTGTTGGCGATATTATTCAACGAGGCGGAACAAAACTGTATTCAGCAAGGTTCCCTGAATTTAAACAGGATGATATTCAATATAGAGCAATCGAACGCATGAAAGAAGAGGGAATCGAAGGGTTAGTTGTTATAGGCGGAGATGGTACTTATCGTGGAGCCATGCAATTATCAGATAAAGGATTCCCGTGTGTAGGGATTCCCGGTACAATTGACAATGATGTACCTGGTACAGAATATACGATTGGCTTTGATACGGCACTTAATACAGTAGTTGAATCAATCGATAAAATCCGAGACACGGCAACAAGTCATGAAAATACGTTTGTTATTGAAGTAATGGGCCGCGACGCTGGAGACATTGCTCTTTGGGCAGGTTTGGCCGCTGGTGCGGAATCGATTTTAATACCGGAAGAGTCCTATGAGCTGGATGATATTGTAGCACGTCTTGAGCGCGGGGTGGCTCGTGGAAAGCGCCATAGTATTATTATTGTCGCTGAAGGGGTAATGAATGGTCATAAACTTGCGCAGCTTTTGGAAGAACGCACAGGAATTAAAATTCGAACATCTGTATTAGGTCATATACAGCGAGGAGGATCTCCATCTGCTCGGGACCGCGTTTTAGCAGGTAGATTTGGTGCAAGAGCGGTAGAGCTATTGTTGGAAAACAAAGGTGGAAGAGCAGTTGGCGTGAAAAATCACGCTATAATCGATTATGATTTAAGAAAAGCATTTGAAACTAAGCACCAAGCAGACTTAAGTTTGTATACATTATCAAAAGAGCTTTCAATTTAAAGTGCATAAAAACGGAGATGACAAAACTATGAGAAAAACTAAAATTGTTTGTACTATTGGACCAGCTAGTGAATCACCAGAAATGTTAGAAAAGTTAATTGATGCAGGGATGAATGTTGCCCGTTTAAACTTCTCACACGGAAATCATGAAGAACATGCAAACCGTATTGCCGCAATTCGTGATGCAGCAGAACGCATGAAAAAACCGGTTGGAATTTTATTGGACACAAAGGGACCTGAAATCAGAACACACTCAATGGAAAACGGTGAGTTACATTTAGTAACAGGACAAGTAATCGATATTTCGATGACAGAAGTTTTAGGAAATGAATCACGTTTCTCCATCACATACGATCAGCTGATTGAAGACGTAGACCAAAACGATATTATCTTATTGGATGACGGCTTAATCGAATTGCGTGTACTTGCGAAAGATACGGAGCAAGGGTTAATACATGCAATCGTTGAAAACGCTGGTATTTTAAAGAATAAAAAAGGTGTTAATGTACCGGGCGTTTCTGTGAAATTACCTGGTATTACAGATAAAGATGCAGCAGATATTTTATTTGGAATTGAGCAAGGTATCGATTTCATCGCAGCTTCATTTGTTCGTACTGCAAAGGATGTACTCGAAATTCGTGAGCTGCTGGAGCAAAATAACGGCAGCCACATTCAAATTATTCCTAAAATCGAAAACCAGGAGGGCGTTGACAACATCGATGAAATCATCGAAGTTTCAGACGGTTTAATGGTGGCACGCGGGGACTTAGGTGTAGAGATTCCTGCTGAAGAAGTACCATTAGTACAAAAATCATTAATCCGAAAATGTAACCAAGTCGGCAAGCCTGTTATTACAGCTACACAAATGCTGGACTCAATGCAGCGCAATCCACGTCCAACTCGTGCAGAAGCATCAGACGTTGCAAACGCAATTATGGATGGTACAGATGCAATCATGCTTTCTGGGGAAACAGCAGCGGGTCTTTATCCGGTAGAATCTGTAGCGACAATGAACAAAATTGCGATTCGTACAGAAAATGCTTTGGATTACCGAGCAATTGTATCAACACGAAGCCGTGAAAAAGAAGCAAATATGACAGAAGCTATTTCTCAGGCAGTTGCCTATACTTCGATTAACCTTGGTGTTAAAGCCGTATTAGCTCCAACTGAAAGCGGAAATACTGCAAGAATGATTGCAAAATATCGTCCAGGTGTATCGATCATCGCTGTTACAAGTCAGCCAAATGTTGCTCAGAAATTGACATTGGTATGGGGCGTAAAACCAATTTTAACGCAGCGTGTATCTACAACGGATGAGATTTTAGAGTTATCAGTTGATGAAGCGCTAAAATATGAATTTGTCAGCCATGGTGATGTAGTTGTTATTACTGCTGGTCTTCCGGTTGGTGAAGCGGGTACAACGAACTTAATGAAAGTACATGTAATTGGTGACTTATTGGCACGTGGTCAAGGTATTGGTAAACTGTCAGTAGTTGGTAATGCAATTATCGCTAACAATGCAGCAGAAGCATTAGCTTACGACACAGAAGGAGCAATTATTGTAACAGTAGGCTCTGACCGTGAAATGATGCCAGCAATCGAAAAATGCGCAGGTATTATTACTGAAGAAGGCGGATTAACATCACACGCTGCTGTAGTCGGCTTAAGCTTAGGTATCCCTGTAATTGTCGGTGTAAAAGAAGCAACTACTCTAATCCAGCATGGACAGGAAATTACAATGGATGCTGAAACAGGTGTCATTTATAAAGGACACGCGAGCGTTCTTTAAGTTTAATAAGTACAGCAAAACCACCATTTCTTACAATGAAAATGGTGGTTTGTTTTGTGTTATAAACACATTTTGAAACTTTTTCTTCGCTGTTTCGTATAAATTAGAAGAAGAGGGGGTTCATAAATGAAGAAGATTTTATTTGGATTACTCGCACTCGTATTTGCCGAAATTGCGGTATTTATCGTAATTGGAAATGCAATCGGTGTTTTCTATACATTGTTATTAATCATTTTCACATCCATTGCAGGACTGTTGATTGCCAAAAAACGCGGTACAAAATCTATACAGGATATTCAAAAAAGCATGCAGCAAGGTCAGCCACCTGGAGTACCGGTCATTGAAACATTTATGATTTTTGTTGGCGGCATTCTTTTAGCAGTACCGGGCTTCATTACGGATATTCTCGGATTACTATTTGTATCAGGAATTACACGTAACCTGTTTAAGCCGGTCATCTTCTACTTTTTACGTAAAAAAATGAAAAGAGGACAAGTCGTTATTTTGCAAAAATAGCATGTTGTTTCACTTTAATGGCAATCATCAATAGTATTGGACTGAGGATGATTCCGTAAAAACCGAATAATAATACTGAGGCAGCGCTGATTAGAAATGTATGGATCATACGTAAATGCAACGTGTGTGACCAGAGCATTGATTCAGTTAGCTGTCTTATCATTTGTACAACAAAGTACAGAACCAAAATGGCACTGCCCATTATCGGTTCGTTTACAATAAAGTAATAAACAGAAACTGGAATCAGAAAAATTCCGATTCCTAAAAAAGGCAGGCAGTCTGCAAAGGCAATTAAAAAGGCTTTAATTACAATTGCTTCAAACTTCAAAAAGTAAAACCCTATACAAAGCAGGATAAACGTCAGTGTAAACAATTGCATTTCCACTACGATAAAGCGGCCAATAAGCTCCATTCCTTTTTGAAAGTAGCGAGCCCATGTAGTGCGATAAGCTTTCGGAATATAAGCGAAAAACCATAAACGGTTTTTATAGCTTTCCATCAACGCAAAGTAGAATGTTACAATGAAAATGAAAAATTCAAAGATAGATTGAAAACTGTTTTTTATAAAGTTGATTGTATAGAACAGCAAGTCCCTTATTAAACTTTGAAGTTTTTCTACAATAAACGGAAGAAGCGGATGTTTCATATAGGTGCTGTCCAAAGATAAAAGTGTTGACTGCAGCTGAGGAAGAATTGTGATAAAGCTGTGAATGATGAGCATGATAACCGAGACGACAACCGAAAATAGAAATACGGAAAGTATAATGACTACGAGAAAGAATGGCAGTCTAAATTGCTGCTTGAAAAAGAGGAAGACGGGAAATAGTAAGTAGGCGAAAAATAGACCGAAAATTATAGGCGGAATGAAATAAAAAAGGGTAAAGTAAAGTAGAAGAACGATAATATTCCTACTTTTTACTAGCCATGGGTTTGTTTTATTTGTATAATCCATTTATCTCACTCCTAATTAATACCTTTAATAACTCATTACAAATTATAAATTCTCTTTTTTGCGTGAATTCTATCATCTATGTGATTTTTTCCTAAAATCCTACTAATTCATTCACAAAGCCGTCAAAATTGATTATAATGAAATTTGTAAGCGATTTACTTATAGGTTCAATTGAGCAGAACGATATGAGTGTGCGACTTTTTAATAGAGTAAAAAGAAAGCACTTACAAAACTAATTTACTAAGTGAAGGAGCGATTTTTTATGTCAGCAACAAAAGGTTTAGAAGGTATCGTAGCAGCAGAATCGAAAATTTCTTCAATTATCGATGATACACTTACATATGTAGGGTATGGCATCGACGACCTAACTAACAATGCGACTTTTGAAGAAGTAGTATTCTTGTTATGGAACACGCGTTTACCAAACGCTGAAGAATTAGCTAACTTAAAAGAAGAACTAGCTAAAAATATGGAAATTCCAGCGGCAATCACAGATTTATTCAAATCTATGCCTTTAAACACAGTGCACCCAATGGCAGCACTTCGTACAGCAGTATCTATGTTAGGTGCATTTGACGAAGAAGCTGATGTTATGGAAGCTGAAGCAAACTACCGTAAAGCAATCCGTTTACAAGCGAAAATTGGTACAGTAGTAACTACTTTTGCACGTGTACGTCAAGGTAAAGAACCAGTTGCTCCAAAACCAGAATTAGGTTATGCAGCAAACTTCTTATATATGCTGAAAGGTGAAGAACCAGCAGCAATCGAAATTGAAGCATTCGATAAAGCGTTAATTTTACACGCTGACCATGAATTAAACGCTTCTACATTTACTGCACGTGTATGTGTTGCGACATTATCAGATGTATACTCTGGTGTAACTTCTGCAATTGGCGCATTAAAAGGCCCATTACACGGTGGTGCTAACGAGCAAGTTATGAAAATGTTAACTGAAATCGGTTCAATCGATAAAGTTGAGTCTTGGGTTCAAAACAAATTAGATAACAAAGAAAAAATCATGGGCTTCGGTCACCGCGTATACCGCAAAGGCGACCCACGTGCACCTCACTTACGTGTAATGTCTGAAAAGCTTACTAAATTAACAGGCAAACCAGAATTATACGATATGTCAGTGAAAATCCATGATATGATCGTTGAGCAAAAGAAATTACCTGCAAACGTAGACTTCTTCTCAGCATCAGTATATGATTCTTTAGGTATCGAGCATGACTTATTCACACCAATCTTCGCAGTATCTCGTACTTCAGGTTGGGTAGCGCACATTTTAGAGCAGTATGCAAACAACCGTCTAATCCGTCCACGTGCGGAGTATGTTGGTCCAGATATGCAAAAATACGTTCCAATTAACGAGCGCTAATCAAAAAAGTATGTTAAAATATCTGGGACTGTGATTTGACACAGTCCTAGATTTATGATTATTAGGAGGCAAATTTCCAATGACTAACAAAATCGTAGTAGAGAATGGTAAATTAAACGTTCCAAACAATCCTGTTATTCCTTTCATCGAGGGTGACGGTATCGGTCCAGATATCTGGGCTGCAGCATCTCGCGTAATTGACGCAGCTGTAGAAAAAGCTTATAACGGTGAAAAGAAAATCGAATGGTTAGAAGTATTAGCAGGTGAAAAAGCATTCAACAAAACTGGCGAATGGTTACCAGCTGAAACTTTAGAAAAAATCAACGAATACTTAATCGCTATTAAAGGTCCTTTAACAACTCCAATCGGCGGCGGTATCCGCTCTCTAAACGTAGCATTACGTCAAGAGTTGGATTTATATGTTTGCTTACGTCCAGTACGTCACTTTGACGGTGTTCCTTCACCAGTTAAACGTCCAGAAGATGTTGACATGGTAATCTTCCGTGAAAACACTGAAGATATCTATGCTGGTATTGAGTACAAAGCTGGTTCTGACGAGCAAAAGAAATTATTAAACTTCTTACAAAACGAATTAGGCGTTAACAAAATTCGCTTCCCAGAAACTTCTGGTTTAGGTATTAAACCAGTATCTAAAGAAGGTACTGAACGTTTAGTACGCTCTGCAATCGAGTACGCTATTTCACACAACCGTCCATCAGTAACTTTAGTACACAAAGGTAACATCATGAAATTCACTGAAGGTGGATTCAAACAATGGGGTTACGATGTAGCTGAAGCTGAATTCGGCGATAAAGTATTCACTTGGAACCAATACGATGCAATCAAAGCTGAGCAAGGCGAAGCTGCTGCAAACGAAGCACAATCTAAAGCTGTTGCAGAAGGCAAAATTATCGTAAAAGATTCTATTGCTGATATCTTCTTACAACAAATCTTAACTCGTCCTAACGAGTTCGACGTAGTAGCAACTATGAACTTAAACGGTGACTACATCTCTGACGCATTAGCTGCTCAAGTTGGTGGTATCGGTATCGCTCCAGGTGCTAACATTAACTACTTAACTGGACACGCTATTTTCGAAGCTACTCACGGTACTGCACCTAAGTATGCTGGTCAAGATAAAGTAAACCCATCTTCAGTATTATTATCAGGCGTATTAATGCTTGAGCACTTAGGATGGCAAGAAGCTGCGGACTTAATTACAAACTCAGTAGAGAAAACAATCTCTTCTAAATATGTAACTTATGACTTCGCACGTTTAATGGATGGCGCTACAGAAGTTAAATGTTCTGAGTTCGCTACAAAATTAATCGAAAACTTCTAATTAAAAGTTTTACTCATTTGCCTATATATGTGAAATTATGAACAAATTGTTTAGCAATGAATAGTATCGTTATATAATTTTACAGTAATGGAAATAGTTTACTTTTTATTTAAAATTAATATTTATAAAAAAGGGAGAGAACATTATGTTTTCTCCCTTTTTTTGTATATAATTTTCATGAAATATAATTACGATGAAGGAGTGGTTCTTGGTGACATTAAAACGTAAAAAAATCTCAGTTATCGGTAGTGGTTTTACAGGTGCAACCGCAGCATTTTTAGCAGCACAGAAAGAATTAGGCGACGTAGTAATTATTGACCTTCCAACAGCAGAAAATCCTACGAAAGGAAAAGCATTGGATATGTGGGAAGCAGCGCCAGTACAAGGCTTTGATTCTTATGTAAAAGGCTCTTCCGATTATGAGGATACAGCAAACTCGGATATCGTTTTAATAACTGCGGGTGTTGCCCGTAAGCCAGGAATGAGTCGTGATGATTTAGTACAGATTAATCAAGGTGTCATGAAAGCCGTTGCAACGGAAATAGCCCGTACCTCACCTAATGCAACAATTATTGTACTTACAAATCCAGTAGATGCAATGACTTATACAGTGTTTAAAGAATCAGGCTTCCCGAAACAAAGGGTTATTGGTCAATCGGGTGTATTGGATACTGCCCGTTTCCGCGCATTTATTGCCGAGGAACTGAATGTATCGGTAAAAGATATATCTGCCCTTGTATTAGGCGGTCACGGAGACACAATGGTGCCTTTGATACGGTATGCTTCGGTAGGTGGGGTTCCTTTACAAAGTCTAATACCAGCACAACGTTTAGAAGAAATTGTGCAGCGTACCCGTGTAGGTGGCGGTGAAATCGTGAATCTGTTAGGAAATGGTTCAGCTTATTATGCACCGGCTGCAGCAATGGTGGAAATGGCAGAGGCAATTTTAAAAGATCAAAAACGAGTATTGCCGGCAATTGCCTATTTAGAAGGCGAATATGGATATGAAGGGATATACTTAGGGGTTCCGACATTATTAGGTGCTGGCGGTATTGAGAAAATTTTCGAACTTGAGCTGACAGAAGATGAAAAAACAGCGCTTGATCAATCTGCAGATGCTGTTAAAGATGTGATGAAAGCATTGAAATAAATAAAAAAAGGGCGATTCGGTTGTTTACACCGAAGCCCTTTTTGTTTTTTGTTTACTGATACACGGGATTCCATTTTAATAACTTTTTCTCTAATAGTTTTGCAATGGAATCCGCAATTTTTCCTAAAATAGCATATAAAATAATCGCTAATACAACAATATCAAGTTGCATATACTCACGTGCATTCATCGACATATAGCCGATTCCGGAACTTGCCGCAACTGTTTCTGCAACAATTAAAGTAAGCCACATAATTCCTAAGGAGTAGCGAATACCTACTAAAATGGATGGCATTGCACCTAAAATAATCACTTTAAAGAACAGTTTGTATTTCGAAAGATTATAAATTTTTCCCATTTCGATTAACCGTGGATCGACATTGCGGATGCCATGGTATGTATTGACATAGATCGGGAAAAATACGCTGATTGCCACTAAGAAAATCTTTCCTTCTTCACCAACTCCAAACCAAATAATAACTAATGGAATGAGTGCCAAATTCGGAATATTACGCAGCATTTGAATAGTTGTATCCAAATAACGCTGTGCAAAAGGTACGATTCCATTTAAAATACCGATGACAAAAGCGATAATCCCGCCGATCAGGAAACCGATTAAAGCACGTGTCGTACTAATTTGAAGATGATCAAACAGAACACCGGAAACTGCTTGTTCATAGCCTGCTTTTACTACATCGGAAGGGGCAGGCAAAATTGTATTGGCAAGGATACCTGTTTTATTCGATACTTCCCATATGACAATAATTAAAATAGGAATGATCCATGGCTCAATCAAATGAAACCATTTTTTCTTCTTCATTTTTCTCACCTCTTATGGTTTCCAAATATAGTTTTCGAGATTTTCTACAAGATTAGTTGTTAATCCAATGTCATAAAGATCTTCATTTAATCTTTGTAAATCTGCCTGTGCAGCTTCATCCAAATAAGTAGCAACAGATGAACGTCGAGCTAAGCTTGTTACCCAAACATCTGCGGCTATACCTGTATTCTCTTCAAGAATTTTTGCTGCATCACTTGAATCAGTATCAATGGCTTCACCGACTTTAGATAGTTCTTCCACATAGGCAACGACTGCATCTTTATTGGATTCGATAAATTTATCAGATGCATAGTAGAAGCCGCGGTGTTCTACAATGCCTTCTCCTGTAGCTAAAATCTGATTGCCTTTACTTTCGGAAACCGTCATATACGGATCCCAAGTAACCCAGGCATCAACCTCGCCGTTTTGAAATGCAATAGTCGCATCTGCTGGACTTAAAATAACAGATTCTACATCATCCAATGTCAGATTAACTGTTTCCAGAGCAGTAACTAATAAATATTCGGAGATGGAAGCTTTATTGTACGCAATCTTTTTACCTTTCAATTGTTCGATTGATTGGATAGAGCTATCACTTTTCACTAAAATTCCTTCTGTTTGTGGAGATGATTCTTCACCTGCGATGTACTTGAAATTCATTCCTTTTGATAATGCCATCATTGAAGGGGCATCACTTGCATTGGCAAAATCGATAGCTCCGGAGTTTAAAGCTTCCAGAACTGAACTTCCGGTATTGAATTCAGACCATTCCACTGAATAACCCAGTTCTTTTAAACGTGATTCAAGTTCGCCATTCGCCTTTAATAGCAATGTTGTGCCATTTTTCTGGTAGCCGATTCGAACCTTTTTATTTTCAGCATTCGATGATGAGCACCCGACTAAAATAATTGATAAAGTTAATAGCAAAAAGACAGATAATAGTTTTTTCATTTGTAATACCTCCTTAAATAATCGCTTGTAATTCTTTTTGTTTCGTTTGCGTTTGTGTTTCTGTTTTTGTTTGTTTTCCTAATAAATGCTGAAGCAGAATTTCCTCAAGCTCAGCAAAATGCGGATTTGAACGTGTTCTTGGACGAGGAAGTTTTACCGGCAAATCTAAAGCAACGTTTCCGTCTTCGATTAATATAATTCGATCTGCCAATGTAATTGCTTCTGCCACGTCATGTGTCACGAGTAACGACGTATATTTTTGTTTTAACCACAATTGTTCAATTAGATTTTGCATTTCCAGTCGTGTCAGTGCATCTAATGCACCAAGCGGTTCATCCAATAACAAAAGTCTTGGCTGTGCACTAAGCGCACGAGCTAATGCAACCCGTTGTTTTTGGCCTCCTGACAGTACATGTGGCCACTCTTTTGCACGGTCTTTTAATCCTACGTGTTCAAGTGATTTTAATGCGATCGGTTGCCAATCCTTTTTCAACTCTGTGCCAACCCCTACATTTTCTAAAACAGACAGCCATGGAAGTAAACGATCTTCCTGAAACATGACACGAACGCCTGAAAAGTCCTCCTGTTGAATACCGTCTTTTAAAGATTCTCCTGCCGTTTTATGTTCTAAATTTGCAATGATACGGAGAAGCGTACTTTTTCCGCATCCGCTTTTCCCGACGATCGCAACGAATTGTCCAGCGGGGATTGTTAAATTAATATCCTTTAATACTTGTTTTTCACCGAAACTTTTTGTTAAATTTACTAACTCGATATTGATTCCATTTGTCATGGAAGCACCTACTTTCTGTTAAAATACTTAACATATTGAATTACTCGGGATTCTTAATAAAAAAATTTACACTTCTATAAGCGTGTATAAACAATTTTTCTAAATGTTACCATAATAATAAATATTCAGTCAATAGTAAAAATTATTTTACCTATCGAAATAATATGAATTGAAATTTTCTTCAAGTAAGAAAGAGCTTAGACTTAACTGAACAGAGGAATAATTGTACTTTTCAAAAAAAGTTGTTACTATGAAGATAGTGCTTTAATCAGTACATATTTAACAAAGTAGTTGATAGCCAACCACTGGAAGATTGATTTTGAGATGGGGGTTTCAAATCGATTTTGGAGGAACTTATAATGGTTAAAACGGTTTTAGTAGTAGAAGATGAAATGCCAATTGCAACATTATTAAAATATAACTTGGAACAAGCAGGTTTTGAAGTTCTATTGGCTCATGATGGTCAGGCGGGTCTTGATACAGCAGTAGAACAAACACCGGATCTGATTTTATTGGATTTAATGCTGCCAAAACTTGATGGTGTTGAAGTTTGTAAGGAATTACGACGTTTGCGCATCAATATACCGATTATTATGCTGACTGCGAGAGACGATGAATTTGATAAAGTATTAGGTTTAGAGCTCGGTGCGGATGACTATATGACAAAGCCATTCAGCCCACGTGAAGTAATTGCCCGAGTGAAGGCTGTGCTGCGACGTTTCTCTGGACCGGTTGTGGAAGAAACAGTTGAATCGAGTGAAGTAGTTTACTCATTCGGTAATTTAAAAGTTTTCCCGGAGCGATTTGAAGCATTTATCGATGAAGAGTCTTTGGAATTCACACCGAAAGAATTTGAATTGCTTGTTTACTTACTTGAAAATAAAAACCGCGTATTAACACGAGATCAGCTGCTTAGTGCCGTATGGAACTATGATTTTGCCGGGGATACTCGCATCGTAGACGTACATATTAGCCATCTGCGGGATAAAATTGAAGAAAATAGTCGTAAACCACTGTTTATTAAAACAATCCGTGGTTTAGGTTATAAATTTGAGGAGCCAAAAAAATAATGAACGCAATGAAAAATCGTTTATTTTATTCGTTTATTTTAGTAATTGGATCAAGTTTAGCTGTTCTAGGACTGTTCATAGGGCAGCTTTTTCCATTTTTCGCAGATGAATTTGTTCATGAAGTGACAAAGGATTCCGAGCAGCAATTGGAGCAAGTAATCGAGCAGGAGCAGATTGAACTTACTGAAACACAGAAAGAAGCCATTTTAGATACTTATACAATTGATCGACATGCTGAAGGATTACAAAGCACGAAGCAGAAAATATATTTGATTATTGCTGCATTATTATTAGGCGGTTTAATTATTATGAGTTTTATGGCATACCGGGTTGTAAGCAATTTTATTACGCCGATTGTTAATATTACAAAAACTGCGAGAGAGCTCTCGAAAGGTAATTATCGTGCGCGTGCTTTTGCGAATGGACCGAATACAATTGTTGAGTTAAGAAATTCAGTTAACATTTTGGCACGCAATTTACAGGATATTACGAAAACAAGAGCTATTGAAGAAGAACGTTTAAAAACATTGATTGAAAATATGGGCAGTGCATTAATGATGATCGACCGTGAAGGCAATATTTCGATTGTTAACAGGAAGTTCCAGACGTTGTTCGAGCTGCCGAAAGAGAAGCTTATTGGTAAGAATTTCATGATGCTCGGTTTGCCAAAAGAGCTTGAAAAGTTTATCGATCATGTGTTTTTAACGGAATTACCATATCGTCAGCAGCTTGAAATGGAAATCGCAAATGAAGAATATTATGAGCAAGTTTATGGGGCACCAGTTGTTGGTGAACATGGACGCTGGCTTGGTGTTGTAATTGTTATGCATGATGTGAGTGAACTTGTGCGATTGGAGCAAATTCGAAAAGATTTCGTTGCGAATGTTTCGCATGAGCTGCGGACACCGATTACTTCGATTAAAGGATTTTCAGAGACACTTCTAGACGGGGCATTTAAAGATGAGCAGATGCTGTTGTCCTTTTTGACGATTATACACGATGAGAGCAATCGAATTCAGGTTCTCGTCAATGATTTGCTTGAGCTATCCAAAATTGAGCGGCATGGATTTACACTCGATGTAGTGCCAACAAAGTTGCAGGATATTTTAGTACGGGTTGTTGATTTGACAAGCTCACAATTAGAAAATAAAAATATGCAGTTTGATGTAGAGATAGTGCAGGATGCGGTTATTTTAGGTGATGTAAATCGTCTAATGCAAATTTTTACAAATTTAATTAACAATGCGATCGCTTATTCTAAAGAAGAAACTACCGTTACACTACGTATTAGTGCCAATGATCAATACGGAATATTTGAAGTGAAAGATGAAGGAATCGGTATTGAAAAAGCTGAGATATCACGTATTTTTGAGCGCTTTTACAGGGTAGACCGGGCACGAAGCCGAAATTCTGGTGGGACAGGTCTTGGTTTGTCCATTGTAAAGCATTTGATTGAAGCACATAACGGTAAAATCATAGTAGATAGTGAAGTAGGAAAAGGGACGAGTATTAAAGTGTTCCTACCTTTGAAGGATTAAAATTTAACAGTAAATTTACAAAACATTAAATTGAACTTTATATTGCGGTGTTATAGTTCTTAATAGAAACCCCCGTTTCTAAAAGAAGGTAACGCTTAGCAAGAAAACTAAATATAATAATGAAGAAACTGCGTGAAAAGTTGGAAGCTTTTTGTGCGGTTTTTTTGTTTATATCTTATTTTGAAAAAATATGAAACTTTTACAATTCATTACCCGTAGAATAAGAGGAAATTGAAAAGTAAGGAGGCTTTATATGATGAGTGTAAAAAGAACATTAATGTGGGTAGCGCTTATTCTCATGGCTGTCGTAGGTATTATTGTTGTGACGACATCCTGGTATACAGTAGATGAATCGGAACAGGCAGTAGTGATTACATTTGGTCAAGCGGATGAAACAATACAAGATTCAGGACTTCATTTTAAATTACCGTGGCCAATACAGTCTGTAGAAATTTTATCAAAAGAAACGTACAGTTTACAGTTCGGCTATAAGCAAAACCCGGACGGTACGGTTGAAGCATTCGATAAAGAAACAAAAATGATTACAGGTGATGAAAATATTGTTTTAACAGATCTTGTTGTTCAATGGCGTATTGTTGAGCCGAAAAAATATTTATTTAGTTCACAGGAGCCGCGAGCGATTTTACATAATGCGACATCGAGTGCGATTCGTTCCATCATAGGCAGCTCAACAATCGATGAGGCATTGACGGATGGTAAAGCGGATATTGAAGCGGAGACACGCGAATTGCTTGTATCGTTAATCGAAAAATACGATATCGGGATTGGTGTTCTGGGAGTAAAGCTGCAAGATGTAGAGGTGCCGAATGCAGAAGTGCGTGCAGCTTTCACAGATGTTACTGATGCACGAGAGACAAAAAATACAAAGATTAACGAAGCGGAAAAATACGAAAACCAGCGAGTAAGTGAAGCGGTTGGTGAAGCAGCTGCAATTCTTTCGAAGGCAAAAGGGGAAAAGGCTTCACGTATCGAGCAAGCTACAGGTGAAGTAGCTTTATTTAACCAGCTTTATGATGAATATCGTCTGAATAAAGATATTACACGTGAACGATTAGTGCTCGAAACATTGGAGGCAGTTTTACCGAATGCCCAAATTTATATTATGAATGATGACGGCAGCGGTACGATGAAGTACTTGCCGATCCAGCCAATGCAAACGACACCTCCTTCTACAGAAGAGAAAAAAGAAGGGAGCAAAAGTGAATGAGTAACAACAAAAATAACTTTGACGGCGATTTAGATGAGTTTGTGAAAAAATTGTTCGGCAACAAAAAAGGGTCGAAAGAAGTGAAGGAAGTACCGAAAGCAAACGACGCTGAACAACAAGTAAATAGCAGTAATACAAATGGAAAAAAAGCACCAACACCATTAAAGAAAGATAAGAAGCCGATAAATGTAAAACAATGGGTTTCTTCTGCTATTGTATTAACGGTTGTGTTTGCAGCGTTAATTGTCGTATTTGCGAATCTGTATATTGTTAAAGAAAATGAATATAAAGTAGTTCGTCAGTTCGGGGAAGTAGTGAAGTACGAAAGTGAACCGGGACTTCATATGAAAATCCCGTTCATTCAAAGTGTGACAACTTTACCAAGCAATTTAATGACACATGATATGACAGAAGAAGAGATCAGTACAAAGGATAAAAAGCGAATTATTATTGATAACTATACTGTTTGGCGTGTAACGGATCCAAAAGCGTTAATTTCAAATGCAGGACAGTTGCTCAATGCGGAAAGTCGTATGGAAGAGTTCATTTATTCGGCACTTCGTACAGAATTCGGTCAGACGGAATACGGCGATATTATTAATGAAAAGGATTCGAAACGCGGGAACATTAATGACCGTGTTACCCAACGCGTCAATGAATTAATCGATTCGGCCAATTTCGGTATTGAAGTAATTGATGTACGTATTCGCCGTACAGATTTACCTGAGGAAAACGAGCAGTCTGTTTATACAAGAATGGTTTCGGAACGTCAATCGATTGCGCAAAAGTATCTGTCTGAAGGGGATGCGGAAAAGCGCAGTAAAGAGGCGAAAACAGACCAGGAAGTTCAAGTGACTCTTGCGAAAGCAAACAAAGAAGCATCTGTCATCCGTGCAGAAGGAGAAGCACAGGCCGCACAAATTTATAATGCTGCCTACTCGAAAGACCCGGAATTCTACAGTTTATTCAGAACGTTAGAATCATACAAGAAAACAATCGGCAATGAGACGATGATTATCATCCCGTCAGACTCGCCATATGCAAAACTGTTATCCGGACGATTGGATTAAAAAGTATGAAAGCCATTTGGAATGTAACCGTTCTAAATGGCTTTTTTGTGTGGAAAAAATTACATTATTTAACTTCATTAAATTTTCAAATTATATTATTGGAAACTATTATTTTGCTGTTATACTATAGTAGAGTTAGTTCATACAGGGGGAGTGGCAAAGTTTGAGTAAAGTAATACAGAATAGTTTAATCGCTTTTATTATGGCAACATCTGTAACGGCGCTTTTTTATCAATCTAATATTAATTTCGTGAAGGTGGAAATTTTTCATATACCAATTTTGTTTATTGCTATTTTAGTATTAAGTTTGTTTATTGCAGAAGATGTACGGGATTCGTTCAAGAAAGTGCTGTGGTTTGAAAAACGTGAAGATAAACGTCCAATCTGGCAAGTTGGTATTGGTATGATCTTTTACTTCACACAAATTGGTTTTGTAGAAGTATTTGCACGCGGGTTGATGCCATACGATTTAGGCGGCATGCCGATGTATGTCATCATTCCATTTTTAAATGCCTTTTTATTAACGGTTATTTTTGAAGAGATTTTTTATAAAGAAGAAAAAAACGGTGTACATGTAGTGAAGTTCAAAAATAAAATTAAATAAATATTTAGACCGCGCGGGATTTTATCCCACGCGGTTTTTGTTTATTATAGCAAGTTTAATTAAATAAAATTGAAAATAAATAGGAAAATTTGAATAAGTGTGTATAATATAACAAGTGTAGTATTTTGTGCATATAATGCAATAATTTTTTTAGGGTATAAATACTTATATATTCAGAAAAATTAGGTAATAATGCACGTTAATTAATTATTAGTTCATACATATAAGGAAGTGAAAGTTTTGATTCTATTAGATACAGCTTATGTATCCCCACTCTTAGCAGAAACATTGATCGAAAAGAAAGTAAAGGTTTTGGATATTCAACAACAGTTGATTCTAAATCACAAATCAGAAGATGACCAAAATCTGGTGAAAGTATTTCAACAAGAGGATTTAATCATCATGAATTCTGAAGAAGCCATTCAGATTCTAAATGAATATTATGCAGAATCGCATGTAACAAAAACAGCGAATTTATTTAAAAATAAATTTGCATTCAGAAAGCGTTTAGCTGAGAGTTATCCTAATTTCTTTTTTTTAGAAACTACTTCAGGTGAGTTAGGGCAACTTGATCTATCCTCACTACCCTATCCGTTAATCTTTAAGCCGACAGTCGGTTACTCAAGTGTTGGGGTTTACAGGGTAGAGAATCCACAAGAATTCCAAAGTATAATCGATAAAATGGAAGAGACGATGGAACAATCGAGTGAAGACGATTCAAAGGATGTTTTGGGTAGCGAAACCTTTATCGTTGAAAGTTATATTGAGGGGCAGGAATTTGCAATCGATCTTTTCTACGATGAAAAGAATGATCCGGTTGTGCTCAATTTATTTGCACGTATGTTCAAAGACGAAAAAGATATGAGTGATCGTATTTATTATACGAGTAAGCAAGTGCTGCAAAATTACTTAGCTCCGATTACCGAGTATCTGCAAGGACTTGGGGAGATCTTCAATTTACGGAAAATGCCGCTGCATGTAGAACTGCGCATGGATGATGAAGGAACAATTATACCAATTGAAGTGAATCCATTACGCTTTGCTGGTGCAGGTACGACCGAATTGGGAAGTTTTGCATATGGGGTTAACTCGTACGACTATTTCTTCGAACAGAAAAAACCGGATTGGGCTGCCTTAATAAACGCAATGGACAATAAAATTTACAGCTTTACTTGTGCCGAGTTTGAAGGTGAGATAAAGATTGATGACGGGCTTGTGATACACCATGAATTATTGCAGAAACAATTCCACCATATTTTAGAATATCGTCATATTCCGTACGGTCAGGGTGCGACGTTTGCTGTCATTTTCTTTAGCAGTGAATCGTTGGCACAAAATGACCATATCTTATCGTTGGACTTTATGGAATATGTAGAAAAAGAAGAAAAGTTGTATGTGAAAAATTAAATTTGGGGGGAAGCTTGGTTAAAACAATTTCATAATTGTTTTAAAGAGCAATGTAAATGTTAAAAAAATTTAATTCAGTAAAAACCAAGATTTTATTAGGAATTTTAGTTCCAATTATTTTATTAAGTGTTGTTTTTAGTTCAATTCTATTTTTGGTTTCCAGCAACTTAATTAATAACCAGATCATTCCGCAGCACAACCAAAACTTATTGTTGAGTATGGAAAAATTCAGTACGCTTTTTGACGCGGATATAGTGAATGATGCTAAGAAAAACAAGGCTTCATATGAAAAATTACTGGAAGCCACAACCGATTTCCAAAATGATTTTGATTTGGAAAATGCCTATATTATGAGTAAAGTCGATGGAGAGGAAGTTATTCTGGTATTGGGGAATTCGGAAGATTACCTGACACCGCTTGCTTTTACAGAAGAACAGACAGCGGCACTTTCCACAACGGAAACAGTGGCGAGCGATATCTATGAAGATGATTATGGAAAACACCAATCAACCTTTCTTCAAATTCCTGGGACGGATTCTGTTCTGGGATTGGATGCGGATGCGGATTTTATTGATGAATTGAATAGATTGTTAATTATAATTATAGTTGCTTCACTGCTTGTTGCATTGATTATAGGCGCAATTATAGCGGTTATGGTTTCAAAAAAAATTGTGAATCCTTTAAATCAGCTTTTAAACCACACTGAAATTGTGGCACAGGGTGATTTATCAAAACAATTGGAAGTATACAGTGATGACGAAATCGGGCGTTTAACAACTAGCTTCTCGGATATGCAAACGCAATTGAGAGAGACTATCTACCATGTAACCGACACATCCGACCATGTTGAGGAAGGTTCTTCGATATTAAAAGAGACGGTAGAACAGTTAACAATTACATCGAATCAGGTATCGGGCGCAATTCAGGAAATTGCTTCTAGTACTGAGCTAATTACAGAAGGCGCTGTACAAAACCGGGTGGCAGTGGAACAGATCGCATTCAAAATTGAAGAAATTTCTAATGTTACGAAATTAGTGGCACAGGAGGCGATAGATACCAATACTGTCGCAACACAAGGAATAGAAGTTATTCATAAGTCTGTTGCAGGAATCGAAACAATTAATGAAACGGCGAAAATGTCATTAATGAAAACAGAACAAATGAATAGCCGTTCTTTAGAAGTTGGTCAAATCACGAAAATTATTTCAAGTATTTCAGATCAAATCAACTTACTTGCTTTAAATGCGGCAATCGAAGCGGCAAGAGCTGGGGAATACGGGAAAGGTTTCGCAGTAGTAGCGGATGAAGTCCGTTCATTGGCAGAACAATCGGCGAATTCGGCGAGTGATATTACGACATTGATTAATGAAATGCAAAAAGATTCAAATGAATCTGTTGTTGCAATTAATAATGTTGTAACGAAAATCGAGCAGGAAAGCGTGACGATCTACTCGGCTGTTGAAACATTTAATACAATTTCTAAATTAGTGGATAATATGAAAAATGAAATTCAAAATGTAACAGATGCATTCCAAGGAATCGCAACGGACTCTAATCGGGTACTTGAAACAACGGATATAACTGTTCACTCATTGGAAGAAACCAATGAGCATTCTCAAAGTATTGCTGCATCAATAGAAGAACAGACAGCATCGACTGAAGAAATGTTGAGCATCGCACACGAATTGAATGAAATGATTATTAAGTTAAAAGGACAAATTAATCACTTCAAAATATAAAGAATTTTTTAGTTGTATAAATAACTTCTAAACTAATATGAACTTAATTCAATGATGGAAAAATCCAGATTATGCTATATTGCATTCCTCTGGATTTTTTCTTTTTAGGCGTGGAATACATGTTGTGGAAAGTTTCTGTTTACATGGATTTTAAGATAGAGTTAGATCTGAGTCATTGCGATTAAAGGGTATTGCCTGCTGATGTTTAAGTCCTTGGTAGGGACAGTCGCTTTGCGTCCGGCTTAATTGTGGTGAATAAGAATTTTATTGTAGAAGAATTTGCGTTTATGTTGGCAATTCATCGCAATAATCGCTAAAGTAGAAGGAGAACATACAATCGTAACTTAACTTCTTTCGGTGCGTTTTGAACACACGCCAGAAGTTGATGCCCCCGGGTGGAGCAACAGATTCGGCATAGAGTATTTAAAAGAAATTCAGGTTAAAAGCGTTGGATGACTGATTCGTAACCTGTGAACCTGACTCGAATCCGGGCGTAATCACACCGAGGTGAAATTGATTAATGGAGGAACGCGCATGACAAAACAAAAATTGCTTTTACTAGATGGAAACTCATTGGCTTATCGTGCCTTTTTTGCATTGCCGCTGCTTACAAATGACAGTGGGATTCATACAAATGCGACATATGGTTTTACGACGATGCTGCAAAAAATTATCGGTGAGGAAAATCCGACACAAATGCTTGTTGCTTTCGATGCCGGGAAAACGACTTTTCGTCATGAGTCGTTCGGTGAATATAAAGGGGGACGTCAAAAAACTCCGCCAGAGCTTTCCGAACAATTCCCATATATTAGAAAACTGATTGATGCATACAACATTAAACGCTATGAACTGGAAATGTACGAAGCAGATGACATTATCGGAACGTTAGCAAAACAGGCTGCTGGACAAGGGATCGAAGTAATCGTTGTTTCGGGAGATAAAGATTTAACGCAGCTCGCAACTGAGGATGTCACAGTCTATATTACCCGTAAAGGGATTACCGATATTGAAAAATATACACCGGCACATATTGAAGAAAAGTATGGACTGACACCGGAGCAAATTATCGATATGAAAGGGCTTATGGGTGATCAATCCGATAATATTCCGGGAGTTCCAGGCGTTGGTGAAAAAACAGCGATTAAATTATTGAAGGAACACGGGACGATTGAAAAATTATATGAAGCGATGGATTCATTGAAAGCTTCGAAAATGAAAGAAAAGCTGGTAGACAATGAAGAAATGGCTCACTTATCAAAAAAGCTTGCGACAATTCATACAGATGCACCACTAACAATTTCACTTGATGATTTAGCATATGCAGGTCCGGATGAGGAAGCACTTCTTAATGTATGGCATGAGCTTGGCTTTAAATCTTTAATCGAAAAAAGTGATTTTGAAACAGTAGAAACAGAACAAGCTGAATTAGTATTTGAAAATGTACAGGCTATTACAGGCGACATGTTAAAAGAAACGATGGCAATCCACCTCGAGTTGGAAAATGAACATTACCATAGCTGTAATGCCCTCGGTTTAGCCTTGTCAGACGGAGAACGTACGGTTTATACAGCGATTGATAATGTAGTTGATAATGCGGACTTAAAAGCATGGCTGCTAGATGAAACTAAGAAAAAGTATATTGTGGACAGTAAAGCAACACAAGCAATGCTCCATCGTTTAGGGATTGAGCTTAAAGGCGTGGAGTTTGACTTATTGTTAGCTTCGTACATTTTAAAGCCGTCGATATCAGGTGATGATGTGGCAACACTTGCAAAGGAATTCGGTTACCAGGATGTACAATCCAATGAAGCGATCTACGGAAAAGGGGCAAAGTGGGTTGTTCCAGGTGCGGATCATGTAGCTGAACATGTGAGCCGAAAAGCAGTAGCAGTTTGGAAGCTGCAGCCTTTATTAGAGCAAAAGCTGAAGGAAAATGAACAGTTTGAATTATACAAAGAGCTGGAGCTGCCGCTTGCACATATTTTAGGGAAAATGGAGAGCGAAGGGATAACTGTCAATATTGATACATTACGTCAAATGGGCGATGATTTGAAGGCAAAGCTTGAAGTAATGGAAGCGACAATTTATGAGCTGGCAGGCGAGAAATTCAATATTAATTCACCGAAACAGCTTGGTGTTATCTTATTTGATAAATTAGGCTTACCTGTCATTAAAAAGACAAAGACAGGATATTCAACAGCAGCCGATGTACTGGAAAAGTTACAGTCCGAGCATGACATTGTGAAGCATATTCTTGAGTACCGAACGCTTGCGAAACTGCAGTCAACATATATTGAAGGTTTAATAAAAGAAGTGCATAAAGAAGATTCAAAAGTGCATACCCGATTCCAGCAGGCATTAACTTCAACTGGGCGTTTAAGCTCAACAAACCCGAATTTACAAAATATCCCGATTCGTTTAGAAGAAGGACGCAAAATTCGAAAAGCATTTGTTCCGTCGAAAAAGGATTGGATTTTGTTTGCGGCGGACTATTCACAGATTGAGCTGCGCGTATTGGCTCATATGTGCGGGGATGATGCGCTTGTAGAGGCATTCCAGCAAGGAATGGATATCCATACACGGACGGCAATGGATGTGTTTAATCTTGAAAATCCGGATGATGTGACAAGCTTAATGCGTCGCACAGCAAAAGCTGTAAACTTTGGTATTGTATATGGAATCAGTGATTATGGCTTATCACAAAGCCTTGATATTACACGTAAAGAAGCGGGGATTTTCATTGAAAACTACTTGCAAAGCTTCCCTGGTGTAAAAAACTATATGGATACAAGTATTGAAGAGGCAAAGAAAGCAGGTTTCGTTACAACGATTTTAAATCGCCGCCGCTACTTGCCGGACATCACAAGCTCGAACTTCAATTTAAGAAGTTTTGCTGAACGTACTGCGATGAACACACCGATCCAAGGAAGTGCCGCGGACATTATAAAAAAAGCAATGATTGATATGAATGCGCGCCTTGAACAAGAAGGACTACAGACAAAGCTATTATTGCAAGTACACGATGAACTGATTTTTGAAGCACCAAAAGAAGAAGTTGAAATTTTAGAACGTATCGTACCTGAAGTTATGGAAAATGCAATTAAGTTAAATGTGCCGTTAAAGGTTGAATTTTCATATGGTCCTACATGGTACGATGCGAAATAAGGAGTACCATTTATGCCAGAATTACCAGAAGTAGAAGGGGTCGTACGTGATTTACGGCCAATCGTAGAAGGGAAGACGATTGAATCTGTCTCTTTATCGGATGTCGTTTATACATCGCATGAGGCAGGTAAACAGGCGATTGTAAAAAACGCAAAGCCTTCTCAATTTGAACTATTAGTACGCGATATGAAAATCGATAAATTGGAGCGCAGATCAAAATATATATTCTTTCATCTAAAGAAAAATGATGAACGTTTTATTTTAGTGAACCATTTAGGGATGAGTGGCGCATGGTTTGTTGTGAATGATGTGGTGGAGATAACGGAAGAAAAATTCCGTAAGCATATCCATGCGATATTTACATTGGCAAGCGGAGAATTGCTTGTCTATGCTGATATCCGCCGTTTTGGTGAATTGCGCTTTATTAAAGAAATCGCCGATCATCCGCCATTGTTAAAAATGGCACCGGAGCCTTTTGATGAAATCGCCTGTGATTTTTTCCTCATGCAAAGTGAAAAATCTAAATTCGCAAAAAAACCGATTAAAGAGGTCATCATGGATGGTCAGGTGATTTCGGGTTGCGGCAATATTTATGCCACCGAAGCATTGTTCAAAATGCTTATTCATCCGGGGAAAACAACGAGTGAGTTAAGTCGTGAGCAAAAGACAAAACTCTTTCATGTAATTTGTGACGTATTGCAGGAAAGCATTGATTCGGGCGGATCGACAATTTCAGACTACCGGAGTATTAATGGTGGTGCAGGAACAATGCAGCATCGACTGAAAATGTATGGGAAAAAGCAATGTGTTGTATGTGAAACAAATACAGAATCTCTCGTTATCGCGGGTAGAACATCAACATATTGTCCGCAATGTCAAAAGTAAAGGGGAATTGCTGTGATTATAGGTTTAACTGGTAGTATTGCCAGCGGAAAGAGCACAGTTGCAAAAATGATTGAGTCATACGGATTGCCGATTGTTGATGCAGATGTAGTAGCACGACAAGTAGTCGAGCCTGGTACGCCGACATTGAAAAAAATTGCAGAAGCATTTGGACCGGAAGTCATTGCACAAGATGGTTCAATGGATCGTGCAAAAGTGGGAAGTATTATTTTTCATAATGAGGAAATGCGGCAAACTTTAAATGGCATCATACATCCGGCTATTCGTGAAGAAATGCTGCGTCAGCGTGATGAATTTATCTCGTTTGGTGAAAAAAATGTTTTCATGGATATTCCGCTGCTATTCGAAAGTAAGCTGGAACATTTCGTAGAAAAAATTATTGTAGTTTCTGTAAATAAAGAAGTGCAGCTACAGCGCTTAATGGAACGAAATGGCTTTACGGAAGAAGAAGCAAATGCCCGTATAGCGACACAGATTCCGGTCAAAGAAAAGGAACAGTTAGCTGATGCAGTTATTCATAATAATGGCACGCTGGAAGATACAGCAATTCAGCTTCAAAATATTTTGTATGAGTGGAACGTCCTGAAGTAAAATAATACCTCAACTAATTTTATTAAAAGTTGGTTGAGGTTTTTATTTTGAGGGTATGTATTATCTGAAAATAACAAATTTAATTAAGCGGATTAAATATGTTCAACTTTTTATAATATGTGTTATACTAATCAACGAATAAATAAAATGAATGAATCGTACTTTTAGGAGGATTTAAATAATATGACAGTTTCTATTGCAATTAATGGTTTTGGCCGCATTGGTCGTATGGTGTTCCGACAAGCAATGATGCGTGGTGACGTGAATATCGTAGCAGTGAACGCAAGCTATCCATCTGAAACGTTAGCACATTTAATTAAGTATGACACAAATCATGGTGTTTTCCCGGGAACTGTAGAAGCAGTCGAAGGTGCTTTAATTGTAAACGGCAAACGTGTTGAATTAGTTAGTGAACGTGATCCATTAAAATTACCATGGGCTCAAATGGGTGTAGATATCGTAATCGAAGCTACTGGTAAATTCAATGAACGTGAAAAAGCAGCAAAACATATTGAAGCTGGCGCGAAAAAAGTTATTTTAACTGCTCCTGGTAAAAATGAAGATATTACCGTTGTTTTGGGTGTAAATGACGATAAATTGGATTTATCAAAGCATGATGTCATTTCAAATGCATCTTGTACGACAAACTGTTTAGCTCCTGTAGCAAAAGTATTAAACGATGAGTTCGGTATTGTAAACGGTTTAATGACAACAGTTCACGCTTATACAAACGATCAAAACAACATCGATAACCCACACAAAGATTTACGTCGTGCGCGTAACTGCGGATCATCTATTATCCCGACTTCAACTGGTGCAGCAAAAGCATTGCGTCTTGTATTACCGGAATTGGATGGGAAAATCCACGGTATGGCATTACGTGTGCCAACACCAAACGTTTCTTTAGTTGATTTAGTTGTAGATGTAGAAAAAGACGTAACAGTAGAAGAAGTAAATGCAGCATTTAAAGCGGCAGCTGAAGGCAAAATGAACGGTATTTTAAACTTCTCTATGGAGCCATTAGTATCTTCTGACTACAATACAACAACATACTCATCTACTGTAGACGGTTTAACTACAATTGTATTAGGTGACCGTAAAGTAAAAGTCATCGCTTGGTATGATAATGAGTGGGGTTACTCTGCTCGCGTAGTAGACTTAACAAAGAAAATTGCAAATGAATTAGCAACAGTAAATGTATAATTTATTGCTTTATTAGTGTGATTAAACACTTTAAAAAGGCATAAATACGCGCCTTAATAACACAGAAAGAACCTTTTGCAGAAAGTAAATCATTTTTGCAAAAGGCTTTTTCTATTGTGTGAAGCAACAATGCACTATATAATTGAATGACTTTCCATTGGAAAATTTCAACGCGCGTGAAGCACTATTTCAAGCGCGTTGTTTTTGTTATAATAGAATTAAACTAACTTTTAGGAGAAATTATTATATGAGATGTCCAGCTTGTCAATACAATGGGACACGCGTTGTAGACTCAAGACCTGTTGATGATAATAAAGAAATTCGCAGACGTCGTGAATGTGAATCATGTGCCTTTCGCTTTACGACATTTGAAAAAATTGAAGAAACACCGTTAATCGTTGTGAAAAAGGATGGTTCACGCGAGGAGTTTAGCCGTGAAAAAGTATTGCGTGGTCTAATACGCGCATGTGAAAAACGCCCGGTTGCATTAGATCAATTAGAAGAGATTGTTTTATCGATTGAAAAAGAATTGCGCCGATTAGGCAATGCTGAAGTACGTTCGGAAGATGTCGGGGAGATGGTAATGGACCGACTTGCGAAAATCGATGAAGTTGCCTATGTACGCTTCGCATCTGTTTATCGCCAATTTAAAGATATTACTGTATTTATCGAGGAACTGAAAGAAATTATGACCCGTCAGTCAAATGACAAATAAGTGTTAGGAGGGATAAATGGTAATGATGAATCAGCTAAATCCATATGACCATTGTGAAATTCATTGCCCTCAAACTATCACTAGTGAGCATCAGCTTGCATTGCAATTATGCTATCAGCCGATTATCGGTGTTGAAGCTACGGCACTATATTTAAAGTTATGGGTTGAAACACAACAACACGAAAAAGCAACTTGTTTTCATAGCAACCTGCTCGATTCATTAAGTTTTAAACCGAAGCAACTACTGCAAGCAAGAATCGTATTAGAAGCAATTGGTTTAGTGAAGTCATTTGAGAAGATGATGGATTCATATAAATCGATGAAGTATATCTTATATCCGCCATTGACTGGCCATGACTTCTTTGACGATTCGATTCTTTCTGTAGCGCTTTTACGGAAAATCGGGCGCGAACAGTATGAATCATTACGAAATAAATTATCGAAACATGATATTTCCTTACATGGCTATAAAGATGTCACATGCAGCTTTAATGATGCATTTGTTGCAATAACAGAAACTGAGCTAAAGCAAGTCATGCAGGAAAATACAGGTTCGGTAAATGAACGTTCAAAAATGTCGTACCCGTTTGAGTATGACTTATTTGATTTTAAAAGCTTCATGATGGGTATGAGCCAAAACTTAATCCCAAGTAAATTATTTACACTGGATATTAAGATTGCCATTGCTAAATTAGCGTTTATGTATAATTTCTCTGTGACGGATATGCAAAGAATAGTGTTATTGGCATGGGATACAGATGAAGGACTTACGAAAAAAGAGCTTGAAAAACGCTGTGAAGAGTACTACCAGCTGAACGTAGGTGTCGCAAAGCCGAAACTGATTAAAAAACAGGACATTTTCCGTTCGGTGGAAGTAATCAACTCTGCTCCTGCGAAAACACAGCAAAATATTAATGATAAAGAAGGTTTAATCGAGTATTTAGAAAAAACCTCACCGATTGAAGTTTTCCAAAAATTTAATGGTTATTTGCCTCCGGAATCCGTTGTAATGGAATTTAATAATTTCCTTAGAAAAGGGGTTTCTTACGGTACATTGAATGTTTTGATCCATTATATTTCAATGAATGACGAATTAAATTATAATAAAAACTTTATGAAGGTAGTCATGAATAACTGGCTGAAAAAAGGTGCAAAAACCGCTGAAAATACAATGGAAATTGCAAAGGTTGAACATAGCTACCGTGATCGTAAATCGAAAAACTTATCGCAAATTACGGTTACGAATAACGATTTGAATAAAGTTGAAGAAAATAATAACTCGAAAACCGATTCTCCTGATTCAGCGCTCGTTGATTTTAAAAATTCTACACCTTATCAGTATTTGCTGATTTTGACTCATGGTGAAGAACCATTTTCAGGGCATGTAAAAATAGCAGAATCGCTTTACAGTTCTTATGATATCCCGATAGAAGTGGCAAACGTCATCATTCGTCATGTGTGGGATTCGACAAAAGGCAACTTGCCGGAATCATTTGTAGAAGCATTGGCCTCTGAAATCCGGTACAATCAAATTAAAACGGCCGAACAAGCATTAGACTATATTGAAAAGCGAAATGAACGCAATCTTATTAAAGTTACAGAAGATTATTTAACGGTTGATGACCAGTCGATTCACTATGATAAAACGGTACCTTATTATTTCCTGAAATCACTGTATAAAGGGAAAAAACCGGTGAAATTTATTGTTGATTTAGCCGAGGAACTCGTATTGCAGCAAGGCCTCTCGGTAGGTGCAGTCAATGTGCTGATGGAATATGCCTATAATGAGAGCAATGGGAAACTAACGAAAAACTTTGTGCAGTCTATCGCCGGAAACTGGATGTTAAACCCTCCGGCAAACGCTTTAGAAGCTCTTCGTATTGTAGAAGAAAACGATGGATCACAGTTGAAGGCATCTAAAATTACGATGGATACACCGCTCGCATTTAAAGTTACCGTAAAAGATATGTCAAAATGGATTCCGGCTTTCGACGAAACATTGCCATATGATTTCATGAGAAATTTACTTAACGGTAAAGAACCGGTTGAAATGTTAGTGAAGCAAGTGGATGATCTTGTATTAAAACATGGCATTAAAGTCGGAGTTGTCAATGCCATTCTTGAATTTATATTAACGAATAAAACGAGCCGTTTTGGACGTAATCAAATTCAGACACTTGCATTGAATATGCAGTTGAAAAACATCTTATTGGCTAAAGATGCACTTGCTTACATTGAATCGAATTATAAAGAAAATAAAGTAGACGTGAAAATTACCGAACAGGATTTACTGAAATACTATCCGGGGGATTATGTGTTTACACCCAAATTGGCCCGCTATGAAAAACAGACGCCATATGCATTTACAAAAGAGTTAAACGATGGTCATGAGCCGTTTGCGTATGTTGTTGCAACAGCGGAAAAATTGATCCTGCATTATAAGATGATCCCGGCTGTCGTCAATTACATGTTAGAGTATGTAATGGAAAAAACAGAAGGTGCATTGCCTGAAAAATATATTAACAGTGTCGCAAATACATGGCGAAACAACAAAATTCAGACAATTAATCAAGCGAAGATTTATACTGAAATGCAAGATAAGAAAAACAAACAGCGCGGGGCGAGAAAAGTTGGCGTAGTTCCGGATTGGTTTAAAGAAAAAGATCAGGAACCAGTACAACAAGCTAATTCCAACAATACTCAAAACCAAATTGATTTTGAAGAGCAGCGCAAAAAATTATTAGAGCAATTAAATAGTGATTAAAAAGCAGGTGAGTACTATCGAACCAATAAAAGATTCGCTCAATAAAATAAATATCCCATCATTTGAGCAAAAATATAATGAATTAAAAAACCGGGTCCTTTCACATCCAAGTGTAAGACAGTTTATGAATGACCATAATATGACGGAAAACTCGGCTGTTATTCAATATGGAATGACGACTCTTTTTGAATTTGTAGAGCAAAAGCACACTTGCTGTGGAGCCGGTTCTACATCGCAGTGTCAAAATTTCTATAAAGGTCATGTTCCGCAGTTAATGCTTTCGAATGGTCAGATTAATATTATCTACCGCAAGTGCGAACAAATGCTTAAAGAAGATGACCAGCGTGAACTAGCTTCAATGATGAAGACGATGTATATGCCGAAAGATGTCCTGAAGGCAGATTTTAATGAAATGGATATGAATGATAATTCCCGCATGGCTGCGACACAGTTTATGGTTGAATTCAGGAAACAATATCGTGAAACGAAAGAGCTTCCTGCAAAAGGGCTGTATTTATACGGCACATTTGGTGTTGGGAAAACCTATATTTTAGGCGCCATCGCAAATGCTTTGTCGAAAGAACGTATTCAAACTTTATTAGTATATATGCCGGAATTCATCCGTGAATTAAAGTCGTCGGTAACAGAAGGATCGATTGAACAGAAAATTGATTTTGTAAAAAAAGTGCCGGTATTAATGCTCGATGATGTAGGTTCAGAGCCGATTTCAACATGGACAAGAGATGAAATTATCGGTTCAATCCTTCATTATCGTATGGCGGAAAAATTGCCGACATTCATCTCTTCAAACTTTAATTACAAACAGCTGGAAGAACAATGGTCCGTAACTGAACATGGGGCAATCGATGAAATGAAATCGGGCCGTATTTTACAGCGAGTACAAGCATTGACGACACCGCTTGAAATTACAGGAACAAACCGCAGAAAATAAATTATTGAAAGTTTTAATTTTCAATATTGCATTTCTGCAAAATCGAGCGTATACTTTGTACGTAAATAAACAATAAATGCATTGAAGAGGACAACAAGTTTAACGAACTGGCTTTTAGAGAGGGAAGACACGGCTGCAAGCTTCCTAGCACAAGCGTTATACTTTACTACCTTGGAGCAGTGACGGGGCCAATCCGTCATCGTTTCTCAGTACGTTAACTGACCGAGAGCTTCTGATTCGTTTTAACGAAGAAGGAAGAAGGGTGGCACCACGAGCATACAGCATCGTCCCTTTGTTGGGACGGTGCTTTTTATTTTGCCTTAATATATTTTGGCTGATAAAAAATATTGGGAGCAAATTAATTTATAGCTATAGATTAGTTGATTGTAGTGTAGGGCGGCGACTCCAGCGGGAATAGCGTGACGCCTGAGATGCTCGTGTAAGGCCACGCCCGCGGAAAGCGTCCGCCCGAAACGGAAATCAACGGATTAGGATGACGACACTTTGCTACTCTCAATTAAATAAAAACCTTATAAGGAGGACAACAACATGTCAGAAATGATCAAATTAACATTCCCGGATGGCGCAGTAAAGGAATTTGCCAAGGGAACATCTACATTGGACGTTGCAGGCTCAATCAGCCCAGGTCTAAAAAAATCAACATTAGCAGGTAAAATCAACGGCACATTAATCGATGCAAAAACAGGAATCGAGCAAGATGGTGCAATCGAAATCATTACAAATAAATCAGACGAAGCATTAGAAATTCTTCGTCACTCTACTGCCCACTTAACAGCACAGGCAGTAAAACGTCTATACCCGGATGCAAAATTAGGTATCGGTCCAGTTATCGATTCAGGCTTCTACTATGACATCGATTCACCAACACCAATCACTGCAGAAGATTTACCGGCAATTGAAAAAGAAATGAAAAAAATTATTTCCGAAAACATCGAAATTGAGCGTAAAAACGTTTCTCGTGATGAAGCACAAAAAATTTACGAGGAAGTTGGCGACGAGTATAAATTAGAACTACTTGAAGCAATTCCAGCAGATGATCAAGTATCAATTTACTACCAAGGCGATTTCTTTGATCTTTGCCGTGGTGTACACGTACCATCTACAGGCAAGTTAAAAGAGTTCAAACTATTATCATTAGCTGGTGCTTACTGGCGCGGGAACTCAGACAACAAAATGCTGCAACGTATTTACGGTACTGCATTCTTCACTAAAGACGAGTTGAAGCACCATCTTCAAATGCTTGAAGAAGCAAAAGAACGTGACCACCGTAAAATCGGTAAAGAATTGGATTTATTCATGACTAGCCAAACAGTTGGTCAAGGTTTACCACTTTGGTTACCAAACGGTGCAACAATCCGCCGTACTATTGAACGCTATATTGTTGATAAAGAATTATCTTTAGGTTACAAACACGTTTATACACCAGTACTTGGCTCGAAAAAATTATACGAAACATCAGGACACTGGGAGCACTATCAAGATGGCATGTTCCCGCCAATGGAAATGGACAATGAAACACTTGTTTTACGTCCAATGAACTGTCCTCACCATATGATGGTATTCAAAAACGGTCTGCACTCTTACCGTCACTTACCAATCCGTATCGCAGAACTTGGCACAATGCACCGATATGAAATGAGTGGTGCCGTATCTGGTCTGCAACGAGTACGCGGAATGACTTTAAATGATGCGCACATTTTCGTACGTCCGGATCAAATTAAAGCAGAATTCAAAAAAGTAGTGGAATTGATTTTAGAAGTATATAAAGACTTTGATCTTAAAGATTTCTCATTCCGCCTTTCTTACCGTGACCCGAATAACACTGAGAAATACTTTGATGACGATCAAATGTGGGAAACTGCACAAGCGATGTTAAAAGAAGCAATGGATGAGCTTGGTTATGATTACTTCATCGCAGAAGATGAAGCAGCATTCTATGGTCCGAAGCTAGACGTTCAAGTAAAAACAGCAATTGGTAAAGAAGAAACATTATCGACTGCACAACTTGACTTCTTATTGCCACAACGCTTTGACCTTTCTTACATTGGTGAAGACGGTCAGCCTCAACGCCCAGTTGTTATCCACCGTGGTGTTGTATCGACAATGGAACGTTTCGTAGCATTCTTGATTGAAGAATATAAAGGGGCATTCCCGACTTGGTTGGCACCGGTGCAAGCAACAATTATTCCTGTATCAAATGCAGTGCACTATGATTATGCACGCGAAGTACAAGAAAAATTAGCTGCAGCTGGTATCCGTGTGGAAATGGATGACCGCGAAGAAAAACTAGGTTATAAAATCCGTGAAGCACAAATGCAAAAAATCCCGTACATGCTTGTACTTGGAGATAAAGAAGTTGCAGAAAATGCGGTAAATATCCGCCGTTACGGTTCAAAGGATTCAGAAACAATCAGCTTTGAACAGTTCCTTGCAGACATTACAGCAGAAGTGAAGAAATAAGAAGAAGAACCCCTCCTAATATGATGTAAAACAAAAAACTGTCCTCGAATTGTATGTAATTCAAAACAAGTCGAGAACAGTTTTTATTGTAGATTATAATTTTTTATCTACATCGATATCATGGTGTAAAGTTGTTGGTGGTACGGCCGGGTTCGGTACTTGTCCCATTGGTGCCGGGTTATCCAAGAATACAAATTCCCCAGTTCCGTCTGGTGCTGCACCTTGTGCCCACGGACCATTTTTAGATGCTGTTCCTTCTGATAAGCTCCATAATTCATAGGCATGCGGCTGAGCTTCCAACTCGTCTTCCGGTGCAAATGAAGCGGGAACGACAACACCTTTCTTTTCTTCAAGCTCTTTAATAGCCGCCATCCATTGATATTGGTGATAACGGTCGCGTGCCAGCATTTTTCTGAATACAGTACGTACACCTTCATCTTTTGTCATATGGTATAAACGCGCAACTTGTAAACGGCCTTGTGATTCAGCATTTAAGTTTGCGCGGAAGTCTGCAAGCAGGTTACCACTCGCTGCAATATAACCAGCATTCCATGGTATACCGTTAGAGTCTTTCGGAGTAGCTCCTAAACCACTAACAATTAAATGTTGCGGATTAATGCCGCCCATAATTGAATTCATCATTGGGTCTTGTGCAATTTTCTGCTGGTCATCCGGTGATGCACCGTCCAGTAATTGACTAATTAAAGAACATAGCATTTCAACGTGACCAATTTCCTCGGTACCGATATCCATTAACAAGTCTTTATATTTTTCTTCGCCACGACAGTTCCAACCTTGGAACAGATATTGCATCATGACACTCATTTCACCGAACTGACCGCCAAGAACTTCCTGAATTTGTTTCGCTAATAATGGGTCCGGTCTTTCAACTTTTACCTCAAATTGTAATTCTTTTTGATGTCTGAACATATTAAAAATTCCTCCTATCGATAAAATGTGAGTCCTTAATTAGATACCACGAATTTTTTAAGTAAAACCTGGAAAGGAAATTAATTTCATTTATTTTTTAAAAACGGAGAAACAATAAAATTAATCATATAAAAATGCTTGACGTTACTTTGGTCCCGTGGTAAGATTATTTAAGTTATGAATACAAAAGTTTGAAAGTAGAGGCTGCCCGCTTCTCACCTGACAAGTGCTTTTATAAAAGTTACGAGCAGGTATCAGAAACGTTGAATTGTTTTACGCATGAATGCGTATGCACATATAGCGGGCGGACATCTCAAATGTCCGTCCTTTTTGTTTGTAAAAATGAAAAGAACATATGGACATCACGCAGAGGTGTACCGTTCGACAGGGTTATACTTTACACCAACTCATGTATTCGCGACAAACACTTGGAGGTGGATTAATATTAGCAAAGACATGTATGTAAACGAAGGCATCCGCGCGCGAGAACTTCGTCTAATTGATCACAATGGTGATCAGCTTGGTTTAAAAACGCGTACTGAAGCGTTGGAAATTGCCGCTCGTGCTAACTTGGATCTTGTCCTTGTGGCCCCTCAAGCCAAGCCACCAGTCGCTCGTGTCATGGACTATGGTAAATTTAAGTTCGATCAGCAAAAGAAAGATCGTGAAATTCGTAAAAATTCTAAAGTAATCGTAATGAAAGAGGTTCGCTTGAGCCCTACGATCGATGAACATGATTTTCAAACGAAATTACGTAATGCGATTAAGTTCCTTGAAAAAGGTGACAAAGTTAAAGCGTCAATTCGCTTTAAAGGTCGTGCAATTACACACAAAGAAATCGGTCAGCGTGTGTTAGATCGCTTTGCTGAAGCTTGTGCTGAAGTATCTACGGTTGAACAAAAACCGAAGATGGAAGGCCGAAGCATGTTCTTAGTTCTTCAACCGAAGACAGAGAAATAATACGTATGTAGTAACAAGTTTAGGAGGAAATCGACATGCCAAAAATGAAAACTCACCGTGGAGCTGCGAAACGTTTCAAAAAAACAGGTACTGGTAAATTAAAATTTGACCGTGCTTATGGCTCTCACTTATTCGCTAACAAATCAACTAAAGCAAAACGTCACTTACGTAAAGCGAAAGTTGCTACTTCAGGCGATTTCAAGCGTATTCGTACATTATTAACTTACATGAAATAATCTTTGACCGTTAAAAGATTATACAAAACAAAAATAAAATTAAGCATTCGAAAGAATTAGCAGGAGGTAATTACTATGCCACGCGTAAAAGGCGGAACAGTAACACGCGCTCGTCGCAAAAAAGTTTTAAAATTAGCTAAAGGTTACTACGGTTCAAAACATACTTTATACAAAGTAGCTAACCAAGCAGTAATGAAATCAGGTCAATATGCATACCGTGACCGTCGTCAAAAGAAACGTAATTTCCGTAAATTATGGATCACTCGTATTAACGCAGCTGCACGCATGAACGGTTTATCTTACTCTCGTTTAATGCACGGCTTAAAAGTAGCAGGTATCGAAGTTAACCGTAAAATGTTAGCTGACTTAGCTGTAACTGATAGCTCAGCATTCGCTCAATTAGCTGAAGAAGCTAAAAAAGCAGTTGCTAAATAATTTTAGTATATAATAAAGACTGATAGGGATTTGCTCCTTATCAGTCTTTTTTTGATTAGGGGGAATTCAGATGGAATTAGCAGCACTTTCATATGTTGCAGTTGTTTCACTCGTATTATGTGTATATATGTACATAGATAAAGAACGTGCAAAAAAGAAGGAATGGCGTATTTCCGAAAGGACTTTATTAACATTAGGTGTTCTGGGAGGTGCACTTGGCGGTGTATTAGGAATGTATTTATTCCGTCATAAAACAAAGCACAATAAATTTGCATTTGGCTTTCCATTACTTGGAGCAATCCATGTATTCTTACTCGTTCAGCTATTTTAATATCATCCCGAAGCATAGACTAAGTTTGTCTATGCTATTTTTATAAAGTTAGCAGATTATTCGTTTGTTAGTTTAATAGTTGTAATTTATAATAAATTCAGTAAATTCAAAAGCAGGGAGTAGTGAAATGAGCAAATACGAAGAGCAGTTTTCTTATTTACAGAAGCCAAATGAAGAGGAAATACCGGGAGATGTACAGCAACTTTTCGATCAACATGTTGAAAAGCAGCTGGAGCAGAATGGTTTTGTAAATAATTTATTTAAAATTCTTCCATTGAATGCGCTACAGTATAAAGGATTTTTGGAATTTAAATATTCTTTGTTCAATGAAGAAACAACTTATTTGTCGTTAGCAGACAAGGAAATGATCGGGCTCGTTGTCTCTTCGACAAATAATTGCAATTATTGCCTCACTTCACATAGTGATGTACTTCGCGGGATAACAAAAAATCCTGGGTGGGTTGACCAATTAACATACAACTACCGCTCTGCAAAACTTACGGAAAAGCAGCGTGCGTTATGTGATTATGCCTACCGGGTAACAAGATATCCAAATGAAATAACGACTAAAGAAGTCGATCTACTACGTGAGGCTGGGTTTAATGATCATGAAATATTGGAAGCCGCATATGTTGCCGGATTCTTCAATTATACAAACCGTTGGGTAAGTACGATTGGTGCAGTCGCGAATCCTGGCCATTATGGACATAATCGTTAAAATGGATGCTGCAGTAAAATGCAGCATCCAATTCTGTGTTAAATGATAAAAAATAGGAGCATCAAGACAACGCTAATCGGACCAAAAAAACGGTATTTGATACGTTTTTTTGCCTGAAACCACTCATTTTCCTGAACAGACATTAGTTGAAAAAAAGGAGCTTGTTTAATTTCATTCTGGATAGAACTAAGGGCAACGTTTAAACCGATAAAAGAAAATATGAGGACAACTGCTTTTGCCCAGATAGGTAGAACGAAGAGAAGGCCGATGCTAATGACAATGAGTTGAACGGGCGATTTCAAGTAATTCAATTTTCTCAATAATGTTTTGTAAATTAAATTATCGATCCGGTGTGTACTTAATACTTTCTTTTTGGCAAGTAAAATAAGTGGCTGCTTTGTCTTAGCTGGCATATAATATCGCATTTCCAAGCTAAATTGATAAATGCGCTTCATCCAACTGTAAAAGGCCTCATATTCCCAGCTCGTTTCGATTGTCCAGTAACGATTGCTAAGTACAGTATTTAGTAAAAGTAGATGAACAGCAAGAAGGAGTATGAAAAATCCCCATAATGGCAAAATGTTGAGGCTAAAAATAATGAGTGCATGAACAATGAAAAGTAACGGCCATTTTGTAAACCACTTTTGATATCTATACTGTATCCATATATGGAGTACGCTTATTATGTTTAAAGACAAAAGGACTTTCCAAAATGGAAATAAGATAAAAGGCGAAGCGAGCAATAATAGAATTACAAGTACAAAGTTATATTGTAAAAATGTATAACAATAACCCCATAGTTTAATATGATGAATTTTACTTCCCTGCTGCTTATAAAATAACAGATCTGCATCATATATATATAGGCGTAAAGATGATTTAACTAACAAGAAGCTAATCCCAAATAACAGAAGGAGTAAGGGAATTGGCTGAAGCTCAAATACCTGAAAATTACCAGCAGTATCGCGATATAAGAAAAAGCCGATAATGACACTGGGCACTACAAGGTATAGAAGGACTGTCCAATCTGTAATTGATTTAATTAGTTTTAAATTAAATTGATAAGAGCGATAAAGGCGTTTTGTAAACATCGTTATAACCTGCCTTGTAATTCATAAAAGATATCCAGTAAAGAAGTAGGTTGTCCAATCATTTGCTGAAGTTCGCTCAATGATCCTTTAGCCTGGATTTTACCTTCGTGGAGGAGAATGTAATGATCACAAAGCATTTCAGCCATTTCTAATTGGTGTGTACAAAGTAAAAAGGATGCACCCTGCTGTTTACGTTCTTCGATTAAAACGAGCAGTTCCCGCATAGCTCGCGGATCAAGTCCCATGAATGGTTCATCCAATATGTAGAGTGGTCGTTCGATTAAAAAAGCCAGCACAAGCATCACTTTTTGCTGCATTCCTTTTGAAAAGTATATCGGCAAATCATCCAGCCGCTTGTCAATTTGAAAGAGTTTGAGTAACTGCTCTGCTTTATCCCAAAGTGTTTTGTCGTTATATTCATCAATTAAAAATTGAAGATGCTCGCGCAGTGTGAAATGCTCATATAATAATGGACGTTCTGGAACATAACCGTAGGAGGGGATGGTGATAGCCCCTTCGAAATAAGGAATAACACCGAGCATTGATTGAATTGTAGTACTTTTCCCTGCACCGTTTCCCCCAATTAAACCAGTAATAGTTCCAGGCTGCATTGAAAAATCAATTTGCTCAATGCTTGATTGATTTGCAAGATAACCTGCTTTCTTAATATGAATTTCCATAATATTTCACCTCATCCATTTATACGGATATATATGAAAAAGGTTTCAAACATAAAAGCGAACCGTACAATCTACGGTTCGCTGTCCCCAGTTAGGCTTTCATCAGTTTTTCTATCGGATTTTTCCAATTAATCGAAGCGTTTGGATAATTCATGAGAATCTCGTTTTCCAAATACATAAAATCCTCTTTCGTAAACCCTTGAAGTTTCATCGCATCATGGACAAAGACGAAAATACTTACGACTTCAAATGCATTGTCCGTCGTACCTAAATATTTTTCTCCTTCAAATAATGCCCCCTTATATGATATGAAAAAGTTTTTCCGAATGTTTTTTACATCATCATAAAAATAATATTGTCCATTTTCATAGGCCTCATCCAATTTACGCTTTGGGTCGATTAAGTAGCGTACCCCTCTGTAAAATATGTAAATGATGAGAAGGATGATGGCAATTCGTAACAATAAAGCCATGAAACTTCCTCCTTGCTTACGGTGATTCCCTCCTATACGATTGAGTAGTATAAAAAGTTTCATTTTATTTTGAAAAAGAGGGATGTTTTAATGCAATTTCGTCAATTATTTGAAAAGCAACGGCAACTAGACCGATTTATTGAAGAAAACCAACAAGTACAAAAAGATGTATTTGCCGAAAAAGGCCTCGCATTATTAGTTGAGTTAAGTGAACTTGCTAACGAAACACGCTGTTTCAAGTATTGGTCAACAAAGGAGCCATCAAAAAGAGCTGTCCTTTTAGAAGAGTTTGTAGATTCGGTTCACTTTATGCTTTCACTTGGAAATATGCGCGGCTTTCTTTTAGTGGAGTGGCCCTATTTAAAAGAGAAGCAAGAGTTAACTGAAACATTTCTTAATACGACACAGACGATTCTTACGTTTTTGCAGCACCAAACAGAAGAAAATTACAGGGCAATGTGGGAACAGTATAGCTTAATTGCCTACAACTTGAACTTTACAATCGATGACGTTTTCCAAGCGTATAAATTAAAGAATGAAAAGAATTATGAACGACAACGAAATGGCTACTAATTTACATAATGGCGAGAAACTATTTCACATTTCGAAATATTGTCGCTATAATAAAGATGAGTAATTATTAGGGGGAAACCGACATGACAAAGCTCGATGCTACATTACAAATGTTCAAAGATTTAACAGATGCAAACGGTATACCGGGAAATGAACGTGCACCACGTGAAGTGATGAAAAAGTACATCGCACCATATGCAGATGAAGTGGAAACAGATAACTTAGGCAGTTTAATCGCAAAAAAAACAGGCGATGAAAACGGTCCGAAAATTATGGTTGCGGGTCACTTGGATGAAGTTGGTTTCATGGTTACACGCATCGATGACAAAGGGTTCGTATTCTTCCAAACAGTAGGCGGCTGGTGGAGCCAGGTAATGCTTGCCCAACGTGTGACAATTACAACGCGAAAAGGGGAAGAAATTATTGGTGTGATCGGATCAAAGCCACCACATATTTTACCGGCTGATGTTCGTAACAAAGTAGTCGATATAAAATCAATGTTCGTTGATATCGGTGCCACTTCAAAAGAAGAAGCAATGGAATGGGGCGTACGTCCTGGCGATATGATTACACCATATTTTGAATTCAATGTGATGAAAAATGAAAAACATCTATTGGCGAAAGCATGGGACAACCGAATTGGCTGTGCGATTGCAATTGATGTACTGAAAGCATTAAAAGATGAAAAGCATCCGAACATCGTGTATGGCGTCGGGAATGTACAGGAAGAAATCGGCCTTCGCGGCGCGAAAACTTCTACATTTAAAGTACAGCCGGATATCGGTTTTTCTGTAGATGTTGGTGTTGCTGGCGATACGCCGGGCGTGACACCGAAAGAATCGACTTCAAAAATGGGCGCAGGTCCACAAATTGTCGTATATGATGCATCGATGGTATCACATACAGGGTTACGTGAATTTGTCCTTGATGTAGCTGAGGAAGCAGGTATTCCATACCAGTTCGAAGCAATGGCTGGCGGCGGTACGGATGCAGGAAGTATCCATATTACAGCAAACGGTGTACCATCATTGGCAATCGGTGTTGCAACACGTTATATTCACTCACACGCAGGAATCTTGCATCGTGATGATTATGATAATGCTGTGAAATTAATCGTAGAAGTAATTAAACGATTAGACCGTGATGCAGTAAATAAAATTACATTTGAATAATCATGAATTTTCTGCTTGGAACTAGAAAGCTACTGTAGTTTAAAGTTGAAACAAAAATCAATTTTCTAATAAGGAAAATTGATTTTTTTTGCTTTTTATGCATTTATATTTAAAAAACTAAAGAAAAATATAAGTTTATTGAATAGAAAAAAGATATAGGGAAATAATGGATTCATTAATTATTTAGAATGGGGGGGAATAGTATGTTTTTTGGAAAAAAGTATAAGAAGGCATTACTCAAGAAACAAACGGGAGAATTAACACTGCCTTCACAAAATAATATGGATGAAAAACAATCTTCTCCATCCACCAGTGAAGTAACACCCCAAAAAGATAATCGGCAACCTATTTCCGATTTAACTGAAGATTTTATAAAAGATATAAAAGAGCAAATTCATTCTCCGGCGGATTTAGTAATTCGATACGTTACGGATTCGATAACTATTTTATATATCGATAACTTAATAAAAGAAGAAGTATTGAATGGGAAAATACTACCTATTTTGTTGAATGTGCAAGATGAAACACCTAGTATTATCCACAGTCAATTACCACTTCCACAAGTAAACGTAGAAGCTCAAATGAATGAATGTATCGAAACCATGTTAACAGGTGCTGTTCTAATCCATATAGCGGGATATAAACAGGTTACTATGGTCATCATTCCAGCAAGAGAATCCCGCGGTTTGTCTGCACCCGAAAACGAATCGCAAGTTATCGGATCGCAAGTAGGCTTTAATGAAAGTCTCTCCACAAATATCTCGCTTGTTCGACGATTTATTTTGAGCCCAAATCTTAGTAATGAAAAATTGAAGGTTGGTAAACAAACTAATACATCGCTCTCTATACTCTATGTAGATGGTGTTGCAACGGAACAAAATGTTAATACAGTTCGGCAAAGAATACAAGGTCTTGAAATTGAAGATTTAATCGACAGTGCGGAACTCGCAGAATTAATCGATGACAGCTCCCTGTCTATATTTCCTCAAATGTTGTTAACGGAGCGCCCCGATCGGTTTTGCGATGGTTTATTGGCTGGAAAAATAGGCATTCTTGTTGATGGCAGTTCGATGGGGATACTTTGTCCTTCCTCATTTATTGAGTTTTTTCAAAGTAGAGAAGATAAAAACTTGCGGTGGCCGATTGCAACCTTTGTGAGATGGTTAAGATTTGTAGCTATTTTTATCTCTATTTTTTTCACCCCATTGTATGTAGCATCGTTAACTTTTCATTATGAAGTGATTCCACAGCCGCTTCTAGTGCCGCTTAGTGAATCAAGAGCTAGAGTACCGTTCCCGCCAATTCTGGAAGCACTTTTCCTCGAGTTGATTATGGAATTGCTTCGTGAGGCTGGGGCGCGATTACCTACAAAAATAGGTCAAACAATTGGAATAGTCGGGGGGATCGTACTTGGTACAGCAGCAGTGGAGGCAGGGATTACGAGTAATATTCTTATTATTATTGTCGCTCTATGTGCATTGTCATCCTTTATTACACCAAGTTATATGATGGGAAATGTTATTAGGTTGCTTCGCTTTCCAATCATCATTTTAGCCGGTTTTTGGGGTTATTATGGTATAATGCTGGCTCTTTGTATTCTGCTAATTCATTTACTAAGACAAACAAGCTTAGGCGCTCCATATATGGCGCCATTTTTCCCACCTAGACTAAAAGATTTGGGAGATAGCTTAATTCGTTTGCCATACCCCTTTATTATTCGAAAATCGCCAAATGCGCGAGTAGAGGATCCGGATTATTCAGTAATGCGTGAAAATATTAAGGGCGATAAGAAGAAGGTGAAAGAGTGATGAACAAGCTGCAAATTAACCCCACTCAAACTTTCAATGCGCCTCTTCTCTTTTACATCATCTGTTCTACTCAAATTGGTGTAGGAGTCCATGGGTTTCAAAGCGTAATCTATCAAGAAGCAAAACAGGATGCCTGGATTTCTATAATTATTAGTTTTGTTGCAGCACATCTTGTCGTCTTTGTAATCTTTAAAACTATGAACTTGTATGAACAAAACGATCTTTATGGAGTTAATTTAGATTTATTTGGTAAATATTTAGGTAACTTTATTAATATAATTTATATTGTTTATTGCGGCTTAGCATTTTTTGCTGTTATTAAGAATTATACTGATGTTATTAATATATGGGTATTTCCAAGTTTAAGTCCTTCGTTTATTACAATTACATTGCTTATTACTGTGATTTACGCTTTTACAGGTGGTCTAAGGGTAATAATAGGAGTTTGTTTTTTCAGCTTTTTCTTAAGCCTCTGGATTTTAATTATATTATTATTTCCGCTTGACTATACGAATATTAATTACTTGCTGCCTGTGTTGGATAATGATTTTATAAGTATATTAAAAGGCGCGTACTTGATGACGTTTACCATGGTAGGTTTTGAAATAATTAATACTATGTATCCTTACGTCAAGGAAAAGAATAAAGCGCAAAAATATGTACACATGGGATTACTGTTCACATTGGCTATTTATTTGTTTGTAATGTTCATAACATTAACTTTTTTTAGTGAGGGGCAGCTTGAGAAAACGATTTGGGCAACATTATCATTATTCAGCATTGTTCGTTTGCCTTTTCTGGAACGGATTGAACTTATAACGGTCTGTTTCTGGATGCTTATTATTTTGCCGAACCTTTGTTTTTATGTATGGTCTGCTTATCGGGGGATTAGACGAATAATTAAAATAACCGACAAGAAATTTATTTTAATTTTCTCCCTTTTGATATATATAGGATCCTTGCTTGTGAAGACACGGGCTGAGATTAATACTTTCAATAATTATTTGGGGAATGTTGCATTTTATATAGTATTTGTTTATCCTTTCTTTTTATATTTCATTGCTTTCCTAAAGAAAAGAATCTTTAAACGAGAGGCGATAAGAGAATGAATAGGCTAATTACGTTTAAAAAACTAGTTTTGCTAATTGTATGCACTCTCGTATTAGTTGGTTGCTCAGAACAGAAGATTCTTGAACGGATAAGTTTAACGACACTTGTAGGATATGAATTGGAGGGTGAGGATAATTTATCTGTCACAACTATTATCCGACAAATTAATCCGGATTTAGAAAGTAAAATTGAATTGCAATCAGCAACAGCGACAACAAGTAAGGGAGCCCGTGCAAAGATGGATTTAAAAACATCGAAGAGAATTGGCTCAGGGCAATTACGGGTTGTACTATACGGTGAGGAGCTCGCAAAATCAGGTTTAAATGATAATATTCATATTTTAAAAATGAATTCCGAAATCAGCAACGCAACATATTTGGCTACTGTAGAAGGAGATTTAAAGTCATTGTTAGGGTATAAATATGAAAATATATCGGATATTGGACAACATATTTATCAATTAATCCAACATAACATTGAACAGCAGTATATTATTTCATCGACCCTTCATGAAGTCAATAGAGGTAAACTCTCGATTTTAGATAATTATGCGATGCCAATATTAAAAAGAGAAGGAGAAAATATTGCAATTTCTGGTATAGCTTTTTTCAACACAGGAAAATTAGTCGGAAACCTTCCTGCGGAGGATGCCCTATATATATTAATGACTCAAGGAAAGACCCATAACGGCACACTTGAATTGGAACTACCGATAACAATATTGGAAAAATCCCTCTCCGATACTTCGGAAAAACTGCCAATTGTCATCGACTCCATTAATTCAAAGCGGAAAATTAAGTTAGTGGATCCAGCAGTACCTGAATTCAATTTATCGATTCAATTTGAATGCAGGTTATTGGAGGTTGATTCTGATGTAAGTATGAAGGGTGCGCGTAATATTCAAAAACTTGAAAAAGAAATTAACAAACAAATCGAAAGCGAAATTAAACGAATTATAGAGTATAGTCATGACATCAATACTGATATCTTCCAGTTTGGCGAGTATTATAAAGCACAGAATCGAAATGCGGATATTAATAATGAGAAATGGATGGAAATGTATCCGGATGTTAAAGTGAATATCTCCGTACATTCCAAAATTATTCGTGACGGCGTTTTTCAATAAATATGATTAATTCCATATAGAACAATTGGCTGAATGAATTTCAGCCTTTTTTTTGTTAAATAACTTAGTGCTTATTAGTAACTTTTTTTCGCAAAAAAATATTCAGAACAGTGTATATTTAATGATTAGAGTAGGTATTAGGTATAAGCAGCTAATTTCGATGCTATTATGAAAAGACCAAACAATTCAAAGAGACTATAACCACTAATTCATGAAAAGATGAATGAGTTTAGCAGTTATCAAACGACGAACTTTACTGTGACTATATTATTTATAGATGAAGTTTGTATTAGTGTCTGCAGTGAATATGATGAGAAAGTTGAGTGCATCGTATGCTGAAACATGCTGTACAATCCCCAATAAAATAAGCAAAAACCATTAATTTTCCGGTTATCGGGAAAGTTAATGGTTTTTTGTTTATTTTACATCATGCAGGGCAGTAAGCTTTGTTTCAATTGAGTTCGTCAAATCGGTTGTCGCTTTAGGTACGAAACTTTCCAATACAGGGTTGATCATCATCCCCATAAAACCGCCGGCAGACAAATCGAGGCTTCCTGTAACTTGAGAGCACTCGTTATTGCCGTCCGCAATATTAAAATAGCCGTTACCGTCAAAGTTGTCTGATAATCCTTTAATGTTAAACTTTATATCAGTTGGCTCAATAGAATCCGTAATATCGACTTGAAGTATAATCTTTTTTTTCGTGAACCCTAAATTTGCCAGTAAAGTCCAAGTGAACTGTGTATCATGTAGTGCTTCGTGCTCAATATAACCTGGGATTAATGGGGCCCAATTATTGTAATCCTTTAGAAAATTCCATATTACATCGTTTGATAATGGTAATTCCACTGTATGGATAGCGTTCGGCATAATAATTCCTCCTAAATAATCAATTTGCACTACAAGTAAATTATTTCCAAAAAGTACTGCTGTAAATAGTATGCTAAAAAATGAATGGGAATTCAATAAAAATCAAAAATTTTCTCCAATAAACAGGGGAAAATAGCGCTTAAGTAAAATTTTCGTTTTGAAAAAACGGTGTAATTATTGAATAATTAAATTAATTTAAAAAATTTATAATAATTCACTTGATTTTATAATTATTCATTTGTATAATAAAATCAACATAAAGCTCACAGAGGTGTGTAATGATGAAGTTATTAGAAGAGGTGCAATTAAAGCCCGTTGAAAGTTTACAAGGAAAAGACTTATTAACACTGCTTGACTATACGAGTGAAGAAGTGAAGCAACTGCTTGAACTTGCGACACAGTTGAAAACAATAACAAAAGCAGGTAAATGTCCACGATTATTGGAAGGTAAGACACTTGGCATGATCTTTGAAAAAAGTTCAACGCGTACACGTGTATCATTTGAAGTAGGCATGCAGCAGCTTGGCGGATATGGAATGTATATGAATGCTCGCGATATGCAAATTGGCCGTGGTGAACCAATATCTGATACAGGAAGAGTATTGTCAGGTTATTTAGACGGAATTATGATTCGTGCCAACTCCCATACGATGGTGGAAGAATTGGCTGATAACGCATCGATTCCGGTCATTAATGGTTTAACGGATCTTGATCATCCATGTCAGGCATTAGCTGATCTTGAAACAATTGCCGAAAATAAAGGGGATTTGAAAGGATTAAAAATCGCTTATGTAGGTGATGGCAATAATGTAGCACATGCGCTTATTGTTGCTGCAGCACATGTTGGTATGCATGTAGCAGTTGCAACACCACCAGGATATGAATGCGATACGCGTATTATTGAAAAAGCACAAGTGATTGCTTCTCGAAACGGCAGTACCATTGTTGTAACGAATGACCCTGTGGCAGCTGTTACAAATGCAGATGCTGTTTATGCAGATGTATGGACATCTATGGGGCAGGAAGAAGAAACGCAAAAGCGACTAAAGGATTTTGCGAAATACCAGATTAATGATGAATTGGTTGCCCATGCAAAGCCGGATTATATGTTCCTTCATTGTTTACCGGCACATCGAGAGGAAGAAGTTGCGACGTCAGTTATTGACGGCCCAAATTCTTATATATTTGAGCAAGCAGAAAATCGTCTGCATGCACAAAAAGCAGTTTTAGTATCTTTATTGGCGTAAAAAGTAACAGGCAGTTGGCTTTATACTACGGGTTGTAGTCGCCACTGCGAACCATACATTATTTATGGGCAGGAAGGGCAAATAAATAATGTAGTAGACCAACATGAATAACAACGGGAGACGCTGTGACGATTCATGAAGAACTACAAGTGATGTCTGTATTCAAGATGGAATGCCCCATCACTACATAGAAAAAGCAATCCGGGAGACGCTGGATTGCTTTTTTGTATGGAATCATAATTGAATGATGGGTGGTTATGCTAAATGTTAGCTGACAAATTGTTTTGCTAATTTTTGTGAAAAATCGTTTCGCTCACTTTCGCTTGCACCGTTCCACCATTTTTCCAAGAATACACCAAGGCCTGGAAGTAAATGTTCTTCCCCCCGTGCAATTGCATCATTGACGATATCCTGAAATTCAGCGGCATCTGAGCCCATTACATTGGCAGTAATTGCTTGTCGAATTTGAAAATCCATATGAAACCTCCTTTTCCCATACTTTGTTCAAAATAATAAACTTTATACATGGCATTGCATTATGGATTACAAAATAATTGTGCTAAAATATACAATCGAGTACGTAAAAAAGGACGGGAAATCATGAAAAGAATCGAATCGACACAAAATACGCTAGTGAAGCATTGGAAAAAGCTTGTGACACAACGAAAAGAACGTGAAAAAACAGGGGAATATATAGTAGAAGGTTTTCATTTAGTGGAAGAAGCGTTAAAACATAAAGATCAAATCGTGCAAATCATTGTGCGTGAGGGTGTTGATCTACCTTTATTATGGGCAATTGATGAAGTGGTATTAGTAGACGTAAATGATGCAGTCTCAAAAGAAATTGCGGAAACTGAAAATTCCCAAGGGGTATTTGCCCATTGTAAGCAACGCCAAATCTCCGAAGATGAACAATTAAATTGGCGCAAAGTACTTTTAGTCGATGCGGTTCAAGATCCGGGAAATATCGGCACAATGATCCGAACTGCAGATGCAGCTGGAATTGATGCAGTTATATTAGGGAAAGGTAGTGTCGATGCATTTAATCCGAAATCTTTGCGTTCTGCACAAGGTTCTCATTTCCATATTCCAGTCGTACGTGGCGACTTGTTGGAATGGGTGGAAAACCTGCAGGCTGATAATGTTCGTGTATATGGAACTTCATTGGACGAATCTATTTCTTACAAAAAAGTGGAACCAAGTGATTCATTTGCATTAATTGTGGGTAATGAAGGGAGTGGCATTAATCCTCAAATTTTGGCAAAAACAGACCAGAACATCATCATTCCTATATTTGGCGGGGCAGAATCATTGAACGTTGCGGTGGCAACAGGAATTTTACTGTATGCATTTGTAAAATAAACAGTCGAAAAGTTAACGAGGGATTTTGTAAGTAAGTACTTATAAAATCCCATTTCTTTTAAAATATTAGGTAAAAAGTGGAAATAAAACCCATAATATGAAACATTAAGCGCTTTCTGATTAGTCACAAAATATGAACATTAACGAGTTCATAGAAATGTCATTTTTGAAATGAAGGCGTGTTTTAGCTCGTAATTGCTTTGTTTTACTGCATTTGTCGTCATTATTTTAAAATATTAAAAAAGAATTGCTCGAAAAATGGCAGAAATAAGGGTATTTTCCAATTTGATGTTTTGACACTTATTTGATGTTTAACTAAAATCTAAGTAGGTTAGACAGGCGCCTTAAGTTGTCACAACAAAAAAATAAAATAATGCTTTTTGAAATAGTGAGCAAACTGTTAATTATGGGATTCAATTTAAAGGTTCTAAATGGTGATGAATTGATGTTCTGGTTATTTGCCACTATATGCATAGTGTAAATGGTAATAAGTGAAATTATTCATTCGTAGTAACACTATTGTCATTATTTTATTTTCGCTCTCACATGAAAGCGCTTAAGCAAAATCTAACAAGCTCTATTTATTTGGAAAGGAGTCCAACTATGAAAGTAAATATGAAGGGAACATTACTCTCTTTCATGGGACTAGGTGCTATTCTATTAGCAGGCTGTAACGATAAGTTAGCAGTACTTGATCCTAAAGGTCCTCAAGCTCAAAGACAAGCCGATGACACAATGTTATTAATTTACTTAATGTCAGGGATTGTTTTAACAGTATTAGCAATTTTGGTGTTTATGTTATTTAAATACCGTGCATCAAAACAAAGTCCAGATTACGAGCCACCGCATATTCATGGTCACTGGCTTGTAGAAACAATTATGATTGGTATTCCTGTAATCATCGTTATTTTCTTATCATTTGTTTCTGTTAAGAGTAACTACATTGTTGAGAATGTTCCTCAAGAATATGAAGATCAGGAACCTTTAGTTATTTATGCTTCTTCATCTAACTGGAAATGGCACTTCAGCTATCCGGAACAAGGTATTGAAACAGTAAACTACCTATACATTCCTGCTGGACGCTCGGTTGAATTTAAACTTTATTCTTATGGTCCAATTACAAGTTTCTGGATTCCACAACTTGGTGGTCAGAAATACGCAATGGCAGACATGGTAACAACATTACACTTAGCTGCTGACAACCCAGGCGAATTCTGGGGACGTAACGCGAACTTCTCAGGTCGTGGTACAGCAGAAAACATTTTTGATGTAACAGCATTAACTCAAACTGAATTCGACGAATGGGTAACAGAAGTTCATGAAACGGCTGCTCCATTAACAGAAGAGAAGTTTGACGAATTATTAGAGCCAGGTCACCTTGGTAAACAAACTTATACTGGTACACATCTAGAGTTCTCACCAGCTCCGGAACACAACCATGAATCTTCAGACGAAGAAAAAGAGGATGAAGAGGACCATTCTTCACACTAATTTTTGAAAGTAACAACTTTTCGAAAGGAGTACTACTATGTCGGAATTCTTTGCACAGTTTGCAGTTCCACACCCAAGCACATTAATTTATATCGCAATGGCTTCTATAGTTTTAGGGTCAATCGCGTTAGTAGCGATCGTTACTTATTTTAAATTGTGGGGCTACTTATGGCGTGAATGGATTACAACTGTTGACCATAAAAAAATCGGTATCATGTATTTAATCACTGCTTTAGTTATGCTTTTCCGCGGCGGTGTCGATGCCGTAATGATGCGTTTACAGCTAGCTATTCCAGAAAACGGTTTCTTAGACGCTCAGCACTATAACGAAGTATTTACAACTCACGGAGTAGTCATGATTTTATTCATGGCAATGCCATTCATTACATTCTTCTTTAACTTTTTAGTACCTTTACAAATCGGGGCACGTGACGTTGCGTTCCCACGTTTGAACAACTTGGCATTCTGGTTATTCTTCATGGGTATGGGATTATTCAATATCTCATTCATCGTTGGGGGATCTCCTGATTCTGGATGGACTTCATATTTCCCATTAGCGGATAATGAATTCAGTACATCAGTTGGTACAAACTATTACATGCTGGCACTTCAAATTGCGGGTCTTGGTACATTAATGACAGGTATTAACTTCATTACGACTATCATGAAAATGCGTGCTCCAGGCATGACATTATTTAAAATGCCAATGTTCACTTGGTCAGCACTTATTGCAAACTTAATTATCGTATTCGCGTTCCCAGTATTAACAGTAGCATTAGCTATGGGTACAATGGACCGTCTATGGGATACTAAATTCTTTGCTATCGGTGACGGTGGTATGGACATGCTTTGGGCCAACCTGTTCTGGGTTTGGGGTCACCCTGAAGTATATATCTTAATCTTACCGGCATTCGGTATTTTCTCTGAAGTTATTTCGACATTCGCACGTCGTAACTTATATGGTTACACATCAATGGTTTGGTCAATGATCTTAATTTCAGTATTCTCGTTCGCTGTATGGACTCACCACTTCTTTACAATGGGTCAAGGTGCATTCACGAACTCGATCTTCTCGATCACAACAATGGCAATTGCGATCCCAACAGGGGTTAAAATTTTCAACTGGTTATTCACACTTTATAAAGGGAAAATTGTTATTACAACACCAATGTTGTATGCATTGCACTTCATTCCTTTATTCACACTTGGTGGTGTTACAGGGGTTATGCTTGCGATGTCAGCAGCTGACTACCAATACCACAACACAATGTTCTTAGTAGCCCACTTCCATAACGTAATCATCCCTGGTGTTGTTTACGCGATGTTAGCTGGTTTAACGTTCTACTGGCCAAAAATGTTCGGTTTCATGTTAAATGAGCGTCTTGGTAAAGCAACTGTTTGGGTAATGTCTATAGGTTTCGTACTATCATTCATTCCAATGTATATCACTGGTTTAGATGGTCAAGCACGTCGTATGTACACATACTCTGATGCTGCAGGTTTCAGTACTTTAAACATGGTATCGTTCGTCGGTGCCGGAATCATGTCTGTTTCATTCTTAATGCTAGTATGGAACATTTGGTACAGTTTCAAAAACTCTCCACGCGACATCGGTTCAGATCCATGGGATGCACGTGGTCTTGAGTGGGCGACACATACACCAATCCCACACTATAACTTTGCAATCACTCCAGACGTAACTGATTCAAATTCAGAAGCATTCTGGGATTATAAGAAAAACGGCACGAAGTTATTCAAAGGTGAAATTCAAGATATTCACATGCCAAATAACTCAGGTCAAACATTTATTTTATCAATATTCTTCTTCATCGGTGGTTTCGCTTTAGTATTCAGCATGTTCACTTTAGCAATCATCAGCTTAATCGGTATTTTAGCTTGCATGGGTTACCGTTCTCTAGAAGACGACCATGGCTACCATATCCATAAAGAAGAAGTAGAATTAATCGAAAAAAAATATGAAAAAGAAGGAGGTGCGAAATAATGGGTAAAGTTAATAACAATGTTCCATTGGAATATTCAACAGAGGAAAATAACCTGAAAATCTTCGGGTTCTGGACTTTCCTAGGTGCGGAAATTATGTTATTCGGTACATTATTCGCATCATACTTTGTCCTTTCGGGTCGTACAGGTGACGGTCCAACTGCTGCTGAGATTTTCGAAATCGGTCCAGTATTGGCAGAAACATTTATTCTTTTAACATCAAGTTTTACAATCGGTTTAGCTATTCATGCTATGCGTCTTGGCAGTAAAAAAGCGACATTGTCATTTATGGGTATTACGTTATTACTTGGTGCAGCGTTCATTTCTGTAGAAATTTACGAATTTGTACACTATGTACATGTTGGTGCAGGTATTACGACTAGTGCCTTCACATCTGCTTTATTAACAACGTTAGGAACACACGGTCTTCACGTAACGTTTGGTTTATTCTGGGGAATCTTCATTATGATCCAAATTGCCAAACGCGGACTTAACTCAGTAACAGCAGGGAAAACATTTGTATTCTCACTATACTGGCACTTCCTGGATGTTGTTTGGATCTTCATCTTCAGTTTCATTTACTTGAAAGGAATGATGTAATCTATGGCTAAGTTCTTCCCAATGGGCCAAATTATGGGCTTCGTATTTTCACTGATTTTAACAGTGATTGCAATGCTTGTTTACTTCACAGATATGTCATTCACAACTGGAATGGTTATCCTTTTAGTGACAGCATTCATTCAAGCAGGTTTACAGTTTATTGTCTTCATGCACGCTGGTGAAACAAATGACAAGTGGGCTATCTACTCGAACATCGTATACGGAATCGGTTTAGTAGTATTGACTGTTTTAGGTTCTTTATTAATCCTTCTTTGGGATATGTAATGATGAAAAACGCTCCAGCTAGTTGATAAATGTACGAAAATACATTAAACTAGTTGGAGAATATATTACGAAATGCGTTGACCGGGAAGAGTAGGTATACACCATTTGTTTTAGGGAATGCAAGCCAATGACTGAAAGCTTGCTAACAAATTGTATAGTGAAGTTCACCCCGCGAGCAGCATCCGGGATCCACTTGTGGTGAAAGGATTGCCGGCTAGACATAGTCGTTAGCTCCAATGAAGTGATTGCTTTTTGCAATAACTAGGGTGGTACCGCGAAACTCGTCCTCGTCCCTTTCTTAGGGGGCGAGGATTTTTTATTTTCAAAAATGGTGATTATTATAGTGCGTATATGTAAATTTGTTAAAGCAACAGGTTCAGACCAGGCACTATGACACTGGATTTTATTAAGGAGGACTTTGTAAATGGAACAACAATTAAAGCAATTGGAACAAGAAGCATTAGCTAAAATTGCCGATGCAGCTGACTTAAAAGCATTAAATGACGTTCGTGTTGCGTACTTAGGTAAAAAAGGACCGATTACGGATTTATTAAAAGGAATGGGGAAACTTTCTGCAGAAGAACGTCCGAAAATGGGTGCCCTAGTTAACACTGTACGTGAAAATGTAACAGCTGAACTTGAGAAAAAGGTTGCTGTTTTAGAAGAAGCTGCAATTTTAGCGCAGCTTGAAAACGAGTCAATCGATGTGACGTTACCAGGTGCAAAAGTACGTGCAGGAAACCGTCACCTGTTAACACGTGTAATCGAAGAAATCGAAGACCTATTTTTAGGAATGGGCTACGAAATTGTAGAAGGACCAGAAGTAGAAAAAGACTACTATAACTTTGAAGCAATGAACTTGCCTAAAGGTCACCCGGCTCGTGATATGCAAGATTCATTCTATATTTCAGAAGAAACATTATTACGTACACATACTTCACCAGTTCAGGCCCGTACAATGGAAGCTAAAAAAGGCGAACCAATTCGAGTAATTTGCCCAGGTAAAGTATTCCGTCGTGACACAGATGATGCGACACACTCTCATCAATTCATGCAAATTGAAGGCCTTGTAATCGGGGAAAATATCCGCATGTCTGACCTAAAAGGAACTCTTGATGCATTGGCCAAGAAAATGTTTGGAGCAGAACGCGAAATCCGCCTGCGACCATCATTCTTCCCATTCACAGAGCCTTCTGTAGAAGTTGACGTATCTTGTCATAAATGTTCAGGTAAAGGCTGTAATGTATGTAAGCAAACTGGCTGGATTGAAATTTTAGGTGCTGGTATGGTACACCCGAACGTACTTGAAATGGCTGGCTACGATTCAACTAAGCTTTCAGGTTTCGCTTTCGGTATCGGTGCAGAACGTATCGCAATGTTAAAATACGGTGTGGATGATATTCGTCATTTCTATACAAATGACACACGCTTCTTATCACAATTCCACCAGGCAGAAGTGTAAGAAGGAGGACAATATAAATGTTAGTTTCATTAAAATGGTTAAGTCAATATGTAGACATTTCTTCTATAGAAGCAAATGAATTAGCAGAAAAAATTACGCGTGCGGGTATTGAAGTTGATGCAGTAATTGACCGTTCACTAGGCATGTCAAATGTTGTTGTAGGTCATGTTGTATCAAAAGAAAAACATCCGGAAGCAGATAAATTAAATGTGTGTCAAGTTGATGTTGGGGAAGAAGAGCTTCAACAAATCGTGTGTGGGGCTCCAAACGTTGATGCTGGTCAAAAAGTCATCGTAGCGCGTCCAGGGGCAAAATTGCCAGGCGGCATTAAAATTAAAAAAGCGAAGTTACGCGGGCAAGAATCAAACGGAATGATTTGTTCACTTCAGGAGTTGGGCATTGAAGGCCGTCTTGTGCCAAAAGCTTATGCAGATGGGATTTATGTATTACCTGCCGATTCAACTCCAGGTGCAGATGCATTAGAAGTTTTAGGCTTACGTGATACAGTACTTGAGCTTGGTTTAACGCCGAACCGTTCGGATGCAATGAGCATGCTTGGTGTTGCTTATGAAGTAGCTGCGATTTTATCCCAAGATGTAAAATTACCGGAAATCGTTTATACAGCTTCAGCTGAAAAAGCGGAAGACGTTTTAAAGTTAACGGTAGAAGATAAAGAAGCAAATCCGATGTACGCAGCAAAAGTTGTAAAAAACATTGAAGTAAAAGAATCGCCATTATGGCTGCAGCATGCGCTTATGTCTGCAGGAGTACGACCACATAATAACGTAGTTGATATTACAAACTACGTATTAATGGAATACGGTCAACCATTACATGCATTTGACTACGATAAATTGGCAACTGGTGAAATCGTAACGCGTATGGCACGTGATGGTGAAGTAATGACAACGCTTGATGATCAGGAGCGTAAATTGGCTAGCCACAATCTTGTCATTACAAATGGTCAAGAAGCTGAAGCGGTTGCAGGTGTTATGGGCGGTGCTAAATCAGAAGTATCAAATACTACAACGACAGTAGTAATCGAATCTGCATACTTCAATCCGGCTTCTGTGCGCCGTACTTCAAAAGAGATCGGCTTACGTTCAGATTCTTCAGCGCGTTTTGAAAAAGGTGTTGATCCGAATCGTGTCCTTCCTGCAGCAGAACGTGCAGCACAATTACTTGCTGAATTAGCAGGAGGAGAAGTATTGGAAGGTACAGTGCTAGTAGATGAGCTTGATAAAACGCCAGCTCGTGTTGTTGTATCACCTGACTTTATTAACGGCCGTTTAGGTATGAAGATTTCGTTAGAGGATATGCTGTCTATTTTAGAGCGTTTAAAATTTGATGTGGAAGCAGCAAATGGCTTATTGATCATTGATGCTCCAACGCGACGACAGGATATTAAAATTCCGGAAGATATCGTTGAAGAAATTGCACGTATGTATGGCTATGATGAGATTCCTGTAAGCTTACCGGCGAGTGATCAAGTTGGCCGGTTAACGCCTTATCAGGCAGGACGCCGTATCGTACGCAATGTAATGGAAGGTGCCGGTCTTTATCAAGCGGTAACTTACTCATTAACTTCAGCAGCGCACGCTCAAAAGTTTGCATTAAAAGCTGAAGATACAACAAAATTATTAATGCCTATGTCTGAAGAACGCTCAACATTACGCCAAAGCTTAATTCCTCACTTAGTAGAGGCAGCAAGCTATAACGTAGCCCGTCAAGCGGAAACAGTAGCATTATATGAAATTGGTTCAGTATTCCTTGGACAAACTGCTGAAGAACTTCCATTTGAAGAAGAGCACTTAGCGCTTGTGTTAACAGGTAAATGGATAGATAATACATGGCAGGGCGAAAAGAAAAATGTTGATTTCTTCGTTGCAAAAGGTATTGTTGAAGCGGTATTTGCTAAATTAGGCTTAACAGCTCGAGTAAGCTATGTAAAAGCGCAAGTAGACGGTTTACATCCAGGTCGAACAGCCGATGTATTATTAGATGGCGAAAAAGTGGGTGTCATTGCCCAGCTTCATCCGCAAGAACAAAAAGCATTTGATGTAAAAGAAACTTATGTAGCTGAATTGAACTTGAATGCCATTTTAAGTGCAACACAAGAAGAGCTTGTTTATTCAATGATTCCTCGCTTCCCGGCAATGAGTCGTGATATCGCATTAGAATTGGATGTAGCAGCTCCAGCTGGTGAAATTGTAAGCATTATTAAAGGTGCAGGAACTTCTTTATTGAAAGAAGTAAAAGTATTTGATGTTTATGCAGGGGAGAAAATGACGGCTGGTAAAAAATCAGTAGCATTCTCATTAACATATTTCGACCCAGAGCGCACATTAACAGACGAAGAAGTGGTCACAGCGCACAATAAAGTATTAAAAGCATTAGCAGCAGCTGGTGCAGAAGTACGCTAATTAACAATAACAAAACCCGAATGGTTCAAACCATTCGGGTTTTTATTATTGCGGAGACTGTTTGGCAGGCTTGACCATTCCTGTAGCAGCACCGACTAAAGCACTTAAAGTATGGACAATTCCAAATGTATAAAAATTAAGAAAAACGTGATTCGTGTACTCATTTAATAGGGGGAAACGATAAATTGTGGAACCGGGTGTCTTCGTATCACCACCGAGGGATGCATACACACTATTTGAAAAATCAATCGCATAATAGATGAACGCCACTAACAGCGCCACTCCAAATACTAAATAAATCATACGCATAAATTGATCTTTTGCGTTTCTTGCACTTTCAGTAAAGAAGCGAAACGTAATAAATAAACTAAGTATAATAAATGGTGCAACTAGTGCTAAACCTAGTGCGCCAAGATTTCCTCCATTTGCAACATCGTCCGGTTTTACCGTAAAAAAGTGCTGAATAATTAATACTCCAAATAAACTAATGCCCATACTTATGAGCCAACTAAGACGCAACATATAAATCCTCCATTTCTCTTTTCACTATACATTGTCATCCATTTCGTTTCAATGGAGGATCTACTATTCATTTAGTGGAAAAGTTCAGTATAATAGAGAAGAATGCAACTTAGGGGAGGTATATTCATGTTAAAAAAAGAAGAAGCAGTATTAGTACTGATTGATATTCAGGGGAAATTGGCGCAAGTTGTTGAGGAAAGTGCACTAGTTGTAGGTAATATCGCCACAATGGTACAAGGGGCAAAGTTATTGGAATTACCTATTTTATGGCTTGAGCAATATCCAAAAGGGCTTGGTCCGACAGATGAGCGAGTTGCGGAGCATTTAACAGATGAAAAACCGATTGAAAAAATTACATTCAGTGCTTATGATACTGAGGAATTTGTACAAGCATTACAGCAAACAGGACGCAAGAAGATTTTATTGGCCGGAATTGAAGCCCATATTTGTGTGTATCAAACAGCAGCTCAATTACTGGAAAACGGTTATGAAGTCGAAGTGCTGGCAGACTGTGTGTCTTCACGCACAGCGAGTAATCGAGAGATAGGCATCCAGAAAATGTTGCAGCTTGGTGCACGCGTAACTAGTGTGGAAATGGCATTATTCGAAATGCAGCAAGTAGCAAAAGGCGATGCATTTAAAGCAATTAGCAAATTAGTAAAATAAAAATAGGATTGGTTAGCGAAATTGGCCGCTAACCAATTTTTTTATCCTCATTAACGGGGTCCCGTCTCTATAGGGGATGAGGAACCCCCCCACTAATTAAAGTTTCATTTTATTTAAAAAGAGGCAGTTTTTTCAAAGCGATACATACAGGTATTGCAATGATAAGACCCACTGCATTTTGAACGAGATTTCCTGGAATTGATGCAAGTGGAATGACCCAGTTTCCGTAGAGAACACGTTCACAAATATAATAACCGCCAAGCATAAAGGGAACCGAGATAACGATAGCCGCAAAGTTATAAATAAAACTTCCGCCATTTTTTCCATGCATCGTCGCAATTTTACCAACAATATAGCCCTGAAGACCACGAGTAATGAATGTAAATGGTGCCCATAATGTCCAGCCGGATAAAATATCAAACAGTGCCATACCGAATGCTCCGGCCATTGCGCCCTTCTTCGGACCAAATAAAATTGAGATAATAAAAAGCATGGCAGAACCTAAATGAACGAGACCCCCATTTGCAGCAATCGGCAAACGGATATTAATAAAAAATGTGGCTACGAACACGAGTGAAATGAGAAGGCTCGTAATAATTAAATCTTTTGTTTTTTCTGATGAAGTAGTGAGTGGTCGTGATGATTCCATAGTAAATGACGCTCCCTTGCTTGAAATTATCTTTCATATTAGCAATTCGTTGGCATCTGTAAAAGGTTCAAAAACAAATAATTTGATAAGGTCAGAAAATTTGCATATCGCTTTTTTCAAAGACAGGGAATTTTTCAGAAAGTAAAAGCGCAGCAAATTATCGGAACTAATTTGCTGCACTTTTTATATAGAGCGGTTATAGTACCAACTCTGTTCAACTATTTAGATTAAGAATTCATCGTAGAATGTTTTTTTCCATACGCAAAATAAACGATTATACCGATAATAAACCAAATACCGCAAGCGATCCATGTGTGCAAGGAAAGTTGTGTAATCAGTAAAATACATAAAATAAATGATAATATTGGTAAAACGGGATAAAAAGGTACTTTGAATCGATCTTGTGGCAATTCTTTATTTTTACGTAAAGATAAAATGCCGGCAGAAACAAAAATAAACGCGACCAGTGTCCCCATATTAACAAGTTCCGCCAACAAATCCAATGGAACAAACCCTGCAAAAAATGAAATAATTACTGTAAATAGCCACGTATTTTTAGCAGGCATTTTACGCTTTTCACTTAATTGTGCAAGCATTTTTGGCATTAAGCCATCACGGGCAAACGCCATTAACAATCGTGTCCCGCCGTACATCATCACTAATATAACGGTCATCATGCCAATGACAGCCCCGAGCGATATAATTCCAGCTGCCCATTCCTGATCGATTACTTGCATCGCGTAAGATACAGGATCGGTTACATTCAGGTCTGTATATGGAACAATCCCTGTCAGTACAAGTGAAACTACTACATACAAGACAGTACAGACAAGCAAGGAACCGATAATTCCGATTGGCATATTCCGCTGTGGATTTTTTACTTCCGAGGCAGCAGAAGATACGGCATCAAACCCTAAGTAAGCAAAAAATACGAGCGCGGCACCTGTGAAAACACCGCTCATTCCAAATGGCAGGAAAGGTGTCCAGTTATCAGGCTTCACATAAAAGACACCTACTACAATAAACAATAAAATAACACCAAGTTTAATTGCGACCAATAATGCATTAAAACGTGTCGATTCTTTCATTCCTAATGACAGTAAAGCACCTATCGCAAAGATAATACATATCGCAGGTAAGTTAATATAAGTACCGTTTTCAGGACTAAATGCCCCTGTCAAAGCGACCGGCAAATGGATACTCAATCCTTCCAGCAGCGAAACAAAATAACCTGACCAGCCTGTTGCCACGGCAGCAGTTGCGAGACCGTATTCCAATAATAATGCCCAGCCGACAAGCCATGCTATGATTTCTCCAAAAACGATATAGCTATATGAATAGGCACTACCTGCAACGGGTACAGTAGAAGAAAATTCAGAATAACATAGTGCGGCTAATGCACATACGACTGCAGCAATCGTAAAGGAGAATACAATTCCGGGGCCTGCATGGAGCGCAGAGACCGTGCCCGGTAAAATGAATATGCCTGTACCGACAATGGCACCGACACCTAACATAATCAAATCAAAAGGACCCATTGTTTTAGGTAACTGCATGTTTCCGCTTTTAAGTAAAAGGTCATTGATTGGTTTTTTTCTAAATAATTTTTCCATTTTCACACCTATTTCTAATTTACAATAGTCAAAATTTTATCATCATTTTTCTGGATAATAAACAAGTTTATTGAGTTAAAGTGCTAAAGTGTTAGTTTTGTCGAAAAAATGAGAAATAACTCGAATAAAAAAGTTAATAATGTTATTGTTAGTATTTAACAGAAAAAAATACCTATATTTTAATTCAATTTATTGAAATGAAACTGTTTAAAATCAGCGAACTATTTGTTGTTTTTATAAAAAGGTATATAATTTCGATATAGTATAAATATAGGAATTTTGCTTATGCATACTGAACACAGCACAAAGGAGTGCAAATAATGGAGAAGAAAATCCAAATTAAGCAGCCCAAATATCAAGTAATAGCAGAAGATATTGCCGCTAAAATTGTTGAAAAAAAATATGTTGTCGGGGAAAAGATTTATGCCCGTTCATCGCTGGCATCTCAATACAGTGTTTCATCAGAAACCGCGAGACGAGCGATTGCCGTTCTACAGGATCTAAATATAGTAGAAGCGACAAAGGGGAGCGGTGTTGTCATCGTTTCCTATGAAAATGCTGCTAAATACATTCAACGGTTAACTGGCGTTAAATCAATAAGAGATTTACAAAAACAATTAACCGACAGTATTGAACGCCAAATTGATGAGTTGCATCATTTCCAGGATACATTAGGAGAAATGGTCAATCGGACTAGCCGCTATCAATCGATAAACCCGTTTGTACCTTTTCAAATCGATATTACTGAAAATTGCCCATTCCTATCGAAAAATGTTGGCGAAATCAATTTCTGGCAGGAAACGGGTGCTACAATAATTGGCATCAAAAAAGATCATGAGCTAATTGTTTCGCCTGGTCCATACGCAACACTCTCTGCCGGAGATACATTATTTTTTATTGGTAAAGAAGAATGTTATTCGAATGTAAAACACTTTTTACAGTTAGAAAGTAACAACTTTCGATCAGAATAGATAAAGGTCGTCAAATTTATAACAAAAACAAACTACTCCCTCATTGTATTTCGGGAGTAGTTTTTTCTGTTTAAGGGACTTTATTTCTAGATAGAGGAGCAAAAAAATCAATTCTTATTTGACAATAGTAACAACGTATATTAATATAAAAGTTGTTGCTTTTAACAACCTGAGATAAATATAAAGTTGTTACTAGCATGAAATTAATTATATTAGGAAGTGGATTATGGGGAAAATTAAAATTGACCGAGTCACTAAAGTATTTGGAAAAAATACATCACAGGCATTAAAGCTCGTGAAGCAAGAAAAATCCAAAGAACAGATATTAAAAGAGACAAATGCTACTGTAGGTGTATATGAAGCTAGTTTGACAATTGAAGAGGGTGAGATTTTCGTAATCATGGGGCTCTCAGGAAGTGGGAAGTCTACATTAATCCGTTTACTCAATCGTCTCATTCAACCAACGAGTGGTGATATTTATATAGATGATCAAAATATTACAAAGCTCAATAAAAAGAGCCTGCAGCTAGTTCGCAGGGAAAAAATGAGCATGGTGTTTCAAAACTTCGCATTATTCCCGCAACGTACCATTTTACAAAATGCAGAGTATGGCCTGGAAGTCAGAGGCGTTCCAAAAGAGGAAAGACGATTAAAAGCAGAAAAGGCTTTACAGAATGCAGGGTTGCTCTCCTATAAAGACCAGTATCCAGATCAATTATCAGGTGGTATGCAGCAGCGTGTAGGACTTGCACGGGCGTTGGCAAATGATACAGAAATCATATTAATGGATGAAGCTTTTTCTGCTCTTGATCCGCTCATTCGTAAAGAGATGCAAGATGAGCTATTGGAGTTACAAGCTAATTTACAAAAAACCATTGTCTTTATTACACATGATTTAAATGAAGCACTTCGTATTGGGGATCGTATTGCCATTATGAAGGATGGAAAGATCATGCAAGTAGGAACAGGGGAAGAAATTTTGACAAACCCTGCAAATGAATATGTCCGTTCATTCCTGGAAGATGTAGACCGTTCGAAAGTATTGACGGCAGAAAATGCGATGATTCGTCCGATGACCATTCAAATTGATCATGAAGGGCCAAAAGTTGCGTTGCAGCGTATGAGAGAAGATAAAGTTAGTGTCCTGCTCGCAGTAGATAAAGCCCGAAAATATTTAGGTTATATTACTGCAAATGATGCTCTGGAGCTTGCGCAATCCGGTGAAAAATCACTGCAATCAATTTTACGTAACGATATGCCGATAGTGGAGCCATCTACAATTATTCAGGATGTTTTATCGGTTATTTCCGATTCTCCGACACCATTAGCAGTAGTCGAAGAGGGAAAACTGCGCGGAGTCTTAATCCGTGGAGTTGTTTTAGAGTCGTTAGCCTCTGAAAAAAACGGGGGTGTAGACAATGAGTAAACTTTTAAATTTGGCAACACCATTACCGATTGCAGAAAATGTTGAGAAACTGATGGATTTTGTTACTGATACGTTTTCTGCTCAATTCCGTTTCATTCAGAACAACGGTGAAGATTTAATGGATTTTGTAACATCCACATTAACAGCGATTCCACCGTATGTATTTATTTTAATCATTGCTGTACTAGCGTTTTTCGCAACAGGCAAAAAATTCGGTTTAGCCCTCTTTTCAATCATTGGTTTACTGTTCATCTTAAACCAAGGCTTATGGGATCAGCTTATGAATACATTTACACTCGTGCTGTTCTCTAGTTTAATCGCGATTGTAATCGGTATACCACTTGGAATTCTAATGTCGAAATCAAAAGTAGTAGAAGAAATTTTAAAACCAATTTTAGACTTTATGCAAACAATGCCAGGGTTCGTATATTTAATCCCAGCCGTTGCATTTTTCGGGATTGGTGTCGTACCAGGTGTATTTGCTTCAGTTATCTTCGCATTACCACCAACTGTACGTTTTACAAATCTCGGTATCCGTCAAGTTCCGACTCATTTAATCGAAGCGGCGGACTCTTATGGTAGTACTTTCACTCAAAAATTAGTAAAAGTAGAATTGCCACTTTCAAAATCTACAATTATGGCCGGTATTAACCAAACGGTACTTTTATCATTATCGATGGTCGTTATTGCATCGATGATCGGTGCACCTGGTTTAGGTCGAGAAGTATTATCGGCTCTACAAAGAGCACAAATCGGTAATGGATTTGTTGCGGGGATCAGTCTTGTAATCTTCGCTATTATCGTAGACCGTTTAACACAAAGTTTAAATAAACAAAAATCAAATGGGGGAAAATAAAATGAAAAAATTAAAATGGATGCCTGCAGCAACAGCAATGAGTGCGGCGCTATTATTAGCTGCGTGTGGAGATGACACAACAGAGAAAAAAGAAACGTCATCTAAAGAAGATCTAGGTTCAATCGAATTAGCCTATGTAGAATGGGATTCAGAAGTTGCCTCTACTTATGTAGTGGCAGAAGTACTGGAAAGTGTCGGCTATAAAGTTGACATTACACCATTGGATAATGCCATCATGTGGGAAGCAGTTTCTAAAGGTGAAGCAGATGCAATGGTATCTGGCTGGTTACCTGCTACACATGCTTCACAGTATGAAAAATACGGGGCAGATGTAGAAGATTTAGGACCAAACTTACAAGGTGCGAAAATTGGATTAGTTGTACCAAGTTATATGGAAGCAACATCAATTGCTGATTTATCGACAGAAGCGGCCTCAACAATTACAGGTATTGAAGCGGGTGCAGGTGTAGTTGCAGCTGCTGAAAGAGCACTTGAAACATATCCAAACCTGGAATCATGGTCATTACAACCATCATCATCGGGTGCGATGACAGTTGCTTTAGAACAAGCGATTAAAAATGAGGAAGATATCGTTGTGACAGGCTGGAGCCCACACTGGAAATTTGCCAATTATGATTTAAAATATTTGGAAGATCCTGAAGGCGTATTCGGCGGAGAAGAAAGCATTCACACATTTGTGCGTCAAAACTTAGAAAAAGAGTCACCTGACGCTTTCAAGATTTTAGATGCCTTTGAATGGACAACAGAAGATATCGAAGAAGTTATGCTGAACATTTACTCAGGAACAAAACCTGCAGAAGCAGCACAACAATGGGTTGAAGAAAACCAGGATGTTGTAAACAAATGGACAGAAGGTATTGAAAAGTAAGCTTAAATAAAATAACGGTGCAAATTTTGAAATTTAAAATTTGCACCGTTTTTTTTTATCAATTTAAATACGAAATAAAAGACTCAAATTCCACTGACGGAAATGAGTCTTTATGTTTTTTATTTTGTATAGTTATCGAAATACCCTTGGATGTAGATCATTGGTGTTCCTTTATCGCCTGAACCTGAAGTTAAGTCAGATAATGAACCGATTAAATCTGTCAGCTTACGAGGTGTTGTACCTTGAGCCGCCATATTACCAGTTAAATCTTCTTCCTTGTTGTTAATATATTCTTTGATTGCTGATTTTAATTCTTCACCATGCAAGTTAGAGAAATCATTGTCCGCTAAATACTTCAACTTGATTTCGTTCGGAGTACCGTCAAGACCTGGCGTGTAAGCAGGTGATACAACAGGGTCTGCAAGTTCCCAAATTTGGCCAACTGGATCTTTAAATGCACCGTCACCGTAGATCATTACTTCTACAAGTTTCCCTGTAGCCGCTAAAATTTTCGCCTGGATGTCATCAACGATTGGTTGGCATTTGTCCGGGAATAATTTCACACTATCTTCTGTCGATTTGTTTGATCCAAGTAACCCGTAATTAGAGTTAGAACCAGATCCGTTTACAGATTCAGCTAAAATGTTATCAAGACCATAAACTTTTTCTGCTCCAGCAGCTTTTAAAATACGTTTTGTACGGAAGCGAGAGTGAATATCGCAAGTTAAAATGCTTTTCGTATAATCTAAAATTGTTTTTGCATTGTTCGAGAAGATGACTTCAACTTCAGCACCTTGTTCGACGATTAATTCTTTATAATATTCGATGTAGTCTACACCTGTAAATGTATGTTTGTTATAACCGAAATGGCCACGGAATTCAGCTTCTGTCAGCACATCAGTCCATGGGTTGATACCTTTTTCATCTAGTTCATCCAATGATACTAAATGGTTGCCCACTTCATCAGATGGGTAGCTTAGCATAAGGACGATTTTCTTTGTACCTGCTGCAATTCCTTTTAAAATGTTAGAGAAGCGGTTACGCGAAAGAATCGGGAAAATCACACCTACAGTGTCATCACCGAATTTTGCTTTTACATCAGATGCGATATCTGAAATTTTAGCGTAGTTACCTTGTGCACGTGCAACAACAGATTCTGTCACTGTCACAATATCACGATCCTCAATTTCATAGCCTTCTGTCTTTGCAGCATTTAACGCTGTATCAACAACGATTTGAACAATATCGTCCCCTTCATTAATAATTGGGCCACGAAGACCTCGTACAACCGTTCCTACTACACGTTCCAAAATAATCTCTCCTTCAATAGCTGTAAGTTATATTTTAATTGCTTTTGCTTACTGTTAAGCAAAACATAAGTAATCTCACAATGTTTACTATAACCTGTTCATGTGATATAAGTAAAATTAATATTTCTAATATCAGATATAAGTGAGGGTTATATGATAATAAAATTGGAAGCATATCGTATTTTCAATGAAGTAAGTCGAAGTAAAAGTTTTTCAAAGGCAGCAACGGCTTTATATATGACACAGCCGGCCGTTAGCCAGTCTATTTCAAAACTTGAGAAAGAACTTGATACAATTTTATTTAACCGAACGCCAAAAGGGGTAACCTTAACTGAAGAAGGCGAATTGTTACACGAATATGTCAATTCCGCTCTTGGTATTTTAGACGCGGGTGAAGAGAAAATCGCAGAATTTAAAAATCTGCGTACAGGCGTTTTACGTATCGGAGTTGGGGATACGATTTCAAGATACTTTTTACTGCCTTATTTAGAGGCATTCCATATTAAATATCCTGGCATTAAACTAAAGGTTTTAAACGGTACAACGAATGAAATATTAGCTTTTATTAAATCTGGTGAAGCGGATTTGGGCATATGCAACTTGCCGATTCAAGATCCACAGCTTCAAGTTATCCCTTGTAAGGAAATTCATGATATATTTGTGTGCGGACAAAAATATAAAAATTTATCAAAGAAGCCAATTCGCCTAGATATGCTCATGAAGCTGCCGTTAATTTTTTTGGAGAAAAAGGCAAACTCTCGTAATTATGTGGAAAACTATTTAAAAGAACAGGGCTATACAATTTCACCTGAATTCGAGTTAGGCTCACATGATTTAGTATTGGAATTTGCAAAAATTAATTTAGGTGTCGCAAGTGTAACAAAGGAATTTGCGACAGATTACTTGGATAAAGGGCTTTTATATGAAATTGAACTCCAACAACCAATTCCTAAGCGTAATTTAGGGATTGTCCATTTAAAAAATGTTTCACTTTCAAAAGCAACGAGAAAATTTATCGCTATTGTTGATCCGGGAATCATTCATTAATAGAAGAAAATGAGGAATAAATATGACAACTAATTTTAACGACTATCCATTATCACCAGAATTACAGGGTGCGCTTAAAGATTTGGATTACAGCACACCGACTGAAGTTCAGCAAAAAGTGCTGCCCCATGCATTAAAGGAACAAGATCTAATTGTTAAAGCACAAACAGGAAGCGGAAAAACTGCTGCATTTGCAATCCCGATTTGCGAAAATATTGATTGGATTGAAAACAAGCCACAAGCACTAGTACTAACACCGACACGTGAATTGGCTGTCCAAGTAAAAGAAGAGTTTACCAATATTGGACGTTACAAACGTATTAAAGCTACCGCATTATACGGAAAGCAGCCGTTCCGTTATCAGCAGGACGAATTGAAGCAAAAAACACATATTGCAGTTGGTACTCCGGGACGCGTACTGGATCATATCGAAAAGGGAACATTGAAGCTTGATAAAATTCGCTATGTTGTCCTTGATGAAGCAGATGAGATGCTAAACATGGGCTTCATCGAGCAAGTTGAAGCGATATTGGCTCATGTGGAACATCGTGAAGTAACAATGCTGTTTTCAGCGACAGTACCGGATACGATAAAAAAGCTGGCATCCAATTATTTAAAAGACCCGGTTGATATCGAAGTACGTTCGGAAGAGGCTGCGCCAAAAATTGAGCATGCGGTTATTGAAGTACAGGACGATGAAAAAACAGCTGCTGTCGAAAAAATTGCGGTTGTGGAAAATCCGGATACGTGTATTATTTTCTGCCGTACGAAAGATCGTGTCGATGCATTGCACGATTATTTATATGACCGTGAATACAGCGTCGATAAGCTGCACGGGGGTATGGACCAGTCAACTCGTCTACTTGTCATGAATGACTATAAGCGCGGTGACTTCCGCTATTTAGTGGCAACAGATGTTGCGGCGCGCGGTATTGATATCGAGAACATTTCGTTGGTAATTAACTATGATTTGCCGATGGAAAAGGAAGCATATGTACATCGTACGGGCCGAACAGGACGTGCCGGCAAGGAAGGGAAGGCTGTTACATTTGTTACCCCGTTTGAACATGACTTCCTGGCAGGGATTGAAGACCTGATCGGATTTTCGATTCCGAAGATGGACTTGCCGACACATGAAGAAGTAGAGGCAAAGGCGGAGGCATTTGACAAAAAAATGCAAAGCCGACCACAAAAGAAAAAACAAAAGAATGCCAAAGTCGATGCAAATATTACGAAGCTCTATTTTAATGGCGGTAAGAAGAAAAAGCTGCGTGCTGTTGATTTTGTCGGAACGATTGCAAAAATTCCGGGGATGACCGCTGCAGATATCGGCATTATTACGATTCTGGATACCTCTACATTCGTAGAAATTTTAAATGGTAAAGGCAATCTTGTGTTAAAAGCGATGAAAACAACGCCGATTAAGGGCAAGCAATTGAAAGTACACATCTCGACGAGCAATAACTAATAAAAAGTCGTATTGAACAGATAACGTTCAATACGACTTTTATTGTTGAAAGAATCAGATGTAAGTTACTTCTTGTCCCCGTTTTTGATAAAGTACCATAATAAATTTGCAAGTTCGACATTTTCCCCGGCATGCGGTGTGTTTGCAAAAGCTTCACGGAAAGGTTTAAGCAAAGTTTCGATAACAGCAAGACGTAACTCATTACGCTGCAGTTCATCCAGAATACTTTCAGTGAATTGAGCCCCTACCTCATTGTCAGTATCCAGTTTTAACTGGTCAAGGAACCCTTGGACCTTTTCGATTAAATCGTTCTTTGTAATCGACTGGTAAATTTTTTTCTCTTCGACAAGTTGAAGGGCATCCTGTGTAATGAGGATTTCACCATTTTCCAACATAATTGGATAAATTGCTTTAACGTTCCGTAATGCAATTCGCAAAATTTTCTTTTGGTCGATCATTTCACTGTAGAAGAGACGGTGGGAATAGGTTAAATGGTGAACCATCGCAAAATATAAAATGGCAAGCTCAAGAGAATAAGGGCGGACTTCCTCGCCAAAAATATCTGTAAAACGATTGGATACCCACTCGATTTCCAATTGGCGATAGCGTTCCAATAATTGACGGAGCTCCTTGTCATTTGATTGAAAGATATTTTCGAACACGGATACTAAGTTTTGCTTTTTATTAATTTGCATAAGAACGAGAATTTGTTCCAATAATAAGTTTTCATCGGTAATATCTTGATTTAGCAGCATTTCGTGGCGTAATAAGCTTGCTTCGTATCGGGTCTGTTCCATAATCGATATAAAACATTCCACTTTAGATGAGAAATAATTATAAAATGTCCCTTTTGAAATAAGCGCTTTGTCTAAAATGTCCTGTATTGATGTTTCATGAAAGCCCTTTTCGATAAAAAGCTGCAATGCACTATCAAGTACCTGTCTTTTTCGTTGATTCATGAACTTCCTCCATAACAATTAAAACGATTTGCTGTGCATATAACGTAATAAAAGTGAGTTTTTTTTGTACTGTATACTCTAAATTGTACTCTCATTCTACTGTTTAAAGCGCGTATTCGCAATGTTTTTAGACTGCGAGTATAAAATTGTTGAATTAAATGGACTCTGAGTATAAAATAGTTCGAGTACAGAAATAGGAAGATTAAAAGATTGAGGAAGGGAAATAAAATTATGGAACAGACACATGATGTAAAAACATTTAAAAAACCCCCGTATTTAATGATAGCCGTATTATTTGTCGGGGCGTTTGTAGCATTTTTAAATAACACATTATTAAACGTAGCTTTACCGTCTATTATGACTGCTTTTGATATTAAAGATTATTCGACAGTACAATGGTTAGCGACAGGCTATATGCTTGTAAGTGGGGTATTGGTTCCTGCTTCGGCGTACTTAATTACAAAATTCAGAACACGACCTTTATTCATTATATCAATGACGATTTTCGTTATTGGTACGGCATTGGCCTCATTTGCACCTAGCTTCAGTTTTTTATTGGCAGGTCGTATGATTCAGGCTGCTGGTGCAGCAACAATGGCACCGGTTTTAATGAACGTAATGCTTATTAGCTTCCCTGTTGAAAAACGCGGGCAGGCAATGGGGATGTTCGGGTTAGTTATGGTACTGGCACCAGCAATTGGACCAACACTATCTGGGTATATTGTGGAACATTACGACTGGAGCGTTCTTTTCAAAATGATTCTTCCAATTGCCGTTTTATCACTTTTACTGGCAGTTTGGAAACTGGAAGATGTCCTTCCAAACCGAGATGCTAAAATCGATATACTTTCAATTGGATTGTCTACAATCGGTTTTGGCGGATTATTATACGGCTTCAGTACAGCTAGTTCAGCTGGCTGGTCAGCAGTAGAAGTTTGGGGAACAATTACTGTAGGGGCAATTGGTTTAGCATGGTTTATCATTCGCCAATTCCGTTTAGAGCAGCCGTTGCTAGATTTACGTATTTACACATACCCTTCATACGCATTAGCTTCTGTCGTATCAATGGTATTATCAGTAGCGATGTTCTCAGGGATGATTTTAACACCTGCTTATGTGCAGAATGTTCGCGGAATCGAACCGTTTGAAGCAGGATTAATGATGTTGCCAGGTGCAATTGTAATGGGGATTATGTCGCCAATTACAGGGAAATTATTCGACCGGTTTGGGCCACGTATTTTGGCTGTTATCGGCTTAACGATTACAACATTAGCAACTGTTGGATTAGGTTATCTTGAAGCTGATTCATCTTACTTATTTATTATTTCAGTTTATACAATTCGTATGTTTGGTATTTCCATGGTTATGATGCCGATTATGACAAACGGTTTAAATGCTTTGCCGAACCGTTTAAATCCGCACGGTACAGCGATGAACAATACTGCTCAGCAAGTAGCAGGTGCAATTGGTACAGCTGTTTTAGTAACAGTTTTCAACTCGCATACAAAAACACGTGCAGCAGAAATTGCAGCAGATATGCAAGCGAATGCTTCATCTGCAGTACAACCGACTGCTGAGCAAATCGCCCAAGCCCAAGCACAAGTAATGCAACAGGCCATGCTGGACGGAATTACGTACAGTTTCTTCGTAGCAGCAGGGATTACAGTGGTAGCATTAGTGTTAGCTTTATTTATTAAACGCGTTGATGTGACGAAACGTGAAGATTATACGGGACCAGTTCCTGAAAAGAAATAAAATGATTGTAACGGCAGGTGTTTTCTATTCCTGCCGTTTTTTTATTTGTTATACTTGGGTAAAGTAAAGTACGCTGTATAAAAAGGAGTTCGAAAAATGATTGAACAATTAGGGCAAGTCATGTTGTATGTAGAAGACCAGGAACAGTCAAAAAAGTTTTGGACTGAAAAATTAGGATTTACTGTAATTTCCGACATCAATAACGGCATGCGAATTATTACGGTTGCACCAAAAGATGAAGCGCAAACAAGCATTGTATTGCATGATAAAAAGAAAATAGAAGAAATGTCTCCAGAATTGAATTTATCTACGCCTTCATTAATGTTTTATGCACAAAATTTAGAGGAACTGTATGAAGATTTTAAAGCAAAGGGAATTACGGTTGGGGAGTTTATGAAGATGCCTTTCGGGAAAGTGTTCAACTTTGCCGATGATGAGGAAAATTATTTTGCAGTAATGGAAAAATAAAAAAGGAGCTGTGCCAATAATGGCGGCAGCTCCTTTTCTATTTTCTCTTTTGCAGAAGTTTGCGTGCTTTTTCGGTATTGGCAAAATGCCATTTCGTCATGGAACGAAGTGTCTCTTCGCCATGCTTTCGCCAAATTTTAGCGGCCATTTCATCGACTTTGCCGCTCGCTCCTTTTTGAAGAGGGAACCCTGTCACTTTTGCAAGACGATCCATTTCTTTAAGAAATGCATAACGTGCCAATATCGAGGCAGTAGCAACAGCTACATGCAGATTTTCGGCTTTAGTCGAGAACAGAACATTTTGGCGGACAATTTCTTTTTCATTTTTAATGTGATTATAGTAAATTCCGCGCTCTGCAAACTGGTCGATTAAAATATATTGCGGGGCTTCGGGTGCTATTTTTGTCAATACATGCTTTAATGCCTGATTGTGCAGCAGCGCTTTTATTTTTCCCTGCGAGTACCCGCGTGCCTGAATTGCATTGTATTTATCATTGCGCAGCGTCAAAATACTGTGAACGCACACCTTCATTAAATCCGGAGCAATTTGTCGCATATAGTCATCAGTCAATTGTTTGGAATCCTTCACACCTAGTTCCTGGACGAGCGCTATTTTATCTGCGGGTACATAGACAGCAGCTACAGTTACAGGACCAAAGTAATCGCCTGTTCCGGTTTCATCTGAACCTAATACAGATAATGTTGCAAAATTGTCCGGGAGTGTATCACCTTTCGTGGAGGCAACTTTAGCCGTTGGAGCACCAGTTTGCCCCCAGCGTGCTGCTTCACGTTCTGCACCAGCCCCTTGAAACATAACTTTTCCTGATTTATATGCAGTAATAGCTGTATCGGCAAGTTTTACCGCAAAAATAACACCAGGAGCCTTTCGTTCAATAAGAGCATCTTTATAGAAATGTTGAATTGATTGCTGTTGTTCAGCACTGCAAAGTAAAACGATATTTGTCATAATCGATCCTTTCAAAAACAATGTATTACTATGTAGTATAGCTTTTTGAATAAAAAAGGGGAACTTACATATGTATGCTTCTTTCACAGGAACATTCGGGACATGGTGTTGCGATAGTGAAATTGGAAATGTTATGATGTACAATAGGAAAATGGCATCGTTATATAATAGAATCAATCAGGTTTGCTTTCAATCTTTTATTGGGCAAAAACGAAGAAAGTATTTTCGTTACTGTTCACTTATTTTTCTGGAGGGATTATTTTGGCTGAGCAAGAAAAGAATCGCATTTCCGTAGAGATATATGGTAATACATATAAAATGGTAGGAACAGAATCATCGGTCCATATGCGTCTTGTTGCTTCATTAGTGGACGACAAAATGCGGGAAATCAGTGCCCATAATCCATCTTTAGATACAGCGAAGCTAGCTGTATTAACAGCCGTTAATTCTGTGCACGATTATCTATTATTAAAAGAACAATTTGAAAAACTAGAAATACAATTGAAACATTTGAAGGGTTGACATACATGTTGGATTTAATTATTATCGCAGTCTTTATCATTAGTCTTATAGTTGGAGCGAAACGAGGGTTCGTTGTTCAGCTTATTAATATCGGAAGTTTTATTGTTGCCCTCATTGTAGCGATTATTTATTATAAGCCGCTAGCAGAAAAATTTGTTTTATGGATTCCGTATCCTGGCTTTACAGAAGGTTCAACAATGACGCTCGTTCTGGATTCACTCGATGTTGACCGTACTTTTTATCGCGTCTTTGCGTTTGCCATTATTTTCTTTGCAGTAAAGATTGCCCTCCAAATTGTCGGGTCAATGTTTGATTTTTTAACGTATTTACCTGTATTGAGTTCGTTAAACTATGTATTAGGTGCAGTTCTTGGATTTATTGAAATGTATCTTGTACTATTTATTGGACTGTATGTTGTGGCATTACTGCCGGTGGAATCGATTCAAACATTCATCGACAGCTCAATTTTGGCAGGACTCATACTTGAGCATACACCGCTTATTACGAGCATGTTCCAAAATTGGTGGTATATACAAAAGAATTAACTTATTTCAGCGGGTGTCCTAAATTCGGAAAAGGGGTTATTAAAAAAAGAAGTCAACCTAAAAGCATCGCATTATGCTAATACAGCTGACTTATCCGCGCACCGTAGATATTTAGCCGGTTCTGGACACCATTATGCCGAGGCGTAATTGATTTGAAAATCATGCGAATGCTTCTCTCGATTTCCGGGAGGAGCTTTTTTAAAGGAGAGATAATGATGAACAAAAAAATTATTATTCGTACATTGGAAAAAATCGCGTTATATATGGAACTGCAGGCAGAAAATCCATTTAAAGTATCCGCCTTTCGAAAAGCGGCAGCGGCTCTCGAAGCAGATGAGCGGAGTCTAAGCGAAATCGATGATATTACAGCAATTAAAGGGATCGGTAAAGGAACAGCAGCGGTTATTACGGAACTGATGGAAATCGGGGAATCGACTGTATTGAAAGAGCTTGAGGCAATCGTACCGAAAGGGCTTATTCCGTTGATGAAACTACCGGGATTAGGTGGTAAAAAGCTTGCCAAATTGTATCAGGAACTGAACATAGTTGATGCGGCCACATTAAAGGCAGCTTGTGAGGCAGGTCAAGTAAGGGGACTTGCAGGATTTGCGGCAAAAACAGAGGAAAAAATTTTAAAAGAGCTTGAAACATTTGGTTCCCGCGCGGAACGTTTACCTATTTGGCAGCTCGAGCCTGTCGTATTGGAGATTAACGAGCTTTTGGCAAGTTTACCTGAAGTGGAGCTGTTCTCGGTTGCAGGGAGCTTCCGACGCGTTGCAGAAACGAGTAAAGATGTTGATTTCATCATAGCAACAAAGGAATATGAAGTTGTACGTGAAGCGATTTTAACGCGACTCGCAATATTAGAAACCGTTGCAGCAGGGGATACAAAAGTATCTGTCATATTGGACCGTGAAGAACCGGTAAGTGTGGATTTCCGTTTAGTGACTCGGGAAGAATTTGCAACAGCACTTCATCATTTCACCGGATCGAAGGACCATAATGTACGCATGCGTCAGCTTGCTAAATCTATGGGGAAGAAAATCAGTGAATATGGTGTCGAGCAAGAAGACGGTACTGTCGTAACATTTGAGTCGGAAGAAGCGTTTTTTGCGCATTTCAACTTACCATTTATTCCGCCGACTGTGCGTGAAAGCGGGAAAGAGCTGGATCGTCTGAACGAGCTAAGCGGGTTAGTGAAGCTGAAAGATATCGTAGCGGATCTTCATATGCATACAACTTGGTCAGATGGCGCGCATTCAGTTAGCGAGATGGGGCAAGCTTTAATGGATATCGGATATTCACATGCAGTCATTACCGATCACTCTCAATATTTAAAAGTGGCAAATGGATTAACACCTGAACGACTTGAGCAGCAAAAGCTTGATATTTATGCATTTAACGAAGCAAATCCAAGTTTCCGACTGTACAGAGGTACGGAAATGGATATTCTGCCTGATGGAACATTAGACTTTGGTGATGATGTTTTAAAAGAACTGGATTTTGTTATTGCATCGATTCATTCAAGTTTTACACAATCGCAGGACAAAATTATGGCGCGCTTAAAAACAGCGGTAGAAAATCCGTACGTCCATATGATTGCTCACCCGACAGGACGTATCATCGGGCAGCGCGGAGGCTATGACCCGGACGTACCGTTATTGATTGAATGGGCAGCAGAATATGGTAAAATATTGGAACTCAATGCTAATCCGTATCGCCTGGACTTAAGCATCGAATATTTGATGCTGGCAATGGAGAAAAATGTACCAATCGCCATCAATACAGACGCCCATGCAATTGACCAATTGCGCTTTATGGACATCGGTGTCAAATACGCACAAAAAGCATGGCTGAAAAAAGACCTGATCGTCAACACATGGTCAAAAGAAAAGTTCGAAGCATTTATTGCGAAAAATAAATGATTAATTGTTGATAAAGCGAGTTGATGGGAAAGCGTCCAACCCGGAATGGAAATCAACTCCATAGTACAGGTGTACTAAAAAATAAAGAAAAGTAATAGGAGGTGTTCTCATGATCGAACAACGAGCATTGAAAACACTAGAATTTCATAAAGTACGTGAGCAAGTAGCGGCATTTTGTACAAACTCTATCGGTAAACAAGCGATCGATGAACTTGTACCGGAAACGGATTACGATACAGTTGTAGAACTTTTGGAAGAAATGGACGAAGGACTCGCGATTTTGCGTGTGAAAGGCAATGTACCTTTGGGCGGTATTTTCGATGTACGTCCACATGCACGACGCTCACAAATCGGCGGTATGCTCAGCCCGATGGAATTAATGGAAATCGCAAGCACAATACGAGCAAGCCGAATTTTACGAAATTTCATTGAAGATATCGAATCAGAAAAGACAATTGAAATCCCGCACTTTATCGAACGTAAAGAACAAATGCCTGTCTTGACGGCATTGCAGCACGAAATTAATGATTGTATCGATGATAATGGCACGGTGCTTGATTCAGCAAGTCCTGCATTACGCTCAATTCGCCAGTCCTTGCGTTCAGAAGAATCTAAAGTGCGTCAAAAGCTGGAAAGTCTCACACGTGGTTCGAATGCAACAAAAATGTTGTCTGACGCAATTATTACAATTCGTAATGACCGCTTCGTAATACCTGTAAAACAAGAGTATCGTTCACATTATGGCGGAATCGTCCACGATCAGTCCGCTTCAGGTCAAACATTGTTTATCGAGCCTGATGCAGTGATTCAAGCGAACAATGAAGTGCAGCGTCTTAAAGTGAAAGAAAAGGCTGAAATCGAGCGCATTTTATCCGAGCTAACATTAAAGGTACAGGAAGTCGGTCATGAAATATTTGTTCTTGTGCAGTTACTTGGAGAATTGGATGTTATTTTAGCAAAAGGGAAATACGGACAAGCAAATAAATGCACAATGCCGAAAATGAATAAAGAAGGTTATACACGACTAGTCCGTGCACGACACCCGCTATTGCCAATTGAAGAAGCAGTTGCAAACACGATTGAATTTGGACGAGATGTAACAGCTATTGTTATTACTGGACCAAACACAGGCGGTAAAACAGTAACACTGAAAACAGTGGGACTGTGTACAATCATGGCACAGTGCGGACTGCCTGTTCCGGCACTAGATGGTTCTGAATTGGCTGTGTTTGAGCAAATTTTTGCTGATATTGGTGATGAACAGTCCATTGAACAGTCATTATCAACTTTCTCTTCTCATATGGTGAATATAGTAGACATTTTAAGCAAATTTAATGAAAAATCGTTAATATTATTTGATGAGCTTGGCGCAGGTACCGATCCGCAGGAAGGTGCGGCACTCGCAATTGCTATATTAGATGAAACAGTTGATCGCGGTGCGCGTGTTATGGCAACTTCTCACTATCCGGAGTTGAAGGCATATGGCTATAACCGTCCATCTGTTGTCAACGCGAGTGTAGAATTCGATATTGAAACACTTAGCCCTACTTATCGATTACTGATCGGGGTGCCAGGTCGCTCGAATGCATTTGAAATTTCCAAACGTCTTGGATTAAGTTCAAATGTAATCGACCATGCAAAATCCTTTACGGGTACTGACCGTCATGAAGTAGAGTCTATGATTGCTTCACTTGAAGAAAGCCGATTACGATCTGAACGTGAAGCGGACGAAGCTCACCTTTTACTGGAGGACGCACAAAAAATCCGGGCAGAGCTGGAAGAACGTCTTCGTATTTATGATGAGAAAAAGGAAAACCTGGAGAAAAAAGCGAAAGATAAGGCTCGTAAAATTGTCGATGAGGCGAAGAAAGAAGCGGAATCGATTATTACAGAGTTGAGAAAAATGAAAGAAAATGCCGCATTATCGGTGAAAGAGCATGAGTTAATCGATGCGAAAAAGCGTTTAGATAATGCAGCACCGATTGATAACAATAAAGTGCTTCAAAAGGCTGTCGCTGCCCGTGAGCGTAAGCAAAATCTGCAAGTAGGCGATGAAGTGAAGGTATTAAGCTACGGTCAAAAAGGTTCACTCCTGCAAAAAGCAGGAAATGAGTGGGTTGTTCAAATCGGTATTTTGAAAATGAAACTGCCTGAATCTGATTTAGAGTATTTGAAACCAGAAAAAGAGCAGGCTACTCGTCCGATGATGAATGTGAAAAACCGCAACAGCGTTGTAAAACTTGAACTTGATTTACGTGGGGAACGATATGAAGAAGCACTTATTCGCACAGAAAAATATTTAGATGATGCGTTATTAGCGAACTATCCGCGTGTATCGATTATTCACGGTAAAGGGACTGGTGCATTACGCCAAGGGATTCAAAGCTTCCTGAAAAATCATAAGCGTGTTAAATCATACCGATATGGTGAAGCGGGCGAAGGCGGATTCGGTGTTACAGTCGTAGAACTAAAATAGTTGTTGCTCCTTTTAAATTATGCGCTAATATTAAACATAGAAAGAAAATAATTAAAGGGGGTAAAATGGATTGCTAGGATCAAACTTTTGGCACCATCCTCTCGTAGAAACTGCAGGCTATTTTAGTGTGGTAGTCCTTTGCCTATTCGTATCGATGATTTTATTTGAGGTCGTAACAAAGTATAAAAATTGGGATGAAATAAAAAAGGGAAATGTCGCGGTCGCTTTAGCTACTGGAGGAAAAATTTTAGGCGTCTGTAATATTTTCAGATATTCAATTAATCAGCATACATCATTTATTGAAATGCTCGGTTGGGGTTTGTTCGGTTTTACGTTATTAATTTTTGCCTATTTTTTATTTGAGTTTTTAACACCGAGATTTAATGTGGATGAGGAGATTGCTGCTGACAACCGTTCAGTTGGATTTATCTCATTTACAATTTCTCTTGGTTTGTCATTTGTTATCGGAGCAAGTATTTCATAGGAGCATACACATGGAAACATTATCGAAAATCTTACTCGTCGTCTGTTTCATTTTTCTTGCAGTCGGCATTTACTACATGATGACACTCTAAACATAAAAGCAAATGAACTAGCATTTAGTTAGTTCATTTGCTTTTTTCATTAGCTGAGCAGATTTATATCAATCGAATAAAATAAACTTTTAGGACCGTTAACAAAAAATATTTAAACTATTTAATACTTTATTGAAAAAGTATATTTCCATACTAAACGAATAGTCCTATATGTTTTAAATACAATAATACTATAAAAGTCAAAATAAATAACGAGAAGATATATGCATAAACGAGAATATAATGTGTGTATCTATGAAAATAGTTTGAAACCATTTCCAATTTTCATTATAATGATGTAAACAAGTAAAGCTTTATCGAAGGGGAGGAGTTTTATGACAGAAAAGGTTTGGTTGGCAAGCTATCCGAAGGAAGTACCACATTCTATTGAGCTGCCGGAAATTCCTGTACACCAGTTTTTAACACAAGCATTTGAGTCAATGCCTAATAAAGTGGCAATACACTTCATGGGGCGCGAGCTTACGTACAAAGAGCTTTATGAATCGGCGTTGAAGTTTGCGAACTACCTGCATTCTCTAGGGGTGGAGAAGGGGGATCGAGTTGCAATTATGCTGCCGAACTGTCCGCAAGCAGTCATCGCCTATTATGGTACGATGTATGCCGGTGGGGTTGTCGTACAGACGAATCCGCTTTATACAGAACGGGAGCTGCAATATCAGATGGCGGATTCCGGAGCAAAAGTAATATTAGTAATGGATATTTTATATCCAAGAGCAATGAAAATATTACATGAGACAAATATTGAAAATGTCATCGTTACAGGAATTAAAGATTATTTGCCATTCCCGAAAAATTTAGTGTATCCGTTCATCCAAAAGAAACAGTACGGTTTTAGTGTAAGGGTGGAACATAGCGGAACGAATCACCTGTTTACGGAAATCATGAAAATGGCCAAAACCGATAAAATCGAGCAAGAATTTGATTTTGAAAATGACTTAGCATTATTGCAATACACTGGCGGGACAACAGGTTACCCGAAAGGTGTTATGTTAACGCATAAAAACCTGATTGCAAATACATTAATGTGTGATGCATGGATGTATAAATGTAAAAAAGGTGAAGAGACAATTTTAGGCATACTTCCATTCTTCCATGTATATGGTATGACAACTGTATTAATTTTATCTGTCATGCAGCAAGGCAAGATGGTATTACTTCCGAAATTTGATGCAGAGCAAGCGTTGAAAACGATTGATAAACAAAAACCAACTTTATTCCCCGGTGCCCCAACAATGTATATTGGCTTGTTGAATCACCCGGATTTAGCAAAATATGATCTATCGTCAATTAAAGCGTGTTTAAGCGGGTCTGCTGCATTACCACTGGAAGTTCAGGAAAAGTTTGAAGAATTGACAGGCGGTCGTTTAGTAGAAGGATACGGTTTAACCGAAACTTCTCCGGTTACACATGCCAATCCAATTTGGGACCATCGTATCAACGGTTCGATCGGTTTACCTTGGCCGAATACAGAAGCGGTTATTTTACGTTCAGGTGAAGCAGAAGTATTGCCTGTAGGAGAAATTGGTGAAATAGCGGTAAAAGGACCACAAGTTATGAAGGGCTACTGGAATCGTCCTGAAGAAACAGCAATGACATTTGCAGATGGCTGGTTTTTAACGGGTGATTTAGGTTATATGGATGAAAAGGGTTATTTCTATGTTGTTGACCGCAAAAAGGATATGATTATTGCAGGCGGATTTAATATTTATCCGCGTGAAGTAGAAGAAGTGCTGTATGAGCATGAGGCGATTCAGGAATGTGTCGTAGCCGGTATACCGGATCCGTATCGTGGAGAAACCGTAAAGGCATATATTGTTCTTAAAGAGGGTAAAACTGTTACAGAAAAAGAGCTGAACGAGTATTGCCGTAAAAACCTAGCTGCTTATAAAGTGCCTCGTATCTATGAATTCCGTCAAGAGCTGCCGAAAACAGCAGTCGGGAAAATTTTACGTCGTACGCTTATTGAAGAAGAAAAACAGAAAATGGCACAACAAGAAGCAAAATAATTAATTGTTTAGCAAACTATTGACAGAATGCAGAACAAACTATAATATGAAAACATGAATGAATGGTCATTCATGTTTTCATATTTTTTTTGGTGGTGATCTGCTTGAAACGAAACAAACCCAAATATATGCAAATAGTAGACGCAGCAGTCATTGCTATCGCAGAAAACGGCTATCATCAAGCCCAAGTATCAAAAATAGCAAAACAAGCTGGAGTTGCTGATGGCACAATCTACTTATATTTCAAAAACAAAGAAGATATTTTAATTTCTGTATTTCAGGAAAAAATGGGTATTTTCGTAGAGAATTTACAGGCTATAATAAAAAGTGGGGAAACTGCTTCAGATAAGTTATGTAAAATGATCGAAAATCATTTCCATGTTCTATCAAGTGATCGCCACTTGGCAACTGTAACTCAGCTTGAGCTACGGCAATCGAATAAAGAAATTAGACTGAAAATTAATTCTATTCTAAAAGAATACTTAATTTTACTGGATCAAATTCTAATCGAAGGTATGCTAAATGGTGAATTCAACCAGACGATGGATGTTCGTATTGCGAGACAAATGGTGTTTGGTACAATTGACGAAATTACGACAACTTGGGTAATGAATGAAAATCGATATGATTTATTAGAGCAAGCTCCGAAAGTAAAGCAATTACTGCTAAACGCACTTAAAGCATAAAGGGGATGTAGAGGATGGAGTTTCTAAGTTGGAAAGTAGAAGAAGGGGTCGCAATTGCAACGATTTCAAGACCACCAGCAAATGCACTTTCACAAGGCTTAATCCAAGATGTGAATGCACTTTTAGACGCTGTAGAAGAAGATGAAAATGTACGTGTCATCGTCTTGCATGGCGAAGGACGTTTCTTCTCTGCAGGTGCGGATATTAAAGAGTTTACGAGCGTACAGTCAGGAGAAGCATTTACTGGGTTGGCAAAAAATGGACAAGATGTTTTCGAACGTATCGAAACATTCAGTAAACCGGTTATTGCCGCGATCCACGGTGCAGCATTAGGCGGCGGCTTGGAACTTGCAATGGGATGCCATATGCGCTTTGTAACTGCATCGGCAAAATTAGGCTTACCAGAGCTTTCATTAGGCTTAATACCAGGATTTGCAGGAACACAGCGATTACCACGATATGTTGGTGTAGCAAAAGCAGCGGAAATGATGTTTACAAGCGACCCGATTTCGGGGACTGAAGCTGTTGAATGGGGATTAGCAAACCGTGCTTTTTCCGATGAAGAGCTGATGCCTGAAACATTGAAAATCGCTCAAAAAATTGCGAAAAAATCACCAATTGCTCTTAAAGCAGCGATCCAAATGCTGAATTACTCGAAACCATCATCTTATTATGAGGGAGTAAATGCTGAAGCAAACAGCTTCGGTGAAGTATTTGTTTCTGAAGATGCTAAAGAAGGAATCCAAGCATTTATTGAAAAACGTGAGCCAGTATTTACTGGCAAATAAAAAATGTATTCTTCCCTGTTTTTCGGGATTAAAATTAAAAAGCTTTTAGGAGGTCTAGATTATGAATATTTTTGTATTAGTAAAGCGTACTTTTGACACAGAAGAAAAAATCGTCGTATCCGGCGGTAAAATTCAAGAAGATGGTGCAGAATTCATCATCAACCCATATGATGAGTACGCAATTGAAGAAGCAATTCAAAAGCGCGACGCATTAGGCGGTAAAGTAACAGTTGTGACAATCGGTGGCGAAGATGCAGAAAAGCAATTACGTACAGCTTTAGCAATGGGTGCCGATGAAGCGGTATTGATTAATACAGAAGATGATTTAGATGAGCTTGACCAGTATTCTTCAGCTTATATTTTAGCGGAATATTTAAAAGACAAAGAAGCAGATTTAATTTTAGCAGGAAATGTAGCGATCGATGGTGGTTCAGGACAAGTTGGCCCGCGCTTAGCAGACCTGCTGGGCATTAACTACGTAACAACAATTACTTCATTGGAAATCGACGGCACGAACGTTAAGATTGTGCGTGATATCGAAGGGGACGCTGAAGTATTAGAAACATCTTTACCATTATTAGTAACAGCTCAACAAGGTTTAAACGAGCCACGTTACCCATCTTTACCAGGTATTATGAAAGCGAAGAAAAAACCGCTTGCAGAACTGGAATTGGATGATTTAGATATCGATGAAGACGATGTTAAAGTAAAAGTAGAAACAGTTGAAATTTACTTACCGCCACAAAAAGCGGCTGGTCGTGTATTAGAAGGCGACCTTTCTGCACAGGTAAAAGAATTAGTAAACTTACTTCATAACGAAGCAAAAGTAGTCTAATAGAAGTCAACTAGAGTACGGAAATTTTTACGAAGATGGTAATGGAGGGATATTCTATGTCAAAGAAAGTTTTAGTGTTAGGTGAGGTTCGAGAAGGGAGCTTACGTAACGTTTCATTCGAAGCAATTGCAGCAGGTTTACAAATCGCTGACGGCGGTGAAGTAGTAGGTTTATTAGTAGGGGATGCAGTAGCTGGGTTAACGCAGGAATTAATCGCATATGGAGCGAGTCGTGTTATTACAGTAGAACATCCGCACTTGAAAAACTATACATCTGACGGATACAGCCAAGCAATTTTAGCAGTAATAGAACAAGAAAATCCAGAAGCAATCGTTTTCGGTCATACTTCATTAGGTAAAGACTTATCACCAAAAATTGCTTCACGTTTACAATCCGGTTTAATTTCAGATGTTACGGAAATTCAGGGTGCTGGCGATGATACAGTATTCGTCCGCCCAATCTATTCTGGTAAAGCATTTGAAAAAGTAAAAATCAAAGATGGTATTATTTTTGCGACAATCCGTCCAAACAATATTCCACCATTAGTAAAAGACGATTCTCGTACTGGTGAAGTATCATCAGTATCAGTTGATATTACAAATTTACGTACAATCATCAAAGAAGTTGTGCGCAAATCTACTGAAGGTGTAGACCTTTCAGAAGCGAAAGTAGTAGTTGCAGGTGGTCGTGGTGTTAAATCTGAAGAAGGTTTTGAGCCATTAAAAGAGCTTGCTAATTTACTAGGTGGAGCAGTTGGCGCATCTCGTGGTGCTTGTGACGCTGAATATTGCGATTACTCATTACAAATCGGCCAAACTGGTAAAGTTGTAACACCTGACCTATATATCGCAGCAGGAATTTCTGGTGCGATTCAGCATTTAGCTGGTATGTCGAACTCAAAAGTGATCGTTGCGATCAACAAAGATCCGGAAGCAAATATCTTTAAAGTAGCAGACTACGGTATTGTTGGAGACTTATTCGAAGTAGTGCCAATGTTAATCGAAGAGTTTAAAGCACTTAAAGTAAATGCATAAAAAGCGATTAAGGGCTTCCTTCTTTTGAAGGGAGCCCTTTTTAATTTCCAAAGTGCTGTGGTATGGATGGTGCGAATGGTGATGGATTTCGTATAAAGCTTTAAAATGTTTAAATAAAGGGTATAAGTATTCTTATAACCTCAAAAAATGCTAATAAGTATCTATACGGCATCAGATACAACCGCTAAATTTGAGGTGTATTTATATTCCCAAGCATTTTACTACTGTTTAATTGGGAAAACATGCTATACTACAACCATATGTTATTTAAGGAGGCTATTTAATATGGCAATTGTACACGCGACAGATCAAACTTTCCCACAAGAAATTTCAAACGGCACAGTTTTAGTAGACTTTTGGGCTACTTGGTGCGGACCATGTAAAATGATCGCTCCAGTTCTTGAAGAATTAGATACAGAAATCGGTAACGATGTTAAAATCGTGAAAGTGGATGTTGATAACAACCAAGTTACTGCTGCAGAATACCAAATCATGTCAATTCCTTCATTACTATTATTCGTAGATGGTGAAGTAAAAGCAAAAACTGCTGGCTTCATGCCAAAAGAAGCGTTAATTGATTTCATTAACGACAACAAATAATTAAACCTCTGGCCACTCATATGACCAAGGAATAATTGATATGTTGAAAGCCGTATGCCATACAAGGTGTACGGCTTTTTTCTTATACCTTAATCAGTTAAACTATAGGAAAGGACATATTAGACAGGTGAGAATATGAATGCAATCATTAAAGCAAAACTAGAAATACTACCGAATGAATCAGGTTGCTATATTATGAAAGACCGTCAAGGCACGATTATTTACGTTGGTAAGGCTAAAGTATTGAAAAATCGAGTGCGTTCTTACTTTACGGGAAGTCATGACGGTAAAACTGCGAGACTAGTTAGTGAGATTGAAGACTTCGAGTATATTGTGACTTCAAGTGATTTGGAAGCTCTTATACTGGAGCTGAATCTAATTAAGCTTCATGATCCGAAATATAATGTGAAACTAACGGATGATAAAACGTATCCTTATATAAAAATAACGAATGAACGATACCCACGTATTATTACGACAAGAAAAGTGAAGAAGGATAAAGCAAAATATTTCGGTCCGTATCCGAATGCCTATGCGGCAAACGAAACGCGGAAATTACTGGACCGATTGTATCCGCTTCGTAAATGTACACATCTGCCTAACCAGGTGTGTCTGTACTATCACTTAGGTCAATGTTTGGCACCGTGTGTAAAAGATATTGAAAAACAAGTGTATGACGAAATGATTGATGAGATTTCGAAGTTTTTAAACGGGGGCGTTGAAGAAATACAACAAGACCTTCAGCAAAAAATGATGGATGCTGCCGAAAATCTGGAGTTTGAGCGGGCAAAGGAATTCCGGGATTTGATTGCTCATATCGATCAAATTATGGAAAAGCAAAAAATCGTCACGGATGATTTGAGCAACCGGGATGTATTTGGCTATGCAGTAGAAAAAGGCTGGATGTGTGTCCAGGTGTTTTTCGTGCGTCAAGGCAAACTCATTGAGCGGGATGTCTCGATTTTCCCGATTTATAATGAGCCGGAAGAGGAATTTTTAACATTCGTCGGCCGTTTTTACGAACAGCCGCATCATTTATTGCCAAAGGAAATTTTTGTGCCAAAGTCGATTGACGAAACAATTTTACAAAAACTGCTGGATGTGAAGGTGCTGACACCGAAGCGCGGTTCCAAAAAAGAGCTTGTTGATCTAGCAATGAAAAACGCGGAAATCGCCATTCATGAGAAGTTCCAATTGATTGAACGTCAAGAAGAGCGGACAGTCGGCGCTTGTGAAGCACTTGCTGAAGCGATGCAAATTCCATTGCCGCTAAGAATAGAGGCTTTTGATAACAGTCATATGCACGGTGCGGATCCGGTTTCGGCGATGGTTGTTTTTATAGACGGGAAGCCTGCGAAAAAGGAATACCGGAAATATAAAACAAGGGAAGCGGCCAAACATGATGACTATGGTGCGATGCAGGAAGTTATTCGACGTCGTTACACACGTGTACTGCGGGAAAATCTGCCATTGCCTGATCTGATTCTTATCGACGGAGGAAAAGGACAAATGGAAGTCGCACGTGAAGTCATTGAAGACGAGCTTGGGTTAGTCATTCCGATAGCAGGATTGGCTAAAGACGAAAAGCACAATACGTCCCAGCTATTATTTGGTACGCCTCCGGAAGTTGTCCCATTAAAGCGTACAAGTGACGGTTTCTATTTATTGCAGCGCATTCAAGATGAGGTACACCGATTTGCGATTACATTTTTACGTCAGCAACATCAGACGAATGCCATCACTTCAGTTCTTGATGGGATTGAAGGTGTAGGTCCGAAGCGGAAACAGCAACTCATGAAGTATTTTGGATCAGTAAAAAAAATCCGCGAGGCAAGCGAATTGCAGCTGCAGGAGTCCGGTGTGCCGGCAAAGCTGGCGGATATCATATATCGGCATTTTCATGAAGCACCATTGAATAAAGAATAATGGTGTGCTAATATATAAGACAATTCAATATTTACTAAGATAGAGGCGCAGTATTCAACAGTAAATTGCTCGAGGAAGAACAATTCCATTGACAGCAATCGAAAGGGGACCCTGCCGAAGTGAAGTGCGTATTGTTCGCGCAGTTTGCTGGTTTTGCATTTAAGAGATGTAAAACTGTCAGAGCTTTATGTTCTGGAGGGCTATCCTGAAAAACTTATAATTATTATTTGTATTGACGGCGGCTTTCCATGAACATGGGAAGTCGTCTTTTTGTTTACAATTTAAGGAGGGAAAAGAATGGAGACAGTTGTAGTAAAGTTTGGCGGTCCGGCATTGACTACACCGGAAAAAATCGTACAGGTAGCCAAAAAAGTGATAAAAGAGCAAGGACGTGGCATAAACTTAGTCGTTGTCGTTTCTTCAATACCCGCTATACGACGAGAATTGAGACAATATGCTGCTGAAATTACCGATGAGCCGTCGAAACGGGAAATGGATGCACTGGCCTCTTCAGCAACACAAATAACTAGTGCAATGCTTGCAATGGCAATTCAGGAGCATGGAGGTAAAGCTGTGTCACTTGCTGGATGGCAAACAGGTATTCATACTAATCAAAAACATGGCAACGCACGAATCGATCATGTGGATAGTAAACGAATTCAGGAACATTTGGCATTAGGTGAAATCGTCGTAGTAGCAGGTTTTCAAGGAGTTACGGGGACAGACAATATTTCAACATTCGGCAAAGGGGGTTCTGAAACTTCAGCAGTTGCACTTGCGGTTGCCCTCGAAGCAGAGCGTGTCGAGATTTTTTCATCAGTTGAAGGGATTTTCACGGCAGACCCAGAAATTGTAAAAGGATCTAGGAAACTACCGGAAGTTTCTTATGATGAGATGTTGGAATTTGCAAATTTAGGGGCTAAAATTTTGCACCCACGTGCGGTTGAACTTGCCAAAAAATACAATATATCGCTCATTGTACGCTCTTTCGTACAGGACGTGGAAGGCACTTTTATTAAAGGGGATGTAGACATGGAGAAAAACTTACTTGTACGCGGGGTAGCTTACGAATCGGATATTATTCGTTTGACGATCGGCTATGATTCTTATGAAACCGCGTCATTGGCAGAAGTGTTTAGTGTTTTAGCAGAAAATGATATCAATGTGGATATTATTGTTCAAGCAGTCATTGATGGCGTGAAGCCGACCATTTCCTTTACAATTTCCAAAGATGAGTTTGCGGAAGCTTTACGGGTACTGGAAACTAGTAAATTGTCACTTGGGTTTAGTTTTGCAGATTTTGAAGTAGGTTTAGCGAAAGTATCTATTATCGGTTCTGCGATGGCATCCAATCCGGGGGTTGCGGCTCGCATGTTTGCACGCTTAGGTCGCGAACATATTCCTGTAAAAATGGTCAGCACTTCGGAAATTAAAGTTTCTGTCGTTGTACCACAGGAAGAAATGGTTCGTGCTGCGAATGTGCTGCATGAGGAATTCAATTTGGCGATGAAAGAAGTAACCGCTTCTTAAAGTAATAGCTGGAAATGAGCTGTAGTAGCTTATTTCCAGCTTTTTATTGAGTAAATTTGCTGCTTCAGCAATAGTTGTTTATTATAAGTTGAAGGCTAAATTTTCTCTTTTAAATCCCATTTTAACGTAAATTTTACGACATGTTTGTCATTATCTTTTTCTTCATAGCATTCCGTCAAATAGCCTAGCTGCTTTTGTTTCTGCTCTGCTAAAAAGCCAGCTTCAAGACGGAAGCAACGTTGTACAATATTGAGTGGCACTTCCTCTGTTGTCAAAAGTATGTAATGAAGTTCGTCCTTCGTTTCTTTTTCCAGAACTAACTGACCCCAGCCAGCTTCCATAAAAAAGGAAGGGAGTTCATCCATTGAAAATAATGGGAACTTTCTTGCAATTTCTTTACCTGCCCAATATAAAACATCTTCTTCATGCTTACCTAGAATAGAAGGAAGAAGATGGTCACGAATGATTTCGTAGCCAAAAGTTGGAATCGTTTTCATTTTGTACCCTTCCATATAAAAAACCTCTTTCATAAATTTTCTTATAATTTTCATTCTTTCATGAAGAAATGAGTTATAAGCAGAAAAAACGGTTCTTAAAACAGCGTAAAACCGTCTTTAAAATGATTATAAAATATCCTGCGTTGCCTTGACGCTAGTATCTGTTGAGAGTACAATGGACATGTCATAATATTGTACCATGATGAAATGCGCAGTCAACATCCCAACTTTTACAATTTTGAGGCGTTGCGCATGTGTATTTCAAGTACTAAGGGGGGTAACAGTTTTGTCGAAAGATCGTGAATTTTTATGGCGCCGCTTACACTCGTTATTAGGTGTAGTTCCTGTCGGGTTGTTCTTGGTGTTCCACTTATTTCTGAACTTCACTGCAGTTGGCGGTGAAGAAACTTACAATAACGCAACAGGTGTTATGGAATTACTTCCACACTCGTTATTGTTAGCGATGGAATGGATCATTATCTATATTCCATTAATGTTCCACGGATTCTATGGAGTGTATATTGCTTTCACTGCAACATACAATACTGGACGTTTCAGCACATTCCGTAACTGGATGTTTGCATTGCAACGTTTCACAGGTATTTTCCTTGTAGTCTTCATTGCGTGGCATATTTTCCAAACACGTATCCAAAAAGCATTAGGTGCTGAAGTTGAATTTAATATGATGGTTGAAATCGTTGACAATCCATTAATGTTAGTATTCTACATCTTAGGTATCGTTTCAGCAGCATTCCACTTAGCGAACGGTTTATGGTCGTTCTTAGTAAGCTGGGGTATTACGCAATCTAACAAATCTCAACGAATCGCAACTTATGTTACGTTGTTAATTTTCGTAGTATTAGCAATCGTTGGTGTTGCAGCTATCTTAGCATTCGTCTAATCCCTTAACTTGATCACTACTACATAGTTAAGATCCTAGAAGGAATGGAATATGAGTAAGAGTTTTTAGCAATTAATGAGGAGTGAGAAATAATCATGGCAAAAAGTAAAGTTATCGTCGTTGGTGGCGGTCTTGCTGGCTTAATGGCTACGATTAAAGCAGCTGAAGTTGGTACTGAAGTTGATTTATTCTCGTTAGTTCCAGTTAAACGTTCACACTCTGTATGTGCACAAGGCGGAATTAACGGAGCAGTTAATACAAAAGGTGAAGGGGATTCTCCATGGATCCACTTTGACGATACAGTATATGGTGGAGACTTCTTAGCGAACCAACCACCAGTTAAAGCAATGGCTGATGCCGCTCCTGGTATCATCCACTTAATGGACCGTATGGGAGTAATGTTCAACCGTACGCCAGAAGGTTTACTTGACTTCCGTCGTTTCGGTGGTACATTAATGCACCGTACAGCATTCGCTGGTGCGACAACGGGTCAACAATTATTATATGCACTAGATGAGCAAGTTCGTGCACACGAAGTAGCTGGTTTAGTTACGAAGTATGAGCATTGGGAATTCCTTGGTGCGGTGCTTGATGACGAAGGCGTTTGCCGCGGTATCGTAGCACAAGATTTACGTTCAGAAGAAATTCGCTCATTCCGTTCTGATGCTGTAATTATGGCAACAGGTGGTCCTGGGATTATCTTCGGTAAAACAACAAACTCAGTAATCAACACTGGTTCTGCAGCATCGATTGTTTACCAACAAGGTGCAACATATTCAAACGGTGAAATGATTCAAATTCACCCAACAGCGATTCCTGGAGACGACAAAAACCGTCTAATGTCTGAATCTGCTCGTGGTGAAGGTGGACGTGTATGGACGTATAAAGACGGTAAGCCTTGGTACTTCCTAGAAGAGAAATATCCTGCTTACGGTAACTTAGTACCACGTGATATCGCAACACGTGAAATCTTTGACGTGTGCGTAAACCAAAAGTTGGGTATTAACGGGGAAAACATGGTATACTTAGACTTATCCCATAAAGATCCTCATGAATTAGATATTAAATTAGGTGGTATTATCGAAATCTACGAGAAATTCGTAGGTGATGACCCACGTAAATTACCGATGAAAATCTTCCCTGCGGTACACTATTCAATGGGCGGATTATGGGTTGACTATGACCAAATGACTGAAATTCCTGGTTTATTCGCTGCAGGTGAATGTGACTACTCACAACATGGTGCAAACCGTTTAGGTGCGAACTCATTATTATCAGCGATTTACGGTGGTATGGTTGCAGGTCCAAATGCTGTTAAGTACATTAAAGGACTTCAAAAGCATGCGGAAGATCTACCTGAAGAAATCTACACGCGTCGCGTACAGGAAGAAACAGAGAAATGGGAAGCTATCCTGAAAATGGATGGTACGGAAAACGCTTACTTGCTACACAAAGAGCTTGGTGAGTGGATGACTGACAACATGACTGTTGTACGTGTAAACGCAAAATTAGAAGAAACTTATGCGAAATTAACTGAGCTTCAAGAGCGTTGGGAAAACATCAACATTAACGATACGCAAAAATGGTCGAATCAAGGTGCCCACTTCACTCGTCAGTTAAAGAACATGTTATATTTAGCTAAAGTTATGACGAAGGGTGCATTATTACGTGACGAATCTCGTGGCGCTCACTTTAAGCCAGAATTCCCAGAACGTGATGATGAGAACTTCTTAAAAACAACTATGGCGAAGTTCGATCCGGCAACGGGCGAACCAATTATTACTTATGCCGAAGTAGACGTTTCGTTAATTCCACCACGTAAACGCGACTACTCAGCGTAGAAGGGGGAACTAAACAGTGGAAACAGTAAATACTGATAGAACAGTTAAGTTAGAAATCGTTCGTCAAGACAATGAGAATGGTGCTACACGCGTTGAGAAGTTTGAAGTTCCTTACCGTCCTGGTATGAACGTTATCTCTGCTCTAATGCATATTCAAAAAAATCCTGTTACTGCTGATGGTCAAAAAACGACTCCAGTAGCATGGGATATGAACTGTCTGGAAGAAGTTTGTGGTGCATGTTCAATGGTAATCAATGGACGTCCGCAACAATCTTGTTCAGCATTAGTAGACAAGTTAACTCAACCAATTCGTTTAGAGCCAATGAAAACTTTCCCGGTTATCCGTGACTTACAAGTAGACCGTGAGCGCATGTTTAACGCACTTAAGAAAGTTAAAGCATGGGTACCAATCGATGGTACTTATGATTTAGGTGAAGGTCCACGTATGCCGGAGCGCAAACGTCAATGGGCTTATGAATTATCAAAATGTATGACTTGTGGTGTATGTATGGAAGCATGTCCAAACGTTTCTGAATCAGCATCATTCATCGGTCCATTTGCTTTATCACAAGTACGTTTATTCAACACACACCCAACTGGTGCAATGAATAAAGACGAGCGTTTAAATGCAATCATGGGCGACGGTGGTCTTGCAAACTGTGGTAACTCTCAAAACTGTGTAGCTGCTTGTCCAAAAGGTATTCCTTTGACAACATCTATCGCTGCACTTAACCGTGAAACAACAGTTCAAATGTTCAAAAACTTCTTCGGTTCTGACCACATGGTTGACTAATCGAATGAATATAATTGACCCTCACCTAGGTGGGGGTCTTTTTGTTTAGGATCGCTTTTTGATTTCTTACAAATTATGCTATAATGAATGAGTATTCATTATCAGGGGATGATGATGTAATCAAACAAAGGGGGAATTTTTATGCGAGCTACATATATTCAGGATGCAACAGAATGGATGGCAGGATTTTCGTTTTCGACAAAGGTAAAGGTGCGATTTTCGGAAACAGATATGTATGGGCATGTAAATAATACAAAAGTATTTGCCTATTTCGAGTATGCACGTATCGAATATTTTAAAGCATTAGGATTTGATTTTACAGCAGGATCGGATACGGGAAATATGCTCGTTGTGGCAGATATTCAGTGTGATTATTTAAAAGAAGTGTTCTTTGATGAGGAATTGACAGTATTTGTCAAAACTGCGTCGATCGGCACTTCTTCCATGGATTTGCATTATTTGGTGAAAAATGAAAAAGATGAAGCATGCTATACAGGACGCGGAACGCTTGTACAATTGAGCAGTGACACGGGGAAAGGTGTCCCGTTACTGGAAGAGCAAAAAAAATTATTGCTTGGGAAATAGTTAAATGCCCTCACCTGCTTTGTATTTTCGACATAATGTACAAAGAAGAGGATAGGAGGGTGTTGCAAAATGAATCGTCCGCAGCATCGTTCGCTGTTAACAAAAAGAGAACGCGAGATTTTTGAGCTATTAATAAAGGACTATTCAACACGGGAAATATCAACTAAGCTAGGCATTAGTGAAAAAACCGTTCGTAATCATATTTCCAATACGATTCAAAAGCTGGGTGTATCAAGTCGTACGCAAGCAATTCTTGAGCTATTAAGACTTCAGGAATTGTCGATATACTGATTCGATGCTTGCTATTTTATAAAAAAAACTTCAAAATAGAACTATGAAACGCATCGAGGAGTGAATGGAGTAGATGAAAGATCACAGCACACATAGCTCTGAATCTGTAGCAATCCTGGAAAAAGAACTAAGATATATTTCACACTTAATCAAACAAAAAGGTCGAGAAATTTTAAGTAATTATACGATTACACCTCCGCAATTTATTGCATTGCAATGGTTGCATGAATCGGGTGATATGACGATCGGTGACTTGTCGACGAAAATGTATTTAGCGTTTTCGACAACGACAGATTTAGTGGACCGGATGGAGAAAAATGAATTGGTACAGCGTGTACGTGACGAAAATGATCGACGTGTTGTACGGATTCATCTTTTACCTGAAGGCGAAAGAATTATACAGGAAGTAATTTTTAAGCGTCAAAATTATTTGCGGGATATTACACAGGAATTTAACGCAGAAGAGTTTGAACAATTATCAAGAACATTACAAAAACTACATTTATTAATGAAATAGGATAGAGGCGGTACAAGTGAATGCCCCAATTGGTGTTATCGATTCCGGAGTTGGCGGATTAACAGTGGCAAAAGCGATTATGGAGCTTTTGCCGAATGAAACAATATATTATATAGGTGATACGGCGCGATGTCCTTACGGGCCACGCACAAAGAAAGAAGTCCGCAATTTTACATGGGAGATGGCAAAAGCACTCGAAAAGATGAATGTGAAGATGCTTGTCATTGCATGTAATACTGCGACTGCCGTTGCATTGGAAAGTCTGCAAAAACATATGCCATTTCCGGTTTTAGGAGTTATTAATGCAGGGGCACGAGCGGCCATAAAAAAGACAAAGCGCAATGAAGTTGTCGTATTAGCGACAGAAGGCACGATCAAAAGTGGCGCATATGAAGAAGCGGTGAAATCATTATCGACAAAAGCGAAAATAATTCCACTTGCCTGTCCGACATTTGTGCCACTCGTTGAAAGTGGTGAATACGAAGGCCAATTTTCGTATGACCTCGTTGCAAAAGGATTAAAGCCGCTTGAAGATGAGCGATTTGATACAGTCATTTTAGGCTGTACACATTATCCTATTTTACAAAAGCAAATTGAGGCAGCAGTAGGCTCACATGTTCACGTCCTGTCATCTGCCGAAGAAACAGCTAAAGATGTCGAAGCGATTTTAAGCTATACAGGACAATTACGAACAGATGAAGAACCGCCGCAGCATATTCTGCATGCATCTGGTTCCGTGCCGATTTTCCGTTCCATAGCAGAACGTTGGCTGGAAAAAGGTGAATTGGATATACGTAAAATTACATTCGAAAAATAGTTGATAGCTCAAATTAGGCATTTTGTCTAATTTGAGCTTTTTCCTTCTATGTCTTGCTTTTCTGCTTTAGACCCTCCTTAAATTGTGATAAGATAAGTGCGCGAACAAATTGAGGAGGTCACGAATGACTAGACATGACTTACGAGCTGTGAATGAATTACGTCCAGTTCAAATTGATAATAATTATTTAATGCATCCGGAAGGCTCGGTATTAATAACAGTTGGAAATACAAAGGTGATTTGTACTGCAACGATTGAAGAAAAAGTACCTGGTTTTTTACGTGGACAAGGTAAAGGTTGGATTACGGCTGAATATTCCATGCTACCACGCGCTACAGAGCAACGCACACGCCGTGAAAGCTCTGCAGGGAAGGTAAGTGGCCGCACGATGGAAATTCAACGCTTAATCGGCCGAGCATTACGTGCTGTCGTTGATTTAGAAGCGCTAGGTGAAAAAACGATATGGATTGACTGTGACGTGATCCAGGCAGATGGCGGAACGCGTACGGCATCGATTACAGGAGCATTTGTAGCGATGACACAGGCAATTGCAAAACTAGGCGTAGACAAGCCATTCGTAAAATTCCCCGTAACAGATTTTTTAGCTGCAACTAGTGTGGGAAAACTAGAAAACATTGGCGCAGTTTTGGATTTAAACTATGTGGAAGATTCATCTGCACAAGTCGATATGAATGTTATTATGACAGGTGCCGGCGAATTTGTGGAATTGCAAGGTACAGGCGAAGAAGCGACATTCAGCCGTTCAGAACTGAATGAATTACTTGATTTAGGAGAATCGGGAATTGCCCAGCTAATCGAAATGCAAAAAACAGCACTAGGTGAAATCGCAAACTTGATCGGAAAGGTGGAAGCATAATGAAACAAGTAGTAATCGCCACAAAGAATAAAGGAAAAGCGAAAGACTTTGAAGCATTATTCGGACCATTCGGCTATGAAGTTGTCACAATGTTTGACGTTGCTCCGGATGTGGAAATAGAAGAGACAGGTAAGACTTTTGAAGAAAATGCAATTTTAAAAGCGGAAACATTAGCAAACATGCTTGGCCAAATCGTGATTGCGGATGACAGCGGTTTAGCGATCGATGCATTAAACGGTGAACCTGGAGTGTATTCAGCACGTTATGCCGGCGATCATGACGATGAAGCGAATATGGTGAAAGTGCTGGAAAACATGAAGGATGTACCGGAAGAACAGCGTACAGCCCGTTTCTGCTGTGCATTGGCAATTGCAGGACCGAATATGGAAACGAAAACAGTATTCGGCACATGTGAAGGTATGATTGCACATGAAAAGAAAGGGACTAACGGATTCGGCTATGATCCGATTTTCTATGTGCCTGCTTTGGAAAAACATATGGCTGAGCTTTCTGCAGAAGAAAAAGGTGCCATTTCACACCGAGGCAATGCTATTCGTAAACTGGCATTACAGTTAGCAGAATTTCTGAAATAGCAATTGCGGGAATTGTTGGAAATTGTAAAAATTTGTTTAATAACGATTGAATTTTCGTTTCAATGCTGTCACACTAAGTATAGAAATGTAAAGGATGTGGATACGAATGAAGCTATTGATTATGAGTGATACACATGGTGACGAGGAAATCATTGAACGTGTAAAGGGCTACCATCCAGATGCGCATAAAGTGATCCATTGTGGTGATAGTGAATTACCGTATGCACATCCTGCTCTGCAAGGAGTAGAGCGTGTGAAAGGGAACTGTGATCATGACCTTAACTATTTAGAGGAGATGCTGTTTCAGATAAATGGAGATCGTGTGTATGTGACACACGGGCATTTATACGATGTGAAAAACTCTCCAATGAAACTGATTTACCGCGCAAAGGAAGTCGGCGCACAAATCGTATGTTTTGGTCATTCACATGTACTTGGTGCAGAATATATTGACGACATTTTATTTATCAATCCGGGCAGCTTACTAAAGCCCCGTCGAATAGAAGAAAAGTCATTTGTTACCCTAACAATAACTTCCACACATTTTACATTACAATGTTATGACGATAATAATAATTTGATCGATGAATTATTTTATGAGCGTTAATTATCAAAGTGAAGCCTTGAGTTAATGAGGACTTCACTTTTTTGATGCAGAATTGAGAGAACAAAAAATTATTTTAGTTAAATAATAATTTTATTGAATTTGTTTGTTGACTTTAAATATAATATACCATATAATAAAAATTGTCTTTATTACCAATTGGTTTAAAGAAATTGTCTCAGTAGCTCAGCAGGATAGAGCAACGGCCTTCTAAGCCGTCGGTCGGGGGTTCGAATCCCTCCTGGGACGTACAGTGATTTTGAGAAAACTCAATAGTATAAACGATTTGACTAGTGTGGGTATAACTAGCGGGATTCTAACCGTTAAAAATTCACCAAAAAATTGTTGCAAAAAACCTTCAATTATAATAATTGGAGGTTTTTTGTTTTGATTAAGAAAAAAGGTGTTTTTGACGTTACAGTATCTACTGAAATACAAAACCGAAAAAAGAAACAATTGCAAAAGGAATGGAAGTTGGAAAAGCACTTGAAGAATGAAATGTTAATAAAAAAGAAAGCGTCGAGAGCTTGGAATCGTTTTTAAAATCGGAGTATGATTCTAATGACAAAATTAGAGATGCAATTGCACAACTATAATCCTCATTAGTAGAGGGCAAAATGAATAAACTGTCACCAGGGCAAAATAAAACCATCGAAGAAATTTGGATTTATCATAACGAAAAGTAAACGTATTCTACACTTTCGTGAATTGGTATTGATAAATCCATACCATGAAGCAGATGGCAATATTGGCGGAGGTAAAATTAATAACATTTTTAATCCAACGGAAAGAAAAGCAATAATGTTATATCAGAAGATGAACGGTACCAACATTTAAAGAAAACCATTGATGCCATTGAAGGATTATATAAAGAATTAGACGATGATCTAAAAAACATTGTTCTATTCGCTATGGGGATAAAGAAGGATGCTATGAATGGGAAGATGATGCAGATAAATTATACATGCGCGAAATAAAGTATTATGTAAGCGCAATGTGTTGATTGACAAGACAGCAGAGAGGATGGGGCGGTTGTGAAGATTGAAATTGGTGGTGTAAGTTTTGGTATGGTGCTTGCTATCATTATTTCATGGAGCGTTAATAAATCTGTAGTGTGGGCGATAATACATGGTTTGTTCGGTTGGCTCTATGTCATTTACTATGTACTTACAATGTGAACTTCACATAAAAACCGTGGAAATTGATAACATACCCATAATTTAAACATACAAATTATCATAACCTGTCGAGTTCAAACAGACTATTAGTTGACCATGTGTGATGATGAATAGTGGAAGTTGTTAAGGCAGCGATTAGATGACTTTGGCATGTTGCTGGAGTCATCTTTTTCATTGTCTATTGCTTTATCGTGTGGGAGTTTATCGTTGCAATCAGCCTCCAATTGTTATAATTAAAGTTTTTTTGTTTTAATGAATACTCCCATGAAATAGGTCGACCAATTTCATGGCTGACCTATTTTATTTTAACGGACTGTGATTAGTAGCGGATATATTAATTAGTTCCGGAGAAAAAATGTATTTATAAATAAGGGGCATGACATTTTATTTCAATTCTATATTTTCTATATACAGATCAACATCTTTCATCAATTGTTTAAATAAGATTCTATTTTTCTTTTTGATATTTATTTTTTTTCTTGCAGACTTTAAAGAAAATTCTTCATGAACAATACAACTTCTGAGGTTCGCCAATAATTTAGTATTATTTTTAAAAGTTAAGTAATCACCCAATTTCCTCTCTAAATCGAGAATTATATTAATGTCGGACTTATTTTTATATTTACGATTAAAGTAAACTTTATAAATGTCTTTTAGCAGTTGTTCAGTTAATGAATACAACTCTACTGTGAGCGTTGCATATTTTCGGTCCCTACGGCGTCCATAAAATTCTTCCAACTCATAATCACTCAATAGCTCCACCCATTTAAAAGCACCTGATTTATTCGAAGTATTTTTTACAATTTGCTGAAATTCTTTTTCGATTAAACAAAGATCAGCAAATGCATGATCTTTTAACTTTTTGATTTCTTTCTTTTTACTCAACCCAAACACTCCCTCCAATAATTGGATTTAATAGCAAAAGGGAAGCTCACTCGCTCCAATACCCCTGTGCAACAAGTTACCTATTTTTTCTTACCCGAATTTTTAAATTAACCAACTATTTTTTGACACATTCAAATAACGTAAAGGATTTTAGCGGTAATACGAAGGTTGCTAAATAGACTCAAAAAGATATTGAAGGCGCTTTTTAACGCACCCATTCTATAACAAGATTGTGCAATATCTCGTGAAAAGGTGGTAGAATGTTTTATTTAATAGGGAACATGGGAAAACACAATGCATAGGAGGGATCATGATGGATTATAATTTATTTGGCAATTCAGATTTGAAAGTTTCTAAATATGCTTTGGGTACCGTGATGTTCAGTACAAATGGTCTTGAGGAAGCGGGTGCAATGGATCAGACAACCGCAAATTATATGGTGGATTACGCACTGGATCAAGGCATCAACCATTTTGATACAGCAAATATGTACGCAAAAGGTGATGCGGAAGTTATTTTTGGCAAAGCGATAAGAGATAAACGCCAGGATATGATCATCAGCAGTAAAAAAGGATTTCAGCTGATTGATAAACCAACCGATACGGGAGCTTTAATCAACGTTGATTCATCGATAGATGCGCTATTAAAAAGACTAGGTACAGACTATATTGATCTCTATTATGTACATTGTTGGGACGGCCAAGTAGCGGTTAGTGAAACGGTCCAAGAGATGAATGATTTAATTAAAAAAGGGAAAATTCGTCATTGGGGAGTATCCGATTACAACGGCTGGGCACTTGCGAAGACACATACATGGGCAGTAGAAAATAATATGATACCGCCAATTGCACAACAAATCTATTACACACCGGAATCTCGTGAAGCAGAGTACGAAATTTTGCCGGCCGGTAAAGAATTGGGCATTGCTAATAGTATTAGATCGCCACTTGGTGAGGGGCTGCTTACTGGTAAATTTACAAGAAACAAAATGTTCGAACCAGGTACAAGACAAGAGAATGGCTGGCCGGAAACATATATTAAAAATCCGGATTTGTTTTATAATCTAATCGATTTATTGCAAGATGTTGCGTCTAAACATAAAGCGACAGTAGCGCAAGTTGTTCTTGCATGGTTACGTGATCGACCGAATGTAGATTCAATTATCTTGTCTGCAAGAACTAAAGAACAATTGCATGAGAATATTGCATCCTATAATTTAAAATTAACAAACGAAGATATCTCACAAATTAATAACTTAACAGCACTGGAACCTATTTATCCATTATGGCACCGCGCTATGAATACAGTGGATAGAGCTTCAAATGCAGAAAAGGTCTATTTGGACGAATACATTAAGTTGATGGATAGAAAAAATCAGACTGGATTATAATTAATGGACTCCAAGCATAGCGTAAAAAAATCTGATAATTCCAATAAAACTAGTTGACATTTAAATTAGTTTTATTTATTATTAATTTCAATATATGGCTTAGCAAGCTCACTAGATATACTAGAGGCTCCCTTATCTAATTGATAAGGGAGCCTTTTGTTTTAACTGAAAGGGGGATTTACTAATTGTGAGTGGACGATTCATATAAAAAATTTTTTACAATAAACATACTATTTTAATTGGAATTGTATGATAAGGAGTGTGAACAATGGAAAAAATCAAATTTGAACAAGTCTCCAAAAACTTCTTAGTCCGAGATGAAAACAAAAAAGGGGCTCAACGTGAATTTACCGCTATTCAAGGTATTGACTTCTCAGTAAAGGAGGGTGAATTCATTACTTTAGTAGGGCCGAGTGGATGTGGGAAATCTACATTACTCGATTTGCTGACAGGTTTAACGAAGCCGACAAAAGGCAGGATTCTTATTGATGGTCGTGAAATAAGCGGACCAGGGCTGGATCGTGGAATTGTCTTTCAACAATATGCATTATTTCCATGGAAAACAGCACGCGGCAACATTGAATTTGGTTTAGAAGCGAAAGGAATTCCGAAAAAGGAGTGGCAAGAGAGAACCGATTATTATTTGGACTTAGTAGGCTTGAAAAACTATTCTGATCGCTATCCGCATGAATTATCAGGGGGAATGAAGCAGCGCGTAGCAATTGCGCGGAGTTTAGCATTCAATCCAGATGTATTATTAATGGATGAGCCATTTGCCGCATTAGATGCACAAACTCGTGAAACATTACAAACGGAATTATTGCGCATTTGGAAGAAGACAGGTAAGACAATTATTTTTATTACACATGGAATTGATGAGGCAGTGTACTTAGGAGAACGGGTTGTTGTTCTTTCAGCCAATCCAGGTACTGTCAAAAAGATTATAGATATTCCACTGAACAATCGTTTAGCTGACGCTGATATTAAATCAAACCAAGCATTCGTAAAAGCGAGGCATGAGGTATGGAGTTTACTGCATGAACCGGAATATCAAGGCGCACACATTTAAGAAGGGGGTTTTTAGATGGTAACACTAAATAAACCGACGCAAATCGAAGAAACGAGTAAACGACCTAGGACTTCCGGTAAATCACTTTCAATCATGTTGAAAGTCTTTAAGAAATCAATCGTACTTATTTTGTTTGTATTATTCTGGGAGCTTGCCCCACAGTTAGGTTTTGTCGATAGGACGTTTCTGCCGCCATTTTCCGCGGTTATTCATGCATGGTGGGACCTACTTATAACAGGGGAAATATGGAGACATTTTGAGGCGAGTATTTTACGTTCACTTTTTGGCTTTGCTTTAGCATTAGTCGTAGCGATACCATTAGGTCTGCTAATTGGATGGTATCCGTTAGCAAGAGAGTTACTAACACCAATCTTGGAGCTATTCCGTAACACAGCAGCATTAGCGCTGTTACCTGTATTTATTTTACTGTTAGGGATTGGTGAAGTTTCTAAAATATCAATTGTCTTTTATGCATGTACTTGGCCCGTTTTATTAAATACTATATCTGCTGTAAAAAGTGTGGATCCGTTATTAATTAAATCAGCACGTTCAATGAATATTTCTTCGTTTAAATTGTTTTACAAAGTTATTTTACCTGCATCGGTACCGACAATTTTTACTGGTATTCGTATGGCAGGGACGGGTGCGATTTTAGTATTAATTGCTGCTGAGATGATTGGTGCAAAAGCGGGGCTAGGTTATTTTATAACGTATTCGCAATATAATTTCCTGATTGCTGAAATGTATGCGGGCATTATTACTATTGCATTATTAGGCTTATTGATTAACTATGGCCTTTCCGGTGCAGAGCGCTACTTCTCGCGATGGAAACAGTAAGTATTTTATTTTTGATTAAAACCTACTAATTTAATTTGTTTAGTTATGTATATTGTGTTTAAACAGGAAAAGGGGAATCTTAGCATGAAAAAGATGTGGTTGTTATTAGTCGTATTAAGTGTAAGTCTGGGAGCTTTAACAGCGTGCTCAAATAATGATTCACGTAGTACAGCAAGCGCAAATGGTCAAGGTCGAGTTATACAATATCAAAGCACTCCAGGAAATGTAATATTCCCTGAATTAGCAGAGGCCCTTGGTTATCTGGGGGATATAGAGCTGGAAAAAGTAAGTGATATGGTTGGCGGTCCAGAAAGTATTCAACTAACAGCAACAGGCGAAATAGATTTCGGTTCAGCATTTAACGGTGCCATTATTAAATCTTATGCACAAGGTGTAAAGATTAAATCGGTTGTAGGCTCTTACGGTAGTGATGAAAATACATTTATCGGCTATTACACATTGGACGACAGTGGCATTAAAACAGCGAAAGATTTAATCGGCAAGAAAATCGGAATGAACACATTAGGGGCGCACTCTGAGTTTGCAGTAAAACAATTTTTACGTGATGGCGGTTTAACAGAAGATGAAATTCAAGAAGTTCAATTAGTCGTTGTACCGGGCGCGAGTGCAGAGCAAATTTTACGGGCTGGTCAAATCGATGTTGTAGCACTTAGTGGTATTGGGAAAGAACGTGCTTTAGAAAATGGTGGCATTTATCCGGTATTTAAAGATACCGATTTATTTGGTCAATTTACAGCGGGTGAATTCTTTTTTACTGAAAAGTATATTGAAGAAAATCCGGACACAGTTAAAACATTTGTAGAAGGAGTTTCGAAAGCAATTGAATGGGCTAGAACAACGCCCCGTGAAGAAGTCATTGCAAAGTTTGAGGAAATTGTTTCGGCACGTGAAGGTAATGAAACGACAGAAAATTTAAAATACTGGCAGAGCACAGGGATTGCTGAAGAAGGTGGACAAATTGCAGAAAAGGAATTCCAAATCTGGATCGACTGGTTAGTGGAGAATGGTGATTTAAATAAAGGTCAAGTGAAGTTAGAGAATCTATTCACAAATGAATACAATCCATATGGCAAATAAAGCTTTTAACTAAATTCAACGAAAAAGGAGAATATTAAAATGACAAAAAGACAATTAAGTTTAGGTGCGTTTATTAATCTGCCGGGTCACCATGTTGCGAGCTGGAGACATCCCGAAACCGAAGTACGTAAAGTAACAGATTTAGCCTATTTAACAGAAATCGCGCAAGTTGCGGAGCGCGGCAAGTTTGATAATTTATTTTTTGCAGATGTATTTGGTCAACCGATTTTAGAAAATGCACACTCAGGATTGAAGCTGGATCCGGTCGTCATTATTTCTGCATTAGCAGCTGTCACGAAAAATATCGGTTTAACAGCAACATTAACAACATCGTATAATGAACCGTTTCATGTAGCACGTAAGTTTGCAGCAATTGATCATTTATCAAACGGTCGTGCAGCCTGGAATGTTGTGACTTCAGCCAATGAGCGAGAGGCATTGCTGTTTGGCCGTGATGCACACTTTCAACACGCAGAACGTTATGAGCGCGCCGATGAATTTGTAGATGTGGTGAAAAAGCTATGGTATTCGATAGACGAAGAGGCATTGGTAATTGATAAGGAAAGTAGTCATTATTACAACTTAAATAAAGTGACTGAAATAGATCATGAGGGGAAATTCTTTAAACTAAAAGGAACACTGGATGCGCCGTCCACACCACAAGGCCATCCGGTAATCGTACAGGCAGGCTCTTCGGAGGCAGGAAAAGAGCTAGCTGCGAAAACAGCTGAAGTTATTTTCACTGCATGGCAAACACTGGAAGATGCACAAGCATTTTATAAAGATGTTAAAGGCCGTTTAGCAAAATACGGCCGTAATCCTGAAGATCTTAAAATATTACCAGGGGCTTTCATTGTTGTAGCTGCAACAGAAGAGGAAGCAATTGCGAAACATCAGCAATTAAATAACTATATTACGCCAGAAGTAGGCTTGGCTTATCTATCCGGTTTTACGGGGGTAGATTTATCGGAGTACGACTTTGAAGGGCAAATTCCAGATTTTAATGGCCAGCAAATTGACGGCACGAACCCGAATATTCGAGCGAGTATTGTGAAAGGTATTGTAGAGGCAAAAGGGTTAACAACTTTGAGAGAATTATACAACAATATTGCAGGGGCTCGCGGGCATCGAGAAATTATCGGGACGCCAACCCAAGTTGCCGATCAGTTGCAGGAATGGTTTGAAAATGAAGCGGCTGATGGTTTTAATATAATGGCACCAACTTTCCCGCAAGGCTTCAACGACATTGTAGAACTAGTAATTCCAGAACTACAGCGGCGGGGAATATTTAAGACGGAGTATGCTGGTACGACATTACGTGAAAATCTTGGTTTAAAACGTCCGGTTAATCCATATATACAGCAAAAAGCTCCACAAGAAGTTCCACTTTAATCTGTAATTTAGCGTTTCTGACAATTTAAAAGCACTTCAATTTAAAAGCACTTCAGTTTCTATTGTACTTAGAATCTGAAGTGCTTTGTTTGTAAGAAATAGATAAACCTGTAGTGCACGATTAGTACAATAATAGAAAATGTTAAATTGCCACCAACTCCACACTTTCATTTGCATCAAGATACTCGATCATCTCTACCCATGTATCTGGCTTCTCGGGCAATACTGCATAGTACGTCTTTAAAAATGTCGCAATCAGTGATGCATTTAAATCGGTTTGTTCGTAGTCAGCGGGCATAAAGCATAAATCAAGTCCGCTTACAGCTGTCCCGTCCAACTGCCATGATGGGTGGACGTACGGGAAGTTTAGCCGTTTGTAGCCTAAATGTGATAACACTTCACGGCGTACAAACGGGTCCATTGGTTTTACTCCACCAAAGCCGTGATCGTCTACACGATACGGATCATAGATTTCTGCAAACATGCCTGCCATTTGCTTGTTGTTTTCCTGTGCCAATGCTTGTAAATCTGCTGCACGTTTTGTTGCTAGGAAACGGCCGACGCCAATACCTTCCCGGCCGATAATTGTAAAATCGGTCATGCCAACATTTAAATCTTTATAATAGCGGTACTCTGTTGTCCCAACGACTTCACCTTCATGGACGGCGACAAATACGCGAATGCTTGGATCCTCCAGCGGTTCTTTCCATAAATCAAATGCTAATACTTCCTCCGGTGGAAATACCGTTTTTAATAGTTCATACATATCTGCAAACAGTGGATCGGTAATCGATGTAATGCGATGATAATCCATTAATAAGCCTCCTTGATTTGGACGAAAGGATTGCGCCATTCCATTAATACACCATAATGATGCGACTCTTCATCCTCTAAATAGTGGGGTACAACTTGTATCGGCATGCGACCGCAGCGTAGTAGAAACGAAATGACCTGGTCGTGTATTTCACCAAGCAAAACAGCTTCAATATACGCTTCTGGTGAAAGCTGGTCGGCATGGTGATGATAATTCGGCATCCGGCTGCCGCCAAGCAGACGAACGCGCTTTTGCTCAATGACGATTTCGTACATCGAAAGCATGAGCCATTTGCCAAGCCCTAAACTGCGAGAAGCTGGGCGCACACAAAGATCAACAATGTAGAGTGTATCGCCATTTGGATCATGAGTACGAATATAGCCGTTATCGGTTATGTCCTCCCACGTATGTAGGGGATTGTTTGGGTCAAAATCAACGAGCAAGGACGTCATGGAACCGACGATTTGCCCATCCACTTCAATGCAAAGTGTACCTTCCGGGAAATGTGTGACATGACTTATAAGTTGTTCTTCACTCCACCATAGCTCTGAAGGGAATGGGGGAGGGAAGCAATCCTGTTGAATACGGATAAGGGCATCAAAATCTGCAGGCGTGTAATTCCGGACTGTCGCAAGGATCGGCTTGCTGTCTTGAAACACATAAAACTGTTTACTGTACATTGATAAAACTACTTTCCCAGTCATTGTATAAATCGGTACGACGGTCACGCCACGTTGTTACAGAGCCCTTTTCGCGTACTTGATAAAGCAGTGCCAAATCTAAATCCCCCGTAACAACCATATCGTTATTGAGCTCTCCTTCAACTACGATTCCACGCGGTGGGAACGGGACGTCATTTGGTGCAATAATCGCGGACTGTCCAAAATTCATGCGCATAAAATCAATGGTTGGGAGCGAACCGACAGTAGAAGCGGTCACGACATATACCTGGTTTTCAATAGCGCGGGCATGACTTGTATATCGAACACGATGGAAGCCGTGGCGATCATCGGTACAAGATGGGCAAAAGATAACATCTGCGCCACGAGCTTTTGCCATTCGTACGATTTCAGGGAACTCGATATCGTAACACGTTAAAATTGCAATTCTACCTTTTTCTGTATCAAAAAGGTGTAACTCATCACCTGCCGCCATGTTCCACTCGTTTACCTCGGTTGGAGTAATATGAAGTTTCGCCTGTGTGGCAACCGTGCCATCCGGATAAAATAAGTGAGCGACATTGTAGAGTTTGTCATTGTTCCGTATGACATGGGTACCACCGATAATATGCGTCTTTGTTTTAACGGCTAAACCTGTAAATAAATCAAGGTACTGCACTGTAAAATCAGGAAGCTCATTGATGGAAAGTGGCTCCCCTTTATCGTTGCCTATAGATAACAGCTGCGTCGTAAAAAACTCAGGGAATAAAATGAAATCCGTCTCGAACTCTAGGGCAGCTCGCACGTAATGGTCTACTTGCTGAGCAAATTCCTCAAATGATCGAATCGTATGAAGATGATATTGAACGGTTGATACACGTAGTTTCATATGGACCTCCTTACTATTTTTTCATAATATTACTAATATATTGCTAGCTATAATAGTATATTTTTCAGTTAATTTCAATGCGAATTTGGAAATGCATCCGTAACTCACGTATATTGTGAAGATTTTCACTTATACTAACGTGGCAAAAAGCTTAAGTAGAAGAGAATGATTTTATAGGAAAAATATAAGAAAACGATATTTATGGTAATAAAACGGCGAATCAAGGGTACTAAGTGATATATGTACATGCATTAAAGTAAGACGTATGGCATTTTAAGTGAAATTCTATGGCATTTAACGTTGGAAAGGATGATACCGATGAATAAAAAATGGAATAAGCAGTATATTGGTGGAGAATGGAAAGAAGGAAACAGTGAAAGAGTATACGTAGACCAGAATCCTTACAACGAGGAAACGATTGCGGAAATTCGGTTGGCAAATGAAAAAGACATAGATGAGGCGTATCAAGCGGCCAAAGAAGCACAAAAAGAATGGGAACAGGTCAATGCCTATCAAAGACAAGCGATCATAGAAAAAGCTGCTCAAATTGTAGAGCGAAAAAGAGATGAAATCGTGCAAATTTTAGTGGAGGAAAATGGTGCTTCCCATACGAAAGCCAATATTGAAATTAGTGGCGCGATCGGCATTATGAAAGAGGCGGCTACGTTCCCACTCCGGATGCATGGGAAAATCATGCCATCCATTATTCCTGGGAAAGAGAACCGAGTATATCATAATCCGGCTGGGGTAGTGGGGATTATTAGTCCATTTAACTTCCCGTTCCATTTAACAATGCGTTCCCTTGCTCCAGCTTTAGCAACGGGGAATGGAGTTGTACTTAAACCGGATCTGCAGACGATGATTTCAGGTGGACTTATTTTAGCTGAAATTTTTGAGGAGGCCGGCATTCCTAAAGGGTTGTTAAATGTTACAGTTTGCAGCTCATCTGAAATTAAAGATGCATTTATTGAGCATCCTATTCCTCAAATCATTTCTTTTACCGGTTCTACAGAGGTAGGGCGCCATATTGGAGAGGTATGCGGAAGAAACTTAAAACGTGTAGCTTTAGAACTTGGCGGAAACAATGTCATGCTCGTCTTGAAAGATGCTGATGTTCAAAGAGCAGCTGCTTCTGCCGCTTTCGGTAAATTTTTAAACAGCGGACAAATTTGTATGTCTCTGAATCGGATTGTTGTTGAACGCCCGGTATACGAGACGTTTATAAAAGCATTTGTGGATAGAGCATCCAAAATTAAATACGGGGATCCAAAAAATGATGATGTGGTTGTCGGTCCGCTTATTAATAATAAACAAATCGCCCGAATTCAACGATTAATTGACCAGAGTATTGAAAAAGGAGCAGAATACGCCCTTCAAGGGGAAGTGAAAGGTAATGTACTGGCTCCTACTATTTTAACGAATGTTACGAATGATATGCCGATAGCCCAGGAAGAAATATTCGGACCTGCTGTAGGTGTAATCGTTGTAGATAGTGAGGAGGAGGCGATTCGCGTTGCCAATGACAGTGACTATGGGCTGAGCGGCGCCGTTCATGCCGGAACAACAGAACATGGTGTTGAAGTGGCTAAACAAATTATTACAGGAATGATTCATGTCAATGATCAGGGAGTCAATGATGAACCGATCGTTGCCTTCGGAGGAGAGAAAGCTTCAGGTTTAGGCCGATATGGCGGCGAATGGGCAATTCATGAATTTACAACGACAAAATGGATTTCTGTTCAGACAGACCCACGAGAATACCCGTTTTAATATTTAAATCAATAAGATTAGACCTAATCGACATTTAAGATTAGGTCTTTTTATTTTAAGGGGATACATTCCGTTTTATTGAAGTGAGACTTTTGGTTTAGTTATTATTAGAGTTTTAAATGAACCCAAGTTAATAGAAATGATTGAAATTAGGAATTGTGTTGCAGGGTATATAGGAATATTGTTAAGATAGCCTTATTGAAAAAATAGTAAATAAATTTTCATTTTTATAACTTATAGGTACAAAGTGAATATATTTTGGTTAAAAGAGTAAAAAAACAAAAAAATGAGAAATTTAAATCATGGATATATAGAACTAATTACCAATCTCATGTTATAATAATATGTGGAACATAAGGTCTATTGATTGGTAATTTAATTGTGAGGTAAAAAATGAAGAAAACTACATTTATACAAGAAGAAAAGAATTCAACAAAACTATTTTTATGGTTATTTTTTGTAGTATTTTTTGTATATGATATATTATACTATGATCTTTTTCCTGCATTTCCATGGCACGATGAGCTTGTTTGGTATGATTTTATGTATTTTAAATATGGAGTTATAGTTGGGATGATTCCTTTATCCATATACTTAATTAAAATTAACAAAATAAAAATCGTGAAATATATAATATTTTTGGGGTATTTTACCACTCATTTAATTTCAGATATTATATATTATAAAGACAGTTCACTAGCATACACTAGTGGAAATCTAGTGGAAGTTATTTTCATCCTCTTTTCACCGATTTTTGTAAATAAGAAATTTACATATTATGTAACATTCGGTTTGATCATTAAATATGCTTTGGTAGGATTATTTATACAGAGCCCTATTGTTTTATTTCCGGTTATCATTATGATGGTTTGTTCATTTATTGCCTTTATCCTTTTACATCGAATATTAAATTATATCAAAGCGTTGAAGTATTCATATGATGAACAGTTGGAAGGTATTGTTAAAGGAGTTATTGCTACACTGGAACTGAAAGACCCATATACTCGTGGACATAGTGAACGGGTTGCTGCATATGCAATGAATATGGCTGAGGCTACAGGGAGATTTAAACCTTCTGAATTAAACAATTATTATTATGCCTGTCTATTACATGATATTGGAAAAGTAAATATTCCGGATGCTATTTTAACCAAACCCGGGAAGTTAACGGATGAAGAATTTGAAATTATTAAGACACACCCAGTTGTTGGAGCAGAAGCTATCCGGGACGTTGAAGGTATTGCAGATAATATTGATGTAATTACTCATCACCATGAAAGATGGGATGGTAAAGGGTATCCGGACGGGCTTGCTGGAGAAAATATTCCTTTTTTAGCTAGAGTTACTGCGGTAGCTGATGCTTTTGATGCAATGACTTCATCCAGATCGTATCGTCCTGCACTTGAATTTGAAGTAGCATATCAACGAATTATCGATGGACAAGGTAGCCAATTCGATCCTCAAATGGTAAAATTATTTAAACAGATCTACCCTGATTGGGTAAACATTTCTAAAACCTACTGTAAGGGAGCAAACTTGAGAGGGGGTAAGAAGTATGAAAATTCGTAAACTTAATAAAATTAAAGTTACTTGCTTTTGGTGTTTCCTTATTCCAAGATAAGTAAGTACTTACTTAGGATGCTATAATTATAGCATCCTATTTTAATTTAAAGAGGAGGCTATATATTGAAGGTATCCTTACAATCCGTAATAACGTTATATCCGTTATCCATTCGGAAAGATAAAAAACATTATATCGTAGAAGAGCCGATTTCCGGTGATTTCTTTGAATTGCCTGAGATTGGTGTTGATGCTATCAAACGTTTGGAACAAGGTGAGGAGCTCGTTTCTATTGAACATGCATTAAAAAATTCATATCCAGATGAAGAAGTGGATATTGTTGATTTTGTTGAACAGCTGTTGGAGTTAGGACTTGTTCAAGAAGTGGATGGTGTGCTCGTTAAAAAAGAGCAGTCTAAATCCACATCACGTTCGGGTGGTTTCTTATGGATTCCGCAATCGGTGGGGCGTTTATTTTTTAATGGAGCAATGAACAAGATCTACTTGCTGCTGCTCATTGCAAACATCATCATTCTCATACTGAACCCGGAACTTTTTCCTCATTACAAAGATATATTCCTATTCGATTCTATGATGCTGAATATTCTTATGTATCTATCAGTTTCTTTAGTATTAATTTTACTTCATGAATTCGGACATATTCTTGCTATTCGATCACATGATTTACCGGCTAAATTAAGCATTGGAAATCGGCTCCTATTTATAGTTTTTGAAACAGATCTCACTCAAGCTTGGAAGCTCGATCCAAAAAAGAGAAATATCCTGTATCTTGCCGGAATATCTTTTGAGCAGATCATTCTTTTCCTTTCATTCGGTATAATGCTTCTTTTTCCGGATGTGAGTATTATAGGAATTCTTGGAATCATCGTGTTGGATATTTTCATTAAATTTATTTATCAATGCTGCTTCTATATGAAAACAGATGTTTATTATGTTATGGAAAATATAACAGGCTGTTATAACTTGATGGAAAACGGCAAAATCTATTTGAATTCCTTATTTAAAAAACAACGAAAAGATGGAGAAAATTATAAAGAAATATTTCAAAATGAATGGAATTTGATTCGCCTGTATAGTGTATTCTACATAGTTGGAGTTGTTTTAACGTTAATTTTGGCAGTGATGTATTTTGTACCACAGCTTTATTATACGTACGCTACTATTTATATGAACCTTCTCGGAGCAGGTGATCCTGCAGCGTTTTGGGATGCTATTGCATTTTTTGTAATGACCATGTTCATGCTTATCATGCTTGTTTTTGTAGCAAGAAAACAGAAGCATGAAAACTGAGAAAAATCGCTAAACTCGATTATATAAGTTTAGCGTTTTCTTGTTAGTTTTCCGAAAATTTTAAATTATTTTAAAAACCTACTTGACGAATAAGAATTAAATCGGTACGATACTGTTAATACTTTTAAAGTTAAGTAGTTTACTAGGGATTGAGCAAGTGAACTTCTACTTTAAAAAAATAATTTAATAAAGTGCTGATTAGACAACTAAAGGCGCTAAAAATACATTACTCTCACCAAACACATTGGAGGAGGCTGTATTTTTAGTGCCTTTTCTTTTTAACCTTTGTTAAAAGGTTGTCTTGGAAGGAGGAATGGAATTTAAACAAAGCAAGCAATTGATAACTATTGAATGGTAATTTATTAAAACATAAAATACACGGTTAACTTGAAAAAATAATGAAAAGGGAGCGGTATATATGGGAAATCCAACAATTCATCCGACAGGGGCAACAGTTTACAATCCTGAAAAGGCGGCAAGTGGTTATACAATTTTTCAGGCAGCAAATGAAGGGGCATTACTGATTGATATGAACGGTAAAGAAGTTCATTTATGGAAAGGGCTACGCGGCTTCCCGAACAAAGTATTTCCAGGTGGTTTTGTACTTGGGCACACGTTTAATCGTGATCCACAGTATGGTTTCCAAGATGAGGGCGATTTAGTACAAATTGATTTTGAAGGTAATGTTGTATGGAAATTTGATAAGCATCAGTTTATTGAAGATCCGGGTCATGAGGCAAGATGGGTTGCACGTGCACACCACGACTATCAGCGTACTGGCAGCCCAGTAGGTTATCCGGCACCAGGTCAGGAGCCGCAAACAACAGGTGGAAATACATTGATTTTAGTTCACCGTGATGTAGCGAACGAAAAAATCTCCAAACACCCATTATTGGATGATGCATTTATTGAGGTCGATTGGGAAGGCAATATCGTATGGGAATGGAACGCACATGAGCATTTCGATGAGCTTAACTTTAGTGAGGAAGCAAAAAAGGCGATTTATGAAGAACCGAATCGACGTTTCTTCGGTAATCATTCAGGCGACTGGCTTCACATTAATTCCATTTCATTAGTTGGTCCGAATCGCCATTATGATAATGGTGATGAGCGTTTCCATCCGGACAATATTATATGGGATGCGCGTGAGGCAAATATTATCGCGATTACAAGCAAAGAAACAGGGAAAATCGTATGGCAACTTGGACCGGATTATGACACACCGGAGACAAAACATTTAGGATGGATTATCGGACAGCATCATGCACATATCATCCCAAAAGGTTTGCCAGGTGAGGGCAATGTTTTAGTATTTGACAACGGAGGCTGGGGAGGATACGGCGCACCGAATCCAAACTCGGTTGACGGTAATAAAGTAGCCATCCGCGATCATTCCCGCATTTTGGAAATCGATCCGATTACACTTGAAATTGTATGGCAATATACTGGGCTTGAAGCGAAGTTTTCGGTACCAACGGATTCCTATAAATTCTACAGTCCTTATATAAGTTCGGCACAGCGTTTGGAAAATGGCAATACGCTAATTACAGAAGGCTCGAATGGACGTATTTTTGAAGTAACGGCAGACCATGAAATTGTATGGGAATATATTTCTGCCTATAAAAATGAACGAGGGTCAAATATGGTTTACCGCGCATACCGTGTTCCATACAACTGGGTACCTCAATTGGAAACACCGGTTGAAGTTGAGATTAAGCCGATTGATGTGAAAGATTTCCGAGTGCCGAATGCGGCAGAAGGCGGTGCACATTCTGTTGCTGAAATTAAAGAAGCTTTTTCTTATGGAGAAGGAGCCCTTTGCGTTGCGCGTTATGATGAGACAGTGGCGAAGAAAATTACAACATAAATTCTCTGAAATAATTCCTAGTATAAAAATAAAAATAGTTTGCTAATGGAAAGAGTGAAAATATGAAATTAAAAGGATCAATACATCTACTGCTCTTATTAATAACGGCGCTTATATTGGGGGCATGCGGTAATAATGCAAGTTCAGCCAATGCTGGCGGCAAAACAATTCGGGCAGCGATTGATACAGCAGCAGGGGGTTCATTCCAAATTCGGGCAGCTGCGAATAACAGTTATTTTTCGGATAGAGAATTGAATGTAGAGCTTTCCAATTTTGCCTACGGAATCGATACTGTGAACGCTGTTTTGACAAAGCAGGCAGATACAGGATTGGCAGCAGATTATGCATTACTGAACTCACTTGGTAAAGGTGATTTCGTAGTCGTTTCTTCATTGACAGGGAGCGATGAGCACTTCAACTCTGTCAGTCTGTCGGAAATTTTGGCAGTAAAGGGCATAGAAGTACCGGCGGATATTAAAGGTAAAAAAATCGGCGTTGCAAAAGGAACGGTATCTGAATACCAATGGGCTAAATATTTAGAGCACTACAGTATTAGCGAGGACGACATTAAATATGTACCATACAGTACACCTGATGAAGCTATCGTCGGAATGAAAAAAGGGGATATCGATGTCATTATTGGAACGGGTGCTTTAATAGAGAAATTCAAGAATATTGATGGTGTGCATGAAATCGACCGATTGAGTACTGTACCTGATTTAAGTGTATCGAGCTATTTAATTGTGGACCGTAAATTTGCAGAAGCAAATTCAGAAGAAATCGGGAAGTTCCTTGAAGGCATTGAACAAGGAGTTGAATATGTAAAGGGGAATCCGGAAGGTACTGCTGACATCGGCTATAAAGAGTTGAAAATCGCAAAAGAAGACATAATGCTGGATTTAAAACGAGTGAACTATACGCTCGGTTTTACGAAGGAAGATTATACACATTTATCCAACATGAAAGAGTATTTGCTGGAGCGCGGTATTTTGGATGAAGATTTTGATTTGGATGAAAAGCTGTATCTAGATCCGGCGAAGCAAGTATTGAAAGACAAAGTAACTTACTAACTAAGGGGGAAAAGGCAATGCTGAATACGATAACAGAAGAAGCAATTGTAATTAAAAATGGTGCCAAAACGTTTCAAACAGATATTGAAAATCCGACATATGTATTAAAAAATGTAGATTTATTGATAAAGAAGGGCGAGTTTTATGTACTTCTCGGACCAAGTGGCTGCGGTAAATCGACATTGCTGAATATTATTGCAGGATTTTTGGATATGTCAGTTGGCGAATTGCTAATTGTGACTTCTCGTGAAGAAAACCGAGATGGACGTGGTTTCGTTTTTCAGTCAGCGGATTCAGCATTGTTCCCTTGGTTAACAGTTGAGGAGAATATTTCATTTGGCTTAAAAATGAAGAAGGTGCCTACAGAAGAACGAAAAAAGGTAGCCAATACTTTCATAAAGCTAACGGGTTTACTTGGCCATGCGAAAAAGTTTCCTGATAATCTGTCGGGCGGGATGAAGCAGCGTGTACAGCTTGCCCGTGTTTTGGCAAATGAGCCGGAAATCTTATTAATGGATGAGCCGTTTGGGGCACTTGATGCGATGACACGACGAACAATGCAAAATGAGCTCATTCGAATTTGGAAAGAAACAAATAAAACCGTTATCTTTGTGACACATGACATTCAGGAAGCGATTCTTTTAGGTCAGAAGATTGGTATTATGTCTGTCGGTCCGAATTCACGAATCGAAACGACTTATGATGTAAACCTGCCTTATCCTCGAGATATAACAAGTGTCGATTTCAACAACCATTATAAGCAAGTTCAGACACATTTTGAGGACTTCACGATTTAATAAAATTTTTGTTTAGAATTAAGGGAGGCAGCTTATGACGACGATTGAACTAAAAAAAGGACAGCAAGTGGCATCTGTCGTAAAGGTAAAAAAGAAAAGCCGAATCGGTAAATTGATTTTACAGTCCGGTATGATCGGCTGGTTATTTATTCTGCTCGTATGGCAAATTGCTTCAATGTTTTCTGAACCGATGTTTTTGCCAAGCCCATATTTAACTTTAATCGGGGCAATTGAAATTGCCAGTGATGGGACGTTGTTTCTCTATATGGGATACAGTTTTTTACGGGTGCTGGCAGGATGGACACTCGGACTCTTAATTGCTGTACCATTTGGCTTGCTTATAGGAACGAACAAGTTTGTGCGGGCACTATTTGAACCGGTTATTAACTTTGTACGTTTCATCCCGCCGCTTGCATTCATTACACTATTTATGCTGTGGTTTGGGATTGGCGAACAGTCAAAAGTATTTTTAATTGTTTATGCAACATTTTTTGTCATTACGATAAATACATTAACAGGGGTCCTATCTATTTCGAATGATAAATTATTATCTGCTAAAAGTATGGGGGCTTCGAAATTGCAAACGCTTATTTATGTCGTTATTCCGGCAACAATCCCGTACATCTTCACAGGTGCAAAGCTTGCAATGGGTTCATCGTTCATGGCGATTGTCGGTGCGGAAATGGTCGCTGCAAATGAAGGGATTGGTTTTATGATCTGGAATGCACGACTGTACTTTAAAACAGACTGGATTTTTGTAGGGCTTGTCGTTCTTGGGTTAATGGGCTTTATTATGGACCGGATTTTCGCATATGCCGGACGCAAGCTGCTTGGTCGCTATAAAGTTGTGTAACATAAAAATGGGCTAAACGAATTTGTTTAGCTTATTTTTATGAGAGACTATTAGTGCAATTCAAAAATAATAAGTTTGTACTATTAATCTAATTATTCATATTTTTTTACTTGGTATTATTGATTTGTAGAAAATTTCCATGTATCATATGGTTTATTATACAAATATTTGGACTTTTGTTTTTATAAAGGAGAGTAACTTAATGGGGAAAGTATATATTGTTGGTGCAGGACCTGGTGATGTCGATTTAATCACCGTAAAAGGTTTGCGTTGTATACAGGAAGCAGACGTAATTTTGTATGACCGATTAATTAACAATGAGCTGCTTTCTTATGCAAAGCGTGGGGCACAGTTAATCTTTTGCGGCAAATTGCCGAACCGTCATGCAATGATTCAGGAAAATATTAATCTTTCATTAGTTCATCATGCTTTGCAAGGTAAAACAGTGACCCGATTAAAAGGCGGCGATCCATTTGTTTTTGGTCGTGGTGCTGAAGAAGCGGAAGTATTAGCGGAAAATGGCATACCTTTTGAAATCGTGCCGGGAATTACATCTGGCATTGCGGCACCCGCCTATGCAGGTATCCCGGTTACGCATCGTGAATTGGGCTCCAGTTTTGCGATTGTCACAGGACATATGCGTGAAGGAAAGGACGATTCCATCCAATGGGAAAGTTTGGCGAAGGGTATTGATACTCTTGCTATTTATATGGGGGTAGGTAATTTACCTTATATTTGCCGGCAACTTTTAACGTATGGACGTGACGCATCAACACCCGTTGCATTAGTACATATGGGAACTTTTGAACAACAGCAGACGATAACTGGCACACTTGGTACGATTGTTGATATTGCCAGAGCAAACGACGTAAAAAACCCAAGCATTATTATCGTGGGTGAAGTCGTAGCATTACGGGAAAAAATAGCATGGTATGAGCAAACCGTACAACAGGATAAAAGATTGAAGGAAAAAATTGTGTAAAGCAGGAAGCAGGTGATTCTAATGAAGGCAATTTTGTATGTTGGGCACGGCACACGCTTGAAAAAAGGTGTTGATGAAGCGATACGGTTTATTGAAATAACAAAGTCTTTTGTAGAAGCTGAAATACAGGAAACCGCCTTTTTGGAACTGGTCGAGCCGAATATTGTTGAAGGCATTGCAAATTGTGTCAATCAAGGTGCAACACATATATCGGTTGTCCCGATTTTATTATTAACTGCCCAGCATGCTAATAAAGATATACCTGCTGAAATAAAAATTGCAAAAGAACGTTTTCCGCATTTGAAGTTTACAATCGGACGTCCTTTAGGAATTCATTCATCTTTAATTGAGACAGTTTTTGAAAGAATTGAAGAACAACAGGTGCCGATTAATGCAGATGCAGAAGTTATATTGATAGGCAGAGGAAGCAGCGACAATGCCGTTGTAAGAGATATGGCGATAATCAGTGAACAGCTAAAGGCAACTTATGGCTTCCGGGAAGTGAAATCTTGTTTTTTGTATGGTGCAGGTCCTTCTTTTGAACAGACATTAGTTGAACTGAAAACCAAGCAGATAAAGCAAGTTTTTATTGTACCTTATTTATTGTTTTCAGGACTTTTAAGTGTAGGAATCGAAAAGAAAATACTGGCGCTTGACCTTGATCCAGCTTCCGTTATTTTATGCAACCATTTAGGCTATAACGAAAAAGTACGGAATGTTTTACTGGAAAGAGTGAAAGAGGTTATCTGAAAATTAGGAGGCATTTAATAATGACAAAATCAAATGATCTTACCCAAACAATTGAGAAAATTAAAGATACGGTTGCATCCGTTAAATATGGAACAGTTACTTTAGTTATTCAGGACGGTCATGTTGTACAAATTGAAAAAAACGAAAAAATAAGATTGAAATAAAACAAGATTCGCGAGGTGGAAGTTTTGACGTTAAATCTGCATAATAGCCCATTTTCCGAGGCACAGACAAAATTAATCAATGAGCTTTATCCGACATTAACGGACTATCAAAAAGTTTGGTTGAACGGTTATTTAAGCGCAATACAAACAATTGGAGATTCCAGTCAGCCGCTTGAAGTAACGGTTACTGAACAAGGGCAAACCGTTGCAGTACTGGAAGCAGTCAAACAGGAGGCAACCATTTTATACGGTTCCCAAACAGGCAATGCACAAAGTGTCGCAAAAAAATTGAAAACGGCTTTAGAATTACAGGGAGTCGAAGTCTCTCTGTCTGCAATGTCCGATTTTAAGGTGAATAGTCTGAAAAAACAGAAAAATATTTTCATCATTACAAGTACACATGGTGAGGGCGATCCACCAGATAATGCCATCTCTTTCCATAGTTTCCTATATGGTAAACGTGCGCCGAAACTGGAGGATGTATCTTTCTCTGTATTATCGTTAGGCGATAGCTCGTATGAATTTTTCTGTAAAACAGGAATTGATTTTGATGAACAATTAGAAAAATTGGGCGGAAAGCGTTTAGTTCCCCGCTTTGATTGTGATTTGGATTTTGACGATCTTGCATCAGAGTGGATCGAGAGCGTCGTAGAAGCACTGGCACAAAATACACCGAACAAACTGCCGGAATTACAAAAGTCTCCGGTTGCGGTAAGTGCATCTGAAGAATCCGTATACAACAAAAATAATCCCTTTTATGCGGAAGTTCTGGAAAGCATCAATTTAAATGGCCGCGGATCGAATAAGCAAACGCAGCATTTGGAGCTTTCATTGGAAGGATCCGGTTTAACTTATGAACCGGGTGACAGTGTCGGCATTCTACCGGAAAATGATGCAAACTTAGTAACAGCATTACTATTATCACTTGGGTTTGAAGGTTCGGAAATAGTATCTGTGAAAAACCAGTCTAATACATTAAGTGAAGCGCTCATTTCCCATTTCGAAATTACTGTACTGACAAAACCATTACTACAAAAGCTTGCTGTCTTTTCAACGGATGAAAAGCTTAAGAAGTTGTTGGAAGATGATGTGAAGTTGAAAGAATATATTTATGGACGCGACCTGCTGGATGTTGTGCAAACATTTGGACCGTTCAACTGGACTGCCCAACAATTTGTTGATCAACTACGTAAAAATCCGGTACGTCTCTATTCAATTGCAAGCAGCCAAAAGGCGAATGAAGAAGAAGTGCATTTAACAATCGGTAAAGTTTTTTATGAAGTAGATGAACGTGATCGCATAGGGGTTGTATCGGGACAAGTGGCAGAGCGAATTGAAATCGGGGATAAGGTTCCGGTTTATATTCATAAAAACCCGAATTTCCGTCTGCCTGAAGATACAACAACACCAATTATTATGATTGGTGCCGGCACAGGCATTGCGCCGTACCGTTCATTTTTGGAAGAACGTGCTGAGGGAGGAATCGAAAGCAATGCATGGCTGTTTTTTGGTGACCAGCATTTTGTTACAGATTTCCTGTATCAAACTGAACTGCAGCGCTGGCTCAAAGATGGGACATTAACGAATTTATCTGTAGCCTTTTCACGTGATACAGAACAGAAAGTATATGTACAGCATCGCCTGCTCGAAAATGCTGCAGAAGTATATAGATGGATCAACAATGGTGCGGTTATCTATGTATGTGGTGATGAGAAATATATGGCACATGATGTGGATCAAACATTGCGCCAAATTGTTGCGGAACAAGGCGGCAAAACAGATGAAGAAGTTTCATTATTTTTTTATGAGCTTAAAAGTCAAAAACGTTATCAGCGAGACGTTTATTAAACAATTTAGCAGTTATTGACCGTTAATTTTAACAGAGATAGGAGATAGGCATATGAGTCAGAAAATCGTACTTCCCCAACAGCCGGGTAAACCGAATGATGTTGAACGTATTAAAGACGAAAGTAATTATTTGCGGGGGACTTTAGAAAAAACAATGCAGTATCCAATTAGTTCTGGAATTCCGGATGATGATAATCGTCTCATGAAATTTCATGGCAGCTATTTGCAGGATGACCGGGATCTGCGTACAGAACGTGAACGGCAAAAGCTGGAGCCGGCCTACCAATTTATGGCACGTGTCCGAACACCAGGAGGCGCGGCAACACCGGAACAGTGGCTTGTAATGGATGAAATGGCGGAAAAGTACGGGAATGGGTCACTGAAGCTAACGACTCGTCAGGCATTCCAGGTGCATGGCATTTTAAAATGGAATGTCAAAAAGTATATGTCAGAAATCCATGAAGCACTTCTTGACTGTATCGCAGCTTGCGGTGACGTAAACCGGAATGTGATGTGTAATGTTAACCCGAATCAATCGGCATTTCATGAAGAAGTGTATAATTGGTCGGCGAGATTAAGTGAACATTTACTGCCTCGTACACGTGCATATCATGAACTATGGCTCGATGGGGAAAAAGTTTACGATGGAACACAAGATACAGAAATAGAGCCGATTTACGGTGCCCTGTATTTACCACGTAAATTTAAAATTGGTATTGCCGTTCCACCGAGCAATGATATTGATGTATTTTCACAGGATATTGGTTTTATTGCCATTGTCGAAAATGACGAGCTGCTAGGCTTTAATGTCGCGGTAGGCGGCGGGATGGGTATGACACATGGTGATAAAGAAACATATCCGCAATTAGGACGTTTAATCGGTTATATTCCAAAAGAACGACTGCTTGAAACAGCCGAGAAAATTTTAACAATCCAACGCGACTACGGAAATCGAGCGGAACGTAAAAAAGCCCGCTTTAAATATACAGTAGATACAAAAGGATTGGATTTTATTAAACAAGAGCTGCAACACCGTTTAGGGTGGGAGCTAGAAGAAGTAAGACCGTACACATTCAATCGTACAGGAGATGAGTACGGTTGGATAAAAGGTAAAAATGGAAAATGGCATTTTACATTATTTATCCAAAACGGGCGCATTAAAGATTTTGAGGATTATCAGTTAAAAACAGGCTTGCGTGAAATTGCGAAAGTGCATACAGGGGTTTTCCGTTTAACACCAAACCAGAATCTTTTAATCGCGGATGTAACACCACAGAAAAAAGCGGTCATTGATAAGTTGTTAAAAGCCTACAACATTACGGACGGTACACATTACTCAGCACTGCGCCGCAATTCAATTGCCTGTGTATCATTACCGACATGCGGCTTGGCAATGGCGGAGGCGGAGCGTTATTTACCTTCATTGATTACAAAAATTGATGAAATACTGGCGGATAACGGACTGCGTGAAACCGAGATCGGTATTCGTATGTCAGGATGCCCGAACGGCTGTTCACGTGCAGCCATGGGTGAAATCGGCTTTATTGGAAAAGGACCTGGCAAATATAATTTATACTTGGGCGGCGATTTTAAAGGACAGCGCTTAAACAAAATCTACAAAGAAAATATTGGGGAAGAAGAAATATTGAGTATCCTTGCACCAATTTTTTCTGAGTATGCGAAAGAACGTATCGAAGGTGAACATTTCGGTGATTTCACGATTCGTAAAGGTTATGTAGAAGCAGTAACGGATGGCCGACAATTCCATGAGTTAAGTGAAGTGCGAAGCTGACGATGTTTCCGATGATGGTCAACATAAGAGACAAAAAAGTGGTTGTAATTGGAGGTGGAAAAATCGCGGCTAAGCGGATCGAGTCGTTATTACGCTTCCAACCGAATATTACAGTCGTAAGTCCAGTGCTTGAGGAACGTTTGCATGCCTTTGTTGAAAGTGGTGTAATCAAGTATATTGCAAGATTCTTTCAAATTAGTGATGTTCAAGGCGCACTTCTCGTCATTGCCGCTACAAATGATGCAGCGGTAAATCAACTGGTTAAAGAAAACAGCCACCCCTATCAGCTCATTAATATTGTCGATGATCCGGCAAATAGTTCGTTTCATTTTCCGGCAATATATGAGAAAAATGAAATTACGATCGCGGTGACGACGAGTGGTATAAGCCCAATGCTTGCCAAAAATCTGCGGGACGACTTCGCAGCAATTGTAGATGGGATGGATCCGGAGTATTTATTGTTTTTAAAAGAAGTCCGGCATCTGGTGAAAGAGGGTCAATTTACAAAAGAACAGAAGCGTATTCTGTTAAAGGAATGCTTGGAAGAATGTTATCATTCCAATTCTATACAACGGTCAATTTTTATGGAAAAGATTCTAGATTTATACTATCACCGCCAAAAAAATAAAAGATAAATTAGGGAGCAGTTACAATTGACTGCTTCTTTTTTATTTCTGTATTTATAGAAAAACTGGGTAAAGCAGTAGAAATCTAATTATAGATAAAGACATATTTATTTATGTTACTATTAATGGAAGATGATAAATCTTTACTATAAAAACTTTGAATGTTTCCATAATCTATAACTTCAAACGGATATTCTGGAATGGAGGTAATTTCATGGTGATACCAATGCAGGAATTACAGATGTATCAAAATTTTAATGAACTCGCCAGTGATGTATTAGAACTAGCAAAAGAAATTATGCCTGACAAACTGATTTATTTAAGTTCATTCACCGAAAATGAGCAAGTTATTCTTCGGCTTTCAAATGCAGATTCACATATTTTATTATCTGAAGGAATGGCAATTAAGCTTAATCAAACGGCTTGTAATCAAATTGATTTTGAAAATAATCAACCGTTAATATATGAAGATATCAGTAAAGAAACGGATTTTGAAGAGCTGAAAAAAATAAGCGAAAAAATTAATATTAATTCCTATTTGGGTATCCCAATTTCCCTTACAAATGGGGAAAAGTTTGGCACATTATGTGTGGTACATCAAGATGCTGCTCATTTTGATACAAAAAGCATCAGTTTGCTTCAAAAGGTAGCGAAGATGTTTTCATATTATTTAATGTTGGAAAAACTGGCCTATAAAGATTCTTTGACAGGACTTTACAATAGAGAGTTTCTTTTCGCGTTTTTCAAGGAATATTCAGAATTAGGAGGGGCTTTATTCTTTCTTGATTTGGATGGGTTTAAAAAGATAAATGATCTGTATGGCCATGATGCAGGGGATCAAGTTTTAAAAATTGTATCTTCAAGAATTAAAAAATTTATAAAACATCACGAAAATGTATTTGCAGTGAGGTTGGGAGGAGATGAATTTATTATAAATTTACCTCATATTTCTTCTAAAGAAGAAACTGCCAAACAGGCTGAAATACTTCTTGAGTATCTCAATACATGGGATAACGAATATCAACTTTCAGCAAGTCTTGGCATAGTCCATTATACGGCAGAAGATACATCTGCTCTGGAAACGATCCTAAAACATGCGGACAAAGCTCTATATCAAGCAAAAAATGCGGGTAAGAACACTTATAAATTTTTTGAAGCTTAATGAACTGCACCCCAATTGTCAGAAACATCTCAATTGGAGGTGTATTTTTTTATGACTAAATTCAGTGCAAAGGAAACGCTATCAGTTAATCGAGCTTTATGCTTTGAACTTTTCTATTGAACAATAAAATGTTGATGTAGGTTGAGGGACTGTTTGGTTGTTGCAACTCACACACATCTTTACACAACTCCAAGGAATGAAGTGCATAGTATAACAGAAACCGGCTATAAGAAAGGTGGAAGCTCTTGTATCACCCACAAATGATGTTTCAACCAGTCGCCAGTATACGGGAATTGACTGTTACTGGGAATGGTGAAATTATTGCTCAGCCTGATTATGCGCAAGTGCAAATCGAAGTTCGGACGCAAGGGGAAGATGTCAGCACGATTCAGCGGGAAAATGCGGTCATTATGAATCGTGTAATAGACTCACTAATCGCTTTAAAGATTCCAAAAGAATCGATTCAGACGGCTGCTTATAATATCTTTCCAACCTACGATTTCATAGATGGAAGACAGGTGTTAAGGGGCTACGAAGTACAAAACGCCATAACAGTGAAAATAGCCGATATTGGTCAAGTAGGTTCGGTAATTGATACGGCAATTCGAAACGGAGCAAACCATGTATCTGCTATCGAGTTTAAAATAACGGATACAGATGTTTACTACAGGCAGGCACTTCAGTTTGCCCTGATTGATGCCGTGGGGAAAGCAACAGCTATGGCTAAAACGATGGGCGTTACATTACACATGGTGCCGGTGGAAATAATCGAAGAGCAAACGATTGCTCCAATTCCGTATAAAGCGATGCAGTTAAGCAGCCAACAGGTAGTGACACCGATAGAACCTGGCACAATGACAGTAAGCGCATCAGTTCGTGTAAAGTTTAGTTATTAGAAAATTTATATTACATTCTATAATACTTTAACCGTCTAGAAAAATAGCGGTTAAGGTATTTTTTTATTGCGGCGATATTCATTCAAATTCTCTTCTTTTTATATTCAAGCATGTTTTCTATATGCCTGTACATAAAGTATCTATGATAAATAGAAATATAAAGAAGGTGCGAATTGAAAAAGAGTATTCAAATTGCAGGGGCGTTTGTCAGTTTAGTTGTCGGTGCAGGATTTGCTTCAGGACAGGAAATAATGCAGTACTTTACAAGTTTTGGGTTAATGAGTGTTTTTGGCTGTATTGTAGCAACAATTATTTTTACGATGTTGGGGATGACGCTTGCACAGATTGGTTCAGATTTGCAGACGACTTCCCATAAGGAAGGTATTCATTTTATCGGTGGACGCTTTTTTGGTCCGGTACTGGACCAGATGATTTCCTTTGTGCTGTTCGGCATTGCGGTTGTTATGCTGGCTGGAGCAGGCTCTACTTTTAATCAAATGTACAGTGTGGATGCTTCAATAGGAAGCTTGTTTATGGCAATACTTGTTGTAATTACACTGATGCTTAATGCAGAAAGTATCATTAAAATGCTGGCGGCTCTTATGCCATATTTACTCGGAATCATATTTATTCTATTAATTTATTCATTGTTTACGATGGAATATTCAGTGAGCGAGCTGAATGTAATCGCGAAAAGCCAGCCTTCTGCATCACCACATTGGTTTTCCAGCGCCGTTATATATGTTTCTTATAATATTGCGGCAGGTGCGGCAATGCTTATTGTAATGGGGGGAACGGCAACAAATAGAAATATTGCTAGAAGAGGCGGCGCGTTAGGAGGCATCATACTAGGGTTACTCATTTTACTAATTAATGTAGCTTTATTTGCCAAAATGGATATTGTGGCCGGAGTCGAAATGCCGACACTGGAACTTGCTAAACAAATTCATCCTACAGTTGGAATCATCATGTCCTTTGTGCTGTTAGCCATGATTTACAGTACCGCTGTAGGAACTCTTTATATACTGGCTGTTCGAATAGTAAAACAGGACCGTTTTGCATTTAAGGTCGTTATCAATCTCCTGTGTATTGTTGGCTTTGCGATTAGCTTAGTCGGTTTTACAACTTTGATCAGTAAGTTGTATGTCATCATGGGGTATTTAGGAATAGTTCTGATTCTTTTTATCATGATTTCAGCATTATTCAAATCGAGTGGTCGGAAGGTGAGTTGAATGCCGAAGACTCCTTAGTAGCCGCAAGATTGTCAGAAAGACCTGAAGTATATTAGTCGGCTTTTTAATATCAAGATGTCAAAGTGAGTTCTGAATTTGCTATTAAATAATTTATGGTTAAGAACTTACTTTGATTTCATTGGAAAATGAAAGGACATAGGTTATTAATATTTTCAAAATGAAGATACATAAAATGAGATAGTTTACTTATTTAAAATTTAATACTTAGTATAAACTCCCTCTTTTATTGGATCCTTATTGACCTGATTAATTAAGGTTATATAGTATTGAGATGAAATGGAGGTATTCACCGCATGCTAAAAAAACTATCCGAACAAGATTTCGCAGTATTACGAGGACCACTGGAGTCTGGTAGACAAAGTCCGAATTCGTTGGCATCTGTGCTTGTATTAGGGATTTTCCTGCAGGCACTGTTTTTCTATCTAACTTATAATATTGCAGGTAAATACACAATCTATCCAAATTTCGAAAGCATTAAAACAATTCATATGTGGCTTACAGGAATCATTATTTTATTGTCCCTTCTATTCGCTATTCCTGTCGTTTTTAAAAAGATGGAGAAGCTGCAGTACTTCCTGTCGATTATCATGACACAAAACTTTTCCGTATTTTTCTTCCTGTCCCCATTATTTCTTTTAGGGGAACAGGACGGTGCAACAGTTGAATCGCTACTAAACTTAACTTGGATTACACTTTCCATCACAGGCCTGTTGTTTATCGCTACATGGATCCGCTTTTATTTACTTCTTAAAAAAGGGCATTACCGGACAGGATCAAGAAGTGAAGAAATACGTGGTAAATTTGAAACGAAATCGTATATTCCGATTGCAATCATCGGCAGTACAGCGCTTGTTTTTCTTATCCAATTTGTCATGAAAACAGGTTCGTCCGATTTATTTGAAACAATCATGCTTGTCTTTTTACCATTCGGTATTTTTTATACACTCATTTTCGTATTGCCGGAGCAGCTAGTCATACTCTATTGTAAAATCCGATTTAAAAGCTTCAACTTTGATATAAACGGTTATCTGAACACGGGAAGAGCAGTCAAAAATAATAGAAAAGTAAAACAAAGTTAGGAGGACATGGTCGTATGAGGTTTACAAGTATAGAGAATTAGGGGTGTTTATGTGAAGGTATTTGAGGATTATTTTTCAGAATTACAAACAGACATGGTGGCTATTTGTTTAGAGTACGTCGATAATAAAGCAGATGAGATCTTTATTTATTGTTCATATGAACCCAAAATGTATGTTTTTGATTTTTTCTATAAAATTAATGGTAAGGTTGTTCATAACCATCCACTCAACGAGACTGTAAAAGGATCGAATAGTCCACAAAATCAGGTTTATGATGTTTCTAAAGAAAGACAAAAGGCTGCACTAAGAATTGGTAATCAAAATTTAAAGCATATTCATAAAAAATGTGAAGAGTTCAAAAAAGATATGCCGACAGAAATGAAACTTTATTATAATGTAAAACAAAATAGCTTAAAAGGAAAATATAGATATGAGTTAGTTTATTCGAATGATGACAAACTATTACCAGATGATATTTTTGATTTATGGTTTGAAGAAGTGAAGGGAAATAATTAGTAAAACAAGACCTTGATTGGCTATATGCCTTTCAAGGTTTCTTTTTTAGGTGAATACCTAGCGCCGAATAAAGCGCTATTATTTTTAAAATGTAGATAACCCCTGTATCCCTTTCCAAGCCTTGAAGTTTACATTCGTTGTAAAAATCGTGCTCTTATTTTCGTAAAGTACATCGATTAACTACAGGAGAAATAGCACTTTCATTTCTCGAACCGAATTAGTCGGGCTTTATTCGCCAAGCAGCATTGGAAGGTGAAATCGAGCAAGGCCTTAATCGTGCCAAACAAGTGACAGAAGAGCTGACAGATGAAGCCAATAATATCATGGACCAAGTGTCAGATATCGTGAGCTTGCCAAAATTGGATGATAGTGAAGTCCATCTGGGTGTACATGACGCGAAACGACATCGGGACGAAACCGTTGAAAAACTCATTGAATTTGACGTATCCCAAACAGATGCATTAACGACAATTCAAACAGACCTGATGCATATGAAAACATGGATTACCAACATAGAAACGATGATGACAGAAGGGGTAACAGATGTTAACTTCCCGGCAGAACAATGGCAGTCATTCGCTAGTCAGAATCCGTTAATGATTGCACTGGCCTATCGAACGCAATCGCTGGATCAAGTGATTAATATGAACCCACTATTTAATCCTGGAGGAATCGGAGGAGCGAATCCGTATACCCTCCCTGGTCTTTATCAAAATGGTCAGCAGCCTTTAGGTACTTTCGGTCTCAGCGGTGCAATGGTTTCAACGAATTTTGTATCATTTATGAAGCAACAAGAAAAAGAAATCGTAAAAGAGCTTTCCACTACAGCCACAACAGTAGATAATGTGAAAGATGAGGGGAATGGTTTTCTTAATTTCCTAGGAGATGTCGGAAGTGGTGCTACAAAAGTCGGAAAAGGTTTGTTGGATTTCTTAATATTGGACGATGTGAACACGCTCGCTGACAAAGATGCATCATTACTAGATAAAGGAATTGCGTTAGCATCCTTCATTCCAGTAGGAAAAGTTTTGAAAATCCCGAAAGCGATTGATAAAATTGTAGATAGTAATGTGGGTGCGGTTGTTAAGAAGAGTGATGTAGATGAGGTTGTTGGTAAGGGGAATATAAAGCATTTACCAAGAATAAAAGAAGTTGAAGTTAATTTTAAAAGAAATGATAAACATGACTCCGAAGAATTTGCAAGACAATTGAAAGACCAAGAAAAAGGTATGAATGAACTTACAGTTGATGAGTATTTGAAAAATCGTGAGAAGTATATTGAACAAGGGCGTGCAATTGAAGGTAACGCTGCCCAACAAGCAGCTCGAGAAAAAGCATTAAATAAAAAGATAGAAGAATTGTTCGAAAATGGTATGTCATGGGAAGAAGCGGAGAAAAATGCAAATAGTTGGTTGAAATCGCAAGCAGCCCTCCATAATCCTGACCAAATTGCTGGAGGTAAACCGCTAAATATTGGTGGTATGGGAGATAAAAGAATAAATTCATCAATTGGATCACAATGGAAGTATAGAATTGATATTGTCGATGAACAAATAGGTGAACTAACTAAATCATTGACATCTGATCAGCGAAAGAATACTTATTTAAATGTTAAGCTGACACATTAGAGGAGGTTAACAATTTGAGCTTATTTAAAGATTTTAAAAAAGTAAGTGAAGTTGAGGAATATACAATTAATAAATATAAGAATATGGTCCCAGAAGCTTTAATTGAAGTATGGAAATCATATGGGTATGGTACAATTATGAATGGATACTTAAAAATAATAAACCCTGATGAATTCAGCTCTTTAGTAAATGAGTCTTATTTAAGAAGTAAAGGGACAATACCTATTTTCAGTACATCCATGGGTGATCTAATACTTTTTGAAAAGGATGAAAATCAAGAATCCTATATTGTAACAATAAACTACCGAAAAGGTAAAACAAAAGTTGTAGCTTCAAAATACTCCTTGTTTCTAAGATTTTTAGAGGAAGAGGCTTTTAGACAGAAGGCTTTAGATTGGCTTCCTTATCCAGAAGCAATAGAAAAATATGATGAACCAGAGTATGATGACTGCTTTGGCTATACTCCTTTACTAGGTTTAGGTGGAGCAGAAAAAGTAGAGAATCTAAAAAAAGTCAAATTGAAGGAACATATTCGTATTATTACTGAATTTATGGGTCCAGTGCAGTAATGTACAGGAAATATGGTTAGAGTTAACTATGAGCACTTGATTGTCTATATTAGGCGACGAGTGCTTTTTTATGTTTTCAATATTCATACCGATGTTAACTTCCCGGCAGAACAATGGCAGTCATTTGCTAGTCAGAATCCGTTAATGATTGCACTGGCCTATCGAACGCAATCGCTGGATCAAGTGATTAATATGAATCCATTATTTAATCCTGGAGGAATCGGAGGAGCGAATCCTTACACACTTTCGGGTCTTTATCTAACCGGTCAACAGCCTTTAGGTACTTTCGGGCTCAGCGGTGCAATGGTTTCAACAAATTTCGTTTCATTTATGAAGCAAAAAGAAAAAGAAATCGCAAAAAATCTTTCCGCTACAGCCCCAAAAGTAGATGATGTAAATAAAGCGGGGAATGGTTTTCTTGATTTCCTAGGAGATGTGGGAAGTGGCGCTACAAAAGTCGGAAAAGGTTTGTTGGATTTCTTAATATTGGACGACGTGAACACGCTAGCTGATAAAAATGCTTCGGGCCTTGCTAAAGGTATTGCGTTAGCATCCTTCATCCCGATAGGAAAAGTTTTGAAAATCCCTAAAGCAATTGATAAAATTGTTGATAGTAACGTGGGTGAGGTTGTTATGAAGAGTGACTTGGATGAGGTTGTTGGGAAGGGTTCCGGTAAATCCGGAAAGGTAAATCAGACGCAATTAAAGATTATAGATGAGGTAGAAACCAGAAAGAGCTCTTTAAAAACCAACAAACATAAAGGGAATTACGGCGAAATGAAGATGGTTGTTCATTATGAAAGCAACGGCTATAAAGGCATCGACGGTGTTTATGAAGATTCAAATCCTCCGCCACAATTTATAATTGCAGAAGCGAAATGTCTTAGAATCAGTCCTTGACTCTGCTGAAAAAGTGAAAAAATAAAGGAGCTACTTATGAGAGATAAATTAAAAGATCGAGAATATTTTAATGGTTATATAGATTATCAAAATCAACGAATAGATAAATTTGAAGGTTTATTAGAACAATTAATAAATGAAAAGGGAACAGAATTTAAGGGAGTTAGAACGGGCAAGTTATCCCTAGTGAATTTTTATCTCGATAAGATGAATGCTTTGTATTCTCTAGGGGCCCCCGTTAAAGAAATAAAGCAGTTATTTCCTAAGGTTATTCAGTATTTTACAGATATATGGAATAAAGAAGGCAGTTATTCAAATTTATTAAAGATAGTGTCTTTAGCAATTTTATTTAACATTTCTAAAGATCAGTTAAAAGGTTTATTAGATTTAATAAAAAAAGAACAGTTAGATGATAAATTGATCGATTTTTTAGTGCAGTATATTGATTTAGACTGGGAAAATAACGGATCGGAATACCTGTTTTCAAATCCATATGGATATGTTCAAAATATTATTGAGGCGGAAAATCAAAATACAGCTTTGGAGTTGTTAAAAGTTTATCTGGAAAAAGAATGGTATAAAGGGCACAATGAAACAGGATGGTATGAATCGCATAAAGGCAATAAAGATATCTATAGTGGCTATTGGAGCTATGAAAGTGGTGCAGTTGCAAAAATCCTTCGATTAGATGATACGCAATTAAGAGAAGGTCCATACTATCCTTATGATTTGGTTCATTTTGAAGAATGATAATATAAATATAATTCATTAATATAGCACCTTGATTGGCAATTGCCTTTCAAGGTTTCTTTTTTGTGGGTCTGCCCAGTAAAATGGAAAGTGAGGCTTGTAATTATTTTTATAAAACATTACTGTAATTTTGAGCATATCGTAAGGTCGGATAAGAAATTAAAACTAGCTGGTATGATAATGCCGACCTTCCTACATTGAAATTGTATTACTGAAGGATTTGAATCTAGTTCAGAGGTGAAAAAAGGTGGAAAATAAAAAAGATATACTAAGTAAAGAATATGTATTAAATCATGGTATAAATTTTGATGAAGAATTATGGTTTACCTCGTACGGCGACGAAGTACTAGACAATCCAGAAGATGAGGGCGGAAAACCTTTTACAGGTTTGGCTTACGAATTATATGACAAGGGTAATATTGCGTATTATTGTTATTATAAAAATGGCTTTAAAGAAGGGGATTATATCAAATTTCACAATAATGGAAAAGTGAAATCTTCAGATTACATGGTAAAAGGACAAACGAGGGGTATAAGAAAAATTTGGTATGAAAGTGAAGAACTTAAATTTTTGGGAGAGTATAAATTTGGTATTTGTTTGAAAAATACTGAATGGGATAAGCAAGGAAACATAATCGGAATAAAAGATACCCCGACAAAAGATGAAGTTGAACTAATTGCCCAATTTTCTGAAGATAATGAGGATGTATATGTTTGACGAAAATATATTAATCGAGGGCATTTTAGTGATTTCTAAGTAATGATTACAGTTCGAAAACGTTGAGTAAGAAAAATAATAACACGGAGTTGAAACATATGTTATTAGTACCTAAAGCACTTGAGAATATTATTGTAGGGGTATTAATTAATAATCATTTCAAATGGTATGTTTCCAAAAAAGATATTTGGTTTTTAGATAGAAAAAAACTAGAAGAGGCATATAAAAAGAAATTTAAAGAAATGGGAATTGCATATACTGGTCCATTTATCGAAGAAGATGATGAAAGGAAAGGCATAGATATATTAGATGAGGATTCATATGCAGAATTTGCGCCAAGGATGGCAAAGTATGCTGTTTCAGCAAAAGAATTAAGAGAAAGGCTTAAGTTAAATTTACTTACTGAAACGAAAGAGGATACTTTTTATAGTTTTATGCCTTCTTTATTCGTAAATTTCGATAAAAGAGGGTTGTACTCCCTTTATTCAGAACCAGCTTCCTACGAGGATTTTGTACCTGAAAATTGGACAGGACGCTACGAAGATTTTTTATCATACATAGATAGAGCAGAAAAGTACTGGTATGATGAAAATGAGATTGTCCTATTAAATTTTGAGGGAGGCAGTTGCAATTGACTGCTTCTTTTTTGTTATCCATAATTATTCGGACGGATAAATGAGCACCGGTAAAAGGGTAAGAAAAACAAAAGCCGAATGCGCTAAGAAAGCGAATTCGGCTTATTTGTGCACAACAATAGCTGCCTGGTGGAGCCACAGACGGTCATGAATCGGCATACCTAAACCATGATCCAGGATTTGAATGAGCTTTATCATTTGAACATTGAGCTTTAAAAGTTAAGAGCTTTGAATTTTGATATTTCAGCTTTGACCTTTATGCTTTGAACTTTTCTATTAAAAATTCATCTATTAATTGTAGGTTGAGTGACTGTTTGGTTGTTTCAACTCGCACACAGTCAAAGCACGAGCGCCGATCCGTTTACTGTTTTCGCTACGCTATGCAAATTATTAGTTAGATCTCAATAAATGTTGTGGCATTTGATTCTGATAATACAGCGTCTACTTCTGACTCAAATTCCTCGATTTTCGCTGCAAGCTCGTCAATGGTTTTCTTTACTTGCATCGGGTCGATCAATTCATATTCATTACGCTTCATAAAAGTATCAGTATGAAGCTTCACTTCGTCTGAGGATGATTGCTTTTCCTTGCTGCCCAAAATATTAATCAGGTAATTTTCAAGCTTTTCTGGAAGGGCCTCATTCGCAGCTGTTACTTCGTCGATTGCTTCAAAATATTGGCGGCGTAGATGATTCAGTAAATCCTTCTCATATGCAATTGATTGTTTACGTTCAATTGCTTCAGCCACTGTCATTTCATTTACTCCAATTTTAACGATTGTTTTAGCATTTGATTCGACAACGAGTGCTTTTAGTTTATTGCGGTATTGAATAAGGCTTGTGACTTTGTCATACGAACCTTGCATTTCTTTTTTGTATTCATCAATAGACATGCCTTCAATTTTTTCGTTGCTTTTTCGGTTTGCTCGAGCCAGCACTACGCGGTACGTAGCCGATTGGATCCGTTCACCAAGCATTTTTAACTCAGATAGTGCACGATGCAGCGATATTCTTTTCGTCTCCATGATGAACCTCCATACAATAAAAATTTAGTAGATTCTACTATAACATAATGTTGCTCTCCATTTCATCTATATAGGGAAATATTAGGGGATAGAGAAAGTGTTTGACGGAAATAAATCCGTTTTCTCGAAACGTGTTAATAATCATTCCCCCCATTCATATACTTTCCTATTGATGATTTTATTGAGGGAGGAGCTTTGTGGAGATTTTCGTAAGACCGGGTGATTCCTTTTGGTATTATAGCCAAGTTTTTAATCTTCCTTTTCAGCTGATTCTTGATTCGAATCGGAATCTGAATGCACAGGCCCTGATGCCCAACCAACCCGTTCAGATTCCCGGTTATGTGACAAGTCAGTATACGGTTCAACGGGGAGATACAATTTGGTCGATTGCACAAAGAATCAATATGCCGATGGATGCGCTTTTTCTGCTCAATCCGGTACTCAATCCATACGTACTTCAGGTCGGTCTACGGTTGCGGTTACCTGTTCGTGTAACATGGAGAGTTGTGAATGGTGAACAGGATTACGATTATAGGGCAATGGTGCAGGATATTCGGTCATTGCAGGCAATCTATCCGTTTATAGCAAATGAGCCGATCGGCAATTCCGTATTGGAAAAAGAAATTCCGGGGCTCACGATTGGGAACGGGCAGAAACGTGTTCATTTTAATGCTTCTTTTCATGCCAATGAGTGGATTACGACGTCGATTGTCATGACGTTTCTTAATGATTATTTAATTTCGCTAACGAATAATGCTTCAATACGAGGGCTATATACATTGCCATTGTATATTCAAACGAGTTTAAATATTGTGCCAATGGTAAATCCCGACGGAGTAGATTTAGTGCTGAACGGACCTCCGGAAGATGAAACAATTCGTAAAAACGTAATCGAATGGAATAATGGTAGTACAGATTTCTCGGGTTGGAAAGCGAATATTAATGGGGTTGATCTGAACGACCAGTTTCCTGCTGAATGGGAACGGGAAAGAGAAAGAAACCCGAAAACGCCTGGGCCGCGGGATTATGGTGGGAAAAGTCCGCTATCGGAACCGGAATCCATTGCAATGGCCGATTTGACAGTAGAGCGGGATTTTGCTCGGGTTTTGGCTTTCCATACACAAGGTCAAGTTATTTATTGGGGATTCATGGGATTGGAACCTCCTGAAACAGAACAGCTTGTCAATGAATTTGCGAGGGTAAGCGGATATGAGCCTGTGCAGACAATAGAAAGCTATGCGGGTTACAAAGACTGGTTTATTCAAGATTGGCGCCGCCCCGGATTCACCGTTGAACTGGGGCTTGGAACGAATCCTTTACCAATCAGCCAATTCGGTGAAATTTATGAAGAAGCATTAGGGATTTTTTTAAGTGCATTATATATGTAAATAAAGTCCCCCCGTTACGTCCTTAGAGGTAACGGGGGAACTTTTATGAATCCCTCAAGGTTTCATCAATTTCAAGGATGCTTTGCTTTAGCTCATCTAGTTTGGATTTATTCTGCTCGACAATATCCAAATGCTCCTGCCTTTGCTCTGCATTGGCAAGTGCATTTTCGGTACGTTCCATTGAATTAAAAGCATGTTCCACCGCAAATTCCTCCGGGTGGGACATTGCCTGTTTTACTGCACGTTCTGTTCGTTCAACGGAGTTGGATAATAAAGTAATCGGGTGATTTTGTTTCCAGCTAGGTGTACCTGAACTTTTTTTAGCCACTGTTCCTCATCCTTTCTTGCGAAAATTGACTGATTCACACGTTTAGTATTGGTGGATGCAATGATTCCATACGCGGAAGAAATTCGGAATTGTTAGGAAATGTGTCGATATCAATTTTTATCTTTATAGGGAATAACTGCAGCAAGTACAGCCATACTAAAATTGATTCACTTTTAAACATAGGGAGGCGGAACGAATGGATAAGAAGGGTTTCACAGATCCAAAATCTAAGAAGATCCACCAAAACTGGGCGAGCGACAAGCATCAAAAGTCTCAAATCAAAGGGGAAACAGAGGTAACTCTGCATAACCAGATTTTGAGAATTAATGCGAAGGCGAGACAGTTCTAACCTTTGTCTTGAAGTAAATCAGGCCTTCATTCCAGTACATACTGGAATGAAGGCCATTTACATATCAATACATTTTTCTTTTTCCTTTTTTTGCTTGCTGATGGAGCTCGGTTAGTTCATTCGCAATTTCTTCCTTTACTTTGTTTGGTGCAATTTTCATGTTTTTCGGTGTTTGCGGTAATGATTGTTTATTCGTTCCTTTACTTTTACTATCATCTCTGCCCATTTAAATGCTCCTTTCAATATTGGTTCCTTCTTAATATGGCTTTACAACTTTTTTTCATTACAAAAATTGAGGAAGCCTGAAAAAAGCATAAAACCTCCTATCCTGAGCACATTAAGCCAGTAGGAGGTGATGAAATGAGCAAAAACAGTAAAGAAACGATGAATACGCGAACACATAATCCTTTTTCTACCTATAAAGAATTACACCGAAATACAACAAGTCACAACCGGAATCCTGAAGATAATACAGCGGAATTTGCCGAAGAGTTCGATTCGAAATTAAAAAATAAAAATAATAAAACAAACCATGATAAAAACCAGCAATCCAATAAAAAGTAACGGATAAAGAAAAATGAAAAAGCCTCGCTACATAGAATGTACAAGGCTTTTTCTTATATAGCTGGGCAATAGGTAAATCTAGCCCATATAAACACTTTCACATGTTCCTGCTATAGGCTCATAGAAACAATGCTGTTTAAATTGACCTGTAAATGGTTGATCGTACCAAGTAGGAGGACATGGGCCGGATGGGTTAAAATACCAAAGTGCATATTTCGCCGGATGGTCTCGCCAATAGTCCAGCGTCTGTCTTGCTAATCTTCTTTCAGTCTCTCTAGCCCTCTGATAAAACATGTTTCCTTTTTGTACCGCCTCAAAAGAATAGTTATTGCCCTGTACTTGGAAAATAACCTGCTCGATTGTTCTCACATCATTAAAATCCAGGCATGAAGCAACAGCTCGGTTCACAATTACATTTCCGACATACAGCATCCCTTGTTTTCCTTCACCTTCAGCCTCAGCCCGCATCATTCGTGCCATCAAATCCACATCGGAATCCCGGTATTTTACTCTTGGCATTTTTTCACCTCACAACTATAGTATGAAACAGTTAACCTGGTTGCGCATATGAATGAATGAAAATGTATAATATTGTTTTTTGTCATGGTTACTTATATATTTCTAACCTATCTTTCCGCATTAATACGGTATATAGTTCATAAATTAGTACATAGGAAAAGGAGGACGGACAATTCAAATTCATGTAGTACAACCGGGAGAATCATTGTGGGCAATCGCACAGGCTTATGGAACAACGGTGCAGAGTTTAGTGGAAGCCAACCAAATTCCGGAGCCGGCCCGGTTAGTGGTCGGGCAAGCATTGGTCGTTCCATTGAAAGGGCAGTATTATATTGTACAGCCAGGGGATAGTTTATGGTCAATTGGTCAACGTTTTCAGGTGAATTATTTAACGCTCGCACAAGCAAATGGCTTGAATCCAGATGCGTTGCTGATGATTGGCACCTCATTGTATATACCGGAACCAACTAAAAGGTCCGCAGAAATTTTGGCATATGTAGAACCAAGAGGCGATGAAATAAGTGATACGCTGCTCGACCAAGTTCGGGAGGCAAGTCCTTATTTAACGTATTTAGCTATTTTCAGTTTTGAAGCAAGACGGGATGGTTCATTAAAAGCGCCTACAATTAACCCATTACCGGAAATTGCTGAACAAAATAATACAGGAATAGCAATGGCAATCACTAATCTCGAGGATTATCAGTTTAGTGCTGAGCTAGCACGTGATATTTTCCAAAGTGTTGCTGTTCAAAATTTACTGCTGGACAATATCATTGCTGAAGCAAAGCGTATCGGAAATATTTTGGATATTCATTTTGATTTTGAACGGATTGCACGCGATCAGCGGGAAGCTTATAATAATTTCCTCCGAAGAGCTGTCGAGCGTATGCATGCGGAAGGATATACCGTTTCTACCGCATTGGCTCCAAAAACGAGAGCCGATCAGCCAGGGGAATGGTTTATGGGCCATGACTATAAGGCGCACGGCGAAATAGTGGATTTTGTTATGTTGATGACATATGAGTGGGGCTATTCTGCTGGACCTCCAATGGCCGTTTCTCCGCTGCCTCAAGTCGAACAAGTAGTACAATATGCATTAACAGAAATTCCTGCAAATAAAATTTTACTTGGGCAAAATTTGTATGGTTACGATTGGACATTACCTTTTGTACAAGGAGGAGATTACGCAGAAGCGATAAGCCCGCAACGTGCAATTGAAGTGGCCAAACGCTACAACGCAGCAATCCAATTTGACTATACAGCACAGGCACCCTACTTTAACTATTATGATGAGCAAGGGCGTTCACATATTGTCTGGTTTGAAGATGCGCGTTCGATTCAGGCGAAGTTCGATTTAGTAAAGCGATTAAATTTGCGCGGAGTCGGCTATTGGAAGCTCGGTCTGCCATTCCCGCAAAATTGGCAGCTCATCGGGGCTAATTTTAATGTAGTGAAGAAATAGCAAAAGGAAAGAAAGTCAGATGAAAAAACATCTGACTTTTTGATTGTCATCTAAATTAAGAAGGAGATTTTATTGAAGCTGATGAAGTATTAGTAGTAGCTGAATAAAAGGGGGATTATAGATGGGGAATATTCCGGAAATTTTACAAAACTTACGTATCCCAGTAATCGGGGCACCATTGTTTATTATTAGCAATCCGAAATTGGTCATTGAACAATGTAAGGCAGGAATAGTCGGGTCAATGCCTGCGTTAAATGCAAGACCGGCAAGCCAGTTGGATGAATGGTTAGCTGAAATTACAGAGGAGTTGGCCAGCTATAATGCCAAAAATCCGGATCAGCCGGCTGCGCCATTTGCCATTAATCAGATTGTTCATAAAACAAATGAACGTCTGGAACAGGATATGGAGCTCTGTGTGAAATATAAAGTTCCGATTATTATTACTTCACTTGGGGCACGTGAAGAAGTATTTGAGGCAGCTCATAGTTATGGAGGCATCGTTTTCCATGATGTCATTAACAATCATTTTGCAAAAAAAGCGATTCAAAAAGGTGCAGACGGCATCATTGCTGTAGCAACAGGTGCAGGTGGCCATGCAGGTCAGCAAAGCCCATTTGCGCTCGTACAGGAAATCCGTGAATGGTTTGACGGTCCATTAGCTTTATCAGGATCAATCGCACGAGGACATTCGGTATTGGCTGCACAGGCGATGGGGGCTGATTTTGGCTATATCGGTTCACCATTCATCGCGACCGAAGAAGCGTTTGCTCGTCAAGAATATAAACAGATGATTGTTGATAGTACTGCAGAAGATATTGTATACAGCAATTTATTTACAGGAATCCACGGGAATTATTTGAAAGGTTCTATCATGAACGCGGGGATGGACCCGAGTAATTTAAAAGAAAGTAATCCTTCAGCAATGAACTTTAATGATAATACCGCAAAAGCCTGGAAAGATATTTGGGGCAGCGGGCAAGGAATTGGCGCGATTAAAGAGATTACTTCCACAAAACAATATGTCGATAAACTGGCCGAGGAATATGCTCAGGCTTATCAGGAACTGACTGGTAAAAGATCTGCAGTAACCCATTTACAATAGATGTCAGCGCATCATTAGTAACAAAATTTCTACTAACGATGCGCTATTTTGTGAATTTGTTATTGAACTATTAATTTCGTAATTTTGTGAATTCACTTGCCCGGTTCGAATTAATTTGTTACACTCGGGGTAATTAAATGCATTTGCGGGGGGACACATCAGTGTTGAGAAGGTTAAAACCTGACCCTTAGAACCTGGCCGTTAATACGGACGTAGGGAGCAAAGTACACGCTATACATATGTACTTACTTTGGCTCCGCGTATCTTTTACGTGGAGTCTTTCTTTTGCAAATACACAAGCATTTGATTTGCGGGGGGACACAGCAGTGTTGAGAAGGTTAAAACCTGACCCTTGGAACCTGGCCGTTAATACGGACGTAGGGAGCAATGAAAAGTGGTACGTACACTTTTTGGGGACGTCTCTCTATATTGAGGCGTCTTTTTTGTGCTTCCGCCAACAAAAAGGAGGAGTAACAATGGGATTTTGTGAAAAGGTAAGGAAAGAAACGGATTTTTATTGGGAGGCTAGCTTCTATCATCCTTTTGTACAAGGGATTGCAGATGGGAGTTTACCGCTTGAAAAGTTTAAGTTTTATATGCTGCAGGATGCATATTATTTAAAACATTATACGAAAGTTCTTGCTCTTGCAGCTGCAAAAGCGACTACGGATGACGATGTTCAATATTTTCTGCAAACAGCAAAATTTATTCATGACGCAGAGCTGGAGTTACACCGTACAACGTTTAAAGAATTAGGTGTGACAGCGGATGATTTGGAACAATTCGAACCGGCTCCAGCAGCCTATAACTATGTAAGCCATATGTATAATGCAGTGCATAACGGAGATGTAGCAGAAGCATTTGCGGCAATCCTGCCATGCCCATGGCTGTATCAGGAGATTGGGCAAAGGTTAAAAGATGCATGCCCGAATGTCCCTCTTTATGAACAGTGGATTGCATTATATGCTTCCGAGGAGATGCTTCAAAATATTGAAGTACAAAAATCGATGCTGGATCGATATGCGGAAGAACAACCTGCAAAGCTAAAAGTATTGCAGGAGCATTTTAAGAAAAGCTGTTATTACGAATGGATGTTCTGGGAGATGCCTTGGACAAAGCAAAGCTGGGAACAAGGGGTGTATATAAATGAGTCTGCAAGTAATTCATAAAAATCAACCGTTAGTACATTGCATTACAAATTATGTCGTCGCAAACTTTACAGCGAATGGTTTGCTGGCGGTGGGTGCTTCACCAGTAATGGCGGATGCAATAGAAGAAGTGGGGGAAATGGCTGCCCAGGCCAATGCTTTGCTTTTAAATATGGGCACTTTGAATGAACGGACAATAGAGTCGATGAAGAAAGCAGGACTTAGCGCAAACATGCATAATACTCCGCTTGTTTTTGATCCAGTAGGTGTAGGGGCAACGAAGTTTCGAGCGGAGACAGCACAACAATTGCTCGACCTTTTAAAGATTAATGTAATCCGTTGCAATATTGGAGAAATGGCGGCTCTGGCGGGAGTAAATTGGGCGTCTAAAGGTGTGGATAGTGGCAAAGGAGATATCGATGTTGCAGTGACTGCCAAAAAGTTGGCTAATAACTATCAATGTATTGTGATCGTAACAGGAGAACAAGATGTTATTACTGATGGGATAAGAGTGGAATTTGTAGAGGGTGGTCATGAAAAGGTGACAAAAATGACGGGGAGTGGCTGCTTGCTTAGTGCCTTTTGTGCAGCGGTGCTTGCAAACAGTAAAGAACCGTTTGATGACTTACTAACGCTACTGAATGAATATAAACAGGTAAGTGCCAATTCTGTTGCAGCTATAGGAAATTTCCACACAAATTTCTTGAATCAACTAGAGAATTTAGCGGAGGGACGAAAATGATTACATGTACGATAGCAGGATCGGATAGCGGTGGCGGTGCCGGGATTCAAGCCGATTTAAAAACGTTTCAGGAACTCCGTGTATTCGGTACATCAGTAATCACCGCATTAACCGCACAAAATACTGAAGGAGTGCATGGAATTTTTCCGACAACGGCTGATTTCGTTCAAGCTCAGCTAAAGGCAGTACTTCAAGATTTCGACGTAAAGGCAATTAAGACAGGGATGCTGTTTAGTGCTGAAATTATCGAAGCCATTGTGACTTTACTAAAAAATACGGATATTCCGCTTATCGTTGATCCGGTCATGATTGCAAAAGGCGGTGCCAGTTTGCTAGAGCAGCAGGCAACAACAGCTCTTAAAGAAAAGTTATTGCCGCTCGCAACCGTTTGTACCCCGAACATTCCGGAAGCGGAAATCCTGACTGGTTATACAATACAAAATGAAAAAGATATCAATTTAGCGGCGCATGATTTATTAAGTCTGGGGCTGGAATGTGTAGTCATTAAGGGTGGTCACTTAAACAGTAAGCATGCGACAGATACGGTTTTCATTCGCGGGGTGCAACCATTTAAAATGAAAACCGAGCGGGTGGATACGAAACATACTCACGGTACAGGATGTACATTTTCTGCAGCGATTACCGCGGAAATGGCAAAAGGCAGATCGATAGAGGCAGCCATAATAGAAGCAAAAAAATATGTGCAGCTTGCAATCCGTCATCCGCTTAATATTGGTCATGGGTTTGGTCCGACAAATCATTTCGCCTATCATGAACAGCGGGGGATGTGCGATGTCCATGTCTTTTGATTTGAATAAATATTTTGTGATGGGAACGGCCAATTGTAAACGCGAACCATTGCTTGTTTTGGAAGAAGCTTTACAGGCAGGTATTACGATGTTCCAACTGCGAGAAAAAGGAAAAAATGCATTAAAAGGCGATGCGTATGCAGAGTTTGCCCGTCAATGCCAAAAGCTGTGCCAAACATATAAAGTGCCGTTTATTATTAATGATGATGTCGAGCTTGCACTAACATTAAATGCAGATGGTATTCATGTAGGGCAGGAAGACACCGGTATTGAACAATTTAGATTCCTTGCAAAAAATAAAATCATCGGTGTATCGGTTCATACGATGGAGCAACTCGAAATGGCCATTGCAAATGGGGCGGATTATGCGGGAATTGGTCCAATTTATGAAACTTCCACAAAAGATGATGCGAGAGCACCAGTAGGGCTGACGTTACTGGAAGAAGCGAATTCTCAGTACACTCAATTCCCTATTGTAGCAATTGGCGGAATCTCTGTTGAAAATAGTTTCATTGTAAGACAAACCGGAGTAAATGGAGTCGCCGTTATTTCGGCAATCAGTCATAGCGATAATATAAAAGAGGCTGTAAATTCACTATAAGTTAAATTCTGTCATATAAGTACTATTTTGATTGTAATAACCTGTACCAAATTACTCTTTTCTACTATTCTGGCAATTTAGTATGATAGTTCTGTTATACACTACAGAATATGGGAGTGAAAGAAATGTTGAAAAAACTATCTGCTTCAGCCTTAACGCTAACCCTTTTAGCAAGTGGCATGTCAGCAGTTTCAGCGGCACCAGTCTCTACAAATGAAGATATGACGCGTGGGGAGTTTGTGAAGGCCGTAATCGATGCATTGGGGGTAGAGGTCGGTACGGGTCAGTCTGTAAAATTTCAGGATGTACCTGATTCACTTAAGCCTTATATTGAAAAAGCGGTGGAATTAAAGTTAATTAAAGGAAAAACTCCAACTAAATTTGCACCAGACGAAAAACTGACACGCACACATGCATTCCTTATTGCGGCAAGAGGATTGCAGGATAAGGAAACATATTCTGAAAAGGTATTGGATCAGTTTAAAGACGCAAACAAAATTGGACAAGGCAATCGCCAGGAAATGGCGAAAGCGGTAGCAACAGGATTACTGACAGGCTTTGATGACGGAACGATTCGCCCGAATGATTTTGTAACAAAAGCTCAAATGCAAAAAATTCTTCAGCGCTTTTTGGAAGAATACAGTCCGGTAAAGGCAAATACGACGGTTTCTTTACGTATTTTAGGAACGACGGATATTCACACAAATATTGTAAACTATGATTATTACAAAGATACGCCAACGAACAGTTTAGGTTTGGCAAAAACTGCGCTACTAATCGAAAAGGCGCGTGAGGAAAATCCAAATACAGTGCTGTTTGACAATGGAGATGCAATACAAGGAACGCCACTTGGCTCGTATATTCAGTCAGTAACGAAATTAAAAGACGGGGAAGTTCATCCATCGATTGCTGCGATGATCGCACTTGATTATGATGTAGCGACATATGGTAACCACGAGTTTAACTACGGTTTGGAATTTATCGATGAAGTAACGGATGATGCCCCATTCCCGTATGTAAATGCCAATGTGCGTAATGCAACGACAAAGGAATTAATGTATAAGCCATATGTCATGATTGAAAAAGAAGTAGTCGATTCAAACGGTGAAAAAACGTTGATTAATATTGGGGTAACAGGTATTGTGCCACCTCAAATTTTAAAATGGGATAAAGCAAATTTAGAAGGAAAAGTAACAGTCGATGATTCCGTAGAGGCTGTTAAAACAGTCGTTCCGCAAATGAAAGAAGCAGGAGCAGATGTTGTCGTAGTACTTTCACACTCTGGTATGGGAGATGCTACACATGAAAAAGGGGAAGAGGATGTATCGTATTTACTATCTACAATTGAAGATGTGGATGCAATCATTACAGGGCATGCCCATGGCGTATTCCCTGGTAAAGTGGATAGCTCTATAACAAATGTGGATATTGAAAAAGGAACAATGAACGGCAAGCCGATTGTTATGGCCGGTAAATTTGGTAGCCATTTAGGGGTCATTGATCTAGAGATTGAGAAAAAAGACGATGCATGGGATGTTACAACAGGAACGGGCGCGGTGCGTGAAATCGCAAAAGATAATGATGCTGTCAGCGCTACGGTTGTAGAAAGTGTAAAAGAAGCACATGAAGGAACAATTAAATATGTGCGTCAGGCAGTAGGGACAACGACAGCGAACATTCACAGTTACTTCTCGCAAGTTCAGGATGATCCTTCTATTCAAATTGTAACAAATGCCCAGTCAATCTATGTGAAAGAAAAGTTGAAAGGTACAGCGTATGAAAACCTTCCTGTCCTGTCAGCTGGTGCACCATTCAAAGCCGGAACAAGAAGTGATCCAGAATACTATACATTTGTACCAAAAGGTGAGCTTGCAATTAAAAATGTAGCAGATTTATATTTATATGATAATACACTTGCGATGCTGAAGGTAACAGGTGCAGATGTGAAAGAATGGCTTGAAATGTCTACAGGACAATTCAATCAAATAGATGCAACAAAATCAGAAGAACAGCAATTAATCAACGCCGAATACCGTTCATACAATTATGATGTTATTGACGGTGTGACGTATGAAATTGATGTAACAAAACCGGCAAAATATGATGCAAGTGGAAAAGTTGTAAACGAACAATCATCACGTATTGTCAATCTGCAATATAACGGGAAGCCAATTGATGCAGCACAGGAATTTATCGTAGCGACAAATAACTATCGTGCGAATGGTACATTCCCAGGTGTTCGTAATGCGACAGCGGTTGAAATTTATCCGGATGAAAACCGTCAGGCAATTATCGACTATATTTTAGCCGAAAAAACAATTGATCCGACAGCAGATGGCAACTGGAAGTTCGCTCCGATTCCGGATAGCGTAAACGTTGTATTTGAATCTTCTAAAAAAGCAGTTGATGTATTGGATGAAAACAGCGCTATTAAGTATATTGGAGACGGTACAGACGGCTTTGGCAAGTATGGTTTAAAAACAAAATAATTTTAAAAATGCCTGTAGGCGAAGAATTCCTTTCTTCTGTCTGCAGGTTTTTTTGTTTGTTTTAAATGACTGTCACGAGTAAGAATTAATACCGGTAAGTAACTATTTTTTTTAGAAAACCTTTTGACATAGTAACAACCTGTTGTTAATATTGAGTTGTTACTTTTTAGATAAAAAATTTAAAAGAGGATGAGAAGATGAGCAAAATCAAAACAATGGGTATTACTTTAGGAATGTCTTCCGCACTGCTACTTGCTGCTTGCGGAGATGATACGGAGAATAAAGAAAGTTCGGCCGGAGCGTCGTCTTCTAGTATTGGCGAACAAGTCGATTATACAGTAGTTGCTACTGAACCCGGAGCAGGTTTAACTGGCCTTTCCCATGAAGTAATGGAGCAATATGAGAATCTGGAAGGCTGGACATTACAGGAAAGTTCAACTGCTGGAATGCTGAGTACATTGGATAAGGCAATACGAAATGAAGAACCGGTTATTGTGACAGGCTGGACACCACACTGGAAATTCTCGGCTTATGATTTAAAAATACTTGAAGATCCTAAAGGTATTTTAGGCGGTGCTGAAAACATTCAAACACTTGCCAGAAAAGGTTTAGAACAAGACTTGCCTGATGTATATACAGTACTTGACCGCTTTTATTGGGAGCCGGAAGATATGGAAAAAGTCATGTATGATGCACAAGAAAATGGTGACTTTGATGTAGCAGCAGCCGATTGGGTTGAAAATAACCAAGATAAAGTTAGTGAATGGACAAAAGATATAGCACAAGGAAATGGCGAAAAGGTAAAAATCATTTCAACACCTTGGGATTCGGAATTTGCTTCAAGTAGCGTAATAAAATTGGTGCTGGAACAATTAGGGTATGAACCTGAAGTAACACCAGTCGATCCGGCCATTATGTTCCAGTCAATCGCAACTGGTGAAGGAGATGTAACGGTAGCACCATGGTTACCAACAACTCACAAAGCATTTTATGATAAGCATAAAGACGATATTGTTGATTTAGGTGAAAATCTAGAAGGAACGCAAAATGGTTTTGTTGTTCCGGCATATGTAGAAATTGATTCGATTGAAGATTTAAAACCGAAAGAATAAATAGAAATATGCTCCGTAAATAGCCTATACGGGGCTTTATTTATTTGTACTTCTAGTTTGACAAAAGTAACAACTTGTAGTTAAAATGGGGTTGTCGCTTTTTTAGGAGTAGATAAATTCAGATTATAGGGGATGAAACATTTGAAACGATTTAAAACTTTAGGTTTAACTATAGGGATGTCTGCAGCATTGTTATTAGCAGCATGCGGGGATGATACAGGCAGCAGTGATAATTCAAATGGAAAAGAAGCCAGTATTGGTGAAGAAGTGGGCTATACAATAGTTGGTATTGAACCTGGTGCTGGATTAACAGGTCTTACATATGACGCATTAGAACAATATGAAAATCTGGAAGGCTGGACATTACAGGAAAGTTCGACAGCCGGTATGATAGGTAGTTTAGATCAAGCAATTCGTAATGAAGAACCAATTATTGTTACAGGTTGGAAGCCTCATTGGAAATTCTCAGCTTACGATCTAAAGATATTGGAGGATCCAAAAGGAGCTTTAGGTGGGGAAGAATATACGAATACACTTGTAAGAAAAGGGTTAGAGGAAGATTTACCTGATTTGTATACTGTTCTTGACCGATTTTATTGGGAACCGGAAGATGTAGAACAAGTAATGCTGGAAGCTTCAAATAGTGATTTTGATTCGGCTGCAGCGGAGTGGATTCAAAATAATGAAGATAAAGTGAATGAATGGACTGAAGGTATTGTAAAAGGAAACGGGGAAGAATTAAAGTTAATTACTACTACTTGGGATTCTGAATTAGCATCAAGCAGTGTCATGAAACAAGTAATTAATGATTTAGGGTATAAAGTTAATGTGATTCCTGTTGATCCAGCCATTATGTTCCAGGCTATTGCTAGCGGTGAAGGAGATGCATCGCTTTCTGCAGCACTTCCAACCACACATGATGCATTTTACAAAAAGCATAAGGAAGATATAGTGGATTTAGGAGAAAACTTAAAAGGCACACAAAATGGTTTAGTCGTACCAGCATATATGGATATCGATTCAATTGAGGATTTGGATCCAAAGAAGTAAATTACGAATAAGATCTTTAGAGTAAATCTAATATGAAAAAAGCTATGTGCAGTAGTGGGAAACCATTTTGCACATAGCTTTTTCTTATCGGATGGAACGCTGTGGTTCGACGCTTGGTTTTCCAAATAAATAGCCTTGGAAAAGCTCATAGCCAATTTGTTTTAGCCACTCAAAGTCTTCCTCGGTTTCAATACCTTCAGCAAGTGGTGTTGCACCAATTTCAAGTGCTTTCTTTAAAAACTGTTTAGCGGTATGTTGTTTTTGACTATCGTTTACAACACCTTGTACATACTTCATATCAAGCTTCATATAATGCGGCTTCATGCCGTCGAGCATTTCCAGTGTGTTATACCCTTCTCCTACATCATCCAAAGCATATTGAAAGCCCTTATCATTATAGTAATTCAAGATCGATTTTAGATGCTCAATATCATCGACCTGCTCCGATTCGACGACTTCAAAGACAAATTGACTCGGGTCAATTTGCAGAAGTTTAGCAAGCTTCACCGTTGACTGCAGACAATATTCCGGAGAATAAATCGATGTAGGAATGAAATTGATAAATGTTTTTTTCTTTAGCACAGCAGCATATTTTACGGCAGCCATACGACATAAACGGTCCAATGCATACAAGCGCCCTCGAGTTTTTGCTGCCGTGAAAATTTCATTTGGGTATATAAGCGAACCATCTTCACGGGTAAAGCGTGACAACACTTCGTAAGCATAAATTTCTTTCTTGTTATTTACGATAGGTTGTGAATAGCTGACAATCGCATTTCTATGTATGACATCATCAATCCATTGCATTTCCAAAACTGTTTCAATTTCAGCAATAGTCTTCCAAGCCATCTCATCTATTCTAAAATAAATCTGTTCGGGTTCCATATAATCCCTGCTAAAGTCAAGAAATTCCTTTACACCGGATTCTTGTATCGATACGAGCTGTTCCTTTTTAGTAATCGTTAAATTCCGACGGTTAAAGTGATCGATAATCATATCCATCATAGCTATATTATTTTCGCCTTCTAATAAAATATCAAACTGTAATTCAGATACGACACAGTTTTTACAGGACATGAGTTTTCCCTCACTTCTTAGTTTTAATTTTACTGTATACCATTAAGTACAAATATACTATAAAAAAAATTAATAATATATACATTTACTTATATAAGATGTACAATGTTTGTATATTAAGTGCATTAAATAGCGATAATGTTTACAGGAAATAGAGTATAACGTTGTACAAATACTATACATAATGTAAGGGTGACGATAATGGTGATATGGTGGAAGCGGAAATCGGTAAATGAAGATAGTAAATTAGAAGAAATGAATTACTTTAAGCCTATTATACAATTTACAAGCATGCCGGAGTTAGAGCAGCAGATGAAATTAATCGGAATAGACGAAAATAATTTACGTTGTATAAAATCGTATCAACCTGCAATTACTGCAGGCGTATCAGAGATAACGGATGTATTTTATGAAAATGTATTGGCTGTGCCATCACTAAAAAAAATAATTGAAGAACGAACAAAAATTGATCGCTTAAAGAAAACATTGAATTTGTACATTATTTCTATGTTTGATGGCGATTTTAATGAAGAGACAATTGAAGCAAAACGAAAAATCGCCCGCATGCATTTCAAAATCGGTTTGGACCCGAAGTGGTATATGGGTACATTTCAAAAATTGCAGGAAACGATGATTGTGCTCATTAGTAAAGATATAACGGACCTTGCACTTAGGGAACAAATTACATTAAATGTGTCAAAACTTATTAACCTGGAAATGCAGATTGTATTGGAGGAATACGAAAAGGAAAATCAAAATCTACGAGGAGAGCAATATAATGTTGTCAAACTTGAATTAAAGGATAAATTATCGGCCGTTATTCAAAATCTGGCTGATTTAACAGAAGAAACGAACCAATCGATTGAACAAGTAAACAATCATACATCACATATAAACAATACAATCAAATCGAATGTCGCAATTGTCCAACATATTCATACAGATGCATTGACAGGGAAAAATGAAGTTGCAAGGCTGGAGCAGGAAATGATTGAAATTAAAGACAGCGCGGTTGAAATGGGACAACTAATCGGAAATTTAAAGGTCTCTTCAGAACAGATAATCAATATTGTGTTGCTAGTAAAAAATATTGCCGACCAGACAAATTTACTGGCATTAAACGCCTCGATTGAAGCAGCAAGAGCAGGGGACCATGGAAAAGGTTTTGCAGTTGTCGCACAGGAAGTACGTAAACTGGCAGAGCAATCGAAAAGTTCAGTAGAGAACATAACAAACCTTATCCAGACATCCACGTTGTTAACGTCGACTGCTGTTCAAATGATTGATGCTGTCCAGTCAAGGGTGGATTCAGGTCTGGACGTATCAATAAGTACGCAAACAAAATTCCAGCAAATTTTAAAGGCAATCGAAAAGAATGAAGCACAAATTAAAGAAGTCGCATTGGATATAACAAACCTAACAAGTGTCATTAGCAACATCGGTCAAGAGACGAGAGATGTTGCAACTACTGCAGATGAACTGTACCAAATGACTACCCACCTGTAAAAATTGTTTAAGTATTATGAAATGAATAAGGCTGTGTAAAAGTGCAATTGCTTTTACACAGTTTTTTGTTTTCTGAGCTGCCTTTTATAATTAAGTGTAATTACAAAATGATTGGGAATAGTAAGGTAGGTGAGAATAAATTAACAAATAAGGAGACACAAAGAATGAAAATTACAGCAGCTGTAACTGAAGCACAAGGAAAAGATTTCGTCTTGCAGGAAGTGGAACTTGCATCTCCAAAAGCAAATGAAGTAATGATTAAAATTGTAGCAACTGGTGTTTGTCATACGGATGCGGTAGCACGTGATTTAGCAATTGCTCCACTTCCAGCCGTTCTTGGTCATGAAGGATCAGGAATTGTGGAAGAAGTGGGTGAAGCCGTAACAAGTTTAGAAAAAGGTGACCATGTCGTTATTTCATTTGCACATTGCGGTTCATGTCCAAACTGTTTGACTGGCCATCCGACAGTATGTGATACGTTTAATCCACTAAACTTTGGCGGTGTCCAAAATGACTATACAACACGTCTTTCAAAAGATGGTACTGAGTTAGCGACATTCTTCGGCCAGTCTTCATTCGGAACATATGCAATTGCACATGAGCGAAATGTTGTAAAAGTAGATAAAGATGTCGACTTAGCGTTGCTTGGTCCTCTTGGCTGTGGGATTCAAACAGGTGCCGGTACAGTATTAAATCGCCTGCGACCACAATTTGGTTCCACAATTGTCATATACGGATGCGGAGCTGTAGGTTTGTCTGCATTGATGGCAGCAAAAATTGTAGGCTGTAAACAAATTATTGCCGTGGACGTCCATGATTCCCGATTGGAGTTTGCAAAAGAACTCGGGGCAACACATGTATTAAATGGACGAAATGTTGATGTCGTTGCCGAGGTGAAAAAGATTACAAACGGAGGTTCAAACTTTGCTGTTGAAACGACAGGTGTGCCGCCCGTTGTGAAACAATCCCTAAATGCATTACGCCCATTAGGTACTTGTGCCATTGTAGGCGTAACACCTGAGATGGCAATTGATGTCCATAACGATATTATGGCGGAAGGGAAAACAATGATGGGTGTCATCGAAGGCGATTCGGTACCTCGCGTATTTATTCCGGAGTTAGTTAACTATTATAAAGATGGTAAATTCCCGTTTGATCGACTCGTTAAGTTTTATGAATTTGAACAAATTAACGAAGCTTTTGAAGACTCTAAAAAAGGGATTACGATTAAACCCATTTTAAAAATCGCGAAATAAAGATAAAAGCCGAGTACACAAAAATTCTCGGCTTTTTGATTTTATTGCGGTCATTCTAAATAATCATATTTACGTGCTTCATCTGCATACTCTTTGGAAATTTGCCCCTGAAGATAATCTTCTTTTGAGACATGCAATATTTCTAATGCAGAATACGTATCTTCATCATCTTTGTCTTTATATAAATCATTGTAGTGATCGAAATCCCCTTCAAAATCCGCGGGTGTATCGGAATTTCCATATTGTGCTACGATTTGGAAAGAGTCTTCGTTATCTTGAAGCTCATCATCCTTTTCCCGATTTGAAAAGGAGTTGTCTACAGCCGGATGGAGCAGTTGTTCTTCAACCGGACGATCTGTTGCAGGAGCTTTTGCATCACTATGCTCAATACAAAAAGTCGTATACGGAATTGCTTGCAGCCGATCATATGGGATTTCTGTTTGGCATTTTGCACAAACTCCATATGTACCGTCATTCAACCGTTTAAATGCTGCTTCGATTTGGCCCAATAAGTCATCACTATGCACTTTTAACGCCATATCTTTTTCACGGTCATATAATTCGGTCGCCAAATCTGCGGGATGATTGTCAATAGTAGAGAGTTCATCAGTAGAATCCCTTAAACTGGCACGTGCAATAATTTCATTTTCATTTGTATTGACATCACCAATTAATTCTCTTTTTTGTTCGATGAGCAGTCGTTTTAATTTAGTAAGCTGTTTTTCACTAAGCATCATAATCAATTCCTTTCAATAATAGTATGGGCGAAATACGATGAATTATTTCAAAACATCGTGAACTGCGTTCGTATAGTTTCTTTTTAAATTAGAAATACTAATGTATAAGGCGAAATTTTATGCACACATAAAAATATCCATCCTATAGGAGGACTCGAAGTTGCTAAATACTGAAAATACACTATCCATCTTCGCACTCGGTGGTATTAATGAAATCGGAAAAAATATGTATGTCATTGAATATGGAGAAGAATTAGTTATTGTTGACTGTGGCGGTAAATTTGCGGATCAAAGTTTATTAGGTGTCGATTTAATTATCCCGGATTTAAGTTATTTGGAGGAAAATAAACATAAAATCAAGGCTTTAGTTGTAACCCATGGGCATGAAGATCATATTGGCGGAATCCCATATTTGCTGAGAAAAATTAATATGCCGATATACGCTACCAGATTTACACTCGGGTTAATTGAATTGAAATTAAAAGAGCATAAATTGCTACGTGATTCAGAATTAAATGAGATAAATGCAGAATCGAAAATTAGTTTCGACCAATTATCACTCACATTCTTTAAGACGAGTCACAGCATCCCAGACTGTTTAGGGATTGTTTTTCATACACCTGAAGGGAAAGTCATTCATACAGGTGACTTTAAATTTGATTTTACACCTGTTAATGATCAAACGTCGGATATTCACAAAATGGCAGCACTCGGTTCAGAAGGGGTGCTTGCGCTTATTTCCGAAAGTACAAACGCTGAACGTCCGGGATTTACACCATCCGAGCAAGTAATTGGACGTCATTTGGATGAGGCGTTTCAAAAGGCGACCGGAAAAATCTTCATTTCTACATTTGCATCCAATGTGAATCGTATTCATCAAATTGTCGAAGCAGCAAAAAAGACGAATCGAAAAATTGTATTATTAGGCCGCAGCATGGTCAATGTTACGTCTGTAGCGATGCGACTAGGCTACTTGGATATTCCAGGTTGGATGCTTATCGAACCAAGAGAGTTAAAAGAGTTGCCGCCGGAACGGGCAGTAATCTTATGTACGGGAAGCCAAGGGGAACCATTAGCTGCGCTTTCCCGCCTCTCAACTGGTCGTAATCGAGATGTCAAAGTTGTCCAAGGCGATACGGTTATTTTCGCAGCTTCTCCTATTCCGGGAAATGAAAAAGATGTTTCAAAAATAGTTGATAATCTGTTTCAGCTTGGCGCAAATGTAGTTTACGGAAATTCAAGTATTACCGGTATGCACGTCTCTGGACATGGCTATCAAGAAGATTTAAAAATGATGCTGACACTCATGAAACCAAAATATTTTATTCCGATTCATGGAGAATATCGCATGCTTCATATTCATCGTTCATTGGCCGAAGCGGTTGGAGTTGAAAAAGGGCATACATTTATTTTGAAAAATGGTGATATAGTTGATATTAAAGGCGGGGAAGCACGGCAAACACGTTCAATTCCGGCAGGAGATACGTATGTGGATGGTACTGGAAGTGATGAAGTCGGTGAAATTGTACTGCGGGATCGAAAGCAGCTATCCGAAGATGGGATGCTAGTTATTGTTGTCACAATCAGTAAATTCGATGGTTCCATTATTTCAGGTCCGGATAGTATTTCACGAGGATTCGTCTATGCAAGGGAATCAGAAGGATTAATAAATGATATTAACGAAATTGCTCAAGCAGCTGTAGAAAACTTTAATGAAGCCAATCCTTTTGCTATGAAAAAAGCGGTTAAACACGCGGTAGATCAATATATCTTTACATTAAAAATGAAAAAGCCAATGATATTGCCGATAATTATTGAAATATAAAATTAAATTAAAACAGAAAAACGATCTTGAAAGGAAATGTTCGCTTTCAAGATCGTTGTTTTATTACATGCTTTTTATTCTTTATTTGTTTGGGCGCACTAAAATTAAGCAGGCTGAAGTTCTGTTTGTTCCAGTAACTGTTTGTAAGCTGCTAAATCTTCTTCATAATTTCTAATATATGTGGAAAGACTATGTTTTTTTATCGTTTCAAATGAATTTTGATCGATGAATTGTAATTTTTGATTCAGAATTTCTGCATTAGCCCATGCTGTTTCTTCAAAAGCAATGTTCATTTGATGTTCTTCAATAATCATACCTAACAATTCGGGATTATTAAAAATTTCTTTAGTAGAATATTGATCTCGCATATCAAAATAATCGAAGGTTCTAGTTAAAGAAGCATCTAGTGCAGGGCGGTCAATCGCATGACCTAGTTCATGAAGTGTAATGGTTTTTACATATTGATCAAATGGAATGGTTGATAGTTCTCCAGCTGCTTTTACTAAACGGTTTGCATCAAAACTAACAACATTCGTTATAAAGTTATAGCTCATATTTACTCCGGTATGATCCTCTTCCAACATTGTATTGAGGCCGGTAGCTTTTATAGTGGAATAAATTAATTCATATAAAAATTTGTTTGTAGATTGTTGCATGTATGCGCTCATTTCCTTTTCTATATATATAAAATAAATAAGAAAACACAATAAAACGCTCGCTATAATTAAAGCAAGCATAAAATAATATATAATTCCTATATAATATTTTCAAGTAATTTGTTTGGTTATGTATGCTGTTGGAGAGAAATTTTGGATAGGCGAGTAAAAGCATGCAAAAAAGGATGTTTGCCATTCTTCTAAACGGCAAACATCCCTTATTAATGTAAATTATTAATATTTACATCTTGCATTAACCTATCTTCAAGGTCAATTAAATAATTATGAGTTATTTTTGTTGTTATTGTTACTGTTATTGTTTTTACGGCTTGCTTCTCCGCCTTTGCGGCCAGCTTCTTCACGGCTCATTTTGCCGCCGCCGTTGTTATTGTTGTTGTTACCGTTTTGGTTGTTTCCGCTGCTCGCTTCTCCACCTTTACGGCCGATTTCTTCGTAAAATTCTCTACCATGGTTATTAGATGTAGCTTCTCCGCCTTTACGACCCGCTTCTTGAACCGTCATTGATCCGTCATTCTGATTCTGATTACGTTTGTTGTTGTTAGCCATTTCTTACATCCTCCTAGTGAAAATTTTTTAGCTTATTGCTAAGCTTACTAGTTAAATTCCCATCTCACTTTATATTAAACATAAATTATATTTCATTTATATTACAAAAAAATGATGTAAAGTTATTAGAAACAAAAAAAGCAGTTCATTCTTTAGAAGAGAATCTTCACGTAACATAGGTATGTGAAGTATTGTAAGGGGAATTTATTTCTATTATTTTGATAATTACCATAATTTAAGTAGTCTAGTATGATAAAATAGCTATTATGCATAATTTTCAGTTAATTTTAAATATTGTGATACAACAGTTCTTAATTTTGTTATTGTTGTATTACAACAAAAGAGATATACATAGGGGGAAAGTGAAATGAATGCGATTACACTAGTAATTGGGGCAATATGTATTTTAGTAATTGCCTATCGTTTTTACGGAATTTTCTTTACAAAAAAAGTATTAAAGATTAATGAAGATACGCCAACACCTGCAAACGAAAAAAATGACGGACAAGATTATGTGCCGACAAATCGTTGGGTAGCATTCGGGCATCACTTTGCAGCAATTGCAGCTGCAGGACCGTTAGTTGGGCCAATTTTAGCCGCGCAATTCGGTTATTTACCGGGTTACCTTTGGTTATTAATTGGTGCTGTTATTGGGGGAGCTGTACACGATGCTGTTGTATTATTTGCTTCGATGACAAAAGGCGGGAAGTCATTATCGGAAGTTATGCGTGAAGAGCTTGGGCCTGTCGCTGGTTTTTGTACAGGATTAGCAATGCTGTTCATTATTACAATTACAATGGCTGGTTTATCAATGGTTATTTTAGGTGCTTTAGCAGAAAACCCTTGGGGAACATTTGCGGTTGCTGCAACGATACCGATTGCAATGCTCATGGGCCTGATCAATAAATTTACAGGGAACTTGAAAATATCAACAATACTTGGGGTCATCCTCCTTGTTGGGGCCGTTTTCTACGGACCATCTATTCAAGGTACTTGGTTAGGTGATGTACTAACATTGGATCGTGAAACATTATCGATTCTATTGCCGATTTATGCGTTCTTTGCGGCTGCTTTACCAGTATGGTTCTTATTGGCACCACGCGATTATTTAAGCAGTTTCATGAAAATAGGGGTGTTTATTGCTTTAATCATTGGAGTGTTTATTATTAACCCTACAATTCAATTCCCTGCGTTTATTCCTGAATTCCTAGGAGGCGGTCCAATTGTTGCAGGTCCAGTATGGCCATTCGTATCGATTACAATCGCTTGTGGAGCTATTTCTGGTTTCCATGCATTTGTAGGATCAGGTACTACACCGAAAATGCTGAACCGATGGGATGATATTCGCGTAGTTGGTTTTGGTGCAATGCTCGTAGAATGTGTCGTTGGAGTTATGGCACTGATCGCTGCAACTGTACTGCATCCGGCAGATTACTTTGCGATTAACTCATCACCTGAAGCATTCGCGAAATTAGGAATGACGGTAGTTGATTTACCGGTGCTGTCAGAAGCGATTGGTATGGATCTGGAGGGACGTACTGGTGGTGCCGTAACACTTGCAGTCGGTATGGCATCCATATTTGCAGGGGTAGAATGGTTTAGCCATCTAACCGCTTACTTCTATCAATTTGTTATAATGTTTGAAGCTGTATTTATTTTAACTGCAATTGACGCAGGTACACGTACAGCACGTTACTTAATTCAAGACTTTTTAGGGAATGTCTATAAGCCGCTGAAAAAGACGGATTGGCTACCAGGGGCAATTGGAGCAAGTGCATTGGCCTGTATCATGTGGGGATACTTATTAAATTCAGGGGATATTGCTTCTGTCTGGGCGTTATTCGGGGTATCCAACCAGCTGATGGCCTCCATTGGTCTAGTATGTGGTGTAACATTCGTATTGAAAGTAGCAGATAAACGTATTTATGCTTTAACTTGCTTTATTCCATTAGTGTATTTATATATTACGGTAAATGTAGCAGGATTCTGGATGGTGAAAAATGTTTACTGGAACGAAATGGCCGGTGGTTACAATATTTTAAACGGTATTCTATCGATTATTATGCTGACATTGGGATTGATCATTGTAATTACATCATTCATAAAATGGCGTGAACTTTGGGCACATCCTCGTTTCACAAAACAAGCAGCTGCTAACTAAAATAAATAAAAAGAGCGGAAAATTAGAGTAATCTCTAAATTTTCCGCTCTTTTTGTGTTGGATATAAATAGTTGAGAAAGTCGTCCTTGAAAACAGCATTTAAAATACACGGCTGCTTTTGTCTTTTTTCCAGCAGCAAATGTTCTTCGGGAAATTGCTGTTCGATATTTAAAGATATGAACGGGAGTTTTTCCTGTGCTTTTTGAGAACGCAAATTGACCGTGCGTGCACCGGCAAAAACTACCTCAAGATGCAAGTATTCAAATGCTATTTTCAATAGTTCTATTTTAGAGGCCAGATTATAACCTTGTCCCCAATAATCGACTCCAATCCAGCTTCCGATATGGCATTGCTTATTGGACTGATCGATAAACATCAGTGTCGTAATACCAATCAATTGGTCCTCTTCATTCAAAATTAAACGGGATATAGTTTTCCCTTCAGATTCCTCCATTAGTGTATTAATAATAAAGTTTTCCGTATCCTCTAAAGATTGTGTAGGGAGCCCGAGTGCATTCTTTACTTCGGGCGCCATTGATAATCGATGGATTTCTTTCGCATAGCTAAGCGCTTGTGGAACTAATGTTACTTTTTTCATTCATATAACCTCACTTTCCGATAAAACAAACGAAATCTACAAAGAGTAGATTGCTCTATTTTACATTATATTCTAAAAATATCCGATTATTTTTTAGAAAATAAAAATTAATTAAAAAATAAGGTTGTTTTATTTAAGTAAGTATAATAATATAACTCATATAATATAAAACCAAGTTGAATAATCGGTATTGGGGTGAAAAATAATTGTCGACAGCTAAGATTGAAATTAATGAGGTTTCAAAGTCGTATGGAGAAAAAGGTCCGACAGTATTAAAGGATGTTTCCTTTAATATAAAACACGGCGAAGTGATTGCCATTCTGGGGAAAAGCGGTTGCGGTAAAAGTACATTGCTGAACTGTATCGGTGGCTTTGAAACGACTAATCAAGGACAGATCCTGCTTGATGGGACTGCCGTTACAAAACCTAGTAAACGCTGTATTATGCTTATGCAAAATTACGGGCTGCTGCCATGGCGCTCTGTTCGGAAAAATGTGGAGCTCGGGATTGAGAATTCAGATTTATCGACTGCTGAAATTACAAAAAGAGCGGCCCATTATTTACAGATGGTCGGATTGGAAGACCGTGCAAATGCATTGCCTGGCGAGCTGTCGGGTGGCATGCAGCAACGCGTCGCAATTGCCCGTGCGCTAGCCATTCAACCGGAAGTTATTTTAATGGATGAACCGTTCGGAGCGCTTGATACCTTTACACGCTATTATTTACAGGATGAATTAAAACAAATCCAGCAACGCGAGAAAATGACGATTGTATTAGTAACCCATGACATCGATGAAGCAATTTATTTAGCAGATCGCATCCTTATTATGAAGCCTAATCCTGGTGAAATTCATAAAGAAGTTGTGCTGAAGTTGCCAAAGGAACGCAATCGTGCTGATACGGATTTTCAGCATTACCGCGAAATTATATTCAATGAATTCCAGTTTACTCATGATAAAGCAGCAATCGAATTTAATATTTAGGAGGATAGTAGATGAAAAAGGTAGTGTTAATCATGACAATGCTGTTCGTGGCAGTGTTGTCGGCATGCGGGACGAATGAAGGAAGTTCTGCAGGTGACGGGGAAAAGCCAACGATTAAAATCGGCTATTTACCGATTACGCATGCAGTTCCGTTATATATGCAGAATGATGAAAAGTATGAAGATTACAATTTAGAGCTCGTGAAATTCGGGTCTTGGCCAGAGCTGATGGATGCACTGAATACTGGTGCAATTGATGGGGCATCTGTATTGATCCAGCTAGCGATGAATGCAAAGGAAAAAGGCATTGATCTAAAAGCAGTGGCACTTGGTCACCGTGATGGCAATGTATTGATCGGTGGGAAAGATATAAACTCCGTGGAAGAACTAAAAGGGAAATCTTTTGCGATTCCAAGCAGATTTTCAACACACAATATTTTGCTGTATGAAATGCTGAAAAAACATGGCATTGCTTACGATGAAGTAGATGTGATCGAATTGCCGCCAGCGGAAATGCCTGCAGCTTTAGCGGAAGGGCGTATTGCTGGTTATGTAGTTGCTGAGCCATTTGGTGCGATATCGGTTGCATTGGAAAACGGGAAAGTGCTTTATCAGTCAGAAGAAATTTGGCAAGATTCGATTGATTGCGGTTTAGTATTGCGCGGTCAGTTTATTAAAGACAATAAAGAATTGGCAGGGAAGTTTGTCGATGACTATGTAGCAGGCGGTGAGCTTGCACAAGGGAAAGACGACCATATGCATGAAGTCGTTGGTCAATATTTAACAGTTGAAAAAAATGTACTGGATATATCATTAGATTGGATTTCCTACGACAATTTAAGTATTGAACAAGACAGCTATGCGATTCTACGTGATGCATTATTGGAAATGGGATTATCCGAAAACCCGCCTTCCTATGAAGATTTTGTTGATGCTAGCTTTGTAAATTAGTAGAGGACGGAGGGATATTATGGCGATAGTGAAGAAATTGTCCCCGATTGCACTTGGCTTTCTATTATTACTTGTCGTTTGGCAAGCTGCAATTATGATAGGTGGGCATCAGTCGGCACTTTTCCCTCCGCCTTTAAAAGTGGGGGAAGCATTACTTGCGATCATTTCCGATGGTTCGCTGTTTGCACATATACAAATTAGTTTATTACGATTTTTTTCAGGTTATCTTATTGCAGTTGTTGCAGCCATTTCGTTAGGGTTGATTTTAGGAAGGTTGCCGGCTGTCTGGAAAGTGCTCGATCCAGTAGTTCAAGTATTGCGACCGGTTTCGCCGATTGCATGGTCACCGTTTATCGTTTTATGGTTCGGCATCGGCAATATGCCGGCGATTGTGATTATTTTTATCGCTGCATTTTTCCCGGTCTTATTGTCAACGGTATCAGCGGTAAAAAAAGTCGACAAAACGTATTTACGCATTGCATCGAATTTTGAAATGAGCCCTTTTGAGACAATGAGAAAAATTATATTGCCGGCTTCATTTCCGATGATCGCCAATGGGCTGCATATGGCGCTAGGTTCTGCATGGATTTTCCTCGTAGCCGGGGAAATGGTCGGTGCGCAATCGGGTTTAGGATTTTTAATTGTCGATGCACGAAATTCTTTGAGTCTGGATTTAGTCATGGCGAGTATTGTTGTAATCGGGGTACTTGGCCTTTTACTGGATAAAGGCATTCATTATTTTGAAAGCTGGGTAAACCGCATCTGGGGAGGCGCGAAATAAAACTGCCTAATGATTTTAGACAGTTTTTAACGGCCGTATATGAATCGTATCGACACGTTCGCCAGTGTCAGTAGAATAATATCCGACTTCTACACGCTGTTCATCAGGACCTACGATTTCTTTATAGCAGGTTTCCAGATGATCAGCACCCCATATAATCATCGAATTGAAAACATGCTCAAGGGCGGTACCTTTTTCCGTTAATGTGTAACGGTAGCGTGGGGGATGGGCGGAATATAGCTCACTTTGAACGATCTGTGCTTCTTCCAATTCTTTTAACCGGTTTGACAGAATATTTGCTGACAAACCTGGAAGCTTCAGCTTAATATCATTGAAGTTCGTTTCACCGATCAGCAGTTCATGAATGATGAGAAGCGTCCAACGATCACCAAGAATATTTAATGTTTGTGCAATGTTACAAGGTAAGTCATAACGTGTTTTCATGTTTTCGCCTCCTTGATACAAGTATAAACATTAATTTTATGCAATGCGAGTTAATTTTTTTAACCTGTAAAAGGCATTTTAAATGGGTATTCATAGTGCGCTCTATCAGAACGCCTATTTGAATATAGAACAATCTAACATTTACTATTAGGAGGATAATACAATGAGTTTATTTTTAGTAGAATCAACAATTAACGAGGTTTCTTCAAAGGAAGCATTTGCGGCATTAGTCGAAAAAGTGCATGCAACAGAAGGTGTTGGGGTTATCGAAGTACAAGTGGCAAAAGATTTTTCCCGTGGCTATTTCATTATTGAAGCATCTGATGAGGAAGCAGCAAAAACAGCATTACAAACACAAGGTGTTGCTATTGATTTAGTAAAGGAAGTACGTTTAATCGGTAAAGAACTTGATGAAGTCAAAGCAGGCGGCGAGCAAGTGAACTACCTAGTGGAATGGGAAATTCCTGCAGAAATCACAATGGAAAAATATTTAGAGCGTAAAAAGAAAAATTCGGTAAAATACGAAGAAGTTCCAGATGTAAAATTCTCTCGTACTTATGTATGTGAAGATATGACAAAATGTTTATGTTTCTATGATGCACCAGATGAAGCAGCTGTAAAACGTGCACGTGAAGCAGTGCAAACACCGATCACATCATTAACGGAATTGGCAGACTAAAAGGAAAGGATGCGGGGACAATGGCATTGAACAAAGAATTGTTAGAACGAATCATCGATGAAAAACTGAAGCCCGTAGTGAAGAAGGTCGATGAACAGGCACATTATGCAGAAGATTATATTTTAGCGCTAAGTGAGGCTGGATTCTTCCATTCGGCAAATAAGGACCAATCGACACTATTACAAGATGAGGCAGCGGTTGTTCGTGAAACAGCAAAGGTTTGTATGACAACAGCGTTTTGTGTTTGGTGCCATTTAGCCGCATTAACTTATTTGCGTAATAGTAATAACTCGTATTTAAAGCAAACAATATTACCTGAGCTGGAAAACGGCGTAAAACTTGGTGCAACAGGTTTATCAAATGCGATGAAGTACTATTCTGGATTAGAAAAACTTCATCTGAAGGCAGAAAAGACAGAAGAAGGCTATGTTATTACTGGAACATTGCCTGCTGTATCAAATTTGGGGAACCGTCATTACTTTGGTGCAGTTGCGACAGTCGATAGTCGTGAAGTTCTGGTGCTTGTCCCAACTGATATCAAAGGTCTTGAAATGAATGAACGACTTGGTTTCCTTGGAGTGAATGGCAGCGCGACTTATTCATGTAAATTTAATCAAGTTGTAATTTCGAAAGACTTTGTCATTTCCGAGGATGCAAAAGCATTTTGCGATATTATTCGCCCTACGTTTATTTATTATCAAGTTCCGCTTGGTGCAGGTGTTATTGCGGCAGCAGTTGAAGGTATTGAAAAAGTAAAAGCGAAGCAAAATGGCTGTAATGAATACTTAAAAGTACAGGCAACTGAACTGCGGGATCAATATGATAGAATTAATTCAGAGTTGAACAACTTGGCAGGCAATTTGTCATTGAAGGAAATTGTCAACACACGTCTGCAAGCAGTGCATGATACATTAGCTGCGGTACAGGCGAACATGATACACAATGGAGCTGCCGGTTATGTTGCAGGAAGTGTACCATCACGCAAACTGCGTGAAGCATACTTCTTTGCCAACTTGACGCCAACAGTCCGACATCTAGAAAAAATCAAATCATCTTTTGCTTGAGTTTGAAGAGGCAAAGATAACCCAAAAATATCATTTTTCTCTAAGGGGAAATGATATTTTTTTGCTCTTAATTTTTTCATTTACTCATCTCATAACGTAATTATTGAAGAATTAAAGGTTTTCTTCATCTTCGCTTCAAACTAGTAATTCAATGAGTGACATGAGAAAATGGATTGAATAGAAAAGGGGGAACGGCATGGATATTAAACTATCGGAAAAACAAATAAAAAATCTATGCGGAACCGTTTCTTTTAAAAAAGGGCAAACTTTTTATCAAACAGGAAAAGTGAATTTCCTGCAATATACGGATATGTATGGAGAAGCGGTTGTAAAAAGCACGGAACAATTCGTTGTCCGGATAGAAAAAGAGGGAACAGATCAATTTAAGACATCGTGCAGTTGTCCGACATTGGGTGATTTCAGTAAAAGCTGTCAACATGTAGCGGCGGTTCTTATCGCTATTAATAATCTCAGCAAGAATAAGGCTCAATCGCTGCCAGATGATGAGTACGATGAAAGTTTTATTTCTGAAAACAGTTTTCTTTCTATTTTTAAACAACAGACAGTACAAACGACAAAGCAGCAGCGTCACTTTGAAAAGCGGGAAGTAATGGATGTACAGTTCGTAATAACACCTGTTCAATTTACAGAACAAGACCCGGTTATTGGAATGCAGCTCCAAGTTAATGGAGATCAAATTTTATCTATTCGAGAGTTCTTAACACATATAAAAAATAAAAAGCCATACCGGATTTCCCATAACACAACCTATAATTTTGAACAGTTTTGTTTTGACGAACAGCATGATGCCATCTTACAGCTCCTTATAAAAATTGTAGAAGATGATGCACTTTATAATGATATGCCTGTACAAAGTCAGGAGCAGCATTTGCTGATCATTCCGCCTTCATCCTGGTATATACTTTCTTCATTGATTTCCAATACGAAAAATGTTTTGTTATTTTATCAAAACGAAAGCTATAGCGAATTAAAGATTGTAACACAGCCTACAGCACTTCGTTTTTTCATTGAAGCAAAAGGAGAAGAGTATCAGCTTTATATAGAAGGAATTGAACGTGCTGTCTTGCTTCCAAGTTACCGGTTAGTGCTATTTGAAGGTGAATTGACGCAAATGAGTGAAGACAGCATGAAGCAGCTTTTCGAATTAAAGCAAATGCTTCAGCAAAAATCTTTATTAACAATTGAGCATTCACACTGGGATTACTTCCGGGAACAGGTGATACCTAAACTGAAAAAAATAGGCGTTGTCGAAATGGCTCGGGAGCTTTCGGTTAAACAGATGGAAAACCCATTAGTAGTAAACGTTTATTTAGACCGTCTGAAAAATCGTTTCCTAGCAGGTGTGGAATTTCAGTACGGGCAATTTGTCATTCAACCATTGGATGAACAGCTTTCAGATGACGTGTTCATCATTCGGGATATCGAAAAGGAAGCGGCAGTTTTAGCGTTGATGGATGAAAGCGGCTTTACAAAAACGGATGGCGGCTACTATATGCAGAATGAAGAACTTGAATATGAGTTTTTATATCACCAGCTTCCAAAGCTCACAAAACTCGCTAAAATCTATGCAACAAGTTCTGTTAAGCTGCGGATTGCCAAAGAAAATAACTTTCCAAAAATCCGGGTGAATGTCCAAAAGGAACGAACAAATTGGCTGGAATTTAAATTTGAAATGGATGGCGTTTCGAATAAGCAAATTAAAGAAATTTTAGCGGCAATCAAAGTGAAGCAAAAATATTATCGTCTACAAGATGGGGCATTGCTGTCTTTGGAGACGAGGGAAATCGAAGAAATTCAACGTTTTCTTAGAGCAATTCCAGCTCAGGATGATGAGTATGAATTAACGTTTAATATGCCAATAACGGATAGTCTACCGTTTTTGGAGCAATTTGAACAAAGTGATATATTCGAAGCGGAAGAATCGTTTAAACAGTTTACAGGTCAGTTATTACATCCTGAATCATTGACATTTGAAGTTCCAAAAAGCCTGGAACCAATTCTTCGGGATTACCAGAAACATGGTTTTAACTGGTTGAAATTGCTCTCGAATTATGGATTCGGCGGTGTGCTTGCCGATGATATGGGGCTTGGGAAAACAGTCCAGAGTATTGCTTTTATTGTATCAGAATTGCCGATAATCCGTGCTAACAAACAGCCGGTTCTAATCGTTTGTCCATCGTCGCTTTCATACAATTGGCTTTATGAGTTCATGCAATTTGCACCGGAAGCCGAAGCGATTGTCATTGATGGGGAAGTAGCGGAGCGGCGTCATTTACTGCGTACAATGGAAGATCATGATGTTATTATTACAACCTATCCGTTATTACGTAAAGATAGCGCATTTTATGAACGTCAGCATTTCCATACGGTATTTTTTGATGAGGCACAGGCCTTTAAAAATCCGGTTACTCAGACAGCAAGAACGGTAAAAAGAATCAATGCAACAAATCGCTTTGGTTTAACAGGAACACCGATTGAAAACTCATTATCGGAATTATGGTCGATTTACCGTGTCATCTTTCCGCAGCTGTTCCGCGAGCTTGAGGATTTCCGCCATATGCAGCGAAAAGATATTGCACGAAAAGTACGGCCGTTTCTCCTTCGCCGAATGAAAGAACATGTATTAGGGGAATTACCTCAAAAAGAGGAAATGATTGAAAAAGCTGAACTGTTACCGGAGCAAAAAGCGTTGTATGCCGCCTATTTGGCCAAGTTGCGTGTTGATACAATGAAGCATCTGGACAAAGAAACGTTTCATAAAAACCGAATTCGTATTTTGGCGGGAATTACGAGACTGCGTCAAATCTGCTGTCACCCGGCATTGTTTGTCGAAGGGTATAAAGGTGGTTCCGCAAAGTTTGAGCAGCTGTTCCGACTATTGGAACAATCGAAGGCATCCGGCCGACGGGTATTAATATTTTCACAGTTTACACAAATGTTGAAAATGATTGCGACAGAGCTTTCCAAGCGCGGAGAACAATATTTTTACCTTGATGGACAAACGCCTTCAGAAGAGCGTATTGCACTTTGTAACTCTTTTAATGATGGAGAGCGGGATATGTTTTTGATTTCATTAAAAGCAGGTGGTACTGGACTGAATCTAACAGGGGCGGACACCGTCATTTTATATGATTTATGGTGGAATCCGGCAGTCGAGGAACAAGCAGCTGACCGTGCCCATCGTATGGGGCAAAAGGAAGTTGTACAAGTTATTAAGCTTATTGCAAATGGAACGATTGAGGAAAAAATGAGTGAGCTTCAACAGAAGAAGAAAATGCTTATTTCGGATATATTGGACGGTGATGAATCGTCGAAGGGAACATTAACCGAGCAAGATATCCGGGAAATTTTAATGATTTAAAAAGGTTATGAGGACATTTTTGTGCACCTCATAACCCCTTTTTTTATTTTTCTGGTGTACGTACAATCAATACATCACATGTTGCATGCCGAACGATTGCTTCTGTAGTGGAGCCCATGAACATCTGCTCTGCCGCATTTGATCCGGTTGCCCCACAAATAATAATATCTGCTGGCGCATGCTCTGAAAGCTTTCTCGCTAAAATCGTCTTAGGTGTGCCTTTTGTTAAAATTTTATTGATTGTAGGAATGCCTGCTTCTTTTGCTTCCAATTCATAGCGGTCCAATAAAACTTCACCATGTTTTCGAACCAATTCAACCATATTATCATAAAGCATATCAAAAGATGTGGAGAAGCTCGTATCGATTACATGGATAATATGTAAAGTCGAGCCGATATTTCGTTTTGCTATATCAATCGATTTTTGAAAAGCGAGATCACTTATTTCTGAACCATCTACTGCAACAACTATATTTTGATAATGATTTGCCATATGAAATTCCTCCTTCATCTATTGAATAAAGTATATCAAATATATGAATCTCGGTATAATGATGACGCCGATAACATTAGATGAGGAGTTCTACTGCAATCTTTTATATTATTTTGTTGGCAGGATTTTCAGGATCTTTTGGATACGATAAGCAAAAAACCCGGCAAAAATTGAAAGAATAATATCTTTTGGCATTGGAGGAATCATCCAAAGCCATGCCATTTTAAATGTAAAACCTTCTGGAGCAGATGCCCATAATGTATAGGCGAAATACATCCATGTTGTTCCTATAATATAGTTAACTGCCATCGCAATAAGTGCGCCAATAATATAGGCAAGTCGCGTTTGAAACTTTTCGGCAATTTTACCGGCAATATATGCACTAATAATAAACGTTACGATAAAGCCGAAAGTCGGTAGTAGAATCGCCGAAAATCCGCCTGTGAATTTAGAGAATACCGGTGCCCCTGCTAACCCGATAAACATATACACTGCACATGCAATGGCTCCTTTTTTTGATCCAAGTACTAAACCTGCTAATATTGCAAAAAATGCTTGTAATGTTATCGGTACACCACCGACCGTTAGAAAAGGTACGAATGATGTAATATTTGCTCCTACCATAATAAGTGTCGCAAAAAGTGCACTGTAAATTAAATCGATTGTTTTAAAGCTTTGTGTTTTGTGAACAGTCTCCATACATTACTCCCCTTGTCGTTAACTTCTATATTATTCTGGTTAACATAAATATAAAATGAGTTTTGTTTTGTGTCAACTTTTATTTTTGATAGGTTAACATATGAGGGGCGTGCTTATATAAATATAACCGGTCGTAATTTTGGTTAACTTGTATAAAAAAGTTTATAATAAGTGCATCTTTGAAAGAAATGAGGCGAAAACAATGACAGATAAAAAGCAGAATTTTGGTTTTCGTTTTAATAACAGTTATATGGAGTTGCCGGAAACTTTTTATTCCCATGTAACGGCTAATGAAGTGACATCACCTTCAATCGTCATCTTTAACCGTACATTAGCAGAGCAGCTTGGTTTAAAGGCTCAGGAATTAAAAGAGTATGGTGCCGCTATTTTGGCGGGACATGAAATGCCGGATGGTGCAGCGCAAATTGCTCAAGCCTATGCGGGACATCAGTTCGGACATTTTAATATGCTAGGCGACGGAAGAGCGTTATTAATCGGAGAGCACATCACGCCAAATGGGGAACGATTTGATCTTCAATTGAAGGGATCCGGTCTTACACCATATTCTCGTGGTGGCGATGGACGTGCTGCACTCGGTCCAATGTTGCGGGAGTTTATCATCAGTGAGGCAATGCATGCGCTTTCGATCCCGACAACACGCAGCCTAGCCGTTACGGCAACTGGCAATATTATCTATCGTGAAACGGCTTTGGAAGGCGCTGTTTTAACTCGGGTTGCCGCAAGTCATTTGCGGGTCGGAACGTTTCAGTATGCGGCTACATTTGGCGAAGCTGGCGACTTAAAAGCTTTGGCAGATTATGCAACCCGGCGCCATTATCCCGAGCTATTGCAGGCGGAAAACCGCTATCTTGCATTGCTCGAAGCGGTACTTGATAGACAAGCTGCCCTTATAGCGAAGTGGCAAAGTATCGGCTTTATTCATGGTGTAATGAATACCGATAATATGACAATCAGCGGTGAAACAATCGATTACGGGCCATGTGCGTTTATGGATACGTATGATGTGGCAACTGTATTCAGTTCGATTGACCGTCAGGGGCGTTATGCCTACCGCAATCAGCCGCCGATCGCATCATGGAACTTAACACGTTTTGCTGAGAGCTTGCTGCCGCTCCTTCATGAAAATGAAGAGGAAGCAGTTCAGCTAGCACAAAATATTCTTGGGAAATTCCCATCAATTTATGAAGCATATTATTATAGCGAAATGCGGGAAAAATTAGGTCTTCTTTCAATTGATGAACATGATGAGAAGCTGATTGATGATCTGCTGAATTTAATGGAAGAACATGAAGTGGATTATACAAATACTTTCCGTGCATTGTCGGAAGGTAAGCGGCCGAATAATGATTTGTTCCAGTCAGAGGCATTTAAACAGTGGGAAAAAACATGGTTTGAACGGATTGAACAGCAAGACACGACGATTGATGAAACGATGCAAGTAATGCAGTCTGTTAATCCGGCCGTTATTCCAAGAAATCATTTTGTGGAACAGGCAATTGAACAATTTGCAGAAGGCGACCCGTCAATGTTTGCCGAGATGCTGCAAGTGCTGACAAGTCCGTTTAATATAACGGAGCAGTACAAAAAATATACAGAGCCACCAACAGACGAAGAACCACCGTTTGTAAGCTATTGTGGAACTTAAAAAAAACAAGCATGGTACAACGTAAAAGTTGTTGCCGTGCTTGTTTTCCTTTGCAAAAGAAAACTTTTATAATTTCATCTCAATGTGGTTTCTAACAATTGGAACGACTTCGTTGGCAAATAAATTCATACTGTTTTTTACAAGTTCAAATGGTTGACCACCAATATCCGGCTGCGCCAAAAATCGGCTATGCTCGAAGAATTCATATTGTTTAATAATTTTTTCTGCAACATCTTCAGGACTTCCAACAAATAATGCCATGTTCGGTCCGGTAATTTCGATGAATTGTTCAAAAGATAACTGGAAGCTGAAACTGCCTCGTTGCTGATTAACATACTGCCAATAGTTTTTATAGTAAGGGTAAAATTGCTCCTGTGCCTGTTCCGTTGTATCTGCAATGAAAAGGTGACCAGTAACTCCAACATTTAACTTTTCAGGATGATGCTGTCCGGATTTTCGGTAAAGATTCACTAATGGCTGGAACCGGTCAAGGGGGCCTCCTAATATTGCAAGTGCCATTCCAACTCCGACACGACCTGCTCGAACGGCACTTTCTGGAGTACCGCCAACACCAACCCAAATAGGAATTTCCTGATTAAAGGGTCTTGGAGCGATTTCCGCATTATTTAAAGCTGGGCGAAATTGACCACTCCATGTTACGCGTGCCTGTGAATTTAATTGTTGAAGTAAAAGTAAGTTTTCCTCAAATAATGCGTCATAGTCACTTGTTGAATACCCAAAAAGGGGGAAAGATTCAATGAATGCACCACGACCTGCTAAAATTTCGGCTCGTCCATTGCTAAGTAAATCAAGCGTTGCAAAATCTTCATAAAGTCGAACAGGATCCACCGTGCTTAAAACGGTTGTTGTGCTCGTCAGTTTAATATGTTTTGTCCGCTGAGAAATTGCAGACAAGACAACAGGCGGGGCAGAAACGACATAATCAAGACGGTGATGCTCACCGACACCAAACACATCCAGTCCTAAATTTTCCGTTAAGTCCGCCATCTGTAAAATTTCCTCCAAACGTTGTGAAGGAGTGGGGGGGTTTCCTGTTAAAGGATCGATGCCAATATCAGCAAGGGAATAAATGCCGAATTCAAATTTCTTCATATTATTAGACTCCTTTAGTAAGTTACTAAAAGTAAGTTTAACATATACTCTGTAATATCTATATTAATTAGCTTCGTGCAACAAATCATTCAAAATGATAAAAGTATATTTAAATACGGAACTTCTGAAAACAGAAAAACATCCATTTCCTCAAGGAGAAAATGGATGTTTTGTTACCCTGTATTGTTAATTAAGATAGACGGTTACGGTAGTCTTCGTATTGGAAGGTACGAATTACTTTCACTCCATCTTGTTCATTGTAAGTGCAAATACTTGGTAAATTTACACCATTGAACATATGCGTTTTTACCATTGTATAATGGGCCATGTCCGTAAAGACAAGTTTGTCGCCTGCTTTAAGCGGCTCATCAAAAGAATAGTCTCCGATAATGTCACCTGCTAAGCAAGTCATGCCGCCTAAACGATATGTGTAAGCTTTTTCGTTTGGCTGACCCGAACCGATAATATGCGCGCGATAAGGCATTTCAAGTGTATCCGGCATATGGCAAGTAGCTGAAGAGTCGACAATTGCAAGCTCCATGCCGTTATGCACGATATCAAGCACTGTCGCGACTAAATACCCTGTATTAAGCGCAATTGCTTCGCCTGGCTCTAAAATTACTTTTACGCCATATGTTTCTTGGATGCGGTTGATTAAGCTGACTAATAGCTCAACATTATAACCTGGTTTCGTAATATGGTGTCCGCCGCCGAAGTTGATCCACTTCATTTGATGCAAGTATTCACCATATTTCTCTTCAAAGTGTACTAAAATACGCTCCAGAACTTCAGCACCTTGCTCACACATAGCATGGAAGTGAATGCCTTCAACACCGTCAAGTTCATCCGGACGGAATGACTCCACCGGAATACCTAAACGCGAGTTAATATAGCAAGGGTCGTACAGAGGAGTTTCCACTTCTGAATAACCAGGATTTACACGTAAACCAATAGAAATATTTTTCTCGTGATTTAACACTTTGTCTTTGTACTTATTTAACTGATCAAAAGAGTTAAATACAATATGGTCGACATAAGTTAAATACTCATCGATTTCATGCTCTGCATAAGCAGGAGCGTAAGCGTGTACTTCCTTGCCGAATTCTTCAAAACCAAGACGTGCTTCAAATAGTGAGGAAGATGTAATTCCCGCTAAATAATTGCGCGCCATCGGAAATGTTGACCACATAGAAAAGCCTTTAAGTGCAAGTAAAATATCACAATTCGTGCGATCTTGTACGGATTTTAATAGTTTTAAATTGCGCTCAAGTAATCGCTCGTCCACTACGAAGGCTGGAGATGGTGCCTGTGACCAGTCTATGCCTGTTTCTTCTGCAAGAGCAGCCGCCATCACAGGTTTTTTCGTATTTTTAATATCTGCCATTATGCTTTTTCTCCAGCAGAAGTAAATTCCAAGCCGATTAATTCAGGGTTTTCTGTTTCGTGCCATGGTAATCCCCATTTATTTAATGCATCCATGAATGGGTCTGGATTGAAGTCTTCTACATTCCATACACCTGGTTTTTGCCATTCGCCGTTCATTACAAGCATTGCGCCGATCATTGCCGGTACACCAGTTGTGTATGAAATCGCCTGTGAGCCAACTTCTCTGTAGCATTCTTGGTGATCACATACATTGTATACATAGTAAGTTTTTTCTTTACCGTCTTTAATACCGCGAACGATACAGCCGATGTTTGTTTTACCTTTTGTAAGAGGACCTAATGTAGCTGGGTCTGGTAAAACAGCTTTTAAAAACTGGATTGGCTGAATCATTTGTCCTTGGAATTCGATTGGCTCAATTGAAGTCATACCTACATTTTCAAGTACATTTAAATGTGTTAAGTATTTTTCGCCAAACGTCATCCAGAAGCGGATTTGTTTTAAACCTTTAATGTTCTTCGCTAAAGATTCTAACTCTTCATGGTATAGAAGGTAGCAATCTTTTTCACCGATTTCCGGTAAGTTATAAACTGTTTTATATTCTAAAGGCTCCGTTTCAACCCACTCGCCATCTTTCCAGAAACGTCCGTTCGCAGTAATTTCGCGAATGTTGATTTCAGGGTTGAAGTTTGTTGCGAATGGAAGTCCGTGGTCTCCACCGTTTGCATCAACGATATCGATGTAATGAATTTCATCGAAATGATGCTTTTGTGCATGCGCTGTGAATACGCCTGTTACACCTGGGTCAAAACCTGAACCTAGAAGCGCAGTAATACCTGCTTCTTCAAAACGTTCTTTATACGCCCATTGCCATTTATATTCGAATTTAGCAGTATCTAAAGGCTCGTAGTTCGCTGTATCTACATAGTGAGTCTTTGTTGCTAAACATGCATCCATAATAGTTAAGTCTTGATATGGTAAAGCTACATTGATCACCACATCTGGATTAAATCCATTGATTAGGTCAATTAGTTCCTCAGTGTTATCCGCATCCACTTGTGCTGTGTGAATAATCGTTTTTCCACCATCTAATTTATCTTTTAAAGCATCACATTTTGATTTTGTTCGACTTGCGATCATAATCTCTTCGAATACTTCTGAGTTTTGTACACATTTATGTACGACAACGCTAGCTACACCGCCAGCTCCAATAATCAATGCTTTACCCAATTTCTTGTCACGCTCCAAATCTATAATTTTTTGGTTTCATTTTTGAAACAAGATTGATTATATAGAATAGTACGGTAGTTAGCAATTATGTTCTCATATTTTTTTTTGAGAATTGAGAGAAATGAAAAACATAAATTATTATCATTTTTGTCTAAAAAAGAAAATGCCCAGTGAGAAGTCAAATCCACTGGGCTGGCATTTCTATTTAACTGTCTGTTTTTGCAAAAATGTATCACGGTTCGTAACGGCATCAACGGCTTCGTAGATTGTACTTTCGAAGTGATTGACTTGAAGGGAAGTGACACCTTGAATTGTCGTTCCTCCAGGTGAACATACTTGATCGATCAATGCCCATGGGTGTGATTCGGATTGTAATACCATTTGCGCACTGCCTAATACAGAGCTTGCTGCAATTTGAAGTGCCATATCTTTTGGCATTCCTTCACGAACTGCCGCACGTGCTAATGAGTCGATATAAAGGTAAGTGAAGGCAGGAGAAGCACAACCGATTGTTGTAAAGATTGAGAATAGGCTTTCAGGAAGTTCAACAATTGTTCCGACTGTAGCAAACAGCTTCTCGACGATGGCTTTTTGATTGTCACTAGCTTTCTGAGTTGAATAACAACTTGTCGATGCCCCGATGGTAGCGTTGATATTTGGCATAACGCGGAAGATAGACGTTTCGCTTCCAAGTTCCTCGTGTAAATAATCGAGTGATTTACCGGCAGCGATTGAAATGACGATGTGTTTATTTGTCAGGTGTTTTTTAATTGCGGGTAAAACATCTTCAAACATTTGGGGCTTTACAGCGATGACAATAACGTCAACTTGTTCCATTAGCTGTTCGATCGTATCGGCTGCCTGAATGCCGTATTTATGTACAAGGTCATCGGTTTTTTCGCGGCTCCTATTCATCCCGTGTACATCGGCAGCATTAAATTGCTCGCTTGTAATCATGCCGTGAATAATCGCGCCAGCCATGTTTCCAAGGCCGATAAATCCAAATTTCATTTATAAATCCTTCTTTCAATTAATTTAATTATATCTATTACGTAAATATTCATAGCGCTTAGTATACCGCACTGCTCGGTCAATGCAACCAGAACGACTTTTTTCACACATAAAAATACCTTCAATCTGCTGATATTATCAATAAAATAGGTTATTTCCAAGTAAGAACGGGAACATTGAGGAAAAAGGGTAACAACTTCGAATTAAAACACGCATACGAGTAATCAATTGTATATAACTATAATTTTTGAGTACTTATTGTTGGAATGAAAAAACAACGTTAAAATAAATGCAATGGACGAAGAGTGCATTAGCATTACTTTGTCGCCGATGGAGTGATTAGATGAAAGAAAATAAAAAGAATAAAGGTCATGGAAAAGTAATTTTATTCCCTGGGATGACGGACCGGTTATTTAATGAAGCAAAACATATGGCTGAAAATAACCAATACAAAGAAGCGAATGAGTTATTTGAGCAAGCTTTGTTGCTGGGTGAAGGGGATGAAATGTCACTTAGTATTTTTGCGTACTCATTATATGAAGAAAAAAATTTCGAACGTGCGAAACAAGTATGTGAGGAATTGCTTGCGATAGGCCCTAACATGTACTTTGAAGTAATGGAATTGTACTTAACGATCTGCATGCAATTACGCCAGTTTAAACAAGTCGAAAAAATCATTGAGTCATTGTTTGACGAACAGTTAATTCCTGATCATGAAGTGGGGAAATTCGAACGTTTAAAAAACTTGAACGCCCATATTGCCGAAAATCAGGAATCCCATTTTCAAGCAACAATTATAGAAGATGAAGAACTTGAAGAATTTACGGCAACAGAATTTTTAGAAAAGTCCGCACAACAGCAAATGATCCTAATACATGAGCTTACAGAAAAGAATATCCGTCCTTATTCAGATGAATTGAAAGCAATCATTGAAAACGATGGAATCGAACCATTTATAAAGAGTTTACTGCTCATCCTGCTTGTTGAACAGGAAATCAATATGACAGTTACTGTAACAAAACTTGATCAGTCCATAGAATTAAATCCGGTGAATTTTCCGTTGCCGACGAAGCTGCCTCAATATACGGAAATTACGGAAATTATAGCGGGGAAATTGGCGCAGGAACCTTCAACATTAGAGTTTGCGCTGCACTTAATCGATAAGCATGCAATTGTTCTTTATCCGTATGAATGGTCCGGGTATTCCAGTGAAGAAGTTGCAGCAGGCTATATCGATTACGTGAAAACAATGTTCGGTGAAGACAGCGAAAAGAATGGTGAAATAGTAACTTTTTTACAAAACATAGAAAAAATGTCGGATTTGCAAGAGTAGTGAAAAAAGTTGAAACATTGAGCATCTATGTTATACTAAAATGGTTGTCAAACAATATATATGACGAGTTTGTTTATTCAAACGAATGTTAACTTTGGAGGTAATATATATGTCAGTAAAATGGGAAAAACAAGAAGGTAACGAAGGTTTATTAACGGTTACTGTAGAAGCTGCAGAAGTTGATAAAGCTTTAGACCAAGCTTTCAAAAAAGTAGTAAAACAAATTAATGTACCAGGTTTCCGTAAAGGAAAAATGCCTCGTAACGTATTTGAAAAAATGTACGGTGTAGAAGCTCTTTACCAAGATGCTTTAGAAATCGTTATCAATTCTTCATACCCAGTTGCTTTAGACGAAGCTGGTATTGAGCCAGTTGACTACCCGGAAATCGCGGGTACTGAGAATTTCACTAAAGGTACTGACTTCACATACACTGCTACAGTAACTGTGAAACCAGAACCTAAATTAGGTGAATATAAAGGTTTAGAAGTAACAAAACAATCTGCTGAAGTAACAGACGAAGAAGTTCAATCTTTAATCGACGCTCAATTAGCTAAAAAAGCTGAATTAGAAATTAAAGAAGATGAAGCAATCGTTGAAGGCGATACAGCTGTAATCGATTTCGAAGGTTTTGTTGGAGAAGAAGCATTCGAAGGCGGTAAAGGTGAAGACTACGCATTAGAAATCGGTTCTGGTTCATTCATTCCAGGTTTCGAAGAGCAATTAGTAGGTGCTAAAACTGGTGAAACGAAAGATGTAGTAGTTACTTTCCCAGAAGAATACCATGCTGCTGAATTAGCTGGTAAAGAAGCGAAATTCGTTGTAACAGTTAAAGAAGTTAAAACAAAAGTATTACCAGACTTAACTGATGAGTTCGCTAAAGAAATCGATCCAGAAGTTGAAACTGTAGAAGCATTACGCACTAAATTAAAAGAAACAACTTTAGCTAACAAAGAAGCAGACGTTGAAGCTTCTTTACGCGACGAGTTAGTAGAAAAAGCAGCTTCTAATGCAGAAGTTGAAATTCCACAAGGTATGATCAACACTGAAGTTGACCGTATGGTTCAAGAATTCGGCCAACGTTTACAAATGCAAGGCATGAACTTAGACCTATACTACCAATTCTCAGGTCAAAACGAAGAAGCATTACGCACTCAAATGGCTGAAGAAGCTGTAAACCGTGTACGTGTATCTTTAGTTTTAGAAGCAATTGGTCAAGCTGAAAATATTGAAGTATCTGAAGAAGATATCAATACAGAAGTTGAAAAAATGGCTGCTCAATTCGGTATGTCAAACGACCAAATTTTAACTGCTTTAGGTGGAACTCAAGTTCTTGAGAACGATATCCGCACTCAAAAAACAGTTGAATTCCTAGTTGAAAACGCTAAAATTTCTAACTAATTATTTGTTTTGAATAATCGAGTTCGAATTCAATCCTGTACTGATTCATGACCATGGTGAAGCAAGAATCAGTACCGACAAGTACCGGTTTAATTCCTGGGCTACCGTCTAACATAAAGATAAAACTAGTACGGATTGAATAAAATGAGATTTTGACAAGGTACGGTATTCCCGTGCCTTGTTTTCTACCTTTGAATACATACATATAATAGTTGGTTCATTTGAATATTTAATGATAAAAAGTTACAATATAATTTCATTAACTATTGAACAGCCAGCAAAGTTTAATAGGACATAAAATAAGCTAGTAACAACGCGCAATCAATTTATTTGATAAAACAACTAGAATCTTGTAAGATTGTTGCTTGAATAGGGGTGAACCAAATTGTTTAAATTTAATGATGAAAAAGGCAATTTAAAATGCTCTTTTTGTGGTAAACCACAAGAACAAGTTCGTAAACTGGTTGCAGGACCAGGCGTATATATTTGTGATGAATGTATCGAACTATGCTCAGAGATCGTAGTGGAAGAGTTAGGGATCGAAGAGGAAATCGAGTTCAATGAAATTCCAAAACCTAAAGAGATTTTAAATATTTTAGGTGAATATGTAATCGGACAAGAACGTGCAAAAAAAGCATTGGCAGTTGCTGTATATAATCACTATAAACGTATTAATTCGAATTCAAAAATTGATGATGTTGAATTATCAAAATCGAATATCGTATTAATCGGACCAACTGGTAGCGGTAAAACTTTACTTGCTCAAACGTTGGCGCGTATTTTAAATGTACCATTCGCAATTGCTGACGCGACAAGCTTAACTGAAGCAGGTTATGTTGGTGAGGATGTTGAAAATATTCTTTTAAAACTAATCCAGGCTGCAGATTATGATATAGAACGTGCAGAAAAGGGTATCATTTATATTGATGAGATTGACAAGGTTGCTCGTAAATCTGAAAATCCTTCAATTACACGAGACGTATCAGGTGAAGGTGTACAACAAGCATTACTGAAAATTTTAGAAGGTACAGTTGCAAGTGTTCCTCCACAAGGCGGACGTAAGCATCCACACCAGGAGTTCCTTCAAATCGATACATCGAACATCTTATTTATCGTAGGTGGAGCATTTGATGGAATCGAAACAATTATTAAACGTCGTCAAGGCGAAAAAGTAATTGGCTTTGCTTCAACACAAAATAAAGATATTGATGAAGAAGCTTCAATTATGTCTCAGTTAATTCCTGAAGATTTATTGAAATTCGGTTTAATTCCGGAATTTATCGGACGTTTACCGGTATTGGCTACTTTAGAACAGTTAAATGTCGATGCATTAGTACAAATTTTAACTGAACCTAAAAATGCTTTAGCAAAACAATACCAAAAAATGTTGGAGCTAGATGATGTAGAACTTGAGTTTGAAGATGATGCACTTGTCGAAATTTCTAAATTAGCAATCGAACGTAAAACAGGTGCCCGTGGTCTTCGTTCAATCATCGAAGCGACAATGCTTGATGTTATGTTTGAATTGCCTTCACGTGAAGATATTAAAAAATGTATCATCACAGCTGAAACAATTCGTGATAAAGCAGATCCAAAATTAATTTTGGATGATGGGTCTGAATTGAAAAAAGATGACAACAAAAAAACTTCAGCTTAATTTTAGCTGAATGGATTCCAACTATGTAGCTGACTTAGACTTCTCAAGCAAGTCCAAAGTCAGCTTTTTCTTACAAAACGTATATACATAAAGTTTCGGGTATTTTTAGCCGAATGATACAGGTTTTGAAGCGTTATTTATGGTTTGCTCCAGTATTTAGAGCACATAAACTCGGAAAAATCTGGACACAGCTACGCTTAGGCGTAATTGACAAGAAACTAACACATACTTATATTGCGGGTTGTTTTTAAGATTTGGATGGAGGTGAATACCCGCGTGACAAAAAAATTAACTAATATGCCAGTTTTACCGTTAAGAGGACTTCTTGTATACCCAACGATGGTTTTACATATTGATGTGGGTCGAGAACGTTCTATTGCTGCACTAGAACATGCGATGCTTGAAGATAGCACAATCTTTTTGGTAACTCAAAAAGATTTACGCGTTGATTCACCGGGAAAAGCAGATCTTTATAAAATGGGGACATTAGCGAAAGTAAAACAAATGCTAAAACTTCCGAATGGAACATTGCGTATTCTGGTTGAAGGTTTAAACCGTGCGGAAATGGTTCGTTATGAAGATTCCGGTAAATTTACAACTGCAGATTTGGAACTATTTGAAGATGAGCTGCACAAAGATGCGGAAACGGAAGCTTTAATGCGTACTGTATTATCGTATTTCGAAAAATACGCAAAATCTTCAAATAAAATTACGACGGAAACAATCGAATCGGTGCTTGATATTGAAGAACCGGGCCGATTAGCAGATGTCATTGCTTCTCATTTACCTTTCAAAATTAATGAAAAGCAAGAAGTGCTCGATATTACGAACATTAAAAAGCGTTTAGACCACTTGATGATTCGTTTGCATGACGAGCAGGAGATTTTAAATCTCGAGAAAAAAATCAGTACAAAAGTGAAGCAGGCGATGGAGCGCACACAGAAAGAGTATTATCTGCGTGAGCAAATGAAAGCAATTCAAACAGAGCTTGGTGATCGCGAAGGAAAAACGGGTGAAATTGCTGAACTTCGTAAAAAAATCGATAGTGCCGGAATGCCGGAGTCTACACAAAAAGTTGCGTTAAAAGAACTGGACCGCTACGAAAAGCTGCCTGCTGCAAGTGCAGAGAGTGGTGTCATCCGCAACTATTTGGAATGGCTTGTATCGATTCCCTGGACAGAAAAAACGGAAGACCGTATCGATATTGCCTATGCTGAAGAAATTTTAAACCGCGATCATGATGGCCTGGAAAAAGTGAAAGAGCGTGTTTTGGAATATTTATCAGTACGTCAATTAATGAATTCATTGCGCGGTCCGATTTTATGTTTAGCAGGACCTCCGGGCGTAGGTAAAACGAGTTTAGCGCGTTCTATTGCAGAAAGCCTTGACCGTAAATTTGTCCGTGTTTCACTTGGCGGTGTGCGTGATGAGTCTGAAATTCGTGGTCACCGTCGTACGTATGTCGGCGCAATGCCAGGACGTATCATTCAAGGAATGAAAAAAGCAGGCACGACAAATCCTGTATTTTTACTTGATGAAATTGATAAAATGTCAAATGACTTCCGTGGAGACCCATCGGCTGCAATGCTTGAAGTATTGGATCCGGAGCAAAATAATACATTCAGTGATCACTTCATCGAAGAACCATACAATTTGCAAGATGTATTATTTATTGCAACAGCAAATGATTTAAGTACAATCCCTGCACCGTTACTGGATCGTATGGAAGTCATTAATATCGCAGGTTATACAGAATTCGAAAAAGTAGAAATTACTAAGAACCATTTGATTCCGAAACAGATGAAGGAACATGGTTTGAAGAAAACGCAAATGGCAATGAAAGACGAAGCGATTACGGATTTAATTCGTTACTATACACGTGAAGCTGGTGTTCGTGGATTGGAACGCCAAGTTGCGACTGTTTGCCGTAAAGCTGCGAAAAAAATCGTATCTGGCGAAAAGAAAAAAGTAACGGTCAATTCGAAAGTATTGGTGGATATGCTTGGGAAACACCGCTTCCGCTATGGACAGGCGGAAATGGAAAACCAAGTAGGTGTTGCTACAGGACTTGCCTATACGACAGTCGGTGGAGATACATTGCAGATCGAGGTTTCATTAACACCTGGTAAAGGTAAATTAATTTTAACAGGGAAGCTTGGCGATGTAATGAAGGAATCTGCACAAATTGCGCTTTCATTTGTCCGCACATTAACAAAAGATTTAGGTGTGGATGCTGAATATTTCGATCAGCACGATATTCATGTCCACGTTCCGGAAGGCGCAGTACCAAAAGATGGTCCATCAGCAGGTATTACGATGACGACTGCTATTGTGTCTGCAATAACTGGAAAAGCAATTAAACGCGAAATTGGAATGACTGGAGAAGTAACATTACGGGGTCGTGTACTGCCGATCGGCGGCTTAAAAGAGAAATCATTAAGTGCCCACCGCGCGGGATTAACGACGATTATCATTCCGCAAGACAATGAACGTGATATTGATGATATTCCTGAAACAATTCGTGAGCAACTCACATTTAAACTAGTTTCACAAGCGGAAGAAGTTCTTGCGCTCGCACTAGATGGAGGTTTTAATAAGTAATGAAAGTCCATAACGTAGAAATGATCGGCAGCTTTGTCCGACCAGAACAGTTCCCGGAAGACGGGCTACCTGAATTCGCTTTAGCGGGTCGTTCAAATGTCGGCAAATCTTCGTTTATCAATCGTATGATTGGCCGTAAAGCAATGGCGCGTATTTCGTCAAAACCTGGTAAAACACAACAGCTGAACTTCTATAAAATTGAAGAACAGCTCTATTATGTTGACGTACCAGGATACGGCTATGCAAAAGTTTCAAAATCAGAACGTGCAGCATGGGGAAGAATGATCGAGCAGTACTTTATGAGTCGCGAACAGTTAAAAGCGGTTGTCTTAATTGTTGATATTCGCCATAATCCGACTTCAGATGACTGCATGATGTATGATTTTTTAAAGCATTACAATATCCCGGTAATAGTTGTCGCAACTAAAGCCGACAAAATTCCGAAAGGGAAATGGGATAAGCATAAAAAGATTGTCCGCGAAACATTACAAATGGAAAAGCAAGATCCATTAATTGTGTTTTCTTCTGAAAAAGGTCTTGGTTTTGAAGAGGCCTGGGCCGAAATTGAATCACGCATGTAAACAACGCAACCTCGAATTAACTTTCGGGGTTGTTTTTATTTTGGCCAATTTACTCTCAGAAATAATAATAATTACTTGATATTCATAGTATTTAGCCGATAAAGGTAAATAGGAGGTGTACATTTGGATATTGCTGCATTAGCGATGTCGATGAAACATACTGGATTGATGCAAGATGTTTCATTGGCCATGACGAAAAAAGTGATGGAGTTTCAGCAAGAAAATGCGGAACAAATAGTCGAAGTGATCGATGCGTCACACCCCGTATTAGGTAAATTAATCGATATTTCCGTATAAATAATTTCGACAACCAATGCCAATAGTCGGCAAATTTGTTACACTATATAGGTCCTGCAACAATATTTGGGATTAAATACAAATATTTCAGGCGTTTGCTATGAATTAAAAGAAAAGTTACTGAGAGAAGGAGGCGGAAAAATTGCTTAAAAAAATCATTACCGTATTAATGGCAATTACTTTTGCTTTAGCAATCTTACCAACAGGGCAGCAAGCTGAAGCATCAAATACATATACATTTATGAAAGCAAATTATAATGAAACTGAAGATAAGAAAGGGAATATCACACGAACATTAAAAAGTGTCACATTAAAAAACAGTGCAGGGAAAACCGCAACATTTAACCTTGCGAATACGCAGAAATACTATATTAATAATACGCTGACAACAATTGCAGGATTTAAAGCAGGCATGAGTGTCACGATTAAATTAAACTTAGGCAAAATTACAGAAATGCGTGGATCTACAAATGTAGAAGGCGGTTCAATCGTCGAAAACAGCAAACAAGTAACCGGTGCTGTGACACAGATTGATCCGAACGGTTTGCAGCTCCGTGTAAAAATCGACGGCGCTTCAACTAAAAATTATACAGTGACAAACAATACGGAAGTGTTCAAAGGAAGCTCATCAGTAGATTTAAGTTCACTTTATGTAGGAGACCGTGTCCGCTTAAAATTTGCAACAGCCAATACTTCCCGTATCGCTGAAATTACGATTATGAGTACAGCCAATATGGTGACAGAATTATATAAAGCAGATTTAAATACGGTTAATACAAACAAAAATTCGCTAAATGTTAAGAATGCGCATCCTCTACTAAACTGGCGCTTTGGGACGGTTAGAACGAAGACACAGGCAACATTTAATTTTACAAACAATACAAGTATTTACGTAGGAAATAAAAAAATCTCAAAAAGCCAATTAAAAAAATATAAAAATAGTGAGCTTTATTTTGTAACAAAAACTCAGTTCAGCAAGGAAGTAATCGATAAGATTATCGTATTAGCTAAAAATGAGCGTACATTCTATCAACCTATTACAAGTGTCAATCTTGGTGTGAATACACTGCAACTTAAAAATTCTTTGAAATTAAATTACCATAACGGTTCGATTTTAATCCGCAATGGCCGTTTAGTAGAACCTGAAGGCCTTATTGCTCTTGATTTAGCGCAAAAACCGATTTCGACAACGGCATTTGTATTAACGGATGGTGCGGCTAAGAGTGATTATGCTCATATCGTCAATATAACAAATAATGCATATTTAGCACCGAATCTATCAAAATATAAACTTTACTTTGGTCGAATTGATGTAGCGGATTTAGATGCATATGAAGTGGAGTTATCAGATTTACAACGTTTCGATAATCATTTCTGGACTATGGATAAGACCATTACATCATTTGCTTACAGTAATTCTACAATCGCATCTGAACTGGACGGAACAAAGCAATTCAAAGTCATTCCGGAACTGGATCTTGATTTATATGATAATTATACAAATTCACCAAATCCATATTATGGATATTTCTTTGTAAACGAAGGTCATATTGAGGGCATTCATTTTGTGCCAAATGAAAAACTGGCTACGTTAACATTAACAGGCCGTGTAAGTTCGATTAATTTTAATACGAAAAAGATATCTGTTGTTAACAGCAGCCAGTGGAGCAAAGATGGTTACTGGAACTACCGTTTCGGTTCGCTTTCACTCGACCTATCAAAAGCGATGGTTATTAAAGATGGTGAAGTAATCGATATTACTGATATCCATAAGGCAGATCATGTAACAGCAATTGCACGTTCAACATCGGAAGTTTATGTATTATTAGTAAACTAATTAAAAAGGCATGCGGGACAAGTTTCTCGCATGCCATTTAAACAAAAGTGAATTTTAAAGAAATGAGGGACGAATTTGTGAGAAAGAAACTTTGCTTCACCTTCCTATTGGCATGCTCATTTTTTCTGATGCTGCTCACTTCAGCAAGTTCCGCACAATCTATCGATTTAACAGGCGGTATAAAAAACGAATATGAGTATGAAGAATACTTTTTCTTAACAGGAAAACCGATTAAATTTACGGGCACAAATAAAAATGTAACGATTTCAACGAGAGAATCTAAAGGCAAGTTAACCGAGACATACAAGTTTACGTTGGCTGGACCAAATGGAGAAAAGCTGACGCGGAATTTTACGTATACATACGATGTTACAAACTATGACCAAGTAGGGCAAAGTTCAGCAACGGGTGAGGTTACAAAATTTACCGAAAAAATTACAGTTGGCGACAGAACATTTACATTGGCGGATTACCAGCTTTCTAAAAGTACGATTACAGACAAGCGTCCGGCATCTGACTATTATTCAGGAAATGCGATTGCCCGCAAAACATATACCGAAACGACAGGCCGAGGCAAGAATGCTGTTACAAAAACGATAACGGTACATGCAGATAGCCGAAATGAAGGATATGAAAATTTCTGGGGAGCTACTGAAACACAAATTACAGATTTCGAGATTGAATATGATGACGGAACGATCGGTACAGTGAAAAACAAAGTATCGACATCCAAGTCACGAACACTAGAATATAACGAAAACGATGCATCTTTATCAAGTTTTAACGGCAACTATAAAACGATTAGCTCTGCCGATTCGCTATCGGAATACGAATACGATTTACCTGGTAGCGAAGGAACGGTCGCAAGCAATATCGATTATATGCCAAAGTTGGAAATGCTGAAAATTCCAAAATTCCGTGATTTATCTTCCAACTGGGCACGTGAGCAAATTGAAAAATTGTATTCACTTGGGATATTGGATGATCAATCGAACTTCTATTCACCTAATACACCTGTACAGCGCTATGATTTTGCAGTTGCTATTGGTAAAGCAATTGATCTGCGTGTATTGGAAGAAACGAACCGCAAAAAGACACAGCCTTCTATTTTCAAAGACGTGAAACGTACAGTAAAGGATTACAATTACTTAGTGGCAACGGTTGATAAAGGAGTTATTAAAGGAAAAAATCCTACGACATTTGATCCGGATGGTTTTTTAACACGCCAGCAGGCAGCGACAATTTTAGTGCGCGCACTTGGACTGGAAGGAAAAGCACCTGATCCAGGCTATTCTACAGACTATAAAGATGATTACAAAATTACGGATTATGCACGCGATGCAATTTATGTCGCAACTCAGTTAGGGCTAATGTCAGGCAGCGACGGTTATTTCAATCCGAAAGCAACACTGACACGTGCACAGTCTTCCGCGATTATTGAACGATTTTTACGTTATTTAGAAGCAGATTTAAAAGAGAATTACCGAGACAATATTCTGTTCTTTAACTAAGGGGATGCAAACATGAGTAAAATGAAGAAACTAATGGCCATGCTGCTCAGTTGCCTACTAGTATTTTCCGTGGTATTTCCGTTCGGTGCTGCAGAAACGGAAGCTGCAAGCAAGCAAATTTCGGATATAGCGAAAAAAAATTCGAAATATAAAGCAGCCAAATGGACAATAGATAATGATTATTTGCAGTTATATAAAGGGAATAAGTTCCAGTCCGGTACACTCGTGATGGAATGGCAGATGCTGCAGTTTTTAGCGAAGATGGACAAAAACTATCACTTCAATACAAATGATAAAGATATGCTCTATGAATATTATGGTGACTTGAATATTCCGTTATATGGCGTGAATAATAAGTCAAAGCGCAATGCCAATATTTCACGCGGCCACTTTGCAAAGCTTTATGCGGCGGTAAATGGTCTCGATTTATCCGAGATCCAGGCAGTCAGATATTTATATATGAACGAAATTACAACAGGTACAACCGGAAAGCGCACATATGAAGACTATAAGCCGACGCGCAACATTAATCGCGGTGATATGGCGGTCTTCATGTACCGTATCAATCAGCAGGGGAAATTGGCGATCGAAGGTCTGGCAAGTACACCTGCCGGCAAAGACAACAATAAAATTACATTACCGGTGAACTTTGTTGAGAGTAAAAACGGTACTGTGACGATTCCGACAACTCCTGGTAAAAACACGGATGATAAAGTGACACGTCCGGATGTTTATAAAGCGGTTAAAAAAATTAATGTTGAAAACGAAGAGCTTACAGCAAACGGAGTGGATTCAACTTTAATTACAATTGATTTGCGCGATAGCTACGGCAACGACATTTCATATGATGAATCATTGGCATTTAAAGTGACTTCAAAAGCCGGGGCAAAAGTTTCTGAAACGAATACAAGTACAAGCGGTCAATCAACAACGGTTTATACCGATGGACCACAGCTTAGCGTATATGTAACGGCTCCTGCTTTAACGAAGTCAGTAGTTGATACAATTCGCTTTGAGATGATTAATCCCTCAGAAAAGTATTACACATACAAAAATCAGGTTATTGAAGCGTCTGTCCGCTATGTGCCAAAAGCGGAATTGCGTATTACTTATGAAGTGTTTGATCCAGAACAGACGGAATGGAATGGAGGAACGGTTGATCCTGGGGTAAAACCATTACCTGCATTGCCTTCAGGTGTGGTAGGGACAACGACAGTACCATTTACACAAAACGGGGTTATTACAATTTCAGATTACGATCCGGATTTAAAAGTGATGACAGGGTCTAAATGGGAAAACTATACAACTGCTGACGGGAAATTGACACAAGGTCAGGTTACTTCCAAGGAAATTCAATACGGGAATGCAGATCTAAAGCTGGAAGGACAAATTATTTCGGTTTGGCTATTCGAACAAATTCTCGACTATATGATCGAAGGACCAAAAGAGGAGTCTTCTTGGGGCGGTCTCGGCAATGCTAAAGTCATGTACACGGTCAACAATGAGGGACGTGCAACATATGATTTGCAAGGTGTTATGAGTGAAGAAGATACTGAAGCATTCGATTCAATGCTCCATGCGGTCATTATTTATTTGACAGATAAGTTTCTACCGATTGCTGATCAAGTAACATTAGCACATGAAGAATCGGTTGAGGTCATTAAGGCAATGTATGATCGTTTAGGTCAAATCGACAAAAACTTATTGCGAAAAGATTATGCGGACGTAATCGGGAAGCTGGAAGGTGCCGCTGCGAAAATTAAAGTATTGCTTGCAGGAAAAGAACTGCAGCAGCGCCCGGATGGCATGGACCGTTATACGAAGGTAATCGTAAACCTTGTCGCACCAGGCGGGGTAATTATTACCGACTATAAAGGAACGGTGGAAGTAACATTTAACGGAAAAACGCGTGTCGTATCATTTGATACAAATACGAAAGACTATAATAACGGCACAGGCAGCCGCGGATCTGCTGTAGTTTACTTTGACGATATTTTATATGGTAAATCACAGGTTAAGGCACGCTTGATCGATCTGGATCCACGTTATGATAAAGTCGTACAAAGTCTGAAAAATACAACAGTCTCTGAACAAATCTTTGCCAATCCGCGATATGAAAACAATTTATGTTCCGTTGAATCGGAAGTTATGTTTGTTGTAGACCACTCTGGTTCGATGAAAGCGCGCGATGCGAAAAATTATACAGCGAATAAAGTGAAGCAAACGATTAAACAAATCGGGGCAAACCCAAGTCATGTATATCGCTTCAATAATCGTCCAAATCACGAAGCAACAGACAAAGCGGATATCGTTTCTAGTATCGATAGTTTGTTAACGTATAAAAACGAAAATCGATCGACAAATATTGTGAAAGCACTTGAAACAGCAATCAGTAATTTCACGACAAACCAGTATACAAGTAAAGCCATTGTCCTTGTGACAGACGGTTATTCAAACAGCAGCGGACTCACTAACGTGCTGAACGATGCAAGAGAAAAAGGCATTGCTATCCACACTGTTTCGGTTGGATCATATACAACGGTAAATGAAAAACTACTGAAAGATATTTCATCCGAAACAAAGGGCACATATCAAAATATTACATCGATTGAAAACTTGCACAGCTCTCTACAGGCGATCATTACAACGATTTTATGTAAAACTCCTGTTATGAACAATAGTTGTCTAGTAGGGGATACAATCTTTAACAATACTGATGTGCGTATCGAAACATCAAAAGTAACAATTTTGGCGGATGTGAATACAGGATGCGACAATGTAAAAGGTGTACGCGTTGTATTTATATCACCGAGTGGAGATGTTAAATACGACTTGCCGGCACGGGGTTCTTCGCGCTATATGCATCGACCGAACCTTTATGAGTTCCCGGAATTTGATTTATATGTAGAAGTGGAATTCCAGGCACTCGATGCAACAGGAAAAGTTATTGGGACTAAAATTCATAATATGTGACAAAATAGAGGCTCACTTATAAAGTGGGCTTCTTTTTTGGTTTGAATGATTGAAATCTATGTCGAACTTTGTTAAACTTACATTAGAATAATTCTAATATAACAATTCGAAATCCTTTTCCGAAAAGACTTCATCTTGCGCTATTTGTGACAAGATGTATTTTTCTGAAGTTAGGGTATAGATACAAAGGTTTAAACATCCAATGACAATTTAAAAGTTGTTTGTGGATTTAATTAAGTATGTTTAGTAAATACTTTCAAAGCATGTTCACAAACTAAACTAGAATCATGCTGTCATTATGCTACAATAAAATCAATGAATTAGAACGTGTGAGGTGTGGGGGTTCATGCATACATTAGTAGTAGGCCTGAATTATAAAACAGCGCCAGTAGAAATTCGTGAAAAGCTCTCGTTTATCGAATCGGAACTTCCGAATGCTATGGAAGCGCTACAAAACCAAAAAAGCATATTGGAAAATGTAATAATCTCTACTTGTAACCGTACTGAAATTTATGCGGTTGTTGATCAATTACACACTGGTCGCTACTATATTAAACAATTTTTGGCGAACTGGTTTAACATACCAATGGAACAGTTTGAGGATCACTTATTCATCCGTGAAGAAGATGAGTCATTAAACCATTTATTCCGTGTGACGGCTGGTATTGATTCCATGGTGCTTGGGGAAACGCAAATTTTAGGACAAGTAAAGAAAAGTTTTTTACAAGGTCAGGAAATTGGTACAACTGGTACAGTTTACAACCAATTATTTAAGCAAGTCGTAACATTCGCAAAACGTGCCCATAGCGAAACAGCGATTGGGGAAAATGCTGTTTCTGTTTCTTATGCTGCCGTGGAGCTTGCCAAAAAAATCTTTGGGTCCTTAAAAGATAAGCATGTAGCCATTTTAGGTGCCGGTAAAATGGGTGAGCTTGCAATTCAAAACCTATACGGAAATGGTGTAGGAAAAGTAACGGTGATTAACCGTACATTTGAAAAAGCTCAAAACTTGGCATCGAAGTTTGATGGCGATGCGAAAGCAATGAATGAGCTGCAATGTACGCTGCTTGAAGCGGATATTTTAATCAGTTCAACTGGGGCAACAGACTATGTCATCGATTATGACTTGATGAAAGATGTAGCGAAATTCCGTAAAGGCGACCCATTGTTTATGGTCGATATTGCGGTACCGCGTGATTTAGATCCTCGTATCGGCGATGTGCCAAATATATTCCTTTATGATATTGATGACCTTCAAGGAATTGTACAAGCCAACTTGGCAGAGCGCGAACGTGCGGCAAATGAAATTACGGCGATGATTCAAGAGGAGATTATTCAATTTAAAGATTGGTTTAATACACTTGGTGTCGTGCCTGTTATTTCTGCCTTACGCAAAAAAGCGGCATCTATTCAAGAAGAAACGATGATGAGTATCGAAAACAAAATGCCGAATTTAACAGAGCGCGAACGCAAAATTTTAAACAAGCATACAAAATCGATTATTAATCAGCTATTGAAAACGCCGATTCTCCAAGCAAAAGAACTTGCGAACGAGAAAAATGCGGAAGCACAGCTTGCATTATTCCAACAAATCTTCGGTATTGAAGACGAAGTGCAGCAAGAAGTACAGCAATTACGCCCGGAAGTTAAAAACAGTGAAGCAGCACAAGAGGTAACCTTAAAACCAGGTTTCTCTTATTAATTGAACAATAGCCAATAGACATTGAGCCTTATTGAAGCACTTTATTCAAATAAATCATAAGCGTTTTCGTATCTATATGGTAAAATTATAGATAGCGAAAGCGCTTTTTTTAGTAAGTTTCCATCAGGAGAAGGTGCATATGACAGAAATGGTAATGACAAGATTATACGAGCTCATGATCATTCTCTATGGGCTCTGTATCGTACTTTATTTTTCAGACTACCTTTATAAAAATATAAAATTCAGGCGTGTAGCCTTCTGGTTTGTTTCCATCGTCTGGGTGTTGCAAACTTTATTTATCGTCTTGTTTATCATTGAAACGAAACGATTTCCTATTTTGTCGTTGTATGAAGGGGTATTCTTTTATGCATGGCTCTTAACAACACTTTCAATCGTCCTTCATTGTATTGTACGAGTTGATTTACCGGTGTTTTTCATTAATGTATTGAGCTTTGTATTTATGACAATTCACTTATTTGCACCGCAAACGAATGATCAGATTGTCGGTGATTCATTAGTTTCGGAAATGCTGTTAATCCATATTAGTTTTGCGATTGTGTCATACGCCGCTTTTTCGGTTGCGTTTGTCTTCTCGCTGCTGTATTTAATTTTATATCGCATATTAAAGCAAAAAAAGTTTACGAATTTATGGTCACGATTGCCTAGTTTACAGCAAATGGTTAAGTGGATTAATTTATCGACCATTATTGGTATTCCATTGCTATTAATAAGTTTAATTTTAGGGTTAGAATGGGCATTTTTAACATTAGAGAATGTTTCCGTTTTCGATGTAAAAATTTTAGGCTCGTTTATCGTATCGATTGTTTACTTAATTATTTTTTTGCTGCATCGGAAAGGAAAATTAATCGGCATGGTGTATGCACAGGTGCATATTTATTTATTTTTACTCGTTGTGATTAATTTCTTTCTCGGCAGCAAATTATCAAATTTCCATCTGTGGGTTTAGCAGAATAGAAAGGTCGGAGTAACGTGAGAAAAATTATTGTAGGATCTCGAAAAAGTAAATTAGCATTAACACAAACAAACTGGTTTATCAATGAGCTGAAAGAAGCTGGCGTACCATTTGATTTTGAAATCAAGGAAATTGTAACAAAAGGCGACCGCATCTTAGATGTACAGCTTTCTAAAGTTGGCGGTAAAGGTCTATTCGTTAAGGAAATCGAACAAGCTCTTTATGATAAAGAAATCGACTTTGCTGTGCATTCGATGAAAGATATGCCTGCCGTATTGCCTGAAGGGCTGATCATTGGCTGTATTCCTCCACGTGAAGATGCGCGAGATGCCTTTATTTCAAATGGTCATGTGAAATTTGCCGATTTGCCAAAAGGTGCAATCGTTGGAACGAGTTCATTACGTCGTAGCGCACAATTATTACAAGCACGTCCAGATCTTGAGATTAAGTGGATTCGCGGAAATGTTGATACACGTCTAAAAAAACTGGAAACAGAAGATTTCGATGCGATTATTTTAGCCGCAGCAGGCTTGAAACGACTTGGCTGGAGTGATGAAGTCGTAACTGAATATTTAGATACGGATATTTGCCTTCCAGCTGTAGCACAAGGTTCATTAGGGATTGAATGCCGCGCGGATGATGCGGAGCTGCTTGAGCAACTGGCAAAATTAACGGATGCTACAACATGGGCTACAGCACATGCCGAGCGTTCGTTTTTAGCTGCGATGGATGGGGGCTGCCAAGTGCCGATTGCCGGCTATGCAACAGTAGACGGTGACACAATTACTTTAACAGGTTTAGTGGCAGCACCGGATGCTTCTGTAACTTATAAGGAAACGTTAACAGGGACTGACGCGGATGCAGTTGGTAAAGCTGTTGCCGCAAAATTAACTGAGCAAGGTGCCTTTGACTTAATTCAAAAAGTAAAGGCTGAGTTAGATGCCGAGTAATGCACTCTTAGGAAAAACATTAATTATTACAGGCTCGGCGGTTGTAAGGTCTGTAGAGCAATTGATTGAGCAACATGACGGGAAAGTTTATAATTATCCATTAATCGAAACAGTAGAAAAGGTTTCTAAGGAAGATGAATACTATTTTCGTGAATTACCTGCATATCAGTGGCTCATTTTTACGAGCCAAAATGCGGTAAAAAGCTTTATCGATAAATGTATACGGCATGAACAGACGATTCCGGCCACAATGAAAATTGCAGCTGTCGGTGAAAAGACAGCTGCTTTATTGCAGGAGCACGGCTATGAAATTCATTTTATGCCAACTGTTTACAGTGCTGATGTATTTGTGGAGGAATTTTCGATGGAGCCAGGTGAACGTGCCTTATTTGTGCGCGGATCGATGGCGAAAAAGACGATTCATGAAGGTACTGGAGCGGATGAATGGACGGTTTATGAAACACGTCCGTGCAGAAAATATTTTTCGCAATTAACACAGTGCCTACTGACAGAAAAACATCCGATTGTAATATTCGCCAGTCCTTCTGCGGTAGATATTTATGCTGAGCATATTTTGCCGCATGTAGATTGGCAAAATGTGAAATTTGCATCGATTGGTCATGTAACAACAGCAGCCCTTGAAAAATACGGGGTTCAGCCAATTGTGCAACCTAAAATCTATACGATGCAAGCTGTAATTGAACAGCTCATCCTGGAGGAACAGACAAAATGACAGAACTATATTTCCAACGTCACCGTCGCTTACGTCAAAATGCAGCGATGCGTGCACTCGTAAAAGAAACATACCTACAAAAAGAAGACCTTATTTATCCGTTGTTTATTATTGAAGGCGAAAATATTAAAAACCCTGTTAGTTCAATGCCGGGCGTGTTCCAATTATCTTTAGATAACTTGGCAGCTGAAGTAGATGAAATTGTAGACTTAGGCATTCGTGCGGTATTACTTTTCGGAATTCCTAAAGAAAAGGATGCAGTCGGTACTGGTGCTTTCCATGATCACGGTATCGTACAGGAAGCGACACGTTTAATTAAAGAACGTCATCCAGAGCTTCTAGTCGTAGCAGATACTTGCTTGTGTGAATTTACAGATCACGGTCATTGTGGTGTTATTGAAGGCGATCAAGTGTTAAATGATCCATCACTTGATGTGCTGGCGCGTACAGCAATTTCACAAGCAAAAGCCGGTGCCGATATTATTGCACCATCGAACATGATGGACGGGTTTGTAACGGCGATTCGTGCAGGATTGGATTCAGCAGGATTCCAGCATATTCCGATTATGTCTTATGCGGTTAAATACGCTTCAAGCTATTACGGTCCATTCCGTGAAGCGGCAGAAGGAGCACCACAGTTCGGTGACCGCAAAACGTATCAAATGGATCCTTCCAATCGAATGGAAGCGATTCGCGAAGCAACTTCGGACGTTGAAGAAGGTGCCGATTTCCTAATCGTGAAACCAGCATTAGCGTATATGGATATCATCCGTGATGTGAAAAACAGCTTCCCATTACCTGTTGTAGCGTATAATGTATCGGGCGAATATTCAATGGTAAAAGCAGCTGCACAAAATGGCTGGATCGATGAAAAAGCGGTTGTACTGGAAACATTATTAGGTATGAAGCGTGCAGGTTCCGATTTAATTATTACTTATCATGCAAAAGACGTCTGTCGTTGGTTGGAGGAAAAATAATATGCGTAGTTATGAAAAGTCAAAAGCAGCATTTACAGAAGCGGTTGATTTAATGCCAGGGGGAGTAAACTCTCCTGTACGTGCATTTAAATCAGTAAACTTGGATCCGATATTTATGGATTCAGGCAAAGGTGCAGTTATTAAAGATATTGATGGCAATGAATATATTGACTATGTCTTATCATGGGGTCCGTTAATTTTAGGACATGCACACCCGGAAGTTGTTTCGGCTATTCAGGATCAGGCAGCTAAAGGCGCATCATTCGGTGCACCTACTGTTTCAGAAAACAAATTGGCGAAGCTTGTAATGGACCGTTTGCCGTCAGTGGAAATGATTCGTTTTGTATCATCAGGCACAGAAGCAACAATGTCTGCACTACGTTTAGCGCGTGGATTTACTGGACGCGACAAGATTTTAAAATTTGAAGGTTCATATCACGGTCATGGGGATTCACTGCTGATTAAAGCAGGTTCAGGTGTAGCGACACTTGGTTTACCTGACTCACCGGGTGTTCCGGCTGATATTGCCAAAAATACATTAACGGTTGCTTATAATGATTTGGAATCTGCAAAATTAGTATTTGAAAAATTCGGCGCTGATTTAGCTGCAGTTATTTTAGAACCGGTTGCCGGCAATATGGGTGTTGTTCCGCCACAGCCAGGTTTCCTTGAAGGGCTGCGTAAACTGACAGAAGAGAATGGAACGGTTTTAATTTTCGATGAAGTTATGACAGGCTTCCGTGTAGACTATGGCTGTGCACAGGAATATTACGGAATTAAACCTGACCTTACTTGTTTAGGTAAAGTAATCGGCGGAGGTTTACCGGTTGGTGCATTTGGCGGAAAGCGCGAAATTATGGAGAAAATCGCTCCGTCAGGTCCGATTTATCAAGCAGGTACGTTATCAGGTAATCCGCTTGCAATGACAGCCGGCTATGAAACATTAAGCCGTCTGAACAAAGACTCATATGAATACTTCCGCAAACTGGGTGACCAGTTGGAAGAAGGTTTCCGTGCGGCAGCGACGAAATACAATATTCCACATACAGTGAATCGTGCAGGGTCGATGATTGGTTTCTTCTTCACAAACGAAGATGTAATCGATTTTGAATCGGCGAAAAGTTCGGATTTAGAGCTATTTGCAGAATACTTCAAACTAATGGCCGAAGAAGGAATTTTCCTGCCGCCATCACAATTTGAAGGACTATTTATTTCAACGGCGCATACAGAAGAACATATCGCAAAAACAGTTCAGGCATTCCATAATGTCTTTGAAAAATTAGCGAGATAATCTCATAAATAAATCATAAATTCCCTTTCTATGCATAATGTAAGCGTAGGGAGGGGATTTTTTATGCAAAAGTGGGAAATGAAAGAGACATTTACATTTCCAAAGCAATTAGGAAATGTTCAAGAGAATTCTAAAATAGTAGTAGAACCGAAATGGCATGAAGAGATTAGCGAAGATTCCGTCGTAGTAAGAGGAATTTATGTAGTAAAAGGCAATATTCAATTTGATCATGTAGCACGCGAGGATGAAATTGAGGAAGGTATCTATATCGAGCATATGGATATTGAAAAAGATCATGGTTATTTCGAATATGCCCTGCCTTTTTCAGTAGATTTTCCGAACGATGACATTGAAGCTGTATCACTTCGCATAAATGATATTAAAGTGGAGCCGAATAATGGCTACTGCTCATGTAGCTGGGCAGTCCATTGTGATGTGGAAAAGAAAGTACAAGCAATTGTTGAAGTAGAGGAACCGGCACCAGTCGAAGAGATCGTCGTCGAAAAGCCTGTAGAAGAAGTACAACCCCGACTTCAAGCGGAAAAAGAAGTAGAATCAACGCAGATGGCCCAAACCGTTCCCCATGAGCTTGATTTCCTGGAACAGTTGGCTGATGCATATAGTCGCGTGCAAATACAATTGAAAAAATAAATAAATGTTCCGTAAGAATTGAAGCTTACGGAACATTTTTTTGTTGTGAATTTTAAATGAAATCTGTGAGCAATAAGTAAGTAAATAAAATTAGAATGGCCAGCAATAATATATCACCCGTTGTCGGAAGTAAGACCGTTCGAATCGCCTGAAAAATCGTAATCGGCAAAATACAATGACGCATAAAGAAACGGAATTTTCGCAGCCATGGAGGCAATAAATAAGGATTGTAGTTTTTTCGCAATGTCCAGACTCCTTTTGCATAGTATATGTGAAGAGCGCAGATAACGTGTTAAAGTATATTCCCCATTCGTGCTTGATATTTCATTAAAAACAGCTTAAAATAAAGTGCAACTATATAATTGAAGCGAAGATTAGGAAGAGTACGTATGAGATCGATGGCAAGAGAGGAAACGGTAGCTGAAAAGTTTCTCCATCAACCATGCAGAAGGTAGCCTAGGAGCTGACTTAGTGAACTAACAGTAGCTAGGGTCCGGTTAAACACCGTTATCGAATGAAGTGCCGATTGGGCATTCCAACGCCGCATATTGACTGCTTGCGCTTTTTTAAATTTAAAGAAAGCGTTTGTGGGTAAGGAATGCGAACGCTTGACTAAACCCGATCGGAAATAAAGGTGGTACCGCGAATTAACTCCCTCGTCCTTTTTTTAGACGAAGGGAGTTTTTTTATGTCCAATAATAAGGTGACAAAGGAGAGATTCATCATGACGGAAATTACAATGCCAACAAAATACGATCCGCAGCAAACTGAAGCCGGCCGCTATGAATGGTGGTTAAAAGGCAAATTTTTCGAAGCAGATCCAACAAGCGATAAGGAACCATACTCTATCGTTATCCCACCGCCAAACGTAACAGGTAAGCTGCACCTTGGCCACGCTTGGGATACAACATTGCAAGATATTTTAATTCGTATGAAACGCATGCAAGGATTTGATGCACTATGGTTGCCAGGTATGGACCATGCAGGTATTGCGACACAGGCGAAAGTAGAAGAGAAATTGCGCGGTGAAGGTATTTCCCGCTATGATCTTGGCCGTGAAAAGTTCCTTGAAAAAACATGGGAATGGAAAGAAGAATATGCATCCCATATTCGTGCACAATGGTCGAAATTAGGTTTAGGATTAGACTATTCAAAAGAGCGATTTACACTTGATGAAGGCTTATCGGATGCTGTAAAAGAAGTATTCGTTAAATTATACGAAAAAGGCTATATTTACCGTGGTGAGCGTATTATTAACTGGGATCCGGCTGCCAAAACGGCCCTTTCAGACATCGAAGTAATCCACAAAGAAGTAGAAGGCGCATTCTACCATATGGAATACCCGCTTGCTGATGGTTCAGGTAAATTACGCGTTGCAACAACTCGTCCAGAGACAATGCTGGGTGACTCTGGTGTAGCTGTACACCCTGAAGATGAGCGCTATGCACACTTAGTAGGGAAAACTGTCATTTTACCTATCGTAGGTCGTGAAATTCCAATCGTTGCAGATGACTACGTAGATATGGAATTCGGTACAGGTGTTGTAAAAATGACACCAGCACATGACCCGAACGACTTTGAAGTTGGGAACCGTCATAATCTAGAACGTATTTTAGTTATGAACGAAGATGGTACAATGAATGACTTAGCTGGTAAATATGCGGGTATGGATCGTTTCGAATGCCGTAAGCAAATCGTTGCAGATTTACAAGAGGCAGGCGTATTAATCGAAATCGAACAACATGTACACCAAGTAGGCCATTCAGAGCGTACGAATGCTGTTGTAGAACCGTATCTTTCTAAGCAATGGTTCGTAAAAATGGCTCCACTTGCTGAAGAAGCATTAAAAATGCAAGCAGATGAAAATGAAAAAGTAAACTTCGTACCAAATCGTTTTGAAAACACATATAACCGCTGGATGGAAAATATTCATGACTGGTGTATTTCGCGTCAATTATGGTGGGGTCATCAAATTCCAGCTTGGTACAACAAAGAAACAGGCGAGCTTTATGTAGGAAAAGAAGCACCTGAAGATGCTGAGAATTGGACACAGGACGAAGATGTTCTAGATACATGGTTCTCATCTGCTTTATGGCCGTTTTCTACAATGGATTGGCCAAATGAAGAATCCGAAATGTTCAAGCGCTACTACCCGACAAATACGTTAGTAACGGGCTATGACATCATCTTCTTCTGGGTAAGCCGCATGATTTTCCAAGGGAAAGAATTTACAGGCGAGCGTCCATTTAAAGACGTTTTAATCCATGGTTTAGTTCGTGATGCTGAAGGACGCAAAATGTCCAAATCACTTGGTAACGGGGTTGACCCGATGGATGTAATCGACCAATATGGTGCGGATTCATTGCGTTACTTCCTTGCAACAGGTTCATCTCCAGGTCAGGATTTACGTTACTCTACAGAAAAAGTAGAATCTACTTGGAACTTCGTAAACAAAATCTGGAATGCTTCTCGTTTTGCTTTGATGAACATGGAAGGCCTAACATATGAGCAAATTGATTTAACAGGTAACCTTTCAACAGCGGATAAATGGATTCTTTCACGCTTGAATGAAACGATTGACCGTGTAACAACATTATCTGATAAATATGAGTTCGGTGAAGTTGGCCGTGAACTTTACAATTTCATTTGGGATGATTTCTGTTCATGGTATATCGAAATGGCGAAATTGCCATTATATGGTGAAGATGAAGCGGCTAAATTAACGACACGTTCAGTACTTGCTTACGTTTTAGACAACACGATGCGTTTACTGCACCCATTCATGCCTTTCGTAACAGAAGAAATTTGGCAGCACTTGCCGCATGAAGGGGAGTCAATTACAGTTGCTGCATGGCCGACTGTTAATCCGGCATTCAACTTTACAGCAGAAGCGGGCGATATGCAGCTATTAATGGATATTATCCGTTCTGTACGTAATATTCGTGCAGAAGTGAATACACCAATGAGCAAAAAAGTACCGATGACGATTTCAGCAAAAGATGAACAAACATCGGCAGTGCTTGAAGTGAACAAAGGCTATATTGAAAAATTCTGTAACCCGGATGGCTTAACAATCGGGGCGAATCTTGAAGCACCAGCACAGGCAATGTCAGCAGTAGTTTCAGGCGCAGAAATCTTCATGCCACTTGCAGGCTTAATCAATATTGAAGAAGAAATCGCACGTCTTGAAAAAGAGCTCGACAAATGGGCGAAAGAAGTAAAATTAGTTTCTGGAAAGCTATCGAATGAACGTTTCGTTTCAAAAGCACCGGAAGCATTAGTAGCAACAGAGCGTGAAAAACTGGCGGACTATGAAGCAAAATACGCAACAGTTGAAAAACGCATTGCAGAACTGAAAAATATGTAATGCCAAAGAGAGGTACCGTATAACGGTACCTCTTTCTTTTAATTCAGCTATAATAAAATATATTACATATTAGCCGTATTAGGGAGAGGACATAATGTTTCAAACGATGAAGCAATGCACAGATTTTATTTTTAAGTTAAAAGCAAGCCAATATAAAGGCGAACCATTACAGTCGGCGAAGATTATCCTGGATGCACTTGGCAATCCGGAACAAAAAACGAAATTCATACATTTTGCAGGTTCCAATGGAAAAGGTTCAACATTGAATGCAACGCGTGAGATTTTAATCAAGCACGGCTTAACGGTCGGCGCCTTCATATCTCCGCATCTTGAGCGTGCCAATGAACGGGTGACAATCAATAAACAGCAAATTTCCGATGAAGACTTTCTGCGTATTGCAAATGAAATTGCGGAAGTTATTGAAAATAAATTGGGCGGGGAATACCCAAGCTTTTTTGAGTTTATGACATTGCTTGCCCTAAAATACTTCTCGGAGCAGTCATTGGATATCGCATTGCTTGAAACCGGTATTGGGGGGCGTTTGGATTCAACGAATGTTGTGACACCGGAAGTATGTGTGATTACAACAATTTCGCTTGAGCATACGGATATGCTCGGTGAGACATATGCCGAAATTGCCGCAGAAAAAGCAGGAATTATTAAGCAAGGAAAGCCGGTTGTTGTCGGAGTGAAAAATGTGGAAGCGCTGGCGGTAATTCAGCAAACGGCAGCACAGCTCCATGCTCCGATCTTTACGTTGGGTGAACATTTTTATGTGGAAAATCAAAAAGGTGCTTATTTTGACTACCGAGGAAATATCATGATCGACAAAATTGCACTTGCGATGGCTGGAGAACATCAAATGGCCAATGCCGCGCTTGCCATTACGGCAGCATATTTATATCTTGAATCCTTTAATGCGCAAAAAGTAAAATTGGCCTTGCAACATGCAAAGTGGGAAGGGCGTTTTGAAAAAGTGCACGACAATATTATTTTGGACGGTGCCCATAATTCGGAAGGGACGACTGCCCTCATTAATACATTACAGGAAACTGCACCACAGCATAAAGTGAAGTTTGTCTATGCTGCTTTACAGGATAAGGACCATGGTGTCAGTATAAAATTAATGGATGAGGTCGCATCTGAAATGCACTTCACACAAATTGATTTGCCGCGCGCGGCGACAGCGAAGCAACTTTATGAACAAAGCACACATTCAAAAAAGTTTATGCATTCAAATTGGCAGGAGCTAATTGAAAAAGAAATGAATCATTTGGCTGAAGATGAGCTGCTCGTTATTACCGGCTCCTTATATTTTATCGCTGAAGTACGCAGTCTGTTCACAGAAAGAGGGTGGATTTCATGATTCCATTACTGGAGTTATACAAAGAGCGTTGGCAGGTAGAAAGTGAACGAGCGATCAAGCCGGGTTTAGAAGCGATTGAATCCGCACTTAATCTGCTTGGACAGCCTGAGAAACAGCTGAATGTAGTCCATTTAGCGGGAACGAACGGAAAAGGCTCAACATTGGCATTTGTTGAAGGGATGGCTCGCGAATACGGTTTATCAGTCGGGAAGTTTATGTCACCTTGTATTGTAGATGTCCATGATCAAATACAGATTGATGGCCGGTCAATCACTAATGAGCAGATGGACCGGAAGTTTCAGCAGTTGGCAAAAGCCGGACTTAGCGGAAAACTGACAGACTTTGAATTATTGACGGCGGTGGCACTTTTATACTTTGCTGAGCAAAAGCCGGACTTAGTATTAATCGAAGCAGGCATGGGCGGCAGAGAAGACAGTACAAATGTAGTGACACCGATCGTTTCGGTTGTCCCGAGTATCGCTTTGGAACATACGAATTTTTTAGGCAATACATTAACAAGTATAGCGTATCATAAAGCCGGCATATTGAAAGAAAATCGTCCGGCGGTAATTGGGGAAATGACAGAAGAGGTTACCGAAGTTTTCGCAAAGGAAGCCGTTCAGAAAAATGTACCATTATTCAAGTTTGGTACCGACTTTTTCGTTTCAAAAAATGAAGGAACCGAAGTATATGAGTATCCATTACTGCAACTAAATATATCCAAATTACAGCGTCAGCTACTAGGGAAACATCAAGGGCATAATATGGCATTGGCCATTACTGCATTTCTGGAAGTTTTAAAGAAATTTGACTTGCCGCTAGATGTTCAAAAAATCCGTACGGGTGTGAACAATGCAATACTTGCCGGGCGCTTTGAACAAATCCGGCCGAAACTTTATTTTGACGGGGCACATAATCCTGCAAGTATTCAGTCATTGGTGGATACGGTAAAAGAGCACTTTCCGAACAAGCGAATCGAATTTGTCATCGGTTTACTGGCGGACAAGGATGTCAAAACAATTCTAAATTTACTGGAAGAAGTCGGTGACGCTTTTTATTTCGCCAATATTCATAATGAACGGGCAATGCAGGCAATGACCCTTTACGAACTTAGTCGAGCGGAGGAAAAACAAATAATAGAAGATGTAAACGAATTTTTACAGCGACCGGTAATAGATGAAACAGTACGAGTTGTTACCGGTTCACTCTATTTACTAAGTGAAATTCGACGAAATATGCACTGATGCCAACCAGGCACCAAACCCGGGATAAAGCGTGCATATTGCGATCTGCGTCAATTTGAAAAGGATGAATTGCCGTAAAAGAAAATCGGGTTGCAAATAAAGAAGAATAATATCGAAAACTTTTTAGAGGAAGGCGACAGCAGTCTCCTCTTTTTTTAACGCTATTTTGCTATTGTTGTATGAAAAAGAGATGGAGCTGTGGCAACAATGAAAGCTTTAAGGAATAATGCCATTTTTCAAGCAATGTTCATTGGAAGTATTACAGGGCTTGCTGGCGTCATACTATTTGTTTTTATTCTGCAACTACCTACGACAACCGAAGAAGCTGCAGAAACAATCCCGACGACTGTTCAAACACCCGAGGAGCAGCAAGTACAGCAACAGTATTTTGCATTGCAGCACGGTGTTTTTTCAAATTTTGATAGTGCAGCACAATTTTTGGGGACTTATCCTACGTTAAATAAAGCAGCAGTTGTTAAAGTGGGCGATCAGTATTTTGTCTGGTCCCGACTGGATACAGAAAAAGTGGAAACGGCATTAACAATTGTGCCTACCGGTTTTTATAAAAAAATTAAGATTGCGAGCAGCTGTCCTAATCCTGCAGAACTCCAGCTGCCGGTCACATTGAAAGATCCGAAATTGTTCTCGGCTGAGGATACTAAAGCAATTGACAAAAAACAGGTACCGGAAGACTGGACAGGGATTATGACAGAAGTTTCAAAGCTTTCGACGAATCCTAATGTTGTTCGTCTGCATATGTTTATAAATTATTTTGAGAGTCTTGATTGCTTGAAAGTAACATTTTAATCGTGGAAAACATAATGAAATTTTGTTTTTCGTATATTTGCATATAGAGTTGGCTGTTGTTCAAAATTCCATTTCTCAGTTACTATAGTATGTAGGAGGATTGGAAATGAATTTTACTACAAATGAACAATTTATATTAGCTTCTGCTTCACCAAGGAGAAAGGAATTGCTCCAAATGCTGAATGTCCCGTTTGAGATTGTGACAAGCGATGTTGTCGAAACAAGCGTCACGGGCGATACGGTTCATGAATATGTGACAGAAGTGGCATTATTGAAAGCGCGTGATGTGGCTAAGAAATGTCCTAATCATTGTATTATCGGAGCGGATACAATTGTTGTGTTTAATGACCAACTACTGCACAAGCCTGTTTCGGAGGAAGAAGCCGTAGAGCATTTAACGAAGCTTGCCGGAAATCGACATGAAGTGATGACAGCTGTAGCTCTTATTTTGGCGGACGGAACAGAGCATACATTTGTTGAAATAACATCGGTGCTATTTAAAGATGTTTCTCCGCAAATGATCAAGGCCTATGTTCAGACAGGAGATCCATTCGATAAAGCAGGCGGATACGGAATACAGACGAGTGGCGCCATGCTCGTTGACCGTATTGAAGGGGACTATAATAATGTCGTCGGTTTACCAATTGCTACATTAGTTCAAAAAATGCTTACATTACAACTACTAAAACTACCATTTTAGGAGTGATGTAAATGACGGTCCAACAACCGTTATTGAATATGAAAATCCATGACGTTCATGAAGCAGACCGCCCGCGGGAACGCCTCATCCGCCAAGGCGCAAGAAGTCTTTCGAATCAGGAGCTGATTGCCATATTGCTCGGTACTGGAACAAAAAGTGAGTCTGTATTGACAGTAGCCAATCGGGTATTGATCAACTTCGAAAAATTGCATAATTTAAAGCATGCAACACTTGAAGAAATGACCGAGATTAAAGGAATAGGGGAAGCAAAAGCAGTTTTGCTGCTTGCTGCGATCGAACTTGGAAGAAGACTCGCATCGAAAGATTTGGAAGAACGCTTTACGATCCGCTCGCCGGAAGATGCAGCGACCTTTTTAATGCAGGATATGACGTCATTACAGCAGGAGCATTTTGTCTGTCTTTTTCTCAACGTAAAAAATCAGGTGCTCCATAAACAAACCATATTTGTTGGGAGCTTGAATGCCAGCATCGTCCATCCCCGTGAAATTTTCCGCGAAGCTGTAAAACGTTCCGCTGCTTCTATCATTTGTTCCCACAACCATCCAAGCGGCATTCCGACACCCAGTCCTGAAGATATCGATGTCACAACAAGACTTTATGAAGCGGGCAAAATAGTCGGAGTCGATTTGCTCGATCACGTCATCATTGGTGATCATCAGTTTATAAGCATGAAGGAAAAGGGATATTTCTAGGGAATGCTAGATAACTGGACAAACGTATTAAAGCGTTTGTCTTTTTATTTTGTAGTTATTTTATAAATTAGGAATTATTACATTGCGATAACAATTATTACGGATTTAAAAATTCGTCGACAATTTTCGCAATTGCAACTTTTATTTGTTATATTCGTCATAAGCATGTGGCGATTTTGTTAAATCTTACATATTAATTTTATTTGTTTCGTAACAGAAATAGAAATACAATAGTAAAGTAGTGTTGTAGAAAAAAACATTCGACAAAAGTCGCGATTCGGTGCTTGTAACACTATAATTTTTTGATGTAATTCGTTATAATAGAGCGTATGATTTTGCTAGCATCATAAATTAGAAATTGTTTTAATAAGAAAGGGAGTACTTAATTTGTTTGGATTAGGGAATAAAGATGTCGGGATCGATCTTGGCACAGCTAATACATTAGTATTTGTAAAAGGTAAAGGAATTGTATTGCGTGAACCTTCAGTAGTAGCGAAAAATACAAAAACAGGCGATATTGTAGCAGTCGGAAACGACGCAAAAAATATGATCGGTCGTACACCGGGTTCAATCGTGGCTATCCGCCCGATGAAAGATGGCGTTATTGCTGATTTTGAAATTACAACAGCAATGATTCAATATTATTTAAAAGAAGCAATGAAAGCATCGGGTTCTAACTGGAAGAAACCGAATGTCATGATTTGTGTGCCATATGGTATTACTTCAGTTGAGCAACGTGCGGTTATTGATGCAAGCCGTCAAGCAGGCGCAAAAGAAGCATTTACAATTGAAGAACCGTTTGCAGCAGCAATCGGTGCTAACTTGCCGGTATGGGAGCCAACAGGTTCGATGGTAGTAGATATCGGTGGAGGTACAACAGAAGTAGCTGTAATTTCTCTTGGTGGTATTGTAACAAGTGAATCAGTACGTGTTGGTGGTGATGCAATGGATCAATCCATCATTGCTTACATCCGTAAAACATATAACTTAACAATTGGTGAGCGTACAGCGGAAAGCATTAAAGTAGAAATTGGTACGGCACGTGCTGAAGGACCTGCTGAAACGATGGAGATTCGTGGACGTGACCTGTTAACAGGCTTACCAAAAACTATTGAAATTACATCAGACGAAATTTCAAAATCTTTACATGAAGCTATTGTAGTTATTTTAGATGGCGTTAAGAAAACATTGGAACAAACACCACCTGAATTATCTGCAGACGTAATGGAGCGCGGCATTGTTTTAACAGGCGGTGGTGCATTATTACGCAATTTAGATAAAGTAATCAGCGATGAAACTAAAATGCCTGTATTTATTGCTGAAGATCCGTTGGATTGTGTTGCGATCGGAACGGGTAAAGCATTAGACAACATCGCTTTAATTCGAGCGCAACAATTGAAGTAAGGAGGACTGGCAGTGCCACATTTTTCTAATAAAAAATTAATTGTCCTATTAGTAAGCGTGATTTTTCTAGTGGCATTGATTGGTTTCTCTTTACGTGATCGTCATAACGCAACATTACCCGAGAAAATTATTAAAGATACAGTTGGCTTTGCACAATCGCTTGTCGCAAAGCCGGCTAATTACATAACAGGTATTTTTAGCAATATTGATTCGCTGTTAAATACGTATGAAGAGAACCAGCGCTTAAAGATGCGTCTAGAAGACTTTGCCGTCCTGAAGGCGGAAGTAAGTACATTAAAGGCCGAAAATTCTTCATTGCGTGAACTCGCATCAATCGAGGAAAGTTTGCGTGATTTCGACCCAATTCAGGCGACGGTCATCGCGAGAAACCCTGATCAGTGGGAAGAAAAAATTATTTTAAATAAAGGGACTGCAGACGGTGTTGAAAAAAACATGGCTGTTATGACTTCGCGAGGGCTAGTTGGTAAAATTGTCATCGCAACACCTTATACTTCAGAAGTGGAATTGCTTTATACGAATAATGAAAACTATCGTGTCTCTGCAGTAGTACATGATGAAAAGAATAGGGAAATTCATGGTTTAGTAGAAGGTTATGACGTTGAGCGTAACGAATTATTATTAAAGCGTATCGATTCCAAAGTTGACTTGAAAGAAGGCGGAAAAGTATTGTCTTCTGGACTAGGTGGAATCTTCCCGAAAGGTATCTTAATCGGGGAGATTACAGAAGTAACAACTGATGATTTCGGTTTAACGAAAATGGCCTATGTCAAACCAGCAGCAGATTTTTCAATGATCGAACATGTTATTATTGCTAAGCGCAAAACAATTTCGGTAGATGGTTCTGACGGTGGCAGTACAAATGAAGATTTAGTAAACGGACCAGCCGATGAAAATGAGGGGGATGAGTAATGCTCGCTCGATTTTTAATTGGCTTCGTTGCTGTCTTGCTGTTTTTGCTTGAATCTGAATTTGCTGTATTCTCCCCATTGCAGTTGGGCGAAGGAATCTATTATTTGATTCCGCGTTTTTTAATTTTATATTTAATTTTTCTAGCCATTTATTACAGCCGAAAAAAAGCCATGATTTATGGTCTTATTTTTGGACTTTGTTTTGATGTGTTTTATATTAATATTATTGGTCTTTATACGGTTTTATATCCCGCTATCTGCTATATTGCGGCATGGTGTGTAAAACGTGTTCATCCACATTTAGTATTTTCTACGATTTTGGCATTATTGCTAATGATTGTTTTCGAATTTGTTGTATATGAATTTTTCTATATGCTCCAATTTACAACGATGGCGCTTCAGCCGTTTCTAGTGAATCGATTAGTTCCGACAACAATTGGTAATCTATTATTTTTGATAATGCTTGCATGGGCGTTTAAATATTGTCTTAACGCTCGTGTATTTCAACGGGCACAATAGCATTTTAAAAAAACGAAAAGAAACAAAACGGACCTATAATCCGATTGTTTTCTTTTCGTTATTATGTAGCGCGAGGTGACTTGAAAAAGCTATGAAAAAACAACTTATCCATATTAAAGGAACAAAAGATGGGTTAGTTCTTCGTTTGGATGACCAATGTTCTTTTACCGAGTTGGTAGAAGAACTTGGAAAAAAAGTTACAGACGGCCATCTTGATGGTAAAATAGATGTACAATTGCACTTAGGAAAACGTTACTGTACACAAGAGCAAAAAGACCAGCTTACTGATATTGTGGAAGAACAGCAAAAACTATGTGTGAAAAAAATTCAAAGTGATGTCATTACATTAGAAGAAAGCCATAAATTGCTTGAGACAAGTCGCTTTGAAACATATGTAGGTATTGTGCGTTCCGGACAAACGATTCGTGTAACGGGTGATATACTTGTGTTAGGTGATGTCAATCCAAACGGACGTATTGAGGCAGGGGGTAATGTACATATTGCGGGTAAGTTAAAAGGCATTGTGCATGCAGGCATGGGTGGCAATGAACAAGCAATTGTATCCGCGTCACATTTTGAACCAACACATATATTAATTGGGAATTATGTGGAAGTAATGACGAACGAGACGCAATATATACTAGACAATACCGATCAAATTTTTGCCTATCTTGGAGAAAATAATGTAATCGCATATGATAGAATCCAGGAAATAAGAAATGTACGACCGAATTTATCAACATTCAAAGGAGGAAGCTAAATGAGTGATGAAGAATTATTATTCTCTAAGAATACTGATGAAACTGGAGCTCAAAAAGCTACCTTATATAAGGAAGGGGCCGCTAATGTGGGAGAAGCAATCGTTATAACTTCAGGAAAAGGTGGAGTAGGGAAAACTACTACGACTGCAAACCTAGGAACGGCATTGGCACTTCAAGGAAAGAAAGTTTGTCTAGTCGATACGGATATCGGACTGCGTAATTTAGACGTTATATTAGGCTTGGAAAATCGAATCATTTATGATTTAGTGGACGTAATTGAAGGCCGCTGTAAAACGCATCAGGCATTAGTAAAGGACAAACGTGTAGATGAACGTCTATACTTGATGCCTGCTGCCCAAAATACAGACAAAAACGCCATCAATCCTGAACAGATGAAAGCTTTAATTGATGAGTTGAAGCGTGAGTTTGACTATATTTTAATTGATTGTCCGGCTGGTATTGAGCAAGGCTACCGCAATGCGGTCGCTGGTGCGGATCGTGCCATTGTTGTGACGACACCTGAAATTTCAGCAGTAAGAGATGCGGATAGAATTATCGGTTTGCTGGAGCAGGAGCCGATCGAACCGCCTAAACTTATTATTAACCGAATCCGTAAAAGTTTGATGAACACCGGAGATGCGATGGATATCACAGAGGTAACTACTCATTTATCGATTGATTTATTGGGAATCATCGTTGATAGTGAAGATGTTATCAGTTCATCCAATAAAGGTGAACCAATTGTCATGAATCCGAACAACAAAGCGTCATTGGGATACCGTAATATCGCACGCCGTATATTAGGTGATTCTGTGCCGTTAATGTCCTTGGAAGATGATCAGCCAAAAGGCGTTTTCGCAAAAATAAAAGCATTATTTAAATAAGAAGTAAGCTGTATGGGATAAAATCAATTATCCTTTACAGCTTTTTTTCTATGTACAGGCATTCTTGAATTGTATTGTCGTTCCTGACATATACTAGTGCAAAAAGATTGGATGGTGAGCTTGAAAAAATGGCAGTGGCTCATCGCGAGTATTGTCTTTGTTATTATTTATAGCTGTAATTATTATGGGGATATCGCTACAAAACGTGTCATTCATTCCATTGTCTATAGTTCAGATGATTTAGTCATGATGCGAAAAGCGGTTGTGAATATGTTGTCTAATGAAGACCAGCAGCTCCCTGTTAGTGCAGATGTATCGATTAGTCAATTACAGCTGTTTGAGACGATTGATCGTTTTAATGACGGATATTTACTCGTGTATGATGAACCTTTCGTATTAAATGCATTGTATGATGGATTGATTGTGTTTACGGGCCATACAAAATATAACGGAAAAACGGTCTCGGTTGTTTATGATACAGGGGATACGGTTACATTTGGATTTGTGGACGACTTCTATGTATTACCATACACGACAGTAACAAAAGGAACTGTCGTCGCAACGAAAAAAAGCGGGGAACTCTACATTCAGATTGAACGTAACGGGGAAGTTTTAAATATGGAAGAAACGATTCGCTGGCTAAAGGAACAGCCAATTTAGATGAAAGTCACGATTCATCCATTATTTTTGTTACTGCTCTTATCAATTGTTTTATATGGTGATATTGCTTTATACAGTATTATTATTGTTTCGCTATTATTTCATGAATTAGGTCATTTTATCGCTGCAAAGCTAGTCGGAGCCAAAATAACGCAATGTAAAATTGTTCCGTATGGCGGGGAGATGACGATTAAGGATGAATTGCAGTTATCCTATCAGCAGCTGATCATTATCGCTATTGGTGGACCGGTTGCAACATGTGTGGGGATTTTTATCAGTTTATTTCTGCCTGATATGCTGAGTGCGAGGTTAATAGAGGTGCAGTTATTTATTTTAGCTATTAATCTTATTCCTATTTGGCCCCTTGATGGTGGAAGAATAGTTTGTTTCAGCATTTTGAAACGGCGGCCGTTTTCTAAAATTTTCGAATTTTATTTAACGGCTTCTTTTTATTTACTTACGGTAACAATTATCGTACTATTATATTTATTGCCGCAAACTTTATCTTTAGCAATTATAAGTCTCTTTTTATGGAGCAAAGTAATTGGAGATTGGAAATATCGAAAATACCGTGCTGCTTTTGAAAAAATAGTAATGAAGCGGTTGACTTGATAATTTCGGTGTGGTAGTATTTTAATGTTATTGTTTGTAGCACCCGTGCTACTGCAACCGCGCTGAACAGGTTTAAGTACCTTTATAGGTCACCTGCAATTCCGGGCGAGTCTGAGTCTAAGAGGAGGTGCATTTTAATGTACGCAATTATCGAAACTGGTGGTAAACAAATCAAAGTTGAAGCAGGTCAAGAAATCTATGTTGAAAAACTAGGTGTGGCTGCTGACGAAATCGTTACTTTTGACAAAGTTTTATTCGTAGGTGGAGAAACAGTTAAAGTTGGAGCTCCAACAGTTGCTGGCGCTACTGTAACAGCGAAAGTTGTTAAAGAAGGTAAGCAAAAGAAAATTACTGTTTTCAAACTTAAAGCGAAAAAGAACTACCGTCGTAAGCAAGGTCACCGTCAACCATATACAAAATTAGTAGTTGAAACTATCAACGCTTAATAAGTAGGTGACGGACATGATTACAGTAACTATTTATAGTGATGAAAATCGTAAATCGTATGGATTTGAAATTTCAGGACATGCTTTATCGGATATCTATGGTCGTGATTTAGTTTGTGCAGGTGCTTCTGCTGTTGCCTTTGGTGCAGTAAACGCAATCCCGCAAATTACAGGAATTACTCCTGAAATCGAACAAGGTGCTGAAGGTGGTTACTTGAAAGTAACTGTTCCACAAGCTGAACTGAATGATGAAACAGACGCTAAATTACAAGTTATTCTGAACACAATGGTGACACAGTTCTATACAATGACTGCGAGCTATTCAGAATATATCGAATTGAAATATAAAATGATCTAGGAGGTGGAACAGAATGTTATTATTAACTTTAGATCTTCAATTCTTCGCATCTAAAAAAGGTGTAGGTTCTACTAAAAACGGACGTGACTCTGAGTCTAAACGCCTTGGTGCTAAACGCGCTGATGGTCAATTCGTAACTGGTGGTTCAATTCTTTACCGTCAACGCGGTACAAAAATTTACCCAGGTACAAACGTAGGCCGCGGTGGTGACGATACATTATTCGCAAAAGTTGACGGCGTTGTTAAATTTGAACGCTATGGTCGCGACAAGAAAAAAGTATCTGTATACCCTACAGCTCAAGAAGCATAATTCTTGCAATGAAAGGACTGCATTTATTGCAGTCCTTTTTTTAAGTTTTTACTCAAATTCATAGTTGAGTGCAGAGATGCCTTTATGGAAATGGATGATTGAAATTTTCTTAAGTATTGAATATGTATGAGTATGAAGTATGGAAGGAAAATAGATGAAATACTTGTTATACTAATAATATTGGAATACGGAGTGTGTGAAATGACCGTTTCAAAATTAACTGTAAGTGAAGCATTGCGCTTTGCAAATCATGATTATTTGAATCAGCTTCATTTGATCCAGATGAACTTAGATTTAGGACGAGTGGACGAGGCAAAAAAGGTGATTTTTGACCAGTCTGAACATTGTAAAATACTTTCGAACATCAATCGACTTCAATTAACGAAAACAGTTGAATGGCTTCATACCCTATGTTGGCGTTATCCGGCTTTACAGCTAAACATGACAAGTGATGTAAGTACACCAATACAAAGCAAGTACGATGAAGCGATTGTTCAATACTTGGAAAACACAATTATTCATGTTTACGACAAGCTTGATCCATATGAAGAGCATCAATTACTGTTAAACATCGAAACATATGAAGATAAATGGAATATTTCATTTCATTTAAAGGGAAAATGGGAACAGACGCCATTTTCAATAGAACAGAATATTTTTAATGTGGAAACATATGAACAAACGAATACAAGTTGGAAATATGTTCTTCACATATGAGGAGTGAAAGAAATGTTTGTCGATCACGTAAAGATTTATGTTAAAGGTGGAGACGGCGGGGATGGAATGGTCGCCTTCCGTCGTGAAAAGTATGTACCAAATGGTGGCCCAGCAGGTGGAGACGGAGCACGTGGCGGTAACGTTATTTTTGAAGTAGAAGAAGGTTTACGTACGTTAATGGATTTCCGTTACAAACGTCACTTCAAAGCTGAACGTGGAGAGCACGGAATGAGTAAAGGGATGCACGGTCGTCGTGCAGAAGATTTAATCGTTAAAGTGCCACCGGGAACAGTTGTAATGAATGCTGAAACAAAAACAGTCATTGCCGATTTAGTTGAACATGGCCAACAAGCAATTATTGCTAAAGCAGGCCGTGGCGGACGCGGTAACTGCCGTTTTGCGACACCTTCTAACCCTGCACCGGAATTAGCCGAAAAAGGCGAGCCAGGTCAGGAACTGGAAGTAATTTTAGAATTAAAAGTATTGGCGGATGTTGGATTAGTTGGTTTCCCTTCAGTAGGTAAATCAACATTACTATCTGTTGTTTCTTCTGCAAAACCTAAAATCGGCGCATATCACTTTACAACGATAGTACCGAACTTAGGTATGGTGGAAACTGATGATGGCCGTTCATTCGCAATGGCAGATTTACCTGGTCTAATCGAAGGCGCACACCAAGGTGTCGGATTAGGGATGCAGTTCCTGCGTCACATTGAGCGTACACGTGTCATCGTACACGTAATCGATATGTCCGGTATGGAAGGCCGCAAACCTTATGATGATTATGTAACAATCAACAACGAGCTTGAACAATATAATTTACGATTACTTGAGCGTCCTCAAATTATCGTTGCGAACAAAATGGATATGCCGAATGCGGAAGAAAACTTGGAAGAGTTTAAAAAGAAAGTAGGAGAGGATGTAAAAATCTTCCCTGTTTCAGCAGTTTCACGTCAAGGGTTAAAGCCATTACTATTTGAAATTGCGGATCTTTTAGAAGTGACACCGGAGTTCTTATTACATGATGTTCTTGAAGAAGAGTCGGATGCAGTCGTAATGTACAAGCATGAAGGTCAAGGCGGCGACTTCGAAATTTCACGTGATGATGATGGTGCATATGTTCTATCAGGTTACACAATCGAACGCCTGTTCAAAATGACAGACTTCAGCCGTGAAGATGGTATTCGACGCTTTGCTCGCCAGTTGCGTGCGATGGGTGTCGATGAAGAGTTACGTAAACGCGGTGCTCAAAATGGCGATACTGTACGTTTAATGGAATTCGAATTTGACTTTGTCGACTAATTAAGTGGGGGATGACGATGAAAAACGTAGCAAATCAGCGATATTATTTAGTGCGTGAAGATGTCCTGACAGATGCGATGCAAAAAACATTGGAAGCAAAACAATTATTGCAAAAAGGATCTGTTTCATCCATTTGGGATGCGGTAAAAGAAGTGGATTTATCTCGCAGCGCATTTTATAAATATCGGGATGCAGTTTTTCCTTTCCATTCGATTGTGCAAGAGCGTATTTTAACGGTTTTCATTCAATTGCAAGATCGAAAAGGTACACTTGCCAAATTACTCGAAACTGTATCTGATGCCCATTGCAATGTACTGACGATTCACCAGACGATTCCCATTCAAGGACGTGCCAATGTGACGCTTTCTTTAGATGTGACAAGCATGTCTTATGAGCTGGATGAACTTATTCGCAGCTTAAATCAACTTGAATTTATCGAATCTGCTGAAGTAATCAGTTCAGGCGCATTTTAACTATTCTTCAAAGCGCGATGTTGCTTGTAGGGAAAAGTGAGATGTCCCTGTGCAATTCCATCAGAATATAATTAAATAAAAATTGCTGTCCAATAGGTTTTAGGGCATATTGGACAGCTTTTCTTATAGGATGAATTTCCAGAAAATTTAGAACTTATAATCGAGGTGCTTATTAATGTCAGAAAAAAATTGGGAAAAAAGAGTTGCTTACCTAGGTCCGGAAGCATCATTTACATATTTGGCGACAAAGGGATTGTTCCCGCATGATTGGCATATCCCGTACAAATCCATCCCGGAATGCATTGAAGCTGTATCTGAGGGGAAAGTCGAACTGGCGGTTGTCCCTGTAGAAAATGCGCTGGAAGGTTCTGTCCCACTGACAATTGACTATTTGTATCATGAATCCGAGCTTTTCGTTACAGCAGAAGTCATGTCGAAAATCCAGCAACATTTATTAGTAAATAAAAAATTCGCAGAAAGTAACGAGGCAATCGAGGAGATTTATTCACATCCGCATGCTTTGGCACAGTGTCATAAATATCTATATTACAATCATGGTGATGTAAGACAGACATCGTATTCTTCAACAGCTGCCGCAGCTGAACTTGTTTCCCGTACGGAAGACCGATGTATCGCTGCTGTCGCGAACTTTTCTGCCGCTGAGAAATATAATTTACATATACTCGAACATAATATCCATGATTTCCATTTTAATCATACGCGCTTCTTCGTTTTATCGAAGCAAAATATAAAGCATGGTTTAGTACCGTTGCAGGCACAGCCGAAAACAACATTTATGCTTACATTACCTACAGATGTGTCTGGTGCGCTTCATCAAGTACTTTCGGTATTTGCATGGCGTAAACTGAACTTGAGCAAAATTGAATCACGACCACTGAAAACAGGACTCGGGAATTATTTCTTCATAACTGATATACTAGCAGATGAAGAGGAACCGATGATGAAAGGCGCTATGGCAGAATTGATTGCGCTAGGCTGCAAAGTAAAATCACTCGGGACATATTATACATATGCCACTCCGGAATGAGGTGAAAAGCATGAAACGAATCTTATTATTTGATGGAGAGTGCAATGTCTGTGATGCAAGTGTCCAGTTTATTATAAAACGTGACCCGAAAGCATTGTTTCAGTTTGCCTCGCTTCAAAGTGATATTGGAGTAGCTTTATTGAAAAAGTATGATGTGCCGGAAACAACGGACAGCATTGTGTTTATAGAAAATGACCGGCATTATACGGAATCGACGGCCGCACTTAATATTACACGAAATTTATCAGGTTTATGGAAGTTGTTTTATGTATTTATCGTTGTACCAAAACCGGTTCGCGATCTTGTGTATCGCTGGATTGCAAAAAACCGCTACAAATGGTTCGGGAAAAAGCAGGAATGCATGTTACCGTCACCAGAACAGCGAAAACGATTTTTATAAAATGTACAGGTGCACTCTGCTTTATGCGGAGTGCATTTTTTGATTGTTAGGATCGATCAGGTTTTTATTGGAACAATGTTGCCTATTATTAGAAGAATGTAGGTATTTATTCGAAAAAGAAATGATGTTATTAGAACTCGGGTGAATTTTGGATACGCACTACAGTATTTTAATACGTATAGGGCTGAAAAAAATAGGCGTATCGAATATATTAGAACTTTGTTGCGGGATATTAGCACAAATCATACGGATACTTGTACATCCTGCTGCGATAGAACATCCGGGCGATATATTAGAAAATCGCCATTTTATTAGAAGATAAAATTTATATTAGAAAATCTGCAAATATATTAGAAATTCCGTCAAGAAATCAAACTTTCCAATAACGGAGCTCGTCTAATTGATGAAAGGAGGTATTCCGGTGGAAGGTTATTTAATAAATGATACCGCTAACTTATCAAATGAAGCGATTATAGATGAACTAATGCAACATTACGGAGACGACGTATTAAAGCTTGTCATGCAATATGTACATAACAACTCGATTGCCGAGGATCTGACACAGGAAATTTTCGTTAAATGCTACAGGGCACTTCCTTCTTTCCAATACGGATCGTCGTTAAAAACATGGCTTTGGCGCATTGCAATTAACCATTCAAAAGATTATCTGAAAAGCTGGTATGCCAAAAATGTTGAAGCTAAAGATGATGAAGTTTTTATGCAAGTGGAAAGCAGTATTTCCGTTGAACAGGAGGTCATCCAGCAACAGGAAGATGATAACTTAGTAAAGGCGGTCATGGCGCTGCCGATTAAATACCGTGAAGTTATTTATTTATGTTATTACGAAGATCAGACGATGAAGGAAATGGCTGATGTACTGCAAATTAACGAGAGTACAGTAAAAACGAGGCTTCGAAAAGGGAAGCAACTATTAAAAAAACATCTGGAGCGTGAAGAAAATGGATGATCGTTTAAAAAATTTGAAAAAAGCGATGGATCGCACTGCATTTTCCAGCATGAAGTTCACAGAGCAGCATAAAGAAAATGTTCAGCGACAGTTAAGCGCTGAGGAGTTGAAAAAGGTTATTTTATCACTACTTTTTGAAGCGAAGTCCGGTATTGAAATTACGCAATTACTCCATGTAAGGGGGATACATGATGTTGTCAACAATGAGGGGATGATCTATTCAATTCTTCACGAACAGGAAAGCGATGGATATGTGCTTGCCAATTGGAAGGAAGGCGTTAAGCGATACGAGTTAACGAAGACCGGTAAAAAACAATTACAGCAAGGCGGGCATGTGAAACTGACAATGAAGGAACGTCTATTGGGGGTGCGCATGCATGCAGAGTGAAAGGTTTTTAAGTAAAGTAACCGCCTTTATTCGGTCAAAGGAAGCTCAGGTTCATGTATATGGCGAATTAAAGCACCATATAGAACATTCGAAAAATGCATGGATGAAAAAAGGGTATACACCGGAGGAGGCCGAAAGAAAAGCAATCGAAGAAATGGGGTCGGCGTCTGAAATCGGAAAATCCATGGACAAAATCCACCGGCCGAAAATTGACTGGTTGCTGATTAGTTTAGTTGCCATTCTTTTAGGTGCAAGTTTTATCCCGATTTTATCATTTGACAGTACCATCATTTTTGGAGTTGATATGACCGATTATTTTATTCGAAATAAATGGCTGCACCTTCTATTTGCCGTAATATTGATTGCAGCACTGATGTATACCGATTATCGGAAGCTGGAGCGCTTCAGTCTAGCTATATATTTTGGTGCCCTTATTTTGTTAATGATATTAAATTATTTTCCGACAACTATGGTACAAGGGCAAAGCTATTTAATGGTAGGACCGATACAGATTCAAGCTTGGACCGTTTTACCATTGCTGCTCATTGCTTGGGCAGGCTTTTTTACGCAGAGAAAACTTAAAAGCTGGCAGTTAATCGTGTTATTTGTTTTGCCGTTATGGTTTATTTTAAGTGCACCAAGCCTGATAGCAGCCCTCATTTATGCAGGGGTAGTGACGGTATTATTTTTTGTTAGCGACTATTCCGCCAAGACAAAACTTGTGACAAGTTTAGCGGTAATCGGGTTCATAGTGAGTAGCATGTTCTTTATCATTCCTCGGTTGCACGATTATCAGCTTGTACGGTTTTATGCATTTTTGGATCCATCTAGCTATGCAACAACGGAAGGCTATGTTTATTTGGCAGTTAAAAATGCACTAAATGAAGCAGGGTGGTTTGGGGCAGAGAAAATTCGTTATATTCCGGAAGGGCATACAGACTTTGCTTTAGTACTGCTAATTCAGGAATTTGGATATATTGCGGGGATTGTTATCGTATCGGTATTATTTGCAATCGCCATTCGTATACTTTGGAAAGTGAACCGATTAACCCGTTCCTATGGCAAAATGCTTGTAATTGGAGCAGTATCTTTTTATTGCATGCAGTTTGGATATTCCGTTGCCATGATACTTGGCTGGTTACCGATTATCGGATTATCGCTTCCTTTTATAAGTTATGGTTTTACACCGCTCCTATTAAACTCATTTGTTATCGGGATTGCATTAAGTGTTTATCGCCGGAAAACATTGTTTAGAAATGGATTACAACGGGATTATTCATAAGAAAAACAGCTTATTCATCTGACAAGTGTCTTTTTGAATAAGCTGTTTTAACTTAGTTTTCAATTAAAAAGCCGCGCTGGCGTAATTTCGCTTCAGCCAGATTCAAACTCTCTTCCGAAGCCGAGCTAATAACGTGTAAGTGTGTACCATCCGTTAATGCAGAAAGATACAATGCATTAGTTTCCTGGACGCGTTTCACAAAATGCTCAACTTCCAAGCGGTTAGATACCATGATCGAAGCGGTAATTTCTCCATATACCGGATGTTCGACAATAACGCTTTCGACCGTAACCCCACAATCGACCAATATGAAAAGTTCTTCTTTTGCCTCATTTGGATTATGCATACAGACAATTTTTCGCTGAAGGCGTGTTTGTTGGACATTGTGCATATAAATATACCCTTGGCTTGTTGCTACAATCGGTTCATTTCGTGCTTTCAATAAATTCATATCATTGACGATGACTTGTCTTGAAACATTTGTATGCTTCGCCAATTCTGTACCTGTCATTGGCTGTTCAGCAGTCTTTAACAATGCAAGCAGTTCCAGACGCCGTTCTTCACCTAATAATTTTTTCAATATATTCACCTCAATTAGCATACCAGTTCCTTTTCATCTTATCATATTTACCACTAACTAAGCGTGAACATTGTGGCAATAGCACAATTTGTGCATATGCTATTACGAGAAAAGGAGGAAAGAAGTGCGCGTTCATATTGTTCAAAAGGGAGACACTTTGTGGAAAATCGCGAAGCAATACGCGGTTGGCTTTGATGAGTTAAAGCGATTAAATGCCCATTTAGCAAACCCTGACTATATTGTTCCGGGAATGGAAATCTATTTACCGGAAACGACAGCGAAAAAAGAAATGCACCATCCTGTGAAGGAACAGCCAAAGTCTGTTAAAGAGCAGCCGGTACCAACACCGGCACCAGCGCCAACACCAGCCCCAGCACCGAAAAAAGAGCAAATGGTTAAGCCGGCACCAGCGCCAGCACCAGCACCAGCTCCAATGCCGATGCCACAGCCGCAAAAGCCAATTTGGCAAGGGGATATTATTTATTTCCAGCAACCACAGCCGATGCCAATGCCGAGTTGGCAAACAAATGTACATGTTCAGCCGACATTTGAAAATACGGTGACAGTACCGCAACCAATGCCAATGCCACAGCAACCGGTTGTTCAACCACCTCCGCAGCAACCACAGCAACCGATTTTTATCGAACAACCGCAATATATCCAGCCAATGCCGATGCCAATGCCAATGCCACAAATGCCTGTGTGCCCAACGTGTCACCACATGCCAATGCCAATGCCACAAATGCCTATGTGTCCAACGTGTCATCACATGCCAATGCCAATGCCGATGCCACAAATGCCTGTATGTTCAAAATGTCATCAAATGGCCATGGAATCTCCAATGCAGATGCAACCAATGCCAATGCCACAAATGCCTGGATGTTCGAAATGTAACCAAATGGCAATGGAATCCCCAATGCAAATGCAGCCAAATATGTATATGGAACAAATGCCGATGTCGGTGCCTATGCAAATGCAGATGCAGCCGATTTTCCATGAAGAATCATCGTTGAAGAGAGATCATTGCCAGGATAAGGATCACCTAGTACACCAGTATTATGAAGAGATTGATCACATGATGCGTCAACCAAACCCTTGCTGTCACCCACAAATGATGCCGTACCAAGAAAATATCATGCCACAAATGATGCCGTACCAAGAAAATACCATGCCGCAAATGATGCCATATCATGAAAATACCATGCCACAAATGATGCCATATCCAGCAAATCAGATGCCTCAAATGCAACCAATGCCACATCCGCCGAAATCATGTCAATAGTAATTAAAGAAAATTGCTGGAAGTGGGATACACATAAAGGGTCCTTTTTTATGAAGTACTATGAAAATGGTTTTGTTGCGCAGAAAGTTAAAGCGATTCATCGAGAGCTTGAAAATATACAATTTCCATATCATATTCCACTTATAGAAAATGAAGAGCCACATATATTAAAGCAGTTTTGGTTTGAAGGAAAAAGTGCGGAGTATAAACGTTTTGAACATCAGCAGCTTTCCCTCCATGCAATCGAAAAACTGCATGAAACAAATGAAGTCATTCCTTGGGCGGAAACGGGCATCTTGTCCACGTATCAATTACAGGAGAAGTGGACGAGGAGATTTGAACGTTTTATCAATCATGAAAGAGAACTAAGACGTTTATTAAAAAGCAATTATGATATTTTAGTCAATCATGCTTCCTATGCCTTAGGTTTAATGGCTCAAATTACAGTTCCGAGTGAAAAGCAAACGATTTTACATGGGGATGTTGTTCATCATAATGTGATGCTACGTGGTGAAGACGTGAAACTTATTGATTTTGATTTAGCTTCTTTAGGAGAGGCGTCAGATGAAATTATTTTATGGCTTCATCGCGTATTACCACATGTTCAGTATGAGGTCCAGCCACTTGTAAATGACCATCATTATTTGCATAAAGCGCAGGAAAAGCTTCATTATCTGTTTTTCCCGAATGAAATATTAAGGGAATGTCTATTTTATTTAAAACTCAGCGATCGGCAAAAGCTTTCCTGCTATCCGTTTATTCAATCGATTGTTTATGACTGGATGAAAAATTATGATTCTTTTGCAAGACAAATTGATTCATTGCAAAACTGATTGGCAGTTTATAATCGATGTTAGATGGAGAAGAATATGATAAACTATTAAAGGCTGTCTTTAAAGACGGTCTTTTCTTTTTTGGTGCAACATACGTTCGGTAATTCACAGTTCTTATGCTATAATAGAGCGAGAAATGTGAGGGATAAAACGATGTATGATTATTTAAAGGGACAGGTTACTAGGGTTACACCAGAATATATTGTATTAGAGCAACAAGGCATTGGCTGGATGCTCTATACACCAAATCCATTTGCATTCCGTACATCTGCAAGTGAACAGCAAATCTATGTGTCATTACAAGTGCGTGAAGATGCCCAAAATTTATATGGATTCAATAGTTTGGAGCAACGTGAATTATTTAAAAAACTGATTCAAGTATCAGGTATCGGTCCAAAAGGTGCACTTGCTATTTTAGCGAGCGGAAATCCAACTTCAGTCATCCAGGCAATTGAAATGGAAGATGAAGCATTTTTAATCCGTTTCCCGGGTGTCGGGAAGAAAACAGCTCGTCAAATGATTCTCGATTTAAAAGGGAAACTGGACATGCTGCTTGATCACGTCGAGTTACCGAGCGCCGAAAATGAACTGCCATTATTTGGAGTGAATCCGAATGAGCATGAGTTGCAGGAAGCGATGCTGGCACTTGTCGCCTTAGGCTATTCAGAAAAAGAATTAGATAAAATCAGACCCCAATTAAGTGAAGACGAAAAGTTAACGACGACAGACGCCTATATTAAACAGGCATTAAAGCTGTTGTTGAAATTGAAATAAAAAGGAGTGAGAATCATGTCAGACCGTGTACTTTCTGGTGAAGCAACAGATGCCGAGCAGCAGTTTGAGCTATCTTTAAGACCACAACGTCTAGCGCAATACATAGGCCAGGATAAAGTGAAAGAAAACCTTAAAATCTTTATCGAAGCCGCTAAGCTACGTCAGGAAAGTCTTGACCATGTTCTCCTTTATGGTCCACCAGGTTTAGGGAAGACGACGTTAGCGATCGTCATTGCAAATGAGATGGATGTAAATGTAAAGATGACGAGCGGTCCTGCAATTGAACGGCCTGGGGATTTAGCAGCGATTTTAAGCTCCCTTGAAGCAGGGGATGTACTTTTTATCGATGAAATTCATCGCCTGCCTAGAGCGATTGAAGAAGTGCTTTATTCTGCAATGGAAGACTTCTGTCTTGATATCGTTGTCGGAAAAGGTCCTGAAGCCCGTTCGATCCGATTGGAATTGCCGCCATTTACACTCGTCGGTGCAACAACGAGAGCGGGTGCTTTATCTGCTCCACTTCGTGATCGGTTCGGTGTATTATCGCGCTTGGAATATTATGATGAGCAGTCTCTCGCTGAGATTGTTGTCCGCTCCGGCGAATTATTCGGTGTTGCGCTCGATAAGCATGCGGCATTTGAAATTGCCCGCAGATCCCGTGGGACACCTCGTATTGCAAATCGATTGTTAAAACGTGTCCGAGACTATGCACAAGTATTGGCAGATGGCATTGTTTCCACAAGTTTGGCTGAGCAGGCACTCGAGCTGCTGCAAGTTGATCCTCGTGGCCTTGATCATATTGATCATAAACTGATGCAGTCAATGATTGAACGATTCGGCGGGGGTCCTGTCGGATTGGATGCATTAGCGGCATCGATCGGGGAAGAGCGTATTACAATTGAAGATGTATATGAACCATATTTAATGCAAATCGGATTTATCCAACGAACACCACGCGGTCGAATTGCGACAAATCTAAGTTACGACCATTTCGGTTATCCGCCGACACAAAATGAATAGAAGGAAGTTTTGAACGTGAAAGTAGAAGATTTTGATTTTTATTTACCAGAGGAATTAATTGCCCAAACACCACTATTGGACCGTACAGCGAGTCGTCTAATGGTAGTAAATCCGAACTCGCTTGAAGTGGAACATCACACATTCGGTCATATTTTAGATGAATTAAATGCAGGGGATTGCCTTGTATTGAATGATACACGTGTATTGCCGGCACGGTTAATGGGTGTCAAAGCTGATACAGGTGCGAACATTGAGTTACTGCTGTTAAAACAGACAAATGACGATGAGTGGGAAACGTTAGTAAAGCCTGCAAAGCGTGTGAAAACAGGCACTGTCGTTACTTTTGGCGATGGACTATTAACGGCAACTTGTACGGGTGAGCTGGATCATGGCGGCCGTACTTTTAAATTCACATATGACGGAATCTTTTATGAAATTTTAGATCAGCTTGGTGAAATGCCATTACCGCCATATATCCGTGAAAAGTTGGATGACCAAGACCGTTATCAAACGGTTTATGCAAAAGAGCGCGGGTCTGCAGCTGCACCAACAGCGGGTCTGCATTTTACACAGCCTTTACTTGAAGCGATTAAAGCAAAAGGTGTTGAAGTCGTATTTATTACACTGCATGTAGGACTTGGTACATTCCGCCCTGTAAGTGTGGACTCGATTGAGGACCATGATATGCACTCTGAATTTTACAGTGTGACAGAAGAGGCAGCGGCTGTAATTGAACGTGCTAAACAAGCAGGGGGCAAAGTTATATCGGTAGGGACAACTTCAACTCGTACACTTGAAACTGTCGCATCGAAAAATGACGGTAAAATTGTCGCTTCTCAAGGATGGACAAATATTTTCATTTATCCGGGATATGAATATAAAGCAATCGATGGCCTGATTACAAACTTCCATTTACCGAAGTCGACATTAGTAATGCTTGTCAGCGCACTTGCTTCAAAGGAAACAATTATGAACGCTTATGAACAGGCAGTTAAGGAAAAATACCGTTTCTTCAGCTTTGGCGATGCCATGTTTATCCGCCCGGCTAAGTAATTTGCAATTAAACAAAAACCTATATACAATAATGATTTGTGCAACACCTACTAAATTTAGTAGGTGTTTTCATTCGAAGTACTGTGTTTACTTTAGAAACGAGAGGATTTTTATATTATGACTGAAACAAAACAACCACCAATTCGCTATGAATTGATTAAAACATGTGCCCAGACAGGTGCACGACTAGGTATTGTCCATACACCACACGGTTCATTTGAAACACCGACTTTTATGCCGGTCGGTACACAAGCGACAGTAAAAGCAATGAGCCCAGAAGAATTAAAAGAAATGAATGCAGGAATTATTCTGTCAAACACATATCATCTATGGTTGCGTCCAGGAAATGATATCGTGAAAGAAGCAGGCGGACTGCATAAATTCATGAACTGGGATCGTCCAATTTTAACGGATTCAGGCGGTTTCCAAGTATTTTCATTATCAAAATTCCGTAAAATCGAAGAAGAAGGCGTTTATTTCCGTAACCATTTAAATGGAGACAAGCTGTTTTTATCACCGGAAAAGGCGATGGAAATCCAAAACGACTTAGGTTCTGATATTATGATGGCATTTGATGAATGTCCACCATTCCCTGCGACATACGAATACATGGAAGCATCTGTTGATCGTACAACACGTTGGGCAAAACGCTGCAAAGAAGCACACCAACGTCCTGACGAGCAAGGACTGTTCGGTATTATTCAAGGCGGAGAATATGAAGAGCTGCGCCGTAAATCGGCTGAAGCTTTAGTAGAGCTGGATTTCCCGGGTTATGCAATCGGCGGTTTATCAGTTGGTGAACCTAAAGATATTATGAATAAAGTATTGGAATTTACTGCACCTATGATGCCGGCAAATAAACCGCGCTATTTAATGGGTGTTGGTTCACCGGATTCGTTAATCGATGGAGCAATGCGCGGCATTGATATGTTTGACTGTGTATTACCAACACGTATTGCACGTAACGGTACATTAATGACATCTGAAGGTCGTATGGTTATCAAAAATGCAAAATATGCAAAAGACTTTACGCCAATCGATGAAAATTGCGACTGCTACACATGTAAAAACTATACGCGCGCTTATGTGCGTCATTTATTACGTACGGAAGAAACGTTCGGTTTACGTTTAACGTCATACCATAACCTGCGCTTCCTTATTAAATTAATGGAAGATGTACGTCAGGCTATCCGCGAAGACCGTCTAGGCGATTTCAAAGAAGAGTTCTTTGAAAAGTACGGTTACAATAAACCGAATGCTAAAAATTTCTAAAAATATGTTCGAAATTCGAAATTCAATATAATTTTTTTGAGAAAAAAAAGAGTTTTTTGCGCAAAAACGTGCAATTCTATACTATACTAGGTAAGTGAGAAAGAGATAGAGAAAGGGGGCAATTTGAAAATGGAAGGTTTAGTACAATTTTTACCGATTATCGTAATGTTCGTTGCGATGTGGTTCATTTTAATTCGTCCGGCACAAAAACGTCAAAAAGCAACTGCTACTATGCAAAACAGCTTAAAACGTGGTGATAAAGTAGTTACTGTAGGTGGCTTACACGGAGAAGTAGATGCAATTGAAGATACGACTGTCTTTTTATTAGTTGACGGAAATACACGTTTAAAATTCGAACGCCAAGCAATTGGCCGTATAGAATCGGTTTAAACGTTACATAAAAAAGCTTGTGGATTTTAATTTTCCACAAGCTTTTTTGTATTTTTCATGCAATTTCGAACAAGCTATTGTATGAGAGGTGAATCAATTGGAAGATTATACATTAATTATATTTCGAACAATTGTTTTATATATTATTTTACTAGTTGTTTTCCGCCTTATGGGCAAGCGTGAAGTTGGTGAGCTCAGTATTGTGGATTTGGCAATATTCGTATTGATGGCTGAAGTAGCTGCAATTGCCTTGGACGATTATGACAGGCAGTTCTTTAAAGCCATTTTACCGATAATTTTATTATTTTTGATTCAATATTTAAACTCCTGGCTCATATTAAAAAATAAAAAACTGCGCGACTTTATTGAAGGCGATCCGTCGCTTGTTATCCGCGACGGATATATTTGTGAAGCGGAAATGAAAAAGCAGCGCTACAATCTCGACGATTTACTCCAGCAGTTACGCGAACAGGGCGTATGCTCTGTGCAGGATGTTGCCTACGCTTTTTTGGAGCAATCCGGAAAGCTATCGATTTACCAAAAAGATCAGGGCGGATTTATTTTACCTCTCATTTTGGATGGCTATGTTGACAAAAGACATTTAAAAATTATTGGTAAAGATGAAAAATGGCTCGTTCATGAATTATTGGTAAACGGTTATCCCAATATACGCGATATATTCTACTGCAGTTATGAAGACGGAAAGTGGTTTGTCCAATTACGAGCGCGAAAATATTGAACGAAGATAATGGAAATCGTTAAAACGGATTTGTTTTGTAATGAACAGTAACAGCAAGACAAACCCAATCGTAATTGCAACGCTTACGATAAGCGGCATGCCGGCAGCAATGATCGGCTGTACAAAACAAGTAAGGATGAAAATACCATACGGCAGAACGAAGAAGCGGAAACCTACATTAATCTTTTTCTGCTGTCTAATGGAAGCGATGTGTAAGAAGGACGTAATTAATACGCCAAAGCCTATAGCGATAATCGCGCCTTTTTCCTGAATGGCAGGTTGTGAGGCAAGGAAAAACAGTAAAAATAGTTTCCCTATTCCTCCATAGATGGAATTCATCATGGCAGCCTGTGCTTCATCTAGTGCTTGTAAGATGGAATGAAGCGGACTCTGTATATAATAAAAATAAAAAATAGGAGCCAATATTTTCATATAGCCACGATTTTCCTCAAGATGGAACAGTACCATAGTCAACTCATCGCCGTGTATGAAAAACACAGTAGCGGCCATACAGCCAATTAATGAAGATAGCCGTAACGAATGGGTGATACGCTTATTCAGCAACGGGTAATTGTTGCTCGCCAGTGCGCTACTTACTGCAGGAATAAGTACTATTGCCAATGCAGCAGGTATGAAAGCCGGGAACAGCAGTAATGGTATATGCACGCCTGAGATGATACCGTACAATGTAGTGGCCGCGCCTGCAGCCAATCCTGAAACCGTCAGTGCTTTTAGGAAAATGATTGGTTCCAAAAACCATGTAAAGGTACCAAACAATTTACTGCCGGCTGATGGCAATGCAATATTAAAAATCGGTTTTGTAAAGGAAGTGCCCGTTGATCCCTTTTTGAACATTCTACTCGAGCGTTTATAAAAAATCGCCAAAAACAGTAATGAAAAAATCTCACCAATTGCTGTTATTCCCATAGCCGCTGCAGCTGTCAATGCAGGCGATTCCGAAATAAAATAAGGTAACAATACAACAATGAGACCAATCCGTACAAGCTGCTCAAGAAGCTGTGCCCATGCAGTTGGTGCGATTTTTGCTAAACCTTGCAAATATGCTTTTATTAAACTTGAAAAGATTACGATCGGAATTGTGAAAAGGCTAATATAAAGAGTGAAAATAAGGTTTTCATTATGTAAAAGCACTTTTGCGATATACGGAATAGCAAAATAAATGAATGGGCTAAATAAAATAATTGAAATAGCCGAAATTTTGATTGCCGTTTTCATTACGGATGTGACATGTTCCGTTTTCTTTTTCGCATGGTATTCTGCAATCAGCTTGGAAATGGCAATCGGAATACCTAATTGAATAAGCGAAATGAAAAATATAAATGTCGGATAAGCCGTCATATAAAGCCCGACCGCTTCCTCCCCGGCAATACGCATAAACTGCATTCTGTACATAAACCCAAGACATTTTGAAATAAATATAACAAACATTAAAAATAATGTTCCTTTTAGAAATGAGCCCAAATAACTTCTACTTTCTCCCTTCTCAATTTAATTTCATTCATATACAATAAAGTATGCAGTAGTAATCGCAGTTAAAACCTAAGTTCAGGAGTGATCGACATGCAAATTCCATTTTTCAGCCTTTACGAAAAGGTACAGCTTATATTGACGAACAAAATCGAGGAATTCCATTACTATGGATATGATTCGATAACAGAACAGGATTTATGGAAATATTGCATTGATAAGGTGTGGCGCAAAAGAGATGTGCAAAATATGCGATTGCATGAGCTGACAGCCGGCATTTTCCGTGCTACTGCTTCGGAAGTGCTAAGCTATATGCAAATAAAGGATTTTAAGCGCAATGAATTAAACTTAAAGCTTTCCAATGAAGAGCTGCAAGGTTTGTTCCATGTGCTTAAAGAGTAGGGAAAAATAAGAATAATATAATAAATTATCTAGTAATAATTTGACAGTTTCCATAAGCTGTTTCATAATGAGAGTGTTGTGCTTTTCAAACTATCGGAATGTTATTTTTGAAAAGTGATTCAGAAAATTATTGAAATGAATACATAGTTTGTGGAAGGTAATTTTTACGTTTTACATCACACCGCTTTTTGTGTGATATTGAGGAGGATTTTTTAATGAAATTAGCAAACCGTATCATTACGTTCGTTCTTGTCGTAGCATTGCTATTTACAGGGATGGGCACAACGGTAGAGAAGGTTTTAAACGATGTAAAACTTGGATTGGACCTTCAAGGTGGATTTGAAGTACTTTATGAAGTGGAATCACTTGTTGATGGACAAAAGATTACCCAAGATGTATTGGCAGATACGACTACGGCATTAGATAATCGTATTAATGAATTCGGGGTTAGTGAACCAAGCATTCAAATTGAAGGGGAAGACCGAATTCGTGTACAGCTTGCAGGTTTAGCGGATCAGGATTCTGCTCGTGAGCTATTATCGAGTACAGCGAATTTAACTTTCCGTGACGTAAATGATAATATTTTACTCGATGGGACAGATTTAAAGGAAGGTGGCGCAGCGCCTTCATTTGATCAGCAAAACCAACCAATTGTAACTTTAACATTGAAAGACGCAGCGAAATTCGCAGAAGTGACGCAAAAAGTCATGAGCATGGGCGCACCGAATAACTTATTAGTTGTTTGGCTGGACTTTGAAGAGGGCGTAGATTCTTACGCTGAAGAAAGCAAAAAGCCTCCTGAAAAGCAAAAATTTGTTTCTGCGGCATCTGTTACACAAGTGTTAAATACTACAGATGTTATGATTTCTGGTAACTTCACAGTAGATGAAACGAAAAACTTTGCATCTATACTTAATGCAGGTTCATTACCTGTTAAGTTAACGGAGATTTATTCAACATCGGTTGGGGCACAATTCGGTGAAGATGCTTTAAATGATACAGTATTCGCAGGAGTAGTCGGCGTACTGCTAATCTTCCTGTTCATGCTGCTTTACTACCGTTTACCAGGGTTTATCTCAATTATTACTTTATCGGTATTCACATATTTAGTGTTAATCGTCTTTAACGGTATCAATGCTGTATTAACATTACCGGGTATTGCCGCGATCGTATTAGGGATCGGGATGGCCGTTGATGCAAATATTTTAACTGCCGAGCGTATTCGTGAAGAACTACGTGTTGGCCATTCTGTAAAAGATGCATTCAAATTAGGTTCAAAACAATCACTATCAGCAATCATTGATGCGCAATTGACAACTCTACTTGCTGCTGTCGTATTATTCTACTACGGGACAAGTTCTGTTAAAGGTTTCGCTACAACATTAATTATTTCGATTTTACTATCATTTGTAACAGCTGTATGGGGTTCCCGTATATTGCAGGGGCTTCTTGTAAACAGCGGCTATTTCAATAATCCGGCATGGTTCGGAATTAGCAGATCGAAACAACATTCACTTGATGAAGGAATCACTTCATTGGATTTAACAACGAAATTTGATAAATTGGACTTCGTTGGAAACCGTAAAAAGTTCTATGCGATATCTACAATCATTTTAGTTGCAGGTATTGTTGTGCTAGGTGTATTCAAACTGAATTTAGGGATCGATTTCTCAAGTGGTACACGTGTAGAGATTAAATCGGATACAGCACTAGTACAAGAAGAAGTTAAGAATTATCTGGATGAAATCGGTTTTGCTAACGAGGATGTTGTTATTTCAGGCGATAATCAGACAATCGCTGTAATGCGATATAAAGATGACTTCTCTCAACAAGAAGTACTTGATTTTAAAGGGCAGGTAAACGAAAAATACGGACATGAGCCAAGCTTAAGTACAGTATCGGATACAGTCGGAAAAGAACTGGCGAAAAATGCAATGTATGCATTGGCGCTTGCGGCACTCGGTATCATTATTTATGTGGCGATCCGCTTTGAATGGCGTATGGGTCTTGGGGCGATTGTTTCATTACTACATGATGTATTCTTCATTATTGTTATTTTCAGTATGCTGCGTCTAGAGGTAGATATTACGTTTATCGCTGCGGTATTAACAATTGTCGGTTATTCGATTAACGATACAATTGTCACGTTTGACCGGATCCGTGAAAATATTGACCGTCACGAAAAAATTACGACGAAAGAAGAGCTTGCGTTGATCGTCAACAAATCTCTTCGTCAAACTATGGGACGTTCCGTGAATACAGTATTGACGGTTATTGTAGTAGTTATAGCATTGATTTTCCTAGGTGCTCCATCAATTCAAAACTTCTCAATCGCTTTATTGATCGGGCTAGTTACAGGGATTTACTCTTCAATCTGTATTGCGGCACAAGTTTGGTATTCACTGAAATGCCGTGAAATGGACAAAAAAGGTACTTCTGTTGTGAAAAAAGAGAAAAAACAATGGGGTTCAGACGAGCCACAAGTTTAAAAATATTAAACCGCGTAATTGCATTTTGCAAATTACGCGGTTTTTTGTTTACCCTTTTTCAAAAAAAGGAATAAATTTCTTAACTAAAGCGTGAGAGGAGCCTCATATGAAAATTCAATGGACATTGGTAGTTGGACTCATTTTTGCTATAATAATTGCCATTTTTGCTACAGTCAATGTGGATAGTGTGCAGGTGAATTATGTCTTTGGAGAAGCACGCTGGCCATTGATATTAGTTATTTTAGGGTCAGTATTAATCGGTTTTATCATCAGTTTTTGTTTTTCGGCATTCCGTATGTACGGAGGGAAAAGGCAAACGAAAGCAGTTCGAAAAGATCTTGAAGCTGCACACGTACTGATTAATGAAAAGGATGCTGAGATTGTCCGATTGAAAAACGAGCTTCGTGAACGGGGTGCTTCCGCATTTGTAACTGAAGAAATTCCGGATAATGATGAAATGCCGAAAAAGTAAACAAAAAGTGATGCTTACCATTAGTAGCTATCTGAAACGCAAAAAACGTTTCAAATAGCTATTTTAATTGTTTAGCATATTCGGTAAAGAAACCGTTTGATAACAATGTAATGTATCTATTTTAATAAACACTCTTCCTGAAATTACATATCAATTTTTCTATTAATATCGGAAGAAACTTTGGGAAACACAATAGATTTCCGTTATAATGAACTGCGTGAGGAAGTGAATATATATGATACAGTCACAAAAATTATGGACAATAACAAAGCAAGATGAGCAACTTGTAAAACAATTTAGTGAACAGCTGAATATTTCAACGATCGCAGCAAAAATTTTAATTGCCCGTGGCTGCATATCGATAGAACAAGCAAAGCCATTTCTGAAAATTGATGAAACCCAGTATCATGATCCGTTTCTAATGGCTGGAATGGAAGACGCGGTTATGCGTATTGAACAAGCATTGGATAACGGTGAAAAGATTCTCGTATACGGTGATTACGACGCAGATGGTATTACAAGTACAACTGTGCTGCTCAATGCTTTACTTGATCTGGGGGCAGATGTCAGTTTTGTTATTCCGGATCGTTTTATTCATGGATATGGACCGAACGAAGAACTTTTCAAAAAAGCATATGAAGATGGCGTAAATTTAATTATTACGGTCGATAATGGGATAAGCGGGATTGAACAAGTAAAAATGGCAAGAGAGCTTGGTATGGATGTGATTATTACCGATCACCATGAAGCCGGTGATATTTTACCGGATGCCAACGTCATCATCCATCCGCGTGTGCCAGAAGGTCATTATCCGTTTGGAGAACTCGCAGGCGTAGGGGTAGCCTTTAAATTGGCACATGCATTGTACGGCGAGTTGCCTGATCATCTATTTGAATATGTGGCAGTAGGGACGATTGCCGATTTAGTGCCACTCGTTGGCGAAAACCGCTATTTAGTACAGCGCGGTTTACAGGCGTTAAAGCAGTCTCCAAATCCTTGGGTAAAGGCCATTTGCGATGCATCAGGGGCAAACAAGAAAGACATCAATGAAGAAACTGTTGGCTTTTATTTTGGCCCCCGCCTGAATGCAATCGGACGACTAGGCAGTGCCGAACCGGGAGTACACTTTTTAATGAGCGAAGACCCGCTTCAGGCAAATACACTGGCTACCCAATTGAATGATAAAAATACTGAACGGAAAAAAATTGTGGAAGACATTACAAATGAAGCAATGGCTATGATTGATGATGATGCTTCATTAAAAGATTCCCTTGTTCTAGTCGTAGCAGGGGAAGGCTGGAATCCAGGTGTTGTCGGGATTGTTGCATCGAGATTAGTTGAAAAATATTACCGTCCGACAATCGTTCTTTCAATTAATCATGAAAAAGCAATTGCGAAAGGTTCCGCGAGAAGTATTGAAGGGTTCCATCTGTATAATGAGTTGGCGAAAAACCGTGATATTTTACCGCATTTTGGCGGACATCCAATGGCGGCAGGGATGACATTACCGATTGAGCATGTGGAATCATTGCGTACACGTTTAAATGAACAGGCCAGACATTGTTTAACCGAAGAACAGCTTGTACAAAAGATGCAGATTGATGTGCCGATAGAGCTAAGTGAAATTACTGTTGATGCGATTGAAGAACTGCGGCAATTGGCGCCATTTGGCACAGAATTTCCGAAGCCGGTTTTTGGCATTCAGGATGTAAAAGTAAAATCGATGCGCAAAATTGGTTCCGGCGAAAATCATCTGAAGATGGAGTTGGAAGATCCGTATCGCTCCCTTGATGCAATTGGATTCAACAAAGGGACTTTACATGATGAGATATCATATGGAGTTGCTCTATCATTAGTTGGGGATTTGCAAATCAATGAATGGCAGGGCAATAAAAAACCGCAATTCATGATTCAGGATGTCCGGGTTAATGAATGGCAGCTATATGATTACCGAGGGAAAAGCAAGACATCAAACTGGCTTGCAAAAATTAACGTGGAAAAAACGGATTTTATTGCTTTTTCCGAACAGACAAAGTTACATTTTGAACAGGAAATTCCGAAAGAAATAATATATTTTACAGGTGGGACAGAAGCCGAAAAATTACACAGAAATATCGTATTACTCGATTTGCCGGAAAATGTATCCACATTGGAGAAACTACTGCAAGATGTACAAATTGAACGAATCTATGCACATTTATATACCGATCAACCTGCATATTTTAATGGAATGCCGACAAGGGAACACTTTAAATGGTATTACGGATTCCTGAAAAAACGTCCGGATTTTAACTTGAAACAACATATTCGACAATTATCCGAACATATCGGACTAAATATAGAAGTAATTAAATTTATGACAAAAGTGTTTTTTGAGCTAGGATTTGTTACAATAGAGAATGGTTTGACGACAGTAAACGAAAATGCACCGAAAAAAGCATTATCCGAAGCACCGTCATATAAATTGCGTTCACAACAGATTGAACTTGAGCAGAAGCTGTTATATGCAACATACAGTGAACTTAAGCAATGGTTTAATGAACGATTGAGTTCTTGAGGAGGACATAGGAAGAATGGATTTAAAACAGTACGTAACAACAGTTGAAAATTGGCCGAAAGAGGGCATCAGCTTTAAAGATATTACAACAATCATGGATAATGGTCCGGCATATAAATATGCGACTGATGAAATTGTAAAATATGCAAAAGAAGTTGGCGCTGAAATCATCGTAGGTCCTGAAGCACGTGGATTTATTATTGGATGTCCGGTTGCCTATGCATTAGAAATCGGTTTCGCACCAGTTCGTAAACCAGGAAAGCTTCCACGTGAAGTAATTTCTGCAGATTATGGATTAGAATACGGTACAGACACGTTAACAATGCACAAAGATGCAGTAAAACCAGGTCAAAAAGTTTTAATCTGTGATGATTTGCTTGCAACAGGCGGTACAGTAGAAGCAACTGTTCGTTTAATCGAGCAATTAGGCGGCGAAGTAGTAGGTGCAGCATTCATTATCGAGCTTACAGAATTGAATGGCCGCAACAAAATCAACAATATTCCAATTAAAACTTTAATTCAATATTAATCCACAGAACTATCCCGTATAAACTTTGCGGGATAGTTTTTTTCAATGAAGTATCTACTAGAAGCTGTTCAATAATTCTACAAATTTCGACTTTCTGCAAAACTAAATGCCCACGTGCCTTTACATTTAGTAGATATATTTTATACAATTGAACTTATACTTAAAGCGAAAATAGAAAGAACAGGTGGACTCATAATGGCGAAAGAACAAATATTGGCGCCCGAAGATGTTTTCGAGCTCGTCAAATCTTATATGAACGAAGAACATGTTACCTTTGTTGTTAAAGCATTTGAGGTAGCGAAAGAAGCACATAAAGAGCAGTTCCGCAGCTCTGGAGAACCATATATTATTCACCCGGTACAAGTGGCGGGGATTTTGGCTGAGCTGCAGATGGATCCTGAAACAGTAGCAGCAGGATTTTTGCATGATGTCGTGGAAGATACGGAAGTGACACGCGAAGATCTAGTAAATGAATTTAGCGAAGAAGTAGCCAAGCTTGTGGACGGGGTAACAAAGCTTGGGAAAATTAAATATATGTCAAAAGAAGAACAGCAAGCTGAAAACCACCGGAAAATGTTCGTTGCGATGGCTCAGGATATCCGAGTAATTTTAATTAAGCTGGCGGACCGCCTGCATAATATGCGGACATTAAAGCATTTACCGGCTGAAAAACAACGTCGTATTTCTCAGGAAACACTGGAAATTTTCGCACCATTAGCGCACAGATTAGGGATTTCGAAAGTGAAATGGGAGCTGGAGGATACGGCATTACGCTATTTAAATCCGCAGCAGTATTACCGGATCGTCAGCTTGATGAAGAAAAAGCGTGATGAACGTGAAGCTTATTTGGATAACGTAATGGACGAAATCAATTCCCAGCTGAAAGAAGTGGAAATTGAAGCGGATATTTTTGGCCGTCCGAAACATTTATACAGTATTTACCGCAAAATGGTACTTCAAAAAAAGCAGTTTAATGAAATTTATGATCTACTGGCGGTACGTATTTTAGTTGATAGTATTAAAGATTGCTACGCGGTAATCGGTATTATCCATACATTATGGAAGCCAATGCCGGGACGCTTTAAAGATTATATTGCGATGCCAAAGCAAAATCTGTACCAATCCCTGCATACAACTGTTATCGGACCATATGGGGATCCGCTTGAGGTGCAGATCCGAACAAAGGATATGCACAAAATAGCAGAGTTCGGTATCGCGGCACACTGGGCTTATAAAGAAGGTAAAACCGTAGAACAAAATGCAGAAACAATTGACCAGAAGCTGACTTGGTTCCGTGAAATTCTCGAGTTCCAAAATGAATCATCAAATGCTGCTGAGTTTATGGAATCGTTGAAATTCGATTTATTCTCGGACATGGTATATGTCTTCTCGCCAAAAGGGGACGTTATTGAGCTTCCATCCGGTTCTGTACCGATTGACTTTGCTTACCGCGTACACTCGGAAGTCGGGAATAAAACAATTGGAGCAAAAGTAAACGGTAAAATGGTACCGCTTGATACGCCTTTAAAAACAGGCGATATTGTTGAAGTATTAACATCGAAACAATCATTCGGCCCGAGCCGAGACTGGATTAAAATTGCACAAAGTTCGCAGGCAAAAAATAAAATCAAGCAATTTTTCAAAAAGCATGTGCGTGAAGAAAGTGTTGTAAAAGGAAAGGAACTCGTTGAAAAAGAAATTAAGGCTCAAGAGTTTGATATGAAGGAAGTCTTAACAACAGAAAATATTAAACGTGTGATTGGAAAATTCAACTATACACATGAAGATGATTTATATGCGGCTGTAGGCGTAGGCGGAATTACGGCTCAGCAAATCGTCAATCGTCTTGCTGAAAAAATGCGCAAAGAGCGTGAACAGGAAGAAGCGCTTGAAAAAATCGTTAAAAGCATGAACAATCCGACACCGAAAAAGCGAACGGAATCAGGTGTTATTGTAAAAGGAATTGATAATTTATTAATCCGTTTATCACGTTGCTGTACACCGGTACCGGGTGATGATATTGTCGGCTTTATTACGAAAGGCCGCGGTGTTTCAGTACACCGTGCAGATTGTCCGAATATCCAGGAAGATGGAAACGTGGAGCGTCTTATTGAAGTAGAATGGGAAAATGACGGCACACAAATCCGTAAAGACTACCCGGTGGATATCGAGATTTCGGCATTCGACCGTCCAGGTATTTTAAATGATGTCATGCATGCTGTCAGTGAAGCGAAAACAAATATTTTGGCAGTTACAGGTCGTGCGGATCGTGAAAAAATTGCCACGATTCATTTAACGATTGCTATTACCAATATTTCAGGACTACATCGTGTTGTCGAAAAAATTAAACAGCTTCCGGATATTTACTCCGTTCAGCGTGTAATTAATTAATAGATAGTAGGGGAAAAGATGCGCGTAATATTACAACGTTCAAAACAGGCCTCTGTTACAGTCGATGGACAAGTAACAGGTGCCATTCAAAAAGGCTATGTGCTGCTTGTCGGCATTACACATAGCGATACAGAAGAAGATATCAAATATGTAGCGAAAAAAATTACCGACTTGCGTATTTGGGAAGATGAGGACGGCAAGATGAATCGTTCCATTGCTGATGCAGGCGGCGATATTTTATCAATCTCCCAATTTACCCTTTATGCGGATACTCGCAAAGGGAAGCGGCCCAGTTTTGTGGAAGCGGCAAGACCTGAACAGGCAAAGCCATTATGGGAAGCATTCAATGAACAATTAAAAGCGAATGGACTGCATGTTGAAACAGGTGTTTTCGGTGCGATGATGGATGTTGCACTCATTAATGATGGTCCTGTAACGATTACAATTGAGTCTAAAGCCAAATAATCGATGAACGGATCACTCCTATTTCGCATATTGTACAGTATGCATACAAAGGAGTGATTTTTTGGTTCAAATGAACACATATCCAAACGCGTACTGGCTTGAAGCGATCCAAAACTATTTAGGGCAGATGGTTGCCGTCCAGCAAGAGGGAAATCGTGTTCAGCAAGGGATATTGGCCGCAATCTGTCCGGACTATATTGTACTTGATGTGTGCCAAACGCCGTTTTATATCCGTATCGACAAAATAGTTTGGATTATGCCATTTTTAAAAAAATGAAATGAATGTGGTCTACGCACTCCCAAATCGTCATAAGCTTACTATGACAATTAGGGGGTGCTTTATTGTTTCAACGCGTCAATCGATTACTTATAGATTTACCACAGGTTGAATATGGAGACGCAAACGCTGCAAGTGCGGTACAGGAATTATTAGGCGGAAAGTTTGGCGAAATGTCGACTTTGAATAACTATATGTATCAGTCATTCAATTTCCGTGGAAAAAAGAAATTAAAGCCTTTTTATGATTTAGTTGCGAGTATTACAGCAGAAGAGTTTGGGCATGTGGAACTTGTAGCGACGACAATCAATTTACTCGGCAAAGATACGACGTTTTCCGGGAACCCAAATCTGGGACCGATGATGAACGCCAAAAATATGCGCAATACGCAGAGCTTTATCGCTTCTGCGCAGACAGCTTTGCCTGTCGATTCGATGGGGAAACCTTGGAATGGGGAATACGTATTTTCCAGCGGAAATCTCGTGCTCGATTTACTGCATAATTTCTTCCTGGAGTGCGGCGCGAGGACACATAAAATGCGTGTTTATGAAATGACGGATCATCCGACAGCCCGTGAAATGATTGGCTATTTACTGGTGCGCGGCGGGACACATGTTGTTGCCTATGCAAAAGCGCTGGAAATGGCGACTGGTGTGGATGTAACAAGGATGCTTCCGATTCCTAGCCTTGATAACCATGTATTTGACCACGCGAGAAAATATGAAGAGCGCGGCTATGGAAATGTATTATTTACGTGGAATTACGTAGGGGATTATCAGGATATAAATAAAATCTGGAAAGGGCCGCATCCATTGACGAATGCACCGCTCATTGTAGAAGAGGGAACGCCAAAAGGTGCAAAGATGCCGGATCTAGATGAATTACCGGAAGAGTTTGCACCGGGAATCGGTCCGGAAGAGTTCCAGATGATCGCAAAACGTCTCATGTTCAATATGTAAAAAGAAGCGTGATAAAATAAAGGCCCATTTTTCTCTGACGAAAAATGGGTTTTTAGTGTTGTTTCTTATGGTATTTCTTAAAATTTTTATATCCGTTCTGGCTATTCAATACCTTCGCAATAATTCACTACTGTTTGGAAGTCCAGGTCACCGCCGAAGATAGAAAGGGCGCTGCCGATTGTTACGTGTAATTTACCATTAGAAAGTGATTCGAATTTTTTTAAATCATCAATTGAACGTACGCCTCCAGCATACGTTGTCGGAATCGATGTCCATTCAGCTAAATCACGTACTAAATCTTCCTGCATACCATTGCGTTTTCCTTCCACATCAACCGCATGGATGAGCAGTTCATCACAATATTCTTCAATTTCCTTAATCGACTGCGCATTTACTTCGAAGTCGCTGAATTTTGTCCATTTGTCTGTTACAACATACCATTTACCATCACGTTTTCGACAGCTCAAATCAAGGACAAGTTTTTCTTTGCCGATTGTTTTAACCAATTGCTGCAGGCGATCCATATCAAGCTGCCCATCATGAAAAATATAGGATGTCACAATGACATGCGAAGCACCTGCATCGATATATTTCTGTGCATTGTCGACTGTAATACCGCCGCCTAATTGAAGACCGTTCGGATAAGCCTGCAATGCAGAAATCGCCGCTTCTTCATTGCCAGGACCAAGCATAATGACATGTCCGCCTGTCAGTTTGTTTTGCAGAAATAATGAAGCGTAATACGAGGCATCCTGGTCAGAAGTGAAATTTTCAACCACTTTTTTATTGTCATAGCCAAGCGTGCTTCCGACAATTTGCTTTACTTTTCCGTCGTGTAAATCAATACAAGGTCTAAAATTCATGTTCATCACTACTTTCTCTTACATTCTATATGTATCATAACATTTTAGTGAGCTAAATTAATAGAAAAATCAGACGTAATGGCTTGTTTGCATTATTGTAGGACAGGCTTTAATCGGTATGATAAAATGGGCTTACAATTTATTAGAAAGCGTGGCATGAAAATGGCGGAAAATCTAAATTTGTTTGACGTAAATAAGCTTTTTATTTTAGGTCGACCAATTGTAACAATTTTTCATAATGCAACGAATATGTACTCCATTGTTCGTGTCAAAATTCAAGAAACAAATATTCAGTATGACGAGAAAGAGATCATCATTGTCGGCTATTTTCCTCAATTAGTAAATGACGAACAGTACCGCTTTACAGGACAGTTAAAAAGTCATCCGAAATACGGGATGCAGTTTCAGATTGACACGTTTGAAAAAGAAGTGCCGACAACAGAGCAGGGGATCGTCCATTATTTATCAAGTGACTTATTTACAGGGGTCGGCAGAAAAACGGCGGAGACAATCGTAGAAAAGCTTGGAATGGATGCCCTTACGAAAATACTGGAAGATCCTTCAGCACTTGATGCAGTACCCCGTTTATCTGCTGAAAAGAAATTACATATTCGCCAAACGATCGAGGAAAACCTTGGACTGGAACGGGTGATGGTGCGGCTGAATGATTGGGGCTTCGGGGCACAGCTAGGAATGAAAATTTATCAGGCATATCGTGAAGAAACAATTTCGCTGCTGACAGAAAATCCTTACCGTTTGATTGAGGAAGTAGAAGGGGTCGGATTTATACGTGCAGATGAACTTGGTGCGAAACTGGGGATAACAGGGAATCATCCGGATCGAATAAAAGCAGCCATTTTTCATGTACTGACAAATGCAGCATTATCAGATGGACATGTTTATCTGGATGCGGAAATGGTGCTTCCGATGGTGAAAGACATACTTGAACAAAGTCAGCGCATTGAAATTCCATATGATGCGATTTCAAAAGCGGCTATCGAAATGCGTGAGGAATCGAAAATATGCGGTGAAGAAACACGCATGTACTTGCCGTCACTTTATTTTAGTGAAGTGGGCATTGCAAGTAAAATTAATGAACTGAAAGAAAAAAATAAAATAGCCGAAAGTTTCTCGAAAGATGAAATCCGAAAAGCGATTGGTGATATTGAAGAACAGTATGATGTGACATATGCGCCAACACAGGCACAGGCGATTGAAACGGCGATCAATTCCGCGGTGATGATTTTAACAGGCGGACCGGGGACGGGAAAAACGACCGTTGTCCGAGGTTTGGTCGAGGTATATGCTGAGCTTCACGGGTTATCATTAAATCCTAAGACATATGCCGAAAAAGAGGAACCGTTTCCGATTGTCCTTGCAGCACCTACAGGACGTGCAGCAAAAAGGTTGGCAGAATCGACTGGCTTACCTGCAATGACAATACACCGTTTATTAGGTTTTAATGGGCAGGAAAAGGATGAAGAAACAGAGCGTGAAGTTGTAGGACGACTCATCATTATCGATGAAATGTCAATGGTGGATACATGGCTGGCACATCAGCTTTTAAAAGCGCTGCATGAAGATGTACAGGTCGTTTTTGTAGGAGACCAGGATCAGTTACCACCTGTTGGACCAGGACAAGTATTAAAGGATTTGCTTGCATCCAAGCAAATTCCGACCGTTGAATTAACGGATATTTACCGTCAGGCTGAAGGATCTACAATTATCGAAATGGCCCATCAAATTAAAAAGGGCAAAGTCCCGGATACGTTGACTGCCAAAACAACGGACCGCTCGTTTATTCAGGCAGGAGCAGGACAAGTAACGAGCGTTGTCACTCAAATTGTAAAAGGTGCGCTTGCAAAAGGTCAGGCAATTCGAGATATTCAAGTATTGGCGCCGATGTACAAAGGTCCTGCAGGCATCGATAATTTAAATAAAGAAATTCAGCAGCTTGTTAATCCAAATGATGGGACAAGAAAAGAACTGGTTTTCGGTGATACGATTTACCGTATCGGGGACAAAGTGCTGCAATTAGTGAATCAACCGGATAATAATGTATTCAACGGAGATATGGGTGAAGTGATTTCTATAATCCGTGCAAAGGAAACAGTGGAAAAGCAGGATTTGCTTATCGTCAGCTATGATGGAATCGAAGTGACATATCAGCGTGCTGATTTAAATCAGATAACATTGGCCTATTGCTGTTCGATCCATAAATCACAAGGTTCGGAATTTCAAACAGTCATTATGCCGATTGTCCGAGGTTATTCAAAAATGCTTCGAAGAAATTTACTTTATACCGGTATTACACGTGCTAAAAACTTTTTAATTTTATGTGGTGAGCCGGATGTATTAGCGAACGGTTTAGCAAAAACAGATGATTTAACCCGTTTAACAACATTAAAGGCACGACTAAATCAGGAATTTATCACTGAAGAAAAGACAGAAGAGTCACCGGAAATAGAAGAGAAAAAAGCGTCCGTTAAAGGAGTGAAACAAAACTCTTCAACAGAGCAGCTTGGACTCTTGAATGTGTCGGATTCGCATAAAATCGGTGAATCTCTGCCAAATCACTTAACGGCAGAAACAGCACCTTATATTCATCCTTTAATTGGTATGGCGAATATTTCACCATATGACTTCAATGAAGAATAGAACTAGTCATTTTCGTTCATGTTTGAATGGAAATGACTAGTTTTTTATTGCTTATGGAAAAGTACAATTTTGGACAAATTTATAAAATGCTGTGTTTATGATCAAAGGTAGAGGGAAAATGTTTTAATTATAATAAAAGTTTGAAACAAAACAGGGCATAATAAAATAATGATAACTTTTTGCGGAAAAATCAGAAATTTTGAAAGAAACTATTAATTAATATTAGTTTGCTGGATATGTTAGTATGAAAAAAAACTTATATGACATCCGAAGTTTGATGTCAAATATTACAAAATGAAAAGGTTTTCAAAACTAAAAGAAGAGGTGCACATACATGGATTTCGTATGGGGAATCATAGGTATTCTGGGAGTTGTAGCGATTGCCATAGGGTTATCTAATAACCGTAAAGCAATTCAATGGAGAATTATTATTTCAGGATTAGTTGTCCAGTTGATTTTTGCATTTATCGTATTAAAGTGGTCTTTCGGCCGCGAGAAGCTTATGCAACTTTCTGAAGGTGTTCAGAAGCTGATTGGTTATGCCAACGAAGGGATTAACTTCGTATTCGGCGGTTTAGCAAATCCAGATAATGTTGGATTTGTATTCGCGATGAGCGTTTTAACAATTATTATTTTCTTCTCATCTTTAATCTCTGTCCTTTATTACTTGGGAATTATGCAATTTGTCATTAAGATTATTGGTGGATTCTTATCAAAAGTATTAGGTACAACAAAAGCGGAATCAGTAAATGCTGCTGCCAATATTTTCGTTGGACAAACAGAAGCACCGCTTGTAATTCGTCCATTTTTAAATAAAATGACGAAATCGCAAATGTTCGCAGTTATGACAGGTGGACTTGCATCAGTTTCAGGTTCAGTATTAATCGGTTATTCGTTATTAGGTGTTCCACTTGAATACTTACTGGCGGCAAGTTTCATGGCTGCTCCAGCTGGACTTGTAATGGCGAAATTAATGATTCCTGAAACAGAAGAAGTAAATGAAGATGACTTTAAATTAGAGCGTAATTCTGAAGCGACAAATGTTATTGATGCAGCTGCAGTAGGTGCATCTGACGGATTGAAATTAGCAGTAAATGTTGGAGCAATGCTATTAAGTTTCATCGCATTAATTGCCTTATTAAACGGTATTTTAGGTGGTATTACAGGATTATTCGGTTTTGAAAATGTAACACTTGAAGGTTTATTAGGTTATGTATTTGCTCCATTAGCATTTTTAATCGGTGTACCTTGGGACGAGGCAGTACGTGCAGGTTCATTTATCGGTCAAAAATTAATCTTAAATGAATTTGTTGCCTACTCTAACTTCGGACCGGTTATCGGCGAGCTTTCTGACAAAACAGCCATTATTATTTCGTTTGCACTTTGTGGTTTTGCAAACTTAAGCTCAATGGGTATTTTAATCGGTGGTTTAGGTGGTATGGCACCGGATAAACGTCCAATGATTGCAAAGCTTGCGATTAAAGCGGTTGCTGCAGGTACATTAGCATCATTACTATCAGCTGCAATTGCTGGTATGTTTATTTAAAATCTTTCAGTGTTCAAGAGACTGTGCTAAAAATATTTTAGCGCAGTCTTTTTTAATACGTAATTTCTGATGCGAGTTTTTCCAGTTCAGACCGATTCTTCAGTACATACCCGCGATTTTGTTTCGTTATATAGCCGGCTTCACTAAATTGTGCTAGGACAAATAACAGGTGGCGATACGATACACCTAAGTAATCACATACTTCTGTATGTTTTTCTTTATAGAATTGTTGATCCGATGATAGTAGAATGAATGAGGCTAATCGGTTTTCCAACGGATAGGCCTGGTTTTGTGTATATTTTGCTGTGGCTGTCGTTGCTTTGTGACTTAAAAAAATACAGAGCATTTTCAGAAACACAGGATCTGCCAATAATTTTTCCTTCACTTCCTGAATGGAAATCGCAAAACATACTGACTTTGATAAAGTTTGAATGCCTTTTGAATAGCGTTCGGCATTTAACAGTTCCATTTCGCCCATGAATGTTGGGGCTGTAATAAAATCGATAAGAGAAATTTTCCCGTTTTTATGGGTAATATATAATTTAGCTTTCCCTTCAACCATGTAATACAAATAGTCAGGGAAGGAATGCTCATGGAAAATAAATTCGCCTTTATCGAATTCATACACATGGATAAATGGAACAATATCAAAAGAAAAATATTGGGAAATCGGGTATTGTTCGATATATGAGAGACTTTCATCTATTGGTAACTTTCTCAAATTATAAAGCAACTCCTTCCAATTAAATATGAGATTTCTCACATTATTGTAGTATTTCTCATGTTAATATTCAACTTAATAAAAAAGAAAAAGGATGAAGACTATGAATAATCAGCGTTGGCTCGCGAAAAACTTCTTTATGTTCTTTATTACATGGGGTATTTTCCTGCCATACTGGACAGGTTGGCTTATTAATGATAAAGGGCTTACGGTTTCGGAAGCGAGCATTATAATGGGCTTTGGACTGGTTGCACGGGCCATCTCGACGATGTTTATTTTCCCGTTTGTTTCTAAAGTAATGAGCAACAAAAATGTGCTGATCTTTTTTACTGCAAGTTCATTAATTGTGACGCTGCTATACATACCGATCAATTCATTCGGCGGCTTATTTTTAATGACGTTACTGTTCAGTGCTTTTTACCCGGCTTTATTACCGGCTGTTGAGAGCAGTGCTTCCACATTAATGCAACATGGAACCATACATTATGGGAAAGCGCGTTCGTTAGGATCTTTCGGGTTTGTCGTCGCTGTATTAATCATCAGTATGATCAGCGGGATGTACGGGGAGCAAATGATCTTATGGATGATGATTTTAGGTTTAACGGCATTGCTCATCATTCAATTCATGCCTGCACCTCAAGTTTTAAGTATAGTGCCTGTAAAAGAGGATGGAAAAACGCTCTCAATGAAGGGTCTATTTGAAGTGAAAAGCTTTATCATCGTATTGTTTGTCGTCATTTTACTTCAGGGGGCACATGCATCGTACTATAACTATGGCTATATTTATTTACAGGATCTGAATGTCAATCCGTTTTATATCGGCATGATTTTAAATGTCGCAGTAATATTTGAAGTTCTTTATTTTTTCAAGGCCGATACAATTTTAACAAAATGGAAACCTTCTTCATTATTGCTTGTTGCGGCAATTGGCTCGAGCGTTCGTTGGATTTTAGTTTACGCATTTCCGAATATGCCGATGTTTATCATATCTCAGGCACTTCACGCTCTGTCATTTGCGATGGCGCATTATGCCTTTATCCGCTATATTTCAAAAGCTTTACCACAGGAGCAGATCCCAAATGCACAGGGGATTTATTCGGCACTTGCAATGAGTTTAAGTGCAGCGATTCTTACATTATTAGGTGGTGCACTTTATGAAATCGAGCCAGGTCTGGCGTTCTTAGGAATGATCATTTGTACAGTGCCTGCAATCCTTTTAATTTTACTGACGAAAAAACGTTTTAATTATTAAGGAATGCCGATTGACAGCACGGTGTCTATTTTTTATAATGAAGAGCATAATAAAATGAAAACGATGATGGAACAAGTACGTATGAATTTCGTGAGCAGAAAGAGATTTCCCGGCTGAAAAAATCTCCCCGAATAAATACTGAAAGCTACTCCAGAGTGCAGCTAATCACTGCCGTTTGCTTACGTTACAAGCACTTGAGATATAATGCATTGCGCATTATAAATTAGGGTGGTACCACGAAATAATAGTCTTCGTCCCTTTACCGGGATGAAGGCTTTTTTTGTTTTCTTCAGCGGATCATTGGGATTTCCGGTGAACGAAGCACTTATTTACGTGAAGGATGTAATTAATTCGTACCAAAATTCATCGACTTCAATAAAAATTAGGAGGAAAAAAATCATGACAACAAAAATTATGACAGGTTCTGAAATTCGACGTCTTTATTTGAATTTCTTTAAAGAAAAAGGGCATCATATTGAACCATCGGCACCATTAGTTCCAATTAATGACCCATCACTTTTATGGATCAACTCAGGAGTGGCTACATTAAAACCGTATTTTGATGGACGTATCATTCCTGATAACCCGCGTATTACAAACGCACAAAAATCGATTCGTACAAACGATATCGAAAACGTAGGTAAAACAGCACGTCACCATACATTCTTTGAAATGTTAGGGAACTTCTCTATCGGAGATTACTTTAAAAAAGAATCGATTCATTACGCTTGGGAGTTTTTAACAGATCCAAAATGGATGGGCTTCGACCCTGAAAAGTTATCGGTAACAATCCACCCTGAAGATCAGGAAGCATATGACGTATGGCACAATGAAATCGGGATACCGAAAGAGCGCCTAATCCGACTTGAAGGCAACTTCTGGGATATCGGCGAAGGTCCATCTGGTCCAAACTCTGAAATTTTCTATGATCGCGGTGAAGAGTACGGTGTTGGTGCACCGGCGGAAGAAATGTACACAGGCGGGGAAAATGAGCGTTACCTTGAAATTTGGAACCTTGTATTTTCTCAATTCAACCACAATCCGGATGGCACATATACACCACTTCCAAAGCAAAACATTGATACAGGTATGGGTCTTGAACGTATCGTTTCTGTAGTACAAAACGTACCAACAAACTTTGATACAGATCTTTTCATGCCAATCATTGAAAAAACAGAAATGTTTGCAAACCGTACGTACAAACGTTCGCATGAAGTGGATTTAAATGAAATTTTCGGATCAACTGAAGACGTGAATACACCATTTAAAGTAATTGCCGACCATATCCGTACAGTAGCATTTGCTATTGGGGACGGTGCATTGCCATCAAATGAAGGCCGTGGCTATGTATTGCGTCGTCTATTACGTCGTGCTGTTCGATATGCGAAGAAAATCGGCATTGAAAAGCCGTTTATGTTTGAATTAGTGCCGACTGTTGGAGATATTATGCATGATTTCTATCCGCAAGTAAAAGAAAAGGAAGCATTTATTCAACGTGTTATTAAAAATGAAGAAGTGCGCTTCCATGAAACACTTGATGGTGGATTAGCAATTTTCAACGAAGTTGCAGAAAGCCAAAAAGCAAAAGGCGAAACAGTTATTCCTGGTGCTGATGCATTCCGTCTGTATGATACATTCGGTTTCCCGATTGAGTTAACGGAAGAGTATGCCGAAGAAGTTGGCATGACAGTTGACCATGAAGGTTTTGAAACTTCTATGGAACAACAGCGTGAACGTGCTCGTAATGCACGTGCTGATGTGGATTCAATGCAAGTACAAAACGAAGTGCTGTCAAATTTAACACAGCAGTCTACATTTATTTATGATGCATTTGAAGCTTCTGCAAAAGTTGCTGCAATTGTTGTCAACGGACAAGAAACTTCAACTGCTTCTGAAGGTGAAGAAGCGTTGGTTATTCTATCCGAAACACCGTTCTATGCTGAAATGGGTGGACAAATTGCCGATACAGGTATCATTGAAGCAGACGGATTCACTGCTATCGTAAAAGATGTTCAAAAAGCACCAAATGGCCAGCCATTGCACACTGTTGTAGTAGAATCGGGTGAAATGAATGTCGGCGATTTGGCTACTGCAAAAGTAGATGAAGCAAAACGTAAATTAATCCTTAAAAACCATACAGCAACACACTTAATGCACCGTGCATTAAAAGATGTATTAGGTGACCATGTAGCACAAGCAGGTTCTTATGTAGGACCGGACCGTTTACGCTTTGACTTCTCTCACTTTGGCGCTGCAACGAAAGAAGAACTTGCGCAAGTTGAGCGTGCGGTGAACGAAAAAATTTGGGAAGATATCGAAGTCGTTATTCAGGAAATGGATATTGATTCTGCAAAAGCGATGGGTGCAATGGCACTGTTCGGTGAAAAATATGGTGATGTTGTCCGTGTTGTAGCTGTTTCGGATTATTCGATTGAACTTTGCGGTGGACTGCATGTAAGCCGTTCATCTGAAATCGGCATTTTCAAAATCGTATCTGAAAGCGGTATCGGTGCAGGTACACGCCGTATCGAGGCTGTTACAGGAAAAGCGGCATATGAAGCAATCAAAGAAGAAGAAGCGATCTTAAATGAAGCAGCTGGCCTTTTAAAATCAAATGCTAAAGACGTGGCAACTCGTGTTGCAACACTTCAAGCGGATTACAAAGAACTTCAACGCGAAAATGATACATTGTCTCAAAAAATCGCAAATGCACAAGCTGGCGCAGTATTGGATGCAGCACAAAAAATTGGTGATGTGACAGTACTTGCTACTCGTGTAGAAGCAAAAGACAATAATCAATTACGCCAGATGATGGATGATTTAAAAGGAAAAATGGAATCAGCCGTTATTGTTCTTGGGGCTGTTGATGGCGAGAAAGTAATGTTATGCGCGGGTGTAACGAAAGATATCGTAGGTGGAAACTATCACGCTGGGAACATTGTGAAGCAAGTTGCTGAAGCTTGCGGCGGTAAAGGCGGCGGTCGTCCGGATATGGCAATGGCCGGTGCAAAAGATGCTGCCAAACTGGAAGAAGCATTAAATGCTGTTTACGAACATGTAAAATCTTTCTAAACATCTAAATTTTACTACTGGCATATTTGAAGTGCTTGCAGGAATAAGTTATAATGATATAAATGGAGATGGGAGAGTGTGATTCATCTCCTCATTGCTGAAAGCGAGGTGCTGGTCTTGAGTTCTTTCGATAAAACAATGAAATTCAGTTTTCCAGAAGAATCCATGGAACAAGAAGTAAAGCAAGTGATGCTGAAGGTGTATACGGCTTTAGAGGAAAAAGGGTATAATCCAACAAATCAAATTGTAGGGTATTTATTATCTGGCGACCCGGCATACATCCCTCGCCACCAGGACGCACGTAATTTAATCCGCAAGCTTGAACGTGACGAGATTTTAGAGGAGCTCGTTAGATTTTATATTAGAAAGAATACTGAGGCGGATAAATGAGAATTATGGGTTTAGACGTCGGCTCGAAAACAGTCGGCGTTGCAATTAGCGATGCGCTAGGGTGGACAGCGCAAGGAATCGAGACGATAAAAATCGATGAAGCGGCAGGTAAATTTGGTATTGAACGTATCAATGAGCTTGTAAAGGAACACAATGTAACAGAATTTGTTGTAGGCTACCCGAAAAACATGAATAATTCAATCGGTCCCCGAGGGGAAGCTTCTGAAAGCTATAAAAAACTGCTGGAAGATACATTTGGTTTTCCTGTTAAGCTTTGGGACGAGCGTATGACAACGATGGCTGCTGAACGTATGCTGATCGAAGCAGACGTAAGCCGTAAAAAAAGAAAGCTAGTTATTGATAAAATGGCTGCTGTCATGATTTTACAAGGTTATTTAGATAGTAAAAACTAAAGTTGCTCTACATGAGGCTTTTTTGTACTTATCCGAAAAGGCTTTATGTATAATGTATTGAGCAGTAACAGGCACCAATGCCTAAATATTATGAAGAGGTGACGATCATGTCAGAACAACAAAATCATATTACAGTAGTCGATGAAAACGGCAACGAACAACTTTGCGAAATTTTACACACTTTCGATTCAGAAGAGTTCGGTAAATCATACGTATTATATTCTTTAGTAGGCGCAGAAGAAGACGAAGATGGCGCAGTTGAAATTTTCGCATCTGCATTCGTTCCTGCTGAAAACGGTGAAGATGGCGAATTAACGCCGATTGAAACAGAAGCAGAATGGGATTTAATCGAAGAAGTATTAAATCAGATTGAAGACGAATTAGGCGAAGAAGAATAATTCATTTGACACAATAAAAACAGAGTGGGTGATGAGCCTGCTCTGTTTTATTCATTGGGAGGAATTAGTTTGGAAGAAAATATTTTTATTTTGCAAAAAGAAGACGGCGGAGAGCAACAATGCCGCGTTGTATTTACATTTGATTCGGAAGATCATTCATATGTTTTATTCTCATTAATCGGTGATGAAGAAGCAGGTATTTCTGCACTTCGCTATGTTCTCGACGAGAATGGCGAAATGAGCGGCTTTGCGGATATTGAAACAGATGAAGAATGGTCAATGGTTGAAGAAGTTATGAATACGGTACTAGACGAATTTGGCTCGGATCAGACAAATTACTTCACAATCACGAATGAAGATGATGAAGAAGTTATGTGCCAAATATTACACCGCTTTGAAAGCAACGGCAAAAATTACTTATTCTATGCAATTATGGAAGACGATGAGCCTGTACTGGAGGAAGTATATGCTTCTGCCTATATCGCTGGCGATAACGGTGAAGTAGCGGACTTGCTTCCTATCGAAACAGACGAAGAGTGGGAAATGGTAGAACAAGTATTAAACTCATTGGCACAAAACTAATTTCAAGAACCTTACTGACGATTTATACGGCAGTAGGGTTTTTTTATTGTTCAAATTTAGACAAAAACGAACATTTTCTATTATAAAACGTCGCAAATAGTGAGAATTTCCATACCTTTCATGGCTCTATATTGTGTCGAAAGAGATTTTTATGTATCATTATGGGAGAGAAAAAGGGGGGACTCCCGTGCTAGACGAAAATAAGAAGCAAGAAATGTTCAATAAGATGAAAGAGCGTAAAGGAGAAGTCAGAACGGTGCGTAAAATTGTGGGAATCATCGCGCTTGTGGCTCTTCTGATTATTGCCATTGTCGGTTTCGTAGGATACAACTATGTGACATCGGCATTGGAACCAATGGACCCGGAATCGAACAAAAAAGTTGAAGTCGAAATTCCGATGGGTTCAGGTATTACATTAATATCGACTATTCTAGAAGATAAGGGCATTGTAAAGAATGCACAGATTTTTAAATATTACACTAAATTTAAAAATGAATCGGAATTCCAAGCCGGCAGTTATTCTTTAACGAAATCCATGACACTCGACGAAATTATTGAAAGCTTAAAGACAGGTCGTGTGTATCGCGAGCCTGTATTTACAATGACAGTGCCAGAAGGGTTAACACTTGAGCAAGTAGCAGATGTTGTACAGAAAAATACTTCTCATAAAGCAGAGGACTTCATGAAAAAAGTGACGGATGCCGCTTATGTCAAGCAATTAATCACTGAATATCCTGAATTATTGTCAGAAGCTATTTTAAAGGAGAATATTCGTCATCCGTTAGAAGGCTATTTATATCCGGCAACATATCCTTTCTTTGAGGAAAACCCAACGATAGAGGAAATTATCGATACAATGCTTTCTGCGATGAATACGATTGTTTCCGAATATACTCCGGTATTGGAAGAACGTGAAACATCTGTTCATGAACTATTGACATTTGCATCACTGCTTGAAGAAGAGGCAACTGCCCAAACGGACCGTGAAACAATTGCGAGTGTATTCTATAACCGTATGGAAATTGAGATGCCTTTACAAACAGACCCAACCGTACTGTATGCATTAGGGTCCCATAAAGACCGCGTGCTGTATGAAGATTTGGAAGTGGACAACCCGTATAATACGTATCAAAATGTTGGATTGCCTCCAGGACCAATCGCGGGAGCCGGAAAAACATCAATTGAAGCGGCATTGAATCCTTCACAAACTGATTATTTATACTTCCTGGCAGATAAAGAAGGCATAAATCATTTTGCTAAAACGTATGATGAACATTTAGCGAACATCGAAAAATATTTACGTTAAGAAAGTTAAGTTGTGGAAAAGGGATCGAATGGCTTGAAATTTCCGTTTTACGATGGAATTCAGTAAATTGTTCGCATTCCTTTTCTTTTCATGCTATTATAAATTGTGATTTTTTGTCCTTATATAACAATTTTGTAGGCGCAAACATCTTCGTTTCGTCTTTTTTCTTGTGAATGAAAGATGGGCGCAAACAACCAGGTAAAGGGAGAATGACGAATGGAATTATCAGACGCTTATATTGCTTCTTTCATTCCTGAACGTGATGAATTATTAATGGAAATGGAACGCTTCGCAGAACAGAATCATGTCCCGATCATGCAGCTTGCCGGGATTGAGTCACTGAATCAAATTTTGCGAATTCAAAATCCGAAATCGATTTTAGAAATTGGGACGGCAATTGGTTATTCTGCTATACGAATGGCTCAAGCGCTGCCAGATTGTCATATTGTGACGATTGAACGCGATGTGTCGCGAGTTCAGTATGCCAAGGAATTCATTGCAAGGTCAGAGGTGGCAAACCGCATACAAGTAATAGAGGGCGATGCGTTAGAGGTAGACATGGAAACACTTCCTACTACTTTTGATGCTGTTTTTATTGATGCGGCAAAAGGGCAATACATGAAGTTTTTCGAAAAGTACGCAACACTCGTTCCATCGGGTGGCGTTTTATACATCGATAATATGTATATGCACGGATTATCAGATTTAGATATAAAAGAAGTACCTAGAAGAAAAAGAACGATGATCCGCAATTTAAAAACATTTTCAGACTGGATCATGGCACATCCGGATTATTCTAGTGCCTTTTTCCCTGTCGGTGATGGTTTGTTAATTTGTTTGAAGAGGTGATTAGTGTGAAAAAACCAGAATTATTAGTAACACCACAATCCATTGAGCATATTACAGCACTACTTGAGGCAGGTGCTGATGCTTTTGTGATCGGTGAACAAAAATTTGGCTTACGTCTAGCTGGAGACTTTACAGTAGCACAGGTGGAAGAAGCAACAAAACTGATTCACGCTGCAGGTAAAAAGGTTTATGTGGCGGTCAATGCATTATTCCACAACGATCGTTTAGATGCATTGGATGAATATTTAGTACAGATGCAGCGTATTGGGGTAGACGCATTATTATTCGGGGACCCAGCAGTAATTATCGCAGTGCGTGAAAACAATGTAACCATTCCGTTGCATTGGAATCCGGAAACGACTGCAACGAACTTCTTCCAAGTGAACTATTGGGGTGAACGCGGAAGTAAGCGTGCTGTACTGGCACGTGAACTTTCAGTCGATGAAGTGCTCGAAATTAAACAAAATACAAAGCATGAAATCGAAGTACAAGTACATGGTATGACTTGTATGTTCCAATCTAAGCGCGCACTTTTAGGGAACTATTTCCTGTACCGTGACGAAGCGATGGAAATCGAAAATCGTAAAGAAAACAAAAATATGTTCCTTCACGATAAAGAGCGTAAAAATAAATATCCGATCTATGAGGATATGAATGGCACACATATTTTCTCTCCGAATGACATGTGCATTATTGAAGAGTTAAATGAATTGTTTGAGGCGGGTATCGATTCATTCAAAATTGATGGTGTCCTTCAAACGTTTGATTATACGGTGACAGTTACAGAACTTTACCGTCAAGCAATTGATACGTATTTGGATCAAGGCGAAGATGCGTACGATGACATTAAATCCGAGCTATTTGAGCAAATCGAAGCAATTCAGCCAGCGTTACGTCCACTGGATACTGGCTTCATCTACAAGGAAACAGTCTACTAGGAAGGAGAACGAACGCAGTATGCTACAATTAATTCAAAATGAAAAGATCCGTGAAACTATTAACGGAAAAACAGTAATTACGAAAAAACCAGAGCTTCTAGCACCAGCAGGAAGCTTGGAAAAATTAAAAGTAGCCGTACACTACGGTGCTGATGCTGTATTTATCGGTGGTCAGGAATTTGGTTTACGTTCTAACGCAGGGAACTTCACTATTGAAGAAATGAAGGAAGGCGTTGAATTTGCCAAAAAATACGGAGCCGTTGTATATGTAACGACAAATATTTTTGCGCATAACGAAAATATGGACGGTTTGGAAGAATACTTGCAGGCAATCGAGGGAGCAGGCGTAAAAGGGATTATCGTTGCAGACCCGTTAATTATTGAAACTTGTAAAAAGTGTGCCCCTTCTTTAGAAATCCATCTTTCTACACAACAGTCTTTATCCAACTGGAAAGCGGTAAAGTACTGGAAAGAAGAAGGTTTGGAACGTGTTGTTTTAGCACGTGAAGTCGGCGGGGAAGAAATGCGTAAAATGAAAGAAGAGGTAGACATTGAAATCGAAGCATTCGTGCACGGTGCAATGTGTATCGCTTATTCCGGACGCTGTACACTTTCAAACCATATGACGGCCAGAGACTCAAACCGTGGCGGCTGCTGTCAGTCTTGCCGTTGGGATTATGATTTATATGAAAATAACGACGGTAAAGAAACAGCATTGTTTAACGAAGGTGAAGCACCGTTTGCAATGAGCCCGAAAGACTTGAAATTGATCGAATCCATTCCTCACATGATTGAGTTAGGGATTGATTCATTAAAAGTGGAAGGCCGTATGAAGTCGATTCACTATATCGCAACGGTTATTTCCGTTTATCGTAAAGTAATTGATGCTTACTGTGCAGACCCGGAAAACTTTACATTCGAAAAAGAATGGCTGGAAGAACTGGCGCGCTGTGCAAACCGTGCGACTGCTTCGTCATTCTTTGAAGGTGAGCCAAGCTATAAACAACAAATGTTTGGTTTCCATTCACATAAAATGAAGTGGGATTTTGCTGGTTTTGTAATGGATTATGATGCCGAAACACAAATAGTTACATTGGAACAACGCAACTATTTCAAGACAGGCGATACGGTTGAATTTTTCGGCCCTAATATGGATACATTCAAAATGACGGTTGGCCAGCTTTGGGATGAAAAAGGCAATGAACTAGATGTTGCCCGCCACCCACTACAAATCGTTAAATTTAAAGTTGATCGCTCATTATCACATTTTGATATGATGCGAAAGGAGAATAATTAAATGTCAAACCGTCCAGTTGTAATCGGAATTGCCGGTGGTTCATGCTCAGGTAAAACGAGCGTGACACGTTCTATATACGATGTTTTCCGTGAACATTCAGTAGTTGTTATCGAACAGGATTATTATTATAAAGACCAAAGCCATATGACGTTTGAACAGCGTCTGGAAACAAACTATGATCATCCGCTTGCATTTGACAATAATTTGCTGATCGAGCATATTCATCGTTTACTTGCCTATGAATCAGTGGAAAAACCGGTCTATGATTATGTACAGCATACGCGTTCAGATGAAGTCATTCATGTGGAACCTAAGGATGTAATCATTGTCGAAGGAATTTTAGTGCTGGAGGACGAGCGTCTGCGTGATTTAATGGATATTAAATTATTTGTGGATACAGACTCTGACTTACGTATTATCCGACGCATTCAACGTGATATTAAAGAGCGCGGTCGTACAGCTGATTCGGTAATCGATCAGTATTTAACAGCAGTGCGTCCAATGCACAATATGTTTATCGAACCGACTAAGCGATATGCAGATGTAATTATCCCTGAAGGCGGAGAAAATAACGTTGCAATTGACTTAATGGTAACGAAAATAAAAACAATTCTTGAAACTGAATCAAACTTGTAATATGATGATGTAGTATTTACATTAATTACATTTTAAATCGATAGAACAACATAAATAATTAATCATAAAATTCGGCTGCCCGTATTACGGTGTAAACTTCTTCTAAAAGAAGGGATTTACACATACCGTAAACTAGTAGTCGGGTTTTCTGTTATTTATGAACAAAATACGTGAAAATAACTTTTAAATTTATACGTATTTTTTAGAAGAATAGAAATAGAAAACGCTAAAAGTAAACGTTTTCAAGTTAATACTAAGGAGTGGGAATAATGTCAAACGAAAAACAATATCCAATGACACTTGATGGAAAACAAAAATTAGAAGATGAATTAAACACATTAAAAACAGTAAAGCGTCCGGAAGTAGTAGAGCGCATTAAAGTAGCTCGCAGCTTCGGTGACCTTTCCGAGAACTCTGAATACGATTCAGCAAAAGAAGAGCAAGGATTTGTGGAAGGTCGTATTTCTTTGATTGAACAAATGCTGCGCAATGCTGTTATTATTACTGAGGACGAAACATCAAATACAATTTCTTTAGGTAAAACAGTTACATTTGATGAACTGATCAACGGTAAACGTGCAAACTTTGAAGAATCATACACAATTGTTGGTTCAGCTGAAGCCGATCCGATGGAAGGTAAAATTTCGAATGACTCTCCGATTGCTAAAGCTTTAATGGGCAAGCATGTGGACGATGTTGTAAAACTGACAACACCAGGCGGAGATATGGAAGTTATTATTTTAGAAGTAAAATAATTATGAAGCAGTTAGCATCAAATTGCTAGCTGCTTTTGTTATGTTGATATATTTGGAAGAGTTTCCAATGTTCAATTTCCGTGCAACCTTTGCTGTTCTAATGCTAAAATAGGTGTGCATAGGAGGAATTGAAATGGAACGAAAAAGACGATTTCAAACACGACAACAGTATGCTGAACAAAAAACAAAACAGACGAAATTTCAAAAAGCGGATAAAAGATTAAATTATTTAATCGCTATTGTCGCTGTGTTAATTGTGGCAACATTAATTTTTATCATTACACAAGAGCCGGAACCTAAAAACGAAGCAGAGCAAGATTCACCGGCAGAAGTAGCAACTGATGTCCCGGAAGATGACGCTGGACAAGAAACGGAAGATAATGAAACAGAAACAAAAGTACCGGAGGAAGAAGTAGATGAGGAAGATAACGCTACAGATGAAACTGAACAGCCAACATCTGAATCGGGTGACATGGTGAGTCCTTCCAACGATCCGTCAGTAAAAGAAGTCATTACAAATCCTAATTGGCCGGCCTATCCGACGGCACAAACAGGAGAACATGTGTCGACATATGAAAAAGGGCATATTGATTACGAAGAAAAACTAAAAGCAATTTTCAGCGTCATTGATTTACAGCAGGAAAACAGTATTGTACTGCGTGTGAATAATAACGGTAGTACGGAAAGTGCAATTGCCGTTGTCACATCGATGGACAAAGAACAAAAATATCGTGTAAGTATAGAATGGGTTGACAATGAAGGCTGGAAACCGGTTCAAATAGAAGTTTTGACAACATTAGAAGGTTCACAATAAAGTAGAATAGTTAGCAAGTTTAATTGGAGGAATGAACTAAATGACAATAGCAGTAATCGGTGCAATGGAGCAGGAAGTAGAATTATTACGCGGTGCTCTACAAAATACAAAAACAGAAACAATAGCAAACAGTGAATACACAACAGGTACATATGAAGGCAAAGAAATCGTACTGTTAAAAAGCGGTATCGGTAAAGTGAATGCGGCAATGTCTACGACGATCTTATTGGAAAAGTTTAATCCGAAAGTTGTCATTAATACAGGATCAGCAGGCGGTTTTGATGCAGCATTAAAGGTTGGGGATATCGTCATTTCGGATGAAGTACGTCATCATGATGTCGACGTTACAGCTTTTGGCTATGAGATCGGTCAAATGGCTGGGATGCCGGCAGCTTATAAATCAGATGAACAATTAATGGAAGTTGCGAAACAGGCAGTTAAAGAAGTGGGAGAGCATAATTACAGTGTAGGCCTTATTTGTTCAGGCGATGTATTTATGAGCAACCCTGAGCGTGTTGAGGCAGTGCGAAAAGATTTCCCTACAATGAAAGCCGTGGAAATGGAAGCGGCGGCTGTAGCGCAAGTATGCCACCAATTCGATACACCATTTGTAGTCATTCGTGCATTATCAGACATTGCAGGACAAGAATCGAGCATGTCATTTGATGAGTTTTTACCTGTAGCAGCGAAACACTCAACGGAAATCGTATTAAACGCAATTACAAAGTTATAATATGGATCAGCGTAGAAATGCCCAATCGCATTAAAGGATTGGGCATTTTCTTTATTGTATGTTGAAAATCTATCTGCCTTTCATATGGCTTATTCTTTCTCACCATGTTTAAACTGCTGGTAAAGCTTAATAAGTGCCCGTTTTTCAATGCGTGAAACATAGCTGCGTGAAATATTGAGCCTTTTGGCAATTTCTTTTTGGGTATGCGGGTCGAAGTTTTGGAGCCCATAACGGTAGGAAATAATTTCGAGCTCACGTGGATCTAATGTATCCAAATAGCGATACAGCTGGGCAAAATCCTCCTGTCGTTCAATTTTTTCAATTGTGGAAGGTTCGTCAAGCTGCAGTAAATCACGGATTTGAAGAGACTGCCCATCTTTATCGACACCAATCGGCTCAAATAACGAGACATCTTTTTGCACTTTTTTTTGTGCGCGAAGATGCATCAGAATTTCATTTTCGATACATCGGGCGGCATATGTGGCGAGACGGGTCTTTTTTTCTGGTGTGAAACTGCTTACGGCTTTCATAAGACCAATCGTGCCAATTGAAATATAATCATCAAGTAAATCGTGTGAAGGGTGGAATTTTTTTACAACGTGCGCAACAAGCCGCATATTTCGCTCGATTAATTCGACACGAGCGCTTTCATCCCCCTTTATAAAACGATTGATGACTTCTTCTTCTTCCTCGCGTGATAACGGTTTATAAAACGTCTGCCCTTTTAAATAGCCTAGTAATGCGGGAAGCTCAAGCCAAAGTTGAACCAATGCTGTCACAAAACCGCTCAAGCAATTAACATCCTTTCATCTTTTCGACAGTATATGATGAAATTTGCGCAGAAATGAAAAAAGTGTAAGAGCGATATTTCTGCTCTTACACTTTTTTTAATGTAAAGGTACTTACCATCAATAGTGCCAATACCGGGAAAAGAATTAAGTAAAACGTTTCGGATAACATATTTGTAAAGAAATAAGAAAAAGTTAGTAATGTACCAGCCGCTGTAATCGGCAGTCCTACAAAATAACCTGTTGAATCCATCACATTGAATCGAGCTAAACGCAACGCACCGGCAGCAATAAATAATACGGGCATCATCATACCTGTAAATCCTGCATTCATTAATGCCATTTCATACATTAATAGGGCAGGTGCTACACCGAAAGAAATAATATCCGCCATGGAATCAAGCTGTTTTCCCAATTCGGACTCCTGATTAAATTTACGGGCAACTTTACCGTCATAACGATCTAAAAAAGCAGCGATAAAAATTAATAGTACACTGTAGCTATGATACTCATTTAGTGTAGCCATAATTGCAGCCCCACCAAACGACATATTTGTAATTGTAATGATATTAGCAGCGTTTGCTTTTATTTTTTTAAACGTTGAATCAACTTTTTGAAGTAGAAACATTGGAAAACACTCCCTTGCACATCGGCTATATTCTATTATACTTGTTCTATTAAAAAAAGGTAATAGTTAATTCATATTAAAACCTATCTTTGTTTGGCCAGTCATTATATAATTTACTTTTATCCCGCATTAATGAGTAGTAAAACTACCCGTAAAAGCCCGATTGGTTCGGGCCAACATGATGTTGATTACACAAGCGTTGTCACTGGACGTGACGGTTTTAGCTTGTGTTCCTTCTAATCAGTGGGGATGAGGAAAGCGCCCAACTGATTGAAGTCTCACTTTATTCAATACTTAACGGAGGACCTAGAATGAAGGAAAAATTATACCGGAATATGATAGAACTATCAAATGGTAAAATCTCTTCGAAAATTTTACAACAAATTGCACAATCACGTTTAAGTAAAAATTTTATTCGTAGCTATAGTCAAATATACGGAATTAACATACAAGAAGTTTCAAAATCTCCAAAAGAATTTACTAGCCTGCATGATTTTTTTGTTCGCCAGCTGAAAGAAGAAGTACGTCCGGTAGATGTTCGCAAAAATATATTTGCAAGTCCTGTTGACGCAAAAATAGAAGCATTCGGCAATATTGAGGATCAGGAAATGTTTACTGTGAAAAATAAGCCGTATTCTTTAATTGATTTAATGGGAAATGAAATACAGGCAAAGAGGTATAATAATGGCAAGTATATTGTTTTTTACTTGAGTCCTGCAGATTATCACCGTATCCATAGTCCGATTGATGGTATTGTTAAGCGACAATACATACTTGGTCAAAAGTCTTATCCTGTAAACCAGATGGGCTTACAATATGGAAAAAAACCAATCAGTCATAATTATCGTATGATAAGCGAAATTAACTATGAAAAACAACATTATACAGCATTCATTAAAGTAGGAGCGACATTTGTGAATTCAATTGAACTTACAAATACGTCTACACAGTGGAAAAAAGGACAAGAAGTCGGCTATTTTGCGTTTGGTTCAACCGTTGTGATGTTATTTGAACAAAATGCAATTGAATTTACCGAGAATGTTACAAATGGGGCGAAGATAAAAATGGGAGAAGCTTTTGCTACTATGGTATAATGAATAAATAAATTTTGAGTTAGGGGTTACGGCTTTGTACAACTTTTTATTACCAGATGAATTTATTCGCAGTGTATATGAAATTACACCGGAAAAATTAAAGGATTTAGGCATTAAAGGGATCATAACAGATTTAGATAATACGCTTGTTGAATGGGACCGTGCTGATGCAACGGAAGAGCTTGTACAATGGTTTGAAATGATGCGAGAAGCAGGCATAAAAATTATCATTGCCTCAAACAATCATGAAGCACGGGTGCGCCAGTTTGCAGAACCGCATGGCATACCGTTTATTTTCCGTGCCAAAAAACCATTAGGAGCAGCATACTATGCGGCCCTTGTTCAGCTGCGTCTACGTCGCCATGAAGTTGCGATGCTGGGAGATCAGCTATTAACAGATGTGATGGGCGCAAAACGTCAAAAACTTTATACGTTTTTAGTTCGTCCTGTTGCTGACTCTGATGGACTCGTCACAAAATTTAACCGCTTCGTCGAACGTCGTGTATACAACGATTTAAAGCGAAAAGGAAAGTATCCTTGGGAAGACTAAAAAGCGACCCAAGTTTTTTTGCATGAAGGTGCAATAGTAGTTAGGAGGAAATATTGAATGAATGAAATGCCACAATGTATTGGCTGTGGAACAGTGATTCAAACTGAAGATAAAAATGGATTAGGGTATGCACCTGCGTCCTCGCTGGAAAAGGAAATGATTATTTGTCAACGTTGTTTCCGTTTAAAAAACTATAATGAAATCCAACCTGTTAGCTTAACGGATGATGATTTTTTACGTATTTTAAACGGTCTTGGACAACAGCAAGGTCTGATCGTGAAAATCGTGGATATTTTCGATTTCAATGGCAGCTGGCTACCAGGTTTACACCGATTCGTTGGAAATAACCCAGTTCTTTTAGTAGCAAATAAAGCAGACCTTTTACCAAAATCGGTAAAAGAAAAGAAAGTGATCAACTGGTTGAAACGTGAAGCGAAAGCACTTGGATTAAAGCCGATTGATGTGAAGCTTGTTTCGGCACATAAAGGAATGGGCATGCAGGAAGTCGTTGAAGCGATTGAAGAATACCGTAATGGTAAAGATGTATATGTTGTAGGTTGTACAAATGTCGGTAAATCGACGTTTATTAACCGTATTATTAAGCAAGCTACAGGTGAAGGAGAAATTATTACAACTTCTCATTTCCCGGGAACTACGCTTGATATGATTGGCATTCCGTTAGATGACGGATCATCTTTATATGATACACCTGGTATTATCAATCATCACCAAATGGCACACCATATCGATTCAAGTGAATTAAAATATATTATGCCAAAAAAAGAAATTAAACCAAAAGTGTATCAGCAAAATCCCGGACAAACACTATTTATCGGTGCTCTTGCCCGTTTTGATTTTATACAAGGCGAGCGTTCGGCATTTACTGTACATGTTGCAAATGATTTGCCGATCCACCGTACGAAGCTGGAACGTGCGGATCAATTATATGAAGAACATAAAGGTGAGTTATTGGCACCTCCAACGTCTAAACATATTGATCAATTACCACCATTAGTACGTCACGAGTTTTCGATCAAAGAACCGAAAACTGATGTAGTTATTTCAGGATTAGGCTGGGTTACAGTACAGCATGCCAATGTTGTAGTAGCAGCACACGCACCAAAAGGCGTAGAAGTATTCATTCGTCCATCACTGATTTAATAGAACGGTCTCTTCAACTAATTTAGGGAAAAATTTTTAACATCTGAAGTGAAGTTAGTTGATTGGTATGAAGGGTAGACGGGCAAATTCGCCTTCTTTTTATCAAGTCAATTATTTTACAGTGAATGAATGGTAGCAGGAAAGAGGGAAATATCGATGAAAAAATGGTTTGCGGTTATTGGGGATCCGATTGCACACTCAAAATCTCCGGAGATGCATAATGCATGGTATGAAGAAGCGAATGTGGATGCGACGTATATCCCGATACACGTGAAGCCAGAACATCTACAACAAGCTGTTGCATCTTTCAAACTGTTAGGGACAAGCGGCTGGAATGTAACGATTCCGCATAAACAAGCGATTATTCCGTTCCTGGATGAACTTGACGAGCTTGCCGAAAAGATGGGTGCGGTCAATACGGTCGTGCGTACTGCAGAAGGTAAATTAAAGGGCTATAATACGGACGGTCCGGGTTTTGTGAAATCACTTGAGCATGTGATCGGTACTACAAAACGTAATGCACCGGTTTTACTGATCGGAGCAGGTGGCGCAGCCCGCGGTATTGCATTTGCCCTTCAACTAACAGGTTATACGAATATAACAATTGCCAACCGAACAGTTGAAAAAGCACAGCAAATTATTGATGAATTACATGCCGGCCAAGCTGTTTCGATGAAAGTAGCAGAACAAAGCCTGGCTAATTATGAAATTTTTATTCAAACAACACCAGCAGGAATGGCTACGGGCGACTTTGCATTACCATTTTCGCTTGGAAAGTTCCCGGCAGGCGCAATTGCTGCAGATATTGTGTATAATCCATTAATGACGCCATTTTTGCAAGCGGCTGAGCAAAAAGGGGCGACAATTGTCAATGGGTTAGGCATGTTCGTGCATCAAGGTGCGATTGCATACGAACACTGGTTAGGTCATTATCCAAATACAAATGCAATGATTGCCCGTTTAACGGCGCAATTAGGAGGAAATTATGTTAACAGGTAAACAAAAACGTTTTTTACGTGCTGAGGCACACCACTTAGATCCAATTTTCCAAGTTGGGAAAGGTGGCGTAAATGATGCAATGATTGCACAATTACGTGATGTATTGGAAGCACGCGAACTTATTAAAGTACGCATTTTAGACAACTGTGAAGAAGACAAAAAAGTTGTGGCGGAAGAACTGGCTGCCGGTACACGTGCCGAGCTTGTTCAACTGATCGGGTTGACAGTTGTTTTATATAAAGAATCGCGCAACAACAAAAAAATCGTATTACCAAAAGTAGCTACGAAATAAGGTGAAGTGTAATGAAGAAAGTCGGTCTTTTTGGCGGAACTTTTAATCCACCGCATATTGGACATTTAATGATGGCCAATGAAGTGTATGCAGCGCTTGGTTTGACGGAAGTACGCTTTATGCCGAACGCAAAGCCGCCGCATAAGGATTTGGCCCGCTCTGCAACAAATGCTCAGCGTCTGCGGATGGTTGAGCTGGCGATCGAGGATATTCCGTATTTTCATGTGGAAACATATGAACTTGAGCGCGGAGGGGTATCCTATACATTCGATACAATGAAAGCATTGTGTGAACGTGAACCACAAATACAGTTTTATTTTATTATCGGCGGGGACATGATCGATTCTTTGCATACATGGCACCGTATCGATGAGTTAATGGAACTTGTCACATTTGTTGGAGTGAAGCGCCCGGGCAGTGAAGCAAAATCATGTTACGACGTGTGTATGGTGGAAGCCCCGCAAATTGACCTTTCTTCAACATATATTCGAAACCGGTTACAGCAAACAGAGGCACCTTTACAGTTTTTATTGCCTGCTGCAGTTGAACGGTATATTCGAAAGGAAGGTTTGTATGGAACGTCAAACGATGCTGGCAGCGATTAAAGATCGAATGCCTGAAAAACGGTATATTCATACCATTGGTGTAATGGAAACAGCGATCCGTTTAGCTCAACGATACGGTGAAAATCCACAAAAAGCAGAGATTGCGGCTATCTTCCATGATATAGCTAAATATGCGGATGTTGACTGGATGAAGCAAGTCGTGATTGAACAGCAGTTGGATGCGCGTCTGCTTGACTGGAATGCTGAAATATTGCATGGTCCGGTCGGTGCCTGGATTGTCGAGACGGAATTCCAAATTAATGATGAAGGCATTTTAAATGCAATTCGTTATCATACTACCGGACGTGCGAATATGACAACTTTTGAGAAAATTATTTATGTAGCAGATATGATTGAACCAAATCGTAAATTTCAGGGTGTTGAGGAACTAAGAACGTTGGCAGACATCAGTTTAGAGGATGCATTCCGGGCATGTGTGACACATACGCTCAGTTTTTTAGTTTCGTCACAGCAGGCAATTTATCCTGTTTCGATTGAATGCTACAACAGCTTAATAAGAGAGGAATAAACATACATGAATGAAACGTTATTAAATATTACGTACAAAGCAATCGATGACAAGCGAGGAGAGGATATCGTTGCATTAAATATGCAGGGAATTTCACTTTTAGCTGATTATTTCATCATTGCAGAAGGTAGCTCAGAGCGCCAAGTACAGGCAATTGCACGTGAAATTAAAGAAAAAGCAGAAGAAGCGGGCTACACAGTACGTAAGCTTGAAGGCTTTGATACTGCACGCTGGATTTTAGTCGATATGGGTGATGTTGTTGCACATATTTTCCATAAAGATGAGCGTGCCTATTACAACCTGGAACGTCTATGGGGAGATGCACCACAATTAGACGCGCCACAAATGGACAATGAATAGTTATGAGCGTTTTGCGGAAGTTTATGATGAATTGATGACCGATATCCCGTATACGGAATATGTGGAATGGATTCAGACATATGCACCTGCACAGAACTATAAAAATCTGCTCGATATTGGCTGTGGTACAGGAACGCTTGCATTATTACTGAATAAAGCGGGTTACGCTGTATCAGGGATTGACCTATCGGAAGAAATGCTTGCCATTGCAAGTGCGCGTATGGAGGATGAAAAAGTTTCAATGCCTCTATATGCTATGTCAATGGACGAACTGGAAGGTTTCAGCAATTTGGATGTTGCGATCATTCCAATTGACTCGATCAATTATGTAAAAGAGCAGCAAAATGTCGTGGAAACATTGAAACGGGTATTTGACAGTCTTCGGGAAGGCGGACAACTATTCTTTGATGTACATTCGTTATATAAAATGGACGAAATTTTTCTGGATGGTCCGTTTACGTATGACGACGGCGAAATTTCATATGTTTGGCATACAGAGCCGGGTGAAGAACCCCATTCTGTGTACCATCAAATGACGTTTTTTGTACTAACAGAAAGCGGTCTATATGAACGCTTTGATGAAGAACATTATCAGCGCACATTTGCGTATGAGCAATATGTGAAATGGCTGAAAGAAATCGGTTTTTCTCACGTTGAAGTGACGGCAGACTGGATGACAACACAACCGACTGATGAAAGCGAACGAATTTTTATTCGGGCGGTTAAATAAAAATAGCTGAAAAAGTAAGTTTCAGCAGTTTTGATGGAAATACCTTTTCATAAAGAAGCGGAATTTGTATAGTGGATGTAAGCTCCATATATAAAACCTTCTTTATGAAAGGGTGTTTTTTATTTTGCAGCCATTTCTGGAGAAGTATAAAAAGCAACTCGCCATTCTGGGCGGAGTCGTTGCTGCGGTATTCATCTACTTATTATTCCTCGATGATTCCTCGCACAGTGCTGCGATTGAAACAATTGACCAAATGACAATTCCTGCTATTGATGAACCTTCCACAAATCCGGAAACGGAAATCGAAAACGAACATAAGCCAATAATGGTGGATGTAAAAGGAGCGGTAAAATATCCGGGTGTGTATACATTATCCGGAGATCAACGGATTGTCGATGCCGTTGAAGCAGCAGGAGGGTACACAGACGATGCCAATCCGGTGCTCATTAACCATGCCCAAAGGCTTCAGGATGAAATGGTGATCTATATACCTAAAACTGGCGAAGAGCCTGCGGAGGTAATGGAACAGATGATACAGGCGAGTCCGGCGACCGGCTCAGGCAGCGGAAGTACGAAGGGAAAGATTAATATAAATAAAGCGATGGAAGCGGAGTTAACCCAGCTTCCGGGAATTGGTCCATCCAAAGCAGGTGCGATTATTCAGCATCGGTCCGAACACGGGAATTTTCAAGTTATAGATGATTTAAAAAAAGTAACTGGAATCGGGGATAAAACATTTGAGCAGTTAAAGGACTTAATCGACGTAAAATAAACCGAAATTTCTGATTGATCTTACATTGCGAATGTCAGGAACTACGTATAAACTGATAGGTGACAAAACATTTGGGGGTTATCATATGGAGCGAATTACTTGGGATCAATTTTTTATGGCGCAAAGTCATTTACTCGCATTAAGAAGCACATGCAGCCGTCTTGCGGTAGGTGCGACAATTGTACGGGAAAAGCGCATCATTGCCGGCGGATATAATGGATCCATTTCAGGTGACGAACACTGTATTGAAGAAGGTTGCTACGTTGTGGACAACCATTGTGTCCGCACAGTGCATGCCGAAACAAATGCATTACTGCAATGTGCGAAATATGGTACGCCATCAAATGGAGCGGATCTATATGTCACACATTTCCCATGCCTGCCATGCACGAAGACCATCATTCAAGCTGGTATCAAAAATGTGTACTATGCAAAAGATTATAAAAATAATATGTACGCAATGGAATTGTTCAAAAAAGCAGATGTCCATGTTGCGCATATTCCATTTGATGAGGCAAAAATCGACTTTCTGCAAGATGAAAAGTTCGCATTAACTGCTGAAATGCTCGAAAAGCTTCGTGAGTTAGGTGCAAGCCGTGATCAGTTGCTCCCATTAGAGGAGAAGATGCATGCTTTATTTGGTAAACTTGTTCAAGCATAACTGGATATTTTATGCCTTGTCGGTTTGTATCAGTGCACTTGCTGCATTGGAATCGGGAAGGCTTCTTTTCTTGCTGGCATTATTGTTGGTGTTTAGTCTTTATAAACGACTGGCAAACATTCATTTGCTGTTTATTTTAATAGTTGGCATTGGGAGTTACAGTTATTTTTCCTATGAAATCAATAAGCTTTCACTACCGGTTGAACTACCGGCAATATTAACATGGACCGACGAGTACAATATAAATGGTGTGATGCTAAGGGGGTTCATGCTTGATGAATCCGGCGACAAAGTATATGTCACCTATGAATTGAAAACTGAAAAGGAAAAACAACGCTTCGAGGCACAGCAGCTTGCTGGTACAAGTTTTATTGTAACCGGGGAGCAAGTATCCCCATCAATCCCCGCACACCGCTATGGCTTTTCTATGGCCCGCTATTTGCAAGGTAAGAATGCAAGAGGTATTATCGAAATTCAGCAGCTCCAATATTTTCGGCAAAATAAAAGTTTCATGCAACCTATTTATGAACAGCGCTTTCAGTTAAAAAGGCATATTGAAGAAACGTTCCCGCCATCACTTGCCGCAGAGGCACAAGCCCTTTTGATTGGTTTCCAGGAAAATGTCGACGAACAGTTAAATCGCGCTTATCAAAAACTCGGGATTACCCATTTATTTGCAATTTCGGGTTTGCATGTCGCACTTGTCTCATTCCTGTTTTTTCAGTTATTGCTCCGCTTGAGGATACGTAGAGAGGTCGCTACAGTATTTTTGCTTATTTTATTGCCGTTGTATGCAATTTTAGCAGGAGGGGCACCGTCTATTTGGCGTGCAGTAAGTGTCGTGGAATTTGTCTTGCTAGCACAGTATGTTCGTTGGAAAATACCGATGGATGATGCATTGTCGCTCAGCTTTATTATGTTTGTCTTATTAGAGCCTGGTGCAGTTTTTCAAGTCGGCTTTCAGCTATCCTATTTGGCTACTTACAGCTTAGTTTATTCCAGCCGTATTTTAGCTCGCTACTCAAATTTTTGGGTACAATCCTTCTACATTACGTTCGTTTGCCAAATCCTTGTTTATCCTTTATTACTGTTCCACTTTTACGAAATTAGCCTATCCTCTTTTATCGCCAATATTTTCTTCGTCCCTCTTTTTTCATTTATTGTTTTACCGACCAATCTATTTGTCCTTGTGCTGACTTATTTGCCACTCCCGTTTGACTCCATTCTGTTCTTTATATATGAGCCGTTGCGTACAGCGCTGACAAATTTCATTCTCTTCATTCAGCAGCCGATTGTCCAAATGTGGAACCCCGGGAAACCTTCGATGATATGGCTTATGGTTTTATACGGTTCGGTTTTTTTCACTTTTTATTTGCTTGATCAGCAAGCTCCGTTAAAGAAAGCCATCTTTGCTTTAGTACTGCCTGCATTTATATTTCATATACAGCCATTTTTGCATAGTGATCTGAAAATGGCCTTTGTCAACGTCGGTCAAGGGGACTGCATTGTCATTGAATTGCCGTACAGAAAATCGGTCATTGTCATCGATGCAGGGGGCTTGTTGAGATTTGAACAGGAAACATGGAAAGAGCGGAAAACTCCCTATGAGGTTGGGCGTCAAGTTGTCGTTCCCTATTTAAAAGGGCGAGGAATCCAAACAATCGATACATTTATGCTGTCACATGCGGATGCGGATCATGTAGAGGGGGCTGAAGAAGTGTTGCGGGAAGTGATTGTAAAGGAGGTGCACGTTACACCAGGTTCAATCACCAAACCGGTTATGAACGATTTTTTGCATGAGCTGGAGAAAACAAATACGAAACTGATTGAGAAAATGGCTGGTCATAAGTGGCAAATAGGAGAAACAGCTTTTGAATATTTATGGCCATTGGAAATCGAATATGAAGGAAATAATGATTCGCTCGTTCTACTCGTTAAGCATGAGGCATTTCGGGCATTATTTACAGGAGATTTGGAGCAGGAAGGCGAGAGGGAACTGATTCGGCTTTATAACGAGAAATTACGTAACATCGATTTATTGAAGGCCGGGCATCATGGCAGTAAAACATCAAGCACCGAGGAATTTATAACAGTAACAAACCCTAAATTTGTTGTGTTTATGGCAGGTGAAAATAACCGTTATAATCATCCGCATATTGATGTTGTCAATCGGTTTGAGGCGAAAAAAATTCCATACTCGACAACAGGAATAGATGGTACGGTAGAAATTTTTGTCTCACAAAATCAAATGTATATTGAAAAATCGAATTCTCTTTTTATGAAATAAAAAATGGAATGGTTTCTCATTTTAACAAGAAACCATCCCACTTTTAAGGAATTACAGACGTGTAGCTGCTTCTACGATTGTTGCAATAATAAACAATACGATGAAGAATCCGCCACCGATGGCGAAACCGTAACCGGCATCTGGGAAGTCATTGCTTTTCATCGCTCGGCCACGACCTTCAAATGGGTTTTCAGCTACATAGTTTGGATCTTGATGTCCTGCCATAAGTATCCCTCCTAATCTTCAATAATTATAGAATATTCTAACTAAAAATGCTATATGAAATGCTAATTATTCCTTTTATTGGTTTATTGAATCGGTGTGAGCTTCAATAAAAATCCATAAGTAAATAGAGAAGAGGTCGGCCATATAAATTCTTCTTCAAGGCATATTGTGATGTGAAACTGAACATCCTCAATAACGTAAAAAGTGGTATACTTAGAACTACGAAAGTAAAGGAGGTTCCCAGTATGATAACAAAAGTATGGCAAGATTTTAAAAAGGGGAATTTCGCACCGGTTTACTTGCTTGTAGGAGAAGAATCCTATTTTGTAGATGAAACAATTAAGCAGTTGAAGGCGGCTCTTCAAAAAAATGAAGATGCGGAAGTTATGACCTTTGACTTAAATGAACAGCCGATTGATTATGTTATTGATGAAGCGGATACGATTCCGTTTTTCTCGGAACGTAAATTAATAATAGCTAAAAATGCATCATTTTTAAAAGCGACTGGAAAAGGCAAGGAAAAGATTGACCATGATTTAAAGCGTCTTGAAAGCTGGCTGCAGCATCCTACTGATACAGCCATCACCATATTTATCGCGCCATACGAAAAGTTGGATGAGCGTAAAAAAGTAACGAAGCTTATGAAAGAAAAATGTACAGTAATCGCAGCGGAAACACCACAAAACAACGATTTGAATATATGGGTAAAAAGTGAAGCAGAGCAGCATGGAAAAGCGATCGCCGATGAAGCTGTCGGTAAACTGCTGGAAATGGTCGGTCCGAATATGCTCCAGCTTCAGATGGAAATAGAAAAGATGGCCTTGTATTTAGGTGAAGATTATGAAATAACACATGAACTTGTAGAGGATTTAGTGGCGAAAACACTTGAACATGATGCATTTAAAATGCTGAATGCCTATTTGGAGCACAATCAGGAAGAGGCACTCAAAATCTATCATGATCTTTTACGTCAAAAAGAAGAACCGATCAAACTTGTAGGACTTTTAGCGAACAATATCCGGACGATGACCAATATTTTCTATTTGCAAAAAAAAGGGTACCATCAGCAACAGATTGCAAAACAGCTTAAAATTCATCCGTACCGAGTGCAGGTCATTTCAGGTCAAAGAAACCGCCCATCCGACCAGCGTTTACTTCAAGCGCTCTATAGTCTGGCGGAAGTAGATCTTCAGCTTAAAACAACAGGTGGTAACCGTGAGCGCCATCTAGAGCTGTTTTTAATGAAGAAACTATAGAAATTTATATTCTAGGAAACAATGAAAAAAGCCAACTGTGCAAATGCACAGTTGGCTTTATAAGTTTACAATTAAGCTTTTTTCGCTAAACGAGACTTTTTACGAGAAGCCGCGTTTTTGTGAATAAGACCTTTAGAAGCAGCTTTATCTAATGCTTTAGAAGCAGCAACTACTAATTCTTGTGCGTTTTCAGCACCTGTTGCGATCGCTTGCTCAGCTTTTTTAACTGTAGTACGCATAGCAGATTTTGCTTGTACGTTAGCAGCGTTAGCTTTTTCGTTAACTTTTACACGTTTGATAGCAGATTTAATGTTTGGCATTTCTTTCACCTCCTAGATTTAGGTACGAGATGAGTATTTTCTCACTTATTTCATGTGTCAATACAACAAAAATCATTCTACCAAAGGATTGAAGGAATTGCAATACATAAACGCAAAGAATATTTACTTGACAGTTTGAACAAACTGAATTGTGGAGGTGCATTATGAAAAAAATCGATTGGAATCGAACAGATTTAATTGATGAAACAGCAGAAGTTGTCCAACATCAAACAAAACAGCAAAAGGAAACATTGGAACAAGAACGTGGCATTCACATGGAAGAATCCCAACAAAATCGTGTCAAAATCACAAAAGTTGAAGTGAATGCTACAGGGGAAGAAAGAATAAGTAAAAAGCAGGGGACGTATATAACGTTGTCGATCCCTACACTAACATCAGAAGACCGCCATGGTTTTGAGCAAATGCAGGAATCTTTAATCCATTACCTGCACGATTTGCACAAAGACGTAAAAATTACGGCGGATTCAAAAATTTTAGTGATCGGTTTAGGGAACAAGACGATTACCCCAGATGCAATTGGTCCATATACGATTGATGCCATGCATAAAAAACAGTCGGAACTGGATTCACCAAAGTTTATTTTGTATGCGCCAGGTGTAACCGGCCAAACAGGATTTGAGACAAGTGATTATATCCATGCATTGGCAGAAAAAATTAAACCTGCACTTGTCATTATTATCGATGCGCTTGCAACAAGCGGAAGTGCACGTTTATGCCGGACGATCCAACTGACAGATACCGGAATTCATCCAGGAGGGGGTGTCGGTAACCATCGTAAGGAAGTTTCCAAGGAAGTGCTCGGCGTCCCGGTAACAGCAATCGGAGTTCCGACAGTTGTCGAAGCACCAATTTTAATCGCCGATGCAATTGACGTAGCATTCAGATCAATTGCGGCTAAAATACAGGAAAGAGATAAACCGTCGGGCAAGCTTTCAGTAACAAACTGGACACCTGTAAACGAGGAAGTCGATTTAACGAAAGTTGAACCGATTTTCGGTCAGTGGGCGACATGGCCGACTGAAGATCGCAGACAATTATTTGAAGAAGTTTTCAGTACCCATCCGGAGCGATTGATGGTTACACCGAAAGAAGTCGACTTCTGGCTAAGCCAATATGCATTTTTACTAGGTGAAAGCTTGTTTACATGGCTTGAAGAAAAACAAAAAGCCGGTAATTAACAGGCAATTTATTTTCTGAACAATAAAAACTAGTTATACGTTCTAAGTTTTACTCTTTTCCCATATTGTATTGGAGAAAGGGTGATGTGTTTGCGGAAACTAAAACGCTTCTCATTATTGTTCTTATTTTTATTTTCACTGCCTATCATTATTGGGCAATTCCCTTTTCCAAATAATGAAATGACTACACAAAAAAGCAAAAGTGAACGTCCACACGTTGTTTATGCAGCGGCAGAGCCAATTGTCACAGTACCTGAAGAACCGAAAGTCGATCCATTCGATGTACTGTTGATGTTCACACATTCACACGAGTCCTATAAGCCGATCGTCAAAAAAACAAAAGGGATGCAGGCAGTTTATGATGAAGAAATGAATATCTTTTCACTACAAGAAATGATGCAGCATTATCTTGAATTAAACGATTTAACCCCACATATTGTAGACTTTGATGTTATGACCGAAATGAAACAGGTTGATGCAACATTTCACCAAGCATACAAAGTGGCTCGACCTGTATTGGCTCAGTATTTGGAGGAAAGCGAATATGATCTTATAATCGATTTCCATCGGGATTCAGCCCCTAAAAAAGTGACGACACTTACAGCAAACAATGAACAATATGCAAAGATTGCTTTTGTTGTCGGCGCTGAACATCCTGCATATGAAGCGAATTTAGCTTATGCAACAATGTTAAGTGAGCAAGTGAACCGTATTGTGCCAGGCGTTTCACGCGGTATTATTAAAAAGTCGGGTACTGGTGTTGACGGTGTTTATAATCAGGATCTTGCAACAAATGTATTGCTGATTGAATTTGGCGGTATTGACAACACGGAAGAAGAGCTTCAGCGAACAATGGCGATTTTAGCTCAGGCAATCCGGGTTGCTTTCGTTGAATCAGCAGCGTAGGTATTAATTGGTTTACAAATAGCAGGCGGGTAGTGTGAGACATGTTGAACAATTTCAGCACGGCTATTCGCTCCAATATGAAAAACCGCATTTCGCAAAAGTTAGGCGCGAAATGCGGTTTTCCTATTGTAGGTGAAGGTTCGCTGTTGTCGTTTCACTACAATTCATAGTATAATTTAAAATAAGTTATGCCTCTATTGTTCCATTACTTAAAATTGGTGGAGATAGAGGCTGTATTTTAGTAGAAAAGTAAATGGATGAATAATCTACATATGTAGTGACACCAACGCCAAATGGGCTCAGGTGTTTTTTCTAATTAGGAGAGGAATTATACATGAACCGAGAACAACGTTTAAAACGACAAGAAAATATCCGAAATTTCTCGATTATTGCACATATCGACCACGGGAAATCAACACTTGCAGACCGTCTTTTAGAATCGACGCAAACTGTTACACAACGCGAAATGAAATCACAGCTGCTGGATTCTATGGACTTGGAGCGCGAGCGCGGAATTACAATTAAATTAAATGCTGTACAATTGAAATATAATGCTAAAGATGGCGAAATTTATACTTTCCACTTAATCGATACACCGGGCCATGTCGATTTCACATATGAAGTATCACGTTCATTAGCGGCATGTGAAGGTGCTATTCTAGTAGTGGATGCTGCACAGGGAATTGAAGCGCAAACACTTGCTAACGTATATTTGGCATTGGACAATGATCTGGAAATCTTACCGGTTATCAACAAAATCGACTTACCGGCTGCAGACCCTGAGCGTGTTCGCGCTGAAGTAGAAGACGTAATTGGGCTGGATGCTTCTGAAGCAGTACTTGCCTCTGCAAAGGCAGGAATTGGGATTCAGGATATTTTGGAACAGATTGTTGAAAAAGTACCTGCTCCACAAGGTGATCCGGATGCCCCATTACAAGCATTGATTTTCGACTCTGTTTATGATGCGTATAAAGGTGTAATCATTTCAATTCGTATCGTAAATGGTACTGTTAAAGCCGGAGATAAAATCAAAATGATGGCTACCGGTGCAGAGTTTGAAGTAATCGAAGTAGGTGTTCATACACCGAAATCGATACCACAAGCTGAATTGACAGTAGGCGATGTTGGGTATTTAACAGCATCAATTAAAAATGTTCAGGACACACGTGTAGGTGATACGGTAACATACGCGGGCAGCCGTGCTGCAACAGAACCGCTTCCAGGTTACCGTAAACTGAATCCGATGGTATATTGCGGTCTTTATCCGATTGATACAGCCAAATACAACGATTTACGTGAAGCACTTGAAAAACTGGAATTAAACGACTCTGCACTACAATATGAGGCAGAAACTTCTCAGGCGTTAGGCTTCGGTTTCCGATGCGGATTCTTAGGACTATTGCACATGGAAATTATTCAGGAACGTATTGAGCGTGAATTCAACATTGATTTAATCACGACTGCGCCATCAGTAATTTATGAGGTAACAAAAACAGATGGTTCGGTATTAAAAGTAGATAACCCGTCAATGATGCCGGATCCTCAAAAAATCGAACGTATTGAAGAGCCATATGTAAAAGCGACAATTATGGTACCAAACGATTATGTAGGGGCTGTTATGGAGCTTTGCCAGAAAAAGCGCGGTAACTTCTCAGGAATGGATTACATCGATGACACACGTGTAAAAATCGTTTATGAAATGCCTTTAGCGGAAATTGTATATGACTTCTTTGATTTCCTGAAATCAAATACGAAAGGCTATGCGTCATTCGATTATGAATTAATCGGATACCAGCCTTCTAAGTTAAGCAAAATGGATATTTTACTGAACGGTGAACAAGTCGATGCGTTAAGCTTCATCGTACACAAAGACTTTGCATATGAACGCGGAAAAATAATTGTAGAAAAATTAAAAGAGCTGATTCCACGTCAACAATTCGAAGTACCGGTGCAAGCAGCGATCGGTCAAAAAATTATTGCCCGCTCGACAATTAAATCGATGGGTAAAAACGTACTTGCAAAATGTTACGGCGGTGACATTTCTCGTAAACGTAAATTACTTGAAAAGCAAAAAGCGGGTAAAAAACGTATGAAACAAGTAGGTTCAGTAGAGGTTCCACAAGAAGCATTTATGGCTGTACTGAAAATGGATGATAGTAAATAATATTTGTAAAAGGCAGATAGAGCAATCTTTCTGCCTTTTATTTTTAGAGGTTAGTTTACTGAAATGTTTTTTAAAAATGAGGTAGAAAATATGACCGATATTTTAAATTTTTTGCATTATAAAAATGAAAAACTGGAAAGTGAATTTAATAAATTGTTTGAACGTGCCAACTCTCCGGGGAGCCGGGTAGATGCCCTGCTGGAAAACAAAGCATTGCAACTGGAAGACCACAAGCTGTTCTTGGCGTTTTTAGCGTATTTAGCGCAGCAAAATATTGAAGCGAGACGACTGTTCCAAGATGTTCTGCGCCTGCCAAAGCATCAATTCGAAGCAAAATATGAAATGAACTGGGCGCAAGTAATCAAATTGAGTGTCACATTTTTTACAATTTTACGCGATAATGACTTGAATAGTTACAAACAATTTATCGACTAGCTTGTAACAACCAGCAACAGTTCGCTATAATGATGAAATGAGTAAAGGTAATAAATGATAGGGGGGCAAGTAGTCGATGAATGAAGAACAACGACTAGCTAGTCAGCAGATTAAACAACCTAAGGAAGAAAAAGACTATAGTAAATATTTCGAGAAAGTATTTACGGCTCCTTCACTTAAAGACGCGAAAAAACGCGGTAAAGAAGAAGTAAAGTATCATAAGGATTTTGATATCGAAGAAAAATATTTAGGAATGGGACAGGATCGTAAGTTTTATATTCGAACATACGGCTGTCAAATGAATGAGCACGATACTGAAGTAATGGCTGGTATTTTCATGCAGCTTGGCTATACACCGACTGAGATGATTGAAGAAGCGGATGTCGTTTTACTAAACACGTGCGCGATTCGTGAAAATGCGGAAAATAAAGTATTCGGTGAGCTAGGCTTCCTGTTAAAATATAAACGTAAAAATCCGGAAATGCTGATTGGTGTTTGCGGATGTATGTCGCAAGAAGAATCTGTCGTGAACAAAATATTAAAACAGTACCAGCATGTTGATATGGTGTTCGGGACACATAATATCCACCGATTGCCGAATATTTTACATGACGCTTATATGTCTAAGGAAATGGTTGTCGAAGTATGGTCAAAAGAAGGCGATGTTATCGAAAACCTTCCGAAAAAACGTATTGGTTCGATTAAAGCTTGGGTGAATATTATGTACGGCTGCGACAAGTTCTGTACATATTGTATCGTTCCATATACACGAGGCAAAGAACGTTCACGACGCCCGGAAGAAATTATTCAGGAAGTGCGTGAATTGGCAGCACAAGGCTATAAAGAAATTATGCTTTTAGGCCAAAATGTCAATGCATACGGGAAAGACTTTGATGATATGGAATACCGACTTGGTGATTTGATGGATGAACTCCGTAAAATCGATATTCCACGTATTCGCTTTACAACAAGTCATCCGCGCGACTTTGATGATCAATTAATCGAAGTATTGGCAAAAGGCGGCAATCTCGTCGATCATATCCATTTACCGGTCCAGTCGGGTTCAAACGAAATTTTAAAAATTATGGCACGTAAATATACCCGTGAGCATTTTCTGCAATTAGTCGATAAAATTAAAGCGGCAATTCCGGGAGTAACACTGACAACAGATATCATTGTAGGCTATCCGAATGAAACAGAAGAGCAATTCCAGGAAACGCTTGATTTGTATCGTCAAGTCGGCTTTGATATGGCGTTCACGTATATTTATTCGCCTCGTGAAGGAACACCTGCTGCAAAAATGATTGATAATGTAACAGAGGAAGAAAAGAAAGACCGTCTGCACCGCTTGAATGCGGTTGTCTCTGAGTATTCTGCAAGAGCGCTCAAAGACTTGGAAGGTCAAACAGTAGAAGTTTTAGTTGAAGGCAGCAGTAAAAGACGCGATGATGTGTTAGCTGGCTATACGCGTAAAAACCGTCTTGTTAACTTTAAGGCAGATCCAAAATATATTGGTAAGCTTGTAAATGTAAAAATTTTAGAAGCAAAATCTTATTCTTTAATGGGTGAGTTTGTAGAAGAAGTGACAAAAGAGGGGGAGTTCGTAAGATGACAACAAAATTGTATACAAAAGATGAGATTGTAGAGAAAGCAAAAGAAATTGCCCATATGATTGCGAATACCGAAGAAGTAGAATTTTTCAAAAAAGCGGAAGAACATATTAACGAAAACCAATTTGTACGCGAAAAGATTGCCTCATTGAAAGCACTGCAAAAGCAGGCGGTTAACTTCCAGCACTTAGGGAAAGAAAAAGCGCTTAAAATGATCGAAGGTAAAATTACAGGAATTGAAACAGAAATCGACGAATTACCAGTCGTTCAACAATTTAAACAATCACAGACAGAAGTAAATGAATTGTTACAATTAGTATCAAATGCCATTGCGAATAATGTCACAGATGAAGTCATTGCTTCTACAGGCGGCGATGTTCTAAAAGGCGAAACAGGATCAAAAGTACGTAATAGTACACCAGGCTCATGTTCTTAAAATAATTATTAAAGATATCCCAAGTGGATATCTTTTTTTATGTAGAGTTAATATTCTAAAAGTTTAGCAATATGTGACAATAAATATGTCGATATTCCTACTATTTTTTGTTATGATTTAAGTTAGTTAGAACTATATAGAAAGGACTTTACTAATGAACGAATTTGATAATCTAAGTGTAAGTGATGAAGGATTGTACGATTGGTTATGTCAGATGGCTCGGCAGATTGATTTGGCAGTAGCAATTATTAACCCGAATAAAGGGTATACAATTGAATTTGTAAACCAGATCTTTACGCAAACAACAGGGTACAGGGAAGATGATGTGCTCGGGTCAACACTTTCTTTACTACAGGGACCTCTTACTGACATGTTAAATGAGAATTCGATTCAGGAAAGTATTGAAAATGGACTGACATTTAAAACATCATCCTTTCATTACCGGAAAGATGGGTATGCATTTTGGAACGAAGTCAGGCATTTACCAATGTTTAATCAGCAAGGAATACTCCAATATTGTGTGATCATAATGAAAGATGTAACGGACTCCATGAACATAGAGTCGTTGATTGAGCTGGAACGTGAAGTCTACTTTAGTCTGGAAACAGGGCATCCACTTGAAAATGTATTACGTAATATTTGCAAATCGGTTGAAATAACTTTCGGAAAGAAATGCCATTGTTCCATCGTCCTTGTTGATGAAAATGACCGGATGATTAATATTTACGGTGAAATGTGGAAAGATTTGAAGGAGCTCGATGAGAAAGTTTTATTGATGGATATGAAAGACAATAGGGAAATAAATAAACCGCTCATTTTAAAAGACTTAGAGCAATCGATTTATCATGAAGCATATAGACCGATTATCGATAAATATCGTATAGTTTCAATGTGGAGTCAGCCAATTTTAAATTCAGAAGAAAAAACGATCGGTTTATTTACAATGTACTTTGAACAACTGGCAGAACCAAAAACGATTGAAATAAAATTCATGAACCGAATCGCACCGATTGTTACACTCGCATTAAAATATTTTGACCAAAAAAGTGCGATTCACCGTCTTGCTTTTTGTGATGTTGCATCCGGATTAAATAATTATGAACGCTTTAAAATCATTTTAAATGATTTTACTGCAAATCAGTCGATGGGGCATTTATATATTATTGAACCGGGAGAATATCAAAATATTATTGATTTGTATGACCGGCAAGGCGGGGATGAAGTGCTGCGTCAGTTAGCAAATCGAATACAGAATATCCCATCATTCGCAGACTCGATCATTGCGAGGTATACCCATTCAGCGATTATTGTAGCGACACGTTTATCATTACGGGAAATGAAGATTCCGCCCATTGTAGCTGAACAGTTTTTATCAGAGCCATATTATATTGATGGAAAAGAAGTATACTTAACATTAAAAATAGGAACTTCATCTTTTAGTTCCCGTATTAATTACATAGAAGCAGTCCGCCAGGCGGATATTGCGTTATCAAGTGCACTTAAAGGAACGGGCACTGTTATTAAAAATTTTAATATGAGTTTAATTGAATCTGTAGAACAGGAAATGAATGTACTGGCCCATTTTGCACGCGGTCTAAAAAATAGTGAATTTTTTCCGATGCTCCAGCCGAAAGTGAACTTGATGACAGGGGAAATTGAAAGTTTTGAAGCTTTGGCACGTTGGAATTCGACGGATTTAGGTGTTGTCTCACCGACGTTATTTATACCGGTTGTAGAAAATACCGGCAATATTTATAAAGTAGACCTCGAAATTTTCAAGAAGGTGCTCCAATGGCAAAAACAACGACACGATGCGGGATTGAAATTGTATCAAGTATCGATCAATATTTCACCAAGCCATTTTTATAATCCGGCATTTGTAGAAAGTTCCATTGCCCTTATAGAAAGCTATAAAATAGATCCGAAATTTATAAAATTTGAAATAACCGAAAGTGTCGAACTGGAAAATGTCATAAGAGCAAAAAAAATAATCGACGAGTTGCAACAGCTGGGGATTGAAACATCGATTGATGACTTTGGTGTTGGTTATTCATCACTCAGCTATTTGCAGGAACTGCCATTTAAAGAAATCAAAATTGATAAAAGTTTTGTCGATAATTTAGCGAATCCAAGGATGAATGCCGTCATAAAAACCATTATTCAGCTTTCGGATAACTTGAACATGGTGTCGGTAGCAGAGGGGATCGAAACAGAAGAGCAGCATCTTGAGCTGAAGCGATTAGGCTGTCAGGTTGGGCAAGGATACTATTATTATAAACCAATGTTAATTGAACAAATTAATGAACTATTAAATCAGCAGTTAAAAACTTCATTCAGCAAATGAAGCTCTCAGTAAAATAAAGATGGGCTAAATAAGACAGCACTATGTAGGCCTTATCCCGCTTCCTGACATAACTGCACCGAGGTATAATTGAATGAAGCAATAGCAAAAGCACTACTACAACAAAGGTTTGTAGTAGTTTTTTCTTTTCTAAAAACTCATTTCACCCTTTAGGCACCTGCCGCATACAATAAGTCGAGTTAGTTGAAGAAAGGAGAGATGTTCGGTGAAGCGTTTACGTCAAATTGTGACGAAAGCAGTTATTGCAAAAGGGAAGAAGCGTACCGAATGTGTAGAAACGCTCTGTCCACCGAATGCGCCAACGAGCATATTAGGTTGTTGGGTAATTAACCATCAACACCAGGCGAAACGTAACGGTAAATTTGTTGAGGTGACAGGGAAGTTCGATGTGAATGTGTGGTATGCATATAGCAATCATTCAAAAACGGCAGTGCATACAGAGACAATTTCCTATAAGGATCGTGTCAAACTGTCATTCCGTGATGGAGAAGAAATTGATTCAAATGATGTAAAAGTCCGTGTATTACAAGCGCCGAATTGTATTGAAGCAATTATTACAAAGCAAGGCGACAAAATCCAAGTAACGGTTGAACGTGAATTTTTAGTGGAAATTATTGGGGAAACAACAATTGTCATTAATGTACACCCAATGGATTTTGAAGATGAATGGTCGTTTGAAGAAAGTTCACAACAACCATCCAGCAGTTCTTCATCCTCATCCTCATCGTCATCATCGTCCGACTCTGGCGGCAAAGATTTTGGCAAAGATTATGATTCCTCATCATTTTCGTAAAAGCATCCATCTTTTAACAACAAATGTCTAATCGTAAAAAATTGTAAAACTCTATCGTAAACAGATGGGAATTGTTTGAAGATAACTTTCAGACAATTCCTTTTCTTTGCGTTTGGAAGGCAAATTGCGAGTCAAATGGTATAATACTTGTACAAGTTTTAGCAAGTGAGGGAAATAACCATGACTACATATACACCGATGATGCAACAATATTTGCTCGTAAAACAAGATTACAAAGATGCTTTTTTATTTTACCGTTTAGGCGATTTTTATGAACTGTTTTTTGATGATGCCATTAAAGCGTCACAGCTGCTGGAAATTACATTAACAGCGCGTGCCGGCAATACAGATAATCCAATTCCGATGTGTGGGGTACCGCATCACTCTGCGCAGGGCTATATCGAAACACTTGTCGCAAAAGGTTTTAAAGTGGCAGTATGCGAACAGACGGAAGATCCAAAGCATGCAAAAGGTGTTGTGAAACGCGAAGTTGTACAAGTAATTACACCGGGAACGATTACAGAGGGAAAAGCGCTTGACGGGAAATCCAATCATTTTATTGCTGCTGCTGAAAGTAATGAAGATGATGAAATCGTCTTTGCCTATTTGGACGTATCAACAGGGGAAGCAAACTGTTCGGTAATTGAAGGAAGTGCAAAACAATTAATTCAGCAAGTACAAGCATATGCGATAAAAGAACTGATTGTAACAGAACAGCTGCAGTTACTGCTTGCCGATTATGCGGAAGCAGGAGGTATCGTCCTATCACTTGAAACAGAAGAAATGGATCCGGTAAAGGCAGATCAGTATGTTGCACATTTGCCGGTTCAGCTGCAAGGTGTGGCAAAGCGACTACTACAATATGTGGAACGTACACAAATGCGTTCTTTATCGCATATTCAGCCGTTTTCCTATACTGAAGCCGATAATTTCCTTCGTATCGATACAAATTCCAAACGTAACTTGGAGTTAATCCAATCGATACGGGGCGGGGATGCTAAAGGTACATTGCTTTGGCTTTTGGATGAAACGGTAACAGCGATGGGAGGCCGAAAACTGAAACAATGGATGCACCAGCCGCTCGCAAAGAAAAATGCTATTGAAGCACGACAGGCGATTGTTACGGAATTACTGGAAGACTTCTTCTTGCGCGACGAATTAACGACACTGCTGAAAAATGTATACGATTTAGAGCGTCTGGCAGGGCGTGTAGCATTTGGTTCTGTTGGAGGGCGCGATCTGGCACAGCTGCGCGAATCATTACGACAAGTACCCGAGATTCAGCAAAAGCTTGTAAACAGCGGGTTGGAGAAATGTGTGACGCTTGGTCAAAAGCTGGACGTATGTGCCGATATCGAACAATTGCTGGCAGAGGCGATTACCGATCATCCGCCAATTTCGATCAAAGAAGGCGATGTCATTCGCGATGGCTACAATGCACAGCTGGATGAATATCGTGATGCATCCCGAAACGGGAAAGACTGGATCGCCCAGCTTGAGCAGAAAGAACGTGAACTGACAGGGATCAAAAATTTAAAAATCGGCTATAACCGCGTGTTTGGGTACTATATTGAAATTACAAAATCCCATTTGAATAATACGGACCTGGCACGTTTTGAACGAAAACAAACTTTAGCGAATGCCGAGCGTTTTATTACAGAAGAATTAAAAGAAAAAGAAGCACTGATCTTGAATGCTGAAGAGCAGAGCCTTGCATTGGAATATGATTTATTTGTAGCATTGCGAGAACAGTTAAAAGGGTATATACCTCGGGTTCAGGCATTGGCTGCCCAAATCAGTGAGCTTGATGTTCTGATGAGCTTTGCAACGGTAACCGATAAGTACCGTTTTACAAAGCCGGAATTCCATGAAGGACGTGCTTTGAAAATTATTGAAGGAAGACATCCGGTCGTTGAAAAAATGCTCAATAAACAAAGCTATGTACCGAATGATTGTGTGCTAACAGAGGATAAAAATATGATGCTGATTACCGGTCCGAACATGTCGGGTAAAAGTACGTATATGCGCCAAGTCGCACTAATTGTCGTTTTGGCTCAAATGGGATGCTATGTACCGGCTGATGAAGCGATACTACCGATTACCGACCAGATCTTCACACGAATCGGTGCAGCTGATGACTTAGCAGCAGGTCAATCGACATTTATGGTAGAAATGCTTGAATCACAGTATGCCATTACACATGCAACTAAAAACAGTTTGCTGTTATTTGATGAAATCGGACGCGGCACCTCAACATATGACGGAATGAGTCTGGCACAGGCAATGATGGAATATATTCATGATGAAATCGGAGCAAACACACTATTTTCAACTCACTATCATGAACTGACGGATTTGGAAAACGAGCTGGCACGACTGCAAAATGTTCATGTCAGTGCAACCGAGCAAGACGGCCGAGTTGTATTTTTGCATAAAGTGAAAAAAGGTGCCGCAGATAAAAGTTACGGTGTTCATGTGGCAGAGCTTGCGGAAATGCCGGAAACGATTTTACAGCGTGCACGTCTGTTGCTGGAACAATTTGAAGCAACGAATGCAGAAAAGCCACAAGCTATTTTTGAACAAGAACCCCCACAAAATCCGCAATTAGTGGAACAGGTGGCGGAGAACGATTTGCAGCTTTCATTGTTTACAATGGAAGAAGAACCATCAATTGCACCAGAACAACAAGAAGTACTCGATGCATTGAAAAAACTGAATGTGATGGGTACAACACCGATGCAGGCCATGACATTATTGCATGAACTGCAGCAAAAATTACTAGGCAATCAATAAAGGAGGGAACGGCTTTGGGAAAAATTCAAATAATGGATGAGTGGCTATCAAATAAAATTGCAGCCGGTGAAGTAGTCGAACGCCCTTCATCTGTTGTAAAAGAACTAGTTGAAAATGCAATCGATGCTGGCAGTACGTCAATCGAAATTTTCCTGGAAGAAGCTGGCCTTCATTCAATACAAGTCATAGATAACGGAAGTGGTATGGACGAGGAAGACGCGCTTAAATCCTTTTCGCGCCATGCCACATCAAAAATAGAAAAAGAACAGGATCTGTTCCGCATTCGGACGCTTGGTTTCCGTGGTGAAGCATTGGCATCGATTGCTTCGGTTTCCAAGTTAACATTACGCACATCGGACGGAAATGGAGGTGTGCATTTGTATATGGAAGGCGGTCATTTGAAGGAGCATCAGCCGACCGCACTTCGCAGGGGGACAGATATTACTGTTGCTCAGCTTTTCTTTAATACACCTGCACGCCTAAAATATTTAAAAACGATTCAGACCGAGCTTGGGCATACAATCGATTTTGTTAACCGGATTGCACTTGGCTACGCATCGATTGCGGTTAAACTAGTGCATAATGGGCAAACATTATTGCAAACGAACGGGCGCGGCCAAGTTCAACAAGTATTGGCAGCCATTTACGGTGCACATAATGCAAAGAAAATGCTGCCGTTTGAAGGTCAAAATCAAGATTATAAAATTCATGGTTTTGCAAGTTTGCCTGAGGTGACACGTGCTTCAAAAAACTATATGTCACTTTTCGTCAATGGACGCTGGGTCAAACATTTCGTGATTCAGAAGGCAATTACAGATGCATACCATACGTATTTACCGATTGAGCGTTTTCCCATCGTACTTTTGTATGTTGAGGGAGATCCGCAATTAACCGATGTCAATGTTCATCCGGCGAAGCATCAAGTACGCTTAAGTAAAGAGCCGGAACTATTGAAGCTTATTGAAGATACGATCCGTTCTGCGATTCGGGATGTTATCCGCATTCCGCTCGCTGAAAAAAAGGAGAAGCCAATTCGAACGCCGACTGAGCAGATGAATATTTGGAACCCTGCACCGGCACCTTCAACACAGCCTGTATTCAATGAAGAAAAGCTATCGACAATCGTTGAGCGATTATCAAGTGAAGCTTCTGTTGTAAAAGAGCCGTATGCGCCGGTTCCGACTAAGCAACAACCGGTCACGCATACAGCTTCACCTGTGCCGGAAAGCAGGGAACAGCATAATCGGTCTGATTTCGATGAACTTCCAACTGTTGAAGAGGAAACCTATCCGGAAGAGGTACCAATGGAAGAAGCCGAAACAAAACGGCATTTCCCGCAAGTTGAAATTGTCGGTCAGATTCACGGAACGTATATTGTAGCCCAAATGGAAGACGGATTTTATTTAATTGACCAGCATGCAGCACAGGAACGGATTAAGTATGAATATTTCCGTGATAAAGTCGGAGAAGTGAATGCAAACGAACGTCAGACACTTCTCATGCCATTAACATTCCATTATGCGGCAGATGAGGCATTGCGTCTAAAAGAATCGAAAGAGGCACTTGAAGAAGTAGGGGTTTTCTTGGAAGAATTCGGACTTTCTTCATTTGTTGTACGGGAATACCCGACTTGGTTCCCGAAAGGCGAGGAACAGGAAATTATCGAGGAATTGATCGAGCAAGTGTTAAGTGCACGGAAAACCGATATAAAAAAATTACGTGAAGATGCGGCCATTATGATGAGCTGCAAAAAGTCGATTAAAGCGAATCACTATTTAAATAAAGAACAGATGGAAAGGCTGATCAATGATTTACGAAATGCCGACAATCCGTTTACGTGTCCGCATGGACGACCTGTATTAATTCATTTTACGTCATATGAAGTGGAAAAAATGTTTAAACGCGTTATGTAATTCATAAAAAGGGGATGGTTTTATGGAACAACGGTCATTTTTTGTCACAATGTCAGACGGGCATGATATTTTCGTCCGTACTTATGCACCGAGTAAGAAGCGTATTGGACATATTCATATTTTACACGGGATGTCGGAACATAGTGGGCGTTATGAAAATTTTGCAGAAAAGCTATGTGATGAAGGGTATTTTGTAACAGCACATGATCATCGCGGCCATGGTTATACAGCGCAAAAAAACGGCATGTTCGGCTATTTCGGACCTGAAAAAGGTTTTGAACTTGTTGTTGATGATGTTGTAGAAGTGCTTTCCTTTTTAAAGAAAGAAACAACGGAACTGCCTATTTTATTCGGCCACAGTATGGGGTCGTTCATAGCACGCCGCTTTATTCAACAGCATAGCGATAAAATTGAACGGCTGATTTTATCGGGATCGGGATCACCGACATTGCTTCATAAGGCAGGGCATATTATCGCGAAGCAGCTGGTAAAGCTGCAGGGAGCACAAATCCAAAGTGATCTCATGAATGATCTTAGTTTTAGCAGTTTTAACCGAAAAATTAAAGATGCAAAAACAAATTTTGACTGGCTTACTACCGATGAAGAAGAAGTGCAAAAATATATCGATGATCCATTTTGCGGTGTGATTCCGACGAATCAATTTTTCGTTGATTTAACAGGAGGCATGCTTAAGATGGAGGATGAATATGCAAATGCGCGCATCCGCTCTGATTTAAAAATACTCGTTGTAAACGGGACATATGATCCGATCGCCGGACCTGAAGCAGAAGGAGCGTTTCGAGTAGGGAAACTGCTTGCACGTGCCGGTGTGGAACATGTGAAGGTGCATATATTTGAAAGGATGCGTCATGAAATTCTAAATGAAAAAAAGAAAGAACAAGTAAGAGAAATAATTGTACGGTGGTTAAAAGATGAATAATAAAATCGATGTCGTGGCCATTATCGGTCCTACAGCATCAGGAAAAACAGCGCTAAGTGTCCGCTTGGCAAAAGAGATTGACGGCGAAATAATAAACGGAGATTCCATGCAGATCTATCGTCATATGGATATTGGAACGGCCAAAATTACAGAAGCCGAAATGGAAGGTGTTCCGCATCATTTGCTCGACATTAAAGAACCGACGGAAGGGTTTTCGGTTGCGGAATATCAGCAGCTTGTTCGCGGGAAAATTGAAGAGATTCATGCGCGAGGTAAAATGCCGATTATTGTTGGCGGAACGGGGCTATATGTACAATCTGTCTTGTATGATTTTCAATTTGCCAAACAGGAAGTTGATGAAGCAGCACGCGAAAACTATTATAAAGAACTTGAAGTTTTAGGTCCTGAAGCGATGCATGCAAAACTTGTGCAAATGGACCCCGCAGCTGCAGCGTCGATTCATCCGAATAATACAAGACGTGTTATTCGGGCACTGGAAATGGCAGAACTTGCAGGGGTTTCTCGAGCGGAAGAGCAATTCAATCGAGGGGATATTCCGCTATATAACCACTTAATCATCGGGTTGGATATGGACCGTGAAAAGTTATATGAAAGAATTAATTTACGTGTGGATTTGATGGTGGAAGCAGGTCTTGTTGAAGAAGTTAGGGCGCTATACGATGCTGGGATACGTGATGTTCAGGCGATTAAAGCAATCGGCTATAAAGAATTGTATGCCCATTTCGATGGACTGGTTTCACTTGATGAAGCAGTGGAACAGATTAAACAAAATTCCAGACGCTATGCAAAACGCCAGCTTACCTATTTCCGAAACAAAATGGATATTGCGTGGATCGGAAATGATTGGAGTAAAATAAAAAGTTTATTTGAAAATCATTAAAATTAAAGGGAAACTTTGTCCGAATAACGAATAGGTAACTATTGCATGTATTTTATGGTAAGGGAGATTGAACGACGATGAAATCGATTAATTTGCAAGATACTTTTTTAAACAATTTACGTAAAAATAATGTTTTTGTAACGGTATTTTTGTTAAATGGCTTCCAATTAAAAGGACTTATAAAATCATATGATAATTTTACCGTATTATTGGAGTCGGAAGGAAAACAGCAGCTTATTTACAAGCATGCAATTTCTACTTTTGTACCGTCAAAAAATGTAGCTTTATCGGAAGAAGAGTAACAACACAGCCAAACTTGTAGCGAATTTTGGTCTGATTGATTATAATGACTAAGATGCTATAAGTATTGGAGGATTTTTGATGAAAACGATGACAACAGATGAACTGATCAACTTACTCGATGCAAATGAAGATTTAAATGTAATCGATGTTCGTGAAGATTTTGAAGTGGAACACGGAATGATTCCAGGTGCTGTACATATTCCACTTGGCTCAATCCCTGAACGTACTAATGAACTGGATAATTCAAAATCCTATATCGTCGTATGTAAAGGCGGCGTACGCAGTGCTAATGCATGCGAATATCTGGCAGAGCAAGGTTTTGATGTAACGAATTTAGATGGCGGAATGATGGCCTATGATGGAGAATTAGAATTTAAATAATTTCCAAAAGAAAGGGAGTGCCGATTGATTCGGCACTCCCTTTAGTTATCCTACTTTGTATAATAAATTTTCTTTGATGGGAGGCTCCAGCCTTTAGTGTATGAACATATCCGCAGGACAGTAATGGAAACAAATAAAAAGTATAAAAACAAATCCCCCTTAAAAATTTCAAGGCCGATTAAGAAACCTGCACTGGCCGCCCAAACGGCATAAATTTCGTGACGCAGTATAATGGGTCTTCTACCGGCAAGCAAGTCCCGAACCACCCCACCGCCTGCACCTGTTAAAACGGCAGCTACAATTACTGCTACAATCGGTAACTCCAGGTGGACAGCATGCATTGCACCTTGAATGGCAAAGGCGGATAATCCGATTGCGTCGGTAACGTATCCCCATCGACTCCACTGTTTAAATAAATGATGCGGAATTAAAAAGAACACCGTAATCGCAAGAAGCGCGAATTGAAACATAAGCTCCTGGTTCCATAATGTCGAAACCGGCAGACCGATTAATATATTACGGATAGCCCCGCCGCCAAAAGCTGTAACGATACCTAATATGTACACCCCAAATAAATCATACTCTTCTTCCATTGCCACAATTGCCCCGGAAATGGCAAAGGCAACCGTTCCGATCAAACTAAATACATCCCACGCCATAAACATCTCTCCCTTAATGTCCTTTCGACCATGACGATAGCAGTTTTTCAAACATTCGTCAAAACTATTTTTTTTCATGTATAATGGATACAGTTTGAACAGAATGGAGTAGTAAAAATGGCATTTCAATCAATATTAACAGCTGAAACATTAACGCTTGCAGCAAAAGTGGAAGAAAAAGTCCGCACTTATCATCAGGAAGTGGATGAACGTGCGTTTTATAATCAGCAAAAGGTGCTGGCAGCTTTTCGAGAAAATCAAGTAAGCGACTTTCATTTGCATCCTTCAACAGGGTATGGCTATGATGATGAAGGCCGTGATAATTTAGAGCGTGTATATGCGCAAACTTTCGGGTCAGAGGCAGCTATCGTACGTCCTCAAATCATTTCAGGTACACATGCAATCACATTAAGTTTATTCGGTGTATTACGTCCTGGTGATGAATTGCTCTATATTACAGGTAAGCCTTATGACACACTTCAGTCAATCGTTGACGGGGGCGAAAAGGATACAGGTTCCCTGAAGGACTATAAAATTGGCTATTCCCATGTAGATTTAATCGATAATAAGGAAATTGATTGGGAAGGTGTAAAACAGGCAGTAAACGGAAATACGAAAATGATTGCAATTCAGCGGTCAAAAGGCTATGCGACGCGCCCATCATTTACGATTGAACAAATTGCTGAAATGGTTGAAAAAATACGGGTAATTGCACCAAACACCGTTATTTTTGTTGATAACTGTTACGGTGAATTTGTAGAGTTGCTTGAGCCGACAGAAGTTGGTGTTGACTTAATGGCCGGTTCATTAATCAAAAATCCGGGTGGGGGCTTTGCAAAAATTGGCGGATATATTGCAGGTCGCGCGGATTTAGTGGAAAAATGTGCATATCGTATGACGTCACCGGGAATCGGTGCGGAGGCAGGGGCTTCATTAAATACGTTAGCAGATTTTTATCAGGGCTTCTTCATGGCACCGCATATTGTTGCACAAAGTTTAAAAGGTGCAATTTTTACATCGGCTATGCTTGAAGAAATCGGTATGACGACATCCCCGCATTACACGGATGTTCGCACAGATCTCATTCAGTCAGTCTCTTTCCAAACGGCTGAACAAATGGTGGCATTCTGTCGTGAAATTCAAGCTGCTTCACCTATTAACGCTCACTTTGCGCCGGAGCCTGCCTATATGCCTGGTTATGAGGATGATGTTATTATGGCGGCAGGTACATTTGTTCAAGGATCAAGTATTGAATTAACAGCAGACGGTCCGATTCGCCCTCCCTACACCGCATTTATCCAAGGCGGTTTAACATATGAACATGTAAAATATGCCATTTGTTCTGCTGTCCAAAAACTAAAATAGTTTCTAGAAATCGTCCATTTATTGGACGATTTTTGTTGTGCATAAAATTCGCTTTATTCTGTCAACTATTTGCTCATTTACATAAGTTATGTGAGTTTTTCTGACATACATTTGACATTGTAAATAACAAGTCGTAATATAGCGATAAGGGAGGTGAATTAAATGAGTAGTGAAATTCGACGTTCAATGCCACTATTATCGATAAGTATCGTCATGCAACTAACGGATCTGACAGCAAGACAAATCCGTTATTATGAAGAGCATGATTTAATTCAGCCGCACCGGACAGAAGGAAATCGACGGATGTTTTCTTTAAATGATGTCGATACTTTACTTGAAATCAAAGATATGCTTGAGCAGGGTATTAATATGGCAGGTATCAAAAAAGTGTTTGCTTTGAAAAATGATCCGGCCGCCCAACAAGCGAGCAAAGAAATTTCAGATTCGGACTTACGAAAAATTTTACGTGAAGAAATGCGCCAAGCACAGCGCATGCAAAAAACATCTATTCGACAAGGGGATTTATCACGCTTTTACCAATAGTGTGTAAATTATAAAAGATCGAGTAAAATCGGTACTGAACAAATTTAGGAGTGTGGAATTTAGTGGGCAAATATACAAAAGACGATATTAAACGTCTAGTAGAAGAACAGCAAGTAAAATTCATTCGTTTACAGTTTACAGATATTTTAGGAACAATTAAAAACGTAGAAATTCCTGTAAGCCAACTAGATAAAGCATTGGACAATAAAATGATGTTTGATGGTTCATCAATCGAAGGTTTTGTGCGTATTGAAGAATCAGATATGTACTTATATCCTGATTATGATTCATTTATGATTTTCCCATGGACTGCTGAAAAAGGGAAAGTAGCACGTTTCATCTGTGATATTTACAATCCGAACGGTACACCATTTGCAGGAGATCCACGTAACAACCTGAAACGTGTATTAAAGGAAATGGAAGAGCTAGGATTCACAGATTTCAACTTAGGGCCAGAACCGGAATTTTTCTTATTTAAACTGGATGCAAAAGGCGAGCCAAGCTTGGAAGTTAATGACCACGGGGGTTATTTCGACTTAGCACCGACAGATTTAGGTGAAAACTGCCGTCGTGATATCGTATTAGAACTAGAAGAAATGGGCTTTGAAATTGAAGCATCTCACCATGAGGTTGCACCGGGACAACATGAAATTGACTTTAAATATGCGGATGCAATTACAGCTTGCGACAATATCCAAACATTTAAATTAGTTGTTAAAACAATTGCACGTAAACACGGTTTACACGCAACATTCATGCCAAAACCTTTATTCGGTGAAGCCGGATCAGGAATGCACTTCAATGTTTCGTTATTTAAAGGAAAAGAAAACGCCTTTTTTGATGAGTCTACTGAATTAGGTCTTTCTGAAACAGCGATGCAATTCATGGCAGGCGTACTTAATCATGTTCAAGGCTTTACTGCAATTACAAACCCGACAGTAAACTCTTATAAACGTTTAGTACCAGGTTATGAAGCACCTTGTTACGTAGCATGGTCTGCACAAAATCGTTCACCTTTAATTCGTATTCCTTCTTCTCGCGGAGTTTCAACACGTGTAGAAGTTCGTTCGGTCGATCCATCAGCTAACCCATATTTGGCGATGGCAGTAATTTTAGAGGCTGGTCTGGAAGGGATTCGTAAAAAATCAACGCCACCACCAGCAATTAACCGCAACATTTATGTAATGAGCGAAGAAGAGCGTAAAGCAAACGGCATTGATAACCTGCCTGCAGCTTTAGACGACGCTTTAAACTTACTTGCAAAAGATGAAGTTGTTCAACGAGCATTAGGCAACCACATCTATGCTAACTTTAAAGAAGCTAAAGAAATCGAATTCGACATGTACCGTTCTACTGTCCATCAGTGGGAACGCGACCAATATATGAAGATGTACTAAGAGAAAGCGCTGGAGTTAAAATTCCAGCGTTTTTTTTATATGTATACATATTATTTAAAATTATAACCAATATAATTTTGAACTAAAAAACCGGCAATAAAAATTGCCGGTTCAATATTTTTTATTTATTGCCGTTTTGGAATTTGTTCTTACCAAATTGACCCGATGCTTGTTGTTTTTTAGCTTCGGCCTGCTGGTTTTGCTGTTTCACTTGGTTAACATCTGTTTCCATGCCAAACTCAGCGCTCATTGAAGAAAGCTTCTTCTGTAAACCGCTGTTTGCGAACAAACCGGAAGATTGTTGCTTTTTGGCTTCGGCCTGCTGGTTTTGCTGTTTTACTTGGTTAACATCTGTTTCCATGCCAAATTCGGCGTTCATGGAAGAGAAGTTTTTCTGTAAACCATTATTCGCGAACAATCCAGAAGTTTGTTGCTTTTTGGCTTCAGCTTGCTGGTTTTGCTGCTTCACTTGGTTTACGTTAGTTTCCATCCCGAATTCAGCATTCAAGGAACTTGATTGCTTTTGTAAACCGCTGTTTGCAAACAAACCGGAAGATTGTTGCTTTTTAGCTTCAGCTTTTTGGTTTTGCTGTTTTACTTGATTAACGTCCGTTTCCATACCGAATTCGACGTTTTTATTATTGATGTTGTTTTTATTTTTTGACATCAATATCACCTCCTGAGATTATTCTGTTCAGAGGTTGTTTTATTATTCGGTTAAATAATTTGCCAATTTTTTTATTAAAGTACAGGGCAACAATAAAAGGACACTGAAGCTTGAGTGTATGTCGCCGTATATATCCCGTAAATACTGTTTTAAATGAAATATTTACCAGCAAGCTTATTGAGAAGAACGCTAGGTATGTTTGCGATTAAATCATATAATAGTATAAGACAAAAATAATAATAAAAAGGAGGAAATTATGAAACTCGATACAATGATGCAAGAGTTAGAAGCACTTGGGAAAGAGCGTACAAAAAAGATTTATATGTCCAATGGGGCTAAGGAGCCGTTGTTCGGTGTAACGATTGGCTCGATGAAACCGTTTGTAAAACAAATAAAAATAGACCAGGAACTGGCCGAACAGCTCTATGCTACAGGCAACTATGATGCTATGTATTTCGCAGGAATTATTGCGGATCCGAATGCAATGACTGAGGAAGATTATGACCGCTGGATGGAACAGGCCTATTTCTATATGATTTCGGATTATGTTGTGGCAGTAACTCTGGCGGAATCTGATATTGCGCAAGAAGTAAGCGATAAGTGGATTGCCAGTGGTAAGGATCTGAAAATGTCGGCAGGGTGGCATTGCTACTGCTGGCTTCTCGGCAATCGTAAAGATGAGGAATTTTCAAAGGAAAAGTTAATGGACATGCTCGAGTATGTAAAACAAAATATCCGTCAAGCACCGCAGCGCACACAGGTGGCGATGAACAATTTTGTCATGACAGTCGGTGTTTCATTTAAACCTTTACATGATGAGGCAGTGCAAATTGCAAATGAGATCGGACCAATTGAAACGAAACGGGAAGGGAAAAAACCGGGTTTGCTTCATGCTTATGAGGAAATTGAAAAACAGGTGGAAAAAGGGCGAATCGGTTTTAAACGTAAATATGTACGTTGTTAATTGTAAAGAGTTATACCTTGTTTTTTCACAATACAATTGTATAAACTAAAATTATGGGAATTTCAAGGAGGCTTATTACATGAAAAAAAGTATTGCTATCGATATGGACCAGGTACTAGCTGATTTTTATTCGAAATTACGTGTGACATATAACGAAAATTTCGGAACAAATTTTACAGATGAAGAGTTTCTTCTGACGACACAGCGCGATTTGCCTCGAGAAGATGCGAAGAAATTATTTGCAATATTAAATGAGCCTGACTATTTCAGAGATTTAAAAGTACTGGATGAAGATGCGATTAAAGTCATTCAAGAGTTGCAGGAACATTATGAAATTTTTATTGCGACAGCTGCAATGGATGTACCGGGTTCATTTACAGCGAAATACGACTGGTTAATGGAGCATTTACCCTTTATTAAAACACAGAACATTGTGTTTTGCGGAAATAAAGCGGTAATACATACCGATTATTTAATTGATGACAGCCCACGCCAACTCGCAGCATTCAAAGGGACAGGTATATTGTATTCGATGCCGTACAATCGATCAGAAGAAGGTTTCATGCGTGTTCATAACTGGAAAGAAATTAAACAGTATTTTATAAAACAAATGGAAAGTGTTTAATAAGTAAAGGGTTGCGATTCTGCAATCCTTTTTTATTTTTGTAGTCATTTCGTATAACGCAATAGTATAATTTAAATTATTGGAATTATCTATAAATTATAAGGGGATAAAAAGAATGAAACCGATTATTGGATTAACAATGTATGATTTTGACAAGAAGTTGGATATTAATAACACGTATTTAATTTCAATTGAACAAGCGGGAGGTATACCGATTTGTATACCGAATGCTACAGAAGAAAACGTAAATGAGTTATTAGATCTAATTGATGGCCTCGTATTAATTGGTGGAGCGGATATAGATCCATTGTTGTTTAATGAAGAACCGCACCGTCATATCGGAAGTGTTGTACGGAAACGTGATGACAGCGATCTTTTATTGATGAATGAAGCCTATAAAAGACAAATGCCTGTTCTCGGTATTTGCCGCGGACAACAGATTATGAATGTCGCATTCGGGGGGAAGATAATTCAGGATATACCATCACAAGTAGCGAACACAATTTTACATAAACAGCCTTCAAAGCGAGGGGAACTGGCACATACCGTTGAAGTAAAGACACCTAAATTTAAAGAGATTTTTAAAGAAGACTCATTCCGTGTAAATACATTTCATCATCAATCGGTTGGAAAGCTGGGGAAAGGGCTCGTTGTTTCGGCACTTGCTAAGGACGGCATCATTGAAGGGATTGAACATGAATCGCATCCATATTGTGTCGCGGTGCAATGGCATCCGGAAGAATTGGCTCCGAACGGTGATGTTTATGCACAGCGCTTATTTAATAGTTTTGTAGAAGCATGCAATAAATAACGAAAGGCTTAGTCGTTCGCGGCTGAGCTTTTTATTTTGTAAATAAAAAACTTGCCGATTCTATTAGAATGGCAAGTTGATGATTAATGGATATTTCGATAGAGGCCGACCACTTTACCTAAAATAGAAACTTGGTTGACAATGATTGGCTCCATTGAGCTATTTTCAGGCTGTAAACGGAAATGGGTTTTTTCTTTGTAAAAGCGCTTAACAGTTGCTTCATCGTCTTCCGTCATTGCTACGACAATCTCTCCATTGTTCGCAGTAGACGTTTTTTTAACGATCACATAATCCCCATTTAAAATCCCGGCTTCAATCATGGATTCTCCCATAATCTCAAGCATAAATAATTCCTCTTCCGGTGAGCCGTAAGCATCCGGCAACGGGAAATATTCCTGGATATCCTCGATTGCAGAAATAGGCAGACCAGCTGTAACTTTACCGATCAGCGGAACATGAATGACACCTTGTTTTGCGATATTCATCTCTTCCTGATCCAATATTTCAATGGCACGCGGCTTTGTAGGATCACGGCGGATAAGCCCTTTACTTTCTAAACGAGCTAAATGCCCGTGGACAGTTGAACTGGAAGCTAAACCTACTGCTTCTCCAATTTCGCGAACTGATGGCGGATAGCCTTTAGCACGAACTTCCTCTTTTATAAAAGTTAGAATAGCTTGCTGCCGCTTTGAAATTTTTTGTGTCAACTAACTCACCTCTTTATCATGCTATTTTTCTTAAAGTAAGTATAGCAGTATGCGAACATGAATGCAAACATAAGTTCGAAAAAACGGTTGACAAAAACATACGTTCGTATTATTATGAGAACAAACATTCCGAACATACATTCGAAAGAGGGTTTTTCAAATGAAAAGAGTTAAATTAAATGGCTTCACATCAATGTTTCTACTATTCTCTGTACTTATGATTGCTTTATTCATGATGCAGGATGATAAAATTGAATTATACGAACACGTAAGCATAGAGCATGGCGATACTTTATGGTCGTTGGCAGAACAATATCGTGGTAAAATGGCTAAGCATGATTGGATCAATGAAGTAAAAAAGGAAAACGGAATGCTGGATGAAAAAGTTGTTTTTGGACAAGTATTGGTTGTGCCTGTAGAAAAAGATTCACAATACATAGCTCAGCTGAATGAATCCTCCGATATGCAATTGATTAAAGTAGCGAGAGGGAACAATGATAAAAACTAAAGCAGTAATCTATTGCCGTGTCAGTACGGATAAAAATACACAAGAAACATCGCTAGTGCGTCAGCAGGAGGAGCTGACAAAATACGCAAAATCATTCGGCTATAAAGATGTGGAGATTTTCATGGACCAGCATAGTGGATATGATGTCGATCGAGACGGATTACTCGACATGCTTGACTACATGAAAGAGTACGGTATTAAAGCATTATTTGTACAGGATGAAACCCGTTTAGGGCGAGGGAATGCCCGTATGGCAGTGCTGCACCTCCTGCAAAAATATGAAGCGACAGTATATACATTGAATGATGCAGGTCCTGTCGTATTAAACGAAATGGATACAATGCTGCTCGAAATTTTAGCGATTGTCGAAGAGTATCAGCGCCGTATGCATAATGCAAAAATCCGCCGGGGAATGCGCCGCGCTGTAGAAAATGGCTACCAGCCGCAAAATAATTTAAAAAACCGCGGTAATATTGAAGGGCGTGAACGAAAAGAAGTGCCTGTCGAAGAAATTGTTCAACTGCGTCAGAAAGGCTTAACCTTTGCAGAAATTGCTACGACTTTGTCTGGCTTGGGCATTTCTATCAGTAAAGCGACCGTACATAGAAGATATATTGAATATATGGAGCGACTTGAAGAGTAAACACTTGTTTTCAAGTCGTTTTTTTTATACCTTTGTAGTAGGTAGGAAGAAAGGTGAGATTCAAATGTTATCAAAAGAAAAATTAGCTCGCATTAACGAGCTTTCTAAATTAGCGAGAGAAGGTAAATTGACGGAAGAGCAGGCGAAGGAACGTACAGCGCTGCGCAAAGAATATTTAGATACTTTCCGTACTACAATGCGTGATACAATCGAGCATGTAAAAGTAATTGATGAAGAAGGCAATGATGTGACACCTGAAAAATTAAAACAAATTAAATCACAGAAGAAATTCTTAAACTAATAACATTTCATTAATATGTCACATTTAATATAAAGTATGACATATTTTATAGGACGTTTTTAGAAATTATTGTTTTCTTGTGAAAATTTGTCTACACTATAAAATGTATAAATATCGTACGAGGAAAGGATGTCACATAATGACACAACAGATGGATCAGTTAGCAATTAACGCAATCCGTACACTATCAATCGACGCAATTGAAAAAGCAAATTCAGGTCACCCAGGTTTACCAATGGGTGCTGCACCTATGGCCTATACATTGTGGACGAAGCATTTACGCCATAACCCTCAAAATCCTAATTGGTATAACCGCGACCGTTTTGTATTATCAGCTGGACATGGATCCATGCTTTTATATAGTTTATTGCATCTAGGTGGCTACGGTTTAGAGTTGGAAGAAATCAAAAACTTCCGTCAATGGAATTCAAAAACACCGGGACATCCTGAATATGGTCATACAGTTGGTGTAGAAGCGACAACTGGTCCATTAGGACAAGGTATTGCAATGTCAGTAGGTATGGCTATGGCTGAACGTCACTTGTCAGCAACATACAACAAGCCAGGTAAAGACATTGTAGACCACTATACATTTGCACTATGCGGTGACGGTGATTTAATGGAAGGTGTTGCTGCAGAAGCAATTTCTCTTGCAGGTCACTTAAAATTGGATAAATTAATTGTACTATATGATTCAAATGATATTTCACTTGATGGTGATTTAGAAAAGTCATTCTCGGAAAACATCCAAAAACGTTTCGAATCATACGGCTGGAACTATTTAAAAGTTGCAGACGGTACAGATATCGTGGAAATTAATTCAGCTATTGAAAAAGCGAAACAAAATACTGGCGGCCCAACTGTAATCGAAGTGAAAACTGTTATCGGTTTTGGTTCTCCTAACAAATCTGGTAAAGCAGATTCACATGGTGCGCCACTAGGATTTGATGAAGTTACTTTAACAAAAGCTGCATACGCTTGGGAACATGAGCCATTCTTCGTTCCAACTGAAGTATATGATACATTTAAAGCAGCTAGCGAAGTACAAGGTGTACAAGCAGAAGCAGCATGGAATGAATTATTCGAAAGCTACAAAAACGAATATCCAGAACTGGCTGCACAATTTGTAAACGCAATGGAAAACAAATTACCGGAGAACTTTGCATCTGAGTTACCTGTATATGAAGCAGGTACTGCAGTAGCTACTCGTTCATCATCTGGTGATGCAATCAATGCAATTGCAAAAACAACACCATCATTCTTCGGTGGTTCTGCTGACTTGGCAGGATCAAACAAGACAACTATTAAAGGCGCTGGCGATTTCTTTGCAGAAACTCCGGAAGGCCGTAACATTTGGTTTGGTGTTCGTGAATTTGCAATGGGCGCTGCACTGAACGGTATGGCATTACATGGCGGTTTAAACGTATTTGGCGGTACTTTCTTTGTATTCTCTGACTATGTACGTCCAGCAATTCGTTTATCTGCATTAATGGGATTACCTGTAACATATGTGTTTACACATGACTCAATTGCAGTAGGGGAAGATGGTCCTACACATGAGCCAGTTGAGCATTTAGCATCATTACGTGCAATGCCGAATCTTTCTGTTATCCGTCCTGCAGATGCAAATGAATCTGTAGCTGCATGGAAATTAGCTGTAGAGAGCAAATCAACGCCAACTGTATTAGTATTATCTCGTCAAAACTTGCCGGTATTGGATCTTGCGACAGAGACAGTATACGATGGTGTTGAAAAAGGTGCTTATGTCGTTTCAGCTTCATCTAAAGAAACACCGGATGCCCTGTTAATTGCAACAGGTTCTGAAGTTGGCTTGGCAGTAGAAGCTAAAAAGGCACTACTTGCAGAAGGAATTGATGCATCTGTTGTATCAATGCCATCAATGGACCGCTTTGAAAAACAGTCCAAGGAATACAAAGAATCTGTATTACCAAAAGCTGTGACGAAGCGTTTAGCAATTGAAATGGGTGCATCACTTGGCTGGCATAAATATGTTGGCTTTGAAGGCGATGTATTGGCAATCGATAAATTTGGTGCATCGGCTCCAGAGAAAATTGTGTTAAAAGAATACGGCTTCACAGTAGAAAATGTAGTTGCGAAAGTAAAAGCACTTTAATTCGAAGCTCAAAATGTCACTTGTCTACTATGGCAAGTGGCATTTTTTTATTTCTAAATCAATCGGAAGCCCGACTTATTGTATAGGTGACAAGAAAAAAGCTTTGGCAAAAAGAGCTGAATTCAGATACAATAGGCCCATACAGATAATAGGATAACGTGCGATTTTACTGAAGGAATGGTACGATAATAAAGAAATATGGAAGTATCAGATGAAGGATGTGGATGAATCATGACAGCAGAAAATAAGCAAAAAGAAATTACTACATATATCGAACAGACACTTTATTTCCTGTCGAATAAAGCGGATCTTGAAAAATTCCAAACAATGCTTCAAAAAAATATCGATGAAAAAAGAGCTTCCTCCACGTCAACGACTGATTTTTATGATCGATTAATGTTAAATATTGCGTATTATGTGGAGAATAAAATGGCATGGACAGATCTTGTTCGGGAAACATTCAGTTCAGGAAAAGTGCCAACCGTTCCTTATATCGAAAATGAATTAATGGCACAGCAAATGCAAATCCGCCACAGTGTCGGAGAGAAAATGGACGATTACAAGAAAGCATTCCATCAGCAATATGATGCATTAAAGGTAGAGGATGAAGATGTGATTTACGATTATGCTTATGCATCCGTGGAGCATGCATACCGTATTGATTTTTTGACAGTTGCCTGTGCTAAAAATGCAAATATTTTAACAGAAGGCGATATCGAGGAAACAATCAAATTGCTGGATGGCTACATGGCTTATTACACGGACCAGCTTGTCAATAAAATGACGCTTTCTTAAAAGGAGATATAAAATGAACACACCATTTATTTATTTACACAAAGCACCTAAAGTAGATGCAGATAAGCAACCTGCGATTTTCTTGCTGCATGGATTAGGGAGCGATGAAAATGATTTAATACAACTTGTTGATTCGTTTTCAACAAATTGTCATATTTTTAGTTTGCAAGGACCGATTAAACATCGTCCGGGCTATGCATTTTATACATTTGAAGAAGAGGGTAAGCCGAATCGTGCCATTTTCGATAAAGTGCTGAAAGGTATAGAATTATTTATTAAAGAAGCTATTTGGGAATTCAATTTGGATGAACAGCAAATTTATGTTGTTGGCTTCAACCAAGGGGCAGCGATGGCACAGTCACTTGCGATGGTGATGGGCAATGCCATTCGTGGAACAGCAGCATTAAGCGGTTATTTACCGGAATTCGTTGCGCTTGAATATAGTAAAAAAACGATGGATAAATCTAAAATCTTTATTTCTCACGGGGAATATGATTATGATTTTCCGATTGAATGGGCAGAGCATGCCGTTCGTTTCTTCAATGACTATGACACGGACGTTACATTCAGAACCTATCCGGTAGGTCATGGAGTGAGCGAGCAAAATCTACATGATTTAATCGTATTCTTATCGAAAGATTTACCGAACACTATAAACTAAGAAAACAGCTGACGGAAGGTGATTTACTTCCCGTCAGCTGTTTTTTTCGTGTCCAGCAATTGTTCTGCTTCGGTAATAGACATCGGTTTATAGAAATAATAGCCTTGACCAGCAGGACAGCCAAGTTGTTGAAGCATTGCCAGTTGTTCTTCTGTTTCAATCCCTTCGGCAATGGGGCGCATTTGAATATTTTTCGCCAATTGGATAATCGTTTGTACGATTGCATACATCCCGGGTTCATCCATAGCGCTGATAAAGCTGCGGTCAATTTTGATTTCAGAAAAGGGCAACTGCGGTAAATAGCTTAATGAAGAAAAGCCGATACCAAAATCGTCGATTGAACATTCAATGCCCATAAGTCTTAGTTGATTTAGAATCTCTTTTGCTTTTTTAAAATCCACCAACTCAATGCTTTCCGTTACTTCCAGCTTTATATAATACGGTGGGACATTATATTGGTAAAATATATCCCTTATATTTTGCAGGAAATCCGGATCGTAAAAATGGTCCGGCGAAATATTGAGTGCAATCGGTAAAATCTTTTTATTCTCATTTATACGATTTTGTAGCCAGATAAGGATCTGTTTAAAGTTTAGTAAATCAATGGCTTTAATTTTTCCCGTTTGTTCAGCGATTGGGATATATTTTACCGGTGAAATGAAACCAAGTTTGCTCGAATTCCAACGAGATAATGCTTCAAAACCTTCCACTTCGATTGTCTGAAAGTTAATTTTAGGCTGCAAATAAACTTCAAATTCTTCATGTTGAAGCCCATAAGCCAATTGATTGAGGATATCCATTTCTTCCGTCAATTGTTTCGTACTATTATCTTCATATACTGCATAGCTCGTCCCAGTACGCTTCTGTGCATTGGATAAGGCGATATCTGCCTGATGAATGCTCTGCTCGACTGTCATCGACTCATTGAAGACTGTATAACCGATCTTTAATGTAATATAGATTTCTTTACCATCGATAATATATGGCAATTGTGTTATCGATTCAAGCTGCTGATTATAGGCAAGGAAGCAATCGTTTTCGTCAACTTTTCCGAAAATAAGCGAATTTGAAAAGCGTGAAATCAGTGAATCACTTTCCGGAAAATATATTTGCATACGATCCGCCACTTGACGGAGTAAGTCGGCTCCAGCGTTTCTTCCGTATAAATCAACGACCTTATTAAATTCAGTAGGATGTAGAATTGCGACTAATCCCGAGTTGCCAACATTGATCCATTCTGATAATTCAGATTTGAAATAATGCAGGTTTGGTAAATTTGTTTCAACATCAAAAAAGGCGAGTCTGCTAAGCTCAATTTTTTGTTCAGCATACTTAATTGCTAATTGGATCAGTAAGGCCAATCGATTTAAGTAATTAATATCTATTTGCTTTAATTCTGTTGGATCCTGATTGAACAGGGTCAAAATGCCGCTTACTTCATTTTGAGGAGTTAAAATAGGCTTTGTCCATGAACCTTGAACAAAATTAAGATGCCAATGTTTAAAAAGATCTATATGGTGATCTTTGGGAGCAAAGTCTTTTAAATAAACTGCGTTTGAATTCAGGCTAGTGTTAGGTGTGATTTCCAGTATATTAAGTTCATTAATAATTTCCAATGGCAATGAATGCGTACCTAACGATTTAATTTCACAATTTTCATCAAAAATGTGAATGGCACAATACACATCGCGAATATAGAAAAGTTCAATCTTCTCGGTAATTAAATTTAAAATGGACTGCAGGTTATCTTCATGATCAATCGCTTCATAAACTTCATGCTCCAATTTATAAACCATTTTATTTAACTCTGCTTCCGTTGTATCTTCGCAAGTTAATAAAATATACTGAATCACGTTGTCTTCATTTCGAATCGGATGCAGTATAATTGTGTTCCAAAAAGCGGATCCTTCTTTCGTATAATGCAAAATCGTAAATTTTTTCGCTACACCTGATTTTAAATGTAAATTTAATTCTTCAATAGAGGTTTCATTCGTTCTGTGTCCATTCAAAATATTGATATTTTGATGAAGTAATTCTTTCATTTCGAATGATGTAAATTTTAAAAAGTGTGGATTAGCATGTAAAATAGGTAAATTTTCATCATTTATATCAATGATGAGCGATCCTTTCGAAAGCTGGTTACTTAAGGTTTTTAGCCAATTAAATAAGCGGTCTTTTGATAGGGGTATAAATTGATCAATGGTCATTCTAACTTCCCCTTTAAAAAGTAATGTGTATTTTAACTAAAGTATAACAAAATTCCTATAAATTTAAAGTGAGATTATATTAATATAAAAATATCCCTTTCAATTAAGTCTAAAGTACTTAATAAAAATTAGGGTATATTAAGGTATATTAACTATTTTAACGCAAAAAAAAGAAACTAGTAAATATGGAATTTACTAGTTACTGTGAACCTTATTTTCGATATTCATCGATTTTAGTTGTAATTTTATCTTTTACATCAGCAACTCTTTCTTGTGTTTCCCCTTTTAGCTGATCGCGCTGACCTTCGACTTGTAAAGAAGGATCATTTGTATTTTTACCGATTTCTTCTTTTACTTCACCTTTAATTTTGTTGCCTGCGCCTTTTAGTTTATCTGTAAATCCGTTTGACATAATATGACCTCCTAAAAGTTTAGATGGTAATCATATTCCCTCGTGTATTAATACTAAACAAAGTGGATAGAAAAGTCGGATTAGAGCAAAATTTGTGTGTAGGTTTTATACAAGTGATGAAGAATCTCCTGACCCACTTCTTTTATAAGTGTCTCACCATCCATTATCATGGATACTTTTGTTTTTGTTTCATCCATTGTGCCATTGTTAAAAGAAAGTATAACTTCTACTTCGCCATTTTCTTTTAACAGTTCTTTTTGGTACGCAGAAAATGAATGCTGGGCAAATAAACCGTTATTTTGCCAAGTACCTGTGATTTTCAATTGCTGGGTTTCACCGCTGTCGTCATAATTCCACTCGACATCGCGTAATATAGTCTTAAATAAGTCGTTAATAGTAAAAGTTTGATTGTCGAATTCAATTTCAGTAGCTCGAATGAAGTGGACATCGATTGAAATCGCTGAAGCTGCTTCATTTGCCTTTGAATTAATACCTGCTGCCGCCTCTTTTAAATCCGCTACCGTATCACCACATCCAGCCAATAAAATTACAGTAAATAATACTAAACTAAATCTCCTCATTAGAGTCCCTCCAATGCTGTCATTTCATTCATCTTACTAAATTGTGATGAAAGATTCGCACCGATTTTGAAACAGATTGTGAAAGAATTGTAACAGTTCGTTAATCAGTTGAATAAAGATATTCTTTTCCGAAATTGTTTGCATTGTCTGTACATGAATAACGTTCGCAACTCTGGGTATGATTAGAAATAGATACGAATCGCTTGGCGCTGAAAAGTCCATCATCTAAATAATCGAAAGTGAGTGATTTTTAATGCGGATTAATGATGAATTGCTAGACAAACTTGGAATTTACTTTGTTTATCATGAAGTGTATAACAAATATGGCATTACTTTTGAAAGCTTTGTTGATCGTTGGACAAGAGGAATTCTGGAAATATAATTTTGCGTGAGTAAGAAGTATTAATAGAACATAAATTCATTTCACAAGAAAAAAAGATGCGACCTAGTGGGAGGACGTGTCTTTTTTTTCTATTTTCTTTTTGGAAAAAGTTGTTTACGATGAAACTAACTACATAAATGACTAAAGGAGAACAGACAATGAAAGTACGTGAATTGGGTATAACGATTGGACAATTGCCTCCAGGTGATAAAAACTGCATTACCGATATTGAAGGTGTAAGTGTCGGGCATGTGACATTGGATTATCCGTTAAATGATTCAGGTGATGTTGCCTGTACCGGAGTAACGGCTATTTTACCTCACCAAGGAAATCTTTTCCGGGAAAAGATGACAGCAGCCAGCTATGTATTAAACGGATTCGGAAAAACAACCGGTCTCGTTCAAGTGGACGAACTTGGTGTAATCGAGTCGCCTATTATGCTAACTAATACATTTGGGGTACCTAATGTATCACAAGGGACACTCCAGTATTTACTTGAACAGAACGAAGAGATAGGAATTTCGACTGGTACCGTTAATATCGTTGTCGGAGAATGTAATGATAGCCATTTAAACTCCATCCGTCATTTTCCGGTAAAACCTGAACATGCAATTGAAGCAATACAGCAAGCTAAAACAGATGTTATAGAAGAGGGAGCGGTCGGAGCAGGAAAAGGTATGGTTTGCTTCGGCTATAAAGGAGGAATTGGCAGCTCTTCACGCATTGTTGAAGATAAAGCTGGTCAAAAATATACTGTCGGATGCCTTGTATTGAGCAACTTTGGGAAGGCGAGCGAATTTTTAACAGACCGGTATAACGTTACGGCTGCCAACGGTGAATCGACAATTAGCCCTACAGACGGCTCTATTATTATTGTAATGGCGACAGATGCCCCATTAAGCAGCCGCCAGCTGAAACGAGTTATAAAACGTTGCGGAATAGGGTTAGGGAGAACAGGCAGCCATTATTCCCATGGAAGCGGAGATATTGTCATCGGTTTCACAACAGCTCGTACAATACAACATCAATTCGATGGAGAACTCGAAAGTCGCCGGCAGATTAGAGAAGATCATGACGTCATGAACTCATTATTTATGGCAGCTGCCGAAGCGACAGAAGAAGCAATACTGAATTCTTTGTCTCAAGCTACAACTACAACGGGAAGAAATAATCACAAAGTCCAAAGTTATAATTTTGTCGAATAATGTATCTTTTCGTTAGGAGGTTTATTGAGTCTTTTGCATAACAATTATGTAGAAGGCTTTTTTCTTATGAAAATATAATATCTATTGGGATAATATGCTTTAAATCTTTTTAAAATAATGCTATTTATCAAAGGTTTTAGCGCTTTATAATTTTATTATTTTATTTAGAAAACTATTAGAAAAAACTTCCACAATCGAAATAAGTATGGTATTTTATAGATTATAAATAAAAGACTGAAAAATCTAAATCTTCGAAAATGTTATTCTGGACTGATGAATAAATATAAATGAAAGGAGAATCGTATAAATGAAAGTATATATAAGTGCGGATATCGAGGGAATAACGGGCACAACGGTATGGAGTGAAACCGAACTGAGTGCTCCGGATTACGCCCAGTTTCAAAAACAAATGACAAAAGAAGTGCTTGCCGCAATTGAAGGAGCATTTGCAGGTGGTGCTACTGAAATTTTACTGAAAGATGCACATGATTCCGGCCGAAATATTCTTATTGAAAACCTGCCGGAGAATGTAAAAATCATTCGTGGCTGGACGCAAGAGCCGATGTGCATGGTTGCGGGATTGGATAGCAGTTTTGACCGGGCGATTTTTATTGGCTATCACAGTGAGGGCGGCAGTGAGAAGAACCCGCTTGCACATACACTAAGCTTATTGGCTGATGTCAAAATAAACGGGGAATATGCTAGTGAATTTTTAATAAATACATATGCAGCAGCACTCCATGATGTACCGGTTGCTTTTGTCAGCGGAGATCAGGCATTGACAGAACATATTGCCCGTTACAATGACCAAATCGTCACATTCGCGACAAAAGAGGGAATCGGTCATGCAACAATTAATGTAAGTCCGCAAACGACATTAAAACAGACAAAATATCTTGTAGAACAGGCAATGAAGATTGAACGTACAAAGCTTCAAATTGAATTGCCGAAACACTTTACGGTAGAAATTATTTACAAGGATCATATTAAAGCATACCGGAATTCGTTTTATCCAGGCGCGGCATTTAAACCGCATAATACGGTCCAGTTCGAAACGACCGATTATTTTGAAGTGTTGAGACTGTTACAATTTTTAACATAAAGCAGGTGAATTTATGAAAATATCAAAGGTTGAGGTGGGGCTTGTCGAGGCACCTCTTATTACCCCGTTTAAAACAGCACTACGCACAGTACATAGTATAAGAAATATCGTCGTCTTTATTTATACCGACAACGGGCTAATCGGCATTGGTGAAGCTGCGCCGACCCATGTTATTACAGGTGAGACACTTTCATCAATCCGCTATGCGATAGAAGAAGTCATTGCACCATCGATTATCGGAATTGAAATTGATGAAATTGCGCTGCTTTGTCAAAAGGTCGATGCGTGTCTCTACCAGAATACGAGTGCTAAAGCGGCGGTCGAAATTGCGCTTTATGATTTATGGGCGAAACAATACAATGCTCCCCTATATAAATTGCTAGGTGGCTACCGAAAGAACATAACGACGGACATCACTATTAGTGTGAATGGAACGGATGAAATGGTGAAAGACAGTTTAGCAGCTGTCAAACGGGGCTTTTCCATTTTAAAAGTGAAAGTCGGGAAAAATCCGGTGGAAGATGTGGAACGGGTTATGGCAATTCGAAAAGCAGTAGGGCCTGATATTACGTTAAGAGTAGATGCCAACCAAGGATGGACAGCAAAAGAAGCTGTAAAAATCATTGGACAGCTTGAAGATAAAGGGGCAGATATCGAACTCGTTGAACAGCCTGTACACTACAGTGATGTGAAGGGCATGCAATATGTCACAAGCAATACGTATACAAATATTTTGGCGGACGAAAGTGTATTTTCTCCAAAGCAAGCGATCGAGGTCATTGAAAAGCGGGCCGCGGATTTAATAAATATTAAGCTGATGAAAACAGGGGGTATTTCAAAAGCACAACAAATTAACCACATTGCAGAGGCAAATGGTGTCGCTTGTATGATTGGCTGTATGCTTGAAACAAAAATTAGTGTCAGTGCAGCTGCACATTTTGCAGCGGCCAGCAAAAATGTCACAATGGTCGATTTAGATGGACCAAGTTTGTGCAGTGAAGATCCAATTGAAGGGGGGCCGATTTTCGAAGGGGAGAATATTCAGATGACCGATGCTCCCGGTATCGGGTTATTAATAGAGGCTTACTTAGCCAGATAGAAAAGAGAAATGGGGGAAATGACTTTGAAAAAATCTTTGTTAGCGTTACTTTGTATGTTTGTACTTGTACTAGCAGCTTGTGGTGATTCATCGGATTCTGGTGAAACATCGGAATATCGAACAGTGTATTCCGGTGAAATTAAAACGCTGAACTATTTAAAAACAGCGGAAACAAATGAATTTGCATTATCAGCAAATTTAGTAGAAGGATTAATAGAATATGACCAATACGGAGTAGTTAAGCCAGGATTAGCAGAAAGCTGGGAATCCAATGAAGATGCAACTGTATGGACATTCAAACTTCGCGATGATGTAAAGTGGGTAGACCATGAAGGTAAAGATGTAGAAAATGTTGTTGCACAGGACTTTGTAGATGGTTTGAATTATGTGCTTGATGCGAAAAACGAATCTTCGACAGCGTGGATTGCAACAGTCGTGAAAAACGGTGATGCCTTCTACAACGGCGAAGTAACGGATTTCTCGCAAGTAGGTATCAAAGCGATCGATGAAACAACACTTGAATATACATTGGAAGCACCGACGCCATACTTTTTATCGATGCTGAACTATGTATGTTTCTTCCCGGTAAATGGAGAGTTCTTAGCCGAAAAAGGCGATACGTTCGGAACAACTCGTGAGAATATTTTATATAATGGCGCATATATTTTAGATAAATTCGAACCTCAGAATGAGCGTGTACTTGTGAAAAACGACGCTTACTGGGATAAAGAAACAGTGAAAATCGATCGTATCCGCTATAAATACAATAAGGAAGCGGCAACAGTTGCACCTGAACTGTTCCTTCGCGATGAAATTGATGGGGCACTAATTCCGACATCCATTTTGGATGAATGGTTAAACAGTGACGACAAAAAAGATTTAGTACGCCAAAACACAAATAACTTCTACACATACTTCTATGCATTAAACTTTGATCCGCAATATGATGCAGAGTATGAGCCTGAAAACTGGAAAGTGGCAGTTAATAATAAAGATTTCCGTAAATCGCTTTATCATGCGCTTGATCGTGTATCCGCGATGTTAACAATTGAGCCTTACAATCCACAAGATTTATTGTCAAATACAATTACACCAAAGAACTTTGTGGATGTTGAAGGTGTAGATTACACAATGCTTGAACCATTAAAAGCAATTACAGAAACAGATTCATTTAACAAAGATTTAGCTCTTGAACATAAAGAGGCGGCATTGGCTGCGTTAGCTGGTAAAGCAACATTCCCTGTAAAGGTATTATTACCTTACAACTCAGGTTCACCTGAATGGGCAAACCGTTCACAAGTAGTGGAACAGCAGCTTGAAAACCTTTTAGGTGCAGATTACATCGATGTGGAACTATATGCAGGTCCTGCTACAGGATTCCTTGGTGAAGTACGTCGCCCTGGTAAGTTTTCGATGCTTGAAGCAAACTGGGGTCCGGACTTTGCTGACCCGTCAACGTATACAGATCCATTTTCAGAAGGCGGAACATATAACAAGCCGGAGATGGCAGAAGGTTATAACAGTGAATATAACAAGCTAGTCGAAGCTGCAAAAGCAGAAGTAGATCCGGCAGTACGTTATGAGCTGTTTGCAAAGGCAGAGGCATTTTTAATTGAGGAAGCATTTGTTATTCCGTACGCTGTAGGCGGCGGTGGTTATACTGCTTCAAAATTAAATCCATTTGAATCACAATATTCGCCATTTGGTGTTACATCCGAGAAGTTTAAAGGTCAGTCTATCCTAGAAAAGCCAATGAGTAATGAAGAATTCAAGTCTGCTAAAGAAGCATGGGAAAAAGAACGTGCGGAAGCATTAGCAAACACTTCTAATTAATACGTAGGCATTTTAAATGGAGGTAGATTAGGAGATGACAGGATGTTTCTGCATCTCCTTTCTGCTTTTATATACTTCATTCGGATGATGTTACGGATTCATTAAAAGAGTAATTGGCGCAAGCGACAAACAAGACACCGGACGTCATTACGCCGAGGAATTACTGAGGAGGGAACGTGTTTGTTAAAGTATATTGCGAAACGATTCGCGCAATCCATATTGACGTTATTTATCATTGTGACAATAGTTTTCTCCCTGTTACGATTAATGCCTGATGAAGGCTATTTAGGCGCGGCAGCAGAAAAAATGTCGCCAGAACAACAGGAAATCTATTTAACAAATCTTGGCTTACGGGATCCGTTATTAGTCCAACTAAAAAACTTCTACATTGACCTTATTCAAGGCGACTTAGGAAAATCGATTACATACCGTACAGATGTACCAGTACTTGACATTATTCAAGATAAAATGATGTATTCCATATTGTTCGGATTAGGGGCTGTAGCACTCTCATTACTAGTTGGTGTACCGTTGGGCATTTTAATGGCGCAGTTTAAAGGACGCTGGCTCGACAGGCTTGGCACAGGCTATATCGTTATTGTAGTAGCGGTACCGGCGATGGTTTATTTCCTCATGATTCAGATGTATATTTCGGAATGGCTCAATTTGCCGATGCTGTTTGATGAATACAATCCCCGGAGTTTTATTTTACCGTTAATCTGTTTGGCACTTGGTCCGATTGCTTCATATGCAATGTGGATGCGACGCTATATGGTGGATGAGCTGAACAAGGATTATATTAAGCTGGCACGTGCAAAAGGTGTGACAGAGCGTACGATTATGTTCCGCCATGTGATGAGAAACGCCTTCATACCCATGGCTCAATATTTACCGGCAACAATTTTATTTACGATTACCGGTTCGATTTACATTGAATCATTATTTTCGATTCCAGGTATGGGTGGGTTGCTCGTAGATGCGATTCAGCGCCAGGATAACAATGTCGTACAAGGTTTAGTGCTTGTATTTTCTTCACTAGGGATCATTGGGTTAATCTTAGGGGACTTACTGATGGCAATTGTTGACCCTCGAATTAAACTAGGGAAAGGGGACAGTGTACGCTAATGGGAATTTTCACGAAAGAGATTCAGAATATTTCGGAAAAATCAACAGAACAGCTGCATGATCATATGTTTGACTTTGCCGCTGTCGATGATGCAAAAGCGGAAGAAACAGCTTATTCCAATTACTCTTATTGGCGTTCGACCTTCCGCTCCTTTAGTAAAAATAAAATTGCAGTATTTTTGCTTGTCTTTGTCATCGTATTGATGGCATTTACATTTGTCCAACCTTATTTACCAGATCAGAAATCGCCGACTCAGATTTATTTAAATCCGGATACAGGAATGCAGGACCGGAATGTTGCTCCAAATGATGAATATATTTTTGGGACAAACTCAATCGGTCAGGATTTATGGTCCCGAATTTGGGAAGGGACAAGAACTTCTTTATTTATCGGTTTTGCAGTAGCGATTATCGAAGTTCTGATCGGCTTTACAGTTGGGGCTTTGTGGGGCTATTCGAGAAAGCTCGAGGTACCGATCACCCAGCTATACAATATCGTGGATAATATTCCGACAACGATTGTGCTGATTTTAATGGCATATATTTTACGGCCTGGCATATCGACGATCATTATTGCCATGTGTATAACCGGCTGGGTTGAAATGGCGCGCTTCCTGCGAAATCAGATCGTCATACTGCGCGACCGTGAGTACAATCTGGCATCGAAAACATTAGGAACACCCGGCTACAAAATCATCTTGAAAAACCTGCTCCCATACTTAATTTCGGTCATTATGCTGCGAATGAGTTTAGCAGTGCCGGCAGCAATTGGTGCGGAAGTATTTTTAACATATATCGGTCTTGGATTACCGGTTAGTGAGCCATCATTAGGAAACTTGATCAATGAAGGACGGGTACTGATGATGTCACCGGATTTACGTTATCAGCTTATTTTCCCAAGTATCGTGCTGAGTGTCATTACGATTGCCTTTTATATTATCGGGAATGCATTTGCAGATGCGGCAGATCCGAAAAATCATGTTTAAAGAGGGGGGCGTTATATGGAACAGGAAAAAATATTATCCATCGAAAATCTAGTCATAAAATTTAAACTGCGTGGACAAACATTGACGGCTATCCGTGATATTTCGCTCGATTTATATAAAGGGGAAAGTCTTGCAATCGTTGGAGAATCTGGTTCAGGGAAATCAGTGTTAGTAAAATCAATCATGGGTCTGCTTGATAAAAACGGCTATATTGCGGATGGACAAATCCACTTTGACGGTCATGATTTATCGAAATTTAAAACAGAGGCAGATTGGCTGAAAGTTCGCGGCAAAAAAATCGCCATGGTTACACAAGACCCGATGACATCGCTTAATCCGCTGAAAACAATCGGAAAGCAGATTGAAGAAAGTGTCGTGCTGCACCAAGGTTTGAAGGGCAATGATGCGTATGAAAAAACATTGCAGCTGCTGCGCGATGTTGGAATTCATGATGTTGCGCGCCGCTATAAGCAATACCCGCATGAATTTTCCGGGGGGATGCGTCAGCGAATCGTGATCGCGATTGCTGTTGCCTGCAATCCGCAAATCCTAATATGTGATGAGCCGACAACAGCACTTGATGTAACGATACAAGCACAAATATTGCAGCTGTTAACCAATTTACAGGAGAAATATTTGCTGTCGACAATTTATATTACCCATGATTTAGGAGTCGTTGCAAAAGTCGCGGACAGAATTGCGGTTATGTATGCAGGGGATATTATTGAAGTTGGACAAACCGAGGAAGTATTTTTCGACGCGAAACATCCGTATACATGGGCATTGATTTCATCACTCCCTCAATTAGGAAATAAGGGCGAGGAATTATATTCAATCAAAGGAACACCGCCGAATTTGTTTAAAGAAATAAAAGGGGATGCGTTTGCACCTAGGAATCAATATGCATTGAAAATCGACTTTGTTGAACGTCCGCCTTTTTTCAAAGTGACCGATACCCATTATGCACGCACGTGGCTGCTTGATCCAAAGGCACCGAAAGTAGAGCCGCCTGAAGTGTTGCAAGCCTTTTTCGCAGAAGGGAGACAATATGCAAATGACTAAAATTAATAAAGAAAAACTGATTGAAGTGAAAAATATTGATATCGTTTTTGGACAAGGTAAAAAACAGTTCAAAGCGGTAGATAACGTGAGCTTCGATATATATAAAGGTGAAACATTCGGGCTTGTAGGGGAATCCGGTTCCGGGAAAACGACAATCGGCCGTGCGATTATGCGTATTAACCCGATAACAAACGGAGAAATTCTATTCCATGGAAAACCGATTAATGGCCGTATTTCCAGTGCATGGGACCGTGAGATTACACAAAAGATTCAAATGATTTTCCAGGACCCGGGCGCATCTTTGAATGAACGGGCAAAGGTTGACTATATTGTTTCGGAAGGCCTGATCAATAATAAAAGGTACAGCAATGAACAGGAGCGGATCGATAAAGTAAAAAAAGCATTACTGGAAGTCGGGCTGCTGCCGGAATTTGCTTCACGTTTCCCGCATGAATTTTCAGGCGGGCAGCGTCAACGGATCGGCATTGCCAGAGCGCTAGTCATGGAACCGGAATTTATCGTAGCGGATGAACCAATCTCTGCACTGGACGTTTCGATTCGAGCTCAAGTCTTGAACTTATTGTCCAGCTTACAGGAACATCGTGAGTTAACGTATTTATTTATCGCCCATGACTTGTCGATTGTCCGCTTTATTACAGATCGGACGGCGGTCATTTATAAGGGGAAAATCGTTGAACTGGGTGAAACGGAAAAGCTGTTCAACAATCCGCTGCATCCTTACACGAAAGCATTACTGGCAGCCGTTCCAGAACCGAACCCGCTAAAAGAGCGCAGAAAAAAGCTGCAAGTGTACGATCCAACTGTTCATCAGTATGAAATGGATCCACCTGAATTTGTTGAAATTGAAGAAGGACATTTCGTATTGGCCAATCAAGAAGAGCAGGCACAGTATCGGACGGTGCTTGCCGGAAGTGGAGTGTAGTCGATGGCAATGATAATTCCAAGGTCACTGAAAAAAGGCGATACTGTAGCATTAATTAGCGCATCCGGAGCAACACCCGAACATCGTATCGAACGTGCTATCCAGGCAGTGGAGAAGTTGGGTTTCCGTGTTGTTGTGGGGGAAACGTGCAGAGCGCGACACGGTTATTTTGGAGGCAGTGATGAGCTGAGGGCAAAAGAATTAAATGACATGTTCCGGAATCCTGAAATTGACGGTATTTTTTGTATTCGTGGAGGCTATGGGGCGACACGTATTTTACCAATGCTTGATCTGAAGATGATTAAAGAAAACCCGAAAGTATTTGCTGGCTATAGTGATGTGACAGCACTGCATATTGTTTTCAATCAGCAATGCGGTTTTGTAACGTACCATACACCGATGCCATCAACTGAATTTATTCGTCCTGAAATGGATGACTATACATGGGGATATTTCATCAACAGTGTGACGAATACTGAGTGGAATGATTATTTCCTGGAAAATGCAAATGGCCAGAAAATGAACACGGTTGTGCCCGGTATTGCTACAGGAGAACTAGCTGGAGGGAATTTAACACTTGTTGCGGCATCTCTTGGGACACCATACGAGGTTGATTTGAAAGGCAAGATTCTTTTTTTGGAAGACATCGATGAAAATGTGCAACGGATCGACCGGATGCTGACACAGCTGTCATTGTCGGGGAAACTTCAGCAGCTGTCAGGTATTTTGCTGGGTGGTTGGACGGATTGTGGACCAATGGATTTAAATAACGCAGAAAATAATTTGAGTTTGGATATGGTATTTGAAGAAATTTTAGTACCTTTGAATATTCCAATATTAAAAGATGTAACATGTGGTCATGTGCTGCCGACGATGTCATTGCCGCTTGGTAAAACCGTCACAATCGATGCGACGAATAAATCAATTCGGGTTGTAGGTTAGTTTGATGCATGAACAACTTAATCGTATTATTGCACAGTCCCCATATAAAGTGCATGTCATTGTAGAAGATTACAATACTAACGATATCGTCTGGAAAAATCGGGACGAGGAAATTTTCGGCAGTGCAAGTATAATCAAAGTGCCGATTCTCATTGCTATTTTGGCTCATCTGCAAAAAACGAATGGCAATATGAATCACGTTTACGAGATTGAGCCGGAAAACATGGTCGAGTTCAGTGTGATTACTGAGCAGAGAAAAACTCGAGCTAAACTGCACGAGCTATTACTTTGGATGACGATTACGAGTGACAATACAGCAACAAACGTATGTATCGATCTATTAGGCATGGATGGATTCAATAACTATTTTAAAGAAATCGGCTTACATAATACTCGGGTCCAGCGGAAAATGATGGATTTTGAACGTCAAAAGCTTGGCTTTGATAATGAAACAACAGCGCAGGATATGCAGCACCTTTTCCGGCAAATATATAGAGGTACGCTACTAACAAAAGAGTGGAATGCCGTTGCACTCGATATTTTAAGCAGGCAGCGCAGTAATGAATCACTCAAACGCTATATCGTAGATGATGTGAAAATGGCGCATAAAACAGGCGGTCTCGATACGGTCGACCATGACACTGGAATTATTTTTGCAAAAGAACGCGATTATTTTATCGGAGTTTTCATTACAGAAGTGACCGACAATGACAAAGCGAGACAAATGATTGGTACTATTTCTAAAATCGTCTATGACTATTTTACAAAACAGGAGGAGGGAATCGATTGAATGCCGTTGTGAAAATGAAAATTGCGAGTTTACATGCAGCACCGGACCGACATTCTGAGTTAATCGATGAAGCGTTGTACGGGATGCCAGTCGAAGTACAAGAAGAAATTGATGAAAATTGGGTCAAAATACGAACGTTTTACCGTTACGAAGGCTACACACTAAAATCCAACTTGTATCTCGGAAGTGAACCTACTGCAAACTGGGTATATGAAGCGAATGATGTCGTAATACAAAGCTTTGCCGATGTCCTTAAAGTACCAAAAATACAAAGTGAAAACATTATCACATTGACACGAGGCGCCTTTATTAAAGTGGTACTGGAAGCAGGTCTTGATCCTACATGGGCAAAAGTGCAGCTTGTTACAGGGGAAGAAGGGTATGTACGGGCAGCCTGGATTCAGGATCGTATTAAAGTATATACGACAAATGAAGAAGTATTTCGCAAGCAAGTCGTGGAAACAGCTTTTCGCTATATAGGGACACCATACCGATGGGGTGGAAAGACGCCTATAGGTATTGACTGTTCAGGTCTTGTATCAATGGCGTATATGCTGAACGGTGCTTACATTTACCGTGACGCGAAAATAGAGGAAGGTTTCCCATTAAGGAAAATAGAAGGCGACAACTTAAAGCCGGGAGATCTGATTTTCTTCCCTGGCCATGTAGCGATGTATATTGGAAAAGACGAGTATATCCATTCCTCTCTAGGCGGGAACGAGGTCAATGTGAATAGCCTGAACTTGCAGCATGAGAATTACCGTGAAGACTTGGCCACAACGATTACGGAGTACGGCAGTATTTTTTAATCCAACAAAAAAGGGTCAACTCAGCAAGATTACGCTGAGTTGGCCCTTTTAGTTTCAATGGAAATTGGTTTAGTTCAATTAAAAGTTTTTAAGGATCCAATCGTTAGCTTCTACCCAATTATTAACGCGAATGACGTTATTCGGTACAGGCATTTGATTGTACGGTGTATCAAATAAAATGACAGGGATTTTAAGCTCTTCGGCAATTTCCACTGCATTATCATGTTTGTCTTCGAAAAAAGCTTCTACTGCATGTTTTTTTGCGATGGCAATTTTGTTATGACTGCCGATACATTCGATATGGTCGTAAGGTACTTTAAATTGGTCAAACCAGTTTTTCGTAATATCGAAAACATTTTCTCCACGTGCAGAAATATAATAAAGCTCATACTGGTTTTGCCAGGCTGTTAAAATACGGTGTGCATCTGCAGCAAGCTCACTCACTTCATACATTCGTGGCTCGTTTTCTTTAAACCAGGCCTGAAACTGTGCGCGGTCTATAGGGTGCGGAAAGCCACTTAAAAAATCATATTCCGTTACATCTTGTAGCGTCATATTAATGTTGTACTGTTTATTAATATGTGGAATCAATGTGGCAGGACATGTAACAGTCCCGTCAATATCAATGCCGAACCGATGTTTTAAGTTTGTCATTTCCATTACCTCATTTCTTTAAACAGTTGCATTTGCTTCTGCTTCACGCTTTGCCACCATTTCAGCAGCTAATTTATCGATTTCTTTCTTCAGTTCTTCCACCATTGTTTCTTCCGGAACTTTACGAACTGTTTTACCTTTCATGAATAAAAGCCCTTCGCCACGTGCACCGGCAATACCGATATCTGCTTCACGTGCTTCACCAGGACCGTTTACTGCACAGCCTAAAACAGCTACTTTTAACGGAACATTCAGTTTTGAAATATATTCTTCAACTTCGTTGGCAATTGAAATTAAATCAATTTCGATACGGCCACAAGTCGGACAAGAAATTAATGTCGCCATATTTGATGCCAAGCCGAATGATTTTAATAATTCACGAGCTACTTTAATTTCTTCCACTGGATCTGCAGATAAAGAAATACGTAAAGTATTCCCGATACCTTTAGATAAAATCGCACCTAAACCGGCAGCTGATTTAACAGTACCGGCAAATAATGTACCAGATTCTGTAATACCTAAATGAAGTGGATAATTGAATGCTTTTGATGCTTTTTCATATGCTTCAATTGCCAAGTTTACGTCTGATGCTTTCATCGAAACGATAATGTCATGGAAATCCAAGTCTTCTAAAATTTTAATGTGGTGCAATGCAGATTCTACCATTCCATCTGCAGTAGGGTAACCGTATTTTTCGAGGATATGGCGCTCTAAAGAACCGGCGTTAACACCGATTCGGATTGGTATACCTTTTGCTTTTGCCGCATTTACAACTGCCTCTACTTTTTCGCGGCGCCCGATGTTACCTGGGTTGATACGTACTTTATCAATGCCACCTTCAATGGCTTTTAATGCTAATTTGTAATCAAAATGAATATCCGCTACTAATGGGATATTAATTTGTTTTTTTATTTCAGGTATTGCATTTGCAGCACGCTCATCTGGTACTGCAATACGTACGATTTGACAACCTGCCTCTTCTAAACGTTTAATTTCGGCAACTGTTGCTTCTACATCATGTGTTTTCGTCGTACACATACTTTGGATTACGACTTCGTTATTACCACCAATTGTTAAGTTACCGACACGCACAGGACGTGTTTTCGTACGGTGAACGATTTCACTCATGAAAAATTCTCTCCTTTTCAGGCTTTTAATGTGTTACATCTCCTAATAGATATAACGATATGTAAGCCGTCACTGTTCCTTATTTTATCAGTGTATGAAAAGAAGAACAAGGAAGAAACATTATGAAGTCAATTTAGACAATTTTCCTTCACGTTCGAGATGATTGGGATTAGGACAGTATCTCCTGGTACAAGTGGCTGTAAATTTAAATGCGGATTAAGTTGATAAAATTGGGCAAGTCTTTCAGGGAAAGTAGTTTTAATAGGTGAGGGTGTTGCTGAAAATAGGCTGTAAATGGTATCGTCCTGCTGAATTTTCACGACTACATAGCTTCCTTTTTCTGCTTCCTCGCACGATTGCGGAGCAGCATAAAAGGAGGCTAATGGGAGCGTACCTTCCTGTAAATCTACTTTAATGACAAACGCAAACAGCAAAAGCACAATGGAAGCTATTAAAAAGCGCAAAAAAATCCTCCTTATCTCTACAGATCAACTCGTTAATAGATTGTTAAACTATATGATTCATAAGGAGAATTTATTATTTTTGTACGGGATATTTTGTTAATGCAACGATTATAAAGAGCATTGTAATAAAAATACTGCTAATTGTGATAACTGTTTGTGAGAATATAAACAGATTTCCGAACATCGTTATAAATGTTCCCCAAGTACTTGCAAAAACAGCTGTTCGCCATACTTGCCGATATTCGCCGCGGCGTCTCATCGGCTTAACGAAAAACAGACCTGCAAGTGCATATAAACTTACTTTAATAAAATAAATCGACGTATTCAGTACGAATAAAAATACAATGGCAATCGGATAAACAATCCACTCTATATTCTTGGCATATTGTTCAATTTCCGAATAGCCGAAAATCTCGGCTGTACCGGTATTGATAAATTGACCGAATGAAAAAGCGGTAATGAGGGTAATCATTAAAAAGGCATACTGCATCACTTTACCGATTGATAGAATTCGGTAAGCACCCAATTTTTTAGGGCTCGTTAAACTATGTATAAATAACTGCATATGTGAAATTTTCATAATAATCGAATACTCCTTTAAAAGTAGTGTAACATGAAAAAATTTTGATTTGAACTCGGAAAAATAAATTGAATCTTTTCTTCGTACATTACGTATAATTTGTGAAAACATAATTAGGAAGAAGATTTGAAAGGATGTGAAATGAGTGGATATTATTGCATGGACACTTATTATAGCGCTGTTTGTGATTGCGTTTATCGGTTTAGTATATCCGATTATCCCATCCGTCTTATTTTTACTTGGCGGGTTTATCGTTTATGGGCTATTTTACAGTTTTACCGAATTGCCGTGGTGGTTCTGGGTAATTGAGCTTCTCTTTGTTGCACTGTTATTTGCAGCGGATACGATCTCAAATCTCGTCGGAGTGAAAAAATTCGGCGGATCAAAAGCTGGGATGTGGGGAAGTACGATTGGTCTATTGATCGGTCCATTTGTTATTCCGTTTGCGGGTATTATCGCGGGGCCGTTTATCGGTGCGATCATCGGTGAATTAATTGTGACACGAAGCAATCTACAGCAGGCAATTAAAGTTGGTGTTGGTTCAGTTGTAGGATTTTTAACATCGGTCGTAACAAAAGGGATTATTCAAGTGGTTATGATTGTCTTATTTTTTATTGCCATTTAGTTTAGGATTGAAGGATATTGAATTGATAAGGAGCAAATATTTGTAAAATCAAATAGATATCGCTTACACTAGTAAAGGAAAGATTACTAACAACAGGTAAGACAAGTAATGCGAGCCTTTCCGTCAAAAGACTGAAATGCAAATATTACTGTTTTTTTCATTGAATGAGGAATCATTTTTTGATAACCTAGTATTGTAATCAACATTAATTACTTGTTCCAGGGAGGAATATTATCATGGCATTCAAATTACCAGAATTAACTTACGCTTACGACGCATTGGAACCACATATCGATGCAAAAACAATGGAAATTCACCACTCTAAACACCACAATACTTACGTAACAAACTTAAACGCAGCAGTAGAAGGTACTGAATACGCTGACAAAGACATCAACGAGTTAATCGCTAACATCGATGCTTTACCAGCTGACAAACAAACTGCTGTACGTAATAACGGTGGCGGACATGCTAACCACTCATTATTCTGGGAATTAATCGCTCCAGGCGGTTCTAACACTCCAGTAGGTGAAGTAGCTGCTGCAATCGATGCGAAATTCGGTTCATTTGACGCTTTCAAAGAAGAATTCGCAAAAGCTGCAACAACTCGTTTCGGTTCAGGTTGGGCATGGTTAATCGTTGATGGTGACGGTGTAGCTGTTACTTCAACTCCAAACCAAGACTCTCCAGTAATGGAAGGCAAAACGCCAATCTTAGGCTTAGACGTTTGGGAGCACGCATACTACTTAAACTACCAAAACCGTCGTCCGGACTACATCGGTGCATTCTGGAACGTAGTGAACTGGGACGTAGTAGAAGCTAAATACCAAGCTGCAAAATAATATGCGAAGAAGTAGCTATATACTAAACGGACAACCAGTTTGCGACGAAAGCGAAGCGACAGGAGCACTTCTGGGACGTAGTAGAAGCTAAATTCCAAGCAGCAAAATAATTAAATTTGAACACTCAAATTTAATTGTTTATGTACCAAAAGCGAAGCTGCAGGTACAAAATAGGTTAACCATATAACGCATGAGAAGTTTCGTTACTTCCATGCGTTTTTTATGTATTTTTTTACAGTAATTTGCTACGCTCAAAAATAATAAACAGAATTGGGGTGCAGTGCATGATTGATGAATTTATCGCACAAATTGATGAGAAGTGGCACGGTGCTTATATAAAATTAATGGAGACAATTGATGAAAACTTGCCTCCAGGGTTTGAAAAATCAATTGACCGGAATATGATCGTATATAATGTGCCATTAACAACCTATTCAAAAGGGTATCATGTAACACCGGGTACACCACTACCGTTTTTGGCCCTTGCTCCACAAAAACGCCATATTGGGCTTTATCATATGGGCATCTACAGTGATCCTGAACTTCTCAAATGGTTTCAGGAATCCTATGCCGAAGCGGTTCCAACAAAGCTGAATATGGGGAAAAGCTGTATTCGTTTTACTTCAACAAAACATATACCATATAAATTGATCGGGGAACTAAGTAAAAAGATTACGGTGGAGCAGTGGATTACTACCTATGAAAATGCATTGCAGAAATAAACAGTACCTGGTTAAATAAGTATACTCCAATATTGTTCTAAATTTTCTGACGTGCTTTGTAACTCCGGTTGCAAGGCTTTTTTTCTTGATTATTCCTTCTCTTCTAGTCGTAAGTACACCTAAACCAAACTTCAGATGAATAAACTATAAAGAGGTGAGGAATAGATGAGCATGACGTACAAAAATATACTGGTTGCCGTGGATGAATCAAAGGAGTCGCTGATTGCCTTTAGAAGAGCTGTGCAAGTTGCAATCAATAATGTCGGAAGTAAGCTGTATATTGTTCATGTAATTGATACTCGTTCCTTTGCATTTTCAGAAGGCTATAACTTTGAGATGGCGGAAAAGTTTACGAATAATAAAAAGGATCTTTTAGATTCTTTTGAGAAAAAAGCGCAGCAGTCAGGGTTTACAAATATCAAAAAAATTATTGAATACGGGACACCGAAGCACGTTATCGCACGAGATATCCCTCAGCAGGAAGAAATTGATTTAATTATTTGCGGCGTAACAGGAAAAGGGGAATTAGCCCGTTTTTTCCTAGGTTCCGTATCGGAAGGGATTTTAAGAAATGCCCGCTGTGACGTCCTTGTTGTAAGAAATACTTAATTAAATGCCGAAGCTCCACATTTATTTTCGTGAAGCTTCTTTTTTTATGAAACTTTATAAAAGCACAGCCGTCTAAAAGATGAATAATTAAAATCTGAACTCTTTTTTCGTAGAGTTTTCAGTGTTATACTAAAAGCTATGACTATACATTCATGTACACGCTACATAAAGTAAGGAAGGGGAAGTGTTCTTTGCGCAAAATTACGCAAAATCGTCAGCAAAATCCGAAGGCAAAGCAACGGGCAAGTTTAACTTTTCGGATGAATGTCCTTTTCTTTTCAATATTTGTTTTGTTCTCATTACTGATTTTTCGTCTAGGATATATACAAATTGTAAAAGGTGAAGATTATGTCCGCGCATTAGAGCGTACAGAGGAAGTACGGGTGAATACAAGTGTACCCCGTGGCCGTATTTTTGACCGCTATGGTCGTATTTTAGTTGATAATCAGCCAGAAAATGCGATTACGTATACAAAAATGCAAACGACAAAATCCGCTGAAATGCTTGAAATTGCAGAAAAACTTGCACATATCATCGAGCAGCCGACAGAAAAAGTGACCCATCGAGATAAATTAGATTTCTGGATTTTACGGAATCCGGAAAAGGCAAAAGAAAAAGTTACAACAAAGGAAATGACGAAATTCCAACTTGAAAATGAAGATTTAGAAACGAAGGAAATCAATAAAGAATACGATCGACGGATTCGGGATCGGATTACAGATAAAGAATTGGAGCAGCTTACAGAATTTGACCTGGAAGTTCTGGCCATTTATCGTGAAATGATGACGGGCTATAATTTATCACCGCAAATTATTAAAGGTGAGAATGTTACACCAGAAGAGTTTGCCCGAGTTTCAGAACAGTTGGCGGATCTGCCTGGTGTGAATACGACAACCGATTGGAAACGCGTACGATTATCCCCGTTGGCAATATTAGGCCGAACAACGGTACCAAGTAAAGGTGTGCCTAAATCGAAACTGAACCATTATTTGGCTCGTGATTATTCTCGTAACGACCGTGTTGGGGAAAGTTATTTTGAAGCACAGTATGAAGAAATATTGCAAGGTGAAAAATCGGTCGTTAAAAACATCACGAATAAAAAAGGTCAAGTGGTTGAAACGATGACGACTTTCGCAGGGGAGCCCGGTAAAGATTTAGTAACAACGATCGATGTGGAACTCCAGCAAAAAGCTGATGAAATTTTAGAAAAATATTTATTGGAATTGAAAGCTAAAGGTGGTTCCCAATTACTGGATCGCGGCTTTTTAGTTGCAATGAATCCAAAAACCGGCGAGCTTTTATCGGTAGTTGGTAAAAAAATTGAAAAAGATAAAGACACGGGCAAACCTTATATCGTTGACTATTCTTACGGTACATTTACGTCTGCATATGAAGCTGGGTCAACTGTAAAAGCAGCAACCGTCCTAATGGGATACAATGAAGGAGTTATTAAGCCAGGAACTGTCATGCTCGATTCACCCATGCGAATCGGTAACATTACCTTAAATACACTATTCAACAAGACTGGTAGTGTTATGCTGAATGATTTGACGGCATTAGAGCGTTCATCAAACGTCTATATGTTCAAAATTGCGATGGGTATTGGCGGTCGTACGTATTCACCTGGTATGCGATTTAGTTTAGCATCAGGTACATTGCAAACAATGCGAAATGAATATGCGCAGTTTGGACTAGGTGTACCAACGGGGGTTGACCTTCCTGGTGAATCAACTGGCTATCAGGCTGACCCGGATACCGATGTAAAACTATTAAACTTGGCAATCGGACAGTTTGATACGTATACAACGATGCAATTGGCACAATATATTTCAACTATTGCAAATGATGGTTACCGCATCCAACCAAGAATGTTAAAGGAAATTCGCAACCCGTCTAAAGATGGAGAATATTTAGGGCAAGTTGTGGAAGAAGTAACACCTAAAATTTTAAACAAAATTGAAAACAGCCAACAGGAAATTGATCATGTTAAAGAAGGTTTACGCCGCGTTTACTTCGGTGCGAATGGATCTGCTCGTCGTCAATTTGAAACGGCAGACTATACAGCAGCTGGTAAAACAGGTACAGCCGAGGTAGTTTACTATGGACCACAGCGTGATAAATGGAAAACGAACACGATTAACATTGTCCATGTAGGTTTTGCTCCGTACGATGACCCAGAGATTGCATATGCAGTCATCTATCCATGGGCAACGACGAACTTTAACAATAACTATTTACCACAGGCGAATTTGACGGCTCGTGAATTAGTTGATTCATATTTTGAGTTAAAAAACAAATATGCGGATGAGGGCTTATCTACAAGTAAAGTAGAAAAACCAATCATTAAGCATTCTGATGAAAAGCTGGATGAGGACGAAGAAGTCGAAACAGTAAATGAATAAAATAAAGATCCCGTAGTGTCTAGCTACGGGATTTTTTTAAGGGGAAGATTCGATGAGAAAGAAAATCGTACATATTGTCGTTATCGTCGGTGCCTTAAGTAATGCAGCGATTTTAGCATTTATGGACATGCCGGTGTGGCTCATAATCTTAATGTCGGTTATATATATCGTTATGTTTGAAGGGCTCCTGCTAATACTGGAACCACGCTTAGTCCGTGCTGAACGTGAACGGAATATTAAAGCCTTTCCCTTTTTGAGGGAGCTGGTCGTCGCTAAAAAAGCGACGGTTACTTTGCGGGATGGTTCGGTGTTATATAATGCGACGTTTGAAGGCTATGTCCATCCAAAAGATGCAAAAACGATTTTACTTTATGTACATAAAGTAAAGACAAAAAAGGAAATGCCAACATTTACAGAACATTCTATTAAACTTATTAACATAAAAAGTGTAAAAAAGATTCAATAAGAAGAAAATGAGACAATTTGCGGAGAGCTACCGTAAATTGTCTTTTTTATTTACAAAGCTTTACATTCAATTAACGGCTGAATTATATAAGCTTAATAAATTTTCTCTATAGTTGGAAATGTAAGAAAAACATCTATTAAACAAGCGGAGGAATTACAAATGAAAAAGTGGCAGTACTTAACATCAACAGCTTTACTAGGTTCAGCAATTCTTTTAGGAGCATGTGGCGGAGAAGAAAATAGTGATGAAACGTCAACTTCAGCAAAAACAAACACAGAACAAGCAGAAGCTGGCAGCGCACAATTAACAGGTAACGTAGTAGGCGATGGTTCATCAACAGTTGCTCCAATTACAGAAGCGTTAGTTGAAGAATACGCTGCGGTACAAAAAGATGTACGCGTAGCAGTTGGTGTATCTGGTACAGGCGGCGGATTCGAAAAATTCATCAATGGTGAAACGGATTTCTCAAACGCTTCTCGTCCAATCAAAGATACTGAAATGGAAGAGCTTAAAAATGCAGGAGTAGAATATACAGAATTTGAACTTGCTTACGATGGTTTATCAGTAGTTGTACATCCTGAAAATACTTGGGCAAAAGATCTTACAGTTGATCAATTAAAACAGATTTGGGTTGAAGACGGTTCTACGAAAAAATGGTCTGATATTGATCCATCATGGCCGGATGAAGAAATCGTATTCTACTCACCAGGTTCTGACTCAGGTACGTATGATTACTTCGATGAGATCATTCTAGATGGTGAAGACATTGTTAAATCGGCAACATTATCTGAAGATGACAACGTGTTAGTACAAGGTGTAACAGCAGACAAAAATGCAATCGGCTATTTCGGTTATGCGTACTACCTGGAAAATAAAGACAAATTACAAGTTGTAACTGTAGACGGAGTGGAACCGACAAACGAAACAATCGAATCAGGTGAATATTCTCCATTATCACGTCCACTATTCGTTTATGTGAAAAACAGTGCGGTTAAAGACAATGAAGCTACATATGACTTCATGAAATTCACACTTGAAAACGCTGGTGAAATGGCAGAAGTAGTAGGTTATGTTGGCCTGCCAGATGAAAAGTATGAAGAAGCTTTAAAAGAGTTGGAAACACTAAAATAATTTCGATGTTTAATAGTGTGGGGTGGCTCTCATGCCCCACACATTTTTTAATTCTGAAAATTGATTGATTTAATTTATATAGATGACTGGAAGGAGTTTTCGCACATGGCTCTTAAACAACAGGAGCAAGTAAGTGTCCAACAATTAATCGAACGTTCGCGCAATCGCAAAGGAAAGAAAGTAATCGAAAAGTTAGTACCTATGGGGTTATTTCTAGCAGCGACGATTTCGGTTCTTACGACGTTTGGGATTGTATTTACACTAATATTCGAGACATTCGAATTCTTTACGCGAGTGTCGATTACAGATTATTTATTTGGTACAGAATGGCTGCCATTCTCAGGTAAGGAGCCGTTGTATGGAATATTACCATTAATATTCGGGACATTTAAAATTACACTGATTGCTATTATTGTAGCAGTGCCATTCGGTTTAGGCGCTGCCATTTATCTGAGTGAATATGCATCAGAACGTGTACGAAAAATCATTAAACCGATTTTAGAAGTACTTGCAGGTGTACCGACGATTGTTTACGGGTTCTTTGCCTTAACATTCATTACACCGATATTACAGGCGGTTATTCCAGATTTAAAAATTTTCAACGCAATCAGTCCTGGGATCGTTGTCGGAATTATGATACTTCCAATGATCACTTCAATGTCCGAAGATGCGATGAGCTCAGTTCCAAGGTCGATTCGGGAAGGTGCATTAGGGTTAGGTGCAACAAAATTCGAAGTAGCAGTGAAAGTTGTTCTGCCAGCCGCATTATCTGGAATTGTCGCTTCTGTCGTATTAGGTATTTCCCGGGCAATAGGGGAGACGATGATTGTTTCACTGGCAGGCGGATCTACACCAAAATTCGACTTTGGCTTTACGGATTCGATTCAAACGATGACCGCCTATATCGTGCAAGTTACGACAGGTGATGCCGGCTATGGTACAACAATTTACTACTCGATTTACGCTGTTGGATTCACATTGTTTATTTTCACATTAGCGATGAATTTACTCGCAACCTATATTTCAAAACGCTTCCGAGAGGAGTATTAATATGCGCTATATTCAAGAAGATTTAGTAATGAAGCGGATGAATAAACGCCTCAATTCGAATAAATTGTGGAAAATCATTTTCATTATTGCTACAAGTTTTGCCCTTGTTTCTTTAGGTATGTTACTTTACCGAATTTTGTCGCAGGGACTTGGTTTTTTAGATATGAATTTCATTACAAACTTCGCGTCACGTATTCCCGAAAATGCAGGGATTAAAGCAGCGCTGGTCGGATCTTTATGGCTAATGAGCGTAGTTGCTCCTGTCTCGATTATTTTAGGGGTAAGTACAGCGCTGTATTTGGAGGAATATGCAAAGCAAAACAAATTAAATGATTTTATCCGGATAAATATTTCTAACTTGGCAGGAGTTCCTTCAATTGTTTTCGGTTTACTAGGACTAACAATTTTCGTTCGACTGTTTGGCTTTGAAAAAAGTATTTTGGCCGCGGGATTGACGATGAGTTTACTTATATTACCGGTAATCATTGTAGCGGCTCAAGAAGCGATCCGTGCGGTACCGAACGAACAGCGTGAAGCTTCGTACGGAATGGGTGCGACGAAATGGCAAACGATTGTCCGGGTTGTTCTTCCAGCTGCTATACCGGGAATTCTAACGGGTAGTATTTTAGCGTTATCACGCGCAATTGGTGAAACAGCACCATTAGTAGTAATCGGAATCCCGGTGATATTACAATTTTTGCCAACGGGTTATCTCGATACATTTACCGCTTTGCCGATGCAGATTTTCGACTGGGCAAAACGTCCGCAAGAAGCGTTCCAGTATGTGGCATCTGCCGGAATCATCGTATTAATGATTTTCCTGTTAACGATGAACTCCATTGCAATCTTTATTCGAAATAAATTCCAAAAACGATATTAGGAGTGAAATGGAATGGTCCAACTATTAACGAAAAATAATGTGCGTCAACCTGCAATGGGCATCGAATCGAATCAGGCGAATGTCATGCAGTCTAATAACTTTAATTTATGGTATGGGAATCACCATGCTTTAAAAGATATCAACTTGGACATGAAAGAAAATGAAGTAACGGCAATTATTGGGCCTTCTGGCTGCGGGAAATCGACCTATATTAAAGCATTAAATCGGATGGTTGAACTTGTGCCAATCGTACGTACATCAGGGGAGATCAATTACCGTGGCCGCAATATTTTTTCGGACGGCTATGAAGTGGAAGAACTTCGAACGAAAGTCGGTATGGTATTCCAAAAGCCAAACCCGTTTCCAAAGTCGATTTACGATAATATCGCATACGGCCCACGCATTCATGGGATTAAAAACAAGAAAATTCTCGATGAAATTGTTGAAAAGTCATTACGTGGTGCAGCCATTTGGGATGAAGTAAAAGATCGCTTAAACCAAAATGCCTATGGATTATCGGGTGGTCAGCAGCAGCGTATTTGTATCGCACGCTGCCTTGCAATCGAACCGGATGTCATTTTAATGGATGAGCCGACATCAGCGCTTGATCCGATTTCGACTTTAAAAGTAGAAGAGCTTGTACAGCAGATGAAAGAACAGTATTCGATCGTCATTGTGACACATAACATGCAGCAGGCAGCACGTATTTCCGACAAAACGGCCTTCTTCCTGAACGGGGAAGTCGTGGAGTTTGATAAAACAGATATCATTTTCTCGACGCCGTCAGATCAGCGCACCGAAGACTATATTTCCGGTCGATTTGGATAATGAGAAAAGGAGAATGATATGATGATTAGAGAACGCTTTGAACAAGATCTAATAGCGGTACAGCAAGATTTAATGGAGCTGTGTGATTTAAGTATTCATGCATTACAGGAGTCTTTTAAAGCCTTTTTAAAAAAGGATATTGATTTAGCTCTACAGGTAATTGATACCGATCCGAAAATTAATCGGTTGGAAGAATTGATCAATGACCGTGTGATTTTACTGATTGCAAAACAACAGCCTGTTGCGACTGATTTGCGTCGCTTAATCGTTGTCATCAAAGCAGCATCAGATATGGAGCGAATCGGGGATCATGCGGTCAATATTGCAAAGGAATCGATACGCATTGGGAATGCACCTTTTGTCACAAGCGTGGAACCGATTGAGGAAATGTTCCATAAAACGATTTTAATGCTGCGCCAAATTGTCGATGCATTTATAGAGGAAAATACAATCAAGGCAAAAGAAATTGCGAATCTTGATGATGAAGTCGACGAATTAACAGGCAATACGCTCAGTAACTTAATGAAGCTGTCTGTTTCCAATGAACATGTGGCGCAAGTGACAAGTTTATCCTACGTATGCCGCTGTATTGAACGTGCGGCAGACCATGCAACAAATATTGCCGAGCATTTATTCTACCTTGTAAAAGGGAAGCATTATGAGCTGAATAATTAAATGTCCAAAGTATAGGGAGGAAACTTCTTATACTTTTTTGTTTTTTTGAAACGTCGGATAATTGGCAATCGTTTACAATGTAAGAAAGGGGGGCGGCGTAATATGAATGAGGATATCGAGCAGATTATTGATGAATACAGTAAGCATTTATTGCGCATCGCATACTTTTACACAAAAAATCGCCATGCTGCCGAAGACATTGTACAGGATGTTTACATAAAATTTATGCAGTCCGACTACTCGGAAAGCGGTCAATTAAGAGCGTATTTAACAAAGATGACGGTTAATAAAAGTAAAGATTACTTAAAGAGCTGGGCGTATAAAAAAATACAATTTGATACGAAATGGTGGATGAAAGCGACGGACCATGATCATGTCATCCAGCAAGAAGAACGTTCCAATATCGGGGCAGCTATTTTAAAGCTGCCATTGATATACCGGGAACCAATTATATTGTATTACTACGAAGAAATGAGTGTCCTGCAAGTGGCGGCCATATTGCAGATTAACGAAAATACTGTAAAGACCCGTTTAAGACGGGGACGCGAACAATTAAGGCCAGTGCTGGAAGGAGAATGGGAGGTGCTTCGTCATGAATGAGTTCAAAAAAGCATTAATGGATGTTGCAGGAGATTTAACGGAAAGTGAAACTGCTGTAAAAAATGCTCTATTACTTAAAAAGCCTCGTAACAAAAGAGTAAAAATAGGCTACTATTTATTGCCTGTAGTAATTGTGTCTCTATTCCTTTTTACCTGGCAGTTATTTATTCCGCAAATGATGGATATTAAGCAAGCTGACCAACCTACGAATGAAGATTTATTTGAATTTATCACTGCACTTGAAGAAATGGATTATAAAGGCGATATAGAGACTAGTCGTGCTAATGCTTACTTACAAATGGTGGAGATTATAGGAATACCTAAATATGCAAAGAGTACAGGAATTACGATTTCAGATGAGGATCGTCAGCAGGCGAAAAATCTCCTAGAACAAAAATGGAGAGAAAGAGATTTTGCAGGGGTATTGGCATCAGCTTCTGCTCATATTTCTAAAGAAAAATTTGATGAAAATATTGCCCCTCTATTAATCGAGAGGTTTGCCTATGCTAAAAAGTTAGAAGAGAGAATGTATCAGGATTACGCGAAAATGCTACCGGGAATTGCTAATTCCTATGGAGATTTCATGGGATCCTCCTACATGGAAGTACATTATAAATCACAATTAGATCAGTTTAAAGAACAACATAATATTATAATTTCAGCTAATAAAAGTTCAAGTACTTCTGGTTCAGTAGTAGCGGTAGAGGATAATATGTTTTTATTTGTTAAAAATATGACAACAAACGAATATAATCAGATGTCCCCTCGTATTTTTGTAGATAAATTTGCTGCATGGTTTATAAACGATCCGCAAAAGCCGGTTCAAGTAGGCGATTATGTAAATTTAAAAGAAACGGTAATTTCAGAAGACAGAATAGGAATTGAATTCGCAGGTGTAGGTCTTCATTATGGTCTGGAAATACTTTTGCCTAAAGAACACGCCCAAAAAATAAAAGAGATATCATTAACCGAACCAGTTCTAGAAGAATTTAACGAGATATACGAGAAAGCTACACTTATAAATGAAGAGGCAATCGAAATACTGGAGCCGCCGCTTTGTATTGTCCATATTGAAGGGAAATCCTATACGGTTTGGCAGAACGAGAAAGATCTGCTTTATATCCTTCAGTTTGGTAAGAAAGAGTTGGCCACATTTACGGAATCTACTTCAAAAAAAATATTAACTTTATTTCAACAATTTATTTATGAATAATTTATGAAATGAAAGGGTACATGGTACAATAAAGGTAATTCAAATAAGTTACGTACTTATTTAAGTGTAAAGGGGTAGACAGCATGTTAAAAACAATTGTATTTGACCAATTAAAGCAAGCGATGAAAAACAAAGATGCGTTAGCTAAAGGAGTATTGACTTTAGTGAAGTCCGCATTGGATGCTGCAGAAAAGGAAAAGGGCGCGGAATTGACGCCACAGGAAGAAACTGCTGTCATTAATCGTGAAATTAAGCAGACAAACCAGTCACTGGAAGGTGCTAAGCAAGCGGAACGTTCAGACCTAATAGAAAAAGAAGAAGCAAAGTTAGTTATTTTGAAAAGCTTTTTACCAAAACAGTTAACAGAGGAAGAAATTTCAGCTGAGCTTCAGGCAGCAGGTATTGCCTCAGGAATGAATATGGGAGATGCAATGAAAATTGCAAAGCCATTACTTGATGGAAAAGCAGATGGGGCGACAATTTCAAAAGTTGTCAAAACGCTCATTTCCTAAATCGAAAATCTATGAAAAGGAGGTGTGCCGCATTTATTTTGCGGTCACGTCCTTTTCGCTATATTTCTATACTTACTTTTTACAATTTAAAAGGATTAGAATAGGGAGGATTACAATGACCTTACATGAACAGATTAAACAGTATGTACCATATAATGAACAGGAAGCAAAGGATCGGGACATCATTTTACGTGCAATGGCAACTTTGTCGGATGTCCTGACACGAAACAATGAAGTTCTGCATTTTACAGCTTCTGCTTTTGTATTCAACCCGGACCGTACTCGCGTACTAATGGCTCATCATAATATTTATAATTCATGGGGCTGGATGGGCGGTCATGCAGACGGTGATCCGGAATTATTTAATGTAGCCAAAAAAGAGCTGATGGAAGAAGCAGGTCTTCCAGAAGCAAATGCAATCCAGGAAGATATTATTTCGCTTGATATACTGCCGGTTATCGGACATATGAAGAACGGGAAATATGTTGCGGCACATTTACATTTCAATGTGACTTATATATTTGAAGTCGGAGATGAAGCAACGTTTCAGGCGAAGCTCGATGAAAACAGTGAAGTCGGCTGGATCGAATTGGATGAAGTTGCTGAAAAATGTACAGAAGCGCATATGATTCCAATCTATGAGAAAATTATTGAAAAGGTAAAAAAAATCGGCTGTTAAACGCAAAGATCGGCTGATGAAATTGGTATTTAACAATACAGCTTTTCAAAACTTCATGCCATGGGATGAAGTTTTTTCATACGAAGATTTTCTGGATACAACTGACTGATGTACAGAAAAACACAAACGATTGCTGAAAATGAAATAATTTCACAAAATTAAACAGCCGTGTGCTAAAATAACGTTGTATAAACAAAAGGGAGGCTATTTTCAAATGGCGAAAAAAGTAAAAGAATATAAAATTAACCCAGACCGAGTGGAAGAAGCATTATTAATTCAAAATCGTATGCTTATTGAATTATTTGTTCAAGTTTTAGATGAGCAACTAGTAATTGAACGTCCTGTCTTACACGAACGTTTAGAAAACTTAATCGAGCTTTCAAATAACGATCGTGATTTGAAAGATACTTTACACGCTTTAACTCAAAAATTATAATTACATACATTTATGTGTGGTGCGGTATCCTAGAGATACCGCTTTTTTTATGCAGAAAAACACGAATATAAAGTCAGTTATTCGTGCGAAGTTTAAATTACTACTTTTTAATATTGATTTTCGCTATACTATCGGTATTGATTTGAAAACAGATGGAGGGGTTTCACATGACAAATGAATATAAGACTGTTTTAACCGATGAAATTCTTCATTTTTTATATCGTAACGCATCTTTTCAAGCTTTAGATGAAAATCAGCAGCAACAGTTTCTTGAGAAATTTGGTCAACAACCACTATTTATAGAGGTTATCGAAATTGCAATTGCACTGGAAGAAATGATTGCAGAAGTGGAAGCAACGATGCCAAAAATACAGGATAAAGATTATTTATTTCCGATTGAGCAACAAAAGCAATTGCTGAAAGATCGGATGGTTATAGATGGAAATGTATTGTATGTATCGTTTGATGAGATGAAAAATCGTTATTCGCCGATGATTGTCATCGTACAGCAATCCGACGCCATGCAGGAGTATGAAGCCTTTACTAAAGGGACCATATTACCGCTATTTAACTTATGTGCTGTCCAGAAGAGGGATTTAATTATTCTTCCGTTTAGTAATAAACCTGCTCAACCGCTTCTTTTTAAAAATGGAAAAATTGATATTGAATTGTTCGACCAATTTTTACAGCAGTATTTAACTGGAGATGCTCAGATTTTACCGGCAATAGACAAGGCGATTGAATTGTTTACTCAAGATAATATTGATAATCAGCGGGACCTCATGATTATTACGGACAATCAATTTACCGATTTCCATAAATTTGAACAACAAGTTACGGCAGGAAAAATGCAGGAGCTTGATATCGACCTGGCCGTCATCGCAATGAGCGAGACCAATTTTGAAAGTCAGCCGATTGCATTTGCCGACAAAGTATTTTTTGCAAACGATTAATGATTTTTATTGACGAATCCGTTACGGGTTCGTTTTTTAATTGGGCGGATTTTGTTATAAACAAGGAATTTTAAAAGAAGATGCGGAATATTTAAAGAAAGGATACATAAATAGAGAGAAATGGAGTGTTTCGTTCAATGTATACAGCCTATTGCAGAACCGTCCAAAGTTCCATGCGTGTCGGTATGAAGCTTATGAACTGGAGAAAGCCAGAATTACTCCAAGGGGAAAACAGCCTCGATAGATTGCCTGAACTTGTGAAAAGTTTAGATTTAAATATGCTTTTAGTGATTACCGATGAAGGAATTCACAAGCTGGGGCTTATGGATACGTTATTAGAGGGCTTACAGGAGCAAAATATTGCATTTGTGGTCTATAATAAAACGGTTCCAAACCCAACTTTCACAAATATTGAAGAAGCGATGGAATTGTATTATGCGCATCATTGTAATGGCATTATAGCATTTGGCGGAGGGTCACCGATGGATTGTGCCAAGGCGGTTGCAGCAAGAATCGCACGCCCAGAAAAATCACTGGCTGATTTAAAAGGTTTATTTAAAGTAAGAAAAGAAATGCCGCCGTTTTTTGCTATTCCGACAACCGCTGGTACGGGGAGCGAAGGGACGATTGCCTCCGTCGTATCAAATAGTGAAACACATGAGAAATTCGCCATTATGGATCCGGTACTTGTACCGCACTATGCTGTATTGGACCCGGTATTAACAATTAATTTGCCTCCTCATATTACATCTACAACGGGAATGGATGCATTGACACATGCAGTGGAAGCTTATATTGGAAAAAGCAATACTGAGGAAACGAGGAAATATGCCCGCGAGGCTGTTATTCTTATTTTTAAGTATTTAGTACGTGCCTATGAAGATGGGACAGATATGAAAGCTAGAACGGAAATGCAACGCGCCTCTTATTTGGCAGGGCTTGCATTTACTCGTGCATATGTAGGCTACGTCCATGCCATTGCTCATACACTCGGCGGATTTTATCAAGTTCCGCACGGTTTTGCCAATGCGGTGATCCTGCCGCATGTACTTCGATTTTACGGGGAAAGCGCTGCAAAGCCGTTAGCAGAACTTGCGACAATTGTAGGCATCGGAAAAATAACAGACAGTGATGAAAAAAAGGCAGAGTTATTTATCGAAGCAATTGAAGAATTGAATAACAAGATGGAAATTCCTCCAAAAATAACAGGAATCATTAACCGTGATGTGCCATTGATGGTGGAGCGCGCATTACAAGAAGCGAATCCGCTTTACCCGGTACCGCGCATTGTAAATAAAGATGAAATGTTTTATTTATACCAAATCATTCAGGAATAATGGATAGAGCTATTTAAACAAGTAAACCCCGATTTTCTTTTAAAGAAAATTGGGGTTTGTTATTGTTATATGTTATTGTTCAAGCTGGTCGTCGAAGTAGTTTAATAACCCTTGATAAATGCCAAGTGTTGCTTGTTCCCGATAATAATCTGTAGTAATTGCCCTTTCTTCAGAAGGGTTACTTAAATAGCCAAGCTCAAGTAATATAGCATTTTGACGGTTTTCGCGGAGTACTAAATAGTTGCCGAAGCGTGGTCCTCGATCTTTCAAGCTAACTTTTGATGCCAATCCTTCATGAACATATTCCGCAAGCTTTTGCTGATAACCGTTCGTATAATAGGTCGTAAAGCCGCTCACTGAACTATCTTCATTTGCGTCATAGTGAATACTGATAAACGCATCGGCACCTGCCTGATGTGATACTGCAACACGCTTTCGCAAGTCGACAAAAATGTCGGATTCACGTGTCATGACAACATTTGCACCGGCAGCCTGTAATTTGGAACGTAGCAGTTCTGCTGTAATAATATTAATCTCTTTTTCGTCTGTTCCACGAACACCGGTAGTACCACGGTCGTTACCGCCGTGACCCGCATCCAGTACGATTGTTAAGCCCTTTAATGTACCTTTTTTACGTTCGGCTGCCTCGCTTGTATTATTTTTAGATGTAGTTCCTTGTGAATCATTTTCACTGACAACCCAGTTTGCGACGTACGCGGTTTGACGATCATTTACTGCGATTTTAAACCAGTCGCCTTCACTTTCCACTATCGGATATGTATGACCAGCATCTGCAATGACAACAACATTTGAAGAAGTCGAAGGGGATTCCCTTAAATTTGTCCCGTTATAAATAATCGTAACAAAGTTTTTCGTTTCTTCTTTTTCAGATGAAGGATTTTGTTTCAATTGTTTTGTAAACGTTCCATAAAAATTGTATATCCAACCTTTTTTACCTTTTTCATATTCAATTTCAACCCAATTATGATTTCGGCTGACAACTTTAAATTGTTGTCCTTCAGTGGCAAGCCCTAATTTTTTAGATGTTAAATCAGGTTTTTTTCGGATGTTGACAGCATTTACGTTAACGGTAAATGTATTCGGGTCAATTTGTTGTATTGGCTCATTTGACTGTTCCTGTTGTCCGTTATCAGAAGGGGGGGCCGGCTTTTCCGTATTCGCTTCTTTCACTGTGACATATTCCGCAAATACCCAACCTGTCATCTCGCCGAACTGAATTTGAATCCAATCCTGTTCTTGTTTTAAAAATTTACTTTCCGTCCCGGAAGAGATTTTTGTCAGTACAGAAGCGGATAATGATGGTGCTACACGAACATTTAAAGAGTTTACTTGAGAAATGACTGTCTTTTCAGTTGACGAGTCTGTTTGACCGATTGCTGTTTTTACAAGCCATGCCGCAACCCATCCTTTTTGTTGTCCGACTTGAACATGGTGCCAATCACCTTGTTTTTCAATCGAAATCATCTCAGTTCCCTCTTTTAATGTATCGAGAATCGGATAAGAAAGACCTGGACCTTCACGTAAATATAAAATTTCCGCGTTTACATATAATGGTTCCCCGTTGGCATGAGCAGGGCGAGCGGAAAAATAATACGGAACAATCGCTGTGAATAATAATAAAAATGATAAACCTATTATTATTTTATTTTTTTTCATAGTTTCCTCCTTTATAATAATTTAGTTAAATGACCTTTCACTATATACCCCTATATTATAAAAGCATTTATGACAAAAAATATAGCGTTTTTTTGAAAATGGTTGACAACTTGTCATGACATCATTAAGATTAGTGTTAATTTAACAAAAGTAACATTGCCAATGACCAAACAAGTAGCGGTTGCCAATGCTGAAAAGAGAGGGAAAGACTTAGGCTGGAATCTTTCCTGCAGTATGTAACATGTGAACAACAGTTGAGAGGCGTTTCCTCGAAAAAATTTTTTCTAGTAGGGGAAGACGGAATCGGCCGTTATCCGAATTCGAGAGGATGTAGTCATACATCAATTAGGGTGGAACCGCGGAAGATTATACAAGCTTTCGTCCCTTGCAGTTTTTGCAAGGGGCGGGAGCTTTTTTTATTTTCTTCTTAATTAGCACGCGAACAGTTTGGTCAACTAAGAGAGGAGTGCTTTTATGAATTTTAAAGTACCTAAAGGAACACAGGATATTTTACCGGGTCAATCTGAAAAATGGCAGTATGTAGAACGTGTCATTCGTGATTTATGTGATAAATATCGCTATAACGAAATTCGCACACCAATGTTTGAGTCAACAGAACTATTTCAACGTGGTGTAGGCGATACAACGGATATCGTCCAAAAAGAAATGTACACATTTACGGACAAGGGAAATCGTTCGTTAACATTGCGTCCAGAAGGAACAGCTTCAGCGGTACGTGCATATGTGGAGCATAAAATGTTTGGTCAGGCAGATCAGCCTGTTAAACTTTACTACACAGGTCCAATGTTCCGTTATGAACGTCAACAGGCAGGCCGCTATCGTCAATTTGTTCAGTTTGGTGTAGAGGCTATCGGCTCAGCCGATCCAGCGATTGATGCGGAAGTAATGGCACTTGCAATGGATGTGTATACAACACTTGGCTTGACGGATTTAAAATTAGTCATTAACTCATTAGGTGACAAAGAAACACGTGATGCGCATCGTAGTGCGTTAATCGAGCATTTTACTCCGGTCGTTGGAGAACTTTGCAGTGATTGTCAAAGCCGTCTGGAGAAAAATCCTTTACGCATTTTAGATTGTAAAGTAGATGCAAAACACCCAGCGATGGCAACTGCTCCTGCGCTAACAAATTATTTAACGGATTCTTCGGCTGAATACTTCAAAAAAGTAAAACAATATTTAGATGTGCTAGGCATTTCCTATGAAGTGGACCCTAACTTAGTACGGGGTCTTGATTACTATAACCATACGGCGTTTGAAATTATGATTACCGGTGATGGATTCGGTTCAATTACGACACTTTGCGGTGGCGGCCGCTATAATGGTTTAGTTGAAGATATTGGCGGACCGGAATCACCTGGTATCGGATTCGCCCTATCAATTGAACGATTATTATTAGCGCTGGAAGCTAAAAATATTGAGCTTGCTACGGGTAATAATCTGGAAATGTATGTTGTAGCAATGGGCGAAGAGGCAAAACTAAAAGCAGTGGAGCTTGTAAGTTCATTCCGTGCAAAGGGCATTTCAGCAGATATGGATTATTTAGACCGAAAAATGAAGGCGCAAATGAAAGCTGCCGACCGTGCAAATGCAAAATTTGTCATTGTACTAGGTGAGTCAGAATTAGAAGAGCAAGCAGTAAACGTCAAAACAATGGAAACAGGCGATCAGACAAAAGTGGAATTCGGTCAGCTTGTCCAATACGTTTTAGAAAACAAATAGTTGGAGGAATAACAATGGCGCAAAGAACACATGCATGCGGTTTAGTAACAGCTGCAGAAGCGGGACAGGAAGTTGTATTAAAAGGTTGGGTACAAAAACGTCGTGACTTAGGCGGATTAATTTTCGTAGATATGCGTGACCGTGAAGGTATCGTACAAGTAGTTTTCGGTGATCAAGCGAAAGACGCATTAGAACTTGCAAATAAAATTCGTAATGAGTTTGTCATTGAAGTAAAAGGTAAAGTTGTTTTACGTGATGCAACTCAAATAAATAAAAATATGAAAACCGGCGAAATTGAAGTGTCAGCTTCTGAACTGACTATTATTAACGAAGCTAAAAACCCTCCATTCGCAATCGATAACAATGCGGAAGTTTCGGAAGAATTACGTCTAAAATATCGTTATTTAGATTTACGTCGTCCTGTAATGTATGACACATTTAAAATGCGATCTGATGTAACACGTACAATCCGTAATTTCTTACAAAACGAAGGCTTCCTGGAAGTAGAAACACCGATTTTAACGAAATCGACACCAGAAGGAGCACGTGACTATCTAGTGCCATCACGTGTACATGATGGCGAATTTTATGCATTGCCGCAATCACCACAGCTGTTTAAACAGCTTCTAATGGTAGGTGGCTTTGAAAAGTACTTCCAAATTGCTCGATGCTTCCGTGATGAAGATTTACGTGCGGACCGTCAGCCGGAATTTACACAAGTCGATATTGAAACATCATTCTTATCAATGGATGAAATTATCGAAATGAATGAGCGTCTTCTTACACAAGTTATGAAAGATGTAAAAGGTATTGATGTCGTTACACCATTCGCACGCATGAGCTATAAAGAAGCAATGGATCGTTTCGGTTCAGATAAACCAGATGTACGTTTTGGGCTGGAATTAAAACAGCTTTCAGACATCGTGAAAGAATCTGCTTTCGGTGTATTTGCGAACGCGGTAGCAAATGGCGGCGAAGTGAAGGCGATCAATGTGAAAGGCGCGGCAGCAAACTATTCTCGTAAAGATATTGATGCATTAGGCGAATTTGCCGGCCGTTACGGAGCAAAAGGTTTAGCTTGGTTAAAAGTGACGGAAGAAGGCTTGAATGGTCCAATCGCGAAGTTCTTTGAAGGGGAAGCAGCGGACGGAATTATCCAAGCAACAGAAGCACAAGCTGGTGACTTATTATTATTCGTTGCAGATAAATCTTCTGTAGTCGCAGACGCACTAGGCGCATTACGATTAAAATTAGGAAAAGAATTAGGCTTAATCGATGAGTCGAAATTCGAATTCTTATGGATTGTTGATTGGCCATTATTCGAATACGATGAGGCGGAAGGTCGTTATTATGCGGCTCACCATCCATTCACTCGTCCATTCGATGAAGATTTAGATTTAATGAATACAAACCCTAAAGAAGTTCGTGCTCAAGCCTATGATATCGTATTAAACGGTTATGAGCTTGGCGGCGGGTCACTTCGTATTTATGAGCCGGATTTACAAGCAAAAATGTTTGAACTGCTAGGATTCAGTGAAGAGGAAGCGCGTGCACAATTCGGTTTCTTACTGGAAGCATTTGACTACGGCGTTCCTCCACATGGCGGTTTAGCAATGGGTCTTGACCGATTAGTAATGCTTCTTGCTGGTCGTACAAATTTACGTGATACAATCGCATTCCCGAAAACGGCAACTGCAAGCTGTTTATTAACAGATGCACCATCACCAGTTTCCGATGCACAGCTTGAAGAGTTAAGCTTACGTATCGCAGCAACAGCCAAAAAATAACACGTTAAGGTATTTCTTCTCTCGAGAAGAAGTACCTTTTTTTAAAAAGTAAAAAGGTACCATATATTTCTAAAAAGTTAGTACAATTTTAATAATTTATAAGAATGGGATATTTTCGATTGAATAATCAGAATATTGGTGTTAATATATCATTAATACGAATCCTGAAGTGTTCGTCGCTATATTTGTTACTAAACACTTTTGACCGAACAATAAATCGTTGGGAGCTACTATTACCGTAGAAGCAAACATGCCCCATTTGGAGCGGGAAGTTTAACGCTGCGATTAGTGCACCCCCTTGCTATAGACGCGGGATCAAAACGATGTTGTAGCAAGACGGCATATTTGGGATTCGTCCATTTCTAATTTTACTCTTCTACTTTCATGTAGAAGAGTATTTTTATTTTGCTTTCATAACTAGGATTGAAGCATTCATGAAGCAAAAATATTATTAATGCTACTTTCTGTCATTATATTGTTGCTTGCATCTCGTAATTGATGTCGATATAATGCCTAGTAGAATGATAAAGATTGAGGGGTAAAATTAGATGTTACATCAATTTTCACGAAATGAATTAGCTATTGGAACAGAAGGGTTAGAAAAACTTAAAGAAACGACAGTCGCGATTTTAGGTGTGGGCGGTGTAGGCTCGTTTGCAGCGGAAGCATGTGCACGCAGCGGGATTGGCCGTATTATATTAGTAGATAAAGATAATGTGGATATTACGAATGTTAATCGTCAATTGGTTGCCTATCTATCAACAGTCGGAAAATCAAAATCTGCTGTTATGAAAGAGCGGATTGCAGATATTAACCCGGAGTGCGAAGTAATTGATATGCATATGTTTTATACAGAGGAAACTTATGAACAATTTTTCGCGCAAGGAATCGATTATGTAATCGATGCATCCGATACAGTAATATACAAAATCCATATTATGAAAGAATGTTTAAAACGCAACATTCCAATTATATCAAGCATGGGTGCTGCGAATAAAATGGATCCTACACGTTTCCAAATTGCCGACATTTCAAAAACGCATACAGATCCACTGGCAAAAGTAATTCGTACAAAGCTTCGTAAAGAAGGCATTAAAAAAGGTGTAACTGTTGTATTTTCAGATGAATCTCCAATTGTTGTGCGTCCTGATGTTGCACAATATGTAGGAAAACCTGAAGCTGAAATCCGCAAAGCACAATTACCGCCTTCATCAAATGCATTCGTACCATCTGTTGCGGGCTTAATTGCAGCAAGCTGGGTAATTAATACGATTTTAAAAGATGTCCAAATTAACCGCGTTCAAGGGTAAGCGAGGACTTCTTTAAATAAAGGGTGTGTAAAGGGGTTTTCGGACCTTTTTACACATCTTTTTTTAGTGGATATTTGCTATTGATAAGGACTAATTTAAACGCTTTTTTTCATCTATTATTTTATTGTGGAATTGATCAAACAACAAACTTAGCTTTCCATCAGTCACTATATTGCGCAATAAATTACATACTTTAATTAGTTATACAAAAATTTCCTAAGAAAACTATAACATTATGAATGAGTATTCATTTTTTAATATGGATTGTTATTATTGTGGTAAAATGATAAAAATGTTTCAGGAAGGGAGCTAAAAAAAATGGTAATTCAACAAATGGAATACCGGGGTTTGAATTTACATGATGTGATCGGGTCGGTGGAAATTGCGATTGATGCTGATTTAAATACGATCCATATTTATGATACGGATCATATTGTTGAACCTGAATATAATTTTTTAACGAAAAACTTCATGTTGAGTGAAGGTTTCTGGAAAATGGCCAGTGTAATAAAAGAAAAGCAATTATTTTTGAGCAATGATGAAAAAAGATTAGATAGATGGATTGAATCATTTAAATGGGTCTTTTATAGTTCAGGTCAGTCAATAAAAATTTATAAACAAGGTGTAATGGTTGTTTATAAAATCGGTTATATTGATAACGAGAAGTTATTATATGAAAAATACTTTTCCCGTTTGACAGATGAATCTTTGAATAGCAAATGACATAATATTCTATTAAGAGATTAATTATGGCAAAAATATGGCAGGATTTTAATGATTTTTTCGTTTTTGCAGAAAAATTCCTTTTTTTTGCTATAGTTAATAAAGTATTGATAATATGCATGGGGATGCAAGGAGGACGATAGAATGACAATTGAAATGAAAAATGATTTATTGAATTTGCCGAGTCTACAGTTGAAAATGGATAGAATCGTTTTTGAAAATATCGATACGAAACCAAATTGGTCGAAAGCTTTTGAGCAGCTTGATGAATTATTGCATAAAGTAGCGAATAATTTTAATGATTACATCGCGAGAAATAACGGGGAACTGCCATCAAGCAATACTTATTGGATCCTTTATATGGATATTACTTCAAAACTGTTATACTTTACGGGTTTAGCGCATGCTAATTTAATAGCAAAAGATGATGCGGATGCATGTGCACATGTAATTAAGCTATATGAATTAAGTGCGAGCTGTATTCCAAACGCGCATATTGAAAGTAATGAAGAATTACTTTCGGAAATTGAAAAGAGTATTCATCAATTAAATGAAGAAGAAGTCAAACTGACTGTTGCCGACAATGTTGAACAATGTATTAAAGCATTTAAGCAATTTGCCGAGTCATACGAAAAGTAAATTATAAAAGAGTGAGTCATTTTCATTGAGTTGAAAATGACTCTTTTTGTGTACTTAATAAATGCCGCTTATTTCTTAAAAGATTTTAGCTTTTCATATATGGCAGCCATTCTTTTTTCTTCACCTGCTATGACGGGCTTGTAAAATTCGGTTCCTGCAAGTTCATCCGGTAAATATTGCTGTTGTACCCAGCCGCCGAATGTTCCGATAGGGGAGTCGTGCGGGTATTTATATCCGACATGGCCGAGTGTTGCCGCACCTGCATAATGGGCGTCCTTTAGATGATTCGGAATATCACCGGTTTTCCCCTCATGAATTGCTGCAATCGCCGTATCCAAAGCTTTGTAGGCTGAATTTGATTTGTCCGATAAACACATTTCAACAACAGCGGTTGCGAGTGGAATACGCGCTTCCGGCAACCCGAGTTTCACGGCTGCTTCAGTTGCTGCCTGCACATGTGCCCCAACACTAGGGTTCGCAAGTCCGATATCTTCATAGGCCATGACGAGCAGTCTTCGACATACCGCAACCAAGTCCCCATTTTCGAGTAAATGAGCCAAATAATATAGCGCAGCATTTGGGTCACTGCCGCGTACCGATTTTTGAAGAGCCGACAATAAGTTATAGAAATGGGAACCGCCTTTATCCCCAAAAACCCCGATCCTTTTTGCTAATGCATCAATCGCATTGTCATTAATAATAGTTACCCCGTCTTTTTCATCTGAAGCATAATATACCGATTCTAGTAGGGTTAATGCTTTACGGGCATCGCCATTTGAGGCATTAGCAATTTTTTCGATTTGCTGTTCGGTAATATCGATTTCTAAATGTCCAAGACCGCGTTCTTTATCTGATAATGCCTGATTGAGCAATTGGACAATATCAGCGCCTGTTAAGCGTTCTAATTGTAATATTTCCCCGCAGCGTGAACGGATGGCAGGGTTTACATCATGGAAAGGATTTTCCGTAGTTGCCCCGATCAAGACGATTGAACCGTTTTCTACATGCGGCAGCAATGTATCTTGCTGGAGTTTGTTAAAACGGTGGATTTCATCTAAAAACAATAAGACTTTACCGCTCATTCGGGCATCCATCACGATTTGTTCAATATCTTTCTTCCCGGCATGTGTGGCGTTTAATGCAAAGAAAGGAATTTTTGAGCTGCCGGCAATCGCATTTGCAATCGATGTTTTTCCTACCCCGGGAGGCCCATAAAGCAACATCGAAGGTACATGTCCTTTTTCAATCATTTTAAATAATGGTGTTGCCGGTCCAATAATATGCTGCTGACCAACAACTTCGCGAATTGTACGAGGTCTCATTTTATAGGCGAGCGGTTCATTTTGCATAATTTTTCGCTCCTTTTCTTTTCAGTTGAATAAAATGGTTTTGTTAATAATCATAAAGTATTTCCGAGTGGTTTAAAAGGAGTTGTGTTATAATGAATAATATTAAAGGACTAGAAAATAAGAGGTGTAACGATGAAAATATCGACTAAAGGACGTTACGGTTTAACGATTATGATTGAATTGGCAAAGCATTATGGTGAAGGACCGATTCCGCTGCGACAAATTGCTGCGGATAAAGATTTATCGGAAGCGTATTTAGAGCAGTTAGTGTCACCACTACGCAATGCAGGCCTTGTGAAAAGTGTCCGGGGCGCATATGGCGGCTATATGTTGGCACATAAGCCAAATGAAATTTCTGCAGCTGATGTTATCCGTGTTTTGGAAGGGCCGATTCAGCCGGTTGAAGGAATTGAAAACGAAGAAGCGCCACAGCGTGAATTATGGATGCGTATTCGCGATGCAGTAAAAAATGTCTTGGATACAACGACGATTGACGATTTGGCAAAATATACAAATAATGAAGTATCTGACGGCTATATGTTTTACATTTAGTGTTATTTAAAGGAGTTAGTTTGTTTTGAAAAATACAATTTATCTTGATCATGCCGCAACCTCACCCATTGCCCCTGAAGTAATTGATGTAATGGCACGTGCAATGGCCGAGGAAAGCGGTAATGCATCAAGTATTCACACAGTTGGACGCAGTGCACGTAAAGCACTGGATGACTCTCGGGCAAGTTTGGCAGCAAAAGTAAATGCGAAACCCTCTGAAATTATTTTTACAAGCGGTGGAACAGAAGCCGATAATATGGCCATTTTTGGAACAGCGTATGCACGCCAAAAAGAAGGAAAACATATTATTACAACAGCAATTGAACACCATGCCGTTTTACATGCGTGTGAAAAGCTTGAAAAAGAAGGTTTCACGGTGACGTATTTACCCGTTGACAAAACAGGGCGAATCCGCGCTGAACAGGTGAAAGAGGCTTTACGTGAGGATACGATTTTAGTTACGATTATGTATGGTAACAATGAAGTCGGCACAATCCAGCCTATCGCAGAAATTGGAGCGATCTTAAAAGAACATACCGCTATATTCCATACAGATGCTGTCCAAGCATTCGGACTGGAAAAAGTGGATGTAGAAGCACTCCATGTTGATTTGTTGAGTGTTTCTGCCCATAAAATTAACGGTCCTAAAGGAATTGGCTTTTTATATGCAAAAACAGGAGTCAAATTAACAAATATCCTATACGGCGGTTCCCAGGAAAAAAAACGTCGTGCAGGAACGGAAAATGTCCCGGCGATTATTGCGTTTGCAAAAGCTGCCGAATTAGCAGGACAATCTGCACAACAGCGTAGAGAGCAGTACAACGGTTATAAAAATATTTTAATCGAACAGTTCCAGCAGGCGAATATTGATTTTCAACTGAATGGTCATCAAACGAGCGTTTTACCGCATGTATTGAATGTCACTTTCCCCGGAACGGATGTTGAATCATTTTTGATCAATTTGGATATGGCAGGAGTACTCGTATCAAGCGGTTCTGCTTGCACGGCAGGTTCGATTGACCCGTCCCATGTACTTGTTGCGATGTATGGACAGAACGCCCCTGAGCTTCGTAGTTCCATTCGTTTCAGTTTTGGGTTAGGATTAACAGATGAGTTAGTAGGGGAAGCAGGGAAGCGTACTGCTGAAATTGTGAAACGGCTAACTTCGTAAATTTATAAGAAAGACTTCGCGCCTTTTACGCGATTTGTCTAAGAAAAGGTGAATAGTAAATGGTAGAAACAAGAGATCCATCTCAAATTCGAGTAGTTATTGGAATGAGTGGAGGCGTAGATTCATCAGTAGCCGCGTATCTATTGAAACAGCAAGGCTATGATGTAATCGGTATTTTCATGAAAAACTGGGATGACACAGATGAATTTGGAGTATGTACAGCGACAGAAGATTATGATGATGTAATCGCAGTATGCAACCAAATCGGCATTCCATATTATGCGGTCAACTTTGAAAAACAATATTGGGACAAAGTATTTACGTATTTCCTGGAAGAATACAAAGCAGGCCGTACACCGAACCCTGATGTTATGTGTAATAAAGAGATTAAATTTAAAGCCTTCCTGGAGCACGCACTGGCACTTGGAGCGGATTATTTAGCGACAGGCCACTATGCACGTGTAGCGCATGACGAAAACGGTGTGAAAATGCTTCGAGGCATTGATAATAATAAAGACCAAACATATTTCCTGAATCAGTTAACTTCAGAACAACTGGAAAAGGTCATGTTCCCAATCGGACATTTACCAAAGCCTGAAGTTCGTAAAATTGCGGAAGAAGCAGGTTTGGCTACAGCAAAGAAAAAAGATTCAACAGGAATCTGTTTCATCGGTGAGCGTAACTTTAAAGAATTTTTAAGCCAGTACCTTCCTGCACAGCCAGGCAATATGGAAACATTTGATGGTGAAGTAAAAGGTACGCACGACGGTTTAATGTACTATACATTAGGGCAACGTCACGGCCTAGGAATCGGCGGAGACGGCGAACCTTGGTTTGTTGTGGGTAAAGATTTAACACGAAACGTATTGTATGTTGGCCAAGGTTTCCATCACGATGCACTGTATTCGAATGCATTGACTGCGGTAAAAATGAGCTTTACAGGGGAAGCAAAAGCGGGCACATTTAACTGCACAGCTAAATTCCGCTATCGCCAGGAAGACTCGCCGGTAACAGTGACAATGCGTGAAGACGGTACAGCGTATATTGAATTTGCAGAACCGGTTCGAGCAATTACACCAGGACAAGCTGTTGTTCTGTATGATGGCGAAGAGTGCCTAGGTGGCGGTACAATCGATGGTGTGTTTAAAAATAGTGAAAAGTTAACATATGTAGGGTAATAGACGATAGACGTTCATTTAAAAATGAGCGTCTATACATATTTATAGAGGTGAAAGAATGGATACAAACTATAATGAAATCGGGATTAAAGCATTTCAGGAAAAGCGTTATGAAGAAGCTGCACAAGCTTTCACACAGGCAATTGAGGCACAGCCGGACGATGCGATCGGCTATGTAAACTTCGGTACATTGCTTGCGGCGATGGGGGATATCGAACGTGCTGAACGCTTCTTCCAAAAGGCGATCACAGTAGATGAAAAAGCTGCTACAGCGTATTACGGATTGGCAAATTTATATTATGAAGCGGAACGCTATACAGAAGCCGCAAAACTATATCAAAAATCGATCGATTACGGGATCGAAGGGGCAGATGCCTATTACATGCTGGCAAAATCATTTGAACGCGAACAGCAATTCAAGTTGGCCCTGCCATTTATGCAACGTGCGGCAGAGCTTGCACCAAAAGATCTGCAAATTCGTTTATCATATGGCATTTTGCTTTGCTCTTTGGAAATGTTCGATTTTGCAAAGCCAGAGCTGGAGTATGTTATTGAAGAGGACTGGAACAATGCAGATGCGCATTATAATTTAGGTGTACTTTACGCGGTAGCTACATCAGATACAGATAAAGCAAAATATCATTTGAAACAAGCTTATACACTTCAGCCTGAGTTTGATCAGGCGAAGTATTTATATGATATGATTTGCCAACGTTCGAATTAATCTAATAGACGAAAATATAAAGTGATGTGTTGAAAAGAGAATTTTCAACCATCACTTTTTTTATAATAAAATGATAATAAAATGAAATACTTTAAAACAGTAAGTTTATGATATGATGGATGAAACTGACAATTACTTGAGGTGAGGTATGTAGCATGCAGGCTAAAATAGATAAAGCAGATTGTATGTTTTTAATTTCTGATGAGACAATGTACCGATTTCAGCAGTTGATCGATGAACTTAATCTATTCACATTAATACTTCCATTCAGTGAGGAGTCTTACCAACGTTCAGTCATCATATTTGATATTTGGTATTTATTATCTACTGAAGAAATCGATCGTATTTCCAATCCGGAAAATACGATGATTTATCCAATTCGAAAATTTTTTTTGGATAAAATTAAAACCTTTCAAATAAGACGCTATATTCAGCTTGCTTTATTAGAAAACGAAAAGCTGGCGTTCATTTGTGCAATTTATATTTATTTAAAGCAGGAACAGTTTATCGTGCAAAAATTAGCAGAAAACGAGGAAGTAGCGGCAAATTTTCAAGCGTTGAAAGGCTTCAGCAGTAAAAGTTTAAGACCTTATTATGATTCAAAATATATTGAAGTTGAAAATTACCCGCAACAGCTCGCTTTATTGCAAAGTACTGTATTAAAAGAATTGCAGGTGCTTGTAATGGAATTTGAAACGTCTCTTCTTAACCTATATGAACAAGGAATTGCCGAGGCAAGTGAGATTTATGAAGCCGTATTTGGATTAATCAATGACTGGGGTGGACGAGTGACATGAAAATTTCAAACCAGATTGAACATTTGCGAAATCTCTTCAATGAGTTGCGATATATGGAACTGATTCAATTCAGCACCATTACATTGCCGATCACACTTGAAGAAAAAAGGTATGCAGAAGCACTACTATGCTATGAATATTTGGCATCAACTTATTTTGAAATAGGCAGCTATCAGAACTTTCATGCGGTCATGGATGATTATGAAAAGCTTTGTTTAACATATGGAAAAGACGAAAATAAGATGGTTTATTACTATTTGTACAGTCTTGAACATATCTTTACGAAACATCATGATGAATCAATAGAAGCAGCAAAAAAATCGCTTAAATATGCGCATCTTTTGCAAAACGATGAACTTATTATCATTAATTATTGCAATCTGGCAGCACAGTACCGTTATAAAGAAGAACCGCAAAATGCACATATCGCTATAAAGTTGGCGGAGTATTACAAACGGAAAAATCCTGCTGTCAACGCAACAATTGTTAGAGGTTATTTAGGAGCGCTCTATTATTATGCTTCAACGAGTAATGACATCATGTTTAATCAGATAAAGCATGACATTTTGCAGCATCTGGAAGGCAAACCCCCTTACTATGCGGGGAATATACTGTTTGCGGAAGCGATTTTAAACTATAGGGCTGGCTATGGGAATGAAAGCTTGGAAATGTTTGAGCAGACGTTTTTTCAATTGGAGAAACAACAGAATTATGTATTATTGTCCGTAGTTGAAAGATACCTTCAACGTTTTGGACTAATTGAGCAGTTTCGTTTTAAAAAGGAATTGCAGCATCTGATTGAAAAGTATAAAAATGAGCCCATCAGTGTACGTAAAGTACGTCACATACATGCTGACTTTTTTTTCGAAGAGGAAACGACTGCGCTTACAGTAAAATTCCCGCATGTCGTTTCGAAAGAGAGCACCATCGAGTTTGTGGAACATGCGCTTATGAACAATGAGGCAATTTACTGTATTCATTGGTGCTTTATCACAGATAAAATTGAAGAGCTGTTCGGCACCTTATTTACTGAGCAGTTATTATTTACGTTATTTGAGTCGATTTATTCGAATATTTTCGAGTATGAGGCAAAGGTTAATGTATTATCGAAAAATGAAGGAGAAGCGATTATAAAGAATATTTCCGAAAGCGACTTTTTCAAGTTGTTAATGAAGTTGGAGGAGAAACTTCGAACAACTGCTGTTCATTCGACATCAGGTGTCGTAGAAATCCCGATTCATTTTGGGTTTATCCATTCAGACCAATTAAAAAAAGAAGAAGTTTCATATGAACAATTAGTAGCCTTTGCCGATGCAAGTCTGTATTATGCTAAATCACACGGGCAACTATACATTTACAGTTAATTTAAAATAGTTTGTAAAATTCGGGCTGAAACGATACAATAGCAAGTATAGTAAAAGCGATGATGAAAAAATAGTAGTAAAGCGGCGTTTTTTTAGAGAGCTGACGGTTGGTGGAAGTCAGTAAGCGTACTTTATGAATGGATTTTCTAGCTGCACAGAGGAAATGCTGTGCCGTAGCACTCACGTTACGAGTTTTGAGTGGACTAAATGTATTTAATTTAGTCAATAAAGGTGGCACCACGGCTCTTTCGTCCTTTAAAAGCGAAAGGGCCTTTTTGTGTTCCCGAAAAGAAAAGCTGAGGAGAGATGAGCATGGCAGTAAAGACAGACAAATATGTAATGAAACAGGTAAATGGCGATACTTATACGCCTATTTCGATTTTTGAATCAATTATTGGAAAGAAAAAAGTATTATTCGAATCCAATGCAAAATTTAAGCAAAATGGACGCTATTCCTTCATTGCCTTTAATCCGGTTGGTGAACTGAAGGGAAATGCGGAATCCGGTTCTTATTCTATCCATAATCAGGAGCTGAAGACAGAACAGAAACCGGTATTAACTTTGTTGAAAGAGCTATTGCCAATTCAAAAGGAAGACGCTCCGTTCGCCTTTTTTGGCGGGGCAATCGGTTATTTTGGATATGAAACAGCCTATCATTTTGAACAAATCGGGGAAATTGTAGGTGATGTATACAATATGCCGGATGTTCATGTTTACTTTTACGAAACGTTTATCGTCATCGATCATCTGTTACAGCAAGTATCCATTGTGGCAATGGATCTGTTTCAGGCGGGTCATACGATGGCGTTGATGCAGCAAAAAGTGGATGATATCGAACAAATGATGATGTCATCTTTATCATATAAACAAACACCAGAAATCGATGTACAGTTCACACCGACTATTAAAAAAGAACGCTTTATTGAAATGGTTGAAACAGCAAAACAGCACATAAGGAATGGTGATATTTTCCAAGTCGTTTTATCTCAAACGTTTGAAGCAGATTACCGAGAAAACCCATTGACGCTTTACCGAAAATTACGGACGTCAAATGCGTCACCGTATATGTTCTTTATGGAATTTGGGGACTATACGGTACTTGGCACATCACCTGAAAGTCTAGTGAAAGTTCAAAAAGGACTTGTAACTACAAATCCGATCGCCGGAACGAAGCCGCGAGGACAGAATATACAGGAAGATGAAGCAATCGCGAATGCATTGCTGCAAGACGAAAAGGAAATTGCCGAGCATAAAATGCTTGTTGATTTAGGACGTAATGATGTTGGCCGTGTTGCGCAGATTGGAACAGTAGCTGTTACAAAATATATGGAAATCGAAAAGTATAAATATGTGATGCATATCGTTTCTGAGGTAACAGGGACATTACGAGACGATGCCCACTTAGTCGATGTTATCGCATCAAGCCTGCCAGCCGGTACGGTATCGGGTGCACCGAAAATTCGTGCAATGCAGATTATTAATGAGCTGGAACAGAGAAAGCGCGGAATTTATGCGGGTGCGATTGGTTATTTATCGGCATCAGGGGATATGGATTTAGCCCTTGCGATCCGTACAATGGTAATTAAAGATGAAAAAGCGTATGTTCAGGCAGGTGCAGGGATTGTTTATGATTCGGTCCCTGAAATGGAATATGAAGAAACATTAAATAAAGCAAAAGCGTTGCTGGAGGTGCGCAAATGATTTTACTTATCGATAATTATGATTCCTTTACGTATAATCTGTATCACCAAATCGCACAGTTTGGGGAAGACGTAAAAATTGTTCGAAATGATGCCATGACGGTTGAGGAAATCCGCACACTGCAGCCGAAAGCGATTGTTATTTCTCCGGGACCCGGGGAACCGAAAGATGCAGGTATTGTCATTGAAATGATCCGACAGCTTTATAAAGAGATTCCGATTTTGGGAATCTGCCTTGGCCATCAGTCGATTGGTGAAGCGTTCGGTGCAACGGTGAGCCGGGCAAAAAATATTATGCATGGGAAAACGAGCATGCTTCAATATGAAAAAACAGGTTTGTTTTCACGGTTCGAAGGAGAAGTCGAAGTGATGCGCTACCATTCGCTTATTATTGAAAGGCAAACATTGCATGAAGATTTCCAAGTTGTTGCTACAAGTGCAGATGATGGGGAAATTATGGCTATTCAACACGCTCACTATCCGGTATATGGGCTGCAGTTTCATCCTGAATCCATCGGTACAGAACTGGGTCCATCCATGATCAGCGAGTTTTTAAAGAAGGTGGAGGTATTGGCATGATACCGAAAGATAAACATGACATAGCAGCAGTGGAAAAACTGAAAACTGCGGAAGCCGAAGCGGTCATTCCTTTACTGCCGAAGCTGCTTGAATGGGTGCAAGATATGAACTGGCCTGTAGCGGAGCCAATGGTTGAGCTGCTGCTTCACTATCCGAATGAGCTGACGCCACTTGTTGATGAAGTGCTACGCGGGGACGATGACATGTGGATTTACTGGTGTCTCGTTGCGATAGTACCGAAGCTGCCGTTTTATTCGAAGCTCGTATTGGCAGATGCCGTCGAACAAATTGCCGCAATGGAGAGAACACCATTCAATGAAGATAATGTTGAAGCTGCTCAAGAAGCGTTACTAAGTTTTCAGCCATAATAGAGTCGCCTAATCATACATTGGTTAGGCGATTTTTTTAATAATCTTTTCGAGAAATGCGTCCAAATTAAATTTGTTTCCGTCTATAAGGGTGAAAGGAGGGCGGCTAGTGGAAATCGAGAAATTAATTGATACATACAGTGATTATTTGTACCGCATTGCCTTTATCTATACGAAGGATCGTTTAACAGCTGAAGAAGTCGTCCAAGACGTATTTATAAACTATTACCATAAATCAGGACAATTTGAACAGAGAGCATCGATTAAAACCTATTTAGTGAAGATGACAATTAACCGCTGCTATGATTATTTACGAAGCTGGAAAAACAAGAAATTCGTCATTACCCAGTTTTTTCAGCAGCATGAAAAAGGAGTGGAACAGATTTATGTCGAGAAAGAGTTACATGGTGAAGTAACCGCCGCGGTCCTTACATTACCGGTAAAAGATCGGGAAGTATTATTACTCTATTATTATGAGGAAATGACCGTGTTTGAAATCGCTGAGTTATTGGAATTGGCGGTATCGACTGTTAAATCACGTTTGCAGCGTGCGAGAGCGAAGTTGAAGCCGAAATTAAGCATGGAGGTGATGGAGGATGATTAAGGAAAAGTGGCAGCAAGAGTTAAGCAAACTACAATTAACGGAGCAACAGAAGTCAAAGTTAAAGCAAACAATTGATCAGTCGAAACGCCTGAAACGACAAACGAATTGGACCATTATAATTGCCCCGATATTTGTTTTTACAGCAGTATTTTTCCTATACTTGTTCACTAATGATGGGATCGTGTTGTCTCCTAATCAGGCATCCAGTCCGTTAGTTGAAAACAATGAACGAGAGCAATTAGCCGAAGCTATAAGAAGAGGCAAGTATGTGGCCATCATCAGTTTATTGCTGATTATCAATGGGGTTTTCGCCACAATAGTTTTCTTTACGATGAAGAGATGGAAAAAAATAGAAATGCATAAACTTCGTAAAACAGTTTATAGATTGCGCTATTTGCTTATCACACTCTCGCCATTTGTCGTCTATGCAATTGGGAGCGCAATCCAAAAGTCTGAAGTAGACATTCAGTGGCTGAATCTTTGTATTTTCGTACTTGTCATTCTTTTGCAAATCGTAGTTTTATTTTATTTTGCCCGCAATACAACGGGAGAGGTAAGCTGTCCACATTGCCGCCATTCGTATTCAAAAAAAGAGCAAATAAAAATTGTATGTAAATTAAGAATGGAATTGCGTTGTCCAACGTGCAATGAAAAATTGTTTTATTCTAAAAAGTACCGTCAAATAATCGGCGGAATCTCGATGCTTACATCGCCAACAATTATTTTCTCTTCTTCTTTTGGGTTACCGATTTTATTAACGATTCTATGTCTGACATTTTATGTACTGACTATGTTTTTTGTAGTTATGCCATTATATCTGGAAGTAACAGATGAAGAAGTATTTTTATATTAAAAAGAGCAGCCGAATTTAATCTTCGGCTGCTCACTTCTATTATAAAAATATACTTTAAAGCAATTTCGCAATATCGTTTTCTGCTTTTGTCGGTGAATCCTGTGGGGCGTAACGTTTAATGACATTACCGTCACGGTCGACTAAAAACTTCGTGAAATTCCACTTAACTGACTGTCCTAAAAGACCTTTAGCTTCAGATGATAAATGTTTAAATAAAGGATGTGCTTCTGAACCGTTCACTTTCACCATTTCGTGCATCGGGAACGTGACACCGTAATCCAGGCGGCAGAACTCGGCAGCTTCCTCACTGGAAGACAACTCCTGTTTAAATTGGTCAGAAGGGAAACCGAGTACGACAAATCCTTCCTCTTTGTATTTATCATATAATTCTTCAAGCTCTGTAAACTGATTTGTAAATCCGCACTTGCTTGCTGTATTGACAATCATCATTACCTGGCCTTTATAGCGGTCTAATTCATATTGCTCGCCTTTTTCTGTCTTAACAGGAATATCATAAATATTCATGCTTTCGTTCCTCCTCGAAACTACTAATATAATTGTTTGTACTTTTATCGTACGGAAATAAAGCCCATATGTAAAATAATCGGTATCACTTGAAAATGAAAATAAAACTCGAATGTTGTCGAAATGATGTCGGCCCTGGAACTTATCCGTTCAAATATGACATGTGTCACTGTGCCGATACTATGATTGCGCTTACATTCTTGGGAGACATAAAATTTTAACATCAAGGAGTTTTATAATGAATAAAAAGATTGCATGGGTTACAGATACTGCAGCATTATTACCAGAAAGTTTTATTAAAGAACACTCAATTCATGTGCTTGCATTGAACATCGTTTTTGAAGAAGGCGCACTTCGTGAAACAGTGGACATGACGCACGATGAATTTTACGATAAATTAAGAAATTCAACAATGCATCCAAAAACATCTCAGCCTGCATTCGGAGAGCATGTAGCTTTATATGAAAAATTAAAAGATCAGGGCTATGACTGTGCCATTGCGATTCATACTTCAGAGCAACTATCGGGTACTGTACTAAGTGCTCCAATGGCTGCAGAACAGGCGGGTTTCAAAAGCTATGTTATTGATGCGAAAATCGGTTCCTATCCAATGCAAGTCATGTTGGCACTCGGAATTGAGCTTGAAAAACAAGGACATGCCCCGGAAGCGATCGTGGAGAAAATAGAAGCAATGCGTGGCAAGGCGGAACTTGCTTTTATTCCTGCAAGCTTGGAGCAATTGCATAAAAGCGGACGTGTTTCAGGGATGGCAATGTTTCTCAGCAACTTGCTCAATATTAAACTAGTCATTGAATACAATAAAGAAGGCGGCGTTGAAGTGGCAAAAAAAGTGCGGGCTGATAATCGTGCCAGAAAAGCCGTCATAGAAAAACTTAAGCGAGCTATTTTAAAGTCACCTGTAAAAGAAGCCGCGATTATTCACTGTAATAATGAAGCAGGGGCTATCGAGTGGAAAAAGGAATTACTAAAGGAATTTCCGTCCATTCAATTTACCACTATGCCACTTTCTGCCTGTGTAGGTGTCCACGCAGGAGAAGGAACATTAGGTTTGACTTGGGTACGGGAATAAAAAAATGCAGGGCCTCTTTCTAGGCGCTCTGCATTTTTTCGTATTTAGATTGAAAGTATTGAATAAAGCCTGCAAAAATAGATGTTAATACGAGTGCTGATCCGATGAAAAGGACAACGCCAGTCCAACCATAGTGCATCCAAAAGATACCGCCGAGCGTTCCTCCAATACTTGACCCCATATAATAGGCGAACAAATACAATGAGGAAGCCTGGGCTTTATCGACTTTGGCTAAATGACTGACCCAGCCGCTTGCAATGGAATGCGCGCCGAAAAAGCCAAAAGTAAAAATAATGAGTCCGCTGATTTTTAAAGGCAAACTTACAGGGAAGGTAAGAACTGCACCTAAGATCATAATGATAATGCCGCTGTATAGAACATTTTGCCGGCCATATTGATCAGACAAGCTTCCGAACCATGTGGAGCTCCAAGTCCCTACTAAATAAACAACAAATAGCCAACTTACGAATGTCATGCTTAAATTATAGGGAGATTCGACCAGCTTGAAGCCGATATAATTATACATTGTCACAAAGCTGCCCATTAAAGTAAATCCAATCCCGAACAATAAAACAAGTCGTCTATCTTTTATATGCTGAAACAGTGTCTTAGTCAGTAATCGAAATTGTAATGGACGTGGTGTGAAATGTGTGGAATCCGGTAATGCCCAGACGAAGTAACAACTGATAATAATGCTTAAAACCCCGAGTACGATCATTCCGATTTGCCAGCTGAATAAATCACTCATCGTGCCGATTATAATACGGCCCGATAATCCGCCAATCGCATTTCCGCTTATGTAAAGACCCATTGCCACACCTAAGCTTGATGGTTCCATTTCTTCTCCTAAATAAGCCATTGCAATGGCAGGAACCCCGGCAAACACAAAACCTTGAATGATTCGCAGTGCGAGAATCGATTCAAAATTAGGAGCAAATGCCAGTGCGAGTGTTAAAACGGATGCCGCAAATATGGAAGCGGTCATCAATTTTTTTCGCCCCCAAGCTTCCGACAATGAACCGAACAGTAATAGGCTAAATGCCAAAACAGAGGTAGCAGCAGATAACGATAAACTGGCTACCGCAGGAGAGACATTGTAATCATATGAAAACTGGGGCATTAGCGGCTGCGTAATATAAAGGTTGGCAAAGGTAATAAAACCTGCAGCAAATAACGCGATATTCGTCATTTTAAAAGCTTTTGTTCCTCTTTTTATATAGTCCATTTAATCCCTTCAATCTTGAAAACTTTTGGATAATTGGTAGTTTAGTATGGAAGAAGGCTTGCTTGTTATCTATAATTTAAATTTACAATTATTCGGTTGGTTGCCCTGTTAGCACTTGGGCAATTTCTTCGATTGTCATATCGGAGCGGAGATCAAATGCGCCTTTTTGAATAGAACGCGCAAATTCCGGTTTGGCCAAATAAAGCTCAAGCTCTCGGCCGTTAGTGACAATACCTAGGTCTTCCGCTTGTTGACCGATTGTATAAATAGAGACATTTTCATAAATATAAATGGTCTCTTGCACAACGTCTGAATTGTTTTCTTCCTTTGTAGAGGCTGTTTTCTCTTCGGTTGTACTAGTTGTTTGCACGTCAGCTTTTTTAGACTTGGCGGAATCCGGGTTTTGCTCATTTAACTGTTTTGTCAATTTTGCGATCTGTTTTTCATAGTCGTCTAATTGCTTTTCGTAAGCAGCATTTTCTTTCTGACTGGAATCAGAAGGCAACTTGTCGAACAATGCCATGCTTGCACCTGCCACAAAAAGACCGATACCAAATGCTCGCAAAGATGATTTCATTGTTGACCTCCATTTGCTAAAATCGATTGGATTTGAGCATGTGATAATGTTGAACGCTTACTGATTTCCTCAATCGATAGGCCTTGGCTATTGAGAGCGAGCACCTGACTAACTAAAATACCGTTAATCGTCGGTTTCGCGCTCTTTTGCGGAGCTGCCTTAGAAGCCGTACCATAGCTTTGGGCCGCTTTTACTTGGGCTGCTACTTGCTGGAAAGATGAAAAGGCAGCTTGCTGTTCTGAATTTTGCTGTTGTTGGACAGAAGAAGGTTTGCGTACTTGAAAATTTGGTTCTACAAGCAGTTCCTCTTCCAATGCTTTTACGCGTCGTTTTAAAGCATTTGTTTCTTGATAAATATTGATCGATAAATCTTCGACATCTCTTTCAACTTTTGCTGATTTATCTTTAAACAATAGGGATATAATAATGACAGCAATTCCAGCAATCATTAATATTGAAGAAAGTCCCATATGAAGTCCTCCATTTCTTGTTATCTATGTCATTGTATTGACCGTAAACTTGCAATTGAAGTGAGTAATCGTTTTCTTACTGCAGGATTCCCTTTATTTTAACATAGTAAAACTTATTAAGAAATCATACTAGATTTTTTAAAACAGTGTGTTATAATAGGTAAGTCGTATAAATCATGCTCAAATAAATTTATTCTTAATTTAGAGTAGGAGGGTTAATGATGCGCGTAAACATTACTTTAGCTTGCACAGACTGCGGCGAACGTAACTACATTTCAAAAAAGAACAAGCGTAACAATCCAGAGCGTCTTGAACTTAAAAAATATTGCTCTCGCGAGAAGAAGTACACTCTTCACCGTGAAACAAAGTAATAATCGCTCATTTAGCCAAAACCACTCGTTGGTTTTGGCTTTTTACTTGGTATCCTATTAAATTTTACTATGATGATTCAACGAATTTGATTTATGATAGTAATGTTTAACTTAAAACAGCTTTATTGAAAGTAGGGATTTGTTTGGAGAAAAGAGACTATCGTATTAAAGTGCAGGAAAAGTTGTCCAATATGACCGATCAGGAATATCGTGAACGTTCATTGGAAATCGCTCAGCAATTATTACAGGAACCATCTATTCAAAAAGCAAATATTATAGCAATTACTTTATCAAATCAGCCGGAAGTGGATACGACGTTTATTATTGAAGAATTATGGAAATTAAATAAATATGTTGCAGTTCCGAAATGTAATCCGAAAGATCGCTCGATGGAGTTTTACAAAATTAACAGTTTTGATGAAACCGAACGAGCTTATCAAAATATATTAGAACCGATACGAGAAAGAACGGAACTGGTCGAAAAAGAACGAATTGATGTCATGGTCGTGCCGGGGGTTGTCTTCGATCATCACGGTTACCGCATCGGATTTGGCGGGGGCTATTATGACCGCTATTTAGTTGGCTTTAATGGAATGCGGATATCCTTAGCATTTGAGGAGCAGTTGTTAAACGAAATACCGAGAGAATCACATGATCTTCCGGTACATATACTACTTACAGACAAAAATCGCATTATCTGCGAATAATTGGTGGAGGAACGAGAATGAAGTCAATGTTGGATGTGCTGGGCATCTTAAAACAATACGGCATTTACATTTATACAAAGGACCGTATTGGGGATTTATACTTAATGGAAGATGAAATTAAGGAATTATATAAATCGAAATTTATTGATACGAAAGATTTTCAGATGGCTTTGTTAATCCTGCGTCAGGAAGAGCAAAGACTTAAAGCAGGAAAATAACTGGAATTTAGCGTATAATAGTATGAATCGTATAGAGGTATGCTTGTTTACTCAGGGTTTTAAACTTTTTGACGAACATACCCTAAGTGAAACAGCGGGAATAAACCGCTGTTTTCATATTTAACGAAACCTTTTCAAGTTTAATACGTACTAAATAATAGTGCTATTTTATGAATGTAAACTGTTTAAATGAAATATTGTTGCGGATTTGTTTGAAAAGCTTTAACATAGATTTTGTTTGAATGGAATTTACACAAATAAAACAATGTATTTAAAAAAAATCGAATATGTAAAGAGAGGATGTATAGGATATGAAAGATTTTAAATGGCCTAAACATTCGATATTAGCGATTGCCGTAATAGCAACCTGGATTAAAACTGTAATTGTTTATGAAACTAGCTTTGATATGAAGATAGAAAATGCAATGCAATTGTTAATTTTGTTTATCAATCCATTAAGTTTCTTATTATTCTTCTATGGATTGTCATTATTCTTGAAATCACAAAAAGCGCGAAATCGCTATATTGTCGGCAGTAGTATTTTACTGGCCTTAGTATTATACGGAAATGTTGCCTTTTACCGTTTCTACAATGACTTTGTAACATTGCCTGTTTTATTCCAAACGAGTAATTTTGGAGAGTTAGGTACATCAGCTGCAGCAATCATCAGCTGGATGGATTTGTTCTATTTTGTTGATGTATTACTGATTATTATTGCTGTGAAACTTTTACCGAAAGTGGAAGAGCAGTTACTGCCAATACGTAAAGATGCGCGAAAAGCATACTTTGTTATGACGGCAGCTATTTTATTTTTAAACTTAGGTTTAGCAGAAACAGAGCGTCCGCAATTATTGACACGTGCATTTGACCGTGAATTGTTAGTGAAAAATATCGGAACATATAACTATCATCTTTACGATGTATATGTTCAGTCGAAATCGTCTGCACAGCGTGCGTTGGCAGATGGCAGTGAGCTTGTTGAAGTGAGCAACTACGTTCGCGCAAACCAGGCGGAACCTAATGTTGAAATGTTCGGCAAGTATGAAGGCCGCAATGTAATTGCAGTTTCCCTGGAATCATTGCAGTCATTTGTTATTAATGAGGAAATGAATGGGGAAGTAGTAACACCGTTCCTGAATTCATTGACAAACGATAAAGATACGTATTACTTCAGTGATTTTTACCACCAGACTGGATTAGGAAAAACTTCGGATTCTGAGTTTATTTTTGAAAACTCGTTATATGGCTTAGGTCGAGGTGCAGTATTCTTTACACATGGTGAAAATACGTATAACTCCTTTGCAGAGCGCTTAGGGGAAAATGGATATTTTACAAATGTTATGCATGCGAACAACAAATCATTCTGGAACCGTGATATGATTTACAAATCATTTAAATTAGATCAGTTCTATGATCTCGAATCATACAATGTTACAGAAGAAACATCTGTAAACTGGGGATTAAAGGATATTCCATTCTTTGAACAATCTGCAGCATTAATGAAAGAAATGCCACAGCCGTTTTACAGCCGTCTAATTACTTTAACAAACCACTATCCGTTCTATTTGGACCCGGAAGATATAATGATACCTGAATATGATTCAAATTCAGGAACATTAAATCGCTATTTCCAAACAGTTCGCTATTTGGATGAATCGGTGAAAGAATTCTTCGATGATTTAAAAGAACAAGGTTTATATGAAAATTCGATTATCGTGATGTACGGAGACCACTACGGAATTTCCGAAAATCATAATAAAGCAATGGCAAAATATTTAAATAAAGAAGAAATCACACCATATGACAGTGCGCTTTTACAGGCTGTCCCATTATATATCCACATTCCTGGTTCAAATGATGGACAAGTGATGGATAATGCAGCGGGTCAGTTGGATATTCGTCCGACATTACTGCATCTGTTAGGTATTGAGACTTCAAAAGATATGCAATTAGGTGCTGACCTTTTCTCGGAAGAACATGAGGATTTCGTTATTTTCCGTGATGGTCGCTTCGTAACAAATCAATATGTGTATGCAGGTGAAGTATGCTACGACCGTGATACGGGAGAAGCAATCGATACGGAAGCATGTCAGCCATTTATTGATCGTGCAACTCAAGAACTAGAATACTCGGATCAGATTATTAATGGTGACCTGTTGCGTTTCTATGATACAGAAACAGGGAACTTGCTGATTGATACGAACTATAAAAATTAAAGCTGTCCCGGAGAAATCCGGGAACAGCTTTTTTGTCCATATAAAAAACGTATTGCTTCTAAAGCAATACGTTTTTCGGTTGCAATTAATGAGTTGGTGGATAGCCTTGATTTAATACCGTCATAATGACGAACCAACCGAAAACACCAGCAGCTAAAGCGTTGAAGGCAGCAGCTAAAAGGTTTTTCTCTTTGATTGATTGGAATATGCCAATTACGCCAAAAATTGCAACTAGACCAAAAATAACCATTAATAAGTTCATAAAAAATTGACACTCCTTTCGACATTCCAAAAAATGTCTCAACAATATTCCTCTTTTATTGTAAAGGTTTCCAAATCGTTTGTCGAGAACTAAAAGTGGCGTTTGTTTGAACGATAACTTTCACTATGAGAACGATAGAAAAAATGTATAATGGAAACTGAGGTGATGATTTATGTTAAATGTTAGAAAATATAGTCTAGGACCGATCCAAACGAATTGCTACATTGTCAGCAATAAAGAAAAAGACTGCTTAATTTTCGATCCAGGTGAAGAAGGGGCACGCATTGTAAATGAATTACGTAAAAATGGCTTAAACCCATTAGCTATTTTATTAACCCATACACATTTTGATCATATCGGTGGAGTGGATGCGATACGGGCAATATATAATATTCCGCTGTATGTCCATGAAAAAGAAGTGGACTGGCTTGCTGATCCGATGAAAAATGGTTCCGGCAAATATGCGGAATTGCCAAATTATATCGTGAAAAAGCCTGAAGGAGAACATATTATACGAAAAGAAGGGGAAATGACAATCGGTGCATTTACCTTTACGGTAGCCCATACACCAGGGCATTCTCCGGGAAGTGTATCCTTTATTTTTAAAGATGACGCTTTTGCGATTGTAGGCGATACATTATTCGAACAAAGCATTGGACGGACTGATTTAATCGGTGGTTCGATGAATATCTTGTTGAAATCGATTCACGACAAGCTTTTATCATTACCGGAAGATACAATTATTTATCCAGGGCATGGTGACTACACGACACCTGCTGCAGAAATGGACTCCAACCCGTTTTTAAATGGCTTTTAACTTGCTTGTAAATAAAAAACGACCGCTCTCTATTAAAGAGCGTGTCGTTTTTTAATGTCCTCCACCTGGAGTGTGTATGAATGTTGTGTAATAGGTGAAACCGGCGAAGAAAACAGTTAAGTATGCGCCAAAAATGTACATGTACATGCGTTCTGAAAGATTTAAGAAGCCTAATAATAAAAATAAACCTGTATTACCTACGAATAATAGCGAAACCTCGTTCATACCACCAAGGTAGAACATAACGGCGAAAATAGCAGTCCAGAATGCCATAACTTTATACATATTGCTCATGAAATATCCCTCCTTTTCTAAAAAAATAGAATAGTCTCTCATTCATTATAAATCAAGTTTCTGGATAATGTAAACTGGGAGATATGGAAGAGTTGTGACAAACGCATGTTTTTTCCATTAATTGTGTACGGAAATTTTGTATTTACAAAAGTCACAGTCACTTACCATGCTTTCCATTTTCGTAATTTCATTTCGGTCAAACAATGTATCAACTTGTCCATACAAATAGGATTCATGGAGCTGGCAAACAATTTCTCCGTAGTTCGATATTTGTTCTTGGAAGGGGCAGTTGAAAAGCGAAAATATGATTGATTTGGAATGGTTATGCTCAATTACTTCCGGAATATAACCGATTAAAGTGGCGCTTTTAGTTAACATGGCCAATTTCTCGTCAAAAGTAAATGGAGATTTTCGTTTAATTGAATTCATTTGTTCAAGTATCGATTGTTTCCCATCGCGATAACTGATTTCCTGTGCTTTACTCAACGCTGCGTCACCAAGCTCGCGAATAAGTTCAAGTGACCATTTAATTAATGAAGATGTGTCGCGTCTAGGAATGCTTAAATTGATTCCTTCTTGTTTTGCTTTATATACTCTTCCAGGTCGCCCGCCTTTTCCGGTTTTTAAATGTTCGGAGGAAATGGCGCCGATTTCTGCAAGTTTAGTTAGATGCAAACGTGCTACATTGGAATGGATTTTAAATTGTTCTGCAATATCCTGGACGGATAAAAATTGCTTTTGCTGCAGCATAAATTCATAAATAGAAAACCGTGTTTCATCTGCAAAAGTACTTGAAATTTTAATCGGATGTATCATATGTAAACCCCCAATACGGTAAAAATTTAAATATACTAACTTTAATATTATTCTACATGAAATATTAGTAAATTTGTTAATATTGAAAGAAAATTCCTACTAAAAAGAAATTTTATCTGTTTTTATATGAAATACTGGACAATCCATTTATAATGGAGTCACATCTAACTAATTGATGAAGGGGTGATTACCATAAAACAATTATCGATCATTGAACAAAATTGTTTGGAGCTTTTATCTAAGGCAACACAGCTTAATGTTACAGACATCCACTTACTCCCTAGAGAAGGATGCTATGATCTGTTAATGAGAAAATACGGCCGTTTTGAAAAGGAAGATGAACTCCCTACAGAGCTCGCTACCCGTATGATTTCCTATTTTAAATTTCTTTCTTCGCTTGATATTAGTGAAAAGCGAAAGCCTCAAAGTGGTTCCTTCCAAAAATTTATCGACCGGTCCATGTATGCCTTCAGGATTTCAACGTTACCTTCCAGCTTCTTTAAAGAAAGTTTAGCAGTTCGAATATTACGGCAGAACTACACCGTCCCGTTACAGACATTATGTCACTTCCGGGAAAGTGTTGAACAGTTGTATAGATTGTCCAGACTGGAGAGTGGGTTATTATTACTTAGCGGTGCGACCGGATCGGGCAAAACAACAACATTATATTCATTGCTCCAATATTGTTCGAAGCATTTATCTCGACATGTCATTTCTTTGGAGGATCCAGTGGAAAGCAGGCAAGAACAGCTCTTGCAAATTCAAGTGAACGAGCGAGCCGGAATGACGTATTCAGCAGGTCTAAAGGCAATTTTAAGACATTCTCCCGAAGTGATTATGCTCGGAGAGATTCGGGACAGAGAAACAGCAAAGGTCGCAATAGAAGCGGCGTTTTCCGGACACCTCGTAATTTCGACGATACATGCAAAGGATACGGTGAACTGTATTTACCGTCTGCATGACTTGTCGGTTTCATTTGAGGAAATGCGGCAGATGCTAAGAGCTGTTGTTTCTCAGCGTCTAATCGAAACAGAGGATAACGGCTATAAAGCTATTTTTGAATTTTTAACTGATGATCAATTACAGCTTGCCTTTGAATCCATCATCCAAGAAAAATCATTTACATTACCTTTTGATCAAACATTGGCAGGTCAAATCGCAAAACTTCATGAGGATTACTATGAATATACCACTCCTTAAAAATGCAACATCAGCTACTTTGTTTAAAAAACCTATTATAAAGTCCTCTGAGCTTCCTACATTACTCCAACGAATCTCCACACTGTTAAATGAAGGCTATACATTTGCCCACAGTATCGAAATGCTGCTGCCTTATCATGTAAAACATTATGAACCGGTCCAACAGGAAATTTCGAATATATTGCGCGGGGGTGGCAGTGCAACTCAAGTTTTTCAGCTGCTTTGTCTTGATAAACAATATTTAGTGTCAATTGAGTTGGCAGAAGTGACGGGCAAGTTAAGTGAAGCGATTGGTCTTGTCGCAAAGCAGCTCGTTTTTCAACAGCAGGCGAAAATGAAACTAATAAAAGTGATGTCGTATCCGCTCATTTTATTTACATTTTTAATAATACTGTTTTTAGCCTTTCGAACGTATTTTCTGCCGAATATGTCTTCAGTTATTACATCCCGCGTCCAAAGTGGATCGTCCGCCAGCATTCAGTGGTCGAAGTTTTTCCTCCATATGCCAGACTATATTATTGCAGTTGGTATTGCTCTCGGTATTGTCCTCTCCCTTTTTATTTATCAAATCCGTAAGAAACGAATTGATTTGCAGCTCCATCTACTGTTTAGGCTCCCGTTAATCGGTCTTTTTTGGCGCCTATTTCTGACGAGACAATTTGCCCGCCATTTAGGCAATCTATTATTAGCCGGCTTCTCGCTCCAAAAAGCATTCGATCATTTAAAATCCCAACATCACCAAAAGCACATTGCGTATATTGCAGGTATACTCCAAGAACGCATTCTTATTGGCGATTCATTGGAGCGTGCAGTTGAAATCGTCGGCTACTTTTATCCGAAATTTGAACATTTTATTGCCCACGGTGAGGCGAGCGGCTTGTTAGGACGGGAACTTATTTTATATTGCGAGCTTTTGGATGAAAAGCTTCAGAAAGTAATTGAACAAATCTTGGCGATAATTCAGCCGCTGCTATTTGTGATCATTGCCATTTGCGTAATTGCTGCATATTTAAGTATTTTAATTCCGATGTATGATGTCATTGATTTTATATAAGAAGAGGTGGATCAGATGAAAAATGAAAAAGGATTTACGTTAGTAGAGATGCTTGTTGTTTTATTAATCATCTCCATTTTAATATTGGTTACAATTCCCAACGTTTCAAAACACTTCGCATCAATCGATGAAAAAGGTTGTAATGCTTATATTCTCATGCTTCAAGGACAAGTCGAAGCATATAAACTGAACAAAAATGAATATCCAGCTTCGGTCTCGGATTTAATTGACGAGGGGTATATTGTAGAAAAGGACTTAAAATGTCCGGATAATACGGAAATTAAAATAGTGGATGGTAAAGTCATTGGACCGGGGAACAGCAAAACGTAACGATGAAAGAGAAAGTAAAATTACTGTTAACGGATGAAAAAGGTTTTACATTAATGGAAATGCTCATTGTTCTCTTTATCTTTTTGGTCGTCAATTCAACAATCCTCTCACTTTCACAAAAGCCGTTAATGGATTATACAGAAAAACAGGTAATGAATCAAAATGAGATGTTAATACGCATGACACAATTGTTATCCATTGAGACCGGAACGTCCCATAGCTTTGAAATTATTAACTGTTACCGAATACAAGTAATGGATTGGACTACTTCTAATATTATTTACGACCAGCGAATAGCGCGGCCAATTGACATGTATTTATCCACTCCGCATAACCGGCTGTTATTTAATACGAGAGGAAATGTCCAGGCCTTTGGACGGCTAACATATCATTTTGAGAATACAAGCCATCAATACTCTGTGAATATCGGCAAAGCCAGGATTTTGGAAAAGGAGGTTTTTAATGAGCCAGGAAGGACTAACTCTTGTAGAAACACTGTTAGCAGTCGTCATCTTATTTTTCCTTTCGTCGACAATCATTCCGCTCACATTTAATATGAAACAGCAAATAGCTATACAAAAAGTACAAGCTCATGCTGCAGAAGTAGCTTTTATAGGAGCGATGAAATATAAACGATTTGGACAATCCGCCGGAGTTCAACACATTGACGGGGTTCAGTTTCAATGGAATTACGATGGGTACCAAGTATGTGTCCATTATGACAACAATGAAAAAGAAGAGGAACTGTGTGTATGAAATTGAGGCAAATATTTAATGAGCGGGGTTTTACACTACTGGAAAGCTTGTTTCAGTTAAGCGTGTTTGTACTTTTTACCGCAATAAGCCTGCTTATCCTTATATGGGTTCGGGATCTTCAACAGCTTGAGATGATGAAAGATGAGGTGAACTGGGAATTGTTCGTTTATGATCTTCATCAATACAATATGAATTCAGCATCTGGGAGGGTGCTCAGCTCTGGTATGCTGCAACTGGAAATATCAAATGACCCCGAGGAGCGTTTGTTTGTTTTTGATAAATCGGAACAGCATTTGCGTAAAAGGTCGAATAAAGGGGGAAATGAAATTATGCTGCCTTTTGTTGAGAAATGGGAGTTGGCGGTGGATGAAAATGATGTGAATATGAGGGTAGTGATGAAAAATGGAACAAAGCGAGAAAGAGACCTCGTGTTACCATTGCCTCCAAAATGAGAAGGGTGCATTATTTTTGCTGGCTGTATTTTTATTGTTCATAGTTTCCGGAGCTGCTGTTTTCTATACAAATGCATATTTTGCGCAAATAAAAGTATATAATTCATTGGAATCTATTTACGTTCGTGCTACGATAAATATACTAAATTTACCTTAAAGTTCGACTTCTTTTTGCAAAGTCGAAAAAATGTCGCATAATGCGATTTTGTTTGACCTAAAAATATTTCTGTTTAAGTAGCAAAATAGAAACGAAAGAATAGGTAGAGGCGTAATTGATTAAGTAGTCCGTAATAGAAGAAGGTGAACAGCATGCGTAAAATTTATTTAGTAGGATTTATGGGGTGCGGAAAAAGTGCGATTGGAAGACGTTTAAGTTTTTTCTTGAAAATGCCGTATTACGATATGGATCATGAAATTGTACGACAACAGGGTATGACAATTCCTGAAATTTTCGAGAAATACGGCGAAGCACACTTCCGAAAAATCGAGACGGAATTTTTAAAGAACTTTCGTGATGAAGCATGCATTATCGCTACAGGCGGTGGGGTAGCCGTAAATGAAGAAAACAGGAGAATTATGCGCCAGACAGGGCTTGTATTTTTTCTTGATGCAAAATTTGAAGATATTTATATGCGTATTCGGAATGACAAAAACCGTCCCATTGTTCAATCATCAACGGAGCAAGAATTGGAAAATCTGTATCACCAACGCAGAAAGAATTATCGACTAGCTGGCCATATACAAGTACTGACAGCCGGGAGAACGTTAAGACAAATTGTTGAGTACATCGGCTTTCAAGTGAAACGTCTTAAAGGCGAATAATTACTGGATAATTGTACTTAATGTTCGTATTTTGAATAAAATTAAAAAAAGATTGCGTTTGCATTATATTCAATGTTAGGATATTGCTAAGAAGAGCAATAACATGAAGTAAATAATCTAACGCGGATGATGGTACGGGGAGAGAACGTGATGTCACGTCGCCGAAGGAGCAAATAGCTATGCTATGAATCTCTCAGGCAAAAAGACTCGTATTGGACGCAACTCTGGAGAGTGCTGTAATCAGCTATTGTTGCGAACAGCCACCAACGGGGAAAGCCCAAATTGTGATAGTGGATCAAATTTGGGTGTAACTTTCAGGTGCAAGGACAGAGAATCTCGGTAAAGGGGATTCGTCTGTCTTTTTTTGTGGAGAAATCGGCTTTTAATATTCTGATGATTCTAATAAAAAGATAGATTTACACTTTGATAGGTGTAATGTTGTTTCCCCTTACAAAGCAAAATGAACATACATAACTAAAGGAGGAAATGAACATGACAAATGAATTAAAGCTAAAGCGCACACCACTTTTTGATGAATATGCAAAGTATGGTGGAAAAACAGTTGATTTTGGCGGCTGGGAATTACCGGTACAATTTTCTTCGATTAAAGAGGAGCATGATGCGGTTCGTAACCGTGCAGGACTTTTTGATGTATCCCATATGGGGGAAATTATCGTAGAAGGTCCGGATGCACTAGTTTATCTACAAAAGATGCTTTCCAACGATATTTCTAAAATTGCAGTTGGCGGCGCACAATACAGTGCACTATGTTATGAAGATGGCGGTGTTGTTGACGATTTACTGACATACCGTTTGGAAGATAACCGTTATTTACTATGTGTTAATGCAGCGAATATTGAAAAGGACTTTGAATGGTTACAGCAGCATGTCGAAGGGGATGTCAAAGTGACAAATGTGTCAGATGACTATGCTCAAATCGCATTGCAAGGACCATTATCTCAGGAAGTTCTGCAAACATTAACAGCAACAGATTTAACGGCAATTAAATATTTTAAATTCCAGGACAATGTGGATGTAGGCGGTCATTCGGTTCTAGTTTCTCGCTCTGGCTATACAGGTGAAGACGGATTTGAAATTTACGGGACACCAGCAGCGATTGTCGATCTATGGAACAAAATTTTGGAAGCAGGAAAAGACAAAGGTGTAGTAGCGGCCGGTTTAGGAGCACGTGATACACTTCGCTTTGAAGCTTGCTTACCATTATATGGCCAAGAGATTTCAAAAGAGATTTCACCATTGGAAGCGGGAATTGGCTTTGCGGTGAAATTGGCAAAGGATCCGCAATTTATCGGTCAGCAAGCATTAATTGACCAAAAAGAAAATGGCCTAACACGTAAATCTGTAGGCATCGAGATGATTGATAAAGGTATTCCCCGCCATGGCTATAAAGTATTTAAAGATGGTGAAGAGATTGGTTTTGTAACTACAGGAACTCAGTCACCAATGACAAAGCGCAATATCGGCTTAGCTTTAATTGACGCAAAATTCACAGAAGTTGGAACTGAATTAGAAATTGAAGTACGAAAAAATAGAGCAAAAGCAGTTGTTGTAGAAACTCCATTTTACAAGCGTGCAAAATAAAATGAAACTTCAATCAGTGGGGGTCTTCATCCCCTAGATTGGTAGTTGAACCAAGCTTACTACCCGTTAATACGGGATAAAACTTTTGAAAAGAGGGTTAACAATGAAACATCGTTATTTACCAATGACGGAACAAGATAAACAAGAAATGTTAGACCGTATCGGGGTTGCGACAATTGATGAGCTTTTCGAGGATATTCCTGAGAAAGTTCGCTTCCAAGGAAGCTACAATATTAAACCTGCCAAGTCAGAAGCCGCTTTAATGAAGGAACTGGCACAACTTGCTTCAAAAAATAAAGATACAGCAAGCAATGTATCGTTTTTAGGTGCAGGTGTATACAACCACTATAAACCGGTAATTGTTGATCATGTTATTTCACGTTCGGAGTTCTATACAGCATACACGCCATATCAGCCGGAAATTTCACAAGGTGAACTTCAAGCGATTTTTGAGTTCCAAACGATGATCGCAGAACTGACAGGCATGGATATTGCAAACTCTTCTATGTATGATGGCGGTACGGCATTGGCAGAAGCAGGTATGCTTGCTGCAGGTCATACACGTCGCGGAAAGTTACTTGTTTCAGGAACTGTACATCCGGAGTATCAAGATGTTGTGAAAATGTATGCAACAGGACAATCAATAGAAGTCGTTACAATTCCTACAAAAGACGGTGTAACAGACATCGAAGCACTAAAAGGCCTGATCGATGACCAAACAGCCGGCGTAATCGTTCAATATCCGAACTTCTTTGGTCAAGTTGAAAACCTGCAGCCGCTTGCAGACATTACACATGACGCAAAAGGATTGTTTATCGTATCTGCGAACCCGTTAGCTCTTGGCGTTTTAACACCACCAGGAAAATTAGGCGCAGATATTACAGTTGGGGATGCACAAGTATTCGGAATTGCGGAAAGCTTCGGTGGTCCACACTGTGGTTATTTCGCGGTAACGAATAAATTAATGCGTAAAGTACCAGGCCGTCTTGTTGGGGAAACTGTAGACCAAGATGGACGTCGTGGTTATGTATTAACATTACAAGCTCGTGAGCAGCACATCCGTCGTGACAAAGCGACATCCAATATTTGTTCAAACCAGGCATTGCTTGCACTAGCTTCTTCAGTAGCAATGACAGCCCTTGGAAAGCAAGGTATGCAGGAAATGGCGAAACAAAATATCGTGAAGACACGCTTTGCTAAAAATGCATTTGAAGCAGCTGGTTTTGAAGTTGCTTATCAAGGCGCTCACTTCAACGAAATCGTAGTAAATACAAAATATAATGTAACAGAGCTAAACAAAGCATTAATCGAAAAAGGTATTATCGGCGGCTTTGACTTAGGTCGTGTTTATCCTGAATTAGAAAATCATGCACTCATTGCTGTTACGGAAATCCGTACAAAAGAAGAAATCGAGCAATTAGTTGCAGAAATGGGGGCTTACAATGCATAACGAAAACCAAACACTCATTTTCGAAATTACAAAACCAGGTCGTGTCGGCTACAACTTAGAGCCATTGGATGTTCCTGATTTTGATTTAGAAGAACTTCTGCCGAAAGAGTTAGTACGTCAAGAAGCGGCTGAACTGCCGGAAGTTGCAGAATTAGATATTATGCGTCACTATACAGCACTTTCAAAACGTAACCATGGTGTGGATTCAGGGTTCTATCCACTTGGTTCATGTACGATGAAGTACAATCCGAAAGTCAATGAAACAGTTGCACGTTACGCTGGTTTTGCCCATGTTCACCCATTACAGGATGAGTCGACAGTACAAGGTGCAATGGAATTATTATATGATCTGCAGACATCACTTCAGGAAATTACGGGTATGGATGAAGTAACATTACAGCCGGCAGCAGGCGCACATGGTGAATGGACAGCATTAATGATGATCCGTGCATTCCATGAGGCAAATGGTGAAGGTCACCGTAACAAAGTAATCGTACCGGACTCAGCTCACGGTACAAACCCGGCTTCTGCTACAGTGGCAGGTTTTGAAACAATTACAATCAGATCTGGTGAAGACGGCTTAGTTGATCTGGAAGATTTACGCCGTGTTGTCGGTCCTGATACAGCAGCGCTTATGCTGACAAACCCGAACACTTTAGGCTTATTCGAAGAAAACATTTTAGAAATGGCTGAAATCGTGCACGGTGTCGGCGGTAAAGTTTATTATGACGGCGCGAACTTAAACGCTGTTATGAGTAAAGCACGTCCTGGAGACATGGGCTTTGACTGTGTTCACTTAAACTTACACAAAACATTTACAGGTCCACACGGTGGCGGTGGTCCGGGTTCAGGTCCAGTAGGGGTAAAAGCAGATTTAATCCCATTCCTGCCTAAACCAGTATTAGTGAAAAAAGAAGATGGTACATTCCACTTCGATTACAAACGTCCACAATCAATCGGTCGTGTGAAACCTTACTACGGAAACTTCGGCATTAATGTCCGTGCATATACGTATATCCGTTCAATGGGTCCAGATGGCTTAAAGGCTGTAACAGAATATGCTGTATTAAATGCAAACTATATGATGCGCCGCTTGGAAGAGCACTTTGATTTACCATACGACCGTCACTGTAAGCATGAATTCGTGCTATCAGGCCGTCGTCAGAAAAAATTAGGTGTTCGTACATTGGATATCGCAAAACGCCTTCTTGACTTTGGCTACCATCCACCAACAGTATACTTCCCGTTAAACGTGGAAGAGGGGATTATGATCGAGCCAACAGAAACAGAATCAAAAGAAACATTGGATGCATTCTGTGATGCAATGATTCAAATTGCTCAAGAAACAATCGATAACCCATCGATCGTACAAGAAGCACCACATACTACGGTAATCAGCCGCTTAGATGAAACACGTGCTGCACGTACACCTGTATTACGTTATACAAAAAAAGAAGAAGTAACAATTTCATAAATTGTGACAAAAAGGTCAGAGCTGTTTTCTGACCTTTTTTCTATGAGAAAAGTTAGACTTCTTACGTGTGACTATATAATAGTAGAAACTACTGATAATCAGACAATTTCGATTCGTAGGGCCGGTGAATGAAAATTAAAAAGCCCTCTACAATGTAGAGAACTTTTAGAATTAGTTTTTCGATTTAACTTTGCCTGTCCAAGTTTTGAAACCGCCTTGTAATTGGAACAGTTGGCTATAGCCTTTTTTCTTTAATGTCAGCGCTGCTCGTGCACTACGACCAGAGTTTTGGCAGTAAAGGTATACAGGCAGATCCGGACGGATTTCTTTATGACGTGTATTAAGTTGCGTCATCGGAATGTTTCGAGCACCTAAAATGTGTCCCGCTTCAAATTCTTTAGGTTCGCGTAAATCGATTAATTGTGCTTTACGGTAGCCTTCAATAAATTGCTCCTGTGTTAAATTTGTTACGGATTTTTTTAAGCGCATAGAGTTGATTACTACGTAAGCAACGATTACTACTAAAATTACTAGTATCGTATATAAAATTGTCACTGCGATATTGCCCCTTTCTATCTGTACTATCTATTATAAGAGATGAACTAGAGTTAGTCGAGCGAGTTTGTTAAAATGAATTAGTGGAGGCGAGAAATTGTGAAAAAACAATGGTATTTTATAAATTCGGGTCCATGCAGCCCAGCCTATAATATGGCACTGGATGAAGCGTTGCTTGATTGGCATAGCCAAGGGGAAATTCCGCCGGTTATTCGTTTTTACGAGTGGAACCCTGCAACATTATCAATCGGTTATTTCCAGCAAGTACATAAAGATATTAATTTAGAAGCTGTAAAAAAGCAAAACTTAGGTTTCGTCCGTAGACCTACAGGCGGACGTGCCGTTTTACATGACCAGGAGCTTACATATTCAGTGATTGTGACAGAGAGCTACCCAAATATGCCGGAAACCGTTACAGAGGCATATCGTGTCATTAGCGAAGGAATTTTACAAGGGTTCCGCCTTTTAGGACTGGATGCTTATTTTAGTGTGCCGGAGACGAAGGAACAACTGGATGATCTGAAGAAACCGAAAAGCGCGGTATGTTTTGATGCGCCAAGCTGGTATGAGCTAGTTGTTGAAGGGAAAAAAGTAGCCGGCAGTGCGCAAACACGTCAAAAAGGTGTAATTTTGCAGCATGGCGCTATTTTACTTGATCTGAATGAAAAACTGCTGTTATCGGTATTTAATTTTGCTACAGCTGAAGCAAAAGAAAGAATGCGAAAAAAGTTACCAGAAAAAGCAGTTGCGATGAATCAGTTTGTCGACACACCATTTACAATCGATCAATGTGTTGACGCGTTTTCTAAAGGGTTTGAAGTAGCTTTGGACATAGAACTAATTCCTTATGAATTAACAGAGCAGCAAACCCAATATGTAGAACAATTGATGGAAAATAAATATTTAACAGATGAATGGAATTTCAAAAAATAGATTGCGAACGTGTGTTTTTATTTTTTGTAAAAAAATTTTTATACCCGAAACGTTGATATAGATGGATTTAACAAAAAGAAAAAAAAATCAACCCCTTGTTTGAAAAAAAGATTTATTGTAATCTTTTTTAAGTGTAATTATATAACCCAACATATAGAATGATATTTAAGAAATTAGCACAATATATGGTATAAAATGTGTTTAGTTTACATTCGTGAAGGGAAACTTAAAATTATTAAATCGTCCAAAGGGGGGCTTACGCGGTGGCAAGTGTTTTAGAGCAATCCATCCAAGTCAATCAGTTAAATCAAGATATTGAGCAATTTCCTCAAGTGCACCCGATTACACCGGACATGCATATTACGCATAAAGGTGTATCACGTCTTGTTATGATTGACCGTTATTCTTTTAAAGATACGGAAAAGAAAACATTAAAAACAGGGGATTTTGTTGTTTTGACAGTGAAACAGGATCCGAAATTCCCGGCACGTGGACTTGGCATTATTCATTCGATTAATCCGGAAAAGAATACCGCTCTTATTAAAATTGATGAAGATTACCGTCATGTATTGGAAGGCGAAGAACAAGAGACGGGTATTATTGAACGCTCATTGGATATTATTGAAAAGCCGCTCGAAATTTTTTATGAGCAAATTGCAAAACGTAATGCAACAGGTTTAGCTTCAGTTGAGAAAACAGAAGAAAAGCGCAAAGAATGGTTCGGAAAGTTTTACGAAGAGCTTGTGTCGATGAACTTTATCCCTGCAGGACGAGTAATTTACGGGGCAGGTTCAGAAACTGAAGTAACATTCTTCAACTGTTATGTAATGCCATTTGTAGCCGATTCCCGTGAAGGCATCAGTGATCACCGCAAGCAAGTAATGGAAATTATGAGCCGTGGTGGTGGTGTTGGTACGAACGGTTCGACACTTCGCCCGCGTAACACATTGGCGCGCGGTGTAAACGGTAAATCTAGCGGATCAGTAAGCTGGCTTGATGATATTGCCAAGCTGACACATCTTGTTGAGCAAGGTGGATCGAGACGCGGCGCTCAAATGATTATGCTGGCAGATTGGCATCCGGATATTGTGGAGTTTATCATTTCCAAAATGCAAAATCCGCGTATTCTGCGTTATCTGATCGAGAATACAGCAGATGAATCAATTATTCGTCTAGCAAAAGAAAAATTAAAATTCAAGCCTTTAACACAGCAGGAAGATGCGATGTATCAAGGTATTGTGAACTATAAAAATATTGAAGGTTTCGGCGGATTTAACGAAGCGATTATTCGTGACGCTGAAACGAAGCTACGCGATGGCGGAACGTATTCAGTCCATAATCCGGATTTCCTGACAGGTGCAAACATTTCGGTTACATTAACGAAAGAGTTTATGGATGCTGTAGAAAACGATCAGGACTTCGAATTACGCTTCCCGGATGTAGAAAACTATACTCCGGCACAAATGCTGGATTACAACGAAAAGTGGCATGAAGTTGGCGATGTTCGCGAATGGGAGAAACTTGGTTATCCAGTTCGTACGTATCGTACAATCAAAGCAAAAGAACTTTGGAATTTAATCAATGTCTGCGCAACATATGCGGCAGAACCTGGTATCTTCTTCATTGATAACGCAAACGACATGACAAATGCAAAAGCTTACGGTCAGAAAGTTGTTGCGACAAATCCGTGCGGAGAACAACCACTCGCACCATATTCCGTTTGTAACTTGGCTGCTGTTAACTTGGCGAAGTTTGCAAACAAAGAAACGAAAACAGTTGATTTTGATGCGTTACGCAAAACGGTAAAAGTTGGCGTACGTATGCAGGATAATGTAATTGATGCAACACCGTACTTCCTGGAAGAAAACAAAAAGCAGGCACTAGGTGAACGCCGAGTTGGTCTTGGTGTAATGGGGCTTGCCGATTTGTTGATTTACTGTGAGAAAGAGTACGGTTCTGAAGAGGGCAATGCACTAGTTGATGAAATCTTCAAGACGATTGCGGTTGCAGCGTATGAAGAGTCGGTTGAACTGGCAACAGAGCGCGGCAGTTTCCCGTTCCTTGAAGGACAAACAGAAGCTGAAACAACACGTTTACGTGAAGCATTCATTAACACAGGCTTCATGAAAAAAATGCCGCAGCATATTCGCGAAAATATTGTGGCAAACGGTATTCGTAACTCGCATTTATTGACGGTTGCACCTACGGGATCTACAGGTACAATGGTCGGAGTTGCAACAGGGCTTGAACCTTACTTCAGCTTCACTTACTACCGTTCAGGTCGTCTAGGGAAGTTTATTGAAGTAAAAGCTGAGATAGTAAAAGAGTATTTAGATGCGAACCCGGGTGTGGATGAAAATAATTTACCGGACTGGTTCAAATCATCAATGGAGCTTTCTGCTGAAGCACATGCAGATGTTCAATGTATCATTCAAAACTGGATTGATTCATCCATTTCAAAAACAGTAAACGCACCTAAAGGCTATGGCGTAGAGCAAGTACAAAAAGTGTACGAGCGTCTATACCGCGGCGGTGCTAAAGGCGGTACCGTGTATGTCGATGGATCTCGTGATACACAAGTACTGACTTTAAAAGCTGAAGAAGCCAATTCAGATGAGCAATTAGAGTTTGAAGAATTAAAACAAACAGAAGACCAAGTGAAACGTCAGGTTGTATTAGTAGATACAATTAAGCCGTTAACAGATACAGATGTGACAATTGGTTCGGAAGTTGGCAATACATGCCCGGTTTGCCGTCAAGGTACGGTAGAAGAAATGGGCGGCTGCAACACATGTACAAACTGTGGTGCACAGCTGAAATGCGGTTTATAAAATAAAGAAAACGCAACTCATATAATATGGGTTGCGTTTTTGCTTTTTAAAGTAAGACTTATCTTTTTAAAAATGTAATCGGCCGGTAGCAGGACTTACTAATGGCCATGCGCGAACATCGATTTTTTTAGAAAAATGCAGAATCGGCTGATCGTTTACCACAATAATCCCTTGTTTGGACAGAGTTGTATTAAGGGTGATTTCACCTTCTGCTTCCTGTAAAATCCATGGGTGGTGCAAAATATCACAGCGCACCGGGACACCTGCAGTATTTAATGTGTAGAAACAGTAACGCTCGGTAATCCATTCCTCAAAGGTCCCTTTTATCGCAAGGAACGGTTCAGAAACGGGTTTATAACGGGCTGCGAAATCAATGTCTGATTGATCGCGTCTTTTACTTTCAAACAATACTGTATCGCCAAAGTTTTTAATATCCATCTTAGCGTAATGATACGGTAAATGGAAAAATGTCCTGGCCCCTTTTACAGCCGGCCAATTATCCGCATCCAAACTGAAAAAGTATACGCCCGGTTTTCCGTCAATCGTTACATAGGTGCGCACATTAAGTTCCGGAAATTCGTCGGTACCTGGAACTGGCGGCAATCCCCGAAGTCTCACACCAGACATGCGAAACGGAACAACCCCAACCCAGCACACACCGTCGTACGTATCCAGTTCCAACGCATTTGGAACTAACTTCCGCAAAACCTCGTATTTAACCGGATAATGGGCGAATAATAAATCACTCCACGTTTGTTTCATCCCCCAAGGCAAATTAGGCAGCGGCCAAGGACGATGACTGTCATCCCATTTGTTTTCTTGTATGTATAGGAGTTCCACCATAGTTAGTCACTTCCTTCACATCTATCATATTTTATATAAATCCTTTTGAAAAGGATTAAAAACGTTCGCGGATTTGCTTTTTCCGCATCCATTGGGTAGCAACCCATTTCTCGCCTCGTATTACTGGCTCACCGCTATGTAGGGTAAGTTCATTTAATTTTTGATCGTTGTAGAAATATTCAAAGTAAATAGCTGAACCCCTCTCCGGTACAGTTAGGATACCCAGATTAGGAAACGTTGTAACGCCTCCTTCTTCAACATTATTTAAGTAGACTACTAACGTGCTAATGCGATTATTACTGCTTGAAGGGTGATTTGGACCGAAAAAATCAAAGTGTGCCTTAAATTCCTGACCGGGTTCGTAATGTAAAACTTGTAGACCCTCGGCATGTTCGATTGGAAGATGCATCAGGCTGCTAATCCGCTTTTCGATTTCTGAAATAAGCGGATTTTCATTTTCCTCAAAAAACATACCACTGCTCGTACGAATCGGACTTACTTCTTTTTTTGCTAATTTGGATCTTTCCAAACGCGAAGAAGCACAATCGATTATATTCTGACATTCTTCATCACTTAAAACATTCGAAAACTTTACAATGAGCGGCTCTTCATGAAGAACTTCTCCTGTTATCGTACGGTTGTCAATTGAATAAACAGATTGAATAGGTAAAATCGAAATTTCTGTTGTCATATGTTATATCCTTCCGCAATTCCTTCAAAGTTAGTACAAAAACATTACTCTAACTCTTTTATGTAGGTTAAGAATGTATTTCTACTCCAATACATATTATACCATTTAATTGAATTTAATGGTATTTAAGTAATGGGTTAATAATAAAAAAAATTGGTGGCTGATTCCTAAGTGCTAGTATTTAGGAAATTCAACTAGCATTTAAGGAGGATAAGAAAAAGTTATGGATTTACATAAATAACCTATCATTTTGTTTATGTCATATTTGAAGTAAGGTAATGGAAGAAGAGGAAGCTATGGAGGAGGAAAGCGAATGATTACTGGATTACACCATGCACAAATAACAATTCCCCAAGGTACGGAGGAAGCAGGGAAAGATTTTTATTGCAAAATTTTAGGTTTAAATGAAATTTCAAAACCTTCTGTACTGAAGGGGCGAGGAGGATTTTGGCTGCAAGTAGGAAGCCTGGAAGTACATGTAGGGACAGAAGATGGCTTTAATCGGTTTACAACTAAAGCGCACCTCGCCTACGAAGTTGAGGATATTACCTATTGGAGAGAAGTATTGATGGAAAATGAAATTGAGATTTTGGACTCCGTACCCATTCCTAATTATGAACGTTTTGAGTTTAGAGACCCTTTTGGAAATAGAGTGGAGATGATTCAACCAGTTTAATCTATTCCAGTTTATTATTTTTATTCTCATCAGCTTTTGATAATAGCTCAATAATTTCTTTGTTCTGTGATCGTATATCTTTTAGGATTCTTTCAATTGCCAATGCGGTAAAGGTAATGATGATTAGTAGTGCGAAAATTAAAAAGCCCACAAAAATACCTCCATTCAAATTAGTATTACATCTATTATACTAATATTAAAAAGAATAGTTAATTATTTCTAAAAACCTCCACCTAAATAATGATGGTAAATTTACCGGAAATCGCGTATCATTGTAAGGTAGTTTTAAACTATCAGGTATATCCTGCAAATATATTGAATGATAGGTGAAAAAAATGAATTATCAAGTATTATTGTATTATCATTACACAACGATTGAAAATCCGGCTGCTTTTTCAGAAGAGCATTTAGCTGCATGTAAGGAAATTGGATTAAAAGGTCGTATTTTAGTTGCCCGTGAAGGGATTAACGGTACGGTTTCAGGTACGATTGAGCAAACACAAAGCTATATCGATATGATGGAAGCACATCCATTATTCAAAGGGATTGTTTTCAAAATTGATCCAGCAGAAGGCCATGCGTTCAAAAAAATGCATGTACGTCCACGTCCTGAGCTTGTGCACTTAGGCTTGGAAGAAGATGTGAACCCGCATGAATTAACAGGTCGCTATTTATCTCCGGAGCAATTCCTGGAAGAAATGCAAGATGAAAACACAGTCGTACTCGATGTACGAAACACATATGAATATGATGTCGGTCACTTCCGCGGAGCAATTCGTCCAGAAGTAAAGAATTTCCGTGATACACCGCAATGGGTACGTGAAAACCGTGAATTATTCGAAGGTAAAAATGTATTAACATATTGTACAGGCGGAATCCGCTGTGAGAAATTCTCAGGTTGGATGAAGCGAGAAGGTTTTGGTGATGTTGGTCAATTACATGGCGGCGTTGCAACATACGGTAAAGATCCGGTTGCTAAAGGTCAGCTATGGGATGGTCAAATGTACGTATTCGATGAGCGTCTGACAGTGCCAATCAACCAGGTAGAACACGTGATTGTTGGACGTGACCACTTTGATGGAACACCATGTGAACGCTATATTAATTGTGCTAACCCTGAATGTAATGAGCAAATCATTGCATCAGAGGAAAACGAAGCGAAGCATTTAGGTGGCTGTACAATCGAATGTACGAAACATGAACGCAATCGTTATATCGTCCGTCATAACCTAACGGAAGAGCAAGTACAGCAAGCGATTGAATTATTAGAAGCTGAAGCTACAGTATAATAGATTTTAAATGCATCTCTTTATAGGGATGCATTTTTCTTTTTTGTAAACAAAACACCCTTTTGTAAATGTAATGTAAATAGATTTTTCTAAATATTCATTGCAAATTGTCTGTTTTCTGTATTTCTTACATTGTTCAATAAAGATTTGAACATAATATCGACATATTTCCTTTTCTTTTATAAATTAATTATTTAATTCCTCATAATAATTCCCTCTAACTTGTTAAAAAATCTCATAAATATTTACAATTCAGCCCTATTATTTTAAATTTTCAGATTTAATTGAATAATTTTACATAATAAAAAGATCGTTTCTTCATAATTTACATAAGGTTTACATGTTTAATACATGATATTAATTTTATGAATGTATTGTTAAAGCAGGTAGAAAACATTCATGTTGATGGAGGATTGAAGTATGTTGAAAAAAACACGTTACTTCATTGGGTTAACAATTCTAATGGTAGTATTAGCAGCTTGCAGTAATGAAGATTCTACGGAGTCCTCTTCTGGCGGAGACTTAGTAACGATTTCAGGTTCTACATCAGTTGGACCTTTAGCAGAGAAATTAGCAGCAAAATATGAAGAAACAGAAGACGTTAAAATTGAAATAAATCAAATCGGTTCATCAGCAGGGATTACAAATGCGATCAACGATGTCTCACAAATCGGAATGTCGTCTCGTGATCTGAAGCAGGAAGAAATCGAATCCGGTATTCAAGAGTTGGTTATTGCTTATGACGGGATTGTAGTTGTTGCACATCCATCAAACCCAGTTAAGGATTTAACGATGGAGCAAGTAAAACAAATCTTCACAGGGGAAATCACTAACTGGAAAGAAGTTGGCGGAAAAGATATGGAAATCGTCGTTGTTTCACGTGAGGACGGATCTGGTTCACGTGATGCATTCCAGGAAATCGTCGGCTATGAATCTGGACAACTGATTCGTAATGCAATCGTAGCAAGCGGAAACGGAAATATTAAAACAACGGTTGCGATGAACAAACATGCGATAGGATTCATCTCATTCGAATATATCGATGAAACAGTTTCAGCGATGGACATTAATGGCGTTAAGGCAGAAGCGGGCAATGTATTGGATGGCAACTATAAATTATCTCGTCCATTCCTATTTGTTTATAAAGAGAGCGTTCCGGAAGCAGCATCAAAGTTTATGGAATTCATTTTAACTGCTGATGGACAAAAGATTGTGGAAGAAGCAGGAGCGATTCCATTAACGAAATAATTAGTGCTGGAGGATAAATTTGTGAACACACAAAACAGAAACGAAGTAGAACAGCAAATAAGCAAAGGCAATAAGCGAAAATACTTTTTAGAAAGCTTATCATCGAAACTATTTTTAGCATGTGCGCTTCTTTCAGTAGTGAGCTTACTACTAATTGTAGGATTCGTATTTTATAAAGGGGCAAACCCATTCGTAACAGGCGGCTATAGCTTCTTCGACTTCCTTTTTGGCAGTGATTGGGTACCATCAGAAGATAAATTCGGTATTTTCCCGATGATTGTTGCATCGATTTACGCAACGATCGGAGCACTTGTAATCGGGGTACCAATCGGATTATTAACAGCGATTTTCTTGGCGGAGATTGCACCGAAATCCGTAGCTAAAATCGTATCTCCGGCAATTCAGCTATTGGCCGGTATTCCATCAGTATTATACGGGGTATTCGGTTTAGCGATTATCGTTCCATTTTTACAGGACAATCTTGGATTAGCACGCGGACAAAGTTTAATCGCGGTCATTTTAGTATTGGCGATTATGATGTTACCGACAATTGTAACAGTTGCTGAAACAGCGATTCGTGCAGTGCCGAAAACATATCGAGAAGGTTCACTTGCTTTAGGTGTTTCCCAAATCGGGACAATCTTTAAAGTTGTTGTACCGGCTGCGAAGTCAGGTATTATGGCAGCAATCGTTCTTGGATTAGGGCGTGCATTGGGTGAAACGATGGCCGTCATTTTAGTTGCAGGTAACTCACTGATTATCCCGACAAGCCTGACAGACAGTGTACGTCCATTGACGACAAATATTGCACTTGAAATGGGCTATGCAGCAGGAACACATCAGGAAATGCTGTTTGCAACAGGGATTGTGTTATTCTCATTCATCTTAATTTTAAACTTTGTATTAGCACGTATTACAGCGAAGGGAGCTCAGTAACATGCGACAATTTAAAGATAATATGTTTCGCGGCTTACTTTGGGGTTCCGCATTCGTATCAGTAGCCGTATTAGTTGTAATCGTTGGCTATATTTTCTATAAAGGTTTTTCATATATCAGTTTTGATTTCATATTCGGTGATTATTCGCCAACAGGTGGCGGCGGAATATTCCCGATGATCGTTACAACGATTTTAACGATTGTCATTTCACTTTTAATCGCAACACCAATCGGAATTTTAGCAGCTGTTTATTTACGCGAGTATGCAAAACAAGGACGACTTGTACGCATCATTCGTTATGCGACTGAAAGTTTAACAGGGATTCCATCGATTATTTATGGTCTATTCGGTGCCGTGTTCTTCGTTGTAATTTTAAAACTGGGAATGTCGATTATTTCAGCATCCTTAACATTAACGATTATCGTATTACCGGTGATTATTCGTACGACAGAAGAAGCATTAAAAACAGTGCCGGCAACATATCGTGAAGGTTCACTGGCATTAGGTACTACAAAATTACAAACATTAATTAAAGTTATTTTGCCAAGTGCAATGCCTGGAATTTTATCAGGAATCATCTTATCAATCGGCCGTATTGTCGGTGAATCGGCAGCGATCTTCCTGACTGCAGGGACAGTAGCGGCAATGCCATCAAGTATTTTCTCGTCTGCCCGTACACTGACGGTTCACTCGTATTTAGTAACACAGGAAGCCGGCGATATCGGACTTGCAGCAGCAATCGGAATTGTTTTAATCGTCATTATATTAGTATTGAATTTAACGGCAACATATATCTCGAAAAAACTAAACAAAGCGGACTATTAAAAGGAGCGAAACCTATATGACTATGACTATTTCTGAAGCATCAATTTTTAAATCAACGACGACTTCTACAGGCGCTTTACCAACAAAAATTAAAGTAAATGATTTAAACTTGTTTTATGGTGAAAAGCAAGCGTTGTTCAATGTAAATCTGGACATTAAAGAAAAAGAAGTAACGGCATTAATCGGTCCTTCAGGCTGCGGTAAATCAACATTTTTACGTACATTAAACCGCATGAATGATCTAATCGACGGTGTACGCGTAATCGGGAATATTCATATTGATGGTGAAAATGTATATGAAACAAGCGATGTCATCAAGCTCCGTACAAGAGTCGGGATGGTATTCCAAAAGTCGAATCTGTTCCCAATGAGCATCTATGACAATGTTGCCTATGGTCCACGTATGCAAGGAATTAAAAACAAAAAAATCCTAAATGAAATTGTAGAAGAGTCTCTACGCGGTGCAGCAATTTGGGATGAAGTAAAAGATCGTCTAAAATCATCAGCATTAGGCCTTTCTGGTGGTCAGCAACAACGTATTTGTATCGCACGTGCAATCGCAATGAAGCCGGATGTTATTTTAATGGATGAGCCGACTTCGGCACTTGACCCGATTTCTACATTGAAAGTAGAAGAACTAATTACACAAATGAAAAAAGACTATACAATTGTTATTGTAACGCACAACATGCAACAAGCAGCGCGTATTAGCGATAAGACGGCATTCTTCTTAAATGGGGAAGTCATTGAATATGATGATACGAATGTTATTTTTTCAACACCAAAAGATGAGCGTACAGAAGATTACGTAACAGGACGATTCGGATAAGAGGGGGATTTGGGAATGATTCGCGAAAATTTCGAAAAGAACATGCTTGAACTGCAGGACAAAATGGGTGAAATGGTCGACATGACGGTTGTTGCGATGGAAAAGGCATTCAAAGCCCTTCAGGAGCAGGATATGGTGTTGGCACTGGATGTCATTGAAGAGGACAACTACATTGACGATCTGGAAAATGAAATCAATCAAATGGCGATCTGGCTGATGGCGAAAGAACAGCCGGTAGCCCGCGACATGCGCCGAATTATCAGTGTCATCAAAATGTCGTCCGATATCGAGCGAATTGCCGACTTTGCGGTAAATACAGCAAAAGCAACGATTCGCATCAGCAAAGCCGAAACGATTTTAGACAGAACATCATTAGTTGAAATGAAAGATGTCGCGATGGATATGCTGAAAAAATCAATGAAAGCATTTATCGATGCGGATATCGCATTGGCGAAAGAAGTAGGAGAGCTTGATGATATCGTAGATCGCAATAATCATGAAAACTATGCACTTTTAACTGAGTATTTAAAAGAAAGTCCTCAAGAGATCGAACAAACATTGCAATTGTTGTTCATTAACCGTTTTGTTGAACGAGCAGCGGACCATATTACCAATATGGCGGAGTCAACAGCTTACTTTATTAAAGGGCAGCTATTTGATTTAAATTAACTTCCTTCAGCAGATTTTATGCTTAGGCGAAGCAGTAGGCACAGAGTCTATCTATATATATAGAGGTTAATATAATTTTTGGTCAATTTTCATCGGGTGTTTTCAAATGCCTGCTGAAAGAAGTTAATGCCTCCGGCGGATGTCACAGATTCGGTAAGGAATACTTTGCGCGAAAGCAAACCGAATCTGGACACAATTACGCCGAGGCGTAATTGATTAGAGAAGCGGGGAATCATTAATGACGAAAAAAATATTAGTCGTTGAAGATGACGAAAATTTAGTGAATTTACTGCATATTTATTTAGTAAAGGACAGCTATGAAGTCCATAGTGTACGAACGGGTAAAGAAGCATTGGCTGCAATCCCAACGTTTGAACCGGATGCGATGCTGCTTGATTGGATGCTTCCGGATATGGAAGGAATCGAGATTTGCCGTCAAGTCCGCTTCGAGCATGATTTTCCGATTATCATGATTAGTGCGCGTACGGATGAATTGGATATTGTACTGGCGCTTGAAATGGGGGCGACAGAGTATATCCGAAAACCGTTTGGATTCCGAGAAATGCTGACACGCTTAAGGATTCATTTAAAACGCTACGAAAGAGAAATACAGCAGCAAGAGCGTGTTTCCCAAATGTTGATTGGTCCGTTTCGTGTAGATTTAGTCATGTTCAAAGTGTATAAAGACGAAGTGGAAATTCCTTTGACAAAGCGCGAGTTTAAATTGCTGCTTCATTTGCTGGAGCAGCCGGGCAATATTAAATCGCGTGAAGAAATTATTGATATACTGGACTTTACAAAAGGGGATCGCCGTACAGTCGATGTACATATACGCAGGCTTCGGGAAAAAATTGAAGAAGAACCGAGCTCACCGAAGTGGATTAAAACAAAAAGCGGGTTAGGGTATTATTTCAACCTTTCATCACAGGAAGTGACGTACAGTTCATAAATTAGAAAACATTTTGGAGCGAGTGAAAGTTTCAAGATGTTTTTTTATGAGGTTATTTACATCATTTCTTTTACAAATGGAACGGCAACGGATTATACTTAGAAAAGTAGATTGATGAGGAGGTCTGAATATGTCTGAACAAAATGAAAAAAAGAAATTAAGCCTGCAGGAATTAGTGAAGCAACAGCTGGAAGCGAAGAAAAATAATGCAGCTGGCAACAAAGGTAATTTAAAAGGTGATACATCAACGAAAAAGATGAAGAGTCAACAATCAAAGAAAACGAGCAATACCCGTCGTAAAATGGGTGTGTAATGATGAGAACCCGGGCAAACGAAAATTTGCCCGGGTTTTTATTTTGGCAAAGTGATTCCAAATGATCGCTCAATCGTCTTTAAGGAGAAAGGGGGCTGTAAGGTTGAGACGGGAAGTTTTTGAAGCGCATTACGACGCTGTTTATAAATATATACGCTATTTAACGAATGATACAGACTTAACACATGATCTACTGCAAGAAACCTTTTACCGCTTTTATCAGAAAAATTATACTGAACATGAACGGACTTATTTATTAAAAATCGCCAGAAATCTTGTATACGATCATTATCGAAGGAAAAAGATTATTGGTTTTTTTCAGTTGAAAACGGAACCCGTTGCAGTGGACGATTTGCCGGAAGCAGTAGTCGAGCGAAATGCGGAAAATGAAAATCTGTATGCCGCCCTCCAGCAAATTAAATGGAATTATCGTGAAGTGATTGTGCTGCGATACATAGAAGAGTACTCGGTAAAAGAGACGGCAATGATCTTAAGCTGCAGTGAAGTGAAAGTGAAGAATAATACGGCGCGCGGTTTAAAAGCATTACGGGAACTGTTAGGAGGGAAAGAGGATGTTTGATGACGAAAAGTTAAGTCAGCTCAAAAAGGTTCAAGTCGATCCGGAAAAAAAGCAAGAGGACTTCAATAAAATTCAGCAGCGACTCAACAATAAATCTTTTAACTGGCAAATCCCTGCAGTAATGATAGCGATTGCGTGTATTACGATGTTTTTGGTTGGTACATTTCCGATACAGCAGCAAATCACGTCTGACAATATGGATCGTAGCGCATTACAAGCGGTTTATTTTATGCAATGGGAAGGGGATCCGGAGTCCGTCTTTCAAGCTGGTGTGAGAAAGGTGAAAAATGAAGAAACATTAAAAGAGATTGAAACAGCGCTGCAACAGTTTCAGCAAACTGATATTAAAATAGAAGACCCATATATTCAACAAAGCTACAGGCTAAGCTTTAAAAATGATCAGGTGATGCGTATACAGGAATACCCAGGAAGCGAAGTAACGTATTATCGTAATGTAGATACGGGGGAAATATATTTATTAAGTGAAAATTCATTGCAGGAAATTATCAATTTTCATGAACCGGCTGATCGAACATTATCTTTAATTATTGGCATAGTATTCCTGACGTTTGCAATGATTGCGACGAGTAAGGTGAAAAAGAAGATGCGTGACCCGGACGATCCGAAACGGTACATTCCGATGCATTCTACCTATTGGCAAAGCGTCGTGGAAATCCTGACATTATTAATCCTAATCTTACTTATTTTCGCACCACAACTACATCTGTTTGTGCTCATCTCGTTTTTATTGCTGACAGCACTTATTAATATCCTATTAGAAGTAAAGCACGGCAAAAATAAATGGCGCATATTCCAGTTTGTATTGGTGAAAGTATATGCAGGTGTTTATATTTATATATTTTTATGGCCTTTAATTTAATTGCAACCAGATTAGGACAGAAGTAGCGATTTTGGACTATTTTCCAGGTTCTTAAGTATTTTTATCTTTCGGAATACTTTGACAACCTATTCTCTCCCCCGTACGATATTAATAAGTTACTAGAAGGGGTGGAAGCATGACAACGATTGAAAAAGCAAGACAACTTGACGAATTGGATGGACTGCAGAAATATGCAGATGAGTTTTATAAAAAAGAAGGACAGATATACTTGGACGGCAATTCGCTCGGGTTGCTGTGTAAGCGGGCGGAACAGTCGGTGCATACACTGCTTAACTCGTGGAAAGATTACGGGATTGACGGTTGGACAAATGGGGAGCATCCTTGGTTTTATTTCTCCGAAAAGCTTTCGGCGATGTGCGCTCCTTTAATAGGTGCCAAAAGTGAAGAAGTAATGCTGACTGGTTCGACAACAACGAATTTGCACCAGCTGTTGGCTACGTTTTTCAAACCGACTGCGGCACGCTATAAAATTTTGGCAGATGAACTGAACTTCCCGTCGGACTTGTATGCGATTGCCAGTCAAATTGCTTTGCACAATTTGCCGGAAAGCAGTATGCAGCTGGTGAAAAGTGAAGACGGGCAAACAATTACGACAGAGGCCATCATCGAAGCGATGACAGATGATGTGGCGGTTGCGGTTTTGCCTGCTGTCTTATACCGGAGTGGCCAAGTGTTGGATCTGCAGGCGATTACGGAAGCAGCACAGGAACGCGGCATATTGGTCGGATTTGATCTATGCCATTCGATCGGTTCCGTTCCGCATCATCTTCATGAAATCGGTGCGGACTTTGCATTTTGGTGCAATTATAAGCATTTGAACGGTGGACCGGGTTCAGTTGCAGGATTGTACGTTCATGAAAAGCATTTTGGAACAGCACCGGGTCTGGCTGGGTGGTTTGGCTCGGCTAAGGAAAAACAGTTTGATCTGGATGTATCAATTACCGCTGCACCGCATGCAGGGGCTTACCAGATCGGTACACCGCATATATTAAGCTTGGCACCGATTGAAGGCGCACTATCACTGTTTGTAGAGGCGGGCATCGAAGCGGTTCGTGAAAAATCACTCGCGTTGACACAATTTATGATGGATTGTATTGAGCAGGAGTTACCAAATACGTTTACATTCGGCAATCCGCTTGATGACACACGTGGCGGCCATCTGTTTTTAGTGCATGACGAGGCGGCAAGAATTTGTAAAACATTAAAAGAGTACGGCGTTGTACCTGATTTCCGTGCACCGAATGGCATCCGCCTGGCACCGGTTGCGCTTTATAATTCCTATGAGGAAGTATGGCAATCAGTGCAGATTTTAAAAGAAATTATTACAAACAAAACTTATGAGAAGCACGAAAATAAACGAGACATCATTGCATAAGGGGTGGTTTAGTGGATAAACGTTCAATTTCGGATTTGCAACACAAGCTAAAGGATGAAAAGGGGATTCATACGGATTTCCGTGAAGAAATGACGTACAGCGATTATTTGAGTCTGGCCCCTCTTTTAAACAGTCAAAATCGTCTTTCCGACCATCATGATGAGATGCTGTTTATTATTATTCACCAGGTGAGTGAACTGTGGATGAAGCTCATCATCCACGAAATGCGCGGTGCGATACAAGCGATTGAAAAAGGTGAAATGCAGCCAGCATTTAAAATGCTCGCACGCGTATCGAAAATCCAAATGCAGATTATTCAGGCGTGGGATGTATTAGCAACGATGACTCCGGCGGAATATTTGGAGTTTCGGGATGAACTGGGGAAAGCATCGGGGTTCCAAAGTTATCAGTATCGCTTAATCGAATTTGCACTTGGCTATAAAACACCATATATACTCAAAATCTATGAGAAAGAACCGGACATTCTCGCAGTTCTTAAAGAGGCGTACGATGCGCCGAGTATTTATGATGTAGCGATTCAAGCATTGGCTAAAGCAGGATTGCCAATAACTGAAGCTTTGCTAAATCGTGATTTTTCGGTAGTATATAGTGGTGACGATTCTGTTGCCGCCGCATGGAAGACCGTCTATGAAAATATCGATAAATACTGGGATTTATACCAGCTTGGTGAAAAGCTTGTCGATATTGAAGATTCCTTGCAGCAGTGGCGTTTCCGTCATATGAAAACGGTCGAGCGCATCATTGGCTTTAAAGTGGGCACAGGTGGCTCATCAGGGGTCAATTATTTGCGAAAAGTGCTCGATCACCGCTTTTTCCCGGAACTTTGGGATTTGCGGACAGTACTATAGCTTAGGTTAGACAGATGAGTGGAGTGAGACAGATGGAGAAGAGTAAAGGACAGTGGTCAAGTAAGTTAGGATTTGTATTAGCGTCAGCGGGCGCAGCGATTGGGCTCGGGGCAATTTGGAAAATGCCTTATGTAGCCGGTCAAAGTGGAGGTGGCGCATTCTTCCTGATTTTTGTGCTGCTGACATTAATTATCGGGCTGCCAATGCTTTTATCGGAATATATTATCGGGCGTGCCACACAAAAAGAGGCGGTTACTGCCTATAAAGTATTGGCGCCGAATACGAAGGCTTGGGCTTGGATTGGTAAGCTCGGCATTATTGGCTGTTTCTTATTATTATCGTTTTACAGTGTAGTTGGCGGCTGGATTTTTGTTTACAGCGGAGTTTCGGTTGTGGGAGAAGTTATCGCGCCGACTGTGGAACCAGGGGCATTTTTCGGACAAGTAACAGGTACACCTTGGATTGCTTTACTCGGTTTGGGATTGTTTACATTGGCGAATGTTGTAATCATTGCGCTTGGTGTTCAAAACGGGATTGAAAAGGCAAATAAATTCATGATGCCGTTACTGTTTATTATGTTCTTCGTTTTAGTTGTAAGAGCCGTAACATTGGACGGAGCAATGGAAGGGATTAAGTTTTTCCTGTATCCGGACTTTTCGAACATTACCGGTGAATCAATTTTGTATGCGTTAGGGCAATCATTTTTTGCGCTGGCTGTTGGATTCTCATGTTTAGTTACATATAGTTCTTATTTAAAGAAAGATGTGAGCTTACCGAATTCAGCAGGTTCTGTTGTAGGATTAAGTATTTTCGTATCGTTCTTGGCGGGACTGGCGATTTTCCCGGTTGTTTTTGCCTTTGATATGGAAGTGGCGAGCGGACCACCATTATTGTTCATGGTATTGCCTGCAGCGTTCTCGCAAATGCCGTTTGGTGAACTGTTTTTAGCGCTATTCTTAATTCTGTTTTTATTTGCAACATTAACGTCAGCGTTTAGTATGTATGAAATTATCGTTGCTGCCATTATTGAAAAATGGAAAATTAGCCGTGCAAAAATTACAATCATCATCGGTATCTTTGTATTTATCGCTTCGATTCCTTCGACATTAACGTACAGTACATTAGGTGATGTTTCGATTTTTGGACGCAATATTTTTGATTTCACCGACTTTTTAGTTTCGAATATCATTTTACCGGTCGGCAACTTGCTAATCGCGATTTTTATAATGCATATTATGGATAAAAATCTTGTGAAAAGCGAGCTGTTGCAAGGAAGTAAAATGGGTGAAGGCTTTTATAAAACATATCGCTTTTTAATGACCTTCGTTGTACCGACAGTCATTGTCGTGGTTCTTGCATATTTAGTCATTCAATATTAGGGGTGAAGCCATGTGGATTGATATTACACAGACGATGAAAAATGGGATGCCGAACTGGCCGGGGGATACACCGTTTTCTTTTGAAGTCGGGTTTACGAAACAACAGACGGGCTCGGTCAATATCGGGCGAATCACGACTTCGCTGCACACGGGTACACATGCAGATGCACCGTTTCATTTTAACAGTGAAGCTGAGACAATCGAGCAATTGGATGTAAATGTGTATATCGGTGACTGCGTGATTGTGGATTGTATTGGGCAGGAAGTCATTACAGCTCAGTCTTTGGCATCGATGGATTTCCATAGTGTAAAGCGTGTACTATTTAAAACAGTGGAACAGCTCGGTGAAGAATTTCCGGGAACCATTCCCGTAATTTCTCCTGATGTCGCGCCATTTTTAAAAGAGCGCGGTGTAATATTGCTTGGCATTGACAATCCTTCCGTTGATCCGTTGGACAGCAAGGAAGTATTGGCACATCATAAGTTGTACGAACATGGCATTCATATTCTGGAAGGGCTCGATTTAAGGCAAGTTCAGCAAGGTATTTATGAACTGATCGCACTGCCGCTAAAAATAGCAGGTGCTGACGGTGCACCTGTTCGTGCGGTCGTTCGTAAAAAAGTTGATTCAGCAGAATAATGATGAGAAGCTCACGATTAAATATTCGTGAGCTCTTTTTTTGAAAATTTTCCCTTCTCAATACAAAAGTCCATTGTATTGTATAAAAAAGGGTTGTAATATATACCTATAAACTATTATGGAAATAACCAATTGTTCCTAGGAGGAAAACAGCTTGAAGAAACGCAACGGAAAAGTTAATTGGATTCATCAACTCAATCTAATTATTACGATAGTATTGGCAATTTTAATTGTTTCACCACTTGTTATTGCAAATGGTTTTAGTAATTCAATCCCTTATGTGATTGCAGGGGGCGGTGTCATTTTATTATCGTCGGCCAATTATTTCCTGAATATATCCAACTTCGCCAAAGGTTTAATTTTTGTACTGATACCAGCATTTGTCGTATTTTTATTATTTTACCTGGATGGATATTCTATAAATAAACATTACATGCTGCTTGTAACATTTATTATGTGTGCAATGTATTTTAATGAACGAATGATTAAAATATTTTTACTGATCGCCAGTATTTCTTATATTTTATTATACATAGCAGTACCGGAAAATTTATTAGGGGTAAATGCAAATCTCTCGGTATTTATTACGATTTTTGTAAGTATGACAGGCTGTAACTTTTTGCTTTACCGATTAACACAATGGGGCAACAAATTAATAAAGGATGCCCAGGAAAAAGAGCGGGAAGCGAATGAACTGTTAGAAAATTTATCCTCTATTTTAAATAAAATTGAGGAAGGTTCAAACCAGCTTGCTTCTAGCATTACACATGTAAATGACAATGTTGGTACATTGAATGTAGCGAGCGAGACGATTTTACAGTCTTCGAATCAAATGGCAGCAGCTATTCATAATGAAGCGGGGATGATTCAGCAGATTAATGAACAAATGATTTTATCGCATGATAATATGGTGAAAACGAAGGAGTCCTCTGAATCGACTGTAAAGGATTCGGATGAAGTGCAAGTAGCGATTGAACAGAGCTGGAAACAGGTACATGATGTGACAGCGGATATGGCAACATTAAGTGACTCTATTGATTTAACGACAACGACAATTGACAATATGCAAGAGAGCCTTGCGAATGTCAATAACCTGTTAAATGGTATTAAAGCCATTGCTGATCAAACGAATTTGCTGTCTTTAAATGCCTCAATTGAAGCGGCAAGAGCAGGGGAGCACGGGAAAGGTTTTGCCGTTGTTGCAGAAGAAGTGAAAAAACTGGCGGAAGAGAGTGCGAATATTGCAACGAGTATTACCGTTGTTACTCAGCAGCTGCTTGAACGAGCAACAACTGCCCAGTTAAAAGCATATGAAGGAAAAGAAGCGGTCCATTCAAGTGTTGGCACATTGAACAATATTACTGGTTCATTTGATGGCATTAAGCAATCATTTAATGGTATTCAAGGGAAAATTAATCAAAACATGTCGATCATTTCGTATACGAACGAACTTGTTGAAGAAGTAATGAATCAAATTGAAAATCTGTCCGCTATTTCTGAAGAAAATGCCGCTATGACTGAAGAAATCGCGAGTTCAATACATGAAGAGCATGTCATGATGAAATCAATTGCAGATGCGAGTAATGAACTTCAGCAATTGCAAAGCGAATTGGCGGAAATTACGAAGCGACAATAAGTAGAAACCGCAAACAAAAAGGGAAGCGTCCAAACTTAACGGACATTTCCCTTTTTAGTTATTCTACTTCTATTGCAATACTATCTGTCACATCACCGTTGCCAAAGCGCGCCATACTGGAAATGATATATTTTCCTTTTTCCTTTGGGGCAGTAAAGCGTGTCGATGTGGCAATTTCTTTATAATCGTAATCTTTAATCCATTGTTGTATGGATACACTCGTTACATTCTGACTATATTGAAACTCCAGTTCTTCCCCTGGCTGTACTTTTACGTAAGGGGTATTTTGCGTACTTATAATTTCATGCGGGGCAGCAGTATCCACACACTCTGCTTCACCTGCTGAATGCCAGCAATAGCTTCCTCGAACTGTTTCAATCGTCTGTTCATTCGTTGCTGCTGTTACGTCAGGAATTACCGTCACTTCATTTTGGGCCATAAAATAACGGCCAATTATAACAAGAATTATGATGGCGATAATGAGAAATAAACGATTTACATTTTTCATCCGGATGTTTCACCTCAATGTAATTTATAAGTAGGTTGTTGTTCAAGTTGTCTTCGGATAACGAAATAAATCGCAATAAGTACCGCCAAATACAGGAGAAGTCCAAATGTGGCTAAATAATTGTGATCAACCAACATTCCGATAACGAGAAAAATGAAAGTCACACTGAAAAATCCTAAATAGATTCTTTTCGTAATCGTAAATTTTAATCTGTTGGCGATGATAAATAGAATACTATGTAACACTAAAAGGTAAACCCATTCCCATTGTATGAAAAATTCTATATTAATCAGTATGTTCATTATACAAAAACCAATCGCGGCCAGTATGGCATCTTTAGACTTTTTAAAGGAAAAACCAAGAAATACTAGGACTCCGATTGTAAAGCCGATTGTATAAAATTCAGGAAGAGCCAAATAGAAAATCGAATTAATATCGAGCAAAGCTGAGATTGTTGCCAGTGTAATGACAATTGGTCTTAAGTTGAGCTTTAAAACAAGCACAATAAATAATATAAATAGAGCAAATATGACGAGCGCTAAAGGCAGCTCCAGATTTTCTATGCGTTGAGAAGCGACATAGACTAAATTGGTGATAAAAGCAAATAGTAAAAAGAGTAGGATGCTTTTCGAATCATTGTTTTTCATAAGTTTTCCCCAGTTCCAAAGGATTGTGAAGAAGGCATTAAAACAAAAACTATGCAAATCGCTAAGGAATTTGCATAGTTTTTATAAAAAAGTTGAATTAGTAAAACTAGACATGCCTCTATCTACATCTTACTAAAATTTGAAATATAAGTCTATTTAAAATTTTCCAGCCATGTGATAATGAAGTTGCGCAAAAAAGTCATAACGTTATGGTGAAACGAGGAGAAAAATGAAGCAAAATATTTATGATAATGCCTTATTTTTTAAAGGATATGAAGAAATTCGAAATCGGAAATTCAATTATAACAATTTGCTGGAGCGGCCCAATTTTTTAGTGTTAATGCCGGATGTTAAAGGGAAAATATTGTTAGATTTAGGATGTGGAAAAGGGGAGTTTGCAAATGACTGTGTTTTAAATGGGGCACAGCATGTCGATGCAATCGATATTTCGGATAACATGATTACCGCAGCAAAAGAGCGCTATAGAAGTGTTCGTCTCCATTTTCAAAATATTTCAATTGAAGACATTCAATTAGAGGAAACGTATTATCATCTCATTACAAGTGCATTGGCACTACATTATGTGGCAGATTTTGAAGGGGTAATACAAAAGGTAAGTCAAGCATTATGTCCGGAAGGGGTATTCCTATTTTCTATTGAGCATCCAATATCGACTGCAAATAAAGGTGTGGAGCAATGGATTTTGGACGAGACGCGCACAATCTCTCATTTTGCAGTTGCTCGTTACCGGGATGAAGGGAAACGAACACAAAATTGGCTCGTAGATCATGTCGTGATGTATCATCGCACAATAGAAACAATTATTAATACATTAATTATTAATGGGCTGCAAATCGAGAAAATAGTGGAGCCAATGCCGACAGACGAAGCAATCGAATTACTACCAAGTCTACAAAAAGAACAGCATCGCCCTTCTTTTTTAATCGTGAAGGCGAGAAAAACAATATAAAAAATAAAGCGCAGAAATAAATCTGCGCTCCATTTAATTATTGCTTGTTATTCCATTAGTCATTAAAACGGTCATCGTCTAGATCTTCTTCGTACTTAATAATATCTCCAGTTTTTGCATCGATTTCAAAATCGTATTCCATTTTACCGTTACGGATTTCGATTTCATAGATCAGACGGTTATCATCTTCATCCAATTCAATGTCTGTTACTGTTCCTTTTGCTTTTGCTTGAGCAATTTCAATTGCCTGCTTTTCAGTAATGATAGCAGAATTGTTCACTGAATCTGTTGCTTTTACTGTATCGTCTGTTTTTACTGCTTTCACTGTACTAATTTTTTCACGTTCCGTTACTACCGCTTTACCTGTGCCAGCATTCACTTCAACTTCGATTTTTTCATTGTTTTTCACGATGTCGATTTCATAATGTGGTGTGCGGTCATCGCTATCATATTCAAAACCGATAATTTCTCCGTCCAATTGTTTTAACGCGATTTTCTTTGCCTCACCAGCTGAAATACTTGGGTTGTTTTCGGCTTGCGCAAATAAATCAGATTGTGCGAATACAGCACCTCCACCAATTGCTACTAGTAATGCAGGGATTGCTAAAAATTTTTTATTCATATTCACTCGCTCCTTTTCTTGTTTGTAATGTCAGTATAACGAGCGAATATGAAAACGGTCTGAGAGAATTATTAGAAATTGATGAGAAAATTAATCATCATATTTTATCACGATAATTTCACCGGTAATGGCATGTACTTGAACAGTAACATCATCTTCTTGTTCAATCTCCACAAAATAAATGCCACCTTCCGCATTTTTTACAAACTCAACAGAATCGACTTCACCAGGTACTTCCTTTAAAGCAATGTCTACAGCTTGCTCTTTTGAAAGTAACGGCTTTGTAGCATTTTCAGCTGGCTTATTTGCTGTGGCTTGTTCCTCTTTTGGTGTTTCCGAATTCGTTTGCTCCTCGGATTGTTTATTTTCATTTTTATGAATAAGCTTCAACTCGGTAAATTGCCCTGTTACGGCATTTACATTCACTTCAAAAATCGAACCGTCTTTATTGAAAGAAGCGACAAAATGATCTTTTTCTTTGACCAATGTTTGGACTTCCGCATTATAAATATCTTTAATTTTCAATTCCAGTTCATTCGTGTTCAGTTCATGCGGTGTTGATAATTGCTTGACTGTCAGTGTAATGAAAAATCCGATTAGGATGACAGCGATGCATAGTATAATCCATTTAGCTTTCATGCTGTGCACCTCCTGAAAGTGGAACAATGAGTAAAATGGTCGTTCCTTTTCCCAGTTCGCTGTCGATGGAAACCTCGGCATTTAAACGATTTGCGAGTTCCTTTGCAATCGATAGGCCAATGCCGGTGCCGCCGGTTTTCCGGTTTCGGTCTTTATCAACCCGGTAAAAGCGGTGGAACAAATTCGGAAGATCCTCTTTAGGTATACCAACACCAAAATCCTGAATGGAAATGTGCAAATCATTTTTCACAGAGGCGTGGATTTTAATGACATCATCACTGTATTTTCGTGCATTATCGATAAAGATAAAGAGCAGCTGTTTTAATTTTGCTTCATCTGTTGTAATTTCAACGTCAGGAATGTTAACGAGAATCTCACGATGATAGGCGGTTTTTATACTTTGCACAATCTGCTCGATAAAAGGCTGCAATGCAAATGTCGTCATATTGATCTTCGTCATTTCATTCGTCTTTGCCAGTGCGAGCATTTGTTCAATCATTGCCTTCATGTTGGTTGTCTCTTTTAAAATTGCTTCCAATGCTTCTTCCGTAATTTTCGCGTCTTGTGTGCCGCGGCGTTTTAACAGCTTCGTATAGCTTTCGATGACGGTTAATGGTGTTTTCAGTTCATGTGAAGCGTTGCCGACAAATTGCTGCTGTTTGTCATGGGCATCTTCCAACTGTGCCATTAAATGATTGTACGTCGTGGCCATTTGTGCAATTTCATCGTTTGATTGCTTGCGGACCGGGATTTGCTCATAGCTGGACTGCTGAATATTCTTTTCCATCGTCGTCGTCAGTTGCTGAACAGGTTTTACAATCAGTCGAACAAATAGCTGACTCGCCAAATAAATCGGAATGAGTGCAACAAGTGTCATCAGCACTAAGATTATTAGCAGCCGGTTCATATTTTCGGTAATTGTCGGCAATGGCTGGATCAGCTTTGCCTCGGCAATTTCATCATTCGGCAAAATAATAGGCGTAGCAAGCGCGATATGAGGGATATCACGTATTGTTTTTTCCGTGTAATGCTGGGACGGATCAAGTTCATAATCAATTTGTTCGGATGTTTTTTGAAGCCTTTTAATTGTATTACCTGCGCTGTCATGAACGATGATCGCGCCGTCAGTCGGAAGATATGCTCCGAAAATCGAATCGATTCCATCTGTTGTGTCCAGTGCGCTAATGGCAGTCGTTAATTCATTTGCCCGTGCCTGTAATTGTTCAGCCTCTGTTGAAAAGGCAAATTCTTTATACAAATAATAAATACCAGTAAAACTGCCGATTAATATAACCGAAGTCAATAACATGGAAAACAGATTCACTTTCGTATTAAGTTTCATTTGTCGCTTCCTTTAATACATAGCCGACACCGCGAACAGTATGTAGCAGTGACGGTAAATTCAGATTTACCTCTAGTTTTTGACGCAAATATCGTACATATACGTCAACTACATTTGTATCCCCGTAATAGTCAAATCCCCAAACCGCATTCAGCAGCTGCTCACGGGACTGCACAAGTTTCGCGTGCTTCATAAAATGCAGCAGCAAGTCAAACTCACGGGGAGTCAAATCGATTTGCTGTGCTTGTCTTGTGACTTCACGTGTTTGCTCATTTAATGATAAATCCTGAAATGTGTGGACAGTCGAAGTTATTGCTTCAGGAGCAGATTTGTGTGAAAATCGCAACGCCACGCGAATTCGTGCAAGCAGTTCATCGAATTCAAAAGGTTTTGTTATATAGTCATTTGCCCCGTAATCAAGCCCTGTCACTTTATCTTCTATATTACTTTTAGCAGTCAGTAAAAGGACCGGAACGGTTTCGTTATGTTTGCGAATTCGTTTTAGCACTTCCAAACCGTTCAGCTCCGGAAGCATCACATCAAGCAATATTAAATCATATTCGTCTTCATGAAATTTCAGCAAACCGTCCGTGCCGGTATGGGCGATAGTTGTTTCGTAGCCTTCAAATCCCAGTTCCAGCTGTAATACACGTGCAATCTGCTGTTCATCTTCCACAATTAAAATTTTAGACATGCAAACACCTACTTCTATCTGTTTTGTATCCATCGTATTGTAAAAGAGGCGGTATTGGCAATGGAGAAATGTTATTCGTTGAAAAATGATCGAAAAGGGGTAGCGATGCTTGGGTTAAAACTTCCATTTCATGTTACTCTATTTACAGGAGGTGTAAAATAATGGATTATATTGAATTGAAAAACTTCAAGCTGCGCTATTTTATACTGTTTGCGATTGGTATATTCATAGCAAGTTTTATCTTGTTATTTGTAACCGATATTCCAGCCAGTGAAGAGTGGATTACATTTTTTGTTTCGGTCAGCTGTTTAGTGTATTTGCTGTATCAAACAAAAAAATGGAATTTCACATACAATGAACAGCCGATTCATACTACAATGACAAAAGGGCGCTGGGCAAAGTATTTATCAATTACAGCAAGCTTCCAACTGATCACTGTTGTGTTTACAGCGATTTTGTTAACGATTGTATATCTTGTTTTTGAAGAGCATATACGGGAACTGTTTTCATTCTTTCCGATGATGGATTTGGAAGAAGTGCGTCCATCGCTACTCGTATACGTCCTGTTTTTTATTAATATTTGCATTCTTGCACCGATTTATGAGGAAATGTTATTCAGAGGGATCTTGCTTCGTCGTTTCACATTGCGATGGAGCCCGCAAAAGAGTATTATTATTTCTTCTATTATATTTGGCATTATCCACCTCAACCCAATCAATATTGTATTTGCTTTTGCATTAGGCTGTGTGCTTGGCTATACTTACCTTAAAACTAAAAATATCGTGATACCAATGTTATTACATAGTTTTAATAATTTCCTGGCATATATTCAGTTTGTTTATACAAATCAAACGACAGAAATGGATTTACCGACAACAGAAGCTGCCCAACAAGGATTGTTGATAAATGTGGCGTTCTTTTTCATATTGTCGGCTGTAATTATATTCTTGCTCGTCAAATACTATAAAAATTTCCGTCAGCTAAAAAATCCGGCATCAAAGTTGGATGAGCAAACGGATATCGAAACGGTTTAGCTAGTAATGTATAAAATAAAATCGCTCATTTTGCTGAATAAGGCAAAATGGGCGATTTATTATTTTCTCACTTTATTTAATATTACACGTTAAGCATTTGTCCGAACACGCCTTGGTTTTCAATTAGTTGTTGGCGTTTTCCTTGTTCGATGATTTTTCCTTGATTTAAGACGATGACATAGTCGACTTTCCGGATTGTATTCAGGCGGTGGGCGATGATGAAGCTCGTACGGTCCTCCATCAGCTTCTCGAGTGCTTCCTGAATATGCAGCTCCGTCACAGTGTCGATACTGCTTGTCGCTTCATCCAATAATAAAATTTTCGGATCTGCCACAAACGCACGGGCAATCGATAACAGCTGTTTTTGTCCTTGAGAGATCTGGCTGCCGTCCGCACTTAAAATCGTATCGTATTTTTCCGGCAGCTTATCGATAAAGGTATGGGCATTCGCTTTTTTCGCAGCCTCATAGATTTCCTCATCTGTTGCATCAAGCTTTCCGTAGCGGATATTTTCTTTAATCGACATTTCAAATAGGAACGGATCCTGTAGGACGAATGCCATTTGACTGCGCAAACTCGCTTTTGAAATTTCTTCTATTTCCATATCGTCAAATACAATCTTCCCGTCCGTTTTCTCATAAAGTCCGGTCAACAGCTGCATAATCGTTGTTTTCCCGGCACCAGTTTGACCGATTAGTGCAACCGACTGCCCCGATTTCACCTCAAAGGATACATTTGAGAGGGTAGGGGAGGAAGCTTGTGCATCATACTGGAACGAAACATTTTGGAAACGCACATTCCCGAGCAGTTCCACATTTTCCCCTTCAATTTCATCCTCATTTTCATCCATGATCAAGAAAACACGTTCCGCTCCGGCCAATGCTGAAAGGACGGTGTTGAACTGGTTGGCCAAATCATTTAAAGGACGGGTAAACTGTCGGGCATATTCCGTGAAAATAATAATAGTACCGATTGAGATATGACCGTAATAGGCAAATAAACCACCGGCTAATGCCACGATCGCAAAGCTTAAACTGTTTAATGTGTTCATCACTTTCGGAATGAACCCGGAATACGTTAATGCCCAAAAACCAACTGTGCGGATGCGTGTATTTTTCTCGTCAAATTGACGCAGCATTTCCGTTTCCTGTGAAAAGGCTTTAACGACATGCTGACCGGTAATGGATTCTTCGATTAATCCGTTCATTTCCCCGATTGCTGCCTGCTGCTGTTTAAATAGTAGACTTGTGCGTTTAGTAATCCAGCGCATCCCGTAGAACATAAGAGGTACGATCAGCATTGTGATCAGTGTCAATAAGGGACTGAGCCAAAGCATAACGGCAACCGTACCTGTTAATGTCAAAATACTTGATACAACCTGGATAAAGGCACTGTTTAATGTCGAGCTGATTGTTTCAATATCGTTCGTCGCACGGCTCATTAATTCCCCGTGTTTTCGTTTATCGAAAAAGCGAAGAGGGAGCTTGAAAAAGTGACCATATAGCTGTGTACGAATTCGAAATACAGTTTGCTGGGCGATGCCGACCATCCAATAGTTTTGGAAATAGCTCGCCAAACTATAAAGTAAATATACGACCGCCAGCCCGTATAGCCAATAGGAAAGCTGGCTAAGTGAACTGCCATCAATAAACTGGTCGATCAGCCGTCCGATGATGAATGGTCCGATCAACGCGAACGCTGAACTTAACACGACAAGCAGCAGAACGAAAAACAGGAGCATTTTCTGTTCGGCTACAAAATCGAAAATACGCTTCAATGTATACGTCCAGTTTTGGGCACGTTCACCTTTTTTCTTCTTGCCGCTTGCATTTTTGATTTGTTCTTTTGTAATGATCGGTTCATAGTTGAAAAACTTCATTAGGCAAGCACCTCCTGCTGTGAAGCTACAATTTTCGCGTAAAGACCGTTCGTTGCCATTAATTGTTCATGTGTGCCAAACCCATGTAGCCGGCCTTCTTCAATAAGCAGTATACGATCGGCCGTTTGTGCTGTCTGGATTTTTTGGGTTACAACGAGCATTGTGATAGCCTCCTGATCGAGTGCCTCCCATAATTTCTGCTCTGTCGCGACATCGAGCGCTGAAGTACTGTCATCTAATATCAATAATGATGCCGGTTTTAACAGGGCACGGGCAATAGCTAGACGCTGTTTTTGACCACCGGATAAGTTAATACCACGCTGTCCAATCATCGTCTCATACTGTTCATCAAAGCTTTCGATTGAGTGATGAATTTGCGCTTTTTTCGTCGCGTCAATAATTTGCTCAATTGTCGCATCATTTTGCCCCCAGCGTAAATTGTCCACAATTGTACCTGAAAACAGAAGGGATTGCTGCGGGACATAGGAAATTGAGCGGCGTAACTGCTGCAGCGGGATATCCTTTATATTTTGATCATTAATAAAAATGTCACCACTATTCGGTTCGTAAAAATGCTCAACCAATTGTAAAATAGTCGATTTTCCAGAGCCGGTTGCCCCCATAATGGCTATTTTTTCACCGCTTTCAATTGAAAATGACAAGTTTTGAAGTGTATACTGCTCCGTTGTTGGATAATGGAATGAGACATTGTCAAAACGAATCGAGAAGTTTTCAAGGACAGGGGCTTCATTTTTCTGAACTTCCTCTATACCTTCCTCGACGTTTAAAATCTCTTCGATACGCTCAGCAGACGCTTTGGCGCGGGCATAAGCAATAATGATAAATGAAAAAATAGAAAATGATGCTGTCATACGGAATGCATAGTTAATAATAGCGGCCAAGTCACCGGCAAGAATATCATTGTCACGGATCGCATCTGCACCAACCCAAATGACAATAAGCAAACTAATATTCATAACAAACTGAAGAACAGGCAATGCAATTTCCATAACACGAGTCGCTTTGATCGTATCGAATTTCAAATTTTCTGCAACGGATAAAAAGCGGCTTTCTTCATACTGACCACGCATATATGCTTTAATCAATCGGACAGCCTGCAATCCTTCCTGAAGCTGGCGGTTCACAAAATCAAGACGTTGCTGTACTTGTGCGAACAGCTTGATTCCGACTGATACCATCCATACAAGGAAGATAAGCAGAAACGGAAAACTGACACATAAAATGAGCGCAAGTTTCGCATTGATGACAAATGCCATTATAAGCGAACCAACAGTCATTAGAGGTGCTTTCATCGCAATCCTCAGCATCATAAAGACGATGTTCATCGTTTGTGTAACATCGCTTGTCAGGCGCGTAATAAGCCCGGAAGTAGGGAATGTCAGGTAGGTCGCCATCGTCAGTGATTGTATTTTACTGTACAATGCTTTGCGTATATCAAAACCGAAACTATGGGCGACATGCGCGGAGAAGAAGGAGTTGAGTACTCCGCTGATGAATGAGAATAGGGCTAAAGCAAATAAACAGCCACCCCAAAATGCGACATTATGTAAATTTTCTTCAAGAAGGCCTTCATTAATCATTCTCGCCATGAACAGCGGCTGTATCAGATCGCTCGCAAGTTCCAATAGCATGAGAAAAAAGGCGATTGCTGCTGGCCATTTATAGCGCCTCATAAATTGAAAAATCGTTTTCATATGTTAACTCCTTATAATGAATTCACTGAATTTTAACTCTATTATGCCATTTCATCTATTGGAACTCAATGAAAATATTTCGAGACTCTAAATATATTAAAGCCATTAAAAAAGGGGAGTTATCGTAAAAGTGAATTTCCTTTTACATAACTCCCCGAGTTTTCAATTAATCATGTACTAATGTTTGGGCAACAGACGGATTTTTCTCGACTTCATGCAGCTTGTTGAAAGATGCGATTGCTACTTCCACCATTTCGTCTTTTGGCTCTTTTGTTGTTAACAGTTGCAGCCATAATCCAGGGTAGCCCAAGAAACGTAAAACCGGAATTTCACGAACGGCATTTGTCGCCTGTAATACTTCAAAAGAAATACCGATGACAACCGGGATTAGTAAAATACGGCTTACAAGACGAACCCAAAGCGGATCAACAGGTACGAAGAAATATGTAAACATACCTACAATTACGGTAAATAAAATAAAGCTTGAACCGCAACGATAATGAAGTCGTGATTGTTTTTGAACATTTTCGACCGTTAAGTCAAGACCTGCTTCATAGCAGTTAATTACTTTATGCTCGGCACCATGGTACTGGAAAACACGTTTAATCAACGGCGTCATCGAAATGATTTGCAAATAGGCAAGAAGCAAAACTAATTTAAAGCCGGTTTCGATAAAAATTTGAACCATTTTGCCTGGGAACCAAGGTTTTAAAAATTCTGCCAAAAACATCGGCACTAATGTGAAGACAAATTTACCGAATAAAAATGAGAGCACACCAATAACGGCTACTCCTAAAATCATCATTAACTTCGATGGCTCTTCACCACTGTTTTCCTCTTCTTCGCCTGGTGTAACATCATAGCGGTCAGAAGCAAATTGCAAATGGCGCGACCCAAATCCTGCCGATTCGATTAATGCGACAACCCCGCGTACGAACGGAATTTTCTTCAGCTTTTGAAAAATAGGCTTTTTCTCTTTTTTTACATGGAAATAATCGATGGAATCGTCATTTCGACGGATTGCCGTTACCATATGATCTTGACCAGTGAACATAACACCTTCTAAAAGCGCTTGCCCACCATATACTGGCGCATTATTACTCACTTGCTCGACACCACTCTCTTATAAAATTTCAATCTATTTTTAGACGGGAGAATGGAATCTATCCATCTCTTTTCTTTGTTATACCCTCATATTGTACTAAATTTTGGAGAAAAGCACTATCCATTCGAATAGTTTTTTTACATTCGGTCATACTGAGTCAAAAAAAGGAGTTTTTGTCATGCATTTGTTTGTCACGGCATTATTTACATCATTTATTGTGACAGTAAGCTTAAAAGGCTTGCACTTATTTCATTTTATTAAATGGCATCCGGTTTCATTTTTAAAAAAATTGGAATGGTTCGAATGGACGGCTTTTGAGCGTTGGGTCATTTTATTTTTAATTATAGCCATTGTTGCTTTTATATTGTTGGTTGTAACACAGCTGCTTGTTATGGTACCGCCTTTTTTACTTTCACTTATTTTAGGAATTGTCATTGCAGCAATACTGGAGTGGCAAATCTTAAATCTACCTATTGAATGGTCATCATTCAAAAAATTCTCGATCCCATTTTTCATTGTAGTTGTGACTTCGATGCGATTAATCGTAGAAACGGCCAGATACCGTACAATCACATTATTTCGTTAGTCGAAAGTATTGATGTCTGAAAAGTCTGTGATAAAATAGGGACAGTATAAAAAGAAGCGTTCACAATGAAGCTGCTTGTATTCAGGTCCCTTTTAAAGTGTATTTTCAGGGGCTTAAAGACATAGGAGTATTGCATCGCGTGACGCCAAAGTTTCTGTGAATGAAGGCAGGACAAATTTGCAGATCCGGCAATTTAATGGCCAACTGCAAGTTTTTACAACAAACAAAAGGGGAATGAAAACAGATGAAACTTACTAAACTACGTCAAGCACTAATCGAGAACAATGTCGAAGCAATACTCATTACGAATGAATACAACCGCCGTTATATGACAGGCTTCACTGGTACGTCTGGTGTAGCAGTCGTTTCACAGCAAGATGCTGTATTTATCACAGATTTCCGCTATACAGAACAAGCATCAGAGCAAGTAAAGGAATTCCGTGTAGTTCAGCATAGCGGACCGATCCATGAAGAAGTGGCAAAACAAGTGGCGGCAATGGGTGTAAAATCATTGGCATTCGAAAAAGATGCCATGCAGTATGGTACATATGAAGTATACAATTCGGCAGTGAATGTTGATTTCGTGCCAGTTTCAGGTTTAATTGAAAAAATTCGCTTGATTAAGACTGAAGAAGAGATTAATATTATTAAGGTTGCATGTGAAATTGCAGACAATGCATTTACACATATTTTAAATTTCATCAAGCCTGGCATTACAGAGCTTGACGTATCGAATGAATTAGAATTTTTCATGCGTAAACAAGGTGCTACAAGTTCTTCGTTTGATATTATTGTTGCAAGCGGATTACGTTCTGCATTGCCGCACGGTGTTGCGACAAACAAAGTTATTGAAACGGGCGATTTTGTAACACTTGATTTTGGTGCTTACTATAATGGATACATTTCGGACATTACACGTACAATCGCTGTAGGCCAACCATCAGATAAGTTGGTAGAAATGTACAATGCTGTGCTCGAGTCTCAGCTTCTTGCGCTTGAAAAAGTTGGTCCGGGTATGACAGGGATCGAAGCGGACGCTGTAGCACGAGATTATTTAAAATCAAAAGGCTTAGGTGAAGCGTTCGGTCACTCGACTGGTCACGGTATCGGCCTTGAAGTGCATGAAGGACCTGGGTTATCATTCCGTTCCAATACAGTGCTGGAGCCTAATATGGTTGTAACAATTGAACCGGGAGTATACATTCCTGGAATTGGTGGCGTTCGAATTGAGGACGATATTTTAATCACAAATACGGGTAATGAAGTACTAACACATTCGACTAAAGAATTAATCATTTTATAATTTGGAGGAAATAATTCATGATCTCAGTAAACGATTTCCGTACAGGTTTAACAATTATCGTTGACGGTAACTTATTCCGCGTACTAGAATTCCAACACGTAAAACCAGGTAAAGGTGCTGCATTCGTACGTTCTAAATTACGTAACCTACGTAACGGCAACGTAACAGAAAAAACTTTCCGTGCTGGTGAAAAAGTAGAAAAAGCAATGATCGAAAACCGCAAAATGCAATATCTATATGCACAAGGTGATGAGCACGTATTCATGGACTTAGAGTCATATGACCAAACAACATTAGCTGCTGCTCAAATCGAAGACGAACTTTACTACTTATTAGAGAACATGGAAGTTCATATCCAAACATATTCAGGTGAAATGTTAGGTCTTGAATTACCAAATACAGTAACTTTAGAAGTTGCTGAAACAGAGCCTGGTATTAAAGGCGATACAGCTTCAGGCGGTTCAAAACCAGCTAAAATGGAAACTGGATTAATGGTAAACGTACCATTCTTCGTTAACCAAGGCGACAAATTAATCATCAACACAACTGAAGGTACTTACGTTTCACGCGCATAATTGCACTAAAACAAAAGTGATAAAGGCAGGGGTATTGTAGGAATACAATATTTCTGTCTTTTTTGTTGTGCTGCTTTAGAAAAGCAATGAAAAATATCCCAAATTATAGCTTGCTAATGGAAGGGTAGGTATAATCAAAGAAAGGAGTGGATTGTTTTTGATGGCAAAATTACCGATTGATAAACCGATTGTACAGGCACCAATGGCAGGCATTACAACCCCTGAATTTGTAGCGGCATGCTGTGAGGCAGGTGTATTAGGTTCAATTGGCGCAGGGTATTTGAACGGCGCAGAAACGAAGCAATTTATACAGGGAGTAAAAGCATTAACTGCAAAACCTTTTAATGTGAATCTGTTTGTACCGGAACAGCCGAAAACAGATCCCGAATTACTACAATATGCACGAGAGGCATTACAGCCCATCTATGAGGAGTTGAACATCGAAATTCCGGCAGCTATTCCAACAACCGACGTTTTTCAAGACCAAGTACAGGCAATTCTTGAAGAAGATGTAATGATCGTCTCCTTCACATTTGGTTTACCCGATGGCGAAACTGTATCAACACTTAAACAAAAGGGCGTATACTTGATCGGCACAGCAACTTCAGTGGAAGAAGCCAATGCAGTTGAACAGGCTGGACTGGATGCAGTCGTTGTCCAAGGAAAAGAAGCCGGCGGACACCGGGGGTCATTTATAGAACCAATGGCACTTCATTCAACTTCCGATCTGCTGAAAGCCGCAAAAGAAAATGTTTCAATCCCTGTCATTGCAGCAGGTGGAATTATGACTAAGCCACAAGTTACTGACATGCTTGCATTAGGGGCATCATATGTGCAAATCGGTACGGCGTTATTGACGGCTGCAGAATGTGGGGCTCCAAAACTACATAAAGAGGCAATTTTAAATTCCGGAGAACAAGCGACGACATTGACAAAAGCATTTACCGGCAAATATGCGCGCGGTTTGAGAAATAAATTTACCGAGCAATTAAAAGAAGCGACTACTGCTCCATATCCGGTCCAGCATTATTTGACACAGCCGATCCGAAAAGAAAGTGCCCGCCAAAACAACCGTGAATATATGTCTCTTTGGATGGGAGAAAATAGTTATTTGGCTAAAGAAGCATCCGTTAAAGAGATTATCGAAACTCTCTTACCGTAAAAAATTTTACACTGATGACAAAGGATAAAAACTTTCTCGTTAGTGTTTTTTTGTGCTTATTTGTTTGGATATTGCATATAGTTTCGTTAAGGAAGGAGGGCTTTATTGGAATTACAAGATGTGCTTCGTGTTGCAGGGATTGGGTTGATTATTGCACTTCTTCATTTATTCTTCGAGCATTTAGGAAAAAAAGAGTTTTCGTTTTTCTTGTTTTTCATTGCGTACCTATATATGACGATGGAATTAATTCGATTTTTGCGCTTGTTCTTTCAAGAAATTGTCGTATTTTTTCAATGGTTGACGGCAGTCTAGCTAAATGATTGCGCTATTTGCAAGTGTCATTTATTTAGTTCTGTTTTTAATTTTGAAACAGACGATGGACAAGCTGCATTCAATCATTGTCGTCATCGCTTTCTTTATTTTTTTCCAATTTGTTGTCCGAGAGCAACTCATCCCGCTTTGGCAGCGACTCGCAGTTATTTTCAATAATGTTCCATACAGTAAGGGACTGCTTTTCACGGCATTACTCTTTTTGCTGAATGAATTAATCTGTCAGCTATTAGATCAATTTGAATATGAAGCTTTTGCGACATTAGTTACATTGTCCATTCGCATGACCGCAGTGTTATATTGGATCAATCTGCTACAACCGAAATTTCAGCTATTAATCCAATTATTAGAAAGGCTACAGTAATGCAGACAATTTATTCGATTTTTACAGAACCTATTCAATCTTTATTGTTTTCCTTGCTGCTTGTAGCGATTTATATTTTGATGTATTTACTGCTACTTGCTTTAGTACCGAATGAAACCGTGTTGATTGAACAGTTATTTATTATTTTGTTTATCGTAGTATTTGCGCAAAATGTCGTTGATGCCTTTGTTGTGTTGTATGAGCTCATTGCCATACTTCAAAATTTCTTTATGGCTATTTTGCCGATCATGTCATTTATGCTGTTGACGATTCAAACCGTGTTTACGGCGATTGCGTGGAACCCGATTATCATCCTATTTGTCCAAGTTATTTTATTTGTCAGTACAAAAGTAACAATACCTGCTCTTGTCCTCGCACTAGTATTTGATGTATGCACAAAAATATATCCGGCCATTTCCTTTTCAAAAGCTGCAGATTTAATACGTTCCTCCATATTAAGCGTCATGATTGCGTCGGTCGTAGCATTGACTTCAATTTTGACGCTTTCCGGTATCGCCTTTATTCAGCTGAATGATGCATTAAAATCTCCTATCAAAAAATTAATCGAGCAAAATATTCCGCTAATCGGCAGTTTGATTGTTGAAGGACTGTCTTTTTTCCAAAAAACCCAGTCAACCGTATCAACCTTTGTCGGACTGTCCTTTTTAACAATTATTTGGGGTGCGGCTTTTTATCCGGCGACGGTGCTTTTGCTGCATGCCCTGCTGTTTAAAATTATTGGTGCCATTATTGAACCGTTTACAAATATGCGTATGAGCGGTCTGTTTGATGATGTTGGAAAGACGATGTTTGTATTATGTGCAGTTGCATTTTTGCTTGGCTTCGCAATTATGTTTATCGTACTGTTATTTATTTTCTTTATGCAGATGTCCATGGGGGGAAAAACGTGATCCAATTATTTCTTTTTATTTTACTGGGCAGCAGTCTTCTCATCTTTGCCGATGAGCGGCAATGGCAAGTATATGTAAAGCTCGCACTGTATTTATTCGTCGCAAGCACAATTCTTTCATTCTTTGCATAACCGGTTTGTTTCGTTCATACATTATGTTGAAATCTAGTAGAGAAGGGGGCGTATACGCTTAATAATGTGGAAAAGAAACAAGCGAATCGTCCTATCTTATTAATTGTCATTGCCGTAGTATTCATTATCTTTTTATTCATGTTTCTATCACCATCAGAGAAAGGAGAAAGTTATAAGTCGAATGAGGAACAGCTTGCAAAATTATTAAGTGAAATTCAGTCAGTCGGACAAGTTCAGGTTTATTTTCACTATGATCAACAAAGTGAACAGCAATTTTTGTCTGTCTCACAACAGAAAAAGCTATCCGGTGTCATCATCGTGGCACAAGGAGCGAATAGCACCGACGTGAAAACCATGCTAAAGGAAACAGTTGGGCATGTTCTGCAAATTCCGTCGCATCGTATTCAAGTAGTGCCAATGCAAATTAAGGGGGAAAACAAGTGAAAGTGAAAAAGCGAACAGTATGGTTCTTAACAGTAGTAAGTTTAGCTGCGGTAATTTCTGTATTCTATATTTTTGAAGACAATACGCCGAATATTTTAACGATCTTCTCTGATGAAACGATTGATGAAACAGATATTTTAGGGGTTAATCAAAACTTGACACAACCAGTGAACTCAGAAAGCAACTTATTCCAAGAAGTACGTTTAGAATTAGCAAACAAACGCAGCCAACAAAAAGAACAGCTGACACAAAAGATTGCTGCTGATGAATTTACAGCAGAAGAAAAGAATGAGGCATTCAATGAAATGGATGAACTGATCAAATTAGAATCATCAGAAGCGATGCTGGAAATGCTTATTAAATCAATCGGCTATTCAGATGCCCTTGTCCGTATTGAAGGAGATAAAGTTGCTGTACGAGTTATGTCAGATGAAGTATCCGAGAAATTGGCAGATGAAATTTTATACGTTGTGCGCTCTGAATTTAAGGATTATGTAAATGTTAGCGTAGAATTCGAACCTTTTAATTAAAAGGACGTCATATTATAGTAAAGCAGTAAATGTGTTATATAGCAGTTGCAAATATTTTTCTTTGTCTTAATATACGATTGTTCTGCTTTATGCCTATTTTTGAGCTATTTAAAATTATTTGTTTCAAAATAGTCCGAAAAATTATAAAATAGGGTTTGTATTGTTATTACTTTTTTTAAAGGGAGAGTTAAAGATGTTCAAAGTTCAAGAAATCCGAGAAATTATTAAATTAGTAGATGCTTCATCAATCGACGAGTTTGTATATGAAGCGGACGGCGCAAAGGTTAAACTAAAGAAAAACAACGGTGTTACAGAAGTAGCGGCTCCTAAAAAAGTACAAGAAGCAGCACCGGTTGCAGCAGCAGTTGCAGCACCTGCTCCAGTACAAGTGGAAGCGGCACCTGCACCAGCTCCTAAAGCAGAAGCACCAGCAACACCAGTAGAAAACACGGCTGATTTACATAAAATCACGTCTCCAATGGTTGGAACATTCTATCAGTCTCCAAACCCGGAATCACCAGCATATGTAAAAGTAGGCGACAAAGTAGGCGACGAGTCAATCGTATGTATCGTAGAAGCAATGAAATTATTCAACGAAATCGAAGCTGAAATTAAAGGTGAAATCGTAGAAATCTTAGTTCAAGATGGCCAATTAGTAGAATACGGTCAACCATTATTTTTAGTAAAAGCTGAATAAGGAGCGTATATACCAATGAAAAAAGTATTAATCGCAAACCGAGGCGAAATTGCAGTACGTATTATTCGTGCATGTAAAGAGCTAGGTATTCAAACGGTCGCAGTATATTCTGAAGCAGATGCGGATGCATTGCATGTAAAGCTTGCGGATGAAGCATATTGTATCGGACCAAAGTTATCGAAAGATTCGTATTTAAGTTTCCCAGCAGTTTTAGGGGTAGCGCAAAAAACAGGTGCTGACGGAATCCACCCAGGTTATGGTTTCTTGGCGGAAAACGCAGCATTTGCTGAAGCTTGTGAAAACGCGGGTATTAAATTTATCGGTCCTTCTTCGGATGCGATTAAAATCATGGGGATTAAAGATGTTGCACGTGACACAATGGAAGCGGCAAACGTTCCGTTAGTTCCTGGTACAGGCATTGTGCCAAGTATCGAAACAGGTAAAGAATGGGCTGCAAAAATCGGTTACCCAGTCATCATTAAAGCAACTGCTGGTGGTGGCGGTAAAGGGATCCGTGTTGCACGCACAGAAGAAGATCTTGTAAAAGGAATCGAAATTACTCAAAAAGAAGCAGCGGCTGCATTCGGCAACCCTGGTGTGTATTTAGAGAAATTCATCGAGTATTTCCGTCACTGCGAGATCCAAGTGTTAGCGGACAGCCACGGTAATGTTGTACACCTTGGCGAACGTGACTGTACGGTTCAACGCCGTATGCAAAAGCTTGTAGAAGAAGCGCCATCTCCGGCACTATCTGAAGAGCGCCGTGCAGAAATGGGCGAAGCGGCTGTTAAAGCAGCATTAGCTTGTAACTATGAAGGTGCTGGTACTATCGAGTTCATCTACGATTACCAGGAAGATCGCTTCTACTTCATGGAAATGAACACACGTATTCAAGTTGAGCACCCTGTAACAGAAATGATCACAGGTGTTGACTTAGTACAACAACAATTAAAAATCGCTTCTGGTCAAGAACTGCCGTTCAAGCAAGAAGACATCAAAATTAACGGCTGGGCAATTGAATGCCGTATTAACGCCGAAAATGCATACAAAAACTTCATGCCTTCAGCAGGTACTGTAGATACGTATGTAGTACCAGGCGGATATGGTGTGCGTATCGATTCTGCAGTTTATGCAGGTTATACGATCCCACCATACTACGATTCAATGGTCGCAAAATTGATCGTTCATGCTGACACTCGTGAAGAAGCAATCGCGAAAATGAACCGCGCGTTATCGGAATTTGAAGTAGCTGGACCTGGAATTAACACAACAATTCCATTCCACCAAGCTTTAATGAACAACGACGTATTCAAATCAGCGAAATTCAACACGAAGTTCTTGGAAGAGAATGATATTTTAGATGTGAAAGCAAAAGCTTAATCGGCTTTTACTCACGATTTAACCCTCTAATTTTAAATTAGAGGGTTTTTTATATTTTTTTTGAAACTATTTTACAGTTTTACCGTCTGTAGGTGGGATAGCTATTAAAAGACTAAGGGAGGAGGCAAAGAGGCAAATAGCTGTTCAGGGATTATAGTAACCGGAATGTTACCCCTATCTGAAAAGTTTGGTATATGTTAACATATATGTGAATCTTTTAATTTTAGAAAATATAAAAGGAAGTGTAATAAGTACATATGAAAAAAATATTCAAACCATTGTTAGGCGCAATTGCCATTGGTGCGATCACTCTATCTATTAATAATGATAACAACGTATTCGCGAAAGATATAGCAACTGCATGTGACTATGATACGGCATCAAATGTAAACCCGGATTACGCCACTACGAACTGCCTGTTAACTGAAACAGCACTGAATTATAATGTCCCGCCTGAAATTGTTAAGGCAATAGCGGAAGGTGAAAGTGGAAATTGGCGTCATTTCGATAACAACGGCAAAACAATTGTAACTGCTGATAATGGAATTGGCTTAATGCAAATTACAAACCAGGCAGGCTACAATGAAGAAAGATTGAAAAGCGATCTTGTTTATAATATTGAATCGGGTGTGAAAATTCTTGATAAAATGTTTGATCGATCGGATTTACCTAAAATCAATAGTGGTGACAGAGACGACCTGGAATCTTGGTACTTCGCGATCATGGCATATAATGGTACGAAGCCAGTAAATAGCCCGATTGAGCAATCAACTGGTGAAAGAAATGCAAAAGCATATCAGGAAAAGATTCTTGGGTTTGTTGAGAAGTATGAATTAATCGACTTACAAGAGCTGCCTTTTACAAGCGATACTTTCCAATATGACTCTAACAGTAGAGATAATATTAAGTTTTTAGAGATGAACTATAACTTTGATTTACCTTTAACAAAATCAAAGTATTCTTTTGAAAAAAGTCAAAAAGTAAGTGCTACAACGAATGTTACGGTTAGAACAAGACCTACTACGGATAGCCCTTCTAAGGGAACTTTAAGTAAAGGTGAAACGGTTACTATTACAGGTCCTTTTGAATATGAAGAAGTACCTTCGAAGAAAAATCATTTTGTCTGGTATCCGGTGAAAAGAAGTGACGGGTCAGAGGGGTATGTAGCGTCTAGTTATCTAGACTACGCAGAATCAACATTGACACCTGAACCGACACCAACTCCTGTAACACCGGTAGACCCTAATCCGGATTACTCGGAGTATTTTAAAAAATATGCTGACTTCAGTAGTGCAGCTGAGGATATGATATGGGCAATCGATAAAGGTCTAATAAAAGGTTACAGTAATGAATGGTATGCAAAAACAAATAAATTCGAAACGCTTCTAAAACCGAACAGTCCTTTAACAGAATATCACTTCCTAACAATTTTCTTCCGTTATGCTGAAAAAGATGCCTTGGCTAATATTAAGAGCACATCATCATGGGGGAAAAGTAAAGTATACAACTTGGCGAAAAAGCATAATCTGCCTGTGTTGGCAAAGGAAGAACCAAAAGACTTAAGAAATTTAGCGAATGAAGGTATCAAACGCGGGAAACTGGCACAATTGATGGCTTCTTACTACTATGGGAAAACAGTAAGCGAAGAAGCAGCGATTCAATTTTTCATTAAGAATGGGCTTACTGTAAAGCCTAATGTTGAAGAATACGGAAGTGACAAACCTTTAACTCGTGCGCAGATTTCATCGTTTATACAGCGATATGACTCATTCCTATCAAAGCAAAAATAATGAATATTGGAAACGGTTGCGTCCACAGCAACCGTTTTTCTTATTTTATAGCTGTAAAATATCATAATTTGGGTAAAGTATGATAGAAGAAATGAGCAGATTTCAGCAGAAGGATAAAGGAAATTTTTCTCGTTATTTAAAGGAAGAAAAAACTCAAAGAGAGAGCTAAAAGAACAACAAAATAAATTTCTGAAAATAACCAATTTTCCCTATTTAAAAAAATGCTCAGAATGGATTGCATTTTACTATAGAAACGAATATTATATATAAGTTCTTAAAAATTGTTCGTGTTTTGAAAAGAGGATTGCAAATGTTTCAGTTAAAAGAAAATGGGACAACAGTAAAGCGTGAATTATTTGCGGGATTAACGACATTTTTAACGATGGCTTATGTCATCATTGTTAACCCGATTATTTTATCAGGTGCTGGAGTTCCGGTCGATCAAGTATTTATGGCTACAATTATCGCAGCAGTTATCGGAACTGGCTGGATGGCGCTTTGTGCGAACTATCCGATTGCCGTTGCTCCGGGTATGGGATTAAACGCATATTTTACTTATACTGTTGTATTAGCTTCAAATGGAGAGATTACGTATACTACTGCCTTTTCAGCAGTATTTGTTGCAGGTATTATATTTATTATTATTAGTTTAACGCCATTCCGCGAAAAGCTCATTACAGCCATACCGGAAAACCTGAAATTGGCGATTACTGCGGGGATCGGATTATTTATCGCGTTCATCGGGCTGCGTATGTCCGGTATTGTCGTAGCTGATGAATCGAATTTAGTTAAGTTTGGTAATATTTCAGAGCCGGCCCCATTATTGACGTTTATCGGGTTGTTCATTACAGTCGCGTTAATGGCACGTAAAGTGAACGGTGCAATTTTTATCGGGATGATCGTGACTGCAATTATTGCGATGTTCACAGGACAGCTTACAATCGATAAAGTAGTGGCGCTTCCGCATTTACCGGAAGGATTGATCGTATTCAATCCAATAACTGCGATTTCTGAAGTGATTGAATACGGTCTTTACGGTGTGATTTTTTCATTCATTTTAGTTACTTTATTTGATACAACTGGGACGTTAATCGGTGTATCAAAGCAGGCAGGATTATTGAAGGACGGAAAACTTCCGCGTGCACGTAAAGCACTTGTTTCCGATTCACTTGCAACAACTGCTGGTGCGATGTTCGGGACAAGCCCATCAACAGCATATTTGGAATCAGGTTCTGGTGTTGCAGTTGGCGGCCGTACAGGTTTAACTGCATTAACTGTTGCCGTACTGTTCATCATTGCTTCATTTTTCGGACCGCTTGTCGGTTCATTATCAGGTGTTGCTGCTATTACTTCTCCTGCATTAATTATCGTTGGTAGTTTAATGATCGGTGTCGTAAAAAATATGAATTGGGATGAAATTGAAGAATCGTTCCCGGCATTTTTAGTTATTTTATCAATGCCACTTACATCAAGTATTTCTACAGGGATTGCACTCGGTTTTATCAGCTATCCGTTAATTATGCTTGTAAAAGGGCGTGGGCGTGAAGTACATCCGCTCGTATATATTTTTGCCGTTCTGTTTATTTTACAGTTAATCTATTTACCACATTAATAAAAGTGCTGCTTCTTACTGAAGCGGCACTTTTTTTGATTTATGACTTCCTATTATACATAAAAAGGATTATCTAGTTATAAAAGTGGCGCGTCAGGCTCTGTTTTTATTTTAAAAACACAAATGGTTTATTTTCACTTTAAATTGAATACATCTTTTTAGCTTTTCTTTAAATACTAATGCAGAGGAAATCAATTAAGGATGTGATTAAATGCAAAGAAAAAAATGGAAAAGAATTGCTTTTATTTTATTTTTAGTCCTTTTATTTATATTTGCAGCTATGTATGTTTTCAATAGTCTTGGTGAAGCAAAAGGACGGGACTATTATGAAGAAACAGGACAGATTATTTGGGATATTGAAACGGATGAAAAGGTAGTGGCCCTGACATTTGATGATGGGCCGCATCCGAAATATACCGGTCAAATACTCGATTTACTTGAACAATATGAGGCGAAGGGAACGTTTTTTATCGTGGGGCAATTGGCTGAAAAAAGCCCCGAACTCGTTTTGCGGATGCATGAAAGTGGACATGAGATCGCCAATCATACGTACACACATCCTTTTACAAAATCAGTTTCACCCATTATAGAAGAGGTTAATCAAACATCCGATACAATTTTCAGCATAACAGGGGTGAAACCAAATTTATTCCGACCGGTTGAAGGTTATTATACAGATGAACTCGTTAAAGAATCCGTCAAAAATGGCTATAAGATTGTTATGTGGTCATGGCATCAGGATACAGAAGACTGGAAAGATCCAGGTGTAAATAAAATAGTAAATACGGTATTGAACGGTCTTGGAAATGGAAATGTTGTTTTGTTCCATGACGGAGGAGGCAATCGTGAACAGACGGTTCAAGCGTTGGAGAAAATTTTGCCTGAACTAAAAAAACAAGGCTACCGATTTATCACAATTTCACAAATGATCCGATTACAAAATGATACGAAACAACATATCGTAGAGGAGGGGAAATGATGAAATACCGTATTGCATTGATGATGTCGGCCATTTTTATCTTAGGATTTATGCCGGTTGCCGATGCTTCTTCTGAAGAGGACACCACCTTGACAAAAGAACAGCTAATGCAAAAAAGGATGGACTACTATATTCAGCATGAAAATATATTATTGCCCTGGTATTATTTAGCTGCCGTCGATCAGTTTGAACGTAATATTCAGGAAGTGCGAAAGGATATACCAAAACGGGAAAGTGTCATTGCCATTCAATTTTCGGATGAATTTTGGTCCGGTATTTTAAATCCGGCGGGCGATGATACATCCCCGTTTTCAATTGCTTATTTTCATGGAAGTGGTATGGATGGAAATGGAGATGGGGTGGCAGACCGATCCGATGATAGGGATGTGTTGTTTACATTAGCAAAATATTTAAGACAGTATGGCTATGGTGAGGATAATTTTAAGTTGGCATTATGGGACTATTATAAAAATGAACTATCAGTGAATCAAATACTTGTTATTGCAAAATTATATGAGAAATTCGGAACAATCAATTTAGATAATCATACATTTCCGCTAGCAACTTATGCCGATTACAGCTATAGAGGGACATGGGGAGCGAATCGCGGATGGGGTGGCCGAAGAATTCATGAAGGAACAGACATTTTTGCTCCGTACAACACACCGGTCTATTCAACGTCATACGGTGTAATTGAAGTGATGGGCTGGAATCAGTTTGGTGGCTGGCGTGTCGGTATTCGTGATAACCATAACTCGTATCATTATTATGCACACCTCGCTTATTTCCAAAAAGGACTCAAAGAAGGCGATATTGTCGAGGCAGGACAAATTATCGGCTATGTTGGAAGCACAGGGTACGGAAAAGAAGGAACAGCTGGAAAATTCCCTCCACATCTCCATTATGGAATTTATAAATTTAATGGTCGTACAGAGTGGGCATTTGATCCATATCCAGCCTTGGCAAGATGGGAAAAAGAAGCAAAGCAAAGAAAACAATAAAGATGGATTCCATTCTCGCTGTCTATAAAAGTGACGGTATCCCATATTCAATATACATGGACGTTTAGTGGCATTGCTTCTGTTAACAGAAGTTGAATTTCTGAATAAGCTATGAGATCTTTGCTTTTATAGATAGGGGAAATAAAATGAAAAAAAACTTCATTTATTTAGTACTAATCGGTCTTTGTTTACTTACAGGGTGTGAAAAAGCGTCGTATTCTGGTGATTCAGTAACCGGTGAAGAACAGCAAATTGAAGCTTCAACTACCGCACCGTTGCCTGAAAGTGAAGCGATTGTCGGAGAATATCCGCTTATCTATCCAGCTGTCATTACATTGATCGATCCGAGAACAATGGAAATCGTGAAGTCGTTCACACCACAATTATTAGGTTACGGTACGGATGGCGAACTGTACAAAGCTAACGTAAAAAAAATAGCGAGAGATTTAGCCAGAGGGACTAAAGAAAGGACCGGCTATGATCAGATAATGGTGCTTCATAAAGTCGGGGAGAACGGGGACGTTATTGTTGAAGGAAATCCAGGTATCGTATTAAAAGAAAGTGAATTGGTCGACAAAATATTAACAGCTTCACCAAAAGGAGATCATATTTTTTTACCGCTGTATATATTGGAAACTGATCTGGATATAGACATACCTTCCTTAGATGATGTGACCGTTGCATCGTTTACGACTTATTTTAATGGGGCACAAAGCGGAAGAAGTGAAAATATCGAGCTTTCCTCAAATGCCATCCATAATATATTAGTTGGGGATGGAGATTATTTTTCCTTTAACACAATGGTTGGAGAGCGAACGATGGAAAAAGGTTATCAACCGGCACCTGAAATTATTAATAAGGAGCTTGTAATGGGGATTGGTGGTGGAATTTGCCAAACGTCCTCTACATTATTTAATGCCGTCGACCAGTTAGGAATTCGCATTACAGAAAGGCATCACCATTCATTGAACATCGGTTATGTCCCGACAGGCAGGGATGCGACGGTTTCTTACGGATCGCTCGATTTCAAGTTTCAAAATACGAGCGGGGCTCCGTTTTTAATTAAATCGTATTACAGTAAGGGTGCTCTGACAATTGCTATCACAACATCGCATCAATATAAAGAAATATTTAAAAAGTAATGAAATGCTGCTCTTTACACATAAGGGCGGTTTTTTTATTTTATTGGTGTGCCTTGGTGAAAGAACATCCGCCATGTCCCGTTTTCATTGCGCCAAAGGGAACTCCGGTTTTGACTGTTGCCATTCGTGCGATTTGTAGTAACGAATCGGGTTTGCACAAGCTGCTCTGCAATGGGAATTGCCTGGAAATTCGTAACTGTAAATAAACATTCTTCAATACCTTGATCTGTTAATTCATTCAGTAGGAAAGGTTTCTCCATAATGCCTCCGGATGATCCGTATTCTATAAAATCCTCACTCAAAAGGCTGATAAAGTCCTCCTTTTTGTAATACATAAGTTGTTGTTCTAAAAGCAGAAATTGTTTGTTAAGTTCAGTCATAAATAACCCTCCATTCGAATTGACTATCAGTGGAACGATTTTCGATGTAAATCGTTTCTTTACATGGTATGATTTTGTCTTGTAGTTGTAAAGAAGGTTTAAGAAGGTGATTGTTATGTGGGAATCGATAAAATGGTTAATTCCGTCTGTTACCGCACCGACTGTAGCAGATGGTCTGGCGGCTGCTGCAATAATTGTCGTTGGTTTACTCGGCATTCGATTCATGATCCGGCCGCTGCTATTCAAAATCGCGGATTTGTTCAATAAAAAAAATCATCCGGTTTTGGGTGACATTACTAAAAGTGTATATCCATCAATACGTAATGCCATTATTTTCAGCCTGATTGTGATGGCCGCATCCCTATTAGTGGAAGTATGGCTATTTGATAATGCGAAACTCGGTATTTATATCGATTCAGTGTATGTATTTTTTGCGTTTAAAGCGCTGTATGATGTACTCGGTTTTTATTTAAAAAATCCGCACCGTTTTGAAACAGGGAAAGATCAGGATATTTTAACACCGTTTTTTTTAAGGATGAGTAAAGTTGCGGTTATGGTAATTGCCATGTTTACAATTGCGTCACTGTGGAACTTTAATTTAAACGGGTTTTTAACTGCGATTGGATTAACTGGTGTTGCGCTTGCATTTGGTATTCGTGATACGCTCGCACATATATTCGGCGGGATGAGTGTTGCTTTGGATAAACCATTCCAGATCGGGGATTGGGTTATGTCGAGTGACGAAAAAATCGACGGGACGATACAGGATATTAATTTGCGCAGTACGGTCATTCAAACATCCGATAAAGGGACTGTATATGTACCAAACTCGTATTTGGTCAATCGACCGATTTACAATTTGTCGAATCGGACAGAAAGAAAAGTGGAGCATTTCCTGCATATTTCTAATGAAAATAATGAGGGAAGTATTGTGAAATTTATGGAATCGGTACGTGAGCAAATTTCATTACATCCCAAAATCTCGAAAAAAATCATTCATGTGGCGATGGATGAGCTGATGCCGACAAGTTGTCGTATTCTCATCCGATACTTTGTCGAGACGAATGATACAGGTATTATGCTTCAAGTGCGTCAGGAAATATTATTTGTAGCAAAACATTACTGTGAAGTGTATGACATTAAATTAGTTGATCCGAATGACGGACAGTATGCATGGAATAATGGATAACCAGTGCCAAATTTAGAAAATGTGGCGTAACGGTTCTACATCCAGTCTATAATTGTAGTATACTGAACATAAGGATTTAAAGTAACAAGCGTTAGAAATCCATTAGTTTACATAAGAGAGGATGTATCGCAAATGGCTGAGAAACAACAAGTAGCATTCGTACAACCAACACCGGTTGGTAAAGAAGAATTAGGGAAGATTGAAGTCGCGCCAGAAGTAATTGAAGTTATCGCAGGTATCGCTGCAACAGAAGTGGAAGGAATCGCAGCAACACGCGGAAATTTCGCATCAGGTGTTGCCGAGCGTTTCGGTAAAAAAGTCCATTCGAAAGGCATCAAGTCAGCGATGTCTGAAGAAGGCAATATTGTCATTGATGTATTCTGCACTGTAAAATATGGTTATGCCATTCCTAAAGTGGCGAAAGAAGTGCAAACAACGATTCGACAAGCCATTTTAAATATGACAGCCATCGAAACAAGCGAAGTGAACATCCACATTACAGGGATCCAGTTCGAAACTTCAAAAGACGCAGAATAATCGTATAAACATGAACCGAGCTCAATTAAATTGAGGCTCGGTTTTTTTTTCGTCCCCTAAAGAGCTAAGGCTTTAATTTAAAATGTTTTTTCATATTTTTGTGAATTTTAGGATATGAACAAGGTGAAAATAGGGTATAGATTTAAAGCTTCATTTGGTAAGGAGGAAAACGGTATGGGAAACTTTTCTGCAAATGCAAGAGAGCGACTGAAAAAAACATTTATAGAAGACACCTTTGATCTATTTGTTATTGGTGGGGGTATTACAGGTGCAGGGATTGCACTTGATGCAGCAACACGAGGGCTGAAAGTAGGGTTGGCAGAAATGCAGGACTTTGCGGAAGGAACGAGTAGCCGATCGACAAAACTTGTGCACGGCGGCCTGCGATACTTAAAACAATTCGAAATAAAAGAGGTTGCAGAGCTTGGTCGAGAGCGGGCAATTGTTTATGAAAACGGACCACATGTAACAACACCTGTATGGATGTTGCTTCCCTTCCATAAAGGAGGGACATTTGGTTCGTTTTCGACAGCGCTTGGATTGAAAGTATACGACATTTTAGCGAATGTCAAAAAGGATGAACGACGTTTTATGCTTTCTGCAGATGAAACGATTGCCCGTGAACCACTTATTAAAAAGGACGGTCTACTCGGTGGCGGCGTTTATGTCGAATATCGTACAGACGATGCGCGACTGACAATTGAAGTAATGAAGGCAGCTGTTGCCAACGGGGCAATCGCAATGAATCACTTGAAAGTTGTCGGTATTGAAGCAAATAACGTGGCCTTTTCTAAAGTGACAGTGGAAGATCAACTCACTGGCGAACAATATGAAATTCGAGCAAAGAAAGTCGTCAATGCGGCAGGACCATGGGTTGATGATGTACGAAAATTAGATGGGGAACTTAATAATAAACATCTTATTTTATCAAAAGGTGTGCATCTCGTTTTCGACGAGGATGATTTCCCGCTGCAGCAGGCGATCTATTTTGATACCGAAAAAGATGGACGTATGATTTTTGCGATTCCGCGGGATGGCAAAGCATATGTAGGAACAACAGATACATTTTATGAAGGGGATCCTGCAGACCTAAAAGTAACAAAAGAGGATCGACAATATATTATGGATGCGATTCATTATATGTTCCCTCAACTGCAGCTGACAGAAGATAAAATCGAATCGGCATGGGCAGGGGTAAGACCGCTTATCCACGAAGAAGGTAAGGGACCGTCGGAAATTTCACGTAAAGATGAAATTTGGCAATCGGAAAGTGGACTGATAACGATTGCAGGAGGAAAGCTGACAGGCTATCGTAAAATGGCGGAAAAAATTGTCGATCTTGTCGTAAAACAATTAAACGACGAATATCAGATGATATACGGCAAATCCATTACAAAAAATCTTCCTATTTCGGGCGGGGAAACGAGCGGCTCGAAATTTTTTGAATCGTTTGTTGAAAAACGGACGGAGAAAGGCCAGGACCTTGGGTTAACGGAAGAGAAGAGCCGTTATTTAGCAAAATTCTACGGTACTAATGTTGACAAAGTATTCGATTATATTAAACAGGCAAAAGGGAACTTACCGCCGATCGTTTACGGTCAGCTGTACTATGCGATAAACGAGGAAAGTGCATGTACTCCGTCCGACTTTTTCGTACGTCGTACCGGTGCACTACTATTTAATATCCACCTAGTGAAACAATATAAACAGCTTGTTATTGATGAAATGAGCGACTACCTAAACTGGACAGCAGAAGAAAAGCAGCAGCATACAGACCAACTAGAACAGGAACTATTAGACGTAACAATGAATTAGTGAAAAGAGGCGAAGGGAATGTCAACATTTTTAGCAGAATTAGTAGGAACGATGATCTTAATTATTTTAGGAGGCGGGGTTGTTGCTGGTTCCTTGCTGAAATTTTCCAAAGCGGAAAATAGCGGCTGGGTCGTAATTACGATCGCCTGGGGTTTTGCCGTGGCAATCGCGGCATATACTGTAGGCGGAATAAGTGGTGCCCACTTAAACCCTGCATTGACAATAGCATTTGCAACAATTGGTGACTTCCCATGGGCGGATGTTCCGATGTATATTATTGCACAAATATTAGGAGCCATTATCGGCGCAATTATCGTATATATTGCCTATTTGCCACACTGGTCACAAACGAAAGATCAAGATGCAAAATTAGCCGTTTTTGCTACAATTCCTGCCATTCGTCATCCTTTGGCAAACATGGTAACAGAAATGATAGGGACTTTTATATTATTATTAGGAATTTTGGCATTAGGTGGTAATTCATTGGCGGATGGTATTAATCCGTTGCTTGTTGGTATTATTGTGATCGCCATAGGTATGAGTTTAGGCGGACCTACAGGCTATGCTATCAACCCTGCCCGTGATTTAGGACCCCGCATCGCGCATTTCTTCTTACCGATACCAGGTAAGCGAGATTCGGACTGGTCTTATGCCTTTGTGCCAATTGTCGGGCCGATTATAGGTGGCGTTACAGGCGCACTGTTTTACAAACAATTCTTTTTAAATGAAAATTCAGTGGCATTTTGGTTGTTTACAACATTATTTGTTGTCATTTGTGTCATTGCATTTATCACACAATCTAAATCCGCTAAAAAGGAGATCGTATAATGGACAAGTATATTATGGCGTTAGATCAGGGTACGACGAGTTCACGTGCCATTTTATTCAATAAAAAAGGGGATATCGTTCATACAGCACAACAGGAATTTAAACAATATTTCCCGAAATCGGGTTGGGTTGAGCATAATGCAAAGGAAATTTGGAGTTCGATTTTATCGGTAATCGCGAAAGTATTATCGGAAAATAATATTCAGGCGTCACAAATCGAAGGAGTCGGGATTACAAACCAGCGCGAAACGACTGTTGTGTGGGATAAAAATACGGGTGAACCGGTATATAATGCCATCGTATGGCAATCACGCCAAACTGCGGAAATTTGTGATTCTTTAAAGGAAGCAGGGCATAATGAGCTGTTCCGTAATAAAACCGGTTTGCTCATCGATGCTTATTTTTCTGGCACGAAAGTAAAATGGATACTGGACAATGTAAAAGGAACACGAGAAAAAGCGGAAGCGGGTGACCTTTTATTCGGAACAATTGATACATGGATTATTTGGAAGCTTACAGAAGGAGCTGTTCATGTGACAGACTACTCGAATGCTTCGCGAACATTAATGTATAATATTTACGAATTAAAGTGGGATGAGGAATTGCTGAACATTTTAGGTGTTCCTGCATCAATGCTTCCGGAAGTAAAACCGTCCTCAGAAATATACGGGGAAATTGCGGGTAATCACTTCTTTGGTCACCGTGTACCAATCGCGGGTATCGCCGGAGACCAGCAGGCAGCATTATTCGGTCAAGCTTGCTATGAACAAGGAATGGTAAAAAATACTTACGGTACCGGTTGTTTCATGCTGATGAATACAGGTGAGGAAGCGGTAAAATCGGAGCACGGCCTACTTACAACTATCGCGTGGGGCTATGACGGAAAAGTGACATATGCACTTGAAGGAAGTATCTTTGTAGCAGGTTCTGCAATTCAGTGGCTTCGTGACGGGCTTCGTATGTTCCGGAAATCTTCTGAAAGTGAAGCGTATGCAGCACGTGTAAAAGATACGGATGGTGTGTATGTTGTACCGGCATTTGTCGGATTGGGAACACCGTATTGGGAAAGTGAAGTGCGCGGTGCAGTATTCGGTTTAACACGCGGCACATCGAAGGAACATTTTATCCGTGCGACATTGGAGTCACTTGCCTATCAAACCCGCGATGTATTGTCAGCGATGGAATCAGATTCAGGCATCGAATTAATGAAATTACGCGTTGACGGTGGTGCTGTTATGAACGACTTTTTAATGCAATTCCAGTCGGATATTTTAAACGTGCCTGTTGAACGTCCTTCAATCAATGAAACAACGGCACTTGGCGCAGCCTATTTAGCAGGTTTGGCTGTCGGGTTCTGGGAGAATCTCGACGAAGTGCAACATCATTGGCAACTTAATCGCCAATTCGAGCCGGAAATGGATGAAGAGCAGCGCGAAACATTATTTACAGGATGGCACAAAGCTGTTAAAGCCGCACAGGCGTTTAAGTGATAAAATTTACTAGAAAATAATTGACCTTCAAATCGATCGGCAGCAGCTTCCTATTCTCTATTGGAATTATGCTATAATAGGTCATTATCTAGTTGAGGAGTTAAAATGATATGAGCAAAGATTATATTCGTATAGCAAATGAAGAAGATTTAAATTTGATTAACGCTTACTTTAAGCAAGCCTTGGCACATTATGAAGAAGTAGGAGAGCTGATGGCGATGCAGGACATCCGTTATTTCCTGGAAAATATGGAGCACTTTCAGTTTTACGTAATAAAAGAAACGGCTGAACAAATTACGTACCTATTTGAATTCCCGGAATCAGGAAACGATAAGCGCGAAACAGGCACGCTGACGATTCCGTTACAGAATAATTAATATCACCTTATAATATAAGATGCCTTCAGTAAGTTTTATAACGAGTTGATTGGAATGGAGGGGAGGCGACTCCAGCAGGAATAGCGTGACGCCTGCGGAAAGCGTCCGACCCGCAATGGAAATCAACTACCTAATATAAAAACCAGGTATTTTATTAACGAAAATAATATAGACGACATGTTGATTTATCTCAAACATGTCGTTTTTTTATCGCAAATTTCACCATTTTAAGGAAGAATACAAAAATCTCTTTTTGCAGCCAAAAATTTTCTGTCAAACTGTGCGATGCCTTGCAAAATATGCTATGATAACAAGTAATGCTACTTATGAAGGAGAGCTATTATTTATGAAACGAACAGAGGCGCGTCAAAAAGCGTTACAAGCTTTGTTTCAGTTAGACAGCACAGAATTAACAATAGAAGAGGCGATTGGCCATGTTCTTGAAGAAGAACAAAAATCAAATGCCTTTTTGGAGCAATTAGTTCGTGGGACAACTGAAAATCTCGAAGCAATTGATGCAGCGCTAGAAAAAAACCTAGAAAAATGGACGATTAACCGTCTGCCAAAAATTGAAAGAACAATTTTACGTTTAGCTGTATATGAATTATTATACGCAGAAGAAACGCCAAACAAAGTTATTATGAACGAAGCAATCGAGCTTTCCAAAACATTCGGTGACGAGAAATCTAGCAAGTTCGTCAATGGTGTACTTTCGAAATTTACTGAGCAATAAATCAACAAATGTATTCAATTCTATAAAGATTAATATATCAAGATTTAACTGGTAGGTTGTCAGAACAAGCGTCAGTGTTTATTGAAAATACAAGCAGCAGGCAGCCTTTCCGATTGTCGTAATCACTGGAAGGAGCAACAACATGTCAAGCGTAATTATTAATGGTAAAGAAATCGGTCAAGAAATTCGAACAGGGGTCGCTACTCGTGTAAAGGCGCTAAAAGAAAAAGGGATCACACCCGGTTTAGCTGTCATTTTAGTAGGAGACAATCCCGCATCCAAAACATACGTAGCCAACAAGCAAAAGTCTTGTGAGCAGATTGGGATGTATTCGGAACTTGTCAAACTCCCTGAAGATATTTCAGAACAGGCTTTACTTGAAAAAATTCGTGAATTAAACGAACGTGCTTCAATTCACGGTATTCTCGTTCAGCTTCCATTACCGAAACATATCAACGAGGATAAAGTAATCCAAACGATCTCTCCGGAGAAAGACGTGGATGGATTCTCACCGATTAGTGTAGGGAAAATGATGCTTGGACAGGATACATACTTGCCATGTACTCCTTATGGGGTTATGAAAATGCTCGAATATGCGGGAATAGATGTTGCAGGAAAGCATGCAGTCATCGTTGGACGCAGCCATATTGTCGGGAAACCGATGGGACAACTACTGCTGCAAAAAGACGCAACAGTAACGTATACACATTCTAAAACACCGGATTTACCGTCCTTTACGAAACAGGCGGATATTTTAATCGCTGCTGTCGGTCGTGCGAACTTTATTACAAGTGAGCATATTAAAGAAGGTGCAGTTGTTATCGATGTAGGGATTAACCGAAATGAAGACAACCGTTTATGCGGTGATGTTGATTTTGAAGATGTTCTAGGAATTGCTTCACATATTACACCCGTTCCAGGCGGTGTCGGTCCAATGACGATTACGATGTTACTGGAAAACACAGTACAAGCAGCTGAAAAAGAGTTAGAACGTCAAGAGAATTAATCTAACTTCAAAAATCACGATTTTGATGTAGATCAAAATCGTGATTTTTAGCTTATAGGGTACAATAAGGAATACTTAAGGATAAATATTTCGCTTATTTTTCCTCTTTATTTAATGATGAACCGGCAATTCTGCCGTTGCATCAAAAATCACTTATACAAAAAAAGAACTACCGTAAAGGAGCAATACGTTTATGACATCGAATTCTTATTTATCCGTAAAAGCATTAACTAAATATATTAAACGAAAATTTGATGCCGATCCGCATTTACGTGATGTGTACGTAACGGGAGAGCTTTCAAATGTAAAAGTACATAGTTCAGGTCATATTTATTTTACGCTGAAAGATGACAGTTCACGTATTAACGCAACGATGTTCCGTTCACAGGCTTCGAAACTTTCCTTTAAGCCTGAAGAAGGAATGAAAGTTTTTATACGGGGCGATGTGAATGTCTATGAAGCAAGCGGCGCGTATCAGCTTTATGCACAGACGATGGAGCCGGACGGGATTGGCGGATTATTCGTCGCTTTTAATCAATTGAAAGAACGTCTTCAAAAAGAAGGTCTATTCAACCCGAATTTCAAGCAGCCGATTCCGCAATTTCCGAAAACGATCGGTGTTTTAACGGCGACGACCGGTGCTGCCATTCGCGATATATGCACAACGATTAACCGCCGATATCCGCAGGCTGAAATTTTAATCTATCCGACGCTCGTACAAGGTGCAGGTGCGGCTCCAAACATTACAGAGAATATTTATTTAGCGAACCGCCATGGATTGTGTGATGTACTTATTGTTGGTCGTGGTGGCGGATCAATTGAAGATTTATGGGCATTCAATGAAGAGATCGTCGCACGGGCTATTTTTGAAAGTCAAATTCCGGTTATTAGTGCTGTCGGACATGAAACCGATACGACGATTGCAGATTTTGTCGCGGATTTGCGTGCACCGACACCAACTGCTGCGGCAGAACTGGCTGTCCCGAATCAGCAGCAGCTGTATCTGCAAATACTTCATCATCAGTCGATACTTCATCAAATGATGACGTCAAAGCTCAATTTTGAACGCAATCGCTTAACGAAACTGCAAAATTCCTATCCGCTTGCAACACCTGAGCGATTGTATCGTCCTTTTATTGAAAGGTTAATTCAGGTGGACTTATCACTGCAAAATGCAACGAAGCTTTATATGATGAATGAAAAATCAAAATTGCAGACAATAGACAGCAAGATGAAGCTGTATTCGCCGGTACATCAGTTAACTGCAGCCAAACAGCAGCTTACACACCGTACGCAAACATTAACGAATCGAATGCAGCAACAGCTTGCACAAAATAAAGTCGCTTTTACAAATCAGCTGCGTATGCTGGAGGCGTTAAATCCGCTCGCATTAATGAGCAAAGGCTTCAGCGTGGCATATAAAGAGGAAAACGTAGTAAAATCAGTTCACGAGCTGGAAAAAGGCGACGTGATTCAAGTGACGTTTCAGGATGGATATGCCGAAGCGAAAATTGAGAAAAAGCATGTGCAAAAGGAAGGGGAAGCAAAGTGACAAAACCGACATTTGCGACAGCAATGACAGAATTAGAAGAAGTTGTACGTAAACTTGAACAAGGAGATGTTCCACTGGAAGAAGCCATTGACCTTTACAAAAAAGGTATGGAACTATCAAAACTTTGTCATGATACACTGCAAAACGCAGAACAACAATTAATTTCAATCGTTGGAGAAGATGGTGAAAAGAAAGCTTTCCAACAAGGAAATGGAGAAGACTAACAGATGGAAAACACGTTAAAGCAGTTTATTGATCATAATATACCGCAGCTGGAAACGACAATGTATAAACTTGTTGAATCAATACAAGCACCGGCACATTTAAAAGAATCGATGCTGTATTCATTAAAAGCAGGAGGCAAACGAATTCGTCCGTTATTTGTTGTGGCGGTTTGCGACATGTACAATCAGTCTCTTGAGGCAAGTTATTCTGTAGGCTCTGCTGTTGAAATGATCCATACGTATTCGTTAATCCATGATGACCTGCCAAGTATGGATGATGATGAATTACGCCGAGGCAAGCCAACGAATCATGTTGTTTATGGGGAAGCATTGGCAACTTTGGCTGGTGATGCATTAAACACATTGGCATTTGGTGTCATCGCACGTCTAAATAATCTTTCTGCAGAAAAACGCATTGAGCTTGTTAACCTGTTAAGTATTGCGGCAGGTGCTGAAGGTATGGTCGGCGGACAAGTGCTTGATATGGACGGAGAAAAACGTCTATTAAATTTACAGGAGCTTGAAACGGTTCATGTAAATAAAACAGGCGCATTACTTCGTTTTAGTATTGAAGCAGGTGCCGTGCTGGCAAATGCAAGTAGTTCTGATCGTGAAGCATTAGTGGAATATGCGCACCATATCGGTTTAGCCTTCCAAATTCAAGATGATATTTTAGATATTGAGGGAACTTCGGAACAGCTAGGGAAAACAGCAGGAAAAGACGTTGCAAGCGAAAAAAGTACATACCCTGCTTTACTTACATTAGACGGTGCAAAGCAAAAGCTGGATCAGCATTATGAACTGGCGATTGAAGCATTGCAAAAAATCGACACTGATACGATATTGCTTCGACAATTTGCACAGTATATTGTGAGACGTAGTAACTAAAATGTGTTAAACTTTTGTCTTGTGTTGTACATTGATATAATAGAAAAATCACAACGGTGAATAAACTGATGAAAAGGTGTGTGGATGAGATGGATTTAACGAAAATTTCTAGTCCATCCTTTTTGAAAGACTTGAATAAAAAGCAACTAGAAGCGCTGGCTGTAGAAATTCGCGCTTTTCTGATCGAAAAATGTTCAATTACGGGTGGTCATATTGGCCCGAATTTAGGTGTCGTTGAGCTGACGATTGCACTGCATAAAGCTTTTAACAGTCCAAAGGATAAATTTTTATGGGATGTCGGGCATCAAGCATATGTCCACAAAATTTTAACAGGCCGGGCAAGTCAATTTGACACATTGCGTCAATTTAAAGGACTATGCGGTTTCCCGAAGCTTGTCGAAAGTGAACACGATATGTGGGAAACAGGGCATAGTTCCACATCTTTATCTGCAGCGATGGGTATGGCTGCGGCGAGAGATATTAAAGGGGACAAAAACTTTGTTGTTCCGATTATCGGTGATGGTGCACTGACAGGCGGTATGGCACTGGAAGCATTGAACCATATTGGTCATGAAAAAACGAATATGATCGTTATTTTAAATGATAACGAAATGTCGATTGCACCGAACGTTGGGGCATTGCATGACGTTTTAGGACGTCTGCGTACGGCAAAGGAATATTCACGTGCAAAAGAAGATTTGGAATCATTAATTCACAAAATTCCAATGGTTGGCGACAAGCTGGCCGCTACTGCAGAACGTGTGAAAGACAGCCTAAAGTATTTAGTTGTATCAGGTGTATTCTTTGAGGAATTAGGATTCAAATATTTAGGTCCGATTGATGGGCATGATTTTGAGGCACTGGAAAAAACATTGGAATATGCGAAAAAAGTACAAGGTCCTGTACTTGTCCATGTGTTGACGAAAAAAGGTAAAGGCTACAAACCTGCCGAAGACGATACAATCGGTACTTGGCATGGTACGGGTCCATATAAAATGGAAACAGGTGCTTTCGTAAAATCTTCAACAAAAGGTCCAGCGTGGAGCAGCTTAGTCGCAGAATCGGTTCGTAAATGCATGAAGGAAGATAACCGGATTGTTACGATTACACCGGCAATGCCTGTCGGTTCAAAACTTGAAGGCATTCAAAAAGACTTCCCGAATCGCTTCTTTGATGTAGGGATTGCCGAACAGCATGCAACAACAATGGCGGCAGGTCTTGCAACACAGCAAATGAAACCGTTTTTATCAATTTATTCGACGTTTTTACAGCGTGCGTATGACCAGGTGCTGCATGATATTGCACGCCCGAATTTAAATGTTTTCATCGGTATTGACCGTGCAGGCCTTGTTGGCGCGGACGGCGAAACACATCAAGGCGTATTTGATGTTTCGTTTTTACGTCATATCCCGAATATCGTCCTGATGATGCCTAAAGATGAAAATGAAGGTCAGCATATGGTGAAAACTGCAATTGATTATAATGATGGTCCAATCGCGCTTCGTTACCCTCGCGGCAATGGCTTAGGTGTTGAAATGGATGCGGAAATGAAAGCACTGCCGATCGGTTCATGGGAAGTGTTACGTGAAGGCTCAGATGCAGTTATTCTGACATTCGGTACAACGATTCCAATGGCATTGAAGGCAGCGGAACAGCTGGCATACCAAGGTATTGATGTACGTGTTGTTAATGCACGTTTCATTAAACCGATGGATGAAGTAATGCTGCATGAAATTATGCAGGAAAACTTGCCGATTTTAACAATTGAAGAATCATTGCTACAAGGTGGATTTGGTAGTGCAGTGGTGGAATTTGCAATTGATAAAAAATACCGCAATGTTCAAATTGAACGTATCGGGATTCCGGATGAATTTATCGAGCATGGTGAAGTTGATTTATTATTGGAAGAAATAAACGTGACAGCTGAAGAAGCGGTAAAACGTATTACACAGCTAGTACCGAATAAACAATCGGATAGGGTTTAATAAAGAATGACAAAGCAAAAAAAAGAACGAGTAGATGTAATGCTTGTTGAACGCGGGTTATGTGAGACGCGTGAAAAGGCAAAGCGCTCGATTATGGCTGGTCTCGTGTTCTCAAACGAAATCCGCATTGATAAAGCAGGGGAAAAGATCGAAATCGATGCACCGCTGCAAGTAAAAGGTTCACAGTTAAAATATGTGTCACGAGGCGGATTGAAGCTGGAAAAGGCACTTGAAATTTTTGATCTATCTGTAGAAGGTAAGCTAATGCTTGATATCGGCTCTTCAACAGGCGGATTTACGGATTGTGCACTACAAAACGGTGCGCGTCACTGCTATGCACTGGATGTTGGATCAAACCAGCTTGCATGGAAAATCCGTTCAGATGAGCGTGTAACGGTTATGGAAAAAACAAATTTCCGTTACACAAAGCCGGAAGATTTAGTAGAAGGCTTACCAAGTTTCGCGACAATCGATGTTTCATTCATTTCGCTATCGTTGATTCTACCTGTATTAAAAACGGTTTTAGTGCAAGGTGGCGATGTTATGGCACTTGTAAAGCCGCAATTCGAAGCAGGTCGTGAAAATGTAGGGAAAAAAGGTATTGTACGGGAGCCGAAAGTCCATCTAGCTGTTTTGGAAGAAACAGCAAAAATGGCAACGGAAATCGGATTTGTCGTAAAGGATGCTTCGTTTTCACCAATAACGGGCGGGGAAGGGAATATTGAATTTTTATTCCACTTATATAATTCGCATGACGGTGAGGAAGTTGAAGCCTTCACAAACTTCGAACAAGTCGTAAAAGAAGCGCATATGCAGCTGAAATAATGGAAAGCACAAAACAGATTCTTATGGATTTGTTTTGTGCTTTTTTGTATTAAATCTATAGGTAGTACAAATGTTGGGCATTAACGGAAATTGATTGGAATGAAGGGTGGCAGACTCCAGCGGGAAAAGCGCGAGGGAGAGACTAGAGGCTCGAGCCGCGCCCGCGGAAAGCGTCCGCCCGAAATGGAAATCAATGGACCATGAAGAAGTCGTAATAAAAGTGTCTGTTTAAATAAAAAAGAATAATTTTTATGCGAAATTTGTAGCTGATTACTTACTTTTTTATGTAGAAAACAGTCGGAAAAAACGGATTTTTGAACATATGTACGGTTTTTTCTTGTTTTTCCTTTATGCAAATGGTAGTGTAAATATACATATATTCCTATACATTTTAATGAGGTGACTTTTGTGAACAAAGGACAGCGCCATATACGCATCCGTGATATTATTACAAATAACGAAATCGAGACACAGGACGATTTAGTCGATCAGCTGAAAAATGCCGGGTACAACGTCACTCAAGCAACGGTTTCACGAGATATTAAAGAACTGCATTTAGTTAAAGTACCGTTACAGGACGGTCGTTATAAATATAGTTTACCAGCAGACCAACGTTTCAACCCAATTCAAAAATTGCATCGTTCGTTGGCAGATGCTTTCGTTTCGATTGATGGAGCGTCGCACTTTTTAGTAATGAAAACGTTGCCAGGGAATGCGAATGCAATCGGTTCATTATTGGATCATCTGGACTGGTCGGAAATTTTAGGTACGATTTGTGGGGACGATACGATTTTAATCATGTGTCGAACAGAGGACGAACGTGAAGAAATAAAAAATCGCTTATTAGATATGCTGTAAACCGAGGTGGAATGGTTTGTTAAGAGAATTAAGCATTCGAAATTTTGCTATTATTGATGATTTAACCGTTAGTTTTTTCGGGGGTTTAACTGTTTTGACAGGTGAAACAGGTGCCGGAAAATCAATCATTATTGATGCGGTTAATATATTGGCTGGCGGACGCGGCTCAACCGAGTTTATCCGCCACGGAGAAAAAAAGGCGGAACTTGGCGGATTATTTCATGTGAATAATAGTCAGCATCCGATTTTTGCGAAACTCGAAGAACATGGGATTGAATCAGAAGAAGATACGATTATTTTAAGACGTGATTTGCATGATTCAGGAAAAAGCGTTTGCAGAGTGAACGGCAAACTTGTTCCATTATCTGTTTTACGTGATATTGGCGGCAGTTTAATCGACATTCATGGGCAACATGAAAATCAGGAGCTTATGGATGAAAAATTCCATATCAATTTACTGGATCATTATGCACATAATAAGCTTCAGCCGGTGAAAGCGAAATACGATGAAGCGTATGAAGCGTATCGTCAATTAAAAAGAGAAGTGGCTGAGCTAAGCATGGACGAGCAGCGAATGGCGCAGCGTATTGATTTATATCAATTCCAAATCCAGGAGCTGGAACAGGCAGGTTTGAAAATTGATGAAGAAGAGGCATTGGATGAAGAGCGACTTCGTTTAATGAATTTCCATAAAATATTTGAACGTGCGAACATTGCGTATTCAGCGATTTCCGATGATGGAACAGGACTGGATTTCATCGGTAATGCGATGAATGCACTGGAAGACATTGTAGCGCTCGATTCGAATTTCAAAGAGGCTTCAGAAGCGGTCACTTCGAGTTTTTATGCATTGCAGGATGCAGCATATCAGGTGAAAAATGTGCTCGATGATTTAGAGTATGACGCAGAGCGCTTAAATGAGGTCGAGCAGCGGCTTGCTTTATATCAAACTATGAAACGTAAATATGGTACGACAGTTGAAGAGATTTTAACGTATCATGAAAAAATCGAGGAAGAGTTAAGCCAGCTTATGAACCGTGATGAAACATTGCAGAAAAATGAGCAATTGCTGGCGAAAATGGAAGCAGATCTAAATGAAATTGCAAAAGAATTGACGACAATCCGCAAAGAAAATGCGATTAAGCTTAGTGATGCCATTATGAATGAGTTGCGTATGCTTCATATGGAAAAAGCGCAGTTTATCGTTAAATTCGAGCCACTGAATCAGCTGGACGCAAACGGCAAGGATTTTGTCGCATTCTACATTTCTACAAATGTTGGGGAACCACCGAAGTCGCTGCCTAAAGTCGCTTCCGGCGGGGAACTTTCACGTATGATGCTTGCGCTTAAAACCATTTTCTCTTCGTCAAATGGCATTACGTCCATTATTTTCGATGAGGTTGATACGGGTGTAAGCGGACGTGTCGCTCAGGCTATTGCCGAAAAAATTGCCGCAATTTCAGTTAATTCGCAAGTTCTATGTATTTCTCACTTGCCGCAAGTTGCCGCAATGGCAGATCATCATTACTACATTAAAAAGCAAGTTGAGCATAACCGTACATTTACTTCGATTACGGAAATGGAAGAAAAGGAACGAATTGTGGAAATTAGCCGCATGATGAGTGGGGCTGAAATTACAGACCTGACATTACAACATGCTTCAGAATTAATCCACATGGCCAATGAACGTAAGGAAATGATGAATTAAATATACAAAAACCGTCTAAAATTAATAAAAATTTTAGGCGGTTTTTTATTTTTTTAAACGTATAAGTTTCAAGGTCGCGAAGCAGCAGGGATTACAACGAATACATTCTAATTTTTCCTCATATCAACAAAATTTTTCCGTTCATAACTCCGTCAAATTTTCACATAGTAAGCGCATAGAGGAGGTGAAGGATGATTAAAAAATGGTCGATACTCGTTGCATTGCTTTTTATGTTATCACCAATAGAAGTATTGGGGAAATCATTAATTCCAATGGGCCATTCAATTGGCGTTCAGTTGGAGATGCCTTATGTAATGGTTGCACAGGACGTATTATTGGAAAATAGTGAGTGGTTGAAAAAGGGAGAACATATATTAAAACTTAATGGTGAAAAAGTAAGCCAGTTAGAAGACATTGCCGGCAAAGGCGAATCATTTACACTGACCGTTGAAAATGGAAAGCAACAACGAGAGATCAACGTATCAGCTCATGAACTGGTGCATTTAAAACCATTTTTAAAAAGTGAAACAGATGGAATAGGGACGTTAACGTACATCGATCCTGAAACGATGGAATACGGAGCGCTTGGACATCAAATTGTAGATTCTACAATGAAGCAGCCTCCGAAATTCAATGATGGTGCAATCTTTGAAGCATCAATCTCACAAGTGAAGAAAAGTACGCCTGGACAGCCAGGGTACAAAATTTCAGTTGTAGATAAATCACAAATGCCACTCGGTTCAGTAATAAGCAATGATGTATACGGTATTTTTGGTAATTGGAAACAATCATTACATGACAGTTTGCATCCGCCGATGGAAATTATACATGCAAATGAGTTAAAAAAGGGAAAAGCACAAATCTTAACGGCAATCGACGGGGAAGAAGTCAATTTGTTTGATATCGAAATTGACAAACAAACGGATAATACGTTTACTTTCAATGTCGTCGATAAACGTCTTATAAAGAAAACGGGCGGTATTGTTCAAGGGATGAGCGGAAGTCCTATAATACAGAATAACCAGTTCGTTGGTGCGGTAACGCATATGTTTATCGAAGAACCAACAAAAGGTGCCGGTATTCTTGTAATTGAAATGCTGAAAAAGAGCCCGTACTAAAAATACTTTAGACTATACTTTTTATTAAAGTGTAGTCTTTTTTTGATTTTTTCATTACAATAGTACATAATGATAAATCGACAAATGATGAACCATATATTTCCTTGTCGATAAACAGAGAAAAGATACTACTTGTTACTCATTTTTTATGAAAGAAAAGGAAATTTAGTAATTCTGTCGAAACTTCACTAAAGGACAATGCAAAATAAGAGAGATCGAAAGACAACTGTCGCTCATTTTTGTTACAATTGTATTACACAAGAAGTTTGGACATTTGTAAGAAAGCTCATACAATTTGCTATTGTAATGAATATATAAGAAATAGAATTATAAAAGGGGGATTTTGTTTGTCAAAGGTGAAAATTGCGATTGCTGATGATAATCGCGAATTAGTTAAAATGATGGAAGTGTATTTTACGAATCATCCGCAAATTGAAATTGTTGCAACAGCGTCTAACGGAAAAATCTGTATTAAAATGTTGGAAGAGCATAAAATCGATGTTCTGCTATTGGATATCATTATGCCTCATTTGGATGGATTGGCTGTCTTGGAAGAGATGTATAACGATGAGCGTCATACACAGACACAAGTCATTATGCTAACTGCTTTTGGCCAAGAAGATGTAATGAAGCAGGCTGTGAATTACGGTGCATCTTATTTCATGTTAAAGCCTTTTGAATTTGAGCAGCTTGTTCAAAAAATTCTGCATTGTGCAGGCAAGAAAGTCGAACAGGAAAAACGTGTACCGGTTTTATCAACGAGTACCCCTGCAAAAATGGACACACGCTTATTGGATACAACGATTACAGGCATCATTAAAGAGATTGGTGTACCTGCACATATAAAAGGATACGCTTACTTACGTGAAGCGATCCAGATGGTTTACAATGATATTGAGTTGCTAAGCTCAGTTACAAAAATTTTATATCCGGAAATCGCGAAGAAATTCGGGACAACCCCGTCACGTGTGGAACGTGCTATTCGCCATGCGATTGAAGTAGCCTGGAACCGAGGCAGCTATGAGAACATTTCGGAGTTGTTCGGCTATACCGTGCACCATATGAAATCAAAACCGACTAACTCGGAGTTCATTGCGATGATTGCGGATAAAATCCGCATTGAGATGGTAGCAAGCTAACAGTGATTTTCCAGGATTGATAGCGGACAAGCTATCGGAGAATGACGGGTAAAGTTATTATAAATAATGATATAACGAGATTAATAGCGGCTTCCAGGACAGTTGATTACGACTGTTTTGGGAGGCGTTTTTTCTATGGGATTAAGTCCGTTAATTAAAATAGATCGTTACATGCTCGATTGTCTATAGCGCAAAGGGATTATAAAAATAGAAGATGAGTTCGTATGATCAGTCGTTAAAACTTTTGTACGTTACTTATCGGATTCATTTAATATGGCGAAGTTCCGAAAGTAACATGGAGCATGTGTCCGTTCAATTGAGGAAAATAGAGGTACGTTCGAGGTGAGCATTTCGGAAAATCCTGTTTATTATACTCTATAAATTTTCGCTACAATTTTTCAAAACTAACTGATTAATCCTGCTCAATATCAGCGATTAGCATTAGTTTTAACGCCCGTTTACACTTGATATGCCAAATCAATCCTTTGGTTAGCTGCTTTTTAATGTCAACATTATTGGTATTTTTGATTAATATCCGTAATTTTTTAGTACGTACTTTATGGAGCCGTATATCGTCTAAACACTTTCTTCTCTCAAGCTCATCCAAGTTAGCACCTCATTTAGTTTGGTTAACATTACCATACCGAAGATACATTTACACTATAAATCTCATTCATATGCAGTAAAATATGGCTAGACAGATAGTTATCCGTCTCGAATCGCCTTAATTTATCACATGTATAAAATGGCGGTCCCAAAAGCTATATGAAATCAAAACCGACTAACTCAGAATTTATCATATTGATCGGACAAAATTCGTATTGAATTGGTAGCAAGTTAATCATTAGTTGAGTGCGTTTTGCCACGAAATCTTATTTTTATTACGAGAATATTACTTTATTAATTATGCCTTCTTAAACAGTTCCTTACGATAGTTTAAGAAGGCTTTTTTATGGCATTATGACATGCGATATCTTTATAACGTTCCAAAGGAATTATCCATCCTATCCGCTATAATTGAAATGTCTTCATCAACGAATATGAACGTATCCTTGATTATTACATAACTATCAATAGCTTGCGCTAGATGCTCATCGGTTTCCATTATTTCTTTCAAATCTTCACTAACATAGTAACAGTCTTCCGAACTATTATAAGAGCAGTCTTCTATCTCACTAATTCCGGCTTCTTTAAAGTATTCATCCATTTTCTTTAAAATTCTATATAATTTTTTATCGGAAAAATATTTATATTCACTTCCATCAAACATTTGAATATATAAATATTTGAACTTATATTCACTCCAAAGTTCATCCTCATTCATAAGGAACAGGAAAAGAAATCTTTCCTCTGCTTTATCATTTCTATAATAGATTTTTTCTGAATTCAACTCATAATTTTTAATCCTTTTTAGAAAAAGCCTTTTGTTATCAAGTACAATTACACTCATTTCATAATCATCCTTTTACATTCATTGGTAATTTATGAGTATTTTAACCTAAAAAGAGATTTTTTAGACTTTGTGAAACTATAATTTGAGTAAATCGTAAATCGTATTACGTGAATAAAAATATTTGTAATTAACGTTTAACAAAAAATAACAACGGGTAAAATTAGATAGCAAGGCTAAGAAATTCTTCGTCTTCGTTTTTACCTCCTTTCTTTGGATAATATGTTTGAAAACGTATTGTTCTATTTGTGTCTAGCTGGTGCTGGGCACTTTTTTTGTTGTCATAGGATTTTAATATTAATTTCACATTATTAATATAATTTCACAGTAGAATAGGGGGATAACAATAAGGAGCGATGATAAATGAAACGATGGAAATTCGTATTGATCCTTCTGGGCGTGCTGACGTTTTTTCTGCTAGTAAGATTTCCGCAAGATTTTGATGCGTCTCCTACGACAACGGCCAATTCTCCGGATGAGGTTGTAAAAAAATATAAAGAAGAATTACATGTTCAACGTGAGATATGCTATAACGATATATTACTGCTCGGTACATTAAGTAATACACAGCTTCAAACGATGGAAATTGAGCTTGAAAATTATTTAAATGAGCTGGGTACATTAAGAAACGAGATTATCGAAAATAATATTAACCATCAAAACCTAACCAATTCCATCGAACTAGATATTTTAATGATCAATCGTACACTTAGGGCTATTGAAACACGGGATGAAAAATATTTAAAAGACCTGTCAGATATGTATCATAATTTACTCCAATTCCAACGTTCACTATAATAATATATTATAGATGTTTATAACTTATGAGACAGATACTTTTCGGCTAATTTGAAGAACATGCTAAAAAACCTCCTTACAATCCAATTTTTAACTAAACAATTATCAGAAATATGTATATACTGTAATGTATGAGGAGGTGGAATGGCATGGTTATTCATGAAAATCACTTTTTTGAAATAATAAAAAATGAGGGGAAAATATATTTGCAAACCCGACAGCCAGGTTTTATGCTAAAAGACTTCGAAACGATTTTGCGCCAAAATCCTCGTATTAAATTAACGAATTTTGCATTATTAAAAGAGGGACTAAATGAAGTGACTGACACCCCGGTTGAAATCGGTAAATGGCTTCCATCGATTGTAATCGAAATTTCCCGAGATAAAATGTCAGCATCGCTTTTTGTATATGAGACAGCGGAGTATATAAAAGAAAATGTGCAATCCATACAAAAAAAGGTTCAGAAGCTTTTAGCTGAAGATAACATAACGTACGGTATTTTAAATGTGAAACTGGAATCGATTGTCACTGCGAAGGCAACATTGATTGCGCAAGGAACACCGCCTGTCAAAGGTGAAGATTCACAAATTACCTATTTAGAATTACCTGAGCGAAAACCGGTTATAAGAGAAGATGGCAAAGCGGATTATTATGATTTGAACTTTATTTATGAAATTGAAGAAGGCGCATGGCTTGGTGAGAAAATTCATGCACAATCAGGTATTCCGGGAATAAATATTTATGGGGAATCGATTCCTGCTCCTTTGGGGCGAGATTTGCCGTTGAATTATGACAAGAAATCGGCCTATGAAGTTGAAGAAGAGGGAAAAACGGTACTTCGCTCGAAAATAAGCGGGGTAGTTGAAGAACATCAAGGAATGGTGAGTGTGAATCAGCATTTACCAATTGACGGTGATGTCGGCATCGAAACCGGGAATATTGAATTTAATGGATCTGTCTCAATTAAAGGAACTGTCCAGCCAGGCTTTTCCGTTGTTGCAAATGGTGATATTTCAATCGAACATCCAGAAGGTGTATCCGGCGCAAAACTGATTAAGTCCCTTTACGGGGATATTTTTATTCGAGGAGGCATATTCGGTTTAGGCGAAACACTTGTAGAAGCTGCCGGAGATATATTCGTTAAACATGTAAATGATGCCCATTTAGTCGCAGGTCAAAATCTGAATATTGGATTTTATTCGTTAGGTTCAAATTTGACTGCACATTCCATTTTGGTTGATGAGCGGAAAGGGAAAATCATCGGTGGGACTGCAATCGCAAAAAGTACAATCGTTTCGGCGTTTACAGGAAACCGACTGGAAAGACCGACTGAATTAATCATTATTAGCATAAACAGAGCACAAAGTCTTGAGGTCATTCAATACAAGGCATCGCTGCTAAAATCAATGCATGAAGATATGGTGCAGCTTGAGGCACAAATAGAACGCATCCTTCCTGTTATACATACGTTAACACCACGACAATTGGCGGCATTGGAGCTCACAAAACAAAAGCTCGCTTCCAATAAAGAAACAGCGCAGAATTTAGATCGGGAAATTAAACAATTAATGAACGATTTACGCAAAGTTAGTAAAGCAGAGATTCATGTGACGAAAGAAGCATATCCTGGTACATATATACAGATTGGCAAAAAGTCCACTGTTTTGACGTCTATAACAAATGGACGATTTTTAATAGAAAATGGAGAGTTGAATGTATAATGAATAACATACCCATTTTTGCCCACCGAGGGGCATCAAGCTTTCACTTAGAAAATACGTTTGCTGCCTTTAAAAAAGCGAAAGAACTTGGGGCAGATGGCATTGAACTGGATCTCCAAGTTTCAAATGATGGAATTTTAGTGGTATTCCATGACAATGACTTAAAGAGACTGGCCGGTATTAATAAAATGGTCAATCAGTGTTCTTATGACGAGCTCATTCACTATAAATTAGGTCCGCGGTTTAAACGGCTGTTTCGTCGTGACCGGATGATTGCCTTTGCCGACGTACTGGAATGGGCGAATGCCGAAAATATTGCGTTGAATGTAGAGCTGAAAGAGTCGCTATTAACGAATGAGCATGTTCTGAAGGAATTACTGCAAACGATCAGCTTACCTGAAAACAGCCATTTCTCTTCATTCCATGATTCTCTGCTAAAGATTGTGAAAGAGATTCGCCCGGACATCGAGACGGCGTATATTATTACGAGAAAATTCTATTGGGCCACATTAGCGGAGCAAAATTTTTTCGATGCGATACATGCACATAAACGGTACTATAAAGATCAATATTTAGAGGCCTGTAAAACGGCTAATATCGGCATGCGTTTTTACGCAATCCAGGGAAATGAATCATTCTTAAAAACTCCCCATTCGATTGTAAAAGGGTGGATTACGGATTTTCCGCATTTAGTTCAGGAAGCCCAGAAAAATCGACAAGTTTGATTTTATTTAAATGAAATATGGAAGTGATTCCCTATTTACTTTTACCCTAATAATTTTGTGGAATGCCAGAATAACATTACTCTTCTTCATTGAAGAATTAACTGAATATACGAAAAAAATCAAATTTCCCTATAAAGAGAAATTTGATTTTTTGTTTTGTCTTTATTTCTGCCAGCGCTCCGATACTTTACCACGCTTGCGATCCCGGTACAGTAAAAACCCTGCAAAAAATAAAAATGAAACGGCAAAGAATATGGCACCGACGACGAATTGTAACCAAATCCAAGGAAATGGTGAAATTAAAATACCGAATAATGTGTCTCGCATAAATTTTATCCCGGCAGCCATTAAAATTGCGGGAATGACTAGTACGATAAATGCAGCCATACGTGCCATTTACAGACCTCCTTCAGACAAAAAACAGTAAATGAAACAATGTCTCAGATTATTTTTAGTATCACTTAATTTTACAATGCAGGCAGAGAAAGTCAATAATCGGGTATAGATTCATAGAATGGAAATATGGGATGAGTCCAATAAAACTTAAATTACTATATTGAAATAGTGTTTTCGAAAGTAATTTTGCGTGATTTTCAAATTTGATTTCGCGTAAAAATTGTCCGAATATTCTAATTTAAATCAAATTAAGGATTTCTAGTTGCATCCTTTTAGATTTATAAGTATTGTAAAAATAACGATAATAAAATTATACAAATTTAAGTATTTATTATCTTTAATTAACAGAAAATAATAATATACGAGAAAGTAAGCGCTTTCTTGAGTGGAGGGGTATAGTGTTATGGAAATTTTCAAGTACATGCAGAAATATGATTTTGAACAAGTAGTCTTTTGCCAAGATGAGGCATCGGGGTTAAAAGCGGTTATTGCTATTCATGATACAACATTGGGACCAGCTCTTGGGGGTTCGCGCATGTGGACATATGCCTCAGAGGAAGCAGCTATTGAAGATGCACTTCGTCTAGCACGCGGTATGACTTATAAAAATGCGGCGGCAGGCTTAAATTTAGGTGGCGGTAAAACAGTTATTATTGGAGATCCGTTCAAGGATAAAAATGAAGAAATGTTCCGTGCATTAGGACGTTTCATTCAAGGTTTGAATGGTCGATATATTACGGCAGAAGATGTCGGTACAACGGTTGCAGATATGGATTTAATTCATGAAGAAACAAATTATGTAACAGGTATTTCTCCGGCATTCGGCAGCTCTGGCAATCCTTCACCAATTACAGCGTATGGTGTATTTTTAGGGATGAAGGCAGCAGCGAAAGAAGCATTTGGAGATGACTCGCTGGCAGGCCGTAAAGTAGCAGTTCAAGGTCTTGGGAATGTTGCGTACACATTATGTGAATACTTGCATAAAGAAGGAGCGAAACTAATCGTAACTGACATTAATCAGCAAGCAATCGATCGTGTCGTTGCAGACTTTGGAGCAGTAGCTGTAGCACCTGATGAAATTTACGCACAAGATGTGGATATTTTCTCACCATGTGCTCTTGGCGCAATTGTCAATGATCAGACGATTCCGACATTCAAAGCGAAGGTTATTGCTGGATCTGCAAACAATCAGCTGGCAGAATCAAGACATGGTAAAGTACTGCATGATTTAGGGATTGTTTATGCACCGGATTATGTGATTAATGCAGGTGGGGTTATTAACGTAGCAGACGAGTTATACGGCTATAATCGCGAGCGTGCAATGAAGCGTGTAGAAACGATCTACACAAGCTTGGAAAAGATTTTTGCAATTTCAAAAGAAGAAGATATTCCAACATATTTAGCAGCAAACCGTTTGGCAGAAGAGCGTATTGCTCGTGTAGCAAAATCCCGCAGTCAGTTCCTTCAAAACGAAAAAAATATTTTAAACGGTCGCTAATACGCGATTACGAAAGAAGAAATTGATTTTGTAACTGGAAAAAGGGGTGTCGGTTATGGCGAAAGATTATGATGTCGTTATTTTAGGCGGAGGCACAGGCGGTTATGTAGCCGCGATTCGTGCGTCACAGCTCGGATTGAAAACGGCAATCGTCGAAAAAAATAAAATGGGGGGTACATGCCTGCATGCGGGCTGTATTCCAACTAAAGCATTGCTCCGAAGTGCGGAAGTATATGTGCAATCGAAAAAGGCACTTGATTTTGGGGTGGAAGTAAATGACGTCAAAATCGATTTTGAACGTGTCCAACAAAGAAAGGCTACCGTTGTAGATAAGCTTTACAAAGGTGTCCAGCACTTGATGAAAAAAGGAAAGATCGACGTATATGATGGTTTCGGCCGCATTTTAGGACCATCTATTTTCTCGCCGATGCCAGGTACGATTTCAGTGGAAATGAATGATGGCACAGAGAATGAAATGCTTGTGCCGCAAAACGTCATCATTGCGACGGGTTCTCGCCCTCGAACATTGGACGGATTGAAAGTTGATGGGAAAAAAGTATTCACATCAGATGAATTCCTGACAATCGAAAAGCTCCCGAAGTCAGCTATTATTATCGGTGGTGGCGTAATTGGTGTCGAATGGGCGTCAATGCTCACTGATTTCGATGTTGAAGTCACGATTATCGAGCTAGGTGATCGTTTGTTGCCGACTGAAGATGCAGCCATTTCCGCGGAGATGCTGAAATCTTTGAAAAAGCGCGGGGTGAATGTTCATTTCAATGTAAAACTTGATCCTTCCGCAATTGATACAAAGGAAAATGTATCACTACAAGTGAATGATGAAACCATTTCAGCGGAAGCACTTTTACTATCAGTTGGAAGGATAGCGAACACGTCAAACATCGGCTTGGAGAATACGGAAATCGAACTGGACAATGGATATATTTCAGTAAACGAACATTTCCAGACGAAAGAACGTCATATATATGCTATAGGAGATGTTATCGGTGGAATGCAGTTGGCACATGTTGCTTCACATGAAGGAATACGTGCTGTCGAGCATATTGCGGGACAGAATTCGATTCCACTGCATTATGCAAATATTGCACGAGGCGTCTACAGTAATCCGGAAGTCGCAAGTGTCGGCCTTACGGAAGAGCAAGCGAAAAACAACGGCTATAAAGTTGTGACAACAACATTCCCGTTTAAAGCGATCGGTAAAGCGATTGTGTATGGTGAAACAGCAGGCTTTGTGAAAGTAGTTGCCGATGAAAGTTCGAATGATGTTGTCGGCGTCCATTTAATCGGACCGCATGCAACGGATTTAATTTCTGAAGCTGCACTTGGCTTGTTTTTAAATGCCTCACCATGGGAAGTTGGACAGATGGTGCATTTGCATCCTTCGCTAAGCGAAATTATTGGGGAAGCCGCACTGGCGATTGAAGGCAAAGCAATTCATTTTTAACAGCGACAAGGGGGTATTTTATGACGGACACTAATATTACACATGAACAATTGGGATTAACGGATGAAGATGTACTGAAAATGTACGAAACAATGTTAATGGCACGCCGTATTGATGAGCGGATGTGGCTGTTAAACCGTGCAGGCAAAATACCATTTGTTATTTCATGCCAAGGACAGGAGGCGGCTCAAGTAGGTGCTGCCTTTGCCCTTGATCATACAAAGGATTATATTGCGCCGTACTATCGTGATATGGGGGTTGTCCTTCATTTTGGGATGACGGCTAAAGATTTAATGCTTTCGGCGTTTGCGAAAGCGGAAGATCCGAACTCTGGCGGGCGTCAAATGCCGGGGCACTTCGGGCAAAAGAAAAATCGTATACTTACGGGTTCTTCTCCTGTAACGACACAAGTACCGCACGCGGTCGGTGTTGCACTTGCAGGAAAAATGCAGCAAAAGGACTTTATCACATTTGTAACGCTCGGTGAAGGTTCGTCAAACCAAGGGGACTTCCATGAAGGAGCAAACTTTGCGGGTGTGCATAAATTGCCGGTTATTATCATGGTAGAAAACAACCAATATGCAATTTCTGTACCGGTTGAGCGCCAATTGGGCTGTGCACAAGTGTCAGACCGTGCAATCGGCTACGGGATGCCTGGTGTAACGGTAGACGGCAAAAATCCGCTGGAAGTATACAAAGTGGTGAAAGAAGCGGCTGATCGTGCACGTCGCGGTGAAGGGCCTTCACTGATCGAAACGGTTTCGTTCCGATTGACAGCCCATTCTTCGGATGATGATGATCGTCAATATCGTACAGCTGAGGATATTGCAGAAGGAAAAGCAAAAGACCCGATTATTTTATTTGAAACATACTTAAAAGACAACGGTATAGCGGATGATGCGCTATTGGAAGAAATGAACAAAAAAATTATGGATACTGTCAATGAAGCGACAGATTATGCAGAAAATGCAGCCTATGCCTCGCCAGAACATGCATTGCGTTTTGTGTATGCGGAAGGAGAAGATGCGTAATGCCGGTAATTTCTTATATTGATGCGATTAACTTAGCGATGAAAGAAGAAATGGAGCGAGATGACCGCGTCTTCGTATTAGGTGAAGATGTTGGGTTAAAAGGCGGCGTTTTCAAAGCGACAACAGGTCTGTATGACAAATTCGGCGAAGCACGTGTACTGGATACACCGTTAGCGGAAAGTGCGATTGCCGGTGTTGCAATCGGTGCAGCGATGTATGGCATGCGTCCGATTGCTGAAATGCAGTTTGCGGACTTTATTATGCCTGCTGTAAACCAGATTGTTTCGGAAGCGGCAAAAATTCGTTACCGCTCAAACAATGACTGGAGCTGTCCTTTAGTTGTGCGTGCTCCGTTTGGTGGGGGAATTCATGGTGCCCTTTATCACTCACAATCGGTTGAAGCGATGTTTGCAGGGACTCCTGGATTGAAGATTGTCATTCCGTCAACACCATATGATGCAAAAGGCCTGTTAAAAGCAGCCATTCGCGATCCGGATCCGGTACTGTTTTTCGAACATAAACGTGCATACCGTCTTATTAAAGGTGAAGTGCCGACAGATGATTATACATTGCCGATCGGAAAAGCCGATGTGAAGCGCGAAGGTGATGATGTAACCGTCATTACGTACGGTCTTGCAGTACATTTTGCATTGCAGGCAGCAGAACGCCTGGCAAAAGACGGCATCGAAACGCACATTTTAGATTTGCGTACCGTTTACCCGTTAGATCAAGAAGCCATTATTGAAGCAGCAAGAAAAACAGGGAAAATCCTTCTTATCACAGAGGACAATAAAGAAGGCAGCATTATAAGTGAAGTGGCGGCCATCATTGGAGAGCATTGCCTATTTGAACTGGATGCACCGATCAAGCGTCTCGCGGGACCGGATGTACCTGCAATGCCATACGCACCAACAATGGAAAAGTTCTTCATGATTAATCCCGACAAAGTAGAAAAGGCAATTCGCGAACTCGCTGAATTCTAGTTAATAGAATAAGGGACAGAATATTTAAGCTACAATTTTGTAGAGAAAAGAGTTGATTGGAATGGAAGGGAGGCGAGTGATCGTGCTGACGGTTTCACCTTTCGCACTGCTAAAACACAAGCTGACGGCTAGCGCCTTTCGCTACAAGATTTTCTCTGTGACGAAAGCGTAAGCGACAGTCACAAGCAAGCTTCCTGCGGGAACAGCCTGTGGGAGAGACTACAGGCTCGAGCCGGGCCCGCGGAAAGCGTCCTCCCTGAAATGGAAATCAACTCATATATTTTGAGATGCCCTTATTTAATTCAAGTATCTATATTTGGCTTGCAACTTTTTTGAAATTAAGCCTATTAGTTAAAGGGGGATTGTTTAATGACAATTCAAAATATCGTCATGCCGCAACTTGGAGAAAGTGTGACAGAAGGTAAGATTGAACGCTGGCTTGTCCAAGTGGGAGACAAAGTAAATAAATATGATCCATTAGCAGAAGTAACAACAGATAAAGTTAATGCCGAAATCCCTTCTTCGTTTGCAGGGGTAATTACAGAATTAATCGCAAACGAAGGCGAAACATTGCCGGTAGGCGCAGTTGTATGCGCGATTGAAGTGGAAGGCTCAGAAATGCCGCCAGCACCAGTAGAAAAAAGCTCGAATGTCAGCTCGGCAATTCTAAATGCCGGCCCACAGAAAAAAGAAGAAGAAAAACCAGCAGCAAAAAAAGAAGACAAACCGGTGCGCACAGAACGCAAGCCTGGTCGTTTTTCACCTGCAGTTTTAGCATTGGCCAATGAACACGATGTCGACTTGGCCCAAATTACCGGCACAGGTGTCGGCAATCGGATCACAAGAAAAGATGTTGAAGCCTATGTTGCTGCGGGTAAGCCGACAAGTCAGGATATTTCGAATGACGAACAACCAACAGCATTCGCGGAGCCAAAACAAGAATCGTCTTCGCAAGAGTCAGCACAAGGCTCTACACAAGAACCGGTATCGTCGCCTCAGCCGAAACAGGAAATCCCTGTTGCTGCTGGAGATATTGAAATTCCGGTTACGCAAGTCCGTAAAGCAATTGCGAAAAATATGCTGCGTAGCGCACATGAAATTCCGCATGCATGGATGATGATGGAAGTCGATGTGACAGAGCTTGTTGAATACCGTGACAGCATAAAAGAAGATTTCAAGAAAAAAGAAGGCTTCAACCTGACGTATTTTGCATTTTTCCTAAAAGCGGTCTCCCAGGCGCTAAAAGAATTCCCGATCATCAACTCTGTATGGGCGGAAGATAAAATTATTCAAAAGAAAGATATTAATTTATCGATTGCTGTAGCTACTGATGATGCACTATTCGTGCCGGTTATCAAAAATGTCGATGAAAAATCGATTAAAGGCATCGCGAAGGAAATTCATGAATATGCACATCTTGTACGCAACGGAAAACTGAAATTGGAACATATGCAAGGTGGTACATTTACAGTCAACAATACCGGATCATTTGGTTCTGTTCAGTCGATGGGCATTATCAATCATCCACAGGCAGCAATTTTGCAGGTGGAAAGTATTGTAAAAAGACCTGTAATAGTACAGGGTAATATGATTGCTCCACGCTCTATGGTAAATTTATGTTTATCTTTAGATCATAGAATTTTAGATGGCATGATTTGTGGTAAATTCTTATCTCGTGTGAAAGAAATTCTCGAAAATGTCGATAAACAGAAGATGTCAGTCTACTAAAAATGCCGTGAAAGCCTGTAAAATAAGGCTTTCACGTTTTTTTTCTCTTTATTGTCAGAACATTCTCGTGTAAACTATAGTACAGAAATATAACAAGGGGGGAAGCTACTTAGCGACCACATGTCAATGAATATGAAAGAGATCGAATTTCAAACAGCTAGCTATGAGCAGTGGAAGGAAGAAGCGGTAAAAGCATTAAAAGGAAAACCGTTTGAATCCTTATTTACAAAGACAATTGAAAATATCACGCTTGACCCACTTTATACAGAAGAAAGCTTAATCGAAAAATTGGGAGACCAACTGGAGAAACAAGTATCAACAATCCGTTCTTTAACAAAACAGACGAGCTTCACTGTTGCACAGCAAATCGCCGGCAATGATGCAGCCAGCTTTTTTGCCAATATCGAGGATAGCTTATCACGCGGCAATGAAATGATTACAATCAACAGCCCGGTTGCATTTGACTGGTCTGAACAAGACAGCGAAAAACTCGCTTCTTATTTATCGGAAAATTCATTTAAATTTATCGTCGCTTCTGCTGAAGATGCAGTGCTGGATGTATTCAAATATATTGACGAAGCTAAACGTAAAGACGTTGTAGGCTATATTGTTTCACCTGAAACATTAGAATTAGCTGACTATCCAAACGTCCGCACGTTTTGTGCAAATACGATTCCATTCCATAATGATGGCGCTAATGCGGTTCAAGAGCTTGCTATTGCGCTTGCGCAAGCAGCTAAACTTGCGAATACGGCTGAAGATTTTAAAGCATTTGAACAGAAGTTTTTCGTACAGTTCGCTGTCGATACGCAATTCTTTGCAGAAGTAGCAAAACTTCGTGCATTCAAAGTATTATGGAAAGCGTTTGCTTCAGCATTCGGCAATGAAGCAAGCGCTGTCCCGGTCGTAGTGGAAACTTCGGTACGCAGCTTCTCGAAATATGATGTTTATGTAAACTTATTACGTGCAGGCAATGAAGCGTTCTCAGCGGCAATCGGCGGTGCAGATGTTATTACGGTACATCCGCATGATGCATTGACAGGTGTATCAGGGCAATCGATCCGTATTGCGCGCAATGTTTCCCTTGTTACGAAAGAAGAGTCACATGTAACTAATGTCATCGATCCATCAGGCGGTTCGTACTTTATCGAATCACTAACAGCTGACTATGTAAAAGAAGCATGGGCACTGTTTTTGGAAATCGAAATTGCTGGCGGATTGGAAGCATACGGTATCAATGCTCAAATTGAGGAAGTGTATCAGGCGCGCATGAAGCAAGTGGAGACACGCAAGCATTCACTAATCGGTACGAACATTTATGCAAACCCGCAAGATACAGTAGCAACACCTGAAAATGCTCAATTTGCAGGTGTAAAACGTCTTGCCATTCCATTTGAAAACTTACGTGCCACTTATGCACAAACTGGAATCAAGGCAGCAATCTTAACATTCGGCGAACTGAAAAACTACAAGCCGCGTGCAGATTTTGTACAAGGATACTTTGCGACAGCGGGTGTTGTAGCATATCAAACAGCAGGCTTCCAAACAATTGAAGATGCAACAACTTGGCTTGCAAGTGCCGACTATGACTATGTAGTCGTAGCAGCAACGGATGAAGATACAAAAGCCATTGTTCCGGCATTACTAGAAAACAAAAAACAAACGGTTGTATTGGATGCAGCAGGTAAATATAAAGAAGATGAAGCGGCGTGGACTGCAAATGGCTTAAACGGCTTTATTTATGCAGGTCAGAACATCGCCCGCAAGCTGTCGGATGTCGTAATGAGCGTGAAGGGGGTACAACAATGAGTAAAGCAAATTTCGCAACGGTTGTCATTGAAGATGTATTAAAACAAGAGCAACTTACTTCTACAGGCTCGTACGTGACAAATGAAGGCATTGAAGTGAATTCGGTTTACAATAAAGAAGATATTCAAGACGCAAAACATTTGAATGATGTGGCTGGTATTGCACCAAATACACGTGGTCCATATCCGACAATGTATGTAGCGCGTCCATGGACAGTGCGTCAATATGCAGGTTTCTCGACTGCGGAAGAATCAAATGCCTTTTACCGTCGTAACTTGGCAATGGGTCAAAAAGGGCTTTCAGTCGCATTTGACCTGGCAACACACCGCGGTTATGACTCGGATCACCCTCGTGTAACAGGGGATGTCGGAAAAGCCGGCGTTGCGATCGATTCAGTAGAAGATGCAAAAATTTTATTCGACGGCATTCCACTTGATCAAATGTCGGTATCGATGACGATGAACGGTGCAGTATTACCGATTCTTGCGTTTTACATCGTTGCAGCTGAAGAACAAGGAGTATCGCCTGATAAATTGGCCGGTACGATCCAAAACGACATTTTAAAAGAATATATGGTACGTAACACATATATTTATCCACCGGCAATGTCGATGAAAATTATTGCAGACATTTTTGAATATACCGCGAAATTCATGCCGAAATTCAATTCGATTTCTATTTCGGGTTACCATATTCAAGAAGCGGGTGCGACAAATGATATCGAGCTTGCGTATACATTGGCTGACGGTCTTGAATATGTACGGACTGGTTTAAAAGCTGGCATTGACATTGATGCATTTGCACCGCGTTTATCGTTCTTCTGGGCGATTGGCATGAACTATTACATGGAAGTTGCGAAAATGCGTGCAGCTCGCCGTATTTGGGCACAAATGATGTCTACATTCAAACCGAAAAACTCGAAGGCTCTTGCATTGCGTACACACTCGCAAACATCAGGCTGGAGTTTAACGGAACAAGATCCATTCAATAACGTAACACGTACATTGATCGAAGCGAACGCGGCTGCAATGGGCCATACACAGTCGCTTCATACGAACGCACTGGACGAAGCAATTGCTTTACCGACGGACTTCTCGGCTCGAATTGCACGTAATACACAGCTATTCCTGCAAGAAGAAACAGGAATGACTAAAGTAATCGATCCATGGGGCGGCTCGTACTATGTTGAAAAGCTGACAGAAGAGCTGACAGAAAAAGCATGGGCATTAATCGAAGAAATCGAAGCTCTTGGCGGAATGGCGAAAGCGATTGAGACAGGACTTCCAAAAATGAAAGTTGAGGAAGCAGCGGCTAAACGTCAGGCGAAAATCGATTCAAAAACAGAGACGATTGTCGGCGTAAACAAATACCGCCTTGCAGAAGAAGATCCAATCGACATTTTGGATATCGACAATGCGATCGTACGCGAATCACAAATTGCTCGTCTTGAAAAAATGAAGGCTACACGTGATGAAGTGGAAGTACAAAAACATTTAGCACGTTTAACAAAAGCGGCTGAAGACGGCTCTGAAAACTTATTAGTTGTTGCAGTGGATGCAGCAAGAGCACGTGCATCATTAGGTGAAATTTCGGATGCGATTGAAGCAGTATCTGGCCGTCATAAAGCGGTTATCCGTTCAATTTCTGGTGTCTACTCTGCAAACTTCTCGGATGATGAAATGATTTCTGAAGTGAAGCAAATGACAGAAGACTTCCTGGAAGCAGAAGGTCGCCGTCCACGTATTTTAGTGGCGAAGATGGGACAAGACGGACATGACCGTGGTGCGAAGGTTGTTGCAACTGGTTATGCGGACTTAGGTTTCGATGTCGATATTTCTCCGTTGTTCATGACACCGGAAGAAACTGCACAAATGGCAAATGAAAACGATGTACACTGTATCGGAGTATCTTCTTTAGCAGCAGGTCATAAAACATTAGTGCCTGAACTTGTAGCTGAATTGAAGAAATTAGGTCGCGAGGACATTATCGTCATTTGCGGCGGGGTAATCCCGGCTCAAGACTATGAGTTCCTGTATGAAGCAGGTGCTGCGGCGATCTTCGGGCCAGGTACTGTGATTCCAGTATCGGCGATCCGCATTATAGAAGAAATTTATAAAAAGTTAGGTTATGAGGAAGTGGCAGAGTAGTGATGCCACAAGACGAGAAAAGCGCTTTATTTGTCATGGATGGTGTGAAGGGTGGTCATGATGGTATGAGCTATTCAAACCCGAAAAGGTTCCGGAAAAAAAAGCAGGAAGCACTTGATCTACAGACGCTGGCTGGCGAAGTACGTGCGGGTAACCGTACTTCGCTCGCAAAAGCGATTACGCTCATTGAAAGCTCGAACAATGCCCATAAGGAAGAAGCACAGAAGCTGCTGCAGGAGCTGTTGCCTTATACGGGCAATTCAATCCGTATTGGCATCACCGGTGTACCGGGTGCGGGGAAAAGTTCGTTTATCGAAGCATTCGGTACGATGCTGTGCAAAATGGGCAAGCGCGTTGCGGTTCTTGCAATCGACCCGAGCTCTTCGCTTTCAGGCGGCAGTATTTTAGGGGACAAAACACGAATGGAAGAACTGGTACGCCAGGAAAATGCCTTTGTCCGTCCATCACCGAGTGCCGGTACATTAGGCGGTGTCCATAAAAAGTCCCGCGAAACGATGCTGTTATGTGAAGCGGCAGGCTATGACGTCATTTTGATTGAAACAGTCGGTGTCGGTCAGAGTGAAACGTATGTGCGCGGCATGGTCGACTTCTTCCTGCTGCTAGTCTTAACAGGTGCGGGAGATGAGCTTCAAGGGATGAAGAAGGGCATTATGGAGCTTGCAGACGGCATTATCGTTCATAAAGCGGACGGTGACAATATGCGCCCTGCACGCCGGACAATGCAGGAATACAAGCAGATCCTTCATTTCCTTCAGCCATCGACTCCTGGATGGCTCAGTACGTCACTGACCGTATCGTCCCTTGAAAAAACGGGGCTCGACAAAGTATGGGATATGCTGATGGAATTTGAGCAGACGATTAAGCAATCGAATTATTGGACGACACGTCGCCATGAACAAACGCGCGACTGGTTCCATACAATGATTACCGATCATTTAATAGATTCGTTCTATAAAAATCCGGAACGCAAAAAGCAGGTCCGGACACTTGAGGAAGAAATATTGCATGGCCAACTGACGGTTACACAAGGTGTTAATGCACTATTTGGCGAAAAAGATGAAAATAAATGAATGATAATCAACAGTCTTTGCACATCTTTCGTAACCTTGCTATGATAAAAAGGAACATAGAAAGGGGCTAAAAAGCTTATGAACATGGATTATGATTTATTTATGCAACAAATTACAACGACTGCACGTGCAGAGATGGAAGCAGCAGGTTATGAACAACTGCGCACTCCGGAAGATGTGGAAGCAGCGTTTGCTCGTAAAGGAACAACTCTTGTTATGGTGAATTCTGTATGTGGTTGTGCTGGCGGTATTGCACGTCCAGCAGCAACACATGCTGTACATTACGATAAACGTCCTGACCATTTAGTAACAGTATTTGCTGGTCAAGATAAAGAGGCAACAGCAGCTGCACGTTATTATTTCGGTGAAGATCACATCCCATCATCACCATCATTCATTTTATTGAAAGATGGACAAGTTGTAGGAGAAGTTGGCCGCTTCGAAATCGAAGGACATGACCCAATGAGTGTTGTAACAAACCTTCAAGGGCACTTCGAGGAAAACTGCGAAGAAATCTAATACTACTAGAGTTATTGTGTAACGGGTGCGTATTGAACGTACCCGCTGCACAGCTATAACGGGGGAGTTCAACCGATATGAAGAAATTTTCAATCGGCTATCGTACTTTAAAAACAGCCATTGGTGCTGCTGTTGCGATAGCAATTGCCCAATATTTTGATTTGCAGTTTTTCACGGCAGCTGGTATTCTGACGATTTTAAGCATTCAACCAACAAAACGTAAATCTCTCCATGCAGTGTACACCCGTATTGTTTCAACATTTATCGGGATTACTTATGCATTTATATTTTTCGAAATATTCGGTTATTCGCCGATTGTTTTAGGGGTTGTTATGATTCTTTTCATTCCGACAATCGTTTCACTAAAGGTTGTGGAAGGGTTTATCTCAAGTTCGGTGATTATGATGCACATTTATTTGACCGGCAATTTTACGGTCGATCTGCTAATTAATGAATTTTACTTAATGGCAATCGGTTATGGGGTTGGTTTAGTCGTAAATATGTACATGCCGGATATCCAGCAGGGCCTGTATTACCACCGCGAAAAATTGGAGTCGTTATTGAAGAAAATTCTTGCAGAAATTGCAGGGTATCTAAGAGATGGCGATACATTATGGGACGGTCACGAACTGATTGAGATGGCGAAAGTGGTCGAGGCAGGAAAAGCGCTGGCATTCCAAGATGTTGAAAACCACGTGACTCGTAAAGAAAATACATTTTATCTGTATTTTGATATGCGTGAAAGACAGCTGGAAATTATAGAGCGCGTGTTGCCGAAAATTACGACACTGCCGGTAATGACAGAGCAGGCTACATTAATTGCAGCCTTCATGGAAGACTTGAGCGAACATGTCCATTCAGGAAATACGGCAAGCCGCTTTTTGGAAAAACTCGACAAAGTAAAAGAAGAGTTCGCCAAAATGCCATTGCCAAATGATCACGAAACATTCCTCGCAATGGCTGCGTTGTACCAGTTCATCGAAGAAATGGATGAATACCTGGTCATCAAGCAATCGTTCAAGGGGATGAAATAAAACGGAACATGATGGGATGGCAACTTTTGATTTAAATGCAAATTGATTGGAATGAAGGGGAGGCGACTCCAGCGGGAACAGCCCGAGGGAGAGCAATAGGAAGAAAAGCTAAGAACGCCACGTCCTGTGGCAACGCTTTTGTGACCAACATCGTGTTGGCCTCGGGCCCGCGGAAAGCGTCCGACCCGGAATGGAAATCAACTTCAGAAACCGGATGAATTAAAAAAAATGGATGCATAAACATCCATTACATAATTGCTGCGACACCCATTGCAACAGTTGAGATTAACATGATAACAACCATTGAATAAACGACTATTTTTTGAAACTTTTTGTTGCTCATTCTTTTCGCTCCTTCAATATGAACTAGTACTAGTTTATCAAATTTGAAGGAATTCTCAAGTACAATAGATTTTACATTTTCGGAATTTTAAAAAATTCTTTATCGGGAGTAGCAAACACCCATTAAAAAAGCCTCGAACAAATGTCTGGACACGATTCAGATGAGGCGGAATTAATAATTTTATTCAAAAGGGAGTCAGTACCGTGGAAAAAGTGGATCATATCGGCATTGCCGTACGTAATATTGAAGAACGTATTACATACTACACAGAAACGCTAGGCCTGAAATTATTAAAGATGGAAGAAGTAGAATCACAGCAAGTAAAAGTTGCTTTTATCGATGCAGGCAACGTAAAAATTGAGCTGCTTGAGCCAATGAGTGAAAAAAGCGCAATCCATGGCTTTTTGGAAAAGCGCGGAGAAGGCATTCACCATGTTGCATTTGGCGTAACAGGTATTCGTGAGCGCATGGCTGAACTTCGTGAAAAAGGTGTACGACTATTATCGGAAGAGCCAGGACCAGGGGCTGGCGGTGCGGAAGTAGCATTCTTACACCCGAAAGACTCATATGGTGTACTTTATGAATTATGCGATAAAAGCGGAAAAGGGGATAAGTAACGATGACAACAATGACAGTAACTCCAGATATGTTTGATAAAATTAATGAGCTATATGACCGTAAAGAAGCGATCCAGCTTGGTGGCGGGGATGCGCGTATCGAAAAGCAGCATGAAAAAGGGAAAATGACTGCCCGTGAACGTATTGATATGTTATTGGATGACGGGTCATTCGTTGAAATCAATCCTTTCATCACACACCGTACTGTTGATTTCGGTATGGATAAACTGGAAGGCCCTGGTGACGGCGTAGTTACTGGTTTCGGTAAAATCAATGGCCGTAATGTGTATTTATTTGCACAGGACTTCACAGTATTCGGCGGTGCGCTTGGTGAAATGCACGCGAAAAAAATCGCAGCGGTAATGGATTTAGCAGCGAAAAACGGTACGCCTTTTATCGGCATTAACGATTCAGGCGGTGCGCGTATTCAAGAAGGTGTATTATCACTTGACGGCTACGGTCACATTTTCTACCGTAACTCAATCTATTCTGGTGTAATTCCGCAAATCTCAGTAATTATGGGACCTTGTGCGGGTGGTGCTGTTTATTCACCAGCGATTACAGACTTTATTTTAATGGTTGATAAAACATCTCAAATGTTCATTACTGGCCCTAAAGTAATTGAAACAGTAACAGGCGAAAAAATTTCAGCTGAAGGTCTTGGCGGTTCTAAAGTGCATAACGCAACTTCAGGAAATGCCCACTTCCGTGCTGAAGACGAAGAAGCTGCCATTGCACAAATTCAGCAATTACTTTCTTACTTACCACAGAACAACAGAGAAAAAGCACCGAAACAAGCTGCTCCAGAAGGCGATAACTTCCGTTCAGAACTTGTTGATGTTGTGCCAATTGACCAAACAAAATCTTATGATGTTCGTAAAGTAGTAGAACAAGTAGTTGACGAAGGTTCATTCATGGAAGTGCAAAAAGAATTCGCGAAAAACATTGTTGTTGGTTTTGCACGTATCGCGGGTGAATCAGTTGGTTTAGTATGTAACCAGCCGAAATTCCTTGCAGGCGGATTAGATATCGATTCATCTGATAAATTAGCTCGTTTCGTACGTACATGTGACGCATTCAACGTGCCTGTTATTACATTTGAAGACGTGTCTGGTTTCTTCCCAGGTGTTAAACAAGAGCACGGTGGGATTATCCGTCACGGTGCGAAAATTCTTTATGCTTACTCAGAAGCAACTGTACCAAAAATTACAGTTATTTTACGTAAAGCATACGGCGGTGCGTACGTAGCATTGAACTCGAAAGCGATTGGAGCGGACTTAGTATTCGCTTGGCCGAATGCGGAAATCGCGGTAATGGGTGCTGCTGGTGCGGCAAACATTATTCATGCAGGTGAAATTGCGAAATCGGCTGATCCGGAAGCAACACGTGCAGCGAAAATTGAAGAATACAAAGAAAAATTCGCAAATCCTTATGTAGCGGCATCACGCGGTATGGTTGACGATGTTATCGATCCACGTGAAACACGTATTAAGCTGATCCAGGCATTGGATATGCTTTCAACAAAGCAGGAAGACCGTCCATACAAAAAGCACGGGAATATTCCACTATAATTTTTAAATAAAGTACCCTCAGAAACATCTCTTAAATGATTTGTATACAATACAATCATTTTTGAGGTGTTTTTTTGCTGATATAGAGCCCTAAATGAAAAAATACAGGAATAATACTAGAAAGTTACTAAAAAATATTTACCTGTAATATGGTAAATCCTCCAATTTTATTATAGTGAAATTTTCAAAAAGCCTTTATGCTAGATAAATGGAAAGACGATATAGGAGGACAAAGTATGAAGGAAATCAACCAGCTACAGAGGGCAATTGATTTAAGAAGCGATGGGGAATTACAACAATCCAATCAATTACTATTGAAATTAGTTGAACAACATCCGAACGAAGCCCTTATAAATTACCAGTGTGCATGGAGCTTCGATGTACTTGGCAAAGAATCGAATGCAGTACCATACTATGAAAAAGCAATACAAGGTGATTTGAATGATGAAGATTTAGCGAATGCTTATTTAGGTCTTGGCAGTACATATAGAACACTAGGGGAATACGAAAATTCAAAACATACGTTAGAAAAAGGGGTGGAGAAGTTTCCGCACAATTTAGCCATTCAAGTATTTTATGCGATGACATTGTTTAACTTGAAAGAACATGAGCGTTCAATGGAGCTTCTATTGAAAAATTTAGCAGCTACTTCTTCTGACCCTCAAATTCAGAAATACAAAAAAGCCATTTTATTTTATAGTGATAAATTAAATGAAATGTGGGAGTGAGTGATTAATTCATTGGGGAAAAATATTAGAGTTAGTAGCTTATACGATGAAACTTTTTAAGATTGTAAACTACTTTATTTATACGGCGATGGTCAGCCTGATCGGCTACAGCTGTTATTTCTTATCTGTGTTATTTATCGGTTCAATGCTGTTCACTGCAGCAGATTCACCGCCGGGAGATATTTCAAATTCGGGCAGGTTGCTGACCATTGCCTTTATTGCTTTTGGAACGATTATTGCGCTATTAATTTACAGTGTTGTTCACTGGACCATTGCATCGTTATTGAACATACCGTTTCCTAAGCGATTTCTTCTCATTTTGAATTTTATAATCATCAGTTTAGTCGTTAGTGCGTTAATTTTTAAATTCATTATTATCGACGGCAGTTTTTTATAAAATTAATCTTAATCCACCGCTCTAGACAGATTGAATGCTGCTTGCTGCTTTTTCGGTTCTTTTTCATACGGGTGTTCGTGCTCGGCAAACAGGAAGATTGCCCCAAGTTCTATGCCATGCCCATAATGGGCGGTTTCTTCAGGAGTTAAGTGCAAAATTCGCAAACTCACTTCATACACATTTTTTCGTGTGACAAAGCTGATAAGCTGGTCGAGCCAGTTGCCGGCTAGATGGACTTGAATGTCGGTATACATTTTCAGTGATTGTAAAGGGAGGATATCTTTTGAAAACACATGAATTTCATGCTCGGAAAAACCGTGCCCTCTAATCATGTTCAGCTTTGTCATAGCTTCCTCAACACTGTACACTAAAGCGATTTCACGTCGATATTCCATCATAATCACCTCTTTTTTATTGTAATGGAATTTTTATTGAGATGGTAGTGATTGAAAACAATCGTACATCAATACAATTATAAAATGCAGAAAATTCGAAACTTATACAGTGTTTAATACGTAGAACATGAAAAGGGAGGTTTTACTTATGGGGAACTATTCCATTCGTGATTTTGTCAACAAGACGCAGCAAGACCAGAATGAAAATGATTATTTTGAATTGGAAACCGATCGTGTACTCGAAGTGAATCTGAACGGGGAAGTATGGTCGAAAATGGGCGCGATGATCGCCTATGTCGGTTCGATTAAATTTGAGCGTGAGCGCATGCTGGAGCATGGCGTATCGAAAATGTTTAAGAAAGCATTGACCGGCGAAGGTACGCAATTGATGAAAGCGAAAGGGAAAGGCCGGTTGTATTTAGCGGACCAAGGAAAAAAGATTACAATTTTTGATCTGCAGAACGAAAGCCTGTGCGTGAACGGCAATGACCTGCTTGCATTTGAGCCATCGATCAATTGGGATATTCGACTTATGCGCAAAATGGCCGGTATGATGGCAGGCGGCTTATTTAACGTCATGCTGGACGGCAAAGGAAAAGTGGCGATTACAACCCATTTTGAGCCATTAACATTAATCGTTAAGCCTGGTGAAACAGTATATACTGACCCAAATGCAACTGTTGCGTGGTCCGGTAATTTAAAGCCGGAGTTTGTAACGGATATTACGTTTAGAACACTTATTGGACGCGGCAGCAATGAATCGATCCAAATGGCTTTTTCCGGTGAAGGATTTGTCATCATTCAGCCATTTGAAGAAGTTTATTTATCGTCGGAATCATAATGGCTGCGGGATAAAGTAAGGAGAAAAAAGATGTTTTTAAAATCAGTCAAACTTAAAAAAGAAGAAATAACGGACTATAGCGAATACCCGTTTTCGATTCCGTTTATTCGCCATATGGATGAATTGGATGTGGATGCAAGGGTCACGTTTTTTGTTGGAGAAAACGGTGCTGGCAAATCAACGTTGCTTGAAGCCATTGCAGATCAGATCGGCTTCAATCCGGCAGGGGGAAGCACGCAAAACTATAAGGCGTATGAAGTAGATCAATCCGAATCCGCGCTTGGCGATTATGTGAAGCTCTCCTGGTGGCCAAAAGTAACGAACGGCTTTTTTCTGCGTGCCGAAACATTTTATCAGTTTGCGTCGCATTTGGATCAGATCGATCAAAACGGCTATAAAGCATACGGAGGGAAATCACTTCACCATCAATCACACGGGGAATCCTTTTTCTCGTTGTTCCAGCACCGGTTCACAGGGCAGGCAATCTATTTACTGGATGAGCCGGAAGCCGCATTATCTCCAACTAGACAGCTGGCGTTTTTAACATTGATGAATGATTTAGTGAAACAGGGCAATGTCCAATTCATTATCGCAACACATTCGCCAATTTTACTCGGATTCCCGGATGCGGTCATCTATCAATTTGATGAACATGGCATCGAGCAGGTGAAATATGAAGAAACTGAGCATTATCAGGTAACCTCGTATTTTTTGCAGCACCGTAAAAAAATGCTGCAGAAGCTGTTTGAAGAGGACGAGGATGAACTGGATTAGCAATCGATTGCGGGTGTCGATAACTACACGGAATTTATAAAGGAGTGAAGAATATGGGATGGCAGCAATTGCAACAGCAATCAGAACAGCATCACATTCAACTTTTGGAAGCGGAAAAACTGAACAAGAAAATTGAAAGTCTTGACCAACAGATCCAGCATGCCCAACAGGATGTTAAGCAGCATGAACATGATCTGAAAAAAGCACGTCAACAATTGAATAAGCTCGAGGAATTTTCTTTTGTGAATCTATTCCGTGGCTGGTCAGGGAAAAAGGATGAGCTGATCGAGCAAAATATGGACCAGGTAGCAGTTACAGAACTGAAGCTGGTTGAAGCGCAGTTAACGTTTAATGATTTACAGGAAGACCGGATTGGACTTGTTCAACAATTGAGCACGATAAATGTTTCAACTATCCGTGAGCACCTGAAAAAAATAGAAAACGAAAAACAAGTGTGGCTTATGGCGAATGCACCTGCAGCAGCGAAGGAATTAACGGGGATTACTGAACAGGAGCTTTTATGCAAACAGTTGAAAACCGAGATCCACGAAGCGATCGATGCGGGTAAACAGGCATTTAATAAATTAACAGATGCCGGCTCCAAATTGCAGGATGCCAAATCCTACTCAACATGGGATACATTTTTAGGTGGGGGTTTTATCGCAACGGCGTTAAAGCATGACAAACTGGAAGAAACGAACAGCTATTTGCATGAAGCGCAGATGGCTCTGCAACGTTTCCAAAATGAACTGCTCGATATTAAAGAGATGCGCCAAAATACACTGGAAGTTCATACAGACGGTTTTATCATGTTTACGGATTACTTTTTCGATAATATTTTCACCGATTGGTCAGTACATTCCAAAATTACAACTGCAATCGATCAAATTTCACGTGTACAGGATGATGTGGCGAATACACTTCGCGATTTGAAGCAAAAATTGAACATAACAATCGAAAAAGAACAGGCGCTGCAAGTAGAAAAACAACGCATTTTAAATGCCGATGATCAATCGTTGTTTTTTCAAAAATAGAGGCGTACAATAAAGCGTAAACTAGTTATTTAAAGGAGTTATCGAACATGAACCGAGTAGTAGAAGAGTTTCTGGAATTAGTGCAAATTGATTCTGAAACAAAACATGAAGAAGTAATTGCACCCATTTTAGTGAAAAAATTAGAAGAAATGGGCTTTGATGTTTTTCAGGATGATGCACATACACGCAATGGTCACGGTGCAGGCAATATTATCGCAACATTAAAAGGCGATGAGCGGATCGAGCCAATTTATTTTACAGTACATATGGATACAGTCGTGCCGGGCAAAGGCATTAAACCGGAAATCCGTGAGGACGGTTATATTTATTCTGACGGCACAACGATTCTTGGCGCGGATGATAAAGCAGGTATCGCAGCACTATTCGAAATGGCGCGTCGTCTAAAAGAAAAAGACAGCGCTCATGGTACAATCCAGTTCATCATTACAGCAGGTGAAGAAAGCGGTTTAGTCGGTGCTAAGGAACTTGATCCTTCAAACATCATCGCCAAATACGGTTTTGCGGTTGATAGTGACGGCAAAGTAGGCGGCATTGTAGTAGCAGCACCATTCCAGGCAAAAGTATTTACGAAAATCATCGGTAAAACAGCACATGCAGGCGTTGCACCTGAAAAGGGTATTTCCGCAATTACCGTTGCAGCAAAAGCGGTTGCCCAAATGAAATTAGGCCGTCTCGATGAAGAAACAACAGCGAATATTGGGCGTTTTGAAGGCGGTCAAGCAACAAATATCGTATGTGATGAAGTATCAATTCTTGCGGAAGCCCGTTCGATTGATGAAACAAAACTGAATGCCCAAACTGACCATATGAAAGAAACATTTGAACGTGTTGCACATGAAATGGGTGCACGTGCTGAAGTTGAAGTGAAATTAATGTATCCAGGTTTCCGTGCGACAGAAGAAGATCAAGTTGTGAAAGTAGCTAAAGCAGCGGTTGAAGCAATCGGTCGTACACCACAGCTCGGTATTTCAGGCGGCGGTAGTGATGCAAATGTTATCGCTGGGTTCGGTATTCCTACTGTAAACTTATCGGTTGGCTATGAGGAAATTCATACAACTAACGAAAGAATGCCGGTTGAAGAACTGGAAAAACTGGCTGATTTATTGGAAGAAATCGTTGTTCAAACAACGAAATAAGAGGTATCAATATGAGCATTGAAAAAGCAGTCGTATTTTTATGCGGCACAGAACAATATGCAGTGCCGGTTGAGCTGGTTGTTTCGATTGAAAAGCTGGAGCGTGTAACTCCGATTCCTCATTTACCGAACTATTTGCTCGGCTTTACGAGAATTCGAGGGGAACTTACACCAATAATCGATTTTCAGACCATTTTATACAATCGCCCGACAAATACACAAACAGCTAAAATCATTGTGTTGAAGACAGAGTTGATTAATTACGGGTTGGTCGTTGCCGATGCGAAAGAAATTATCGACTTTGAAGAAGGCGTTTTAAAACAGATGGGGCTTGTCAATTATGAAAAGACGAAATTTTTTACAGCGGTTGCCAATTTGGAAGACCGCATGATTTCTTGTATCGATCCGAATATTCTCGTGCATTCATTAGACGGCATCCGTGAAATTATCGAATATTTACATGAAATGAAGCAGCAGGAAAATCAGACAAACTAAAAAACGGAGCTTATCATCTGAACGTGATAGGCTCCATTTTTTCAATCGGCAGTAACCGCTTTCTTTTTTTTGAATTGTTTAACGTACGCATAACCTGTGAAGCTAAATACAAAGATGGAAATAATCGTAAGTGTCAGAACAAGATTCTCTTCAACCCAGGGAATATTTCCGAGTATAAAACCACCGCCAAGCCAGACAACTGTCCAAAGTACGGCCCCCATAAAGTTATAGCGTAAAAATGTCGCATACGAAAAGCCGGAATATCCGCTTATAAACGGTGTCATAGTCCGCATCAACGGCACAAACCGTGAAAACGTAATGGCAACCCGGTCATAGTTTTCCAGGAAGTTCAGAGCTTTTTCATTAGTTTCCTCTGATAAAAAACGCCTAAAGAGATTGCGCTTCGGCGGAATTTTCCGGATCGATTTTCCGATGAGGTAGTTGCTGCTGTCGGCAAGCGTTGTCGCAACGATGAAAATGATCAGCAATGTCAGAAAATCAAGCTTATCGATCGCTGCTAAAGTACCGCTTGTGAACACCGTACTATCCCCGGGTAAAAATGTTAAAATGACAAATGCAGTTTTCGTGAAAACAACCGCAAATAACAGAATATAAATATACAGTCCGAGCTCTTTTATGTAATAAAATATGACTTGGTCAATTTCCCGTAAAAACTGAATAATATCAAGTAGCATAAGTAGTTCTCCCATCAAGAGGATGATTAAATTTAAGTATAGCGGATGTTGGCAAATTATTGTTATAAAAAGTGCTGAGTAATAAAACTAAAAGAGGTGATGGATATGAGTTTGACGAAACGCCCCAAAATTGAGATTCCTAAATCGAAATCCGAATGGCTGATGGATATTATCGGCTATATAGCGTTAGCGATTATGCTCGGTGTATTGTTCATGAACTGGCGCGAACTGCCAAATGAAGTACCTGCCCACTTTGACGGCAGCGGTAATGTCGACCGCTGGGGCTCTAAATGGGAGCTGTTAATTTTACCGGGCATCGGGATTGCAATGCATTTCTTTTTAATAATTTTAGAAAAATTCCCTGAAACGCACAATTATCCGGCACGCATCAATGAATCAAATGCCGAGGTCTTTTACAGAAATAGTCGCCAAACATTAAATTATATGCGTAACATTATAAATATATTATTCGCCTACATCGTGTACCGCACTATTGTGATTGCTTTAGAAGAAGCAACAACGATCGGCTGGCCGTTTTTCGTCATATTGGCAGCGCTGTTTGGGGTATTGATTTGGAAGATGATTAAGATTTTTAGGATTAAGTAAAGTAGAAAGTTTTGAGGGGAATGTGGATCGCGGCGTAGGAAAAGTAGAAGATTTCGGGGCAAAAGTGGAGCACCCCGATCGAAAAGGAGAATCTTTTACGAAGAAAGTAGAACTTCGATTAATATTAGAACATGGCGTGCTGAAAGTAGAACGTTTCTTGAGAAAAGTAGAATACCCCGGTCGAAAAGTAGAACGCAGCATGAGAAAAAGTAGAATCTTCAAAAGAAAAGCAAATTCCTCATCGTAAACCGGAAGCATCTCATAAAGGAGATGCTTTTTTCAGTTTAAAACTTTCAAATTAAATTACATATTTTTAATTTTCATTCGTCTATATAAGTAAGAGAGGTGATGGACATGGATTTTGATGAGCTTTATGAGCAGGAGTTCCGCAAGACTTATCAGTACATACGTTACATGGTATCGAACGCACAAGTCGCAGAAGATTTAACACAGGATACGTTTGTGCGAATTTATAAAACGGACTTGACCAAAGTGACCAATTTCCAGACGTATACGAGGCAAGTCGCTCGGAATCTCGTTTATGACTTTTATCGGAAGAAAGCATTAATTAAGTGGCTTCCGTTTACAAATGCCCCGGAGCAGCAGGATTTTCACCACGTTCCGCATGAATGGCTTATCCAGGAAGAAGACCGAAAACGATTATACGACGCACTGCAAAAGTTAAAACCAGTGCAACGCGAAGTCATCATATACCGTAAAATCGAGGAGCTTTCGATTCAGGAAACGTGTGACATTATGGGACTAACCCCGGTGAAGGTAGCAAATACACAGCGGAGTGCGATGCAGGCATTGCAGAAAATTTTAGGAGGTGAAATCGATGAAGCTTGATGATCGCTTAAAACAGTTAAATGAACTCCCTCAAAATGAAGCATTAAAAAAATCCATTTATCAGAACATTTATAAAAAGCCTGTCAGAAAACGCAATACACTGAAAACATTCCGTGAAATAGGCGTAATGGCTACGATTTGTTTCATTGGTCTGTTTTTGCTGTTCACCTCGGACAATCTTAAAAATCAGGCAGCATCAGGTGAGATTGCCAAAATTACGTCCTATGAAAACAACGGAGAAAAGGGGTTTAGGGGCAGAACGTCGACACTTTTCATTGGGGTTGAAAATGTGACGACTGCTGAAATGGTCACCTTATTCGAAAATATTTCTGAGCTTCCTGCTGTTATGGCTCCTCCAAAGAGCGACGTGCATTATGACATTATTGTGTTGTATAAAAACGGCGAACAGAGAAAATTCGAATTGGCATGGAACTATTTGTATGACGTGAAGAATGATGCGTATTATCCCGGATATGAACAATATCCGTCCGCTATTTTATCTGACTTGGAAAATTCGCATGATCGATTACAATTTCCACCAATATTTATCGGTCTGGGCATTTTAGTGATGATCATGTTGACCTCCAGCTATTATAGTCGCCGCCAAATTGAACAGCCGAAAAAAATCCGCGGATTAGGAATTGTTATAACAATTTATATGATCGTTGTGGCGAGTATAGGGTCGTACTATTTCATGATCGGACCGCTTTATAAGCCATTGCTTCTACTTTTATTGTTTGGATATGGATTTAGCATTTGGTGGCTGATTAAAAAAGAAGTTACAAACTTGAACATATTGAAGGTGGAAAAGTACAAAATCCTATTTATTGTGCTATGGTTCCTAATTTGGATAGTTATGGCGTAACAATAAAAATGAACATACAAGGCCCTTCATAAAGGAGCGGCCATTTTTTTTTGCATATCAAAATCTTAAAGGAAATTACTTGAAACTTTTTGTCTGAAAATTCGTATAAATTAAGGAGCAAAAAAGAGGAGGCATTTGAATGATTAATCAATTTAAAGAACAGTTCGGTCGGTATTTTTTAAACGGTGAATTTGAGGAAATCTACGGGAAAACAGCTAAATCGTTTCAGAATCTTGTATCGTTTGAACAATTTCGCGAGCTTTCTTTAAACTATAATTCAGGTGTGAGCAGTTATACTTGTATCGTGGCCAATACATTTCAGGGGCTTGAACAGTATATATGGGTTGATGAAACTTATTCGAAAGCTGTTGTCATCGCGTTTGACGAGCAGGGTATTATCCAAGCAATCTATTTAAAACCGTTTGAAACGTTTCCGAGCAGTGATCAAGTATGGACCAAAAGTACATACAGCATGCCGATTAATGACGAGTGGTATGTTTTTTGGGGCGGCACGAACGAATTTATAAACTATCACTATCCGTATGAACAGCAGCGCTATGCATATGATTTAGTCCAAATGGTTAATAACGAAACCTATAAAAACTCGACACTGCAAAATGAAAATTACTATGCGTTTGGAACTGAAGTCGTGGCACCGGCTGACGGTGTCGTGGTCGAGGTAATTGATGGAATTAAGGACAATATTCCGGGCGAAATGGATGAAGAAAATGCAGCAGGAAACTATTGCATCATTGCACATGAGCACAATGAATACAGTATGATTGCCCATTTCAAGAAGGATTCGATTTGTGTGAAAACAGGGGATAACGTGAAGGCAGGTCAACTGCTCGGCTTATGCGGAAATTCCGGCAATTCATCAGAAGCACATATCCATTTTCAAGTAATGGATCAACAGGATTTCCTGAAGGCCAAATCACTGCGGATAAAGTTTCATGGCGGCGAAGAACCAATTCAGGGCGATATTGTAGTACCGAGTGGGGGAAAATAAAGAGTCTGATACGTTAGGAAAGATTGAGAACTCAGCTACGGCGGGTGAACTGCTGTTATTGATTCCCCGAATTATTGGGCAGTTTTTTAAGTAAAAGTGAACCTAGAAATGTCTTAAATTGGAGAGAAAGGGGCGAACTTTATGAAACTTGGATTAAAAAAGGATGAAGTGATCCTCGTTCCGTATGAAGCTAGTTGGAAGAGAGAATTTGCTGAGACGAAAGAAAAAATACTAAAGCATACGAGTTTACAGCCTTATCAAATAGAACATATCGGCAGCACATCAATTGAAGGTATTGCGGCCAAGCCGGTTATCGATCTTGTCATTGGCATTGAAAATCTTGACTCGCCGGATAAAGAGCTATTTAAAGGTCTCAGGGAGGCAGGTTTTTACCGCCTGCAAGTGGAAAGGCCAAATGAAATTATTTGTGCGAAATTTACAGATGCTACGTTTGAAATGAAAACACATTTTATTCACATCGTACAGTTCAACGAGAAAAAATGGCATCAAATGCGTTTTTTTAGAGATTATTTGAATGCCCATATTGAAGCGAAAAAAGAATATGAGGAGTTAAAAGAAGCTTTTTTCAATACAGGTTTACATGGGATTAACGAATATACGCAATATAAAGAGCAATTTGTGCAGTCGATTTTTCGAAAGTTACCAGAATACCGATGGGATACCATATAAAAGAATACGCATTCTCCCAATGGGCCGCATGAAATAATCCAGTATTTTTTCCATAATAATTTTACTGTTTAATAGGAAGTTGCGAAATTAATTTGAAATTAATTTCTGCAAAGAGGGGAATTTTGGGAGGACAATGTATTTTACCGTAGCTAATTTCTGTCCCTTGTGAAGTTTTTTTGCTAGTATAATGATAAGGAAATGGTTAAAGAACATTCGTAATTGACGGAACAATTCGGCACTTTTACCGACAGCGGGGGAAAATAAATCCTTATTTTTTGAAACCTTTTTATCCTTTTGTCCGTACATGTAAGTAAGGAAAATGTAGAGAGATAGAAACTGGAGTGATCAATTTATGCGGCTAGTTCCACATGATTACATAGATAGCACAAAAACTTGGGAAGAAATAATTAGTGCGGGTCTTTATTCACGTCCGATTTTTTTGCAAAGTGATGGTGAATTACAATATACCCGGGTGGCGAAACAAATATTGGGTGTATACGATAATGCCTACGAGATGCAAGAGTATTTGTATGCGCTTACAAACAAAGGCATTCCGTGGACCTTATTGTTTCATAATCTCCCGAAATTGATTGATCCGAAAAAGCGGACGGAAATTGTGAATATATTGCAGATGCATCAGGAAAATCCGATATCATTGAATCGCTTTATGGCATTTTTTGCCGGAAAACAGTTGCTGCCGCTCATGCAAACGAAGTATCGGGATCATTTTATTACGACTTTGCGAAGCTGGCTCGAAATTTTGGAGTCCCGCTATCCAAAGCTCATTAGTAATCAGCTGCAGCGAATCTTTTTGGACTTTGTGAAGTGGTCGAATCATTTTTTCCCTGAATGGCTGGAGCAAAGTGATTTCGGATTAGCGGTCCCGCGCATCGTCTGGTACGGACCTGCAAAAGAAAGTGAAGTGTATTTCCTGTACTTCCTTTATTTATTCGGCTGCGACGTCGTCATATTTGAACCGGATGGTCAGGATATTATGACGGAGTACGGCATCTTAAATTTCCCGACGGAACGATTGGCTGAAAAAGCAGAAACATTTGATTTTCCGCATGAAAAACCGATTCGTGTGCAAACCATTACATCGCGTGCTTCAGAACATGTGCAACAGCATCTCTATGATAATGCAGCGATCAACTACCCATGGAAATATGCGAATCACGAGACAAGAACTCGAATTTTAAATACAACATATGACGAATTATTTATTCTTTCCGAGGCCCAGCTCCATTTAAGGGAAGGGTTCAGTGATGAAGAAGGAATTGTCTATTTACCGGTGCTCTTCGCGAAAATAGAGGGTGTCTCATTGGATAAATCGGATTATGTGCAGAAGCTTCAACGTTTAAAATCCCGTGAGCTTACATATACTGCGACCACATTTCCATTATTGCAGGCACAGAAAAGCAATATGCAGTTTCATATGCGTGATGCCAGTACCAATGGCAAGCTCGATGTCGAAAAAATGCTGCAGCTTGGCATCTGGCCGTTTAAAAATATACCAGTTGGTGCGCAAAGAAATATCGCAAAAACGATGATCCGTCTTATTGAAAGTGATTTCATAGCAGTGGCGAACAATCAGTCTAGGCAAGAGCATGAGCAATATTTGTTCGGGCAAATGTTGCTTGTCCCAACGGAAATCATTCGCCTCTATCAGCAGTTCGACTACAGCTATACAAATCCGACGATTCTCTTGTTTATTGAAGAAAACAGCGGGCAAATGCAGCGGCAGGATGCTGTTATGCTCCTGTTTGCCAGCATGCTGGGGTTTGATATATTCATCTACAGTCCGGGTGCATCTTTGAGCATCGAACATTTTATTACGGAGCAATTGCTGAATTCTTACCGACTTGAAAAAATCAGTTTTGATGAAACACTGGAAAATTTGCTGGCCCGTTCAAACGGGTTGGATGGTCTCAACCGTAAACTGGATTTCAAATCGGTAATCAGAAGAATCGGGAAAAAAAAGAGATAAAAGTTTGTCATTATATTTTATAAAATATACAATAATGGTAGATTTTATAGTAATTTACTTTGGGAGGACTAAAAATGTCAATTAATTTACAAAAAGGGCAACGAATCGACTTAACGAAAGGGAACACCGGTTTAAACAAGATTTTTGTTGGTTTAGGCTGGGATGAAGTACAGGCAAAGCCAAGTGGCGGCGGACTTTTTAAAAGTTTATTCGGCGGAAGTACTACTACAGGTGCCCCGGTTGATTGTGACGCATCTGTACTGATGCTGAAAGACGGAAAAGTTGCTGCAAAAAGCGATGTCATTTATTTCGGGAATTTAAAAAGTTCGAATGGCGCTGTGGCCCACTCAGGTGATAACTTAACAGGTGCGGGAGCTGGTGATGATGAACAGATTGCAATCGAATTAAGTTCTGTCCCTGCGGAATATGACCGACTTGTCTTTCTCGTAAATATTTATGATGCACAAAAGCGTAATCAGCATTTCGGGATGATTCAAAATGCGTTTATTCGAATTGTCAATGCATCTTCAAACCAGGAATTATTAAAATATAACCTGACAGACGACTATTCGGGTCAGACAACATTGATCACAGGTGAAATTTATCGCCATGAAAATGAATGGAAGTTTGCGGCGCTTGGTACAGGTACACAAGACAAGTCACTTGGTGAAGTCATCAATCGCTACAAATAAAAAAAGTTATACAACATAAATTAAGGAGTGTTGAAAATGGTAGTTTCATTAGCAAAAGGACAAAAGGTAGATTTAACAAAATCCAATCCGGGATTAACTAAAATCAGCGTAGGATTAGGCTGGGATACGAATAAATACGATGGCGGCAACGATTTTGACCTTGACTCATCGATCTTTTTATTGGAAGCTAGCGGCAAAGTGGCTGGTCCTGAAGGCTTTGTTTTCTATAATAATACAACAGGCGGGAACGGATCAGTTGTCCACTCAGGCGATAACTTGACAGGTGACGGCTCTGGTGATGATGAAGTCGTACATATCGACCTTCAGTCAGTACCATCTAATATTGAAAAGATCACTTTTACCGTAACGATTCATGATGGGGAAAGCCGTGGTCAGAACTTCGGGATGGTATCAAATGCCTTCATCCGCGTATTCAACGATTCAGCGGAATTAATCCGATATGATTTAGGCGAAGATTTCTCGATTGAAACAGCATTAGTGGTAGGTGAATTATACCGCCATAATGGTGAATGGAAATTTGCTGCGATTGGCTCCGGCTATCAAGGCGGTTTAGCAGCATTATGTAACGATTTCGGTTTACAAGTAGGCTAATTTTAATTCATCTCTAAGGGGGAAACGATTATGGCAATTCAATTGAGTAAAGGTCAACGCATCGATTTAACAAAAGGTAATCCGGCATTAAAAAATATTGTTGTCGGTTTAGGCTGGGATGTTAAAAACTTTGATGGTGGAGCGGAAATCGATTTGGATGCATCGGTTTTTCTATTGAACGAGCAAGGCAAATGCCGGAATGATCTGGATTTTATTTTCTATAATAATTTGATTAGTCCGGATAAATCCGTTGAACATACAGGCGATAACCGAACGGGTGAAGGGGACGGCGATGACGAGCAAATCAAAGTTCACCTGGATAAAGTACCTTCCGATGTGCACCGCATTGCGTTCACAGTTACAATCCATGATGCAGAGAACCGTCGTCAGAACTTTGGTCAGGTCATGAATGCCTTTGTGCGTTTAGTTGACGAAGATTTAGGAACGGAAATTTTACGCTTTGATTTAGGAGAAGATTTCTCAATTGAAACAGCAGTAGTATTTTGTGAATTGTACCGACATGGAAATGAATGGAAGTTCAATGCGGTCGGTTCGGGTTATCAAGGTGGTTTATTGGCACTCGTTCAATCTTACGGTCTTAGCGTCTAAACTATGCGCAATTAGTCAATGCCGTATTAAGTTAATGACGATGTGTACACTACAGTGACACAACTAATTTAAGAAGATGGATAAAGGGAGGTGACAAACCTGTTGTCGCCTCCCTTTTAGTGAACCGGAAAATAGATGTTTCCAGCGATTCACATAAATAAAACAATGATTCGCATTACATAAATACAATGAAGGGGAGGATCGGCATTGCGCTTTTTTGAAAAAGAAATTATGAATGGTCAACGCGACTTGTTCTATCGTATACCTGGTGAATTTTCAAAATATACGAATAAGAACCAACTCCGCTACTGTGTTGGTGCAGCGCTGTATATGCCGGCAACAAGAGAGGTGATTGCAGAGGAAATCATCGCACACAAACACCCGTCACTCACTACCATTGTACTGGATTTGGAAGATGCACTCGGTGACCTGCAAGTATCAGAGGGGATTGAGCAATTAAAACGAACATTGACGACATTAAAAGAGGCAATGGAAGACGGCCGAATTTTTGTCGAAAAAATTCCGCTTTTATTTGTGCGTGTTCGAAGCGCAGACCAGCTGCATCAATTGACGGAGCAGCTTGGCAATCGTCAGCATTTCCTGACAGGCTACGTATTACCGAAGTTTACATCGGATAACGGCCGGGACTTTTTGCAGCTGATCAAACAGCAAAATCAGCTCGGCTTTCAGCTGTATGGTATGCCGATTCTGGAATCCGGCGAAATCCTGCTGAAAGAAAAACGATTGCAGGAACTTCTTCAAATCCGGGATTTACTGCAGGAATTTGAAGAATATATACTGAATGTTCGGATCGGGTCGACCGATTTTTGCGGATTGTTGGGCGTGCGGAGATCGATTCACCACACCGTGTACGATATCCAACCGGTCCGTGATTGCATAACGGATATTTTAAATGTTTTTTTACGGGATTCACAATTTGTGCTTTCAGGTTCGGTTTGGGAATATTTCAACCAGGATCTTGCTATAAAGGGGCTGGAAAAGGAAATTGAACTGGATCGACTAAACGGACTTATCGGTAAAACGATTATTCATCCTACCCATATCAAAACGGTACAAGCGATGTATGTCGTATCACATGAGGACTATTTGGATGCCGAGCGCATTTTGCTGCAGGCAGACGGTTCGATTGGTGTGGAAAAAAGTGCTTACGGTAACAAAATGAACGAAATCAAGCCGCACTATAGTTGGGCACAGCGAACAATGATGCGCGCGGAAGCATTCGGTGTTTTCAATAAGGGTGTATATTTTACAGATTTGCTGGGAGTGAAGGTACAAAATGCAGTATAACGTCTTGAATGCTTATGAAGCAACCGTACACGAAATCGACAATCCGTACCATTTTGACGAGCACCAGCTTTTTGACATGGCACTGCGCATCAACAAAAAGCGCAGTTTTCTGTTTGTCAGTAAGGTACTCGGCAAACATTTGGCGGTCAGCCCGCAAATTCCGATATTGACAAGCCACTTGCTGGCACATCGTTTCATGGAAGTGCGTTTTCAGGAAAAACATGAATTCGCCGAAAAAATATGCGAAGCCATTAAAACGCAGGATAATGTCCATGATACATTGAAGGAATCATGGAATAATAAGATTTTCATGAAACAGCCGCTGACAATTATCGGTTTTGCTGAAACCGCGACGGCATTAGGGCATGCTTTTTTTGATGCTTTTTCCGGCAATGTAAGGTTTATTCATACAACAAGAGAGATCATCATTGATCAGCAGCCGGTGATCAGCTTTGAGGAAGAACACTCGCATGCGACGAGCCATCATGTCTATGCAGAAGCAACCTTTTTTGCAGATCAAACGGAAATTGTCCTTGTCGATGATGAAATGACAACGGGCAAAACGAATGTTAACATTATCCGTCAATTGCATGAAACGTATCCGCACTTAACAACATTTACGCTCATTTCCATTTTGGACTGGCGAAATGCGGAACATGAACAGGAACTGCTGGCTTTCGCGCATCAGTACGGGATTCAGATCCATACTGTCTCGTTATTCAAAGGGGCCTTTCAAATTGAGGACAGGGGGGCGCTCCCGCATACCGAACAGTGCATTAAAAAGATAGCGGCCGGTCCTGTACACATCCATTCATTTGAAGAGGAAATGAAGCAGCATCTCGTTATGCAACGCTCGCTTAGTGAAGAAAATAATACCTATACGGCAAATTATTATACGGGCAGCGGAAGATTCTCGTTGGCTGCGGATGAACAACGCATCCTTTATGAAGATGTCGAGCTGATAGCAAAGAAAATTTCGAACGCAAGATCACATGGGAAGTGCCTAGTGCTTGGTACGGGTGAGTTTATGTATATCCCGATGCTGATTGCCGCACAGCTCGGTGAAGATGTGGCCTACCATGCGACAACACGCAGCCCCATTTTTGCCGATGAACAATCTGTAATCACGAACAAATTTAAATTTAACAGCGCGGAATATCCGGGTGTTGTGAATTACCTCTATAATGTACCGGCAGATCACTATGAAGATATTGTCATTGTCTATGAAAGAATACTGGATCATACAGCATTGATGGAGCTTGTCGGATTGCTGAAGCCATACGCCGGAACAATTCATGTTGTAACTTTGGGAGGTGCCGACAATGCTGAAATACTTACCGGATAAAATGGGCAGTTACCGCGATGAAGATGTTACATTTGTAATGCGGGATATTAGTCATCTGTCGATTGAAAAGAATACGGAAGAGCGGGAAAAAACAATTCAATCCGGAAAAGCCCACTACTCCGAGATGCTTCCGATCGAATATCAGCCGGACATCCGTTATATGAAGCTGTATGAAGTAATGCTGGAAACGTATGGACAGAAGGTGAGCCTATGTGTGGCGGTAGTGGCAGAAAAAATCGTCAAAGCGCGGGACACAAACGAGCTTGTCCTCGTCAGCCTGGCGCGTGCCGGTACACCGATCGGCATATTGATTAAACGGTATTTGCAGCAGTTTCATGATCTTGATGTTCCGCATTATTCGGTCTCCATTCTTCGGGGACGGGGGATTGATGAAACCGCATTGCAATACATCGTCCACCAGCATCCAAAAGCCAATCTTCAATTTGTTGACGGCTGGACCGGGAAAGGTGCGATTACTAAAGAGCTGGAACAATCGGTTGCCAAATGGAATGCAGCCGGCAAGTCGCCGATTAAAGCAGATTTAGCGGTACTGGCGGATCCGGGAAACTGTGCGAAACTGTACGGGACGCGGGAAGATTTCCTCATCCCGTCAGCCTGCCTGAATTCCACCGTTTCAGGTCTTGTCAGCAGAACGGTATTCAATGAGCGCTTCATGGACAAATCCGATTTCCACGGTGCGAAATTTTATGATGAACTGAAGCAGCAGGACGTTTCACAGGCATACATAGAAGCCATAGCATCCCATTTCACGCCAGATTTAGCGGCTGAGGCAAAACAGGCAGCTGACAATGCGGACGTGGAACAAGAGCCGTCATGGAGCGGACTTCAATGTATCGAGGAAATCCAGCAGCATTATCAGATAAAAAACATCAATCATATTAAACCAGGTGTAGGGGAAACAACACGGGTGCTCCTACGCAGAGTTCCTTGGAAAATTCTGGTCAATTCATACGCAAAGCAAAACCTGGAACATATTTATATTCTGGCAGAGCAGCGCGGTGTGGAAATTGAGTATTACGAGAATATGACCTATGCATGCTGCGGTCTGATTAAGGAGTTATTGTAAATGCAGTTATTCACCTCTGATCTGGACCGGACGCTTATTTTCTCGCAACGGACGATTCATACAGCGATCGAAAACTGTTTATGCATCGAACAACTGGAAGAACGGGACATTTCGTATATTAATGCCTCGATTGAGCAGTTACTGAAACAGATTCATGACACGATGCACTTTGTTCCGGTGACAACCCGTTCCATGGCACAGTATAAACGGATTACACTGTTTCAGCATACCGTCGTTCCGGATGTAGCCATTTTGGCGAATGGGGGTATCATTCTCCGCAATGGAGTGATCGATCCCGACTGGCAGCAGCATATTGAACAGCATCTTCGATTGTTGCCGCTGTCACTTCAGCAAATCGGCATAAAATATGCCCGAGAGCTGTCGGCCGGCTATTTCCTTCGCCATCATATCATCGAAAATCTGTTTTACTGTTTTATTATCGATCAGCAAACCGTCAATCTTCAGGAGCTGAAAGAATTCAATCAGTCTTTGCAGCAGGACGGCTGGCAAAGCTATTTGCAAGGGAGAAAATTGTACATCATGCCGCAGTTCTTAACGAAAGGTGCCGCAGTCGAATATATTAAACGTTTCCAGCACTACGACCGGCATTTTGCGGCAGGCGATTCACTGATGGATCTGAGTATGCTTGAACTTGCCGACGAGTATTTCGTGCCGCTGCACGGGGAGCTTACGCAGTTTGCCCAACAGCTGAATCTGAAGATCGTGCAGAAGAACGGGTCTGACTTTGCCGAACATTGTCTGCGGCAAATTTTAATCAAAAGCTCGGAAAATGCTGCTTTATAAGAAGGAAAACAACTAAAAATTTCAATCTATCATAAAAATGAAGAAGGTGTAGTGTATGTCAGATAACCCGCTATTTGAAGACCTGGAAAAAAGAACAACGACAACTGATGCGCTGCCGACGCAAACCCCAGCAGCGCCTGTGCAGTCACTTGTTTCGACTGAGGAAATGTCGCAAATTCGTCAGCGTCAGCTGGCATTGAAGCAGGAACCGCAAGTCAGGACACTTGCAGAGAGAATCGATCCGAAAAATCAGATTGCTGTACTGGAATTTGGTAAGGAGACAGCGAGCGGCATTTCGACATTTTCGGACCGAATGCTTGCGACGATTAAGCAAAGCGATCTGGAAAAGTCTACGCAGCTACTAACAAGTTTAAATAAAATTATGGACCGTTTTGACCCTGCAGATTTCAAGGAAGAAGAAAAAAAGGGCGGTTTTCTTAAACGACTTTTTACGAAAAGTAAAGTTCAGCTTGAAAAAGTACTCTCAAAGTACGACACGATGAACAAAGAAGTGGATAAGGTGTATACGGAAATTCAAAAGTATGAAATTGAGATGAAGCGAAATACCGTTCAACTGGAACAGATGTATGATGAAAACCTGAATTACTTCAAACAGTTAAGTGAATATGTCGCTGCGATTGATCTTAAGGTTGAAGAACTGAACGCGACAATCCAAACGTTGAACATAAAGGCAGAACAAGGGGATCATGAAGCGATTATGGAACTGGAGACAATCAAGCGTTCCGTGGAATTGCTTCAGCAGCGCGGCTACGACCTTGAAATGGCACAGCAGGTTTCATTCCAGTCAGCTCCACAAATTCGCCTGATGCAACAAGGAAACAACCAGCTCATTGGTAAAATCAACTCGGCTTTTGTTACGACAATCCCGATATTTAAACAGGGGCTTATTCATGCCGTAACGATGCAGCGCCAGAAACTCGTATCAGATTCGATGGCGGAACTGGATAAGCGTACAAATGAAATGCTAATACGCAATGCGGAAAATGTCCGGAGAAATTCCGTCGATATTGCCAGACAAGCTGGAAATCCAAGCATAAAGGTCGAAACAATGGAACAAACATGGCAGTCAATTATTGCGGGTATTGAGGAAACGAAGCAAATACAGGCCGAAACGGTTCGTAACCGCGATGAAGGGCGAAAGCGTATCGAACAACTGCAATTGCAGTACGAAAAATTGAAAAAGGTATAATCGTTAGACTTTTGGGCACACCAGCAGATCCGTTGCCATCCTATTTTGATTTCAGAACTTGTGAAGCAGCTTCAAATTAAAAGGGAGTGATTGCCTTGGAGATAAGAAAATTTAAATCAGAAAATGATGAACTGATTGATTTACTTTGTACCAATGATTGGCCTTTCCATGCGAAGGTTCAATTAAATCCAGCAGCGATTAAAAGAGCAATCGAGAATGGCTATTACTCTGAAGGAAGAGAAACGTTTTGGGTTATTGAAAACGAACAAAAAGTAGGAATTTTAATAATCGATGATATTGAAGATACGATCCCTTTATTTGATCTCCGTTTAACAACAAAAGCAAGAGGCAAAGGCATTGGTCAAAAGTCTTTAAATTGGCTAAAAGACTACTTGTATGGTGAAAAGTGTAAGATTCGAATTGAAGGTTATACGAGAGCAGATAATTTAGCGATGAGAAACTGCTTTACCAAGTCAGGCTTCGTAAAAGAAGGCTATTTACGCAAGGCATGGGAAAATGAAGACGGTTCAATTTCAGATACTGTCTTGTATGCATCTATTTATGATGATTGGAAGGACAATAAAATCACACCGATTAAATTGGATCAAGTCCCTTATTAAGTCGATACCGGCTGCCCGGAAGTTAGAAATAAATTCTAATTTCCGGCAGCTTTTTTATTGGAAAAATGATGAATAGGTAAGTTTGGAAAGGGTTCACAAGATCACTCCTTCCTTTATTGCAAACAATTTAAAGCATGGAATTTTTTGCAATAAACATTTCTCTTGGTAGCCGGTGCAATATCTACTATAATTAGTAATCGATTGGGTATGCAGTGGGGGTGTATGACAGATGATACAATTACAGCACGTTACGAAAAAGTTTGGTTCCTTTGTCGCGGTTCAGGATGTGAGTTTAACGATTGCGAAAGGGGAAATTCACGGTTTGATCGGGGCAAGTGGTGCGGGGAAATCGACGTTGCTGCGGCTGATGAATCTGCTGGAAGTACCGGACAGCGGGACTGTTGTCATAAATGGCCAGCAACTAACAGCTTTAAAAAATGCGGAACTCCGTGAAGCTAGAAAATCAATCGGGATGATCTTCCAGCATTTTCACCTTGTCGCAAATAAAACCGTCCATGATAATGTGGAAATTGCACTCGTCCTGGCAAACTTTCCGAAAAAGCAGCGGAAAGCACGTGTCATGGAATGTTTGCAGTTTGTCGGTTTGGAGCAGTTAGCCAATCAATATCCTGCCCAGCTGAGCGGCGGACAAAAGCAGCGTGTGGCGATTGCCAGAGCACTTGCGAATGAAACGGCCGTCTTGCTCTGTGATGAACCAACCTCTGCGCTCGATGCAAACACCTCTGCGGAAATATTGCGCGTTTTACAGAAGGTCAATGTTGAGCTCGGTGTGACAATTGTGCTTGTCAGTCATGAGCTTGATGTTGTGAAAAGTATTTGCCATCGCGCTACGGTGCTGGACGCCGGACAAATTTACAAAACAGTTAATTTGATACCAAGCGGCGTACTTGAAACGGACCATCATCCGCAAAGCTTTGTCGATCAGCTTGTGAAAGGCGGGGTCGGACATGCCTAATGTGTTGCGTCAATACGAAGCTGAAATTTGGCGGGCGATCAGTGAAACATTTTTCATGGTCGGTGTGTCAATTGTAGCTGCCGTATTAATCGGATTGCCAATCGGTACATATTTATTTCTTTGCGGGAAAGAAAGGTTGCTTGAAAACCGTGTCGTTTACAACATATTGAACCTGGTGGTGAATACGATCCGCTCGTTTCCGTTCCTGCTGCTGGTCGTATTTTTGATTCCCTTTACGAGGCTCCTTGTCGGTACGGCAATTGGGACGGTGGCGGCAACGGTTCCGTTGTCGATTATTGCCATAGCGCATTATGCAAGGCTTGTCGAACAGTCACTGCTCGATGTGCCAAAAGGTGTAATCGAGGCTGCGGTTTCAATGGGGGCATCGGTGCGACGAATTATTTTCAGTTTTCTTTTTGTGGAAGCGCGTTCAGGACTAGTGCTCGGCCTGACGACTTCAATAGTCAGTTTTATTTCGTATTCCACAATAATGGGTGTTGTCGGGGGCGGCGGTATCGGTGACTTTGCAATTCGCTACGGGTACCAGCAATTCAAGACAGATCTAATGCTTTACATGATTTTCATTATGATTATTTTGGTGCAGCTTATTCAAATGATTGGTACGACTGCAGCAAGATGGTTGGACAAAAGATAGGAGAATGATTGTGAAAAAAAGATGGATGTTAAGTGTGGCTGCTGTGCTAGCTTTAGTTGGCTGCGGACAGAATAAAGAAACAGAACCGAATAAAGAAGCGGAAAAGGAAGAGACAACATTAAAAGTGGCCTCATTAATTTCACCCATGACGGATATTCTGGAGCTAGTCGAGCCTCAATTGGAAGAGCAGGGCATTGACTTGGAGATTGTCGTTTTAGGGGATAATGTACAGCCAAACAGTGCACTCGCTGCAAAGGAAGTCGATGCAAATTTCTTCCAGCATGTACCGTATATGGAGGAATTCAACCGTAACAATGACGCCAATTTAGTGCCGATCCAGCCGATTTACTTTGCGAACTACGGTGTGTATGCTAAAAATTATGATTCAATCGAAGAGTTGCCTGAAGGGGCGACAGTTGCAATTGCCAACGATATTTCAAATGTTGACCGTTCATTAATGCTGCTTGCCCAGCACGGTGTCATTACATTGAAGGAAAAGACGGATGTGTATTATACATTGGCAAGTGTCGAGGACAACCCGAAAAATCTTCAGTTTAAAGAAGTCGATTTGTTAATGCTTGCGCGTATGTACGATGATGCCGATGCAGTTGTGATGACACCGGCATATGCGGCACCGCTTAACCTGACACCGAAAAGTGATGCGCTGCTGACAGAAGGTGTAGAAAACGACTTTGCCATTACTTTAGTGGCTCGTGAAGACAACAAAGACGACGATGCAATCAAAAAGCTTGCAGAAGCGATGACGAGTGAAGAAGTGCGTAATTTCCTGATTGAAAACTACGACGAAACAGCAACACCAGCTTTTGAATAAATAACTTGATTGATGCCGAGACGCGTTTACATTATGCGTTTCGGCTTTTTATATTAAAAATGCGTTGAATCAAAGCAGCTTTTTGACCGGTATGCCTAATTTTGTTACCCTTTATTTGTAAACAATTGAAGGGGTGGTCAAAATGGCAGATAACTTTAAAGCATTAGTCGTAAATAATGAAGAACAATTTACAGTGAACGTGAAGGAACTTTCCTTAAATGATTTACCTGAAGGAGGCGTGCTGCTTAAAGTCGAGTATTCTTCTATTAATTATAAAGATAGTTTAGCAGCAATTCCGGACGGTAACATTGTAAAAAGCTATCCATTTGTACCGGGCATTGACTTGGCAGGAACGGTCATTTCTTCGGGAAATCCGCAATTTAAAGAAGGCGACAAAGTGATTGCGACAAGCTATGAAATCGGGGTTTCTCATTTTGGCGGATATAGTGAATATGCCCGCATCCCATCTGAGTGGCTTGTTCCACTGCCGGAAGGACTTTCATTAAAGGAAGCGATGGTCATCGGCACAGCCGGCTTTACGGCAGCTTTATCAGTCCAACGGTTGGAAGATAATAATGTAACGCCTGATAAAGGGAAAGTACTTGTAACCGGTTCTACAGGCGGTGTTGGCAGCTTTGCCGTTTCGATTCTGTCAAAGTTTGGCTATGAAGTAGAAGCGAGCACTGGGAAAGAATCGGAACACGGGTTTTTAAAAAGCCTTGGTGCGACTTCAATCATTCCACGTGAAGAAGTATATGACGGGAAAGTGCGCGCATTAGGCAAGCAAAAATGGGCAGCTGCGGTCGATCCTGTCGGTGGTGAGCCATTAGCTTCATTGCTAAGCCAAATTCACTACGGCGGATCCGTTGCGGTGAGCGGGTTAACAGCAGGGACAAAACTTCCGTCAACTGTTTTTCCATTTATATTGCGCGGGGTCAACTTACTAGGAATTGATTCTGTATACTGCCCGATGGAGACGCGATTGAACGTATGGAACCGTTTAGCGACAGATTTTAAACCGGATAACTTGGAGCAATTAATTCAACAAGAAATAACGCTCGAGCAGCTTCCGGAATTTCTGCCAACGCTGTTGAAGGGTCAGGCAAAAGGAAGAACGATCGTGAAGCTATGAGAGTGGCACTTTGACAAGGTGAATTTTTCTGATGAACGCACTTCTTATGGGAGTGCGTTCGTTGTTTCAAAGTGACCCCGTTTAGCGGCTGATTTATTCAAAGGTGACTAATTTCTTATTGAAAAATGGAAGGGTTGAAAAAATGGAGAATTGTATATTTTGTGGAATTGTAAGGGGAGAACTATCCTCTTACACAATATTTAAAGATGAAATAGTTACTGCATTTCTTGATATTAATCCTGTGGCTATGGGACATATATTAGTAATCCCAAATAAACATTTTGACAGATTAGATACTATAAACGATGAAGAAATTATGAAAGGATTAATGAATGCACTTATAAAGGTATCAAATTTGCTCATTGCTTCTGGTATTTGTAATGATTTTACTATACTCAATGATAATGGGATAAATGCACAACAAGATATTATGCACACTCATTTCCATATCATACCGAGACATCATAATGAAAAAATAGAATTAAAACTTCCAACAGATAAAGAAGTTGCTAATTCAGAGACACTTAAATATACATATTCTCTTTTAAAACAATCATTATAAATTATTCAAGTAGACAGTACTTTAATAAAGGGATTTATCAATAATCCCAATTAACTAAGCCTCTTTCAGTTCGTCCGCAAAGAATTTTATTTCATAATTAGAAATATAAATAAACGGAGGTGTAGAACAATGAACAAAAAGAATGGTTTTCTTTTTTTCCTAACTTTATGTATCGAGGCGGTTATCACCTATTTTGTTGCAAGTACGTTCTCTGTTCGATTTATTGAAGTAATGGGAATTATCGGGGCAATATGTAGCGGATTGTTTCTTTTGTTAACAAGTGGAGGGGGGCCAATTTCGAATTTCTATACTGCGAGAAACGCGGGCATAACAGGAATCATTCAAAAAAGAGAAGCCTTTGTTTTTAAAAAAGGTGCAGTGTTTTTCGCTTCCGTTGTTTACTTTTGCATCGGATTGATTTTCTTTATTTTGCTAGTTACAAATGCCATTCCGCCCGCGTAATAAATATTTGTTCATCCTGACCTTTTAAAAAGAAAGAACAAGTAAAATGATTTGTTAAGATCATAGTTATTTCATTAAAGGGCGCATTTCTTCAATAATAAGAAAACGTTTTTCCGTTATAGGATCATATTATTGAATTACACTTTTAAGTAATAGTCTACCAAAGACGCTTAGGTAACTAATATATTACCAGCTATCAAAATAACATGTTCAAACAAAAACTATATAAAATAACCCTTAAATGGTAATATTATGGCATACATTATTTAGGGGGACACTACAATGAGATTAAATAAGATTTTAAGTATTATATCTATTTTATTCCTACTAAATCTTAGCGCATGTTCAAAAGAAGAAGTTAAATATGATGGAGAACCTTTAAAAATCGCTGTAATTGGTCATATTCCTGAACTAAATAATAAAAAAATTAGTTTTGAAAAAATTTCATTAGATGAACTTAGCGAAGATACAGTACAGATTTCAACAAATTTTGATGCAGTTATGATAACACCATTGATGTTTGAAGAAGCTTCTAATGATCGATTTGTTGAAGTTTATAATAACTCTGAAATCCCCTATATCTTTTTTGATTCCGAAAAAAGGGATCTTCCATTTACAAAAGTTGGGTATACATACGAAACAGCGCGATGGGAAGCATTGAAAAACGGTTCACATACGACAATTTATTTATCCGATAAAGATGCCAATAGAGAAGATGTTTGGTATTTCTATTTAAATGATGAAAAAGGATTAGATGTCCTTTACAAAGAGATTTTTGAAAAGGTTAAAATGTTATAAATCTATTCAGAAAAACGATATTCAATATTCGGGCGCGATTGTTGTATAGCCTTCTAGTTTAGGGCATAGGATTCGCTGTGTTAAATCGCTAATGTATTCAACCAGCTGCCGTATTGGGGAGGTAGTAAAATTAGATCGTCATGATTTTGATTTTCGAACAAATTCAGTCATTGTACAAGGGAAAGGTGATAAAGAAAGAGAAGTATACTTTAATACTCGCTGCTCCATTTCGTTAATAAGATATTTAGACGAACGAGAGGATGAAGATCCTTGTTTATTTATTACAAACAGGAAACCTAAAAGGCGGATGAGCATTGATAATTTGAGATATAAACGCTTTTTAATAACAATTAGTGAGTCTATTTTGGGGGAGATTTTTTGAAAACGAAGCATCATTCTTGGAAAAGCTATGTTTTTTTAACTGTTAGCGTGATAGTTACGGTTCTTATGATTTTATTAGACCCAATTGGAGTAGCCACAAAAGAAAAGCTGACAGGGGGTATAATTTTTCTTATATTGGCAGGGAATGTCGTGTCTGTCTTACTGGGCATTTTAACATTTACATCCAAGTACGAACGGAAATTGATTCCTAGTATAGCTGCCATATTTACTTTCTTAAATTTAGGGGTGGTGATTTTCTTTTTCTGGTTTGGTGCGAACTTTGAGTGAGTAAAAGATATTCATCAATCGGCGCGATTCTTCAATAAGAAGATCGCGTTTCCCGTTATAGGGCCATTTAATTTAGTAAACTTATTTTAATGTATATAAGGAAAGGTTTATTCCTCTCCATTATAGAATTTGGGGAGTAAAAAACCACCTCTATTGAAAGGTGGAAGAAACAGAACAAGAATTTACTCTATATAGTCAATAAACTTTGGTGGAACTTGTTCAAAAATATAAATTTCTGGGTTATTATAAGGCTTATTTTTTAAAAATTCTTCAAAAGTGTTCATACTTGCCCAATAATTTTTCATTAAATCTTCCTTTGAAGGTAATCCCTCAACAATACGACCATTGCCACCATCATAAATATCTTCAATATAAGCAAATAAATCACTTGCTATATCTCTGTTAAAAACCAAAATTTTATCACTAAACACTGGAAATCGATAGTGAGGAATATCATACTCTTCCAAACCTGCACCGAAAGCAACATTAAAGTCAACCCATTTCGGTAAATTTGCGGGTCTGAAACGGATAGTTAAATCTGGAAAAAAATTACCGCTATTGCCATACCATTTTGTAGCCGTCTTACGATTTAACCCTTCCTTTAAAACGATTGCGGGGCTAAAATATTCACCAAGATCATCATTTCGAATAATTACATGATACAAAAACAAATGATTGCCTCCATTCCTAAAATATTATCCTAAAAATTCTACAATTAACTACTGGGTTATTTTAATAAGTAACTATTTACTACCTTTATTTTACCATTTCCTATACATATAAGAAAACTAGAGCTTAAAGGATTATTAACTGTTTCTAGTTAATGAATGGGAATTTGTTTTCAATCTGACAATATAAAGGATCTTCCACAATCGGGCCATTTTGTTGAATAACATTTTTTCTCTGGAGTGTTAGAAAAAATACAGATTTATAACGATAAAGGAAGAGCTATACAAGTTTTATACAAATTAAATATCATGCTCAGCCAGTATAAAAGCTGCTTTAGTAACGTGCGTATTTAAATAATTAGAGGTAAATCCAATACTAATATTGAAATGTCTATATAACAAATTCTGCGGAGTTGGAGTTGATATTGTTGAAAAAGCCAATCTACAAAAGAATACATATTATTGGGTCAGTTGGAAGTGGTAAAACAACTTTAGCAAAAGAAATATCTTCATGGTTAGATATCCCGTATTACGAATTAGACAATATAGTTTGGATAAGGCATAAATCCGGAGATATTAGGAGAACTGAACAAGAAAGGGAAGAGTATCTAAACAGTATATTAAAATCAGATAGTTGGATAATTGAAGGGATACACAATGAAGATTGGGTAAGCAATTGTTTTCAAAATGCAGATTTGATTTTCTTTTTAGATACAAAATATTCCATAAGAACTTACCGAATTATAAAAAGGTTTTTAAAACAAAAGCTTCTAATAGAGAAAGCAAATTACAAACCAACACTAGCTATTTTTCTTAAAATGTTTAAATGGAATCGTTATTTCGAAGAAGTTGGTAAAATTAACTTTTTTAATAATTATGGCGTACATAAAGATAAGATAAAAGTTATTAATAATACAAAATGTGTTAAGAAGCACTTCAATTAACAGCTATCATATCCTAATAAGAAGGCCTGCGAAGAACAGAGAGGGTAATAGCTGTCATGTAGGACCCATCTTCAACAATTGAGCGCAATTCTTATACAAAGAACAAACTGGTTATATATGAGGGGGATATACAAGCGTTAATAAAATTTGTTATTAAACTCTTCACGAATTCAATTTTAAGAAGTAAGGTTTTAATTTACATAAAGGAGCTTAAGATTATGCCTGTATATAATAAATTAGTAAGAGATAGGATTTTAGAGATTATCGAATCAGATGGATTAGTTTATAATGCTCGAATACTAGAGTCAACTGAACTCTTAAAGGAAGTTAAGGCGAAAATGATTGAGGAAGCTAAAGAGTTTCAAGCAACAGAAACTGTTAATGAAAGCGTGGAAGAATTAGCAGATGTATTAGAATTAATACATACAGCTCTTAGTACATTAGGTGTGACATATGAGGAGCTAGATGAAGTACGGTTGCAAAAAAAGGTAAGGCGAGGTGGTTTTGAAAAAGCAATTTACTTAGTAGATGTAAAAGACAAGTGATTAGTTTCTACAACAATCGGGCGCTTTTCTTGAATAAGAAAAGTACTTTATTCAATTAAAGGGCCAGATTGTTGAATAACATTATTTCTGAAAGGTTATCAAAACAGTGAAATCCAGCTAAAAAAGGAGACTAATCTCTAATTTAATTTTACGGTTTTAATTGATTGCCGTGAAATACTTTAATAAGAAAATCACGTTCCGGAACTTGCAGTAATTCATATGACTCTAAAAATTTTTTGTTATCATAGGAGACTTCTTCGAACCTAACTGCAATTTTGTCCTTTCCTATATCAACTACTGAATATGGTGCTGTTGCTTTTGAATTGCATCCTAAAGACCCAGGATTTAAAAAGATAGTATCGTTATCTTCAAAAAAATGAATTGGATGATGATGTCCAAAGCATATTAAACTTTCTTCGCTTTCTTTAAATAGAGAGAGTAAATTATCTAAACTGGGCTCAACAATTTTACTAAATGGGTCTTTGCTTATATGCTCATTTAATTTGGCTTGCTCAATGTGATAATGGATAAACAATACTGAGTTACCTTCAATTGTAGCTGCAATTGTCCGTGGTAACTGTTCTAATTTGGGAATGAAACCTTTGTCCATATTATCCGCTATCCATTGGTGATGTTCCCTAGCGTGAGAGTGGCTTAATGGATGTTCTTCCCCCTTTAGAAGTGCCAAACTGCTTCATCGTGATTCCCAGTAATCATAGATACATCTTTTCTTGCAAATAAAATTTTCAAGACTTCATTTGTATTTGGTCCTATTCCTATCATATCTCCTAAACAATAGATATGTTCAATATCTCGCCTTTTATCAAAATCATTAAGAACCGCTTTTAAGGCAACGGCATTGCCATGAATATCAGCAATCACTCCAATTTTCATAAACTATCGACACTCCTTTGTTCATTCTAATTTGGTGAATTATACCATGTTTTATCGTTATGCCCGAAATAAAAAAATAGCGCACCTTCACGGTACGCACGACGAATTGCCAGTTAACTGAATTTTTTCGGTTAGCTGGCTATTTTGCACATGTAGCCTAAACCGGTATCTCTGTTAGTAACTTGACGATATAGCTAAATTCGATCTTCAACAATCGGGCCAGATTGTGGAGCAACAATTTTCCGTGGGGGAGTCTTAGAGAAGATACAGATTTATACCGATAAAAGAATGGCTATACAAGTTTTTAGGCAAATTAAAGATCATGCCCCCAGCAAGTATAAAAGCCGCTTTAGCAACGTTTCATTGCCTTGCATAAAATCACGTATAAACAATGTTCCATAAGAAAAGCGAGAAACGCTATTAAGTCAACGTTTCTCGCATTTTAGTGTATTCCCAAACTTGCATTTGGGCACGCTATTTTGTATGGCTATGTATACTAAAATCTAGGTTCTTTAAAATCAAAGGAAGTTCTAAATAATCATCAATTATTGCATCGGCTTCTATATCAGTCCATTGATTATCTTTTTTCCAAATCCCCTTCATTCCTACGTTTTGGGCAGCTTTTACATCATTTTCAGGATGGTCACCAATAAATACACTTTCTGAAGGCTCTACATTTAATTTTTCTAATGCATTCATAAAGATTTGGGGATTAGGTTTCTTGATTCCTTCCCATTCGGATACTAAGATTACATCAAAATATTTCTCAATGTCCAAAGCTTTAATGTTATCCATTTGGAACTGACCATACCCATTTGTAATCATGCCTAAAGTAATTTTATTATTTTTTAGCTCCTCTAACATTTCATGAATATGAGGAAATCCTTCACAATGATGTTTGAATTCTTCCACATAATCTTGGAGGAGTTCTTCCCACGTTACGGAAGGTATATTAAATTCATCAATTAGTTGTTGGTATACTTTATCCTTCCAAACATATCCGTGATTGTCTAATTCAATAAATCTCGAAATATATTGCTCTTTTGGAATATGGGAAAGTAACTCATACAATCTTTCGTATTGCTGGTTTATAAAAAGCTCAACCGATTTATCACGATTCAATAAAGTTCCATCTAAATCAAATAATACAGCTTTAAACATTTTAGAATTCCCCCATAGGCAAATTTTTACTCAATATTAATCTTACCAAATTAATAGACTGAATAGTAAAAAGATTCCCAAAGCGTCGTTTGGTAACATTTTATCACTAACGTTGTATATCATCATAGTGCCATGCTTATTCCACAATCGGGCGCGATTCTTCAATAAGAAGATCGCGTTTTTCCGTTATAGGGCCATTTAATGGAATACGAAATTTTTCTTTAGAGTTAAACGTAATAAAGATTAACATAATTGAGAGGCGGAGATATACATTGTTTGAAATTGTGCCTAAATGTACTAAATGCGATAAAGAAATTAAAGGAAACGATGTAGTTTTTGTAAAAATGCGTTATCCAGAACGAAAAGGTATGACTGAAATTAAAGCCTATATACAAAATGAAGGAAGACTAATTTGTGAGGATTGCTATAATAAAAAAACTAATTAAATGTTAAAGAATTATGGCGCACTTTCCTTGTGTAAGGAAAGCGCGCAGTCTATTAAATATTTATTCATAAAGTGTCTTGTTCTACAATTGTGCGCGATTCTTCAATAAGAAGATCGTGTTTTTCCGTTATAGGACCAGATTCTGTCACAAGGAACAGCCCTTTATTCACTTAAAGAGTCCCAATGTGTGTAATGTAAATATCTAAATCCCTTAATAATTTTCTAACTAAATATGGACAAAATAAAATTTTTAATGTTTAATAAACCCAAAAAAATACAAGCCTTTTGGGATTTCAATAGGTTTTAGAATAGAGGGGAAATCATGGATAAATTTAAAAAATACTTCGGTCAATTGAATATGACTTGGTCGAGAGTATTTCTTTTAGCTGTTATTACAGCGGTATATACTGCACTTATCAATCAGGTGTCATTTTTAAAAGATACCTCATTTCAAGATATCGCTATTTATGTTGACTGGTGGATTCTTTTTGCTGTATTCATTATTGTAAACTGCGAAAAGTGGTGGGAAGCAGCACTTAAATGCTTTGTATTCTTCCTTGTTAGCCAGCCCTTAATTTATTTAATTGAGGTGCCGTTTTACGGGCAAGGGTGGGAGATATTCCGCTACTATGATTACTGGTTTAAAATCACACTTCTGACCTTACCAGGTGCTGTGATAGCATTCCAACTTAAAAAGAAAAACTGGCTTAGCGTTCTAGTTTTATCCGTGGCAACAGGTTATCTTGCTTACGCTAGCGTCGATTATTACAGAGCTGCAATGACAAATTTTCCGAATCATCTCCTCAGCGCTATATTTGCCCTTGGCTTAGCGATTTTCTTTATTTTTGTTTTACTAGATAATAAAAAGCATCGCATTGCGGCTCTTTCGGTCTTAGCTGCGTTACTAATTGTTTTTGGTCTCTTTACTGGACCAGATAAGACGGAGGAAATATTTCTTGAGGAGGGAAGTTGGACTTACTCGATGGAGGATGAGTCCGTTGTCATGATAGAGATGACAGATGACAACCATGCCACTTTGACAGCAAAACAGGATGGTAATACTTTCATCCACTTTGAAAATACTGACGGTACCGAAATTAACTATTATGTTACTGTAAGCGGTGGTGGTATTTGGATTAATCTACTTGACGAAGACTAACTGTTCTACCTAGCGTAATTTAAATATACTTTGGATTTATGTATGCTAAATGTAATTTTTTTATATCCTAAGGCGATGTTCAACTATCGGGCGCGATTCTTCAATAAGAAAATCGCGTTTTTTCGTTATAGAGCCATATTGTGGAATAACATGGTATGTCATAAATTGTGATTGTAAGAGTTTACTTAGAAAAAGGGGTTGTTTTTAAATTAAAAATTATTAACGTTTTTTTTACTTATTAGAGCAAGGGTATTCCTTGCTTTTTTCTTTGTGTTTGAACATGCATATATTTCAAAAGTATTGACTAATAACACTAATAGTATAAAATTACACTTGCATAAATGATTTTTGATAATTGAAGTTGTCTGAGGACGACCAAATGAAAAAATTTCTTGGGGGATTTTCATGAGAACTTTATGGTTAATTATTTCTTTAATACCTGTTGCATTCCTTTTTCACTATTATGAATATGGGCAATACATTAAACGCGAAGAAGCATCATTTCTCCTTACTAGTTCTATTCTGTTCGTTCTAGTAGCTGGTTTTTTAGCTGGTAGTGTAAAATTACGATATATTTTCTTTTTGAATATCATAACAGCGTTATTGTCAGTTTTTTTGGCTTCATATTTTATTGCAGATGATGGCGGCTGGTTTAAACCTTTAGGGAGAGACGGCGCAGTGATATTTGTTTCGCTAGTTTTCTTAATAGGACAATTAATAGTAAGACTCTTTTCACATAAGTTATTCATGAGAATTGAAACTTCCCGTGAGTAAAATTAGAAAAGCCTCGTTATTGTAACGCTGCTACTTCAACCGTTTATGCCATATGTATAGAAAACTGTATAATAAATCGTTCAAGCGAAAAGGCACAAATGTTATTTAACAACATTCGTGCCTTTGTGTTGTATGTCCAAACCTTAATTCGGGAAGGTTTATGTATAAAACTTTATATTAATTATGCAATATTTAAGAACTGTTTTATTAAGTATAAATGATGGTCGTGGAAAAGATGCTTTTCTAAATAATCGAAGTCGACCCAGCGCATTGTTTCTTGTTCAATCGGTTCAGCTACTTTTTCTAGTAGCTCACAAACGTATAATATGCCGATGTTATGTTGAGAATCATCAGGATATTTTTCTGAAACCCAGTGTCTTTCGGCTTTACCGATTACTTCAATAATCTGGACCTGATGACCTGTCTCCTCAATACTCTCTCGTAATAATGCAAGTTCTGGAGATTCTCCTTCTTCAACACCTCCACCAATCAAAAATAAATTTCCTTCTAAATCTTCTACACATAAAAATTGTTGAAGGTCATTTTGAATGACTGCATACGCTCCAGTTCTTTTCCAATAATTTAAATTATAATTACGTTCACCAAAAATCTCCACAATTTACACCCCCTAAAATTGGAATTAAAGGAGATTATTATAACATAATAATCGTCCCAAAAGTAATTTTTGGTTTTTTTGTATATACCTTTGTTTAGGCATAAAATTAATTTCATTCGTTCTTCAACAATCTGGGCGCGATTCTTCAATAAGAAGATCGCGTTTTTCCGTTATAGGGCCAGATTGTTGAATAACATTTTTTTAGGGAGTGTTAGACAAGATGCAGATTTATAGCGATAAGAGATTTGCTATACAAGTTTTTATGCAAATTAAAGAACAAGCCTAACAAGTACAAACACCGTCCCATCGACGGTTTGCGTCATGCTGCATAACCAATACTCACATTAAAAAGGCACGAAATGCTGATTTAACAACGTTCGTACCTTTTTATGTGTCCCAAAACTTTCATTAGGGAACGTTATTTTGAATAGGTTTGTACAAAATTAGGATATCAATTTTTGAACTTTTCTATTTGTATCTTTTATTTTTCTATATAAGAAGAATGAACAAAGTGAGACGATCATAGCTATAAGTGCAGGAATCCATAATTGTAAAGTGGTTGGACTGTAATGCTTTGTTTGAAATGCTCTTTCTACTTCATGCAAATAATGTCTAGCATATTCAAATTGAACAATATACCCATCTTTCTCCATAACCATCGTGCCAATATCGTAATCAGAAGGTGTTATATTGTCTGTTATTAATTGTCCACTTTCATAAATAACTTTCGCTCTTTCATATGGTAGGGGATAAATTGCTTTTGGTTTGTCATAATCTTTAGCTAGAGGCTCTACATCGGCAATATTAAAAACAGCAATGTATTTAATCCTATTCTGATAATCAGTTGAAACCTTTTCTAGTCCAGAAGCTCCATCAGTAGCAAAATTTTCAAAAGCAGCGTTCATAATGTTTAGTTGTTCCTGTTCGATGTTTTCTTGATGTTTGATATTAGCTGCCAAGCCTTGTGTATCTATAAAACCTTTCCCAATAAGGATAATCATAATAACAACAGCAAGTACTGTCAGCCATTCTAACATTTTTGAAAAACCTCGATAAGACTTAAAAATGTGATTCAATTTTTCAAATGGTTGTTTTTGTTGTATAGCTATTGTATTTAACCCGATTTGTTCAACCTCAAATTCATTTAGCATTTGCTCATAAATTTGTTTACATTGTGTGCAAGTTGAAAGATGCTGTTCTACTAATTTATTACTTGTCTCGCTACATAAGCCATCTATATACATTGGTAATAAGTCTTTTACGATTTCACAATTATTCATTTTGTTTTAACACCTCTTGTAGTTTCACTTTAGCCCTATAAAATGTGACTCTTGCCCAGTTTTCATTTTTACCTAAAATATCACCTATCTCTTGGAAGGTAAGACCACCTAATAACCGTAAATGGAGAATTTCTCGATACGGTTCATTTAGTCGATGGATATGGCGATATAGCTCTATTTTGTCCTCTTGTGCCATTAATAGCTGCTCAATCGAAGGACCATCTTGTAGTTCTGAAAATTCTGGTTGTTTCACTTGCTTATCAACGTATTGATAATATGTATGTTTTGCAATTTGACATAACCAAACAGATATTTTACAAGCACCGTTAAAGCGGTCTATAGAGTGAATTGCTTTATAAAATGTCTCTTGAGTTATTTCTTCTGCTATATCAGTGTCCCTACATAATGTCATCAAATATTTGAAAACAAGTTCAAAATTTTCTTCATATATTTCAGTTAAATGTCCCACACCGTTCCTCCTTTCACTTATATATCTAAAAATAACGAAGAACGTTACAGCTTTTTAAAATAATTTTATCATTAACTATAAAAAAGAATCTTAGTATATTAAGATGACGTTTGGAAACATAAATATTTTAAGCATCCAAAAGCAAACAGCCAAATCAATGTGAGTGAAATGTTTTGTTACCAAAATCGTATTTGCGAACATCTCTTTGCTTACCATTGTAAATGGATAAATCTGATGCCACCCTTATGCAACAATCGGGCGCGATTCTTTAATAAGGATCGCGTCACTTTTCATTAAAGGGCCAGATTGTTGAACATGAGAAGGAAATATCTAAATAGAGATCGAAATTTATACAAATGGATAATAACACTACCCTATGGGAGATGATTCGAAATGGAAATACAGGAGAAACAAATTAAGTTGAATGGACACACTTTTATGTACCGTGAAATTGGAGAAGCTTCTGCACCACCAATTGTAGCACTTCATGCGCTAGGGAAAACTTCGGAATCATGGGATCAAGTTTTCACTGTTTTAGGTGAAAAATATAGAGTTTTAGCTTTAGATCAAAGAGGTCATGGAGGAAGTAGAGAAGCTAATACATATAGTTTTGAATTGATGTGTGATGATTTACTTTATTTTGTCGATGCATTGAATTTGGGACGGTTTACGCTAATTGGTCATTCTATGGGGGGACTGTATCCTATCTTTTCGCCGAATCATACCCTTCTAGGATAGAACGACTGGTTGTTGAAGACACACCACCTCCTTATCAGAAGAAGCACATTGAAATACCTTTTAGACCTTCTGAACCTTTACCTTTTGATTGGCAGGTTGTGCCTTCGATTCTTCAGCAACTTAATGAACCTAATCCTGAGTGGTGGAGTCGTCTTAAAGATATTACCGTGCCGACTCTTATCTTAAGTGGTGACTCCAGTCATATTCCGCAATACAAATTACATGAAGTATCTGAACTTATCCCGAATTGTAAATTGCTAACAATAGAGAATGCTGGGCATCATGTACATGATGATAATTTAACAGCATTTTTATCCGCGGTAAAATGTTTTCTTAACTAATGATTTTTCATATGATTAATCTGTAATTTTTGTTCAACAATCGGGCGCTTTCCTGGAAAAAAGGAAGACCCTAAAGTGATTTTATAAGGAATTCCAAGAGCAATAAGAACAAAAAACCACTGAGATCATTCTTCAGTGGCTTCTTCTTGTTTCTTTGATTCAAGAATTTTACGGTTTTGCTCTATTACTTCTTTATTTTCCTCTATTGTAAGCTTGATGTTTTCAAGCATTTCTTTATCTTCATTACTACTAATTTCAGAATTATTCTTTAGGTGTTCATCTAAATTGGATGATTTATTATCTTTAATAATCACTAAATTCACCTCTCAGAATTACTATATTTTTAGTATAAATGATTTAAAGCAACTTTTATATTAAATTTATGTATCATTTTCAGAATTTTGATTATTCTAGTCGTTTACTGGGTAAGAGCTTGCTGTTTTCGGTGAACGAAATAGCTTCTTTTCCAATCTACGACTCTCTGATCCTGTCCTTATATGCTCTATGAAATATGGGGAAATATTGATTTGACAATGGTAATAAAACAGCCCTTTTTAATTGGTTCGTATTATCAACTACGTTTTTAAAATTGTATTTGGGAAATCTTTGTGCTTATAGATGTGATGCTACCCTTTTCAGATAAGGGCCAAATTGCTGTATAAGTAAGTGGCTCTTATTTAAATAAAAAAGACAGTAGATAAAATCGAAATCTTCGACATGTCTACCGTCTAAAGGGGACGAATAACTTTCGGCATTTTTACTATCAACTGCTGGTTACGAATTTTTTAACTTCCGAAGCCTTATCACCGTTTAATAAATGCGTCACACCAAATATTTCACCTTTTCCCTTATGATTAATGGCAACGTCTAAATCATTCATAATTTGCTTCATGTACTCGAATGCTTTATGCGTATTTTCATCTGTAGGTGCCCATTGATCAACTAAATCTGTTGATTCTACTGCTTCCCCATTAGGACCTAAATGTACCGTACGGGCAAATTGCTTATTAGATATATAACTGGTTAAAAGAAACAAATTTATATAATCTTCTTCCAATTCTTTATTTGCTCTAATTAAATGAATTGGGGAATCAGTATTGACTATTAGTGACTTCAAGTAATACTCGAAACCTTCATCGTTACCCGATTATTTCAACTTTGGATCGTCCATCGGTTCGGAAAGTAATACGTTCATCTTTGAAACCCATGCTCCGATTGCAGCTTGATAAATTTGAGATTCAGATGCTTCTACAATGTTTCTATTTGTTGCTTCATCTTTGTCACTTGAATATTTAAGGACCCCACTGAGTGTAACCATAGATATAACGACAATAGCAGACCCAAATAAAATTTTTGATTTCATGCACAAACTCCTTTCCCTAATAAATTTAATATAACCAAGAACCGCGAGACAAAATTCAATTTCTCTTAATTAGACTGATTGCTGCTGTTTTATCCAACTGCTCAATTTCTATGTCATTGGTGGAAAAGTTATAATCCACACTCTGGATAAATTTTTCAAATACCATAGCTATTGAGACATGGTTATCAACACTCCAAACAATATTGTATTTTCCCTTATGGTTAGATTCTCTAAAAATATCAAGCTCAATTTTTTTAGTATTTCTAGTCTTTCCATTTTCCTTAAAGTAAATTTTAATTGTACCGGAGTCTGTTATCCAATTACCGATTTTATTAATAATTACTTCTTTATCATCATCAGGGGACTTACTTTCAACTAATAAGCTCTCTTCAAAATAGATCCAATAAATTAAAAAAAATAATATAATTAAGAAACCAAAACCCAATACTTTAAGTGTCTGTTTTTTTACAGCTCTAATTTCTTCTTGAATCAATTTCTCATTATTTAAGTTATTCATTTAGAACCCCCTTACCTATAAATGTTACCATAAAAATTTATTTGTTTTACAGTTTATCCCTTTTTAATTGATAAACTTCAGGCCATATTGTTGAATAACATCTTTTGGGGAGTGTTATAAAAGAATGCACCCCAACGTTTAAAAAAGCACTAAGGTCCTTACAATTGAGCGCGATTTTTAAAAGGCAAGTGCTTTTCAAATTGCATAAAAATTCCGGAATGAAGTTTAATTTTATGTTTTTAATTTTTAGTTTTAAAAAACGTGACGAAGTTAGTTTAATTTACGTCTAAGTATATAGAAAAGGAGGGAGCACCTTTGAAACAAGAGGAGTTGACCAAATGGATTGAACAATACGGTGAATCGGTATTAACATACATACTATTAATCGTGAGGGACTATCAACAAGCAGAAGATTTAACACAGGAAACATTTATAAAAGCCTTTAAGCACCAACATCAATTTGAACAAAAATCCTCTGTGAAAACATGGCTATTTAGCATCGCACATAATGTCACCAAGGACTATTTCCGAAAAAAACATCCGTTGCAGCACTTTTTCGGTTTAACGATGGAAGAGAAAGATTACAAGCCAATGCCCGAGCAAATCGCAGCAATGAATTTTCAAACAGAACAATTATACAGAACGATTCAACAATTAAAGCCTACATACAGGCATGTCATCATCTTGCGAAAGTTAAAAGAATTTTCAACTGCAGAAACAGCTCTTATTTTAAACTGGTCTGAGAGTAAAGTGAAAATGACATTAACAAGAGCGTTAGTTCAACTGAAAAATGAGTTGATAAAGGGAGGGTTTACCAGTGAAATTTACAGATGAACAATTTAGTGAACTCGAAGAAGAATTAAAGATAACGGAGAAATCCAAAAATCAACTTAAATATAAGATTTTGCAGAATATAAATAAACGTAAAAAGCATAATAGAAAACGGTATTTTTGGATTGTTGTTGCGGTTTGTATGCTATTTATCGTTACTTCACCGTTTTATTCACCCACAATGGCGAGGGTAGCGGAGAGAATATTACCAATTTCTATTACTCCAAGTTATTCAAATGGTCAGTATAATCCAGATTTAACATCCCAACTTGCAGAATTAGTTGAAAGGGAAGGATACTCTTTTAATTCAGTAGGAATCAAGCCATCGCCATATACGATAGAAATATCGCTTATATTGAAAGATTCTACATTGAAGCAGGCAACAGAAAATCTCGAACCAAAGGTAACAAATTTTCTATATGAAAATGGTTATGACCAGTATGAATTAATAATTTCTGAAGGAACTGAAGCACAAATTCCTCCAAAGTCTGAAGAGGATGACACATACGATAAAGTACGTGAGATAGTGAAAGAAGTATTCTCAGCCTATGGATATGCCAAGGAAGCAGATTATGAATTAGCTGGGTTACAAGAAACATGGTTTTCCAATATTGTTTTAATTGATATGCCTGACCATGTCGATGAGTCCAATGAAATTGTTAAGGATATCGAAAAAGAAATAGAAGCACAGGATTTAAATATTAAGGATATTAAAGTAAGTACTTTTAATTTAAAACATCGCCAACAAGATAACCGTTGGGGTTATATTTCATCTGATATATATAATGCAATGGCTGGGAAATCCACTTATCAAGTGACTGGGCTCTCCTATAAGGTAAGGAAAGGACACTCCTATGTTTCAATCAAAACGGATTTTGAACAACCACCTTCGGAAGGAATAATAGAAAAAATTGAATTAGCTGTACAAGATTACTTAGCTTTAACGGATACGAAAGAGGTAATACAAGGTGACAAATATACGATTCAATTCCTATTAAAGAATGGAGAGGAATCGTTTATTAAAATAAAAAACTAAATTAAATAGGAACACATAGTCTTTAATTATTTGGATAAATGTTTAAATCTCTTTTCAACTTTTCATCTTGAAAAAATGGCGCGATTCTTCAATAAGAAAATCGCGTTTTTCCGTTAAAGGGCCATTTAATGAAGTAAGGGACCATTTATGGAATTAAGCTTTAATTAATAATATTGGTCATTAGGGAAAGGCAATTTTATTGTTGTAAATATATCGTATATTACGATATAATCGTTTTGATCGATTTAAAATTGAGGTGATTATAGTGATTCAAGATATAAACAAATACTTTACTGACATTTATTTCAATTTACATCCCGCACAAGAAGAAGTGATTTCGCATCAAAGTGTCCGCATTTTACAAATGGTTCAGAAACAGCAATATGTCGTGATTCGTGACATTGCTGAGCAATTATCAATTTCACACAATACAGCATCAGAACATGTGAAAAAATTAGTGAGTAATGGGTGGTTGTATAAAGAGAGGTCGAATGAAGATCAACGAAAGGTGTATTTACATTTAACAGAATTAGGTTCAGAAATATTAAAAAAGAATACAGAATTAGATGAAAATAAATTGCAAGTCGCACTTAGCCGATTATCGACTAATGAAAGAGAAAAGATTGTTGAAGCATTTCGACTTTTAAGTGAGGTATCAAAATAAATGTATTTGCTAATAAAAATTATAAGTTCGGCTGCCATTATTGGTATCGTAACGGAATTGGCAAGACGATATCCTATTTATGGTGGCATTATAGCTGCCCTACCTTTAATTAGCATATTAAGTATCATTTGGTTAACGGTTCAAGGGGAAACTACTCAAAACATCAACAAATTTACACTGGGCGTTCTAGCAGGATTTCCAGCAACAATGGTAATGTTATTTGTGATTTATTTCGCTTTGAAACAATCTGTTCATTTAACGCTAGCAATTTCACTAGGAGTAGTTGCTTGGGGAATATTTTTAGTAGCTCAAAAATATATAATGGCAGCATTTATTTCGTAAAAAATTCTATACTGGGAAGGCCATTGTTATTCAACAATCGGGCGCGATTCTTCAATAAGAAGTACGCGTTTTTCCGTTCTAGGGCCATTTTGTGAAATAACATTCTTTATAAATGTTACTAATAGAAAGTATAATAAGGTTTGTAAATTAAGGACAATAAAGTTGAATAAGGGAACAGAATGCTGCAAAAATTAAAGGATAAATCCTTAGAATAAAGAATTTATTTAATGTTGTAAAACTCAAATATGAGGTGGATAAAAATGAAAGTTCAATTTTATGATATAGGTTCAGTAAATGAAGAGGATTTAAAATTTGTAGTTATAAGTGCTATTTATAAGGATCAATGGATATATGTAAGACATAAAGATCGAAAGTCCTGGGAAATTCCCGGCGGACATAAAGAACCTGGAGAACCAATTATTGAAACTGCTAAAAGAGAGTTATTTGAAGAGACAGGATGTGAAAAAGTTGATTTAGTTGCAATTTGCGACTATTCAATGGATGATTCTGTTAGTATGATTTTTGGAAGGTTATACTTTACTAAGGTAAAGGAAATGGGCCAATTGCCAATATCAGAAATTGATGAAGTGAAATTATTCGATAATCTCCCTAATAACCTTACTTATTTAGAGATTCAACCAAAATTATTTGAAAAGACACTTACCTTCCTTGAAGATGTTTGCCATTAAAGTAACAGGTGTTTAAGTGTAATCGGCCCCTGAATACCGCATTTAGTGCATTTTCATTATAGGGCCCCTTTAATAAGAAGAGGCTCTTTTTGCAATTAAGGGGTTAAATTGTAGAGGAAACAAGATCAATAATAAGATTAAATATCATTTGAGAAATAGAGTATAATTAGAATGTAACCTTAGGGTTAATATTCAACAATGAAATGAGTGATTGGTGTATGGAAGCAACAAATAAATTCCCACTGTTATCTGGAAATATATCATTAGATCTAGTAAATACTGAGGTAGTAAGATGGGGACAAAGATATGATTTATTTGCGAATAATGAAGATATACAGGATTGGCTCTATATAGTAAAAAAAGATAATTTGTTTTGGAATGAACAACTTTTTAATAAAATTAAGAAGCGTTCAAGCCAAGTAGCATCAAATATTTTAGAATTTCGAAATATTTTAAGGGAAGAATTTGAAGCTATTGCAAACCAACATCCCATTTCAAGTGATTTTATCTCTTTTTTAGAAAAGAAAATTGAAAAAGCACCATTTACATATAAACTGATAGAGCAAAATTTGATTCCTTTTCCGATTGGCGAGATTGAGGATATACTTGTATCATTGATTGCTTTTGATGTATTAACTTTACTCGAAGAAAACAAGCTTACTTATCTCAAAAGATGCTCTAATTCTGAATGTGTTCTTTTGTTTATAGATTTAAGTGGAAGACGAAAATGGTGTTCCATGAAAATATGTGGAAATCGGAAAAAAGTGGCAAGATTTCAACATCGAAAAGAAGAATGTGACTAAGAGTCAACTTTTAATGAGTTGGTTCTTTTTTTTGTTCTTTATAACTAACCCAAAAATTTAATATTTACAGGTTAGATAGGGAAATGTAGAATAATTTGTAAATAAAAGGGGGGATTACAATGAGTAATAAAATGGAAATCAATTGTGAAGAAAATCATTTAGCCAGTGTTCGGTACTTAACGAAGATGAAGGGGAAAGGCAGAAGTCCATTACAAATTAATGTAAAGGATTCTTTTACAGGATTAACTGGAGGGTTTCTAACTATTTTAACTTTAATTTATTTTACTAACTTGACTTCTACTGAATGGTTAATGGCTCCATTTGGTGCAAGTTGTGTGTTAGTATTTGGTGTTTGGAATGCTCCATTATCACAACCTCGAAATGTAATCGGTGGGCATCTTGTAGCAACATTCGTTGGTTTACTTATATTTCATTTATTTGGTAATGAACCATGGGCAATTGCTTTTGCAGTTGGCTTAGCGATAGCTATGATGATGCTAACTAAAACAACACATCCTCCAGCAGGGGCAGATCCACTAGTTGTTATGTTGGGAACATATAGTTGGAGTTATTTGATTTCTCCGGTTTTAATTGGATCCGTTGTCATCGTGATTTTTGCATTGCTAATCAATAACCTACGTAGTAATAGAAATTACCCAACGTTTTGGATATAAGAGTAATATGGGGGTAAGCGAATGAAACATTATGTGCTTAAACAACTAAGATTTGTTCGAGAAATACACTTAGTCAAGTGGTAGAGGACGAGATAGTACCCTACACTACTTCGACAGGTCTTAGCTTAAGAATTTTTAAATCATAGTATCTCCAAACTGTTTACAACAATCCTTTTTTCAGGAAAATTGCTCTTTACGATGCGCCAATCGATGTCATCCAGAGTCTACTTGGGCACGAAAAGAGTGAGACAACAAAAATTTATGCTCAGTTAATTGGAAAACTAAGACAGGATTATTACAGTAAATACTTTTGAAATTGAACTAGAAGCAATTTTTAGACACGCATGTATAAAGGTGCGTGTCCTTCTTTTATAGGGCCATAATGTTGAATACCAGTCTTTTATTATTTGTAAAAACCAAAGGAACTTATATCCATTCTGAGCGTATTAAAATAAAAAGTGATTAATTTTTAAATACGCTTAAAATGGAGGGTTAACGTTGAAACATTTAATTTTATTGATATTTACTTGTTTTATTCTATCAGGATGTGCGGGATTAGCAGATTATACAATTTCATTAGACAACGGTTATCGCATTGATAGACTTTCAGCTCATCAAATTCAAATTTACGGAGATGAAGCGGTAAATGATGGAGATGATACGACATTTAATCATTTATATGTACCATCTGAAGTGACTGCTGTATGGTGGGACGATCAATATATTATTGCAAAACAATTGAGTTTAAGGGCGGATGAACGAGGATATGAAAAACCTCCAAAAACACCTGCTGACAATGGTTATTCTTATTGGATAATCGAAATAGATAAGAACGAAGTAAAAGGACCACTTACGCTAAAAGAGCTAGAGAATGACACGAACCAACTAGAAATTAACATTGTATTTACACCAATCGATAAGTTGAAAAGGGAACCATAATTAAATATTATTAATGAGAATATGATACCTTTCAAAAACGACCCTAAAAACCATTTTGTGTATTTTCCTTCTTCAACAATCTGGGGGCTTTTCTTGAATAAGGAAAGGCTCTTTTTTGCGTTAGAGGGCCATTTTTATAGACTTCAAAATTTTAATTTGGGGAACGTTTATTAGCTTTATTAATGTATGAAGATGTTCGTTTAAGATTTAGCTTCCCATTCACTTTCTAGAATTCCCATCTCTATAAGATTCCAATATTCATCGCCATTTTTTCTAGCATCTCTAAGTAAACCTTCTTTTTTGAAACCCACTTTTTCATAGCATTTAATGGCAGGTGTATTGAAGTCGAATACACCTAGTGTCACTTTATGTAAGTTAAGTTTTTCAAATGCAAATGTTAAGGTAGCTAACATTAATTGCTTACCATAGCCATTTCCTCTACTTTCTGATTGTCCAATTAATACTTTTCCGATTCTTGCAGATTTGTTAATTCGGTCAACATTTCCAAGAGAAATATGTCCAATCACTTCATTGGTCGATTCGTCTACAGCTTTAAATAGATATTTTGAAGCATTAACTGTATTAGCATCCTTCAGATAATTTTCAAGTTGCTCTACAGTTAATGGGTAAGTAAATGCAGGTCCACCCCATTGTAAAGCAAAGGATGAATCAGGTATCCATCTAATAAGTTGGTGAAAATCAGCTGATGAAAATGGCTCTAATTTTAACATAATAATACACCCCTTCTTAATATTGATATATTAATATAATACACTACGAATGAATATTATGTAAATTTTGGAATTAGTTTATAAAACGTTGGGGAATTTTGTTGTATATAACCTTGTGAACACATAAAACTAATGACATTCATTATTCAACAATGGGGCGCGATTCTTCAATAAGAAGATCGCGTTTTTCCGTTAAAGGGCCTTTTAATTCAAAAAGATTAAACAGAAGTCGCTATCCATATTGAAAGGAAAGCGGTTTTTTTATTGTGTTCTGTTAACGCTTATACTAATAAACTTTTTACGAATTATGGAAATAAGTTGACTATACAGTTGAACTGTATCATGTTATTCCTAAGTATAACTGAATAGTTGAACTGAATATGGGGTGAAAAATATGAAACATAAATTATTGCCATTGTCTGAAACGATGCATTACATTTTATTAGCGCTACGTGAGCCACTTCACGGTTATGCCGCAATGCAGAAAATAGAACAGATGAGTAATGGCACAGTAATTTTAGCAGCAGGTACATTATACGGTGCGATTGAAAACTTGAATAAGCATGGTTGGATTGAACCAGTTGGTGAAGATGGGCGTAGAAAAGTGTTTAGGATTACTGCCGAAGGATTTGCAATTTTGGAAATGGAAAAAAACAGATTGGACCATATTCTATCCCTTTATGAAGGAAGTGATTTGAATGATAAAAATTAAGAGCTTTTTTGATATTGATAAAGAAGAGAAATGGCTGAATAAGCAATTACAAAATGGCTTTCAATGTAAGAATATTAGTGGATTAGGCATATATACATTCGAAAAGACTGATAAGCGATATGTGATGCGACTGGATTATCAAGAGTATTTACCAAAGGAAAAGTTTGAAGACTACAAAGGGATGTATGAGGATTTTGGATGGAACTGTATAAAGGGTTCCCAGCGTGGATTACAGTATTGGCAAAAAGAAGCTGATGCTGTAAATGAACTCTATTCAGATCGCCATTCCAAGAGTAATTATTATAAAAGAGTGATGAATTATACATCTGGTTTAACTGTAGTATCATTTTTTATTTCTTATATGATTTACAAAGATTCGGGCTTATATTTAACGGAAGGTCTTTGGAGTATGGAAGGGGCATTATTTTGGAAAGCTTTTTTATTTGAAACGCCATTTGCCCTTTTAAGGTCGTGTCCCGCTCTCATAACAATTTTCTTAGGTAGCAGTTTTTATAAAGCTTATCGAATACATTCCATATTAAAAGAGCAATAATACGAAAAGGTCATAATGTCTTAAATAACATGTTGAGCAAAAGTCTATCTTACTTTTATTCTCGTGTCTTCCACAATCGGGCGCGATTCTTCAGTAAGAGGATCGTGTTTTTCCGGTATAGGGCCATATTGTTGAAGAACAGTCATTTTTGTTACCAAGCAGTGCTTTAAAGATGTAAAGGAGTTCCCCAAGTAAACGGTTTGTACAATTCATAGTGACCCTCATTGTTATGATAATTGAGTTAAGGCCGTTGTTAATTTGGAGCATATTAGTGATTAATCTTCTTCTCCCTCCATAGTTTTAAAAGACTTGCTAAAAAAATTAGAATAAATTTGAAACTAATTTTCATTTTTTCCGTCTGTACAGCGTTGTACAGCAGGATAGGTATGTGTAGGTATGTCAATCATAAGACGATGTACAGAAATATAAACAAACTTAAAATGGAATAAGTGTTATAGGAGATGAAGGAAAATGAAGAAGACATTAATTACAGCAGGGTTAGCAACAGGTTTATTTTTCACAAGTATGATGGGTACAGGTGCAGATGCAAGCGCTAGTTCAGTGCATTACCAAGATGTAAAGACATCAGACAACTTCTATTCAGCAGTAGAAAGCTTAATAGATCAAAAAGCTATTAGTAGAACTAATGACAAATTTAGACCATACGAGAACGTAACACGAGGTCAAGCTTCTAGTATAATTGCAAAAGTTTTAGAACTTGATATAGAAAATGTTAAAAATCCTAAATTTAAGGACGTTCCAAAGGATCACCAATTCTATAAATATATTGCCGCTTTAGAGAATGCAGGACTTGTTAAAGGAAAGGGTACCGGTGTATTCGGCATCAACGACCCTTTAACTCGTGGGCAAATGTCTTCAATTTTAGTGAAAGGATTTGAAATTCCATTAATCGGTATTCAAGATGTAGGATTTAAATTCTTTAGTGACACTACATTTTATACAGGGGGTGGCGATAATAGTGCCGTTGAGAATGGTGATGTTTGGCTTAAATTTGGTGGTCAATTCAGTCAAGTGATTGAAACGATGAATTATTATGGATTTGTTTCGGGATATAAAGCGGGATATAAAGATGAACACCATGATTTTGAGGTAGTAAATTTTAAACAAGGAGAAGCACTTAAGCGTTCTCAGTTAGCATTGATGATTAACAGTATGCAAAAAGGAACTCAATTTGAATATTTATACTTCAAAGACTTTGACATAACTAATAGAAGTGTCTCTATTGGAGCAGGTGGAGGATGGAAAGATGATAAAGCTGTAATTGATAATTCTTCGATTATCTCTATTAAGGAAATTTCTAACTATGAAAAAGAAGGATTCCTTAAAGGGTCTGCTAGTGCAGGAAAAATAAACAATGTATATGCCATTCTTGAGCCTAAAAAAGTTGGTAAGACTTTTGCAAGATTTGACAATGGTGGAACTGGCAAAGAGAAAGTTCTAGAAATTACTGTTACAGGATCAAAGGGTAATTTTGAAGTTTCTTATAAAGATGTAACACTAGAGAAATAAGTAACAATTGAAATGGGGTGCTTGACATCCCATTTTTATTGCTTGAATTTATAAGGTTGACTCGAAAGATTTTTTATCAGTATAAATTAAAATTCTTGAAAAAGGAATTACGCCTTCTTTTACTAAAGGGCCAGATTGTTAATTACTGGCTATAAGTTTATCTTTAACATATGTATAATAATTGTTATTGTTGTAATATTATACATTGTAGTGGGAAGTGAGTGGAGAAAATGAAAATGTTCTGTGAGTCCGATAATTTAACAGATTATTTACTTGAACTAACTGAAGTTGATTTTTCTAATCCTTTAATTAGCGCAAAAGTGGATGAGCTTTTTAATCCTACCCAAACTAAATTTGAGAAAGCAAAGGTAGCTTTTGAATTTGTTCGAGATGAAATTTCTCACTCATGGGATATTCAATCTAATCGAGTTACATGTAATGCTTCGGAAGTATTAGAATTTAAAGAGGGGATTTGTTATGCAAAATCACACCTCTTAGCATCTTTATTACGATCACAAGGAATCCCAACAGGCTTCTGTTATCAGCGATTAATGCTGTTTGATACGCCAGAAAAAGGGTATTGTATTCACGCTTTAAATGCCATTTACTTTGAATCACTTAATAAATGGATAAGATTAGATGCTCGTGGGAATAAAGTCGGTATTGATTCACGATTTTCAGTAGATGAAGAAAAATTGGCTTTTCCCATTAATGAAGAATTGGATGAAAAAGATTATCCAGTCATATTTGTTAACCCGCACCCCAAAACGATAGCTGTTTTAGCGAAACATACTGATGCATTAAAAATGTATAAAAATCATTTACCTAGTAGTTTATAAATGTTCCATTAAAGAGCGCATTTCTTCAATAAGAAGATCGCGTTTTTACGTTATAGGGCCATATTGTTGAGTAAGATTTTTTCTGGGGGGAGTGTTAGAGAAGATGCAGATTTATACCGGAAATAGAATGGCTATACAAGTTTTATGCAAATTAAAGATCATGCCCAGAAAGTATAAAAGCTGCTTTAGTACGTTTAATTGACTTGCATAAAATCTAGTATAAACAATGTTTCAATAAAAAATCGGTAAACGCTGCTACAACAACGTTTACCGATTTTTTTTGACCCTATACTTTGATTTAGGAACGTTATTAAGATCTTGTTTATATATATTATAATCTCTACAATTTAAAGATTGCTGAGAACAAAATAAATAATTTTTAACGAGTCTCCGTTGTTAATAATTCAAGTGTTTTCCATACAACAATTTTTTCAACTTCTTTTCCGTCACTATCAAATTTAATTTTTAATCTGCGTGCCTTATCTACTTTTACATCACCCAGCGAAAATTTTATAACAATTTTTCCTTCACCATTAATTTCTAAACCGTTTATGTTTTTTAATTCTCTTCCATACGATTCATCATATAAACCAGTTTTCATTGATGGTTCTGCTCCGAAAATCTCATACTTTATACCATCTTCTTCGTATGTAGTAAGCGAGTCGGGATAATCTTTAACGAATTCAATCGATTTTAGTGTTATCGGGGATTCACCTGTCCATTGAATTGGGGCTACCAAATAAAAAGTTTCTTTTTTCCAATCAGTACCGAATTGCCCTAATAAAAATTCACCGTCCACCTCCTTAACCTGTTTGATACACCCAACTAGTGAAGCTAAACAAAATAAAGAAATTAAACATAATAGTATTCTTTTCATAAAACACCTCTTCGAAATTTTACCATGAAACTATTGGTTATTAGGTAATATTCGTTGGAAAAGTTACCAAAGCGTCCTTTTGTATCTTTTCAATGTGATTCTATTTATATGTTACCTCCATTCAAATCGAGTGAATTGAGAAGTTCTTTTTAAAATGATATCTCAGAGCGTTATTTTCTAATAAAAATAGCGACAAACACTGAATTAACAGTGCTTGTCGCTGTTTGAAATGTTAACAAACTTTCATTTACGAACGGTTTAACCGATTTGTATGTGTTTTTTCAAGCAGTGTGTGAAGGCTATCTAAAAGATTGGCGTCTGTGAATGAAATGCTCTGATAGTATTGATTTCTGACTTCCTCATCTTTCTTTTCGTCATAATAAGGATCGATTTTCCTTATTAAAAAGTCTGACTTGGCCGTTTCCCATTCACAGTATAGCAAATTTAGTTTTTCCATTATATTTTCAACGCCTTTGCAGATAATTCTTGGTTGAACACCTCCGATAAGTATTTCTCTGTTGTTAAGTACAGCAATCCGTTGCCTTCGAGTTTTGGCGAGTTACCTAAAGGAATGGTTCTCTTTATTAATTGTGCATACAGCTCAGTCTCTGTCAGATTTCGTTCAAAGTTTCTGTTGGCATTCACTTTTATGAGTGCAAGTGCACCGGATACATGCGGTGTTGCCATCGAAGTTCCGCTTAGTTTTGCATAAGTTCCGTTTAAATACGTTGAAAGGATTCCTTCACCAGGGGCTACTAAGTCGACTTCATTATTCGAATTTGAAAATTCAGAAGAACTGCGTTGCAGGTTAATGGATCCGACGCTGATGACTTCATTGTAGCAGGCGGGAAAGGCAAATTCATTTGAAGAACTCTGTCCATCTCCCTCATTACCAGCGGCACAAACTACTAGAATTTGATTAGTGATTGCATTTTGAATAGCCTGGTGTAACTCAGGTACATCGACAGAACCTCCGAGGCTCATGGAGATGATATCCACCTTTTGTTCAACTGCATAGTTAATACCATTTATGATCCAGTCGTATTGCCCTGATCCACTTTTATCAAGCACTTTTAAAATCAATAAACTTGCTTCAGGTGCAACACCAACTACTCCCGTGCCGTTATGAATTGCAGCAATTGTGCCAGCCACATGGGTTCCATGGCCATTATAATCGATGTATACATCAGGTTGTCCATCATCATCACGAGTGAAATTCCGTCCGCCGATAATACGCTCACTCAAATCAGGGTGGGTGATGTCGCAGCCTGTGTCCAATATCGCAACAGTGATTCCCTTCCCTTTAGAATTCTCCCAAATTTCTGGTGCTGCAATAAGTTCAATACCTTTTGGCACCACTTCGACCATTTCGACCACTTCATCCACTTGATATGGTAATAAGTGTAACTTTTTCTCCATTTGTATCCCTCCTGAAAGAATTAAGTTTTAAGTGTATTCATGGTAGTTGATAATAGTCTAACAATTCTGAATAATTAATAAAAGTTACAATAGATGTGTTTTTATCTAACTAACGGAATTTTAAAAGTGAAAATAGTATTGGTATCTATTAGTCAATCACGCATGATAAGGGGGCTTTGGGGGTTCTGGGAAGTCGTGAGGCACTTCATCACGATAGGCAATTGTTCATTTCCACGGCCCATTGTTATACCAGATTAAGCGGCTAGGCGTTGCTTCATTACTTAGCTAATGATTTAAAGGGGCAATTCGAGTATTATACAATTGATGGGAAAACCATTCCTACCGAAAATTTGAAAAATTACGATCCTGTGGAAAACACACATATAAGTATAGAATAATACATATTTCCATAAATTTAACGCGATTCTTCAGTAAAAAGATCGCGTTTTTTCATTATAGGGCCAGATTGTCGAACAAGGTTTTTAGGGTGGTAATAATTGGTATGCTATATTATTAATAGGTTATTGTTTAAAGGTTCTATAACCGGGCGCAATTCTGCAGAAAAAAAAGCGTCTACGAAATGAAATGGGCCAAGTGTTTAAGGATAAAGTATAAATTTCAGGGGGTATTTTATGTTTGTAGTAAATGTAGAAGGGGCAATTCGTCGCGATGAGAAATGGCTTTTAATCCGCAGAAGCGAAAAGGAAGAGCATGCTGGTGGAGGTCTCTCATTAGTAGGAGGAAAGTGTGAAATTGAAGGTGCTTCGTCTGATATTCTGGAAAGAACATTAAAACGAGAAGTTTTTGAAGAAGTAGGTAGCGAAATTACAGGCATTAAATATGTAAATAGCTCCTCCTTCGTGACAGAATCAGGGATAAATGTGATCGATATTGTTTTCCTATGTCATCATAAATCTGGAGAACCTTACGCTAAAAGTACTGAAGAAGTGGATGATGTTATTTGGATGACTACATCTGAGGTTCTTGCACATACGGAACTACCTTTATTTCTAAAAGAAAACATTAAACTTGCAGAGAAAACACTACAAGGTAATTTGCAGATGAAATATTAGTTATACATATTTCATAATCGGGTGCAATTCTTGAAAAGAATTGTGCTTTTTACGTAATCGGGCCAAATTGTTGAGTAATAAAAATACGGAGCTGCTATATAAGGAGTATAGAGAATTGATTCCTCCAAAAGTCGTATGTTAATATTTCCCTTTTTATTTTACTGTTTTACATATAACACCAAGGATGATTTAGTGGACTATATGTGAATTGAAATGGGGGAATTAGATGAAAGCTATTATTCAAAGGGAATTTGGAGATGCAAATGTCCTTTCATATCAGGATATTGAAATACCGAAAATTGGAGAAGGTGAATGTTTAATAAAGGTTTCATATACAAGTGTGAATTATGCAGACATAAAAAAACGGATTGGCAGTAAAGGAAAAGGAAATTTCCCTTTAATATTAGGACTAGATACTGCCGGGACAATCGTAGAGACTGCTCCCAACTCAAATTTTTCTATTGGAGATCGTGTCATTGCTTTTCCGAAAGGTGGTTCCTATAAAGAATATGTGCTTGCGAATGAAAAACTGATTTTTAAAATTCCGGACACCCTTTCTTTTGAACAAGCTGCTGCAATGCCGACTGTATCCATCCTGTCTTATATGCTTTTACATGAAATAGGGCAAGTAAAAGAAACAGATACAATTGTCATACATAGTGCGGCTGGCGGCGTAGGTTCGATGCTTGTACAATTAGCGAAAATCGCAGGCATCCAACATATCATTGGTACGGTAGGTAATATAGAAAAAGCAAAGTATGTTAAGAAACTTGGAGCTACCATGGTTTTTACGTATGAGACATTTGCAGAGGAAGTCCTAAAGGTAACAAATAATCAAGGGGCAAATCTTATTTTTGATTCAGTTGCAGGTCACGTAACAAGCAAGAGCCTAGATTGCTTAGCGTTATATGGCACTCTTGTGCAATTTGGGAATAGCAGTGGGGAAGTTGGTCAATTTAAAACAAGTGATGTCCATAACAGCTGTCGAAATATTAAAGGGTTTAGCTTAGGTACCACGAGAGAGCATGATCCATTACGATTGGCACCTGTTGCTGAAAAAGTAATTGACCTTTTTAATTCAAAACAGCTTTCACTTCCAATTGCGCAAATTTTTAGTTTAGAAGATGCTACAGCAGCACATCAATTGATAGAGAGCCGTAATTATGAAGGAAAAGTTTTACTGAAAGTATAATGGAGGGCAATTGATTGAATCAAATTGTTGATATTTCATCATTTAAACAAGCACAACAGTATGTTAATTTTGTAATCTTGTGGCCTTCTCATTTACCTAGTGGATGTTCTGTTCAAAATATTTCTCTAAAAAAAGAATCAAACTGTACTCGTTCGTCAATTCGTTTTGAGATTATAAGTAAAAATAGGGTAGTAAGAGTAAAGCAATTTTATTATGATTGGGGAATTCCTGTTGTCTATGCGGATACTAACCTTGTTACTCCAGGTGAATCTTTTGTGGTTAACGGGATTGTGGGATTTATAGGTGTCGATTACAAAGGAAATCGTGCGGCTTGTTATGCGAAGTGGTTCACGAATGTAGAATTATCCGTTTTAGAAGGAAAATTTGAAGATGAAGAACTGATTAAAGTCATTGAATCATTTACCCCACTGGATTCGTTTAGTATTGAACATTGGGGTAAAAAGTCATTTAGCTCAACGAGTTTTACGGCCAGATATGGAATGGCTAAGTGGGATGAAGATGAAATTTCCAGAGTGCAGTGGCATGAAAATAATTTTGACATCCGCAAAAGAACTATATTTCAAAATATTTATCTCCCTGCCATTGAATATCAAGAATTTTTCCTGGATTCAATAGGACATAACCAAAATAATTTTGGTGTAGAAACGCATTTTCTATATAGATCAAAAATCAATTATACTGACGGCATTTGGTTATGGTTAGCCCCAGAGGAATTGATTGGCAAACTCTCCTATAAAGAAGGTGATAATATTGGTAAAAGACAAAGTTGGAATGTTAAAAAGAAAAACCTTTTAATAGGGAATATAGATATTACATTGTTTTTACATAAACAAAATACACAATATTATGGTTGGTATGCTCATTGGAAAATTGGAAAATATACTTATCAATTATATGTTCGCCCATCAGTAAATATTGATATAGATATGATAACTGGATTTATAAAGACATTAAATGAAGTGGAATAAGTTATATCAAAATAAAATATAAAGCGATATTCACTAAATCAAAATTGCTAATTAAAACTTACTGGTATTCAACAATTGAGTAAATGGCACAATTTAATAAAATATAAAGGTGTGTACTTGTGATAATACTTAATCAAAATAATTTTGAAAATTTAAAAAGTACTTTAAACAAAAGCAATATAACATGTCCGACTTTCGTATATTCAATTATGGATGGCTATATACAAGGAACAGTTTATGCAGACTCTAAATCTCCTAAGTCAGTTCTGATTGGAACAAATTCAGGTATTTATTTTGTGGGAGGAGAGGTAGATAACTTGGATTTTAATAAATTTCTCTTTGAACTGTATAGGCATAGGAAAAATAATAAATTACGATTCAGTTTATTTTCTACATCGGAAAAATGGAATTGTGCAATAATGAATCAGTTAAAGGATGAAATAAAGCAACTAAGCAGATTTTCTTTTGAACATACTGATAAAGAAATAGATAGAAAAATGGCACTATCCAGTGAATATACTATAGAAAAAATAAACAAAGAAATAATAAAGAAAAGCTTGGAATTTAATGAAGATTACTATAAAGAATATTGGGGGTCCACGTCAAATTTTATTGAAAAGGGTTTTGGATTCTGTATTTTACATAATGAGAAAGTTATTAGTGAATGTTCTGCAATTTTTTCATCTCAAGAATTTGCAGAGATTGATATCATTACTCACAAAGATTATAGAGGAAAAGGATTAGCAGCTATAATCGCAACCGCATTTATAGAGTATTGTTTGGAAAGTAGTATCATTCCTAAATGGGACTGTGATGTATCAAATGATTCTTCTATAAAATTAGCAGGAAAATTAGGGTTTGTTACTCCTGTTAACTATTCAATTTTCGTTTAGAAGCATTAAACTAATTCCCTTTACAACAATTTAGCGCGATTCTTCAATAAGAAAATCGCGTTTTCCTGTATTATGAAGGTAAATAAATTCCCCAATTATATGAAATGGAAGTTAGGAGTTGAAGAAGATGTTAGATAAAATAAAAGGTTCATTTACATCTAAGCAATTAATTTGTTCTAATTGTGGTAGAAAAATTGAAGAAGGTGAACGATTTACAGCTAATATAACGATGCCTTCTGAAAAAAATATGCTGGTCTCAAGATTAGATAATGCAATTGCAAGAACTGCAAACAATGTATTTTGTGAAAGATGTCAGTAATGGACATAAAAAAATAATTTATAAAAGAGCAAGAAGCACTGATAAAGTATACAAAATAAACCCAATAAACGTTCCTAAATGAAATATTGGGAATAAACCGAAAAGCTATGAACACTGTTAAATCAGCATTCATAGCTTTTTTTATAGAACATTACCTAGGCAGTTTTTTATGCACGGAATATAAACATATATGAAGTAACGTAAGTTGAAAATGATAATACTTTTATATAAAAACCTTAGTTGAAAGTACTTCCTGCCAATTTTAAAGTAAGGACTTACTAAGTGTTTATAAGCTGTGTAAAAAAAGGATTTCTTTTTCATTGACTTTATACCTTACGGGGTATAATATAAGAGCAGGAATAGCCGACATACTGATGGCTATTCGGAAGAAATTTTACCGAAATTAAATGTTTGACATATACCCCGAGGGGTAGTAAAGTATGAGTAACAAATCATTTCAAAAGAGGTGAGCGTATGCAATATGATCCAAAAGTGTTGGCTCGTATGAAAAAGGTCGAAGGGCAGCTTCGCGGCATTTTACGCATGATGGAAGAAGAAAAGGACTGTAAAGATGTCATTACACAACTAAGTGCTGTCCGCTCTGCTGTTGACCGTACAATCGGTGTGATCGTAACGGATAACTTAGTGGAGTGTCTTTCAAAAGAAGATGCCGAAACGATGGATAAAAATGCCATGGTTAAACAGGCAGTGGATTTACTAGTAAAAAGTCGATAAGGCTTTTTATTTTTAAAATAAATTATACCTATAGGGGTAGGGGGACTTGAATTGGAAAAGAAAAGAACAACAATCGTATTATTCAGCGGTGATTACGACAAGGCGATGGCCGCTTACATTATTGCAAACGGTGCTGCAGCCTATGATCATGAAGTAACAATTTTTCATACTTTCTGGGGTATCAATGCATTAAGAAAACAAGAACCGGTAGCGGTTAAAAAAGGTTTCCTTGAAAAAATGTTTGCCAAGATGATGCCACAAGGTGCAGAGAAATTAGGTTTATCAAAAATGCAAATGCTAGGCATGGGTCCTAAAATGATCAAGCACGTTATGAATAAGCATAATGCATTGACGTTGACACAGTTAATTGAAATGGCGCAGGAACAGGACATTAAGCTTGTGACATGTACAATGACAATGGATTTACTGGGACTTGAAAAAGAAGAATTACTGGACAATATCGAGTATGCTGGTGTGGCCGCTTATTTGGCGGATGCTGAAGAAGGAAACGTAAACTTATTCATATAAGGGGTGACTTATGGAAACAATCTTATTAATCGCCGTAATCGCAGCATTTTTGTTCTGGCGTATAAAGCCGGCAAAAGGCGTCCATACGATGACAACGGCACAGCTTAAAACAGTGCTCAATGACAAAGATAAAGTATTTGTCGATGTACGGACACCTGCTGAGTATAAAGCGCGCAATGTGAAGCAGTTTAAAAATATCCCGCTTGGCTCCGATTTTTCGAAACTGCCAAAGGATAAGGAAATTGTTGTCATTTGCCAGAGCGGGATGCGTTCGAAACAGGCTTGTAATCAACTGAAAAAATTAGGCTATGAAAGAGTCACGAATGTACGTGGCGGCATGAGTGCATACTAAGGAGGAAAATGTAATGAAAACAATCTTACCAGAACAAGTTCAAGCAAAATTAGAAGCCGGCGAAGCAATTCATTTAATCGATGTTCGCGAAGTGGCGGAAGTAGAAGCAGGCCATATTCCAGGCGTTACACATATTCCATTAGGATTACTGGAATTCCGCATGCATGAATTGGATAAAAAAATCCCGTATATTATGGTTTGCCGTTCAGGTGGCCGCAGTGGTCAGGCAACAGCATTTCTGGAGTCACAAGGGTTTGATGTGACGAATATGACAGGCGGTATGCTTGAATGGAACGGCGAAGTAAAATAAAAAAATTTAAAATTAATTATACCCTTACTGGTATGAGTGGAGGAGAAAGATGATTAAATCAGACGTACAACTTGATGCAAAAGGTTTAGCTTGCCCAATGCCGATTGTGAAAACGAAAAAAGCGATGAATGACGTTGCAGAAGGACAAGTATTGGAAATTCAGGCAACAGACAAAGGCTCGGTAGCAGATTTAGCTGCATGGTCGAAAACAGTCGGCCACCAATATATCGGATCAAATGAAGTAAACGGTGTGTTTTATCACTATATCCGTAAATGTAATCCGGAAATCAGTGAAGCAGCGGAAAAATCTTTTGAACAGACGATTTCAAATGAAGATGCTGTAAAAGAAGAAGGCATGATTCTAGATGTACGTGAAGCAGCAGAATACGCTTTCGGTCATATTCCCGGGGCAAAATCAATTCCGATGGGTGAATTGGCACAACGTATGAATGAACTGGACCAAGACCAAACTATTTATGTGATTTGCCGTACAGGTACACGCTCAGATATGGCAGCAAAACAACTGGCTGAAGCTGGATTTACAAAAGTATACAACGTCTTGCCTGGAATGACAGGTTATGAAGGCGAATTACAGAAAGAGGTAGAGTAATATGACAAACAAAGTAGCAATCATCGCAGCAAACGGCGGTTTATTCGATGCATATAAAGTATTCAATATCGCAACGGCAGCAGCAGCTTCTGATAAGGAAGTAGAAATTTTCTTCACATTCGAAGGCTTAAACTTAATCCACAAGCAAGGTATGCATGCACTTGAAATGCCTGCAGGTAAAGAACATTTTGCGGAAGGTTTTGCCAATGCAAATGTACCGGCAATCCCGCAATTAGTAGAAATGGCACAGGATTTAGGTGTGAAATTCATCGCTTGTCAAATGACAATGGACGTAATGGGTCTGACAAAAGAAGATTTCGTAGATGGTATTGAAGTAGGCGGTGCGGTTACATTCCTTGAATACGCGAAGGATGCAGCACCAACGTTAACGTTTTAATAGAAAAAATTTTAAACAAAAATATACCTACGGGGGTAATTTAGATGACAGTAACAGCATGGACAGCCGCACAAGTGGCGCGTAAAGTAATTGAAAACAAAGAATTGTTTATTTTAGATGTTCGTAATGAAGACGCATTTAAAGACTGGAAAATTGACGGTCACAAATTCGAGTACTTAAACATTCCTTACTTCGATTTATTAGACGGTGTAGAAGAAATTTTACCACAAATCCCAACAGACAAAGAGGTATTGGTTGTATGTGCGAAAGAAGGCTCTTCTATCATGGTCGCAGAAATGATAGCTGAAGCAGGTCGTGAAGTAGCTTACCTTGAAGGCGGTATGAAATCTTGGTCAATGTACCTTGAGCCAATTAAAGTCGGCGATTTAGCAAACGGCGGTGAACTATACCAGTTCGTACGTTTAGGAAAAGGCTGTCTTTCTTACATGGCGATTTCTGAAGGCGAAGCGGCGATTATCGACGCAGTACGTTTCACAGAAGTATTCACGAAGTTCGCTGAAGAAAAAGGTGTTGAGATTAAACACGTTTTCGATACACACTTACACGCTGACCACATTTCTGGTGGTCGTCACATCGCTGCAGCTACTGGTGCAACATACTACTTACCACCTAAAGATGCAGAAGAAGTGGTATTTGACTACGCACCACTTGAAGACGGTTTAAAAGTACAATTAGGTGCTTCTGAAATCGAAGTAGGCGCACTTTATTCACCTGGTCACACAATCGGTTCAACATCATTTGTCATCGACGGTAAATACTTATTAACAGGTGATATCTTATTCATCGATTCAATCGGTCGTCCAGACTTAGCAGGACTTGCTGAAGACTGGGTTGGAGACTTACGCGAAACATTATATTCTCGCTACCGCACATTAGCAGAAGACTTAATCGTGTTACCAGCTCACTTTATGATCATTGACGAGCTGAACGAAGACGGAACAGTAGCAAAACGCCTTGGTGATTTATTTGCTGAAAACCACGGTTTAAACTTGGAAGACGAAGCAGAATTCCGCTCAATGGTAACAGATAACTTACCACCACAGCCAAACGCTTACCAAGAAATTCGCCACGTTAACATGGGCAAAATTACACCTGATAACGACGAGCAAACGGAAATGGAGATCGGTCCTAACCGTTGCGCAGTACGCTAATTGAAAGCTGGAAATTGAAATGTTAAACCTATGTGTGTCTCACGCTCAAGAGGCACGCAACCGTGTTACACGGGAAACTTATAGATCGCTTACAACAAACAAATTTAAGAATAGAGGAATTTCAAATGAATATTACACAAACATTAGATGCAAAAGGTTTAGCATGTCCAATGCCAATCGTAAAAACGAAAAAGGCAATCGATAAAATTAACTCTGGTGAAGTACTAGAAGTATTAGTAACGGATAAAGGTGCTTTAAATGATTTCAAAGCATGGGCAGGTGCAGGCGGCCACTCTATAGTAGAACAAAAAGAAGAAGCGGGCGTTCTGTACTTCTATATTCAAAAAGCATAAAAAAATAGCGGATAGAGACTGATTCTATCCGCTTTATCTTTATTCAGCGGGTGTAGATCACGCCCGTTGAATAAAGATAGGCCCCGGTTGAAGTAACAAATTCAGCTTAGGCATAATTGAATTTTTTGAAAGAAGGAAAACATATGGAAATCGATTTATCATTGATGTATATAGCGGTCATATTTGGACTTGGCTTTATCGGCTCGTTTCTTTCAGGCATGCTCGGTGTCGGCGGTTCGATCATCAAATACCCGATGCTGCTTTACATTCCGCCAATGTTCGGTTTAGTCGCATTTACCGCACATGAAGTTTCCGGCATCAGCGCCGTTCAAGTGTTATTCGCCTCGATTGCAGGGGTTTGGGCTTACCGGAAAAGCGGGTTACTAAACAAGGATCTTATTTTGTATATGGGTGCCGCGATTTTGGTCGGCAGCTTTATCGGCAGTTACGGTTCCGGATTTTTATCTGAAGATGCCGTCAATATTGTGTACGGACTACTCGCTGCCATTGCGGCTATCATGATGCTGATTCCAAAGAAAACAGTTGAAGAGCAAACAGAAATTACATTCAACAAAGTACTGGCGAGCTCCCTTGCGCTAATTGTCGGAGTAGGTTCCGGAATTGTCGGGGCAGCAGGCGGATTTTTACTCGTTCCGATTATGCTGACGGTGCTGAAAATTCCAACGCGCATCACGATTGCAACAAGTTTGGCCATTACGTTCATCTCATCAATCGGCGGCAGTATCGGCAAAGTGATGACTGGCCAAGTAGAATATTGGCCGGCTTTCATCATGATTATTGCAAGTATTATCGCGGCCCCGCTTGGGGCAAAGGTCGGACAGAAAATGAATGTTAAAATCCTGCAATGGCTCCTTGCGATTATGATCGGTGCCACAGCTATTAAAATTTGGGTAGATATTTTACAATAATAATAGACTAGAAAGAGGGGAGCGTCAGTTTAAGCTCCTCTCTTTTTGCATTTTCACAATGGCTCAATACATCTTTACAAATCTAGCATTCCAGATTTACAAAAGAACTTTACAATGAAATCGAATTACAAATTAGCGGTTGCTTAGGAGGATATTTCATTGATGAAGAACAAGAAAAAATGGTTTACTTATGCACTTGCAGGGACAGTAGCAGTATCATCAGTATCTGTTATGGAGTTCAATTCAGAGGCTGAAGCAAAACAGGCGAAAAAGGATCCGACAAATGTCATCATGCTTGTGATGGACGGTTCCAGCAATAATGCGGTATCGCTGGCACGCTGGTACAAAGGCGAGAGTCTCGCAATGGATGAAATTTTAACAGGTGGTGTGACAACACACTCGGCCGAATCAGCGATTACAGACTCGGCACCGGCTGGAACGGCTCTCGCTACGGGTCACAAATCAAACAGCGGGTATGTAGGGGTACTGCCATCCGTAGTTGATATGCCGGGCGTAGAAGGAAACCCCGACAATGCATTTAAACCAGTTGCAAATGTGTTAGAAGGAGCAAAACAACTGGGCAAGGCTACAGGAATCGTGTCAACTTCTGAAATTCAGCATGCGACACCTGCCAGTTTCTCTTCCCACGTAACGTCCCGCAGCAACTATGACGATATCGGTGAGCAGCAAGTGTATCAAAATATGGATGTGATACTTGGCGGTGGATATGATTACTTAAAATCAGAAAACCGGAAAGATGGCGAAAATCTAGTTAGTGTGATTGAAGAGAAAGGATATGACCTCATTACGACACGTGATGAGTTATTAACAACTAAATCCGATAAAATTTACGGAAGTTTTGCCGGTAGTTCTTTAGCATATGAACTAGATCGTACGAAAACAAATCCAAATGAGCCTTCGTTAGCAGAAATGACGTCTACAGCGATTAATACGCTGAACAAAGACAAAGACGGGTTCTTCCTGATGATCGAAGGCAGTAAAATCGACTGGGCAGCCCATGCGAATGATCCGATTGGAATGGTCACAGATATTTTGTCGTTCGATGATGCGGTAAATGAAGCGCTGAAATTTGCGAAGAAAGACAAAAATACGATGGTTATAGCTGTAACAGACCACGGCAACAGCGGGATTACGATTGGTAATGAAAACACAAATTCTACATATGACAAAATTAATATCTCCAATTATATTAACCCATTGAAGAAGGCAACGATGACAGTCGAAGGAGCACTCAGCCACTTAAAGCCAGATCGTTCGAATTTAGTGGAAGTAGCGAAACTATATGGACTGGATCATTTAACTGCAGAGGAAACGGCTGCCCTGAATGCAACAGAAACGAAGAAGCTTGCCGGTACATTCGTCAATCTTTTATCAAAACGTGCGGATTTAGGATACACTACTGGAGGACATACAGGCGATGACGTATTCCTGTACTCTTATGGACCAAAACGCATTTCCGGACTAGTAGATAATACTGATTTAGCAAAAGAAATGGCCAATTTCATGGGCATTAAGTTAGATAAATTAACAAAAGATCTTTACGCTAACGCAGAAGCAGCACTGAATGGCAAAGGAATGACGACTACAATCGACCTTTCGGATAAGGAAAATGCGGTACTTGTAGTGAAGAAAGGCACGACTACTTTTGAAATCCCTGAAAATAAGGATGTTATCATTAAAAAAACAACGGATAAATCAGGCAAAGAGACTACAAATGAAATACAGACAAATACAATCAGCGTATATAATGAAAGTGGTTTCTATATTTCAAAAGAAACAATCAATAAACTGAAATAAACACTAAAATAATCCTCGCCAGCTTATGTGGTGAGGATTTTTTACTGAACGTTTTGGAATCGTGCGCCTATAAAGGGAATCATTCGTGCAATGTCGAAACTAGCTACTAGTAATGATTATGGGGGTTACGTAATGCGCATTGAAACAGAACGATTGCTGATACGAAAATTTGAACCGAATGATTTACAGGCGGTATATGAATTTACATCCGATGCCAATGTCATGCAATATATACCTGAAGGGGTTTTTACAGATGAAGCCGCTCAACAATTTATTCAACAAAATATGGGGAGTGAGGCGGATAAATTCGCTGTCGTATTGAAAGGTGAAAATATGTTAATTGGCCACATCTTTTTCGGTAAATATTTTGGAGAGCATACTTACGAAATTGGCTGGGTATTCAACCCGAAATTTTATAATAAAGGATATGCTACTGAAGCGGCTCACGCAATGTTACAATATGCCTTTGAAGAAATGAAACTACATAGAGTGATCGCAACTTGCCAGCCGCAAAATCCGCCATCGTATCGTGTAATGGAGAAGATCGGCATGAGAAGGGAAGGGTATTTCAAAAAATGCATTCCAAACGGGGATGAGTGGTGGGATGAATACTACTACGCGATTTTAGGTGAAGAGTGGAAGTAAGCTGCATTAAAAAAGGAGAAAAGATTATGGCAGATCATACAACTAAGAGAAAAGTAATTTTAGATTTGGCAATTACTTTAGATGGATTGATTGAAGGAAAGAACGGTGAAATAGATTGGTGCATTATGGATCCGGAAATGAACTTTAACGATTTTTTGAATCAAGTAGATACAATTTTTTACGGCAGAAAAAGCTACGACTTATGGGGACAATTTATTCCTGAAGAAGGGGGCTCCGAAACTGACAAAGAGATGTGGGATTTGGTTCATAGTAAAGAGAAATATGTGTTTTCCAGAACTCAAAACGGGACCGAACAAAAAGCAATATTTATAAATGATAACATCCGTGAAGAAGTGATTAAATTAAAGAACAAACCTGGTAAAGATATTTGGCTATATGGCGGAGCAAGCCTCATTACAACTTTTATCAATTTAGGGCTTGTTGACGAATTTAGATTATCCATTCATCCAGTCGTACTGGGAGAAGGCAAACCGCTGTTTATCGATATTCAAGAGAGGTTAAATTTAAAAGTCGTGAATACAAAAACATTCTCTTCCGGTGTTGTACAAATCATTTATCATTATGAGGGGAACTAATCGCATCGTAAATTACAGGTGACAGACTTGAATCAGTAAGCTGAAGAGGTTCTGAAATGGTCCAAAAGGAGATTTACTATTGATCAAACAAATTGCAGTTATATTGTTGACTTTACTAATGATAACCGGTTGTAATAATAGCGATATGATACGAAATACAGAAATTGAAAAAAGACTGCATTCATCGATTATTATGGTATCCGATAATAGTACCAGCAAAACCTATCTAAACACATTTGAAGATTTTGAATGGGACAAGGCGTTTTTAGTTCAGCCATATACGACACAGGCAGGTATAGAAGAACAGACCGGCGTTAAATTCACTGATCCAAGCAACATTGGTTCAAGAGATGATATTTATCTATTGGTTTTTGTCAAGGAGGATAAAGCTGTTCAGTATGCAGAAATTGAACGTTTACATACCACTTTTTCTTTAGGCGATAAAGAGTACCTTGAGCCTTCAGATGATGTAATCTATATTGAAAGATAATCCCAAAAAATGCATTTAAAATTATGTTGATAAATAGGTTGCTTTCCTAAAAGAAAGGGTATATGATTTACTACAGTTTTGGATAAATAAGAAGTGAATCTTCTTCAAAATTATGTAGTAAAGGAGTGTAGTAATGGAGATTGGTGTAAAAGCAAAAAAAGAAGTTAAACCTAGGCTTAAAATTAACAATGCGGATTTCTTCTGGTTTTTCTTTTTTGTTGCGCTACCCTTTATTTCTATAGTTTATTCGATCGCTGAATTTCTTTATAAGAATTGAATTCTCGTCATTCACCAAGCATTACTATACAAGGCATCTGCTAAGTGATTTTGAGATTAAATAAATATGACTTGAAAGAACATTTTTCTGATATATGGAAAGTGTTCTTTTTTGAATTTACTTTATTTTACAATATATGTATAATTATAATTATAGATTTATATTTATTAGAGGGGGTGTTAATTTGAAAGTTGAAATGAATATTGAACCAGCAAAAGCGGTGAAAGTGATCCATCAAGCGTTCAAGCGTTACGAAACAGATCCTCAACCTTCCAGTGCTTTAAATGAAACAGCAGATTCCATTATTACTGAGGTAAAACAAGGGACGGAAATGTTCGGGGTATACGATAACGATGAATTAATAGCACTCGTGAAATGCATTTTAAATGATGAGTTTATTTATTTTTCAAGATTGTCTGTGTTACCTAAGAACCAAGGGAAGGGCGTAGCAACTAACTTGGTGAAATATTTAGAAAGCTACGCTGTGCAAAATAATATATTTGTTTCAAAATGCAAAGTTCGAAAAAGTGAAAAGAATAATATCGCGCTTTATTCAAAAATGGGATATAAAATCGTGAAGGAAGAAATCATCATTAATAAAAATGGTGATGAAATTCCAGCTGTAACTATGCAAAAGAATCTCCAAATACATAATATAATGTAAAGATAATTTAATAAAAAAAGAACTCGATTCCGTTTATTCGAAATCGAGTTTTATTTTGCATTACCGATATGAAGCTGTCGCTATAGACTGACAAGGTTGACTAATTCTGGTTATACAATTCCTTATATAGAACATATTTTAGCGCAGAAATTTCATCTTCTGACAGCGTACCTTCCATTTCAGAAACTACTTCATCGATACTAATTGAACCGTTTTGCGCCTGCTCCTGAATCGTTAGTAAACGATTAATGCCAACTTTTTTGATTAACAGACGAGTTGCTTCTTCCTTCGTTTGGAAGGGAAGAGAATCGGGATTCGTAGTTGCTGCTTCGTTTACGATTTCCTGAAGCTTCGGATCTTTTGCAATATAGGATTTCACTTCTTCTTTATCTTCATCATTTAAATTAGCTTCTACTTGTTCGACGATTTTTTCGGAAGCGATATTTGTCCCAAAATGCCACACAGCATAACCGGCTGCTCCAAGTAAAATAAGAATAATTACAGTAATAGTTAAAAATTTCTTCATCGAATCACTCCTGACAATTTGAATATAGCACAACCTCTAAAAAATCACGAAGGAAAAATGTTTCTATTGTTTGTTTAGGTAAGGTTTTTATCTATGTATTTATTTAAGGAATAAGTATTTAATATTTATCTGTTTCAAAAAAAGGTTCAATACCTATTTCTTTTAATAAGTATTTCATAGGGCTATTTTTACCTGCTAAATGTTTTTTAGGAATTAATATTTCTTGTCTTACTCGATTAATAGTAGTGGAGTTGATTTCAGGAAACCAATCTTCATAACTAATCCCTCTATCTTGTTCAATTTTAATTAAACAGTCTACTATTTCTTCAAACATATAAGGAAATTCTTTTTCTATCTGCTCGTGATGCTCTAAAAGGGCTTGAAGATAATCTTCAAAGTAATAAAACTGACTTTTATTTAGAGGGTAACGCTGATTTATATTTTCCTCCCACTCCTTTACGGGCATAAAAACCTGACAAAATTTTGTTTCCCAAGTTCCCAGCATACAAGTAAAGGCGGTAATCGAATATTTTCTAGTTTCAAAATCTTCGTCTGCAAAATATTTATAAAACTCTTCCTCATACTCGCCATAACAACCGCTAGTATGATAATAGCCTATTTCAAAACCTTTCAAGCCACGTTTCGCTTGCTCGATAATATGATTTGCCACAATTACTTCCTCCTCAAGATGTCTTTTCTAAATGTTCACTCATTATATATTACTTGATAAAATTTCCCAACGCGATAGTACATAACCTGTATTTAAAAAAAAGGAAGATTAACTCGAATGATTTAGGGAAAGTTAAAAAAGATGAACAAAAAATATAAATTAGACTTTATAACTGGCAGGTTAGGAAGGTCTATCAAGGAGGTTCATATGTCATGGGGAAAACAGAGCGAACAGTTTCAGAATTAATGCTCGATCAATTGTATATGTTCGGTGTACGACGGATATATGGGGTAGTAGGTGATGCGACATTCGGACTCATCGATGCACTGGCAAAGCAGGATAAAATTAAGTACGTTGCTGTCAAACATGAGTCGACAGCTGCTTTTATGGCTTCAGCAGAAGCTAAACTCACTGGTGGCCTTGGTGTTTGTACCGCCACAATGGGACCTGGTGCAGCAAATCTTATAAATGGACTTGGTGATGCGCATGCAGACAGAGCGCCTGTACTTGCAATCACTGGTCAGGCCGAAAGTAGTAAAATCGGTACGGAATATCCGCAATATATTGACCAGCAGGAGCTTGTGAAGCCTTTTGCTGCATATTCTGCAAATCTGGCACACCCAGATGCGACGATTGAAGTTCTGCAAAAAGCAGCACGGACATCTCTCGGACAGAGGGTTGTTACTCATATCTCGATACCAAAGGATATTTTAATGATGCCTGCTAAAGGGGAACCACGTCGATTACCTGACGTAATAGAAGGTACTTCCAGCTTTACTAATGAAAGTCTGAAACACGCAGCAGACATTATGAGAACGGCCAAGCGACCGATGATTCTGGCTGGTTTAGGTGCCACTTCTGTCTCAGCAGATTTGGAAAAACTGGCGGATTTATGGGGAGCCGGGATTCTTACAAGTTTAGGCGGAAAAGGTTTGTTTGATGAGTCTTCTCCACTTGTTTTACAAGGGATTGGTGAAGGCGGGAATCCTTATGCTGCTGATGTATTTAAACAGGCAGATGTAGTACTTCTTGCGGGCACGACTTGGTGGCCGGAAGGGTTTGTGCCAACGGATGCTCGAATTATTCAGATTGACCGCCAATTTGATAAGTTTGTAAAAGAAATTCCTACAGAACTTGGAATTATGGGAAAAACAGAAGAAGTTATTCCAATATTAACGGAGAGTCTGCAAGAATTTATCCGCTCTGAGGATTGGGTAGCCCATTTACAGCAAGCAAAAGAAAAATGGGCAGCGCAAAATGAGGAAGAGGGCAATACTCAAGGTTATCCTGTTCATCCTTCCCGAATTATCCGCGCCATCGACCGAACAGTAGCGCCGGATGCTATTCTCGCACTGGATACGGGGGATAATACGGTATGGACGAATCGTAACTTCAAACAAAAAGATCAATCTGTATTATTTTCCGGTTACTGGCGGACAATGGGCTTCGGTCTTCCGGCAGCGATGGCCGCCAAGCTCATCAAGCCAGAAAAACAAGTAGTTGCGATTGTAGGCGACGGAGGTCTTCAAATGGTGCTTGCAGATCTATTGACAGCAACCCGCTATGAACTGGATATTACAGTCGTTGTCTTAAATAATGAAAGTCTGCAAATGGAAAGGGATAAGCTGAAAGTTGCGAAAAAGGAAGAAGTAGGAGTGGATTTAACGAACCCTGATTTTGTGAAATTGGCAGAAGCTTGCGGTTGGAAAGGATTACGACCTGCTTCAGATACCGAGCTGGAGTCCATAATGGAAGAAGCACTTAATACAAAGGGACCTACACTGGTGGATATCAGCACAGCCCAAGTATTTTTCCCGGAAACACAATAAAAATGAGCACAATGGATTTAATCGAAGAATAAAATCTGTACCTGTTTAAAGTAAATCAGACAGGGTACTTAAAAAATGTAACAGTTTTTGTGTAGGGAAATCTGTTAAGCAGTTATAAACTTTTCAGAATTTATCCTTGCAATTTTGTACTAACTATATAGGAGATGATTTTTGATGGGAAACCCAAATTTAAACGATCCACGAAAAAAATTTCATACGGAGAAATTCCCGGATCAAGAACAGAGTACTCCAGCGCTACAAAATGAAATGAGTCCAAAACCTGATTGTGGAGAAAAATCATATAAAGGGCATAGTCGTCTGGAAGGGCGAAATGCATTAATTACCGGTGGCGATTCCGGAATTGGTCGTGCTGCCGCGATTGCCTATGCACGTGAAGGCGCAAATGTCGCAATTCAGTTCTTCCCTGGTGAAGAAGAAGATGCAAATGAAGTAAAAGCATTAATTGAAGAAGCCGGAACAAAAGCATTGTTGCTGCCGTTTGACTTGCGTGAAGATGGCGCGGCGACAGAAATGGTAAAAAAAGCTGTGGAAGCATTTGGCGGATTGGATACACTCGTCCTGAATGCAGGGCAGCAGATTGCACAGACAACACTAAGTGATTTAACAATCAAACAAGTTGAAGATACATTCAAAGTAAATATTATCAGCATGTTCGAAGCCGTTAAAGCAGCAGAAGAGCATTTGGAACCAGGAAGTGCGATTATTACGACGACATCGGTTCAATCGTACAATCCATCCACATTTTTAATGGACTATGCTTCTACAAAAGGTGCAATTAGCAACTTTACAGTAAACCTTTCTGCGTACTTTGCTTCTAAAGGTGTACGTGTGAACGGAGTTGCGCCTGGCCCGATCTGGACACCGCTGCAGTTGGATAATGGACAACCGGACGGCAAAATCCCTGAATTTGGCCAAAATGCACCACTTGGTCGTGCAGGACAGCCGGTAGAGCTTGCCCCAGTATATGTCCTTCTAGCATCCGATGAAGGAAGCTACATTACCGGACAGATTTACGGGGTAACAGGCGGGGAGCCGATTGACTTGTAATCTTAAGAATCATCCGAAAAATTTCGTTTGAACAAAGTGAACTATCTTAATAAGAACAGCAATCTCCTGATCATATGGGAGGTTGCTGTTTTATTCATTACATAATAACAAGTTGGGAATTTCATGTGAAAGCATAGTTAATTGTCTAAAGGATTCGAGCGCATAACCTTTGTAAACCACACGGCATATCCAAGATAAATGATTGTCACAATAGCCAAAAAGAAATGAAAGTGCTCAGCCAACTGCCGCAATAGGGCAAAAAAGACGACAACGCAATGCATCAGATTTCCTAGGACGACCGGTTTATTATAGATGCCGCCCATCAGAGCAGAACGTGTAAACCAGTTCAACATTGCGAACCCTAAATATAATCCTCCGATAATCTGCAGAAGAATGAGAGTAATGGGTGTGGGGGCAATTCCTAATATTATTGAAATTTCTTCGGGTATAAAAGTTCCTGCCAACCCTAACAAACCCATCATCCCTGCACTACTACTTAAAAGCCATTTTGTTTTCAGTATGTTTCCCCTTTTCATCTAATCTGGAATTTTCTAATCGAACCTAGAATATAAAAAATTTTTTAGGAGTCAAAATTTTTAGACGTTTAAGTAATTTATTGTATTCGTTGAAACAACACTTTTTACCTTAAAGTAAGAAACGGCTTCAATAATTTTTAACCATAAACAGAGTAATATTATCATAAAGTAGAATGACTATATCGTTGTTGTTTGATGTTTTTGTAGAAGTACGATACACCTTCTTTATTTTGATGGAAGTTTTTTCTTTTGCGACTTACGGAATAACATAGGTCGTTGCTATTATTCTCTATCACTGCGGAAGGGAACGCTTCAATCGCTCCTACAATTGCGCTGTTCCTCGCAGAATATTGATGAACTTCAAAACCTTGTTGAAGAATTGGATTCCACTGCTGAATTCCGAAGAACTTTAGTGGTTCAAGAATACTATAGAAGCTTGGAATTAACGGAAGAATTTCAAAGCGCTGTAGAAGCTTAATAAAAGAATTTCCGGAAAATTTCGTTTGAACAAAGTTTAATATCTTTATAAGAACAGCAATCTCTTGATCATATGGGAGGTTGCTACTTTTATCTTATTTGGATAATTGTTTTAAATGAAAATTAAAATTTCCTTAACAATTGTTGGGAAATAATACTTATAATAAAAATGCATGTTACAAATCAAATTTTACACCATACATACAGCTTTATACGTGTTAGCGCAAAATACAAAATCCGTAAAAAAAGCGGTGCTATACTACAAATCAAGAGGGAGGACTTATGAAAATTCATTTACATATTGAGCAGCAACTTTCGGAAATCGAAGTTCATGTGCATGCGCCGGAATACGATGAACAAGTGGCGCAGCTGATGAAAAAGCTCAATCAAGCAACGAAAAATGATACAATCGCGGGCTACATTGATGGGGATATTCATTTGATTAAAATGCAGGATGTTTACAGTATATACAGCGAGCAAGGGAAAGTTTATATCCAAACAGAAGAGCAGGAACTGGAAGTGAAACAAAAGCTGTATGAGCTTGAGGCACGTTTTTCAACACAGCTGCTACGTGTCAATAAAGCGACACTTGTACATTTTGATAAGATTGCATCCATTCAGTCGAAGGTGCTAGGAAATCCGCAGCTTACGCTAGAAAATGGCGTTACAATTCCAGTCAGCCGCACTTATTTCAAAGCGTTAAAAGAGGCGTTTGGATTAGGGGGGAACGGCAAATGAAAAATTTAATACAAAGCATTTTGATAAGTTTATGTTCGTCCTATTTCATCATCATGCTCATCTCATTAAAGTCTCCAAAAGATTACTGGATGAGTGAAACGATTGTACATCAGTTTTTCTATGCAGTCATTTTAGGAATTGTCATTGCAGTAGCAAATCAACTGTATAAATTGGATTGGTCAATGTTCGTTGTACTTTTAATTCATTATGCAATAACTGTAACCGCAGTTTTTATCATAGGGTATTATGGCAGCTGGTTTGAACTTGATAACGGGAAATCCATCTTTTTATTATACGCTCGCGCTTCGGTTATTTATCTCATCGTTTGGCTGTATTATTATACCGGTGAAAAGCGTACAATTCGAAAAATGAACAGTCAACTTCAACATCGAGGTGAGTAACATGCAAGTATTGATAGATGTCCAACAGTTAACAAAGCGGTACGGAGAATTAGAAGCCGTAAAAGGAATCAGCTTTTCAGTGCAAAAGGGTGCGCTATTTGCTTTTCTTGGGAGTAACGGTGCAGGTAAATCTACGACAATTGAAATGTTATGTACGCTTTTGGAGAAAACGAGCGGAAAGGTTTCAATCGATGGGCATGCACTTGGTACACTGAAAGGCAATGAGGCGATTCGCCGAACAATTGGTATTGTATTTCAGGAAAGTGTTTTAGATCATCAATTGACGGTGAAGGAAAATATTCTGCATCGCGGTCGTTTTTATCGTTTACCGAAGCCAATATTACAGGAAAATTATAATTTTGTGCAGCTGTATTTACAGCTTGCAGATATCGAGCATAAAAAATACGGTTCGCTTTCAGGCGGGCAGCGTCGTCGGGCAGATATTGCGCGGGCAATAATTCATAAGCCCAAGCTGTTATTTTTAGATGAGCCGACGACCGGACTCGATCCATTTACACGTCAATTTGTTTGGGCAACTATTGAGCGGTTGCGCAAGGAAATAGGCATGACCATATTTTTGACAACACATTATATGGAAGAGGCAGCCCATGCAGATGATATTGTCATCATGAAAAATGGTGAAATTATTGCACAGGGATCTCCGAATGAGTTAAAAGCGCTGTATGCGAAGGACTATTTGCAATTTGTATTAAAGCAGACTGTTGCAATTGATGAAGTATCAGCCATTTTACCTGGTGCGCCTGAAAAGCAGCAAGACGGGTGGAAGGTGGAAGTGGCTTCTACAATTTCTACGATTCCGGTTTTAGCACAACTCGAGCCATATATTGCATCATTTGAAGTAATTAAAGGATCGCTTGACCAAGTATTTATCGAAACAAATGAAGCGGGGGAGGAAAACTAATATGCTGACGAGCTTAATCGTTCGCAATAATAAAATCTTCTTTCGAGACAGAATGCTCGTCTTTTTCTCGGTGCTGTCTGTATTGATTTCAATCGGGTTATTTATTGTCTTTTTACAGAAACTGCAAATAGATGCAATTAGTCAGGTAATTAAAATGACGCCAGCAGTTGAAATATTTGTAAGTCAATGGATGATTGCTGGGATTTTAACAATGACAGCCATGACATCTACACTAGCAGTATTTGCTATATTCGTAAGTGATCAGGAATCAAGGCGTACAGCTGATTTTCTTGTTACCTCCGCATCCCGGTTTTCAATTCAGCTAAGCTATGTCATTAGCTCAGTCATGATCGGGTTCATTATGACGACTATCGCTTTTATTGTATGTGAAATATATTTATTGACGCTCGGTGCAGAGCTGCCGAGTGTATGGAAGCTCATACAACTAATCGGTGTGATTATGCTTGGCGTGTTGCTGAGTGCAATGATTAATTTAGTGATTGTACTTTTGGCGAAATCAGCAAAAGCATTTTCAACGTTAAATTCCCTGGTTGGTACACTAATTGGCTTCTTATGCGCAGTCTATGTTCCGATGGGGGTACTACCGAAAGCAATTCAAACGGTCATTCAATTATTTCCTGTCAGTCACGTCGCTGTATTATTACGTCAGCTTTTGATGGAAGATTCTTTGCGAACGGTGTTTGGAAACGCGGAAGAGGCAATGGATTCCTATATGTTAACTTACGGAGTTGTTTACGAAATAGGTGGCAGTATTTTAGGGACGCAATCAAGTGTGTTGTATATTTGCAGTTCGATTGTTGGTATAGCCATTTTTGCAGCTGTTCTATTCCGCCTAAAGCATAAGTGAGTTCTTGAAATAGGAACTAGTTAATTTAACGGTTCCACATGACGTATGAAAGTTGGAATAAAACGAATCTGAGGTAAAAGAGGACTCGCCAATACTATGGCGAGTTTTGTTGGTTACACTTACGTATGGTTGATAGAGATAATGATAGTATTGTAGGAGAATAAAAATCTAGAATTCTTAAGCAAAATCAGATTCTATACGAGAAAGAAAAATAGAATAAGATTTCAATAAAAATACATGAAGGAAAGGCAGCTTATTGTGGAATGATGGTTGCTTCTTTTTATGAGCAAAGATAACAATTGAATCATACATTTACCTAACTTAATTAGGCGTTAACAGTACATAAGAAAAAAGAGCTATCCTAATAAAAGGATACCTCTTTTTTATGGTTACATCATTAAAATTAAAGTTTTACGATGTTTGTAGCTTGTGGGCCACGTTGACCGTCTTCGATTCCGAATTCAACTTTTTGACCTTCGTCTAAAGATTTGAAACCGTCACCTTGGATTGCTGAGAAGTGAGCGAATACGTCGTTTCCGCCTTCAACTTCGATAAAGCCAAAACCTTTTTCTGCGTTAAACCATTTTACTGTACCTTGTGTCATTTAAATGACCTCCATTTAATTAAATTTAATAAGATCACAATTCTTCATAAAGAAAAAAATTCACATATTACAAAAAGTACTAAATAAAACACGAATACATTTTGTAATAGGTGAATTTATTGTTGCTTGAACCATCTTATTAAATATAGTATATAACAAAAAATTACATTTGTCCAATCCTGCAAAAACATTAAATACGGTGAATCATGTTTCTTGCTTTTTCTTATGAGCAATTTCTAAAAATCCAGTAACATTTTGCTAATGAAAGAGGTTCAATCCCAGCTTTATTAAAAAAGGTTTTACATTTGAGTACGTTCGTCGTGGATTGAAGCATATACGCTAACCAAGCCTTTCATATTTCGTGTAAATTCGTTTACCCAAAGATATATTCAATTTAACTAATTTAATCAAAAAAATGCTTTATTCAATTAGGTACTTAATTCCATGAAGTATCTATTATATATTTACAAATTAAATCTTTAGTGTATAATTACACTAAATGATGCAAAATTACTCTATTAAGTCATTTTGAGAGTGTTTCAGTCAGACAATCTTTTGGAGATGATTAAACCATTATTCATCATAAAAAAGGAGGAGAGTTACTATGAAAAATAAACTCTTAATAATTTTAATAGGAACATATTTTTTGGCCTTTTCAATAAATTTTATGCCTGCCTTAAAACATCCAGATATAAATATGGGTATTTTCAATATTAGTGTGACTATATTGTTTATGTCATTTTTACTAATGTACTCTAAAAAAGATAGTAAGTTTTTAAAGATTTTCTCTGTATTCGGTGTAATATCAGGGGTAATTGTATTTGTAATCTCAACCTTTAAATCCGCTATGATTGGTAATGGTATTTTAGATGTTATAGTTTCAATACAGTATCCTTTTTACCTAATCTTTACTACACCCTTATTTGGAGGCAATCTACTATTCAATTTTGATTACGGGTCATATTCACTATTGTTATCATTGTTCTATGCAATTGTTTTCGGAATAACAAATTATTTTAATAAGAATGTTACAGTATCCGCATAAAAAATATATTAACGTATGTCCCTCTTTATTCAACAATCGGGCGCGATTCCTCAATAAGAAGATCGCGTTTTTCTTTTATAAAAAAAGCTGCTTTAGTAAAGTTTCATTGACTTGAATAAAAACTCATTTAAACAATGTTCCAATAAAAAACGGTAAAAGCTGCTATAACAAAGTTTACCGATTTTTCTATTAACTCCAAACTTGCATTTGAGAACATTTATAAGGTTTATTTTGTAGGATTTATAAACTAAGGTTTTTTTTAGAAATCAATAGAATCCGCTATCTGAACGAGTATTTCAGGAGTTACTACATCAGAGATATTTTTATCAACACCAAACGCATATTGCCAATGAACTGTTTCAAAGACTAAAAAATTAACAGGAAATCTTTGATTTTCAATATAGATTGCATCATTTCCATTTTTTAGTTTAAAGACTTTAGATTTATACTTTTCAAATGAAATTTTGTGTTGAAGAGGTCGTACATCAATTTTAAAGTGATTATCAAGAGAATGTTCACTTATAAATTTAACTTCAAGGGTATCATTTACTTCGCCTTCTAGATCATTAAACCTGCCAAGGTAATGCGTAAAGCTAATTGGTGGTACTCTAAGTGGCAATATAAGTTCTTGATTAAAATGTTGTTCAAAATCGTCTACTGCAACATCTACCGATTTGTACCCTATTTCAAGAAGTATTTCCTCAAAAGGTGGAGGAGTATCGTTTGTATTCCCAGAAACATGTCCATCATCATTTATTCCCAAAATTAAGAAACCTAATAAATATAAGAAAAGAGGGAAAACTTTTTTCAACTTCATCACCCTAAATTTTATTTAGTTTTATTTTGTCCAGTTTAGATATAACAATTCTTATTTAAGTAAAACGCTGCTGTAATATTCTCTAACATACATCAAACATCGTTTGGTCACCATTTGTCATAAAGACATAAAAATTTATTGGGAAACATTTATTTGTTAAATTTACTACACTCGGATTAATTTTGAGAAAAGGGCATGAAAAAGAAAGGAAAATAAGTACGAAAAGCAATCGCTTATTCCACAGCGTGCGCTTTTCTTGAATAAGAACGTGATTTATTCAATTATAGGGCCAGATTGTGAAGCAACATTTTTTCTTGGGGGAGTCCTGAGAAGATGCAGATTTATATTGATGAAAGAATGGCTATCCAAGTTTTTATGCAAATTAAAGATCATGGACCAACCAGTATAAAATCTGCTTTAGTAAAGTTTCATTGACTTGAATAAATGCTCATTTAAACAATGTTCCAATAAAAAACCGGTAAACGTTGCTACAACAACGTTTACCGGTTTTTTTGTTGACCCCAAAATTTCATTTGGGAACGTTATTTCTTAGAATACGTATAATGCATGCAAATTTGAATTAGTTCTTTCCGTCATCTTTTAAACTACTAAATCCACAAATAAATAAAAAAAATACGCCTATGCATGTAACGAGTGAAAATTGAATACGTGTGTCGAATAGTTGAAACAAAAACGTGAATACGGGTATAAAGCTAAGTGACATCATGACTAAAAAAGTGTTTGTATATTGAATGCCTCTTTGTAATAAATAATTGGGAATGAGAACACCGCCTACTGTGACAATTAGAATCCAAATGATATTATCTATGAAGTAGGGTATTATTAAATCATATGTAAAAATAAATGAAATCAAAATAATCGCGATGTATCGCTTAGATAAAATCATGGAACTTGACCACCCTCTATTACTTAACTCTTTCGAATATTCCGAACAAAAAACAGCTCCTATCCCACAAAGAATACTAGCAATAATCCCTATAAACATTTCAGATGAAATTTGAGAAGAAATTCCTGATTCACCGCTTATGACTGCCCAAATCAAAATTAAGCACGCTGCTAATGTTCCAATCGATATAACCCATTTTTTTATTGAGATTATTTTTCCTTGAAGCATCATTAAAATCAAGATAAATAATGGAGCTATCCCCATTTCTAATGAGCTAACTATTGCTGGCTCAACATACTTTAATGCAAAATAGAAGCCCATAAATGTTATAGCAGAAGCTATATTTAATTTTAATAATGGCTTTTTGTCTTCTGTCCAATTGACCTTTGTTTTTTGTTTAAATGCAAATGTTTGAAAATAAAGAGCTGTAATAAAGAAACTTATTCCAGTAAATATAAAAGGGTGTACGGATTGAACTTGATTTGCATAAAAGACTTGGCTAACAGATGTTAATATTGCCGAGCCAAGCAAGGCGTAAATACCAATCATGTAAATAGATTTATCAATTTTTAATTCCATAGATTTCCCCTCCTAAAAAATAAAAAACTCCGTCTCAAAAAAGAGACGAAGTTCAATTCGCGGTACCACTCTAATTAGTTAATGTTTAAATTAACCCACTTAAGCTATAACGGTAGCTGCCGTTTATCCCTACTTAATTTCAGCATAAATCCTCCTGGACGAGTTCGGGAATTTACTGACTGTTTTCCACCAACCAACAGCTCTCTAAACACTAATTATTCCTTACTACTTCCAATCAACGTTTATTTTATAATTATCCAGATATTACATTTATTGTTTGTTATTGTAAAGACCTATTTTAATTTCCCAAAGCGGTTTTTGGGCACATTTCGAAATGGTTGTTACACTAAAGCCTTCCGTTACTTCAATAAACCTATCTTGTAAAAAACCAAATTAATACAAATAACAATAGCGATTACAGCCCAAATAATGGCTTGTCTTTTTTTCAATTACAACCCCCATAAAAAAAACCACTTTCCGTTATCGTTTTTGGAAAGTGGTTTTTTCATGAAGCAAATCTAATGTATCTTTAGCATCTGCTATGGCATCTAGTAATGATTTACCTAATTGATCCGTAACTGACACGATATCTTCTTCATCCGTTGGTGTATTTAAAATTGCGATAATATCAGGGCTAGGTTGTTGAATTCGTCTGAGTAAACGTAAAATAGCATTAATAGAATAATGAGCACTTCTTAAACTGCGAATAACTCGTAGCTGCTCAAGTTCCCTTTCACCATATACTCGTTTACCATTGTACAATCTAGGAACTGTAATGAGTCCGTTACGTTCCCAATTTCGTACAGTTTCAGGTGTGATATCTAGAAGTAGTGCAACTTCTTTTCGCGAGTAAGTACAAGAACTAACAGTAGAATCTTCCTTCAGCCATTTCTCAACAACTTTTGTAGCAGATAGAGCATGATTATATTCGTGTTCTAAATTAGTAAGATAGTATATCGTTAGTTGTTCAGCCTTAGTAAAATCTTCTTTACCACAAGCATATACAATTTCGCGCGCCTTTTTTCGAATATCTCCTTGTACAATTTCACACCGAAAGAGGGTTCGTGCGACTTTTAACTGAAACAAGTGGGTATTTGAATAGATACGGTAGCCATTTGCCTGTCTTGGAACAGGGGAAATAAAGCCCCATTCCTCATATATGCGTACCGTGTTGGGGTGTAACCCAACAAGTGCTGCAATTTCTTTTGTTTTGTACACCCTACACACCTACTTCCATTTGAAGAATTTTATTGCTCCCCCTAATCCAATTACAATACATAAAATTAAAATCAAGATATGGAAAAGACCATCTGTTAGTAACGCTCCAGTGCTTGTCTGTTTTAATAAATGAATACCATGAGAAAGCGGTAAAATATTCATTACCCATTGGAATATTCGAGGCATAGCTTCGTACGGAATAGTTGCCCCTGAAAACAGTAACATTGTAAAGTAAGCAACTGAGCTCCAAACATTTGCTGACTTTTGATCAGGTACTATACTTCCAATAAAAATACCGATGCTATACATCGCTAAAATGACAAAAATATAAGTCAGAAGGAATAGTGTCCACGATCCCTTTAGTTCATAATCAAATAATAGATGGTAAACAAGTGTAACACCAATAAATGATACAAGTGCTGAAGAAAGTTGAATCAATCCCTGTGCAAATAAAATTTGGAGAGGGGATACTGGTGTCACTTGGAATCGCTTTAAAATTCCTCGGTGACGGTAATCTGCAATGGTTAGTGGTACACCCATAACACCTGTCGCTAGTACACCTATCGTAATGACAGCCGCGTACGATAATTCAAAGTTAGAAGCACCAATTGAGCCGTCCTTGCTCAGTAAATAACCGAATACTGTGGCTAAAATTATAGGGAAGCAAATACCGAAAATAAGAATATCGATACCCTTCCAAACGAGTTTACCCTCGATTTTTAAAAGTGTTAAAAATGTAGTCATATCCAATCCTCCTCGCCAGAGAAATGTAAATACGCACCCTCTAATGTGGATTTCTCACTTACTTGGATTGCCTCCTGGATTGTACCTTGAAAGACCGTTTCTCCATTTTTTAAAATCAAGATTTTATCACATAATATCTCAACCTCATCCATGTAATGTGATGTTAGGACAATTGCCAAACCTTTTTCTTTCATCGCTAAAAGCTGCTTCCAAAGCATGCGTCTAGCCCTTGTATCTAACCCTGTTGTGAGTTCGTCTAAAAAAACAAGCTTAGGGTTTGAAATTAGAGCTAATAACACTGCTAAACGTTGACGTTCTCCGCCTGAAAGTGATTTTACAAGCTGAGTTTCCTTACCAGCTAGACCAAATGTTTGTAACAGTAATGGTACATCAGCAGTTTGTTTATAAAGTGACCCCCACTGCTCGAATGCCTCACGTACGATTAATTTATCTTGAAAATTTGTTTCCTGAAACTGTACTCCTACCTCTTGAAAGACCTCCTTACGTTGAACGATTGGTGATTTCCCAAGCATTGTGAGTTCTTTGAAATTACTCTTTTCAATCCCAAGTACTGCCGCAATAGTAGATGATTTCCCTGCACCATTTGCTCCAAGTAAGCCAATTACCTCACCGGGTTCAACACTAAAACTAACGTTATTAACAGCTATTTTAGCACCGTATGTGACTGATAAGTTTTTGACATTTAATATCATATTAGTGCCTCCTTTATTAGATTCGGAATTTACTATATCAAAGGGATGTGAGGGTGGTGTATTATTGGAGGGTTGTATAAAGATGAAATTTGAACAGCAATAAAAAGCTCAAGTCAAAAGGGCGTGATTCTTTAATAAGAAACGCGTCTTATTTATTTTAATGACCAGATTATGAACATACATTCTTTTGTGGAAAATTTCCAAAGGAGGTTTAAACAATCATTCTATTTCCCCTTATTGCTGCATAGTTGTAATTCTCTGCTTACCAAACATCCCCAAAACAACGCTTATTTTATTAAAATAACAATGACCTCCATATTAATAATTAGGAAAACAGGGTATATGTTAGGTGTAATACTAGGAGGAGTAATAATGAAACTTGAATTTTTAAAAATTGAAAATATCGTAGAAACCGAAAAAAACATAATCATTTACATACCAGCAGGGGGCATCCAGTTTCAATTTAAAAATAAGATCATTTCTTTAAAGGATCCGTTAAGAATTGCTATGACACATCGGGGCAGCTTCCTCAATGTTGTTCGTTACATCGATTTCGTAGTTTACGATGACCTATCAATATATACGACAGGTGAGATTAAGCGAGAAAGCTTATTTGGTATTGTATCAAATGATGAAGTGCTATTAGCCATTCATAAAGCGCTGGAAAAAGAACGTACGGATGTTCCGTTTTTTAAATCATTGGATTTTAAAGCAATGTCTAACCGTGAATTTGGTGATACGTATGAGCAGTCGAGTTAAATTGGAGATTTAAATACTGCGTAATCCAAGTAGAAAGACCATGCATTAATATATAATTAATTAGGAGGCTAGTTAGCTAACTAATTTATATTGGAAGAAGGTTTTTTATGAAAATTGATACCCCAAAAATCCCACTAAATTTAACTGTAGCGAACTTTAGTGATATTTTTTTAGAAGAAGACCCAACGCTTGAAAAGTGTATTATAAATGACTCCGAGTTCACAAATGAAGCTGTACATAGAGTACGACTCTATAATACAGTGATAAAGAACTGCAACTTTACTAATACAGATTTCAGTAATATTGATATTATGGATACCCGTTTTGAAAATTGTGATTTGTCGAATGTTAATTTGAATCACTCTTCCATCCATAGAGTTGAATTTATTAACAGTAAATTACTTGGTAGTAACTTCACTGAATCTCGTGTTGGCAACGTAAAATTTGAAAACTCAATATTAAATTTGGCTATATTCGGCGATTCAAAATTTGAAAAAGTTATTTTTAAAGATGTTTCTTTACAAAATACAGATTTCTTCAACTGTAAACTAAAGAAAGTTGTATTCGAATCATGTAATCTTAATGAAGCAAATTTTGAACAAACTTCTCTTAAAGAAATAGATATAAGTTCATCTACTTTTGAGTCACTTACGGTATCAGTAAAGGATTTAGTTGGTTGTAAAGTATCAAGGTACCAGGCTATTCAGTTTGCATCACTATTGGGATTGATAATAAAAGATTAGGATTTAATATTTCTATTCAATAGGGGACTTGGCTTTTTATTTCTAACTTTAACAATTACACATAAGCGTGATCCATTCACGCTTTTTTCGTGTTTTCTTATTTAATGTTATGGTCGTATATAATTGAATAAAGCGCTTTTCTTATTTAAGAAAAGCGCACGATTGTTGAATAACGAATGCTCTTAGTATTATGTGTCCAATCATACTCCCAAACGTTGCTTCGAGAATGTTCAGTATTAATTCGTAATAATAATGAGTTGATAACAGTCTAATTAGACTATATAATTAGGAATCTAATTAGACTGTTTAGTAAAGGATTGAAAATAAATGATAAAATCTTTTTTAATGTTAGGACAATCAAATATGGCAGGTCGCGGATTTTTGCATGAGGTAGAACCTATCTATAATGAAAAAATAAAAATGCTTCGCAATGGTCAATGGCAAATGATGACAGAGCCCGTTAATTATGATCGTCCTGTTGCTGGTGTAAGCCTGGCAGCATCTTTTGCAGAGGCATGGTCGAAAGCTAATCCGGATGAAGAAGTTGGTTTGATTCCTTGTGCGGAAGGCGGCAGTTCCTTGAACGATTGGCATCCAGAAGGTACTCTTTTTCAACATGCTTTGTCTGAAGCACGATTTGCTCTTGAAACGAGTGAAATCTGTGGCATACTGTGGCATCAAGGTGAAAGTGACAGTAATAATGGGCAACATGATACTTACTACGATAAATTAAGTTTTATTATGACGACATTAAGAGATGAATTGAATCTTGAAAATGTTCCATTAATTATTGGTGAACTCGGTAACTTTTTAGGCAAAACAGGCTTTGGAAAATATTCGCCTGAGTACAAGCTAGTTAATGAACAATTACGCCGTTATGCAGAAAACCTGCCAAATAGTTATTTTGTTACAGCAGAAGGTTTAACTGCTAATCCAGATGGTATCCATTTGAATGCCGTTTCCCAGCGGAAATTCGGTTATCGCTACTTCGAGGCATTTTCGAAAAAGCGTCATATCTTGGAGCCACTTTCAGATGAAAATCAATCACTAAATATAAACAGTACCTATTCAAAATCTGAACAAATTTATATTCACAGTATGAATTTAGCTCTAGGTAAAATCACATACGCTGAATTTGAAGCGCAAATGGCAAAGGTGATGCAACCTTGATTCCGTTACTTATCCTTGGTTTACTTATTCAAAACCCTGGCGCTCATGGATACGAACTTTTAAGTTTAATGGAAAAAAGACATTATAAATATATTGTGAACTTTACGAAAGGTTCATTTTATTACAATTTGCAACAGCTTGTAGAAAAAGGGTTCATTGAACAAACACATCAAATCAATCCAAACAATGGTCGTGAAATTCAAACCTTTAAAATCACGTCTTTAGGAAGAGAAGAATTTGAAAAATTAATGAATAAATATGGGACGAAATCGGAGTATGTAAACTTACAATTCTATGGGGCTTTACTTTTTGCAGATGAATACGATAAAAATAAATTATTAGAACTAATTCAACTGCAAATTAATCAAACTGAAGCGAGAATTGCTTTACTCGATGACTACCTCGCTTACTCGGAAGAATTACCTCATAAAATTGATTATTTTCGTTGCATGAACGAAAATTCTCGTTCCCACCATTTAGTAAACTTAAATTGGTTTAAAGAATTGAAGGCAAATCTAGAAGAAGATATTGAATAAAAACTAACCATACTAATATCAGAAAATAAAAATGGCCGCTGCAAGTTTGAGAATCCACTAAAAAGGCACGAATGTTGTTAAATCAACATTTGTGCCTTTTCGCTTGGACTGTAGATTATACAGTTTCTATACATATGGAATAAACAGTTGAAGTAGCAGCGTTTATACACTTTTAGCTTATTTATAAATTATTAGACAAAGTACAATTGTAATTAATAGGAGGCAGAAATTATATTCAAGTTGTCCAACAATAGGGCACTATCATGAAATTAAAGGATGTCCCTTTTTGGCGTTTTAGGTCATATTGTGAAATAACATTCTTTTATAAAAGAATAAAAATTTGGTAACTTTATGAAGGGGGATCAGTGTTAGGTAGAGAATTAACATTAAAAGTCAGGGGAGGTATTTATATTGAAAAATAGAATCCTTTTAATCTTTGCAGTAATTTTATCATTAGCAATTACAGGATGTAATGATGAGGAATCCATTGAGAAAAATGAAAAAGTAATTAATCACAATTGGAATGAAAGTTCACTTTTTGAATCAGGCGGTTACACAATGATTGGAGAAGAGGGACGATTAGGTTTTATTTATGATGATAGCGAAGTTGTTAGGTTTTATCCTGATAAAGTGCAAAAGTACATGTGGCATTTTTGGGGGGGAGAACAAGAGTTAGAAGGAGAACTGAAAATTGTAGCCACGCATGAAAATGAAGATGAAGAAATCTATGTGACTGGTGGAGCACTAGGTGCTGCTAATAATGGGGCAGACAAACACGCCCCATCTAACATGTCATTACCTAAAAGCGGAATATGGAAGTTAGATGCTTATATAGGTGGAAGTCTGTTTGGAAGTGTATATGTAAAAGTTCATGAGAAATAATTTATATTTTTAATTTTGTTTGAAACAAAATGATATTACTTATTTGAGAATTACAAGATAGTCCTGTTAAATTATACAGTTTTGTTGTGGGAAATGAGGAAGATTTAGCAGATGATGAATTTGTAGGGGATTTAGAAAGCGATCCATTAAGTCTCAAAGAATTATTGCAGTAGAAGATTAAATACAATTCAATAAGAACAAAGATTTTGTAGATCTATAATAGGTAAGAGCTATCTACATAAGTTTATAGGATAGCTCTTACAATTAATCAATATTGTAAAAATTAAGAGGGTTAATTCCTTTTTAAGCGACTCTTAAAGCTAACTGAGCTAATAATTGGATAGCTGCTTGAACTACTACATCAATTTGAACTTCGGTTTGTCTTACAGTGATTGCATCAGAGTCAATAATAGTAACGTTTTGTGTTTCGGTTTGAGTAACTTCTAAATTTTGAGCTATTCTTTGAAGATTGCTTATATCAGCATTTTCATTGGAGCCTAAAACTACAACAGCAGCTTCGATAGCAGCTTGTAGGGCAGCTTGAACTACCACAAGACCTTGTACTTCCGTTTGAGTTACGTCAACAGTATGAGAATTTTGAATTAATAACCCTTGATTTTGAGTTTGAATTACTTCTAGATTATCTTCAGTATTTTGGTTTCCAGTAACCGGCATAAATAATCATCTCCTTTCGAGTTTATTTTGTATTACGTCACTAGATTATGCTTTAGTTGAAAAAGACTGTGGACGAATATCTTAGGTAACTCTGAATTATTGAATGGTGTTTAGCCTATTAGCTAAATAAATAGCTACGTGAAATAATCTAGGCACTTATTTTATTAGAAGAGTGTTTATATAGGTTTAAGATTAAGAGCTATTAAAAGGAGACAAATTAAATAATATTCTTTAGAGGAAATGTTAACAAAAGGCGGTTTAAGGGATTTTTTTGTATACCGCGAAATATTGTATTGAAGTAAAAATATATCTCCTGTGTAAATATATGTATATAATGAAAATCATACTATGAGAGTCACAAGAAGGAGTTACTTAAATGAAAATCATACAATTAACACCTCAATTATTAAATGAAAATAAACATAATAGTCATATTTTTTTAAATAATATGATTCATCCCACGATCAATTCGAAGAGTTGGATGAATCAATGGCAAGATATTGTATCACGTTTTCAACTCTTTAAATTTTTAGACTTGCCAATAGAGGATATACTTGCTCACAGTTGGAATGAGGAATTTATTGAACAGGTTGTTAATGAAACCGTCCAACTTGTTAAACAGCATATTGAACTCGATGATAATTTACAAATCACAATTGTACCTGCACTTCCTTTTCCTTGGTTTTCGAATATAGATCAATCGATTTGGACGAATGGATTTACGAATAGTAGTCAGAGCATTTGGATAGCTATTCCTGCTGATCCGGACATCTTATTCTTACGCTATTTACTGGCACACGAACTACATCATGCAGCACCGCAAAATCCCATTTATAAGTTAACACTAGATCAATTCCCACTAAAAGATTGGTACAAAATGGAGGGGACAGCTGAATATTTTAGCTTGCAACTATTCGAAGATAAACGCTGGTGGAAAGAAAGTTTTACTTTAGAAGTAGAAGAACATTATATTGCGGAAGCAAAAAGATTTTTAAATACAAATGATGATTCAATTAAAGGACCACTTTGCTTCGGAAGCATAAAACAACAAATTCCTTATATGGCTGGTTATTCGTTTGCCTACAATGCTGTAATGGATTATATAAAACGTTATCCAATTGAAAATTTAAATCAACTATTTGAAATAGATTCGGAAGAACTTGTTATGACATATAAGTTACATAGCACAAAAAATCAAATTAGATTGCACTAACTCTTCAACAATCGGGCACTTTCATTGAATAGGGAAGGGCTCTTTTTACATTTTTGGCCTTGTGATATATAAAGCATCCCACCAATCGATGCAGCGGGAACAAAATAGAATTAAAAAAGTCTTTAATAAAAGGAATTATTTAACTTCTCTTTATTAATAAAAAAAGGGGTGTATGGTATGACTGCTAATTCAACAATAAAAGGGGCAAAGCGAAAAAAGATAGTAAAGATATCACTAATTATCAGCTTTTTATTTATGGGGTTTATTGGATATGGAGTTTATTGGGCATTTTTCGATATGAAAAGGTTGCCTACTGGTGAATATCTTACGGAAGAAACCTCTCCTGATGGTACGTATACTTTAAAAGCCTATGTATCGATTACAAGCTTAAGTGCGGATGCTGTACGAGGTGAATTAGTATTTAATGAGTCCAAAGGTAAAAAAAAAATATCTATTGGAATTATCGAGAATCAACAGCCAAAATTGAATGGCTGGATAATAAAACAGTTGTAATTAATGGACATACTCTTGAAGTTCCTAATGGAAAATTCGATTTTCGTAACGAGAAATAGTAGAAAAAGACAAAGTAGCGTTAATTAATAAGGGTCGCGTCACCTTTCATTAAACACCATTTGTACTAATTCCGTTCAATTGGTTGTTTTCGTTATCTGTATAAAATGCTTCAGAACCAATAGTCTAAAGAAAAGACACGAAACGTTGATATATCTACATTTGTGTCTTTCTGATGTATTCCCTAACTTTCTTTTTGGAACTTTTATTAAACTTATAATAGCCGCAGATTAAAGTATTCATTTTACCTCTTTGAGGAAACCCCAATAAAAGTACCGATCCATACACCTGCAAAAATAGTAATGGCGAAATAAGCCAAAAGGATCCCATCCCAACCACCAACTATATCCTTGCTAAAAATAATTAATCCAATACAAATTAGACTTAATAATGTGGCGGTTAAAAGTAAAACTTTTCTTGAAACCTTACGGGATATAATAAACATCCCAATTGCAAACACAATTCCGCAAAGTAATATAGGTGTCCATCCCTCTAACATCAAAGCATTCATTTAATTACCTCCTGTTATGTTTTCCGTAACCTGGGGAAATTGCTAGAATTATTTATTATTTATATTACCAACTACCCTAAACTATATATCAGTAACATTCACTTTACCATCTAGCAAACGCCTATATCCGTAAATGCAACTCCTAAAGGGTGTTCCGAAAAACATGATTGTTGATTAAACAAAAATGTATGAAAGCGTCTTTTATACCTAACGGCGCTTTCGGTGTTTTATAAAAAGTGGTAAAATTTTCATTAAACATATTAAAAATTAAAAATCCGTATTAATCAATTGTATGAAAAAGAATTAAAATGATTAATACTTCAGTTCTTTTTGTGTATGTAAACTATCGATGAAAGAAAAGTATTTAGTGCAGTAATTCTTTATAGAGGAAAGGTTGAATATTATATTTTTGAGTGTTTGGCACTGAATGGTATAGCTGATGAAGGAATTTGGTTTTTCTTCAGCATCGATTCGAAGATTGGCGTACGGAAAGAACGTCTCACATCGTATTATTCACCCGAAGATATTAATATTCGGGCGTTTGCGGTGAAGGGTGAAATGATTGTTGCGTACCAAGGCAGAGGGGAACATACACTTTTTGAGTTACAACGTGTTGGTAATGAATATAAGACTGTCCGTAAAATCGAACTGATGAAGCCGAATGGTAAGTCCATTGAACCACAATTAGTGAATAACCGTGAGAGTAAGTTGCTGTTTTTGGACGGGAATGAGCTGTATATCTATGAAGCGAAATCTGGTGCAACAGAATGATTCAATAAGATTTAACTTGAATGGTAAACGACCTAATTCGTTATCGAAATATTATTTATCGAAAAAATCACTAAAGGATAGGTGATACTATGAAGTTGTTCTTTTGGCAATTAGACAACAAGGAAAAGTTTATTCGTGCTTTATGGATGGGTTTATTAGGACTAATATTTTTTTATGCTGTTGTTTGGTACAATTCTGCTGACTTTACAATTCCGATATTTTTTACAGTTCTATATATTGCTGATTTAGGCCTTCGTTATAAGAAAATGAAACGAAGTAAAGTTATATAATTCTTAATCCAATAACGAGCCCAAATAAATGTTTGGGTCATCGGGCGCTTTCCTATTATAAGGAAGGGGTCTTTTTGATTATGCATTCTGTAAATCCCATCACATAATCAGCAGCTAGTACTATTTCTATTGTTTTGAGAGGTTCATACATTGTAATCAATTTGTAACAAACGTAATAGTAAGGTGAAATTGTATAATTCTAAAAATCTGTCAATATTTATTTGGTGGCAGTATACTTTTTTTCTGGATGATTTTGTGAAATTAATAGTTTCTAAACCTTTGATTTTACGGAGTTTAGTAATAGATTGTTACTCTTACCAGTATATGGACCCTTTATTACGCATTTTGTACTGTAACATAGGTTTTGTAGAAGAGGAGGAATTCAAAAATGAATAAAAAATGGTTAGCAACATCATTATGTGCAGCAACATTATTTGCAACATCTATTACTGCAGCTGATGCAGCAAGTTTAAATACAGAGGAAAAGAAAGGTGCAGATACTCAACACATCCAAATTATTAAAGGCGATAATTATCAAGGGTTGGCTTTAAAAATAATAGAGCAAATTTCATCACCAAATGGTGAATTCGGGATTAATTTATCGAAAGATCTAATCAATAAAGCTTTTAAAAATCTAGATGCTAATAAAATAATTAAAGAGGGCAAAGTAGTGCATGCAGAAAAGGCTACTACTAATAAAGAAACTCAAAAAGAATCTACTAATAAAACAGTAGAAAAAGAGGATAAAGCACCTCAAGCACCAGCAAAAGAAGAAGCTACACCGGTAACAAATAACAATCATGCAAAAGCACCTGAAGCACCAGCAAAAGAAGAAGCTACACCAGTAACAAATAACAATAATGCAAAAGCACCTGAAGCACCAGCAAAAGAAACAACTGCACCAGAAACAAATAATAATACAAATGCACAGGCTACACCTGTGACAAATAACAACAATACACTAGCACCATCAAACTCAAATAATCAACAAGTAGAAGCACCAGCAAAAACAACGACTAATAATGTTAGTCAATCAGTCTCTGAATTTGAGAAACAAGTTGTAGACTTAACAAATGCAGAACGTACAAAAGCAGGCTTAAAACCGCTTGAAATACATTCTCCATTAATGGCTGTAGCTCATGCAAAATCAGCAGATATGGCGAAAAATAATTACTTTTCACATACAAGCCCGACTTTTGGAAGCCCGTTTGATCAAATTAAATCTGCAGGAATTTCATATCGCTCTGCAGGTGAAAATATTGCACAAGGTCAAAGAACACCACAACAAGTGGTACAAGCATGGATGGATTCACCAGGACACCGTCAAAACATTATGAATGCCAATTTCACACATATTGGTGTAGGTTTTGTTGAAGATGGTTACTATTGGACACAACAATTTATTCAACTATAAAAATATAACATCATTGTTAGGCTACTTAGCGACCAACTTTTATTGGCGTTAAGTAGCCTAACTTTTTTTACTCAAAAAATTAAAAGTTAGTTTTATGGGAATGTCTTTTATTAAAAAATAAAGTAATTAAAATTGCAACAATTAAGACAGGTATTGCGTAAATTTGTACAATTAGCAATTTCCATCCTATCGCATTATATCCATCTGAAGCAGGTAGCATAACTGCAATTATACAAACTATTGAATAAGCTAATAATGGAATAATTGTTTTCATCATTAATTTAATTACCTCCTTTCAATACAATTATTATAACCTAACAAACGCGACTAGATAACACCCTCATACAGGACTGTATGAAAAGTACTTTTCGCACAGCCCCTTACTTATGAAGATTTTAAAATCCACTACTTTATTTGGTAGCTAAGTGGAGCCATTCTCCAACCATAAAACTGCATACCTTCTTTTACTCATAAAAATCATTTCATTTCCCACCTTTCATTGTTTTAAATTTAATTAATAATGACGTTGACGAACGTAATCTTCTACTTTCCTTCGGTTCTCTTCAAAGATTTTTTTTACTTTTTCTTCATGAATTGCTTTCTCACGAGAGATTTCACGCTCACGTTTTGTAATAGCTATTGAAAGGGTAAAAAAGTTTACTATCATGGATTATCACCTCCTTAAAATGGCCCTGAAAATGGAAAAAACCGCAGAGAGACTCCCCCTGCGGTAAAAAAGGCACAAAAATACCGCAGGGGCACACTTCTCCCTGCGGTATGGGCATACTTAATTAATAAAAAAATTTAAGCAATCCATTCCAGTCTGGTCGAATGTGCGATTTTCGCTTTAGCTGTAACTACTAGTGACATTAATTTATTGATAACGATCATTTTCTTCGACCTCCTTAGAATTTTTTGATTACTGAGTTAGTATACCCACATCCATTTAAATTGTAAACAACTTTTTTACAAATTTTTAAAAAAGTGTAAATATATTGAATATCCTTCAGCTTTATTTCCTGTGAGTGACCTAATTTTTCGCAAGAGAAATAGACGACTTAAAGCATAATTATGATTATCATTAATGTATGAATTTTAAGGGCATTAGTTGAAAAGGTCTTCACCAACAATCGGGGGCAATTCTGCGGCAACGAATTGTACTTTTTCTCATAAATAAAAGCTTTTTCTGAGAAAAGAATCATATATTTATATATCACGCAATCAAGATTATTTTTAAGGAATATCCCTGATTTAAAAATGGGGATTTGAAGAAAAGTGAAGTATTGTAAAATGAAGACGATTAGGATGAGTTGAAGGCTAAAAGAGGGGATAGGAGCGCGTTTTTCTATTTTACTTGGAGGGATATGATGATTCAAGGTTCTTGGAGAGCATTAATGTGGATTGGATTATCAGAATTGTGTGCTTTAAGCTTATGGTATAGTGCGTCAGTTATTGCACCAGATCTAATGGACATCTGGAATCTCAGCCCCAATTCAGAGGCCTGGCTTTCGGCTTCTGTGCCTATTGGTTTTGTAATAGGTGCATTATTTAGTGCTTACTTTGGGATTGCTGACCGTTTCAATGCTCGAAAGGTTTTTGCAATTTCTGCATTTCTAGGTGCAATATTAAATGCCTTAATAATTTTTACCGATTCTAGTTTTATCGGAATTCTACTAAGGATATTAACCGGAATAACACTCGCTGGTATATACCCAATCGCTGTCAAAATGTTATCAGAATGGTTTCCAAAAAAACGCGGATTGGCGATCGGAATCTTAATTGCCGCATTAACTTTAGGATCATCGTTACCCCATTTTATTGTAATATTCTTTTCTTCATTAAGTTGGAAATTCGTACTTATTTGTAGCTCAGTATTGGCTTTATTATCAGCCTTGGTTATTTTGTTTATTCTAGAAGATGCCCCAGTGAAAACCAAAAAATTGCCCTTCTCTTTAAAAGTATTAAAAAAGGTGATGAAGAATAAACCAGTAATGCTTGCGAACTACGGTTACTTCGGCCATATGTGGGAATTGTATGCGATGTGGACATGGCTTCCTGTATTTATGACTGCTAGTTTTTCAACCTATTCACCAGAAATTCCACATTGGGTCATTGGACTGTCATCTTTTATTTCAATTGGGATTGCAGGTGGTATTGGTTGTGTGATTGGTGGACTAATCTCAGATAAAATCGGAAGAGCAAATTTAACAATGATTTCAATGTTAATCAGTGCTAGTTGTTCGATCATAATCGGTTTTACATTTGGTCATTTTATATTGTTAACGTTATTAATTTCGATTGTTTGGGGGATATCCGTTATTTCTGATTCCGCTCAATTTTCTGCAGCTGTATCAGAAATAGCCGAAGAGGAGTATGTAGGTACAGCGCTTACTTTTCAAATGTGTATCGGTTTCTTAGTTACTATATTTTCGATAAATCTGATCCCTGTTATTCAGAGAATGATTGGTTGGGAATGGGCATTTATAATACTAGCGATAGGACCTATTCTCGGAACTATAACAATGTTTAAATATAAACGTTACGAATTCGGAAATGAGAGGGAATGATAGGGCACATTTCTTTATAAGAAATGTGTCTTTATTCGTTTAAGGACTCTTAAGTGGTATAAGATAAATAACTACTGAGGTTTAAAAAAGAAGGAAGAATTAATAAATTATAGATCCCGCCAAAAAGATACGAACTTTTTAGTTATTAAAGCATTCGTTTCTTTTTGGCTAATTTTTTGTTTATCTCCTAAAACATAATTCGGAAGTTAATTGCTGAAAGTTAAAGTATATTCATTTAGCAACTTATCCAAGTTCTGACTTAATTTTATAGTGGTAGGATGATTTAGACCATTTTCAGTACCGGACTTTATCATTGCAGATCTAAGTGCTTCAACATTTTGTTGAGTTTTTATTTTATTTAAAACATTTGGCATTAGAAATCTCTCCTCATTTTTAATATTATTTATTAGATACATTAATTTACAAAAAACATATATTATGTAAATACACAATTAAGCGAAAAATTAAACCTTAAGTATGAAAAAATTTTCCGAATAAAAATTAGAAAGTAGATGTTAGGGGAACCGTGGTTAACAAGAGGTTATTAGGAATGAGGGTGAACAATGAAAACATTAATTCAAGAAATTATAAGTTGGATTCAAAATTCTGATAAGGAGCTGATTATTGGGATTTCTGGACATGGAGCTGCCGGAAAGACGACTTTTGCACAAATGTTAATGGGAAATTTAAAGTATGATGTAAACTATCTAAATGCGGATCCATACATAATAAGTTCATCAGTGCGGAAATACACAATGATTGACTTTACACATGAGGGGAAATTACATCGTTTTAAAATGACGGCATGCCATCCATCAGGACATCATATACCCTCTCTAGAAAGAGATGTACTGATGTTAAAAGCAGGTATAGATTTACTCACCATTGATACACATTATTTAAAAAGTGAAATCCTCTCATCACAAAACAAATTAACCATTGTAGAAGGTATGAGTGTTGCTTTTGCAAAGCCCGAACTATTTGATCTCTTAATTTATTTTTATACAAATGATGATTTGGAGCTTGAGAGAAGATTAGGTCGAGATATAGAGGAAAGAGGAATGGATACCAATTATTTAATGCAATCTCACAATGAACGACGAATACAGTACGAAGTGTTTATGCATCCATACAGTAAAAATTTCGACATTATTATTAAAAGTACTAAGGAAACTAGTATTGTTGAAGTAAATACGTTTGATTTTAATTTAAATGGTTCTTTAGAAAATTAAGATATTGAAGAAAAAACAGCCCAAATTGAGCTGTAATTTTGTACCCATTGATTGTTAAAATAAGCGTTGTTGATTACAAGGGGGAAAACCAGAAATATCCGCAATCATTGAAAATTCATACTGTTTCATTGCGAACTGTGTTTGATACAGGTATTCAACAACAAGTAACTTTCCGTTTGATACACCACAAAGTACCCCAGATGTCCCTTGACCATTTACGAAAGATATACCAATTGGTTGTCCTATTAAGTAACTAACCTTATGTTGCCATGGTGGCATTGTCATCAACCCTTTCTATGTACTTTATGCTTTTGAAAAAGTGGGTGTGCCTACTTCATAAATGTAAACTCCGCTGACCTTTCTTTATTTTTACAAGTACTTATTTATAGTTAAAGATAAAATCTAACCTATTCAATTTTTAACTTCCCCAAAATTATTTTACTCCGTTCGAACGAACTCAGATTTTTTACAGTCTAATAAATAAGGAGGTGGCACACGTTGGAAGACATACTCGAAAAAGCTGCGGCTGGGGACCAACAAGCAATCATGGAACTGATTGAACAAGACGAGGAAGTGCTTTACCCGATTGCCTATACATACTTGAAAAATGAGCAGGACGCACTTGACGCAATGCAAGAAATGACCTATAAGGCACTGAAAAAAATGCACACCATTAAACAGCCTGAATTTGCGCGTACTTGGCTCGTACGTGTTCTCATCAACTGCTGTAACGATATGCTGAAAAAACGGATCCAAACCGTGGAAATTGGTGAGATCAGACATAGTGAAGCCCCAGTTTATTCAGACATCAGTCGTCTTCTAAACTTACTTACGCTCACAGAACAACAGTTAGTTTACGCAAAATATTTCCAACAGCAGAAAAACAGTGAAATTGCCGAACTGCAAAACATTCCAGAAGGCACCGTTAAATCACGACTGCACGCCATTTTAAAAAAACTGCGTAAAGCCGCTGGACAAAAGGAGGATTGGCTATGATTGACATTCCAAAAGATAAGCTACGCCAAGGACGTATTGATGCATTGACGAAACTAAAAAAAGAACGGCGTCGAAAGAAGCAGTGGCAGGGAATCGCTACAGTGGCAATCATCTTCCTAAGTTTTTTGCTAACGGTCCGTGTCTCACCTACGATTGCCAGCTATGCCGCTAAAATCCCTGGCCTAAGTGTTATCGTCGAGCTTGTACAGGAAAATGAAGGGATAAAAGATGCCATCGCCAATGAATACTACGAGGAGCTGGGCATCCTTGTCCAAGACAAGGATGTTACGATTACACTTCAAGGCGCCATTATCGATGAGTACGGTATTATGCTCATGTATGATTTTGATTACCCGTCGGAAAAAAGTGATCATCATAACTATTCCGTGAACATATACCAAGGCGACCAACTGCTTGAAAACAGCGTAACTTACGGGACGATGGACGACCTAAACGAGCCGGTTGCGCACAGTAATCATTTGCTTGAAATGACGCTCGACCAACCGCTTGATACGACAAACCCTAATTTCCGTATCGAATTTAAAATGAGGGATGGTGATAAACAAACGATCTCGATCCCATTCTCACTAGAAAAGCCGATTGCCAAAGCAAAAATAGTAGAACCGAATACGAGCATTACAGCACAAGGTCAAAGCCTAGTAATCAATAAAATTATTCGGACACCACTACGCATCCATATCGAAGTAAAGCCAGATCCAACGAATACGATGCAAATCGTCGCACTCGATAACATTTCGCTTGAGCTTAAAAATGGTAGTAAACGTGAACTTATACGCAACGGTTTAGTTGGTAGTGGTTCGTTCAGAGAAGGTAAGTACACGTTTTACTTACAAAGCAACTACTTCTATGATTCAGATGAACTCATCGTCAGAATCGGAGAAATACAAGCTATTCCAACAGGTGAAGATTATATCGAAGTTGATTTCAAAACAAAGGAAGTACTTTTCAAACCAGACTTTATTGACTGGGATATTAAAGTTGTCGGCAACGATGTATATTTAAATGCACCAGTCAAAGACGACCACGGCCGCCAACACTTGTTTCCTGCTGAAAAAGAGGATGGTACATCACTTGAATCTGAAGGAAGCAGTTACTTTACGTCTGCCCACGAAGGTTTTAATTATAGAGAGTACTATGAGCCATACAATGGCAGAGCAAAACTTTGGATCAACTACATTGATAACCCGATAGCAACGGACGTTGAGCTCAAAATAGATTTGACTCAATAACGAAATATCGCAGTTTATTTAGTTAAAAGAAGCATCGATTTCTTCAGGAAACGATGCTTCTTTTACTGTCTATTTTAGGAACTTTATTCCATTTATGTCGTTAAATTATTATAAATGAGGTGGTATTTTAAGAAATACTCTAATTTTATTTACTGTACAAGCAAAATACTTACAATTAGGGGGTAGGCTATGTCTTTAACTTTACTCTTATTTATGGGCCTTATTGGCGTATTCTTTTTAACATTCCTTAAAACACCACTAATCAACTTATTTGGAGCAGATCATATTCTAATATTTAATTTGAAAAATGCTGGATGGTTTCAAATTTATTGGCTGGCTGGAATGTTTCTGTTTATTATGAATGGCATCCTATTTTTTTCAACTGCTCTTCTTATTTATGTGTTGAGTTATTTCTTAATTCCATATGTATATTTGTTTGTGATGGTACTCGCTGTAATTGGAAGTATCTTTTTATGGATAATAATTAACAAAGCTTGGCAAGGTACGAGGAGTAACTGTTTGAAAATGGCAGCAGTCGGGAGTAGTTTTTATTTGATACTGTCTCTTATTTTGATTTATATGTTAGTTACACTTGAGCCTTCCTATCCAGGTGATGATACACTTATGAGAGCAATTGGGATAGTGATGGGTATTGTGGTCACAACAGTTGCGTTTATTTCGTGTTTTATCTTTACAGGATTTTCGAATAAGAAGGAAATGAATGAGGCGCGATTCTAAACTAGAATCAGCGCTTATTTTTATATAGGGAACTAATGTGAAGGCCTAGAGATATTATCAGGATCTAAACAAATAGGCTGTATAGGGTTGATTTAGATATGGATAAATATGTTAATATGAATTGAGGTTTTATAAAGGAGGGTCTATATTTTATGGGGATTTCATTGATTAAAGCAACTTTAGATGATGCGACTAAGCTTCATGAGATTCAAGTGAAAGCATTTATGCCTTTACTTGAAAAATATCAGGACTACGATACTAACCCAGCTAATGAATCTTTAGAGAAAGTTATTACTCGATTCAAGCAACCATTCACAGATTATTATTTAATTGAATATCTAGAGGATACTATTGGTGGTATTAGAGTTGTAAAAATGAGTAATAAATCTTATCGTGTCAGCCCTATATTTATTTTGCCAGAGCATCAAGGAAAAGGAATTGCTCAAAAAGTCTTTGCAATAATAGAGGAAATATATCATGACGCAAGATTATGGGAGTTGGACACCATTATGCAAGAAGAAGGGCTTTGTTACCTCTATGAAAAGTTAGGTTATAAAAAAACGGGTAAATCCAAAATAATAAATGAGAAGATAACGATAGTTTTCTATGAAAAGTCTTAATACATTTAATTTTAAACTTTGGTATCAATAAAGGGGGTTATTGTATAAAGAAAATAACATTATCAAATGGAGAAATTGTTGAAGTTGAATGTTTAAGCTGTGCATTAACAAGTGGTTTGATAGAACCGGATGGCGGGGTTGTATTTGAAACGAAATATTTCCACGCTCATCAAGATGTAGCTTATCCAATCAAGGGGTTAATCATATTAGCTTCTAAAAGACATATCAAGTCTTTTGATGAATTAACTGAAGAGGAAAAATTAGATTATATTCAGGCTTTAACAAGAATAAGACAAGCTCAAAGAGAAGTATTAAATATCGAGTACGTTTATTACTTTTATAATGAAGATACTACTCACCATTTCCATACTTGGATGGTTCCAAGATATGAGTGGATGTATAAGTTTGGCCGCTCAGTCGAGTCCGTTAGACCGACGCTGCTTCACGCCCGCAACCATATGAATGATTCTAAAAATATAGAGGAAGTAATGACAGCAATCGACTTATTAAAAAAAGATTTAAATAATTGATCTTTGATAATCAATTGCTTTCTTGGATACATAAAAATCTGACGCGATTCAGAATTAGTTAAACTTATAAATACAAGGTGGTTAAAGTAATGAAAGGAACCGAGATCTTAAATATGTTTGGATTTGGAGTGGAAGAAGAGCCTGCAAGCATTTACCCATATTCGCCAGTATACCGAGTGAAATACGGTGAACAGGATGTTGTTGTAAAACGTACGCAAAAAAGAGCAGAAAGTGTAATATCGTACACTAATATGCTAAAGGGTAAGGGGATCGATGTTGTAACGCCAGTAAAGTTGAAAATTGATAATCCGCAAAAATACGAAGATACAAATTTTGTAGTTTATCCATTTATAGAAGGTCAGAAATATTCAGGCAAAGACAATGAAATTTATGAAGCTGGTAAATTGTTAGGACAGATTCACAGCTATTCACCTGGTTCAAATGATTATAACCTTCTTGACTACGATGTCTATGATTTTAATGAAGAAGAAGTTGAAGAGAGTATGGAGGCAATTATTCAACATGCAAAAAAAGCCGGATTAAAGATTGATCCAGCCCTAAAAATAAAGTTGCTGGAAAGTGTTGCAAATCAACAGGAGCTTTACCGTGCTAATTTACCACATGTTGCAACGCCTCATGATTTTAAAGCGAATAATTTAATATTAACCCCCGATCCATATTTAATTGATCCAGATAATGCGGCCTGGATACCAAAAATATTTGATCTAGCACTCGCATTACTTCTTTTTCATAACGAACATCAAGAAGCACCGGATCGGGTTTTTACTATAGATGAATGGGATTTATTTTTATCCGGTTACAAAGAGTTTATGGACATTACTGATGAAGAAAAAAGATATTGGGATAAGGCCAAACAGCACGTCTTTCTGGATGAAGTCATGTGGTTAATGGCTGAGTATGAGGAGGATTGGCAAAATCCGTCTCAACAGAAATTATTTAATAGCTTAATTCAAATTGTGCTAAATAGTGCTGACTATCAACTAGCATAAATTGTCTGCATTTAACCTATAATACGCAGGCAAAACGAACCTCCACTTTATTGATAATACGACACGATTCCTATTGTTTTTGTTTTTTTTAATAACAAATTAAAATCATTTGACAGTTTAATAATATTTATGATATTATTAAAAATTTGTTAAAAATCCATATACGTGTTAAGGTTAAATAGGTTACCTTATGGTTGCCATACATGGAGGTGGGTTATTTGTTTCAAATTGGTGAAAACATTATATATCCAATGCACGGAACAGGTATAATTAAAGCCGTAGAAGAAAAGGAAATATCAGGTGAAAAACAACAGTGTTATGTCATAAAAATGTCGATCGGTAATGTGCAAATCACAATCCCGAAGGATAAAATATTGAGTTCAAGTATACGTCCTGTTACTGATATAATTGATTTGAAACACATCATTCACATTTTTCAGCATGGGGAATCTGATGAATTATTGCCGTGGAGACAAAGGTATAAAGTGAACACGGATAAAGTAAAAACGGGTAAAATACTAGAATGTGCTGAAGTAGTACGTGATTTAATGCGTATGAAAGAAGAAAAAGCACTAAATACAAGTGAAAAAGAAATGTTAAATAGCGCGCATCAATTTTTGATTAGTGAGCTGGGATTAATTAAAGGGATTACTGAAAATCAAATTAAAAGTTTCGGCTAAAGATAATTTAAGACTCCTAAAAAGGGTGCGATTCTTATAAAGAATTGTGCCTTTTATAGTTGATTGATTTCATTAAGAGAATTATTGAATACTCGAAATAAGATTGCTTAAAGCCGATAATTTTTAACATACTAAAAGTAAGATTAAAAATTAAAGGTGTTGATGGATTGAAAAGAGCAGTGTTTTTAGATCGAGATGGCGTAATTAATGAAGTGCTGACTAAGCGGGTGAAATTTGTAAATGAACCGAAACAATTTTATTTCTTACCTGGAGCAGAAGAAGCCATCAAAAGTTTAAATGACTATTTTGATTATGTGTTTGTCGTAACGAATCAAGGCGGAATCGGTTTAGGTTATATGAAAGAAAAGCAGTTACAGAAAGTTCATGATCATATGGTTGCTCAACTGAAGAAAAAGGGAGCAACGATTCATGAAGTTGCCTATTGTCCGCATAAACCAAAGTCTGGGTGTGAATGCAGAAAGCCAAATAGCAAGATGATTTTAGATTTAGGTGAAAAATACAAAATAGATCTTGAGCAATCCTATATGGTTGGTGATACGGATACAGATATTCAGGCAGGTAAAAAAGCAGGGACAAAAACCGTTTATATTGGTGATAGTGATCCTTTAGCAGATGCAGTGTTACCCAATTTAAAAGAAGCAGCACAATGGATTATTCGCGATATAAATAATGATTAGAAATTAAACCCACAAAGGAGTACCTTTGTGGGTTATATTTTAATGTCGTTTCTCTTTGTAGCAGTTGAAGTAGCCATTTTTCAACCGCTAACAATTAATCATAAGTCTGAACATAAAGTCCATTTTCCTCAGACCATTCCGCATAATATATTTTCTTAATATCCTCATAGCCTTCTTCTTTTAATTGATGAATGATCCATTTCTTATCTTTCCCGATTTGTGCCAAAATTCTTTCTTCAATCTGCCCTTCATCGATAATCAAGTGAGTTAACACATCACCTGTTTCTTCCTCGGGTGACTCCTTTTTCAATACGCTAATTTGTCCACCAGGCTCCAGAAGAGCATATTTTACTTCACTAATTGAAAAAACTCCTTGCATCCGCAGCAAGGAACGTAGTTGTTCGGATTCCACTTTATTTTTCGCTAATTCTTTAATATCCAATCTCCCATTATTTACGAGAAAAGATGGTTCTCCTTTAATAATCGGACGCAGCCTTTCAAATTTCCTGACCAGAAAATCGGTTAAAAGATAGAGAGCAGTCCATAATCCAATCGTATAAAGGACATCCCAAATATTCACTTTTTCATCGTATACTCCTTCTTCCAGTGTTCCACCGAGAATAACGATAAACACAAAATCGAATGGGGTGACTTCACTAAGTTCTTTTTTTCCGATAAAGCGGATAACAACCATAAGTGCGATAAACCCTGCAATAATTTTAATAGTAATAGCTGTAATCATTTATTTCACTCTCCTATTAACCTTTGAATACCCTGAAGCCTACCAATTTAAGCTGGTCATAAATCACTAGGATTCACTGTTTTAAAAGGGATGAAGGAGTATTAATGAGATTAATAGAAATCATTAGTAGGGGTTTAATAGCAAGATTTGTAACAAAAATATTCACTCGAAGCATTGAGGAGGGAAAAAATGCGAATATACCCTGATTGTCCTGTTATTACAAAAACAATTGAGGTAGGAGGGCTGTCGAAAGACGACCTTATTCAAAAACTGCAACAATCGTCTATTTCACTGAACCAATATGGTGAGAAATTATTATTTGATGATCGGTTTACTACTACCGAAACAACATATAGTGTGGAAATAGTTGAACTATCTGTTAGGGACCTTGGTTTTCCGAATGGCGCAACATTACCTGAAATCTTTAAACAAGCGAACGAACTTGGCTTACAGTTATGTCCACCTGAGCTAGGACCTTACTTAAGAATGGAATATGTAGACCAAGCTGAGGGGGATTCAGGTAATCTTTCACAAAAAAATGAGGCACCTTCTGGATCTGTCACAATCGCATCAGAATTAATAAGTGATGAAGAGAGTTTTCCAAAAGGATTTTATGTTAGAAAAGTTGATGGCGTATTATGGCTGCGCGGATATGTAGCTGACAACTTGCATGTGTGGAATCCTGATAACCGGTTTATCTTTAAATCCAACAAAGATAATTAAATCGAAGCAGGTAAAATAGGAAACGAGGTCAGTGAAATTGAAATTAGTAAAATTTGATCGGAAAAAGGAAAAGAAGTTTGATATTGATTTTCTGAATGCGGACGTTGCCAAAAAAGTTTCCGCTTTTCATAGAAGCTTCCCGCAATATAAACCTACACCTTTAGCTGTATTGGATAATTTGTCAAAGGAATGGAATGTCAGTAAGATTTTCGTGAAAGATGAATCTTACCGTTTCGGTTTAAATGCATTTAAAGCTTTAGGAGGTTCGTATGCAATCGGACAGTATCTTGCGGAAAGATTAAATATTCATCCGGCTGAGCTTACATATGACATGCTTGTTTCCTCAGAAGTAAGAGAAGCATTAGGAGAAATTACGTTTATCACAGCTACAGACGGCAATCACGGTAGGGGAGTCGCATGGACGGCAAATCAGCTGAAGCAAAAATCGGTTGTCTATATGCCCAAAGGTTCATCAGTGGAAAGATTAAACCATATAAAATCTGAAGGTGCGGATGCTTCCATTACGGAGCTGAATTATGACGATACCGTTCGCTTAGCGGCTGAAGATGCAGAGGGAAATCATTGGGTGCTCGTGCAAGATACGGCATGGGAACACTATGAAGAAATCCCTAAGAAAATAATGCAGGGGTATATTACGATGGTGTCGGAAGCTTATGAACAGCTGAAAGAGTTGGACGAAAAGCCGACGCATGTATTCATTCAGGCTGGTGTTGGTTCAATGGCAGCTACCGTTCAAGGTTTCTTTGCCAATGTTTACGGGGAGGACCGCCCGATTACCGTTATTGTGGAACCGGATAAAGCGGACTGTATTTTCCAAACGGCCAAAGCAAATGACGGGAAGCTGCATTACGTCAAAGGTGATTTGGACACGATTATGGCCGGTCTAGCATGCGGCGAACCAAGCACATTAGGATGGCAAATTTTAAATGACTATGCCGATGCGTTCCTTTCATGTCCAGATAAGATTGCGGCGCAGGGTATGAGAATATTAGCAGCCCCATTAAAAGGCGACCCTCAAGTTATTTCAGGTGAGTCGGGTGCTGTTGGGATAGGTGCAGTTAATGAAATACTAAAAAGCAGCGAATACGTGGATTTAAAGAAACAGTTAAGGATTAAGCCGGATTCGAAAATTTTGTTCTTCAGTACAGAAGGAGATACGGACGCGGCGCATTTTAAGAAAGTAGTCTGGGATGGTGCATACTCAATTTAAAGGAAATGGTTTGCGTTCCGTATTTTTATTCTGGAATGTGAACCTTTTATGTAGGTGTTTTCGTGTTTAGTAACGAATAACTAAATCGAGGTGGTTCATCTGCTGAAGGAAAAATCAGAAATAGTAGCACATCAACAAAGCTTCATAACTTTTATACATAGTTTGAAATCTATAGATGAAAATTTATTAAGAAAACCGATTGGGAAAGGGAAATGGTCCATTATAGAAATAGTTGGACACTTTTACCCTTGGGATGAATTTGTGTTACAGCAAAGAATTCCATATCTATTTTCAGACGAACACTTTCCGAAAGCTCCGGGTATCGATGAGCTAAATAACCAATCTTCTTTACAATCCAGAACAGAAGATGTAGAAAATACATTGGAAAAATGTATTCACATACGGCAAGAATTATTAAGTCAGATAAAGCAAATTCCTGAAGATGACTGGTTGGTTCCAATACAGATTAACCACTCTACGTTAACGTTTTACGAGTACTTAAAAGGCTTAATGGAACATGATCTACATCATATAAATCAAATGAATTCTACTATCTAAATCAGACTAGCTAAATAAATTAATATTACATTGTTTCGTGGTATTCAAATTGGAGGAACTGTTGATGATGAAATTGATAATTGCTTTTTTAGCGTTGGTCGGCGGTTCGGCCGTTGCGATACAGAGTCAAATCAATGCCTTATTTAGTAAGAAAGTAGGCGTACTGGAAAGCGCCACCGTTTCTTTTATGGTAGGCGCGCTTGCATTGTTCTTTTTAGCATTCTTTTTCGGAAAGGGTAATTTTTTAAATGTATTTACTGTTCCCAAATGGCAATTAATTGGAGGATTATTAGGCGCATTCTTTATTGTCATAAATATCTATTCTGTAAATTTAATCGGAGTAGCTGCAACCTTTATGGCGGTTATCATTGGTCAGATTTTTGTCGGAGCGATTATTGACCATTTTGGCCTTTTTGGTGGGGTTACCTATCCAATGAATTTGGCTAAATTCATTGCCCTTGCGTTAATGTTTGCCGGGATTTATTTGTTTAATAAAGCATAGTTGAGATAAATAGTTTTTAACCCAAAAGACGCTTTCCTAATAAGAAACCGTCTTTTTTCATGAAAAGAATTAAAGTTGAAAGGTAGAAAAAATAATTTTAAAATTTCAAAGCCAAATGTCCTTCTCGTATGTCTAATAAATGTAAAACGAAAATGAAGGGAGGAATTGCGATGAATATTAAACGCTTAGTAAAAAAAGCTCAAAAAGGAAATGACAAAGCATATTTAGAGCTTTTCCAACAATATGAAGCTGATATTTATCGAATGGCCTATGTCTATGTGAAAAATAAAAATGATGCTTTGGATGTCGTACAAGAAGTAGCGTATCAGTCATTCAAAAATATTAGCACTTTAAATAAACCGGAATATTTCAAGACATGGCTTATGAAAATTACGATCAATTGTGCCTTGAACGTAATAAATAAAAATAAAAAAGTAGTTCAACTAATACCTCAGTTTGAAGTACATACAGGAGAAGGAGTTGAAGATATTGCAATGTCTTTATCCTTACGGGAACTAATGGATATTTTGCAGGAAGATGAGAAAAGCGTGATTTTACTAAAGTATTATAATGACCGTACGTTAAAGGAAATATCAGAAATTCTTGAAATCCCGCTTGGAACAGCAAAATCCACCTTATATCGTGCTCTGAATAAACTTCGTCAAAATTTAAAGGAGGTAGAGAACTATGGGGAATCATTTTAAACAGGATATAGAGAATATCGAAATCCCGTTTCAGCTTCATGAAAGAAGTAAGAAAGGGATTCAGGAAGCTAAATCAGAAATGGGCGGAAAAGTGAAACGTTTTGTAAAAAAGCGTATAGCGATTACAATCATGGCTGCCTGTTTAATGGTTCCAACAGGAGCATTTGCTTATCAGTCGTTACTTGCAGATGATTTATACGGATCGTTTGATAATGTAAAAAAACATATAGCAAATATTACAATTAAAAGCTATTTATTGTTTGATGCAAAATTGTCTCAAGCAAAAGGTGACCTGGGAAAAGAACAATTCGAACAGTTTAAAGAAATCCTCTATGTCATTACAGATGCAAAACTTGAATTTGGCGATAAAAACGGAAATATCGATTATTCTAATGTGTCTGAAGAAAAACTGGCGGAAATTAAAGCGGCCATTTATGAAATCCAACCTTACTTTGATAAATTAAACAATCAACCATCCAGTAAAGAGATTTTAACAGCGGAAGAATATGAGCAATATATTCAGGCATTATTAACCTTTGAAACTGTAATGGCAAAATTAGGTGTCTCATCACCACCCGCAATTGAGATGGTTCCTGAAGGTGCACAAGAAGAATTTCTAAAGGCCCGTGCCGTTTTGGATTATGTGAATGAAAAACAAATGGGGAATTAATGGCGAAATCAGCTTGGGATATTCAAGCTGATTTCGTTTTTTATTTAAATAGACATCTGTATTCACAAACTGATAGAATAATTAGAAATAAATTACAGGTGGAATGAATATGAGAAAAAGACTAGGTTGTCTACACGCCCATTATACAAATATTGAATACATAGAAAATGCACTTGCTCCATATAACATCGAATTAGTCCATTTTGTTGATCCAGGATTAATGGATCGATTAACTTCAGATCAGAATTTCCATGAAGCAGATGCGCAGCTAAAAGTAAAAGAACAGATAGAATGGATTGCCCAATCGAATATTGATGCAATTTTAATTACTTGTACAAACTATATTGCCATTTTACAGGAAGATCAACTTTCCATATCAGTGCCAATTATTAAATTGGATGAATCATTCTCTGATTTCATCTGTAATATTCAGCAACCCCAGACTGTACTTTTTACAAATCCGGCAACTGTTGAAGGGACAATTGAACGACTTAAACTCTATGCAGCTACTAAAAAAAAATCGATAAACATCGAGGTTATTGTATTAAACAATACGTTTGATTTAATCATGAAAGGACGTAAAAAAGAATACAATCAGGAAGTAGCAAGGATGTTAGAAAAACTTGTTGCTGATGATAAAATAATTTCCGTTGCTCAATTATCAATGGCGGATGCAGCACAGCTAGTTGAAACAAAGACAGGCAAATCTATCCCGAATCCTTTAAAAACATTCGTAACTTCTATTGTTAATGAATTAGATTTATAAGAAAAAGTTCATTAATAACTACTATACGTGCGCGATCCTAAATTAGGATCAGCGCTATTTTATTATTGTAAAAGTAACTGTGAATTTTATCTTAAAACTTTGGTAGGTTTAGTAGTGAGAAAATACTAATAACTATGAATGAGGGGGAGCCCTTAGAGATTCAAATGGAAAGGGAAAATTTTGAAACTTTAGCGTTTGTTAACTCATATAAATTAATAAGACTGGAGGCGGATGCATGAGTAAAGGTAAATTATTCATAAGCTTTATCTTAATTACTTTTGGTGCATTATATATATTTGGTTTTACATCTGTTCTTAATGTAATTGTCGATGGTAACTATCAACTCGAAGAACAAAATATTATTGAAAAAAATGGTGAACATTATTTGTTACTTGACGGTTATGAATTATCGTTATCGAGGGATTTCTATATGAAGATAGAGTTAGATAAAACTAATGAATACAAAATTAAGTATGCTTATAACAGATTAAATAATAAAAATGGAGAGATCGTTATGCTTAAAAAATATGGTGAACAGCCATGGGGCAAATGACAACCTGTAGTTAACTTCCCATAGTTAGTTCTGTCATGTTTGATTTTAGGTTGACAAGGGGGATATGAGTGCAGCTTTCAGTAGCTGTTTTACCGTTAATTCTAAGTAGGATTAATTTCATTATTGGCAGCTTAATCGTAGGGAAAGAGCGAGGGAAAGTTTCAGAGACAAGTGGGAAAAATATACAAAGAATAGGGTTTATCACACTTCTAATCATTTACTGAGCGTGATTTTACTGAAGAGTTAACAATCGCTTGTTTCTTTGGTAGGCAGGTAACTGGAAACATTACGGTTGGAAAAATAGTGGAAAGTTTAAGATGGTTGAGGGAGGCGGTTTCATGATAAAGAAATTTGACATTCGAAATACAAAAAATGCGGAAAAACTCTTAAAGATACAAATACCATCTTATAAAGTAGAAGCCGAAGTCATCGATTATGAGGATATCCCGCCATTGAAAGATACAGTAAATACTCTACAACAATGCGGAGAAACTTTCTTTGGCTACTATATAAAAGAAGAACTTTGTGCGGCCATATCGGTGAAAGTTAGTGATCATGAAGTTGATATACATAGATTAATCGTTCATCCGGACCATTTCCGAAAAGGAATCGCACAGAAACTGTTAACTTTTATTGAAGGTCAGTTCGATATAAAGACAATCATAGTCGCAACTGGGTCTAAAAATACCCCAGCGATTACTCTATATAAGAAAAATGATTTTCAGGTTACGAAGGAAGTCCAAGTAAATGAACATTTATCCTTAACCTATTTTGAAAAAAATTTTTTATCAGATTGAAGTTTGCAATAAGAGGAGTGAAAATAATTAAACACAAAAGGATGCTTTTTTTACTGCTCATCATTTTTATATTGTCATTTTTTATTCGATTATATAATTACGAAGCATTCCAGGAAACTAAGTGGCGCGATGCCTTATTCTTTTCGTTCTGGATGACAATTGGCCTGTTGATTCTTTATATCATTCAAATTACTGTGGAAAAGTATAGTAGGAAATAAGCGGAAAAGCAAAATATTATTTACTTTGAACCTAGGGAATTGGTCGCGTTAAATATGGAAAACGGAACTTTTGACCCGAATAAAATAAAGGTTTCTGTTTTGCAAAATGAAAACAAAATAGAATTAGAATATTTTATAGTGAATCAAACCTTTAATTTACCTACAGAAAAAGGAAAGTATATACTCGTTGTCGACATTGAAACAGACAAAGGTAATGCTCAATATGTTGGGAATATAGTTATTCAGTAAATTAATTGTACGATGCCCCACAGGAATTCATGGTAAAGGAATAGCGGAGCAAAAATTGATAAGTTTTTAAGGAGAGTTTCGATGCCGATTATTATCCACAAGCAGTTTGTAAATGCACCTATACAAGTATGTTTTGACCTTGCCAGAAACGTCGACATTCATATAAAGACGACTGCGAAAACGAACGAAAAGGCTGTAGATGGGGTAACACATGGCTTATTAAATGCAGGTGACTCCGTTACTTGGGAAGCTACTCACTTCGGTATTAAACAAAAACTGACGGCAAAGATAACACATATGCAGCAACCAACTATATTTGTGGACATAATGGTGAAAGGCGCATTTAAATCATTTACCCATACTCATAAATTTGTAGAAGAAAAAGTCGGCACTTTAATGATCGATATATTTGAATATAAGTCGCCATTTGGTCCATTAGGGAGAATTGCTGACAAATTGTTTTTGTACAGATATATGGAAAGTTTCATTAAAAAACGATCAGCAGAATTGAAGAAGCTTGCAGAAAATAATTAATGAATTATTAGGAGGGCATAAATGGCAGTCTCTCAAATTATGATCATAATGTTAGTTTATGGGGGTCTTTTTTTTATACCGCAAGATTCGGTTCTTCACATAACAAAATCATATTTTACGGTCACTATATTTTCTTAATTGTTTTATATTGTCTCATATCTATTGCTATTTGGTTCATCTATAAAGGGAATGAAGTACATATTAATTACCATAGCGGTTATGAACCAATTAGTTTGACGAGAGAGGCTATCTTTGCAATGGTTTGTTTCAGCATTTATAATCTGATTTTATTTTTATTAAGCAAGAGATTAACAAGAAAAAGTCTTCTATTAAAGAAGTGAATAATTAGTAATAAACGTTGAATAGAGGGAGGATTTATATGGAAATTCTATTAGTTGGAACGTTTCACCTTAGCGATACCTCTGACTTGAACACGTTATCGGAAAAGGATAAAAGGAAATATAGCGATAGCGATTTCCAACAATGGGCTATCGATCTTGAATCGGGACTTTAATTGCGTTATTCATAATCATAGGAAGCTTTTTAATCGCTTATTGGAGTTTTAACAGATTATTTAAGTCATTAAAATCAACAAACAAAAGTGATACAGCATTAAAAATCGAGTTGTATTCATTATTAAAACGAGTTGAGGCACTTGAAAGTAAATTAGAAAAAAGTAATTGGCTATATAAAGGAGTTAGGAATAACATGATTACATTAAGAAATGTGCAAAAAACAGATTTAGAAGAGCTGGTTGTCATTGAAAATGAAGGCTTTACAAAAGAAGAGGCTGCTACAAGGGAAGCATTTGTGGAAAGAATTCAGCTGATTGCCGATACATTTATAGTTGCTGAAAAGGATGAAAAGATCGTAGGTTATATTAACGGTCCTGTAATCCCTCAACTATACATAACGGATGACCTTTTTGAAGAAATTAATGAAAATCCAAAAAAAGGCGGCTACCAAAGTATATTAGGAGTAGCAGTTTCTAAAGAGGCGAGAAATCAAGGAATTGCTCGAATCTTATTCAAAAAAATGGAGCAGTTGGTAAAAGAAAATGAACGACAAGGAATTACGTTAACATGCAAACAGGAATTGGTTTCTTTTTATGAAAAACTCGGCTTTGTAAACCACGGCATTTCTGAATCACAGCATGGCGGAGTTAGTTGGTATAACATGGTCAAACTACAAGAGAAAATGATTAATTATGGGGGGATTTCAATGTAATGTGAAATCCTCTTTTTATTTTCGGTTATTCAATATCAGAATTTTCCATTATAATGGAACTAACAAATTTATATGGAATCGAGTGAATAATATGGGTACTTCAAAAGTTACAGAACATCAATGGAATGCTAGTTTATACGATGGTAAGCACTCGTTTGTTTCAAAATATGGCAATAGTTTGGTGGAATTGTTAGCTCCAAAGAAAGGAGAGCGAATACTGGATCTTGGTTGTGGAACAGGAGATTTAGCAAATACTTTATTTGAGGGTGGCGTGGAAGTGGTAGGTGTCGACAAATCTGAAAATATGGTGAAACTAGCGACAAGTAAATACCCGCAGATTCCATTTACAGTTCAAGATGCTACCAAATTAACCTATCAAAATGAATTTAATGCGGTATTTTCAAACGCAACACTCCATTGGGTGCACCCGCCGAAAGAAGCTGTGCAATGTATTTATGAAAGCTTAAAACAAGGCGGCAGAATGGTTGCTGAATTTGGAGGGAAAGGCAATGTACAAACAATTACAGATGAAATTATTCAACAAATAAAAAATGCAGGCTACGAATTTAAAGAAGCACAATTTCCCTGGTATTATCCGAGTATTGCAGAGTACTCAAAGCTGATGGAAGAGGCAGGATTCCACGTGACTTTTGCTCAACTATATGATCGACCAACACCTTTAGATGGTGAAAATGGTTTGAGAAATTGGATTGAAATGTTTGGCAGTATTTTATTTGATGGAATTCCCGAACAAATACAAGATCACATAATCGCTAATGTAGAAATGAACTTAAAGGATGTTTTGTATCGTGAAGGCATTTGGGTGGCAGATTATAAAAGGATTCGTCTAGTCGGAATTAAATAAGTAGTTCGCCTTGCCTTTGTTTTATATTGAAGAAGTAAGTAAATAACTAATTGAAATATAAATTAAGTATAAGTTAGGTGAATATAGATGAAAAAGTCCTCTCCAAAGCTTCCTTTAACATCTGAAGAAAGAATAATTTTAAGAAAGTGCAAAGTGAAATTGAATGAGATCGCACTTATGGACATACCACAATTAACTGCATGTCTACAATCAACTTCCGAACGTGCTAAATACCTTCGCGCACTGGCTCAATTCCAAACTATCCCTTCGATTGGACCAAAGTTGGCTCAATGGGTTACTGAATTAGGTTTTTATTCTTTAGAGGACTTGAAAAACGAAAATGGTGCTGAATTAACTAATCGATTGGAGGAACACTTCGGTTATTGGGAAGACCCGTGTGTAGAGAATTCGTTAAGATGTATCGTACATCATGCTAACCATTCAGGCAGCGAAAAAAGTTGGTGGCATTTTACGGATGAACGGAAACAATATCGGGAGAAAAATGGATACCCTGTTTCAAGACCAGCGACATCTTGGCATGATAAGAAAGATAAAAGCAAATAGAGTAAGATTAAGCAGAATTATAAAGATAGAAAGTTACAGGACCATGGGAGGGCTAAGTTTGGCAATTCATAGAATAGATCATGTAGGTATCATAGTAAACGATCTTACTGCAGTTAAAGAGTTTTTCATCGAATTTGGGCTGGAAGTGCTTGGTGAAGGGGAAGTGGATGGGAAATGGGCAGAGCGAATTATCGGGTTTACTGATGTGAAAGCAACCATTGTCCTTTTAGGGATGTCGGATGGCCAGGCAAAATTGGAGCTGGTCAAGTTTCATACAGACTCAGAGATAGAAAGTATACAGCAATCTTTAAAAAATCATATTGCCTTTGCCGTTGAAGATATTGAAACGGTCGTTGTTAAATTGAAAAAGAAAGGCGCGGAAATAATTAGTGAAATCCAAAACTACAATAATATATATAAATTATGCTTTGTTCAGGGACCAGAAGGCATAATTTTAGAGTTAGCTGAGAAAATGAGATAAACTTTAAGTGAAAGATTTCAACTTAATAGTACATTTTCATAGTAACCTTGGTGGGAGGAATAGAATTGGCAACTAATGCAGTTTTTCAAAGAGATATTAAAAGTTTTTGGTACCCAGAGTACAATAAAAATGGATATCCTCATGTGCAACAAGGATTCATTCTTCACCCTGATCGAAACGCTGAATTCGATCCTTTTATTTTAATGGCAGAAGATTGGTATAAGCGTGGCGTTTTCTCTGATCACCCACACCGTGGCTTTCAAACTGTAACATATGTTGTAGATGGCAGACTAGAACATATTGATAATGCTGGCGGTTACAGCATTTTAAATGCCGGGGATGTCCAATATATGAATGCAGGTTGGGCAGCTAGACATGCAGAAGAAGCGTTCGAGGACGACTTGATTCATACATTGCAGCTATGGCTAAATCTGCCGAAAAGTTTAAAGCATACAAAAACGTCTTATCAAAATATTTTTGTTGAAGATGCACCTGTAGTCAATATCGATGGCGGATTCGTTCGAGTTTATTCAGGGGATATTGAAGGTGTAACAGGACCTATGCAAAGTTTAGTTCCGATTACGATGACAGAAATTACTCTTCGTGAAGGTGCTGAATACACACATGTTTTACCCGAAAATCATAATTCATTCCTGTTTATGTTGGCAGGAGAGATGGAATTTGGGGAAAGCAAGACAAAAATAACGAAAACGGGAGCAGCAACGATTTCATTTAACGAAGATGGCTCAGAAGCAAATTCAAGCGAATTAAAAATTAAAGCATCAACACGGTCTAAAGTTTTGATTTATTCAGGTGTCCCAATTAGAGAAGAAGTCGCTCTAGGTGGACCGTTTGTGATGAATACAAAAGAAGAAATCAGAGAAGCATTCCGTGATTTACAGCTAGGTGAATTTGGCCCACCAGCTGTGAAAAAGTAAAACTAATTAGCAATTAATAGCAAACAGTACAATGAACCGGATGGAATTTAGCCATCTGGTTTTTTGATTTTATCAGGTTCGACTCTACAATTATGGTAAAATTTAAAATATAAGGAGAGGATTTCATGGATTTATTATCATTTGCCTTTTTAGGATTTTTGCTTTACATTGTTGTATTTTTGGCAGTCAAGCATGGGATTAATTATTCGGAACTTGGAATTTTAATAAAAAAGAAATATAAGATTGAAGAAGAAATGCCTAACTTGAGTAATGACGACATTGAAAAAGAGTTAGAAAAAGATATCCATAAACAAAACTAATCTAGAAATATAGGGGGATAAGTGTGGAGATTAAAAGGCTGGAAAAACAGGAAAAGGTTCCCTTGGAATTGTTATTATTGGCGGACCCTTCAAAAATTATCGTTGAAGATTATGTAGCAAAGGGCGAATGTTTTATAGCCGAAAATGAAGAGCAAACCATTGGTGTCTATGTACTGTTACCGACAAGACCGCAAACTGTAGAAATTGTCAATGTAGCAGTAGCTGAAGATCATCAGGGAAAAGGAATTGGAAAATTATTAGTAAGTCATGCGATTCGTATAGCCAAAACACAGGGGTATAAAACGATTGAAATTGGTACGGCAAATTCAAGTATTGGGCAATTAGCGTTATATCAAAAATGCGGTTTTCGAATTGTTTCAGTTGATCATAACTATTTTATTAAGCACTATTCAGAAGAAATTTACGAGAATGGCATCCAGTGCATCGATATGATTAGGTTATCGCAAGATTTATAAGGGGGATAAGGATGAAAAAATTATTGTTTTTATTCTGTTTGTTTTCCATTTTGCACATCACGACTGCTTGCAGTAACAAAGATGAACCTATTACAACAATTGAAGCCGCAATTTCACAGTTGACAGAGGATGAATTTGAAAGTGTCGGGACTCATGAGTTAAAAAATCCTCAAATAGATGATTTCAGGAAATTTACATTCAACGTGGAAGTAGACAATGTAGCTGGACAGAAAGTGGAATTTTCATTTAGCGATAGTTGGAAAGATGCGATCGATTCATTTGATGCTACTGACCGTTATTGGTTTGGAGGCGGAAGTGAACAAAATAATGAAGGTGAGAATGTCGCCTCGTATGTGCAAGAATTTGTCTTTTATTCTAAAGGATTAAACGAAGTATCTGAGAGAGGCATTGAATACAATTATTTTTGAAGTAAGCATAGACCAGATAGGAGAAATCGTGACAGGAGAATATAAAGTCGGGGATTTAGTTGAATTTATTGATAGTAATATTTAAAAATGATTGGAGAAATCTTCATGAAAATATACAATCTAGCAAGTCCATTTCTAAATCAATACGAGCCTTCAAAAGAGTACTACGAAAGTTACTTTAATCATCATCCAGAAATCTTTAGTTATTATTTTGAAAATCACTGTCACAATAAAGAACTGAAACTTGAAAATGCTTTAAAAACGCATCCAAATATGATTGATCAAATGAACTGGGTTGCAAGGAAATTAAAATCGCTCACACCCCAGATTACAAAAGAATATGAAAAGCGGTTTCCGATAATATTTTCAAAAGATGTTTATATTTTTGTTGGTCTAGGTGGTTCTAATGCTTATGCTTATCGTTCCATGGACCCTCATATTGCTTTTTGTGTTGAAAAATTTGAACCATATGAAGAGGGCCTTAACGTAATAATTGCGCATGAATTTGGCCATGCAGTCCATCATCTTTACACAACACATAATGGGATTGAAGCAAAAGATATTAAATGGTCTAATCCGTTGACATGGCTATTGCAAGAGGGTGTAGCAACTTTTTTATCAACTTTAGTAGTAAATGTAGACCAAGATATTTATTTTGCATATAAACGTGATCCGGAGTGGCTTTCATTCTGTAAAAAAAATATAGCAACCATTATCAATGCTTTTCAAAAAGATTTAATTCAAAGTACATCAGCAGAAATATTTAAAGAATGGTTCTCGATTAATGGGGGTCAAACTTTTGGCTACAGTCGGATTGGTTATTTTATTGCTTATCTTATAGTAAAACGTTTAGCAGGTGAAGAAGGTATTGAAAATGCAATGCTTTATTGGGGACATTCAGATTTTGAAGAGAGAATGAAAACGTTATTACGAATTATAGTAAAAAAAGAAAAGTAGACACACGTTGATTTCATATATTGGGGGAGTAGCATGTTTATAATTAATACAGTTGCTTTATGGGTAATTATCTCAGTGTCGATTAACAACTATTTAATGACTTTACCTATTCCGGTTATACGAAAAAAGGATTTTCCGACTACCTACATCATTCAGCACGAGAATCGAATCGATTTCCAAAAAGATAATGCGCGGCATTTTCAACAGCTTACCTGCTGCGTCACTTTGGTAAGGAGGCTGAAGGAGAAGCGTTATATAAGCATTTTCCCAATAAAACAAAAGCTGGAAATGTATATCCAAAAGGAATCCGTACTGTTTTAAGAAATAACGGATTTAAGACAAATTATTATAAAGGAACTATTGATACATTAAAGTACGAAGTCAGTAAAGGAACTCCCGTAATTGTTTTTATTAAAGTACAGAAGGATCTCAAAAATCTGCATTTTGTTCCAGTAGTAGGTTATGACAAAGAGCATATTTACCTTTCAGAGTCATTAAGTCATTTAGTGAATTGTGAAGAAAAACAGCAGAACTATAATCGAAAGGTGCCGATTGAAGAATTTAAAATGCTATGGAATGTAAAGAGAATTCATATGCTTCCATATAGCAATACATATATAGCAGTAGATGCTAAAAAAAGCTAACAAAACTTTTAGCGGTAGGTGAAAATAGTGAAAGTATTTGGAGAGAAATTAAACGGCCTTAATTATGAAATAAGAAAAGGGATTTATGCAGTAATTTTTAATTCAACAATGACTCGTGTCTTAACAGTCCAAACTACGAGAGGGGATTACTTTTTGCCAGGTGGCGGGATTGAAGATCATGAAAACCATTCGCAATGCCTGGAAAGAGAAATACTTGAAGAAACAGGATATAACGTAGTGATCGGGCCTTATATAGGGAACGCTTAGTGCTTTTTTCTCTCAACCAAAAAAGAGCCAATTCTAAATGATGGCTATTTCTACTTCGCACAATTATTAAATAAAATCCAAGATCCCATTGATGACGACCACTTTATAAAATGGATTGAGACGGACAAAACCCGAGATCTCTTAATACATGAACATCAGTATTGGGCAATTAAAGAAGGACTAAAACTGAAGATGCATAAAAAATGAGCTAGAATCATTGAATCTAGCTCATTTTTATTTTAACGTCTAAGTTTAAATTTACGCATACGATCGACTAAGAAACCGCCTTTGAATGATTTTGGCTCATATGAAATGATAAATGCCTTTGGTTCAATCGATTCAACAAGGGCGAATAATTCTTTTTCTCGGTTTCGTTTAGCCAAAATCTCATATTTATAACGTTCACTGTCACGACCTTCACTGACAGATGTCGTGATGGCAAAGCCGCTGTTTCTTAATGTTTCGATCAATTCCTGATTTTTTTGCTGAGTATTGATTGTAACTGAGACAAAACCAATAGCCAGTTTGTTTTCAATCATTGTTCCTATTGGTATCCCAATACTAAATCCGAGTGCATACACAATCATTGCGATAAAGTTCTGATCACCACTAAAAATGATAGAAAGTGCAAATACGTTAATTAAAACTTCTAAAAACCCAAAAATTGAAGCAAGAAGTCTCATATCTTTGACTAAGAAAATTGTTCGTAATGTCATTAACGGCACGTAAACGAGCTGTATGACCAGGATTAGGATTATCTCCTGCATGAAATCCCCTCTTTCTTTAAAAATTTACTTTACTTTTTTACTTCTACCCTAATATGAAATTTATATTCTTATTAATTATTTGAGTAATTAGTATAAAATGCAGGGGAATTCAATTGCTTTTATTAAATTAATTTTTCAAACGACCATTTGTCCAGCTGGATGAATAGTCGTTTTTTGTTTGGAAAGGGGGTTCGAGATAGGTAAAGTCCGGAAGTGTAACCATTAATTAGTAGTAATAAAATGAGATTTTATGCACTAGTTCTAATAAAAAACTGCTATGATGATAGTGTTTAAGTCTATTATTTGAATATTAAAGGAGTTGCAAATTTGATAAAATTAATCAGAGTATCACTATTAATTTTACTTTCTTTACTAGTTTTAAATAGTGGCCCGTTGACCTCGAGTGCAAACAGCGTGAATCCTTTACCTTATGAAGATGAGAAGTCAGGAAGAAATAGTAACGCTTATTTATCTACATACGAATTTCCTTCAACCAAAATGAAGGAAGACTTTATTAATGAAATTTATACATATGCAATGAGAGCAAATGAAAAGTGGGGAATCCCTGCTAGTGCGATCATTGGAATGGCCATTCTGGAAAGCGGCTATGGAACAACAAGATTAGCAGTGAATGCAAATAATCTTTTCGGGATAAAGGTTTGGGGATATAATCCGAAGAACGCCTGGCAGCTGAAGGGACAACCTGATGAAGATTATGAACCGGTACCTGTTCTAATCGATTTCGGAAAAGACCGCAAAATATATGATGAAAGCAAAAGAAGAGATAACTGGTATCGGGCTTTTACTTCCTATAAAGAAGCGGTTGATTATTTAGCAGGGAACTTGTTGTTAAACGAAAGGTATCGTTTCGCAAAAATCAATTATGATGAAAGAATGAAAAAGGGATGGAGCTATGAGCGAGCTTCCAAAGAATATTTATTCGATATTGCCAATGCCGGTTATATCCATTTGGGTGGGGAATACTATCGAAATAAAGTAGGCTCCATCATGAAAGAATATGATTTATATCAATATGATGATAGGAAATTAAAAGACATAGAAGGTCATTGGGCCGAAGAACAGATTCTTTTCTTAACTGAAAAAGGTTGGATCTCTGGCTATCCTGATGGTACATATAAACCGAATCATTCGATAACAAGAGCTCAAGCAGCTGCTATTATAAGTAACTTTTTAGCATTGACGTCAACAAATAAAAACATCTACTTTAGTGATGTGGTTAAGAGCTTTTGGGCTTCAAAATCTATTCTTTTAGTAGCACAACATAAAATAATTAATGGTATCGGTGATGAACGTTTTTCACCAAATACTTTTTTAACTAGAGCGCAAATGGCTCAAATCTTTTATAACGCCGGATTTTATAGTCAATCTGTAAATAATCGTGTAAATTCATTTAAAGATGTGGAACAAAATTTTTGGGCATATGTTGCGATTGAAACGATGAAACAAGAAGGAATTATGGCCGGCTATAATGCAAGCCGATTTGGTCCGAATAATCCTACAACTAGAGCACAAATGGCAGCTATGATTTATCGAATACATGAAAAAGGCTTAAACAAATAATCCAACATACAAAAGAAGCACTGAATTGTGCTTCTTTTTTGATTTATCTAGGAACCTTTGTAAATTCATTTACCATACCAATAAAATATTGAAGTATTCGAACATCATCCGTCAGTTCGGGATGAAAAGAGCAGCCTAAAAATTGTCCATCTCTAGCTAATACAATCCGTTCTTCATATGTAGCAAGTATTTCGACCTGTTCACCGATGGTTACAATATGCGGAGCTCGAATAAAAACTGCTGTTATGTTATCACCAATTGATGGAATTGCTAATGCAACTTCAAAACTGTCTACTTGACGGCCGAAAGAATTTCTTTCTACCTCAACATCCATTAAACAAAGGTGAGGGGTAATGGAACCCTTAATCTTTTTTGCCAATAGTATGAGACCGGCACATGTCCCGAACATGGGAATACCTTGCTGTGCCAATGCTTGTATAGGTGCTAATAAGTCATTGCGTTCTATAAGCTTACCGATAGCTGTACTTTCTCCACCAGGCAAAATAAGACCATCAATACCACATAAATCATTGCTTGTTTTTACTTCCACAGCTTCATGATCAAGAAGTTTAATCTGATTCATATGCTCACCTACTGCACCTTGTAATGCAAGTACTCCTATTTTTGCCATACTACCAGCCACGCTCCTGCATCCGTTCATTAACATGAAGTGTAGCTATTTCAATTCCTTTCATCGGTGTTCCAAGCTCCTTCGAGATTTCAGCAATCAGTTTGTAGTCTTTATAATGAGTTGTTGCTTCCACAATGGCACGCGCGAATTTTTCAGGATTCTCGGATTTGAAAATACCAGAGCCAACAAATACGCCATCCGCACCAAGTTCCATCATTAACGCGGCATCTGCAGGTGTAGCCACGCCACCCGCAGCAAAGTTCACAACTGGTAAACGTCCTAAACGTTTAATTTCCAACAGTAATTCGAATGGGGCTCCTAAATTTTTTGCCTCTGTCATTAATTCATCCACATTCATTCCTATAACACGACGTACTTGAGCATTGACTTTGCGAAGATGACGAACTGCTTCTACAATGTTGCCTGTCCCTGGTTCACCTTTAGTACGGAGCATAGAAGCCCCTTCGCCAATACGTCGAGCTGCTTCTCCTAAGTCACGGCAACCACAAACGAATGGCACTGTATAATCACTTTTTAGTAAATGGTATTCTTCATCAGCCGGTGTTAAAACTTCACTTTCATCGATATAGTCGACACCCATTGACTCTAAAACCCGTGCTTCTACAATGTGACCAATTCGTGCTTTTGCCATAACAGGAATCGTGACGGCATTCATCACTTCTTCCACAATCCGAGGATCCGCCATACGGGCAACACCGCCAGCTTTCCGGATATCGGAAGGCACACGTTCCAGCGCCATCACTGCTACTGCACCTGCCGCTTCCGCAATTTTTGCTTGTTCAGCGTTAATGACATCCATAATAACGCCGCCCTTTTGCATTTCTGCCATTCCACGTTTTATTCGATAAGTTCCAAATTGTACCATGTAAATAACCTCCATTCCTGTAATGATTCTTAGTATAATGAAAATTGACCGTATTAAAATAGCCAATTATTCGTTAATTGATAAGGTCAGTAGAATTTTGTCTGAAAACATAAGGTTCAGAGTACGAATGAATATTCACTTAAGGAGTCGGATAATTCTGTTATAATTATGATTGTAAAAGTTTCTACTTACTGGATAAGGAGGATACGAATATGATAAATAATCTAGATTTGAAGCACTTACAACGTTGTGTTGAATTAGCAAAAATTGCGCTTGAAAAATGTGACGAGCCATTTGGTTCAGTACTTGTTTCCGCCGATGGAGAGGTCCTTTTTGAAGACCATAATCACGTGGCAGGTGGTGACCATACCCAACATCCGGAATTTGCAATAGCACGATGGGCAGCAAATAATATGAAACCTGAAGAAAGAATCAAAGCGACAGTATATACTTCCGGGGAACATTGTCCGATGTGCGCTGCAGCACACGGTTGGGTTGGTTTAGGCCGGATTGTTTATGCAAGTTCATCTAAACAATTGGTAGAATGGCTAGCCGAATTGGGCCAAGCTCCTTCACGTGTACGGAATCTTTCCATTCAAGAGGTTATTAACGATATTACTGTCGATGGTCCTGTTCCAGAGCTAGCGGAGGAAGTTCATCAACTCCATCGTCAGTTTCACGAAAAGAGAAGTTGACTATAAATCCATTTTAAAATAGAAGTGGATAGGTTGAGATGGTTGAAAGCAAGCGCGATTCTGTAGTAAGAATCAGCGCTTATTTTCATTAAAAGTCCATAAATCTGAAGGAGAAAAGTATATAGTGGGAATTTTTTATTAAACAATCAACAGGCGTAGTTCAATAATAAGGAATGCGTTTTTTATAAGGCCTGACAAAATAATGAAATATAAAAGGGACGTATGAAATGTGGCAGCAAAATCATAAAAGTGTAAAAATCTATTTTAGAAAATATTTAATAATTGCAGTCTTTTTATTAGCAGGCTGTTCATCTATTCAAAATGACATATCTGAAGATGAAGCAAAACAAATGGTCTTGGATCATCATTTTAACCATAATAGTAAAACTGAAATACGATCTGTTGAATTGAAAAATAATAAATACTTCATTGCGTGGGAAATAAAAGATAACTGCGAACGTGGGAAAGATAGTGTTAATAAAAAAGGCGAACTCGAGATGATTGAAGCCAGTATATGTTAGTTAAAATATGCCTTTCAGAAGGAATCTAAGGGAAATACGATCGATAAGATATTTTTGTATTAGTTTTAATAATAATGTCCATTCTTTTATAAAAAGAGGTGAAAGAATATGGAGAGAGTGGCGCACTATTTTTGGGCGGTTCGGATTCCGGATGGAATTAAACAAACCATTCACGAGGAACTCACACGAAGTAAACCAATATTCCAGTTTAAGCGTTGGGTAGATTTAAATGATTATCATATAACGCTTGCCTTTCTCGGTGCTGTAAATCCGCAGCAACTTTCATCCGTAATTAAATCAGTTGGGAACGCCATACAAAATCAAAAAGCATTTATGTTAGACATTAAAGGCCTGGGTGTATTTGGGGCTCAAAGTTCACCTCGTATATTTTGGGGAGCGGTGAGTGAAGCAGCCCCTTTGTATAAACTACAGGAAATTGTGCATAAAACTTGTCTAGATGAAGGGTTTACACTAGAAACACGGCCTTATCATCCACATATTACATTGGCACGAAAATGGGAAGGCAATGAAGATTTCAATGTGGACAACTTAGTCACGCATAACCCATTCAAAGAAAAGCCTTTATCTTTTCAAATCACTGAAATCGTCCTTTATAAATCGAATATAGAAAACACACCGAAATATGAACCAATTGCGACGTTTTCATTAGTATGATTATCTTCATTTTAATATTGTATAAGTAGGCGGGTGCGATTCTGTAAAATGAATCAGCGCTCGTTTTTTTATAATTATATGGCTATAGAAGTTATTTGGTAAATATATGTCATAATTTTGAAACTTTCTTCCATTTTATCCGTATAATTTAGTTATCAGAGGAAGGGGGGAATATCATGTATGACATGACAGGAAGTGGGGATTGGTTATTCAACTTCGGGCCAATATTTATAGCACTTATTTTTATTATCATAGTTATTTTAATAATTGGCAATATATTCAGTGGTTTAAGACAATGGAGGGAAAATGAAAACTCACCTCGCCTGACTGTTCCGGCCATAGTAAAAGTTAAACGAACAAGTGTAACGAGACATAATCATCACCATCATGATAATAACCACCACTCGCACAGTACCTCTACAAAGTACTTTATAACATTTGAATTTGAGAGTGGTGACCGGTCTGAGTTTCATGTTTCAGGCAAGGAATATGGTATGCTCGCAGAAGGGGATATCGGCACGTTAACTTTCCAAGGAACAAGATATATTGATTTCACTAGAACGAAGCTTACATAACCCAACTAAGCTCGTTGATATAAAAACCGCGCGATTCTTTTATTAGAATCAGCGCTTTTTTGTACGAGTGAAGTGCTATCCATCATTTGTACATGTATTTTGAAACATGTATGATAATTTATACAAGCCAAACTTGAGGAGTGAGATCTTGAAAAAATATGTCCCATTTGTCTTAAGCTTTCTTCTTCTAACAGCGTGTAACGAGACGAATAATAACACGACAGCCGATCAGGATTCCGGAGCAGATACAAAGTCTAATGAAGTAGAAACAACAAATTCTCCAAATAATGATGAGACAGTTTCTAATCAACCGGCAGGCAATACTGCTACGGCAGAAGATTTTCAAAGTATTATTCCGAGTAATTGGGATGTCAACATGCCAACTGACTTTCCTGTTTCAAAGGACAGCTATTTAACTGCGATTACAACGACAAATAATAATGTCATAACATTTAATTTCTATGAAACTCCATCTAAACTGGCAATAAATGATAACGCTATAAAGCAAAGCGGCACGTATACAGGTCAATTAACAATTACCAAATATGATTCAAAGGAATTGGCGAGTAAAGAAATTGATCAAACTCTTTACGATAGTGGACAAGCTGTTGATTTAGGGCACGGAATTACAGGCTACCAGGATGGCGGGGCAGGCTCTCTATTTACAAGCTGGAATGAAGGGCGTTGGGCAATTATTGCCCGGTCATTGACGGAAAAGGCTGAGGAAAGCTTGAACACAGCAAAGGAAACAGTCGAATTTTTAGAAACGAACATTCTTCCGATACCAAAAGATTATGGTTCTTTACATGTCGATGCTGAGCAAACTGGAACAATGGCGAAGTGGCAAAAGGAAAATTATTTATACACGATGACTGATTTTGGTGAAGAAACATTACCTTGGATTGTGAAGTTTAAATAAATATTTACACGTATTGAAAGAACAAATTTCCAAAGATTTGAACAAAAATAATTTGATACGAAAGCTGTTAAGAAACCTGAATGTTTTCATTCTTTTGGGTTTCTTTTTTTTATTAAAAGACCATTCTTTATAAAATGAAAGCGCTTCAAAATTTTTCGCATATATAAACTGTTAGATTCATAACGTGTTGTAACTGAGTATTCTATAAAATTGTGAATATTATTTAACAATTTCGTACTCAAATAATTTCATTTACAAGGAGATGTTATTAATGGATTTTACGCTAAATGATGAACAAAAAATGATTCAAAAAACAGTTAGAGATTTTGTGAATAAAGAACTGAAGCCTTTGGAGCAAGAAGTATTAAAAAATGAAAGGGAAGGCAGACCTGGTATCTCTAATGAAAAAATAAAAGAATTAAGAGAAAAGGCAAAGGCAATTGGATTTTGGGGCATTAATACGCCTGAGGAATACGGTGGAGCAAATTTAGGACCAATTATGTCAGTGTTAATTGCAATGGAATTAGGAAGAACTTTTGTACCGTTCAACTTTGGTGGTTCTGCTGATAATATCCTTTATTTAGGTAACGAGGAACAGAAACAGAAATATTTAATCCCTACTATTAATGGTGAAAGACGTTCTTGCTTTGCTTTAACCGAGCCTGATGCGGGATCAGATGCAAGAGGTATTCAAATGAGAGCGGTTAAAGATGGCGACCATTGGGTGTTAAATGGTGAGAAAGTATTTATTACAAATGGAAATGAAGCAGACTTTGCCATGGTATTTGCAGTGACAGATAAAGAAAAAGGCGCGAATGGCGGAGTAACTTGTTTCCTTGTAGATAAAGAAATGGGTTGGAAGTCGGAATATATTTACACAATGGGCGAATGGGGACCAGCAACATTAGTATTTGATAACGTTCGTGTTCCTGAAGAAAATATTTTAGGAGAACTGGGTCAAGGTTTTAATTTAGGCATGCAGTGGATAGGTCAAGGGAGATATATGATTCCTGCTGGTGCAATCGGTGCTGCAGAACGCTTATTACAAATGGCCATCGACTATTCAAAAACACGAGTTACTTTTGGTAAACCTATAGCAGAACGTCAAGCAATCCAATGGATGATTGCAGATTCAGCAGTTGAAATTGAAGCAGCAAAATGGATCGTATTTAGAGCTGCATGGATGGCTGAAAATGGTATGGATCCACGTCATCAATCGTCTATGGCAAAACTAAATGGCGCAATTATGGCAAATCAAGTGGTCGATCGTGTTCTTCAGATCCATGGTGGAATGGGATATACAAAGGAATTACCGATTGAACGATGGTATAGAGAATTAAGATTATACCGAATTTTCGAAGGAACAGATGAAATTCAGCGCAGAACGATTGCAAGAAATTTATTAAAAGGTCATGCAAAAGTTGGAGAGTTACTTTAATTAAGGCAGCTTCTACTCATTTATTTCTTTAACATACTAACTAGTCAGTTATTATGCGGTAGTAATACTAACCGGTTAGTTAATAAGTGTGGCTCTAGATGAATAGTTAGTTTGCCAAATCAAAAATTTAATCCGAAATAGTGTGGGTAGAACATCAATTATCTTTACTATATTTTCAAATTATAGTAAATGCCAGCACCGCCATGCGCTTAGGCTCTTCCGATGGAGGCAAAACCGCCTCCATGTCAGAGTCTCCAACTTGTGTCAGGGCTAAGCGAGCGTTCCCCGCTTTTCTATTAAATTGAAAGAAGATGAATATAGATGATGGAAAGGAAGGCGTTCTTTCTACTAGGATTCATAATGTTTTTAACGATGACAGGTTATGGAATAGTACTTCCTACATTACCATTCTTAGCAGATGATTTGGGGCTTTCATCAGTTCAAATGTCATCGTTAATCATAATTTGGGCAGTTTCCCAGTTAATTACTGCACCGATATGGGGTCGTTTAGCTGACAAAATAGGGAGAAAACCCGTTCTAATGATTGGCGTATTTGGCTTTGGTGTAGCTTTCCTTTTACTAATTTTGGCTCAAAATTATTGGCAATTGCTTTTAGTTCGATTAATTGGTGCAGCAATATCATCTGGTACTCAAACTGCAGCTTTTTCGATGGTAGCTGATCACACTAGAAAAGAGTTTAGAAATCAAACCATCGCGAAAATGGGGGCAGTGAATGGACTTGGCTTTTTGTGTGGTCCAGCTATTGGAGGGTTATTTTCTCCATTTGGAGTCGTAGTACCTTTTATTATTGCAGGATCTCTAGCATTAATAACTCTACCTTTTGCCCATTTTTACATCCGAGATTCGATAAATAATGATAATAAAGAAACTCAGAATACGTTTGCTGGAAATAATGAAACAGTTTCTTTTTGGAAATCCATTACAATGGTTACGAAAACCGGATATTGGAATCATTATATGATCATACTTGGATTGTCCATTGCAGCTTCGAGTTTCTTCGGTCTACTTGGATATTATCTAATAGCAAAATTTGAAGCTACCCCAATCTTTGTAAGTATGGCCTTTAGCGCACAAGCTGGAACTTCTGTCTTGGTACAATTCTTTTTACTAAAAAAATGTTATGAATTATGGAATGAAGACACGATTACAAAAATTGGCTTATCCTTTACGGCAATTGGCTATTGTTTAATTAGTTTTGCGCCATTAATATGGGTAGCAATTTTAGGATGTGTCTTTACTGGTTTTGGGCAATCATTGGTTCGGCCGACTACTATAGCGATGTTATCAAAACGCACTGAGATGGGGCGAGGTATTACATTAGGCCTCCAAGAATCAATGGATAGTTTAGGGAGAATACTTGGACCTCTTTGGGGGGGCTGGGTATTCATATATCTCGTATCGGCTCCATTTATAACTTCTGCTGTTATAACAGTAATTCTATTAGGTATTGCATTTTTAATAACTTCCCAACAGAAAATTGAAATATCTCTACACAAAGATACTAGTAACTCATAATCGGAAAGATTGACCTTAAAATGTAAGCGCTTTAATGTGAAAAATACTATGAAAATAGTAAATAAAAGTTAGGAGGGTAACATGTTACTAACTGAATTATTGGGTGGAAATATTGAGAATTTTGGTGAGTATAACCTTCTGTATTTCTATGATAAAACTTATACAAATAGTGAAACGGAAATTATTTGTAAGAAAGTTTCTAGTCTTGTCCATTCTCTGGGAGTGGAAAAAGGAGATCGGGTGTTAATTTGTATGCCAAATTGTCCCGAAGTTATTTTCTCTTACCAAGGAGTATTAGGAGTTGGTGGCATCATTGTACCAGCTATGTATCTTTTACATGAAAATGAAATCAACTTTATTTTAAAAAATTCTGAAGCAAAAGTTATTATTACATCATCTATTCTATTGCAAAAATTAAAAAATGCATCCAGTGATTTATCTGTTAAACCCAAGATTATTTGCATTGATCAACCAAGAGAGGAAGATATACAAGAAGAGTTCGAAATCATTGAATGGGAAAAGGCTCTTTCTAATATATCAATTTATGAAAATGCTCCTTTAGAGTTAAAAGAATCAGATGTAGCCGTCATCCTTTATACATCCGGCACTACGGGTATACCGAAGGGAGTTATGTTAACGCATAAAAATCTCTACTCAAATTCAATGTCAGGATTAAAACTTAGAGCGGAGGACGAAATAAGAAGTACTACTCTAGGTGTTCTTCCTCTAGCCCATATTTATGGTTTTGGCATTATGAATAGTATGTTTTTGCTAGGAAGCTCAGTTGTTATTTTTGATAAATTCGATGCGGAAGAGGTATTTAAGGTTATTGAAAAATTTAAAGTAAAATCCTTTGCTGCAGTTCCGGCTATGGTGCATGCGATGTATTATCATCCGAATGCCTATAAATATGACTTATCTAGTTTAGAAACAGTTGGATCGGGGGCTGCTGCACTAGCGATTAGCTTACGTCATAAGTTTAAAGAAAAATTTGGGGCTGAGGTACGAGATGCGTATGGACTTTCTGAAGCATCGCCAGGAGTTGCTACACAACGTAATGATATGCCGATTAAAGAAGGTTCTGTAGGAGTACCAATGCCAGGTGTAAACATTAAAATCGTGGATGAAGGTGGATATGAGGTACCAGTTGGGGATGTCGGTGAATTATTAGTACAAGGCGATAATGTAACGCCTGGTTATTTTAAAAATGAAGAAGAAACAAAAAAGGCACTACAAAATGGATGGCTTCATACAGGGGATATGGCAAAAGTGGATGATGAAGGCTATCTGTACATTGTAGATCGTAAAAAGGATTTAATTATTCGAGGTGGATTTAATATTTATCCGAGAGATTTAGAGGAATTGCTAGTTAAACATGAAGCTGTTTTGGAAGCTGCGGTGATTGGTGTTCCTTCCGAAAAAATGAGTGAAGAAATTGTTGCTTGTATTGTGAAAAAGCCGGATGCAGAAGTAAGTGCAAGTGAATTAATCGGATACTGCCAACAAAATTTAGCTAAATATAAGACACCTCGTCATATTGAATTCATTCAGGAACTTCCGAAAAATGGTGTTGGGAAAATCATGAAAATAAAGCTGAGAGAACAATTTGCTAACCTGATATTAGATTAATATAAGTAGTTTAATATACTTGAAAGGAGGCATTCGAATGACTGGAAAAAATGACACACTACTCCAAGTAGAGGAAATGAAGACGGTTTTTAAGACCAGAAAAGGTAACCTAGAAGCTGTTGATGGTATTTCATTTAGTATTTCTAAAGGTGAAACAGTAGCGATTGTAGGTGAATCAGGTTCTGGTAAAAGCGTATCAGCACTCTCGATTTTACGTTTGTTGGACAGTAATGGAGAAGTCACTTCCGGGAAAATCCTGTTTAATAATTTAAATTTAAAAGATATTAGTAATGAGGAAATCCGAAAAATTCGAGGAAATGAAATTGCCATGATTTTTCAGGATCCGATGACATGCTTAGACCCTGTATACACGATCGGTGATCAGATTACCGAAACGATTAAAATTCACGAAACACTTAGTAAAAATGAACTTCAGGAACGTGCACTAGAATTATTAAGGTTAGTTGGACTTCCGGACCCTGAGAGCCGTATTAATGCCTATCCACATCAATTATCGGGTGGTCAAAGACAAAGAGTAATGATTGCCATAGCACTTGCATGCAGACCTAGTTTAATTATTGCAGATGAACCTACAACAGCTCTTGATGTGACTGTCCAGGCACAGATTCTGCAATTACTGAAAGATTTGCAAACCCAGTTTGGAACAGCGATTATCCTTGTTACACATGATTTAGGTGTTGTAGCGGAAATGGCGGATAAAGTAGTTGTTGTCTATGCTGGGCAGGTTGTAGAACAGTCGAATGTGAAGGATTTGTTTAATAAACCTCAACACCCGTATACAGAAGCATTAATGAAAAGTATTCCAAAAATTGATACAAGTAAAGAACGTAAATTGCTCACGATAAAAGGAAATGTTCCAAGTTTAATAGAAATTCCAGCTGGTTGCCGTTTTCATCCAAGGTGTCCTTTTGCTACTGATAAGTGCATAAGTGAGGAACCACCACTTTTTGAATTAGCAAATGGTCGAGAAAGCAAATGTTGGATTGCAGATCCCAACCTGACAGGAAATTGGGAGGGACCAATTTTAACAGAAGAAAATGAGCCTGTCTTTGAGCTCAATCAACATTTAATCAGTAAAAAGAATTTATTGGAAGTAACAGACTTAAAAAAATACTTTCCTATCACAAAAGGAATACTGTCAAAAACAATCGGACACGTTAAGGCAGTGGATGGGGTAACACTGAATATTCATAAAGGCGAAGTTCTTGGTCTTGTAGGTGAATCCGGCTGTGGTAAATCAACTGTTGGAAGATTAATAACAGGTCTTATTGACTCAACGAATGGGGAAGTAAGTTTTGATGGAAAACAATTATCAAATATTAATAGAAAAGAGAAAAAAGTTCTAAGGAAGCGGGTTCAATTTGTTTTTCAAGATCCCTATAGTTCTCTAAATCCGAGGATGACAATTCTCGATATTATTGGTGAACCATTAGAAGTGCACAATCTAGCAAAAGGAAGTTTAAAGCGTCAACGGGTAGGAGAGCTGCTTGAAATCGTAGGGCTATCTAAAAATGATATGCATAAATTTCCTCATCAATTTTCAGGAGGTCAAAGGCAAAGAATTGGTATAGCAAGGGCTTTGGCAACTGAACCAGAGCTTCTGATTTGTGATGAGGCAGTGTCCGCATTAGATGTTTCTGTTCAAGCCCAAATTTTAAATTTATTAAAAGATCTTCAGTTGAAATTAGGGTTATCTTATTTATTTATCTCTCATGATTTAACGGTAGTCAAATATATTTCAGATAGAATAGCTGTCATGTATTTAGGAGAAATCGTAGAAGTGACCGATTCACAAACTTTATTTACAGAACCGCTCCATCCATATTCAAAGGCACTTATTTCCGCTGTACCAATTCCAAATCCTAATATTCAACCAGACCGAATTATCCTAAGTGGTGAAGTTCCAAGTCCATCAAACCCTCCAAGCGGATGTAAATTTCATACGAGATGTCCTTTTGCAATGGATCTTTGTAAAAAAGAAAAACCTGAACTAATGGAAATTACAGAAGGTCATACTGTTGCCTGTCATTTCTATAAGGAGGTGTCACACATATGATTGACTATATTGTTAGGCGCTTAATTTTTGGGATATTCGTACTATTAATTATGACAACCTTCATTTTTATCATTATGAGAGCGGTACCTGGTGACGTTGTGACCCTTCAGTTGGCCAATTCTGGTGCAACACCTGAACAAATGGCTGCATTGAAAGCTGAAATGGGTCTAGATAAAAGTGTTTTTGGTCAACTGATAGATTGGGGTAAAAATGCGCTTCAAGGAGATTTGGGTAGTTCTCTTTGGTCAGGTAAGGAAGTATCCCAGATTATATTAGACAGACTTCCCGTAACGATACAATTAGCACTAATGGCAATTGTTTTAGCCATCATTATCGGTATTCCGATTGGAGTTATTTCCGCTGTTAAACAAAATACATTTATAGATCATTTTTTAAAAGTAATTTCAATTGGAGGATTATCTATTCCAAGCTTTTGGTTGGGACTAATCTTATTAACTGTATTATCACTGTCTTTCAATTGGATTCCACCACTTGGTTATCAATCATTCGCAGAAAATCCTATTGTTAATCTACAGCAAATGTTCTTACCCGCAATTTGTCTAGCTATTACACTAAGTGCCAGTATAGTTCGTATGACAAGATCGGCTGTTCTTGAAGTACTGCATTCGGAGTTTATCAGAACGGTACGGGCAAAAGGTGCGAAAGAAGCGGTTGTAATATTCAAACATGCCCTTAGAAACTCGTTGATTTCAGTTATTACATTAATTGGTTTACAAATTGGATATCTGCTTGGAGGAACTGTAGTACTTGAATCCATTTTTGCACTCCCAGGATTAGGAAGTCTGATTTTTGAAACTGTATTAGTGAGAGATTATCCAGTTGTTCAGTCAACCGTACTGGTCTTTGGAGCGATGTTTTTATTAGTAAATTTGATGGTGGATGTGATGTACGGTTGGGTAGATCCACGAATTAGAACTAAATAAAAAATGCCTCAATATTCTTGTTTCAAGAAAAGGAAGTGATTCATTTGTCTCAAATACAACTAGACTCTGAGTTGCCAAAAGAGAGTATAAAGGCGAGCAGGAACATACACTTAAAAAAATTTAAAGAGGATTGTAAACGCTTTATTCAAACGCAAAAAATTGGCTTTATATCTCTTTTAATTATTCTTTTAGTTTTCACCGTCGCTGTATTTGCACCTTTCATTGCACCGTTTGACCCAATTAGTCAAGATCGTACAGCATTTTTGGCAGCACCAAACTCACAACATGTGATGGGCACTGATGATTTAGGACGTGATGTGTTTAGTCGTCTAATTTTTGGTTCACAAATATCGTTACTTGTTGGAATTGTAACAGTCGTTATTTCAATTGTATTAGGAACATTAATTGGAATGATTTCTGGATATTTTGGTGGGGTAATCGATTTAGTAATTCAAAGAATAATGGATGCAATTATGTCAATTCCAGCTTTAATTCTTGCTTTATTTATTGCAGCTTTGTTGGGACCTGCCATCCAAAATGTAATTATAGCATTGGTGATTATCGAGATACCTCGTTTTGCTAGGATTGTTCGAGGGGAAATGATGAGAATCCGAGAATCTAATTATGTTGAAGCATCTCGCTCGGTCGGTGCAGGTTCATTTCGAATCATTATGAGACATGGATTGCCAAATATGATGGCACCAATCATTGTCATGGCAAGTCTTGCTTTTGGTCAAACAATTATTGCTGAAGCATCACTTAGTTTTCTTGGAATAGGAACTCCACCACCGAATCCATCCTGGGGGTTAATGTTGAGTGATGCGAGTAGATACATGGAAAGTGCACCATGGCTTGTGCTTTTCCCTGGTTTAGCCTTATGTATACTAGTTTTGGCATTTAACTTATTTGGGGATGCACTTCGGGATTTCCTTGATCCCAAAATGTCTTAGGCAGTTAATAACAATTTTCCCTTAGGAGGAAATATTTATGGATAAAAAACTGAGATCCATAATCTATGTGTTGATTTTGGGGTTATTAGTACTTGTTATAAGTGCTTGCTCCGCTGACGAATCATCAGATGAAGGGCCAGACGATAAGGATGGAGGAACTACTGCACCGAAAAGTGGTGGAACCTATACCATTCTTACACCTGCAGATCCTGATATGCTCGATCCTCATCGTCAGTCATCAATTTATACACATATGCTTGCAGGATTAGTTTATAACAAGCTAGTTACTTATGAAACAGGACCGGATGCAGCTTATACAGATTATAATGTTGTGCCGGATCTTGCAGAGCGTTGGGAAGTATCTGATGATGGAAAGACTTATACGTTCCATCTTCGAGAGGCATATTGGCATGATGTAGAGCCGGTAAATGGCAGACAGTTAACGGCAGAGGACGTTGTATCGACAATGGAAAGAATCATCAATTTGCCTGGTCATCAAGCAGCATTATTATCTGTAGTAGAAAGTATCGTGGCGCAAGATGATCAAACAGTAGTCTTTACATTAAAACAGCCATTTGCTCCGTTTTTAAATTTCATGGCAAACCATTTCATGTGGATTTTACCTAAGGAAGCGATTGATGGGAAAGTTGATTTAGCAACTGACGCCATTGGAACAGGTCCATTTGTGTTAGAAAAATGGGAAGATAACGTGCAGGCTACTTACAAAAAAAATCCGAATTATTATGAAGAAGGCAAACCGTATTTAGATGAAATTATTTATAAAGTCGTACCGGAACAGGGCTCACGGATAGCAGCATTTCGTACAGGTCAGGCAGATTCTATAGGTGGACTATCCCCTGAAGAAATAACACAATTACAAAAAACAAATCCAAATATCAAAATTTTTGAAGCTCTGTTTGCTACGCAGGAACAGTTGTATATGAATATGGAAAGAGAACCTTTTACGGATTTACGGGTACGGAAAGCCATTAGTATGGCTGTTGACCGAAAATCAATGGTTAAGGCTATCTACGGCGGCGGTGAAACGAGTGGACCAGTCAATCCTTCATTAGGTGATTGGGCCTTACCTTTAGAAGAGAGAGAAAAATTATTATCATATAACCCAGAAGAGGCAAAAAAGCTACTGGCAGAGGCTGGGTATCCAAATGGTTTTGATACTACCATGATGGTAACGAATGGCTACGGAGAACAACTTGTGCGTGTCGCACAATGGGTTGCGGAAGATTTAAGAAACGTGGGAATTAATGTCGAAATAGAGGTGGTTGAATATGCTGCTTACTTCTCGGAAAAATGGCCGAATGTCGATTATGACATGGGTGTAGGCTATCAAACATATTTCCAGGAGCCTGATGAATGGCTTCGTACGCAATTACACACGGATGGCTCCAGAAACTGGTATAACATCAGTGACCCGGAATTAGACAAATTGCTTGATGAACAGAGAACAATACTGGATGTTGAAAAAAGAAAACAATATATCTATGAAATTCAACGTTATGTTTTAGAAAATGTAGTTAATCCGATTCCAATCACAACTTATTATACGAAGACTCCGATACAGCCTTATGTAAGAGATTCATATCCACATGCTTCATACGGATACGGATATTTAAAAGATGTTTGGTACGATAAATAAATTACTCAACATTATAGAGTGTTGGATACTATTTGTGTAAAAAAATATCGTCACATGGAAGGTATGTGAGAAAAATTCCGACAAAAAAAGGATTGAGTACTTTGCAAAGGATAGAAAAAATAGAGTTAACAACCAACTTCCCGATTGGTCCGGTAAATTCATATGTTGTGTTTGGAGAGAAGTTAACCCTTATTGATGCCGGTCTAAAAAATAAACAGGGTTGGGATGATCTCAATAATGGCCTGCATCGTCTAGGCGTTGAAATAACCGATCTTGAACAAATTGTATTAACACATCACCATAATGATCATACAGGTCTTGTGGACTGGATTTTAGAGAAGAATCCTACTATTAAGATTTTTGCTCATAAAGATACTGAAATGATTTTAAAGGATGAAAGCTATATAGAATGGAGCGCTGAATTTTTTCACAACTTATTCATTGAATTTGGTTTAACAGAAGATATGGCTATCAAGTCAGCGTTTCGAAAGGGACACCGGGATTATTTCCAAACTGCATCTGTTGATGAGGTCCTAGAGGAGGGAGATATGGTACCGGGTTTACCTTCATTTCAAGTAATAGAAACGTTAGGTCATTCACAGGATCATATTTCATTTTATAGCACGGATGAGCAGCTGTTCATTTGTGGAGATCACATTATCAAAGGGGTCCATGGAGGGATGTGGATGGATGCACCTAAACCCGGAAATACGCGTGCAAAACCCTTAATCCAATATCTAAAGAATTTAGAAAAGTGCAGAAAACTTTCTGCTAACTTTACTTTTTCAGGACATGGCTCCATTATATCCGATTTAAATGGAGCAATTGACGGACATATAAGCAATATAGAACATCGTGTAAGTCGTGTGATCAATACACTAAAAAAAGCAAATGGTGCTGCAACCGGATTTGAAATTATACAAGACATGTACCGGGGAAGGTATGAGAAAGCTGTAATTACATTTTTGTTTGAAATTATAAGTGTACTGGATTTATTAGAAGAACGGAATATTGTCATTTCAGAAAAACAAAATGGAGTATTTAAGTACCGATTAGTAAATAATTAGTGAAAAAAGCATAATGTTTCGTTTGACTGAATAATTCTTTAAAACTACTAATAAAATGTTAAGACACAAAATTTTAGTAGATAAGGCAGGAGGAATTTATTTGACTGGAAGATTTGAAAATAGAGTTGCATTTATAACTGGCGGTAGTCGCGGTATAGGGAAAAGCATTGCAGAAACTTTTACTGAAGAAGGAGCAAAAATAGCCATAATTGATATTGATACGGAAGCATTACAAAATGTACAGTCTGAATTTAAAGAAAAAGGATTCGACATTTTAGCCCTACAGGCAAATGTTGTGAATTCACATGAAGTTGAGGCCGCGATGGAACAGGTTATGAAGGAATATGGATCAATTGATATTTTGGTTAACAATGCAGGCATTATCCGCGATAACTTACTATTTAAAATGACAGATAATGACTGGAATCAGGTAATCGATGTTCACTTAAAAGGTGCCTTTAATACAACGCGTGCAGCACAAAAATACATGGTTCAGCAGAAGTATGGAAGAATTATTAATATTTCTTCAACTTCAGCATTAGGGAACCCAGGCCAAGCAAATTATTCAACGGTTAAAGCCGGGTTGCAAGGTCTGACAAAAACACTGGCGAGAGAATTCGGGAAATTTGGCATTACTACAAATGCAGTTGCACCTGGTTTTATCGAGACAGATATGACGAAAGCTACTGCAGAACGAATCGGCGTACCTTTTGAAGATTTCCTAAAGGCAGGTGCCAGTAAAATACCTGTTGGCAGAGTTGGAAAGCCTAGAGATATCGCAAATGCAGTTGCTTTCTTTGCCGATGAAAATTCCTCATTTGTAAACGGGCAAGTACTCTATGTAGCTGGCGGACCGACAAATTAAAGAGAAGGGATGAAGTTTTGTATACAGAGTATATTGGACTAACTTCTAACAAAGTAAGAAATGTAATTGAAAGAGAGCTTGTAAGAAGATTTGCTGAATCCATTGGAGATAATCATCCAATCTATACTGATGAAGAGATTGGTAAACAATCACGATATGGCACAAATATTGCTCCCCCTACATTTCCAAGGGTGCTTAGATCTGGTTATATCGATGGACTCAAATTACCGTTAAAAGGATTAATACATGGTGAACAGATTTATCATTATGAACGCCCCCTTTTGGTTGGAGAGGAAGTCTATTGCTACTCGAAAATAGAAGATTACTATGAAAAAGAAGGCAGCACCGGAAAAATGGGCTTCCTGAAGATGACACGGTATGGTGAAGACAGAGATGGGAGATTAATTTTCACTGAAGAGTCGATCACAATCATCACGGAAACGGTAAGGAGGTCCTTAAACGTATGACAGTTTTAGCAGATATAAGAAAAGGTGAATCTCTTGAAACGACACTAGAACCCGTATCGAGAATGGATTTAATCAAGTATTCAGGTTCTTCCGGTGATTTTAATCCGATTCATACAATTGATGAAGAAGCTAAAAAAGCTGGTCTACCAGGAATTATTGCTCATGGTATGTGGACGATGGGCAACCTTTCCAAGCTGTTTACGGCTTATTATGATGAGGGCTATATAAAAGATTATAATATTCGATTTACAGGAATGGTGTTTTTAAATGATGTTCTTACTTTAAAGGCTGACTTAGTTGACATAGTGGATCAATCACTAATCTTTGATGTGAAAGCTATAAACCAGCATCAAAAAGCTGTGGTTAAGGGAAAATTAATATTTGAACGTTATTAATTAAAAAGGGTTTGTCTCGATTTCAAATAGGATAGGGGCAAATCCTTTAAATATAAACTGATAATGAGGAGACCATATATGAAAAGAGATGCTGTCATTGTATCAGCTGTTCGTACGGCGATTGGAAAACAAGGTGGGGCATTAGCAAGTCTTCCTGCTCATCTGTATGGAGGAGAAGTTATTAAAGAAGCAATCAAGAGAGTGAATCTTAATCCTGAAATGATCGATGATGTGATTTTAGGAAATGTTTTAAGTGGTGGCGGCAATATTGCTAGATTGACAGCTTTACAGGGCGGTTTATCTGTCAACATACCGGGGTTAACAATAGACAGGCAATGTGGTTCAGGTATTAATGCAGCTGCATTAGCTGCCCAAGCAATACAATCTGGTGCAGGTGATATATATGTTGCCGGGGGGATTGAAAGCATGAGCCGTGCACCATATCAATATGAGCGTCCAGAACAAGCATACAGTTCAATCCCGCCAAGGTCTCGTAAAACGTTACTTGCTCCTGAAGAAATCGGAAACCCGGGCATGGGAACTACTGCAGAAAACCTTGCAAAAAAATACGATATTACTAGAAAGGAACAAGATGAGTATTCCTTAAGAAGTCAACTAAGAATGGCAACTGCAATTCATGAAGGGCGTTTTGATGAACAAATTGTTCCAATTAGTATTCCTGTTCGTAAAGGTGAGCCGATTCTTTTTAACAAAGATGAACATCCGCGTCCGAATACAACGTTAGCTGCATTAGCAAAGCTATCTCCAGCTTTCCAAAGAGATGGAACTGTCACAGCAGGCAGTAGTTCCGGACTGAATGATGCGGCATCAGCAATGGTCATTATGTCTCGAGAGAAGGCTGAAGAATTAGGAATTCAACCATTAGCCACGATTAAAGGATCAACCGTTGCAGGAGTAGACCCTAATATCATGGGAATTGGTCCCGTACCGGCAACGAAAAAATTATTAGAGAAGTTGAATCTTTCTTTATCCGATATGGACATTATCGAATTGAACGAGGCGTTTGCTGCACAGGTTATCGCCTGTGACCGGGAATTGGGAATCGATCCGGAAAAACTAAATGTTAATGGCGGAGCAATTGCACATGGGCATCCATTAGGTGCAACAGGCACAATTTTAATAACAAAAGCTGTATATGAATTGAAACGATCGGCTGGGAAATTCGCCCTTATTACAGCTTGTATCGGTGGAGGCCAAGGAATCTCTTTAGTAATCGAAAGGGAGTGAACTAAAATTGTAAAAAAAATAATTACTTGAGGAGTAAATTAAATGCGCGGAAGAATTCTAAAAGAAAGTATAGACCTCTTTGATAAAAAGGGATTCAGCAAAACTTCCATTCAAGATATTATTGATACGATTGGTGTGACGAAGGGTACCTTTTATTATTACTTTAAAAGTAAACAAGAATTATTAATGGATATTCACTTAAATTATATTAAAGAGTTATTAGCTGAACAAGAAGTGATATTTAATGATGAATATCTTAGTAATAAAGAAAAAATGAATAATTTAATCTCTTTAATTATAAAAAATATTAAAATACATGGGAAGAGTGCAAGAGTATTTAATCGTGAATTTCGGCATCTCGATGATAATCAATTAAAGTTAATCAATGATTATCGTAAAGAGTTTCGAATTAAGCTTCAAAAACTCTTAGGTGAAGGAATAGAAAAAGGGGAATTCAGGGATGATCTTAGATGTGATATTGTCATTTTTGGAATTCTAGGCATGGTTAACCGTTCGTATAATTGGTATGATCCGGATGGGGAAGTGTCAGAAGAAGAGTTAGTGAATACCTACATGGATATAATATTAAATGGAATAAAAAAAGAGGGGAAAACTGCACTCATTAATGAAAAAATTATAGAAAATCATTTTACAGGCTAAATGGTAGTTATGAATAAAAATAATGGTATATGTGCGGTTGAAGGTTTCAAATATACCTTTGTAAAGATTTATATGAGCAAAAGAGTAAACAGGTGGTGTTCTGTATTACTCTTTTTTTGTTTTTTATAATCTATAAATGAATATATGTGAATTCAGTTAATTTGTAATACTATTTTACGAATGGTTTAATAATTGTATACAATTTTTCGTATATTCAATTATTTTATTTCAATTAAAAGTATATTTATGGTAATTTAGTAATAATACAGTTTTTACAATTTAAACATTAAGGAGGAGTATTCAATATGGTTTCATTTCCTAAACCAGGGGCAGAGCAGTTTTTAAGGACATTTTCAATTAGAGATTTTGCTGTGAGTCCGGATGAAAATCAACTTGTTTTCAGTACAAATTTAAGCGGAAAGTATAATTTATGGGCAATGAATCTGCCAAGTACATTCCCGACACAGCTGACATTCAATAATCAGAGCTGTCATGGGCTTCTGTATGATAAACAAGGACGATTCATCTTGGCAGGTTTTGATGAAGATGGCAATGAAAATACACAATTTTATGGTTTACCTCTTCATGGGGGTACATTAAAACCGATTATTAATGAAGAAGGAACGCGCAATACAGGAATGATTCTTTCGGAAGACGGGAAAAAGCTTTATTACACTTCATCAAAAGGAAATCCCTCTTTTTTGAATACGTATAAATATGACCTGGAGACAGGGGCGGAAGAATTGATTTTAGAAGGAAAAACTACTCCTACATTATCAATTGGTTTAAGCCCGAATGAAGAAACCCTTCTTTATATGATGGGGTATTCAAATACGCATTCGCTGTTGTATGCAAAACGGGGGAACGAAAATACTTTGTTAACACCGTCTACCGATTGTCAGCACACAGTTAGTGACGCTTGTTTCGCAACAAATGATCTAATTTATTTTTTAACGGACTACGACGCAGATTTTACATACTTGGCCTCGTATAATTTAGAGACAAATGAATTTACTAAAGTGAAAGATATTGAGAATGAAAGCTTCACTACCCTGAAATATGACCAACACAAGCAGCACCTATATATAGTTAGTGAAAAGGGTGTAGAAGATACTGTATACATGTATGATTTGGGCTCAGATGAATGGGTGAAAATACAAACGCCATGTAGTACTATCGATAAGTTAGTTGTGACAAAGTCAGGGAATTTATATATGTTAGGCGGAACTGCTACTAAACCGGATAATATTTACCGATTTACAAATAATGAATGGACTTCTCTTACACAATATACAGTTCCGGGTGTCGACCATAGCGAATTAGTGGAGCCGGATGTCATTTCGTATGCTTCTTTTGATGGGCTAGAAATTGAATCTTTATTTTTCAAAGCTAATAAGGAAAATGATAATGGGGAAATCATCTTTTGGCCACACGGTGGTCCGCAAGCTGCAGAGCGAAAATTCTTTAGAGCTTCATTCCAATTCTTTTTAAATAATGGCTATAGTATTTTTGCACCAAATTTCCGTGGGTCAACGGGTTATGGATTAGCTTTCATGAAAATGGTGGACGGAGATTGGGGATACGGTCCGCGTCTTGATAATGTCGCAGGTCTCGATTGGCTTATTGACAACGGTTATGCAGAGAAAGGGAATATTTTATTGATGGGTGGAAGCTATGGTGGCTATATGGCATTGTTGCTTCACGGACGACATGCGGATTATTTCAAAGCTGTAGTCGATATCTTTGGGCCGTCTGATTTGTTTTCTTTTGTTAATTCGGTTCCGGAAGACTGGAAACCGATGATGGATCAGTGGGTAGGAAATCCTGAAAGAGACAAAGAAAAGTTTATCGAATATTCTCCGATTACGTATTTAGAGACGATGACAAAACCAATGCTCGTTATTCAAGGAGCAAATGACCCAAGAGTTGTGAAGGAAGAATCGGATCAAATTGTGCAGGCGTTAAAAGATAAAGGCCGTGAAGTCGAATATATGCTTCTTGAAGATGAGGGTCATGGATTCTCTAAAAAAGAAAATGAAATTGCGGTTTACCAAAAAATCCTTTCATTCTTCAGCCAATTTGTTGAATCTAAAGTAAAGGCATAAAAAAACATCAATTATAATTAATGATACTATACAAAATACAAACAGCGACAATAATAATTATACGAGATTGTCGCTGTTTTTTACTTAGAAGTAATGATATCCATTAGCGTTTTTAAGCCGTCATTCACTTTTACTAGCTGATCATTGCCTTTCACTCCAAAAAGATAAACTTTATCGTTATCTTCTAAAGAATACATGTACCTGTCTTCCAATGATGGACCCTCACTACATACTTGACTTCGTTTTCTTGTAAGTATTCGATTTCGAGCAGTGGCTCTTCTTTAAATATCTTATTATCTGGCCGTTCCAACTGTACATAGGGGAACCTGTAGATTTCAACCATTGGAGTAAAAGCAGAATCCGAATCCGTAAATACTAAAATTTCTTCATTTGTTTTGGTATCTCTTACTGAAATAGTATCAATATTACTACTCAAAGCTGTTCCTATTATGGCATCTCTGCTAGACTCTTGCCACATATCAAAAATAGACCAGCCCAAAACAATGACACCGATAGAGATTACCCATAGCCATCTTCTCATTATTTGGATACATTCAAATTCTCTGTTGATGAACTGCTAGTAAAACTAGTTAATTGAAGTGGCGTGATCGTACCTTGGTGGAAATAGAGCTGCCAATGCCCGTCAATCAATTTCCATATCGAACTACGCAGTGTATTTCTTTCTCTCGTTGTATCGACTAAAAAATAAGTAGCTAAGACAATGTCATGAGCGAGCGGGTAGATTTCGTAGTTGTGCAGCTTCATTTCTGTCAAAACAACACCAGTTTCAAGACACTCTTTTTTATCGTAAATATAACCGGAGCTGCCAATCTCAAAGAAGTCATCTGCTAAAATTGCATCAAGCTTTTCTTTACTCCTTCTAACTTCTAAACCAGTATGACTTTCCTCTAACTGCTGTAAATGCTCTTTTAAATTCTCTATCATCACAATTACCACCTAACTTTTTTAATACATCTAAACTTTTATTTCTAGATTATTCAATGAAATCCTTTAATTCGACAGGAGGACGTCATACTTTGAACGTTGACATTGCTTATGAATACAAAAAGTTGAAACATTTACCATATATATTCGTATAGATACATAAAGGAGGAATTTATATGACTCTAAATAATAAGTTACAAAACGAGGGAAAGAAAAAATCCAGCTACAACTACATTATTCCTGTTTTTATTGGTGGGGCTATAGGGGCAGTTTTAGGTGTAGTTGCATACGTGAAGGACTGGCTCTGATATTTTTTATGAAAGCTAATTTCAAATCTTTAACAAAGGGAGATTGGAGGTAAATTTATGGATGCATTATCAATTCTCGCAATTGTACTCATCGTCACCGGAATGGTTGTATGTGCAATTAAAATGAGGAGCTTGAAAGATAAAATTCACGATAGTTCCGCTACTCCAATAATCCTTAGGTGGATAATAGCAACTGCAGCGTGGGGAGTATTGAGCATTTATATTGTAGCATGGTGGCTAATGCCTCGATTGCTTTAAAAACTACAATATATAAAAAGAGGATTAATGAATTCCATTTTCGAATTTTAATAAAAGGACGTAGAAACGAAGGAGCTGTTTTAGAATGTGTGGGATTAGAAACTAAGATAAGAAAACGAGATGTTGGTCTTCCGAAGCATCGTCAGGAATTACTGGAAGCAATTGAACTTGATTTAATCAATGATGAGAATGTTTTGGCCGTTTTTTACGGAGGGTCCATCGGAAATGAGGAAACGGATCTATATTCTGATATCGATCTCCGTATAGTTGTGAAAGAAGAAGTATATGAAGAGTATAGGTTGAACAAAAAGCAACGGGCCAGTAATTGGGGAAATGTTCTTTACTTTGAAGACTTTCATTGGGCAAATTACAGTACGGCACATTATAGGTCATTTATAAAAGTGGACAGTTTTTATTATAAAAAGGTGGATATGAAGCCATCTATATGGACTCAGAAATTAAAAATTGTCCATGATCCAACAGGTTTGATCCATGATGTAGTAACAGAATCAGCGGATTTAACGTATAGACCATCTGTTCAAGAAATAGAACATTGGAGAACAAAATTTTTTGCTTATCTGCATGAAGCGTACAGAAGAGTAATGAGAAATGAAATCTATTATGCACTTCACAATATAGATAATTTAAGGTTATCCATGATAACTGGTTGGTATATGGAAGCAGGCATACAACCGAATGCCTTTGGGGATTGGGCAAAATTAGAAGGGGATAGAAGCAAACTAAATGAACGACAATTATCACTGTTAATTCAGTGGCAATGCAATAGAGAACAAGAAGAAATTTTTAATGTAATGAAAAATATCATTCCGGAATTTATTCAAATTCACAAGAAATTATGTGAGCAATACGGAGTTGACGAGAACATCGAGTGGGTAAAAGAAATTATAGATTTGGTAATGTAAATTCATATATAAGTCAGCTGTAATATGGCAGTAGAGAATATAAATAACGCTCAGTTTTTAAATATCCCTGAGCGTTTAATATGCTTATTCAACTAAAGCCCTTACTTCGTGTTTTGATAAATAATACCAAAAATAGTACCTATCCAAACGCCTATAAAAATAGTAAAAGCAAAGAAGCCTAGACCCATGCCTTCCCAACCACCAACAACAAATATGCTGAAAAGTATTAATCCGATACAAAGTAGGCTCATTATAGTAGAAGTTAAAAGTAAAACATTTTTTGAAACTTTACGGGCAATAAAAAACATCATAAATGCAAAGAATAATCCTAACAATAATAAAGGAGTCCATCCGTCTAACATCAAAGCATCCACTTAATTACCCCCTGTTATGTTTTCCACGAACTGACATGACTGTTATATACGCTAAAGTACATCCTGTAAAAATTTTAACATAAATTTTCCATTTATTTAAGGGCAAAGGGACAATGCTTAATGGATTACTCAAAAATTCTAATGATTAAATCCGAAGAAATCGGCTTTCGCTGTATTTCTCTAGCCCAAACGGATAGCTGCCCAATGTGATGTATCTCATGCGTTATCATATGAGCGAAAATCTTTTTTTGCGTAAATTCTAATATTGAACCGTCTCGTCGCTGTACTTCTATAATAATATTTTCATAGTCTGAAGGAAGTTGTTCAATGAACTGTTCAGTAAACAATTGGACAAAAGTCGAATATTCTTTGATCTCATTCAATTGTGTAAGTAGTTGTCGCCTTTCAAAAACTACCTTTTCATCAACTAATGAATTCAACCAGAGCAACTCACAATCTATTATGTGGGTAAGTGTTTCTCGTATACTTTTCATACCGCCAACCCGCACTTTATGAAATTCTTCTTCCGGTAATGATTCACACCAAGTGAACCAATCTTCACGTACTTGCCAATTGTATTTAAATAAAGATAACATTTTGCACCTCATTCTAGTAGAATAGTAAGAAAATTATAACTTAAATGGATTTATTGGGAAACATTATTGAGTATTACTTCTAATTTAAGGAGTTGAACGAATGAGTAAAATAGCAGCACATAAGGTCTACATCATTTCAGGACCGGCCGGGGTAGGGAAATCAACAACTTCAAAAGAACTGGCTAAAACATTTAAGAACAGTGCTTATATTTCTGGTGATTATATTAGCCATATGCACATTAACGGGAGAAAAAAGCCGTGGGAAAGCTCGGAAGAAATGTCGTTGATTTGGGATAACATATTAAGTCTCACAAAGAATTTTATTAAGTATGGCAATGACGTCATCGTTGATTATGTAACCTTCCCTAAAGAAGCAGAATGGATTAGCGAGAATCTTAAAAGTTTAAATGTGGAAGTAATTTACGTAGTTTTATGGACTGATAAGAAGACTTTATTGACTAGGGATAATATGAGGTTACCAAGCGCCAGAATGGGTGAACGATGTGTGATTTTAGTAGATGAGTTCATAGAAACAGGATTAAATGAAAAACACATTTTTGATAAAAGCAATACTTCGCTTGATGATATCTCAGATGTGATCAATGAAATAATAAACAACCCAAAATATAAATTAAATTAGAATCATATAAGTAGAGCGAAATTATGATTTAGAAGTTGAGGTGTTTTTTTGAGGAAATTCAATGACTACATAGAAACGGACAGACTAGTAATAAGACCCCTTGAAAAAGAAGATTACACATCGTGGTTATCCGCATTTGAAAATAGATTGCCATCACAGCATCAATACGATGAAGGTAAAATCGATATGAGCATTTGTACAAAAGATTGGTTTGGAGATTTGGTAGATCGTCATCAAAGGCTTGCTTCAGAAGATAAAGTTTATGTATTTGGGGTTTTCCGAAAAGAGGATCTTGCGCATATTGGTTCAGTTGATTTTTCCACAATGTTAAGGGATGAATTTCAATGGGCAAGATTTGGTTACACCATCCACAATCAATTTTGGTTACAAGGATATGGAAAGGAAGCTGTAAAAGCTGCGATTACACTAGCTTTTGATAAACTGAATTATCATCGGATCGAAGCACACATAAATTTGGATAACTTTCCTTCTATTAAGTTAGCAGAAAGTGTTGGTCTGCAATTTGAATGTATAAGAAAAGGATTTATTTACGAATTTGACGAATGGACAGATCACATTATTTACTATATAAATTCGAGGTAAGGGATAATAATATAACATCTTGTAATACACAAAGAGAAGGTAGGGATGTTTATGCACAAATTGGAAACTGAAAGATTACTATTATGAAGGCATATTAAAGCAGCTTGTTTCACGCTTCGGACAGTTTTATGATTTGACCTACTATGGGTTATTAAAAGAAGAATTCGAAAACATTGCGCAGTTGTGAAGTGAAAATTAGGTGGTGAAAAATCGTGGAAAATGTTTTAACAAATTTGATTTTAATATCGTCAATTTTTGGACTTGTACTATTTTTTATTAATAAGTTTTTAAGAAAATGGTTTAACGTTGAAAAGAAAGAATTCTTCTCCTATAACCATGTAAATGAACAACATAAAAAAATTGATTGGGCCATCAGAATTACTTTTATTGTTTTTGTGTTATTCGGTTTTTTCATTAATGTTAACCGCGATCCTTCAAAGCACATTTGGTTTTTACAAACGCATATTCTAATGTTTGGTTTTATTGTGGTAACTGAACTTGTCAGAATCGTTATGGAGAAGAGATATTCAAAAAACAAAAATGATTACATTTTTACGGCTGTACAATTAGTGGTCATCTCGATGTTTTTACTCGCAATGTTTTCGACAGACTTTTTTGGCTTGCTGGCATGGTAGTAAGTGCTTGTTATACAAAAGTAACGTATTTTCCGCTTGAAGCTTATTAAGGAAAGGAACCACTGATGAAAAAGAAGAAGTTAATAATAGCTGTTATTTTAATCGCTCTTATATGTGCAGGGCTGTTCCAGGTTACGAAACTAAGAACATTTCAGTTATTTGGAGGGTTAACCTACCAGGCGGAAACAGGTGAGAAGGTTATTGCTTTAACCTTTGATGACGGTCCGACAAAGAATGTGGATCAGCTTTTGCCTTTGTTGGATGAATACAAGGCGAAAGCTACGTTTTTCCTTATCGGAAATGAAATTGAGAAACATCCTGAGGAAGCAGTAAAATTAGTTGAAGCAGGGCATCAAATTGGAAATCATACGTATTCACATAAAAGAATGGTATTAAAATCGCCATCTTTTATTGAAGAGGAAATAGAAAAAACGGATGAGCTCATTCGAAGTATCGGGTATGAAGGGAAAATTGACTTTCGCCCGCCTTACGGGAAGAAATTCATAGGCTTACCGTATTATTTAAATAAGCATAATAGGGAAACCATTATGTGGTCGTTGGATCCGGAAACGTATTATACAAGTGTAGATGAAAAAATCAGTTATGTAATGGAAAACATTAAACCTGGCTCGATTATTTTGCTGCATCCAATGTATGATCAAACCGGCGGGACTTTGCAAGTAGTCGAAATGATTTTAAAAGAACTTACGAATGAAGGATATCGCTTTGTCACAGTGGAAGAACTTCAGGCATTATGATCTCTTTACCATTACAGTAGGAAATAGAATATTATATGGCCTGTATCTATGATTACTCGATCATCAAAGATACAGGCCTTTTTAATTTCAATTATAATTGTACATAAATAAAATATTTTTGGGAATTTGAACCTGTATTAAATTGACAATCGTCTAATAGCAGAATTGAAATTTAATTGTAAGGGGGGCAGTACATTGGACAGTGAAGAAAGGGATTATTTATTAGAGAAAATAATGATTGAATATGGGACTGAACTGGTGCGGCTTGCATTTTCCTATGTGAGAGATAAAGAAACGGCGAAGGACCTTGTTCAAAATACGTTTATTAAATGCTATAACAATCTGGATTCCTATCGATTTGAAGCGCAAATCAAAACATGGCTCTATCGTATAACGATCAATGAATGCAAGGATTATTTAAAAAGCTGGCATTACAAAATGGTACAGGTTAAAAGTTTTATTAATGAAACAACAAAGGCTGTATTACCCTCAATAGAAAAAACAGTTATTGATAAATATAAGGATGAAGAAATAAAAGATATCATTCTTTCACTTCCGAAAATCTATCGGGAAGTTGTTTATCTTTATTACTACAATTCATTGAACACAGAAGAAATTGCCGGTGTTTTGGATATCTCTGTGAATACTGTGAAAACTCGACTAAGAAGAGCGAAACAACGGTTAGAGCCGATGATAAAGGAGGCGGAACTAAATGGAAGATAGACGATTCAGAGGGAAATTCAATGATATTTCAGATCAGGAATTGAATTTTACGAAAGAGGACCGGAATGAAGTATTCGAAAAAATCCATAGCTTACAGAAAAGTAAAATACAAAAAAAATCATTGCTTCTGCCAAGCAAAATGATTCCAGTTACAACGGCTTTATTAATTGTTGGTCTCTGTTTATTTTTATTCCTTCCATCAATGCTTCCAGGAACTATAAATGAAGAAATAAACAGCATTAGCTTAAATGAAGAAACGAATCCAACAGTTGCAGGCACCACAGGAACAGAAGAGGCAAAAGTGTTAACAACTTTAATTACGGTTAAGTCTGAAAAAATGGATGACCGAATTTACCTCAACCTTTTACTTTCATACAGTACAGACAAAAAAATGGTGAAAGTAGTATCGATTCCTTATGATACATATGTCCCCATCGTCGCTCTTAATGATGAGGGGACTACTTTAAACGAAAAACTGTTATTTGCGTATAATTTTGGGGGCGCTAAAAAAGTGAGAACATTTGTCTCCAATCTTTTTGATATACCGATTGACTATCATACAGTAATTGAATTGAGAAGTTTTTCTTCGCTCATTGATTCGATTGGTGGGGTAGAGTATCGTTTGCAGGATGAAATTACTGTAAGAGGGATAACTCAAGGGACAATGGAATTTAAAAAAGGCATGAATCATTTAAATGGAGAAGGGATCGTAGCATTAATGATGGCTGCAACAGAGCCGAACAATCTAGATGAAGGGAATCTGTTAAAGCTGATGGAAGCAGTAGTAGATAAAGCGAAAAATGAAACTTCATCAAATAAGTTAAAAGAATCATTAGTAAATTCACTAAGCGATATACAGTTGTTAGATAAGGATATTAGAGCTTTCAAACAAATATCCTTAAGCGGCGGAATGATCGATGATGCAATCACAATTAGTAATACAGAAGGCAAACACATTTACAGGTTTGATGATCAGTTTTTAAATGAAGTTTCAAAAGAGTTAACTACCTTCAAATAATTATGAGAGGCTTGATTTTCCCGATTGGAATCGAGTCTTTTAAATTGAATGATTTAATCGACTTAAATTCTTCACTTATTTAAGTTCATGCATAATCATGGTATTACGAATAAAATAATCGTCTTACTGAGAAGTTTAATATGAGTACTGATTTTTTGCTCTTTTTCGAATATTTATATATTATTAAAACAAAAAAATATTGTTATTGATTCTATTGACGATTTAAATTTAACTTGATATTATTCTACTATTGTTTTTAGAAAATCTAATATGCCTTGTATAAATTCAAGAAGATGGCTTGAAAGTTTCTACCAGCTACCGATAATAGCTGACTACAAGGAATGGGAATTAAATTCTATTTTTATTCCATTTTGTAGAGAAGCTTTGGCCATTCGTGGTCAAAGTTTTTTTTATTCTAGGATAATAAATTAATTGCTAACATTACAGCAACTAGGAGATTACAACATGAAAAACTTTTTCAAATTTGCAGAACGGGGTACTTCGTATAAAACGGAAACACTTGCTGGGATTACGACCTTCTTATCAATTGCTTACATTTTGATCGTCAATCCCATTATCCTTAGTCAATCTGGCATGGATCATGGAGCTGTATTTACTGCAACTGCACTTACTGCAATTATCGGTACATTGCTAATGGGCATACTTGCGAACTTCCCGATCGCAATTGCACCGAGTATGGGATTAAACTCATTCTTTACTTTTACAGTTTGTATTGGAATGGGGATTGATTGGCAAGTTACTTTAACAGGTGTTTTTGTTGCCGGCATCATCTTTTTGATTTTAAGTTTATTTAAAATTCGCGAAAAAATTATTAACATTATTCCAAGTGATTTAAAGTTCGCGATTGCTTCAGGGATTGGATTTTTCATCACGTTTGTCGGATTAAAAAACGGTGGCATTATTGTTGGTAATCCAGATACATTTGTGGCGATTGGCGATTTAACTTCACCGATGACGTTATTAGCAATTCTAGGTATTTTCCTTACAATCATTATGTTAGTAAAAGGTATTAACGGCGGTATTTTCTACGCTATGGTCATTACAACAATTGTAGGTATGCTGTTTGGTAAAATTGAAGTACCATCTTCAATCGTTGGTAGTATTCCTAGCCTTGAACCAACATTTGGTGTTGTGTTTGGTCATTTAGATGAAATTTTTACAGCGGAAATCCTGACAGTTATTTTCACGTTCCTTATTGTCGCTTTCTTTGACACAGCAGGTGCATTAATTGGACTAACAAGCCAAGCAGGCATGATGAAAGACAATAAAATTCCGAATATCGGAAAAGGGTTACTTGCCGATTCAGCTGCCGGTGTAATTGGAGCTGTATTAGGTACATCAACACCTGCAACAAGCGTTGAGTCTTCTGCTGGTATTGCTGTTGGAGGAAAAACCGGCTTTACGTCAGTAGTTATTGCAGCATGTTTCGTCATTGCATTATTCTTCTCACCACTTGTTAGCGTTATTTCTGTGGAAGTAACATCCGCGGCATTAATTATTGTCGGTGCATTGATGGCTATGGAAATCCGTCGAATTAACTGGACAAAGTTAGAAATCGTTATTCCGGCATTTTTAATAATTATTATGATGCCACTAACTTCTAGTGTAGTTATTGGGATTGGGTTAGGCTTTGTACTTTATCCAATTTGCCTAATCGCACAAAAGCGTGCTAAAGAAGTGCATCCGATTATGTATGTGCTTTGCCTGTTATTCCTTTTATACTTTGCTTTTATCGTATAAATGAGCTTCATTTACTATAAATAGTTAAATTAAATTAATCAGAAAAGACATGGGTTAGTTCAGGCTAACCTATGTCTTTTTACTCTTTGGAAAAAGAAAGCTTTTCTTATAAACAAGTAACATTTGGATAATTATGTTAATCTTTAATTGTTGATTAAAATATGGCGGAAAGGTTGGAGGTAATTATGAATAAATGGAAAACTTTAAAATCAGAGTATGTACATAAAAGTCCTTTCGGCAATATTCGAAAAGACGAATGCGAGCTTCCAAATGGTATTGTGATAGATGATTATTATGTAAACGAATATTCTGATTGGGTAAACGCCGTCGTTATAACTAAGGAAAACGAGATGGTCCTTGTTGAACAGTACCGTTATGCTGGCAATGAATTTTACCTTGAAGTCCCTGCTGGGAAAATAGAAGAAAATGAAACATACGAGGAAGCAATAATCCGGGAAGTAAGGGAAGAGACCGGTTTTATTTCAGAAAGCAAGCCTATTCTTTTGGGGGAATTCATGGTTAACCCGGCAACGCAAAATAACAAGGTAATTACTTTTCTCTTGCTAGATGCTTTTAAGGAATTTGAACAAGATTTAGACGATACTGAAATTCTTACTATTAAAATAATGGATTTTAATGAAATGACCAGTTTAATTAGGTCAAAACAGATTAACACACAACTGTTCACAGCGCATGCCTACACAATGGCTAAAATGTACCTTATGGAAAAACAAGTGACTATCTAAATATATAGAAGAAAATGAGGTGGGGAAATGTCACATGTAAGAATACGATGTACAGCATTGATCATCGAAAATAATTCGGTACTTTTAGTGGAGTATGATGATAATGGGATACATTACAATTTACCGGGTGGGGGACTTGAACCCGGGGAGACAATAATAGAGGGTGTCGCAAGAGAAGTGTTTGAAGAAACTACTGCAGAAGTTGAAGTTGGACCATTAGCATTAATTTATGAGTTTCCCCCACATAAGCAATCCGGTGATTATGATGAGAATGCCAAACATGGACTACACCTTATTTTTGAATGTACTTTAAAGAATGGTTCGATCCCCAAATTACCCGAATATCCAGATCCTAATCAAACGGCGGTGAAATGGATTCCTATAGAAAAATTGGATTCAATCTTGCTGCTGCCTAATATAATACAGCAAATAAAGAACTATATTGATAATAGAAGAAATATTGAATTGATTGAGGATTATCAGTTGGAGAAGCTTTTAAAAGTAAGTCAATAAAAAATGTCCTTTGAAATTTATAAGAGTATAAAATTGAGGTGTTTTATAATAGAAGATTATTGTTCAGAAACGAGGGCATACTTCACTTTATTTGGAGAGGACTTTCCTTTGGAGGAATTCACTAGAGAAATAGGAATCATTCCAACAGAAGCTTACAGAAAAGGTGAGGAATGTATTCGAGGTAAAACAAAACATATAAGATTTGAAACTGCATGGGAGTATGGGCTAGATTATAAAATGACAAACCATCCAGAGGAACAAATTCATACCATTATAAATACACTATATAACTCAATAGATATTATTAAAAAGTATAAAGATAATTACAATTTGAAATGTAAATTAGTTACGGTTATTTGTTTTAATTGTCAGCAGACTCGTGAGCTTGTTATGAATAAAAAGGCAATTGAATTTGCCAATCAAGTAAATGGGAGATTTGAATTCGATATTTATCATGACAACGATTAGAAAGGCGTTTTTAAGGATAGCGTGGATTCCATTTATTGTGTTGAATCGTAATTACTGAAACTTTTTTCAACTCGATTCCGTATGAAAGTATAACAAATCGTTTAGTTGGAGAGGGGAAAATATATGTCTGAAAAAGGCTGTATAAAATGTGGAAGTAAGGATGCGAGCAAGAAAGAAGTGGCGATGACTGGTACAGGGTTATCCAAAATGTTTGATGTTCAGCACAATCAGTTTATAGTCGTTTACTGCAATAACTGTGGATATTCAGAGTTCTATAATAAAAAATCATCTTCAGCCTCAAATATTTTTGACCTGTTTTTTGGTTAATAAAAATAAATGTAGTTTTATTATTAGACTTACCGAATTCTAAATGAGCGAAAACAGAACTAATGATGTAAATGTCTTGCATTTTTTCTTGTGTGGCGTTAAGATAAGGTCAAGTTAATAGACCGGTTTGAGTTAAAGAGAGACCTTAAAGAACGCACAAAGCGATATTTGTGTGATGCTTTAAGGTCTCTCTTTTTTGTCTACATTAAGGAGGAATTATTATGTCAACAGCATCAGCTTTACAACGATCAGTTATCATTAATGATTTACAGAGCAAAGAATATGACGTTTTAGTTATCGGAGGCGGTATTACAGGTGTGGGAATCGCACTTGATGCCATTACACGCGGTTTATCCGTGGCATTAGTTGAAATGCAGGATTTTGCGGCAGGTACGTCAAGTCGCTCAACAAAATTAGTGCATGGCGGTTTACGCTATTTAAAACAATTTGAAATTAAAGAAGTAGCCGAATTGGGAAAAGAACGGGCAATCGTTTATGAAAATGGACCGCATGTAACGACACCGGTATGGATGTTATTACCGTTCCATAAAGGTGGTACATTTGGTAAATTCTCTACATCTGTTGGTTTACGTGTGTACGATTTCCTGGCGGGGGTAAAAAAGTCAGAACGCCGTTACATGTTAAATAGTGCGCAAACATTGGAAAAAGAACCGTTAGTTAAGCAAGCCGATTTATTAGGCGGCGGTGTTTATGTTGAATACCGGACTGATGATGCACGATTAACAATTGAAGTTGCAAAAGTCGCGATTGAAAAAGGTGCCGTTTTAGCGAACTACACGAAAGCTTCAGGCTTTTTATATAATGATGCGAAAAAAATTATCGGCATTGAAGCGACAGATCTACTATCTGACGAAATAATTCAGATACAGGCGAAAAAAGTTGTGAATGCAGCGGGCCCATGGGTCGATGATGTACGTAGCATTGAAGGTAAAACAAGCGGAAAACACTTAATCTTATCAAAAGGTGTGCACATCGTATTTGATGAATCGAAGTTCCCGCTAAAGCAGGCGGTTTATTTTGATACACCGGATGGCCGTATGGTTTTTGCGATTCCGCGTAACGGTAAAACGTATGTTGGTACGACTGATACGTTTTATGAAGGTGATCCGCGTAATATGGATATCGAACAATCCGATCGCGATTACATTATGAACGCCATTCACTATATGTTCCCAAATGTAAAAGTGACGGATGCGGATATTGAATCAAGCTGGGCTGGTGTACGTCCGTTAATTCATGAAGAAGGAAAAGGACCATCAGAAATTTCCCGTCATGATGAAGTTTGGGAATCGGCTTCAGGCTTAGTTACAATTGCGGGCGGTAAATTAACAGGCTATCGTAAAATGGCGGAAGCAGTTGTAAATAAAATTTCAGCGAGCCTAAAAGCAGAATTTGGTGTAGAGAGCAAACCTTGTATTACAAAAAACATCGCGATTTCTGGTGGTGAAGTAGGCGGCTCAAAACATATCCAAACGTTTATTTCAAAAAAGACAGAGTTAGGTGTGAAAGCGGGCCTAACAAAAGAAGAAGCGGCGTATTTGGCTCAGCATTACGGCTCGAATGTTGAAAAAGTATTTAGCTACGTGGCGAAAGCAAACGACACAATGCCTAAAGCTTTATTTGCACAACTCCAATATGGCATCGAGCATGAGCTTGTAACGACACCTGTCGATTTCTTTGTGCGCCGTACTGGTAATATGTTCTTTAATATCGCATCGGTATTGGCACATAAGGATACAGTCATTACACATATGGCTCGGGAGTTAAATTGGACAGATGCCCAATTAGCGGAGTTTACAGAACTGTTAAACATTGAAATTAAGCGTGCAACAACCGCAAAATAATGTAAAATAATATTGTGATATAATTTTGGCTCATCGAATGCGTGGGAGATTTGAATTAACGCACCCGATGAGCCATATTAATATAAACAGATTTCTAAATTTAGGAGGATGTTATGCCGTTTAATGATCAGAAAATTATTCCTGCTGCCCGAACAATTAAACAGTTTGATAAAGTAGTAAAAAGTGAATTCGAATATATCGTATTGCTTGAAGTGCATTTAAGCCATCTACGCTCGCTAAAACAAGAGGCCGATCGTCATGGAAAAAAATTAATTATTCATGCGGATTTAATACACGGCCTGAAGACTGATAATTTTGCCGCGGATTATTTATGTAACGATATTCGCCCGGCAGGCATTATTTCTACACGCTCCAATATGATTTTAAAAGCGAAATCCCGTGGTATATTGGCGATTCAACGTGTCTTTTTAATTGATACAATTGCGCTTGAAAAAAGTTATTCGCTCCTTGAACAAACGGCTCCGGACTTTATTGAATTACTTCCAGGTGTTATCCCGGAAATGATTGAGGAAGTATCTACGCAAACAGGTATTCCTGTTATTACAGGGGGCTTAATTCGAACGGATGAGCAAATTAAGCAGGCATTTGATGCAGGGGCAATTGCCATTACTACCTCCAATAAAGAATTGTGGAAACGTTTCCAAAAAGTTGTTGACTAATGAATAATTTCAAACTATTATGATTACTAAGTCAATAAATACGTGGTTGAGTAAAGGAGTCCGCATGTATCATTGTTTTACGTAAATACGTGAAACAATTGTTACTTGCGGACTTTTTTTCTTCTAAGTATTTTATTAACGGAATATACATGAGCTAAGGAGGTTATGGAATGTCAACATTTACAGCCGAGTTAGTCGGCACGATGCTGCTAATATTATTCGGTGGCGGCGTTGTAGCAGGTGTTTCATTGCACAAATCAAAAGGTCAAGGTGGCGGTTGGGTCGTAATCACTTTTGCATGGGGCTTTGCCGTAGCGATGGCAGCTTATGCAGTAGGAGGTATTAGCGGGGCACACTTAAACCCGGCATTAACAATTGCTCTTGCAACAATTGGCAACTTTGCATGGGCAGATGTGCCAATGTTTATCGTTGCTCAACTAATTGGAGCGTTTTTAGGTGCTGTGTTAGTATACTTTGTTTATTTACCGCATTGGAAAGGTACAAAAGACAAAGGGGCAAAACTTGGCGTATTCGCAACAACTCCAGCAGTAAAGCATATTCCATCGAACATGATTGCTGAGATGGTCGGCACATTCGCATTAGTATTAGGGATTTTAGCGTTAGGGACAAACGAAATTACTTCAGGATTAAATCCATTTTTAGTCGGTATTTTAATTGTTGTAATTGGTATGGCATTGGGTGGTCCAACTGGTTATGCAATTAACCCGGCCCGTGACTTAGGTCCACGTATTGCACACGCGCTTTTACCGATTCCAGGTAAAGGAGATTCAGCTTGGTGGTATGCATGGGTACCTGTAGTTGCCCCGATTATCGGCGGTGTTTACGGAGCAGTATTTTTCAGCTTCATCTGGAATGGAGCAGATGCAACATTATTCTGGATTTTCAGTGTAGTAGTAGCGGCGGTGTTCGTAGCTGCACAAATGACAGTATCGACTGTAGAAGAGTAGAAGAGTAGAAGAGTAGGAGGATTTGAGGATGACAGAAAAATATATGATGGCGCTAGACCAAGGTACAACAAGTTCTCGTGCAATTTTATTTGATAAAAATGGTACGGTATTTCATACAGCACAGCAAGAGTTCCCGCAATATTTCCCGGAATCAGGTTGGGTAGAGCATAACCCGGAACAAATTTGGTCTTCCGTGCTTTCATGTATCGCGGCTGTGTTATCGGAGAAAAATATACTCGCAAGTCAAATTGCAGGGATTGGTATTACAAACCAGCGCGAAACGACGGTTGTATGGGATAAACATACAGGTCATCCGATTTACAATGCAATTGTCTGGCAATCGCGACAAACAGCTGAAATTTGTGAAGATTTAAAAGCGCGAGGTTTAAATGATATGTTCCGAGATAAAACAGGCTTGCTTATTGATGCGTACTTCTCAGGGACAAAAGTGAAATGGATTTTAGATAATGTAGAAGGCGCTCGCGAAAAAGCGGAAAATGGGGATCTTTTATTCGGTACAATCGATACTTGGATCATTTGGAAATTAACGAACGGTAAAGTGCACGTAACGGATTATTCAAACGCATCCCGAACATTAATGTTCAATATTTACGATTTGAAGTGGGATGAAGAGCTTCTTGATATTTTAACAGTTCCAGCTTCGATGCTTCCAGAAGTGCGATCATCTTCAGAAGTTTACGGTCATACAGATGCGGATAATCTTTTCGGTCAGGAAATTCCAATCGCAGGTATCGCGGGCGACCAACAAGCAGCATTATTCGGGCAAGCTTGCTTTGAGCAAGGAATGGTGAAAAATACATATGGCACTGGTTGCTTTATGTTAATGAACACAGGTGAAAAGGCAGTAAAATCTGATCATGGTTTATTAACGACAATTGCATGGGGACTAGACGGCAAAGTAACGTATGCCCTCGAGGGAAGTATTTTCGTAGCGGGCTCTGCTATCCAATGGCTGCGCGACGGCTTGCGTATGTTCCGTAAAGCTGAGGAAAGTGAAGCATATGCAGCTCGTGTAACATCTTCAGAAGGTGTGTATGTTGTGCCGGCATTCGTTGGATTAGGTACTCCTTACTGGGATTCGGATGTGCGAGGTGCAGTATTCGGTTTAACGCGCGGTACAGAAAAAGAGCATTTCGTACGTGCTACACTTGAGTCGCTTGCATATCAAACACGCGACGTATTAAGTGCAATGGAAGCGGATTCAGGAATTCCGTTAAGTACGCTACGTGTAGACGGCGGCGCAGTGAAAAATAACTTTTTAATGCAGTTCCAGTCAGACCTATTAAATGCGCCGGTGGATCGCCCGGTTGTCAACGAAACAACGGCTTTAGGCGCAGCATACTTGGCAGGTTTAGCTGTAGGCTATTGGGAAACATTAGATGACATCTCGAACTACTGGAATTTAGACCACAAATTTGAGCCTGAGATGGCCGAAGAAGAGCGCGAAGCTTTATACACAGGCTGGGGCAAAGCGGTTAAGGCAGCTCAGGCTTTTAAATAGTCGGGTGGGTAGGTATTCGTTTGGATATTGCATGGTACTCTTGCAACATGAGCTCTTCAAATGAATAGTCAGCATAAAACTGTATGGGTAGCGAATTAGCTGCTCATACAGTTTTTTGTTGTTAAGGAAATTTTAGATTTGGGCATGGTGGAACACTTTGAACGAAACGACTGTCTACGTCTAGGCTAAAGCGCCAACTCCTCGCATCATTAGGTCCCTTTCGTGCAAAAGTGGTGAAGCCTTTACTTTTGCGTCCGGCCACCCAATGACTGTCGGAGTTGAACGGGCGCTTTAGCGCTTTTGTTCTATAAATAACTAGTAGGCATTTATCCTTTATTTTGATGAAAATAATGATGCTATGGGGTATAGCAAATACCAAATTAAGCGAGCGCGGTTTTTGTAAAAGGAATCAGCGCTTTTTTCCATACAATCTAATTGGATATGATTTTCCTGCAATTTAAAAATTTGAAAAAGTGAAACTAATTTCCATTTTTTTCGTCAGTACAGCATATTACTGATTGGGGGAAGACTCTGTAAAAAAATAAGATGAAATTGCTCGCTGCCAAAATTACGCAAAAAACAGTCAGGTTACCAGTAGAAGCGAGTGAAACCCTATAAATCAGGGAAATGGATAATAAAATTTACGAAACGAAAGGAAGCGAGAGAATGAAGAAACGATTAACGACCATATTCACGGTACTATTTATAGCGTGTAACCTCGTTTTAGCCAGCACATTTGCCGCATCAACTAAGCAATTTTCAGATGTACCGTCATCAAAATATTACGCCGAAGCTGTTTATGAATTGGCAGAACGAAACATTATTGGAGGGTATCCCGATGGTACGTTTAAACCCGGCAACACGATTACAAGAGGACAGGCAGCCGCTATCATTACGAAGATGATCAACTTGGACACTTCCAACGTAAAGAATCCGGGTTTTGAAGATGTCACAACTTCAAACGGTTACTATAAGTCGATTGCAGCAATGGCTGAACATGGGATAATCAGCGGCTACGGCGATGGACGATATGGGCCGAACGATCCTATCAAACGGGGACAGATGGCTTCAATACTTGTCAAAGCGTTCGATCTGCCACGCTATAATATATCGGGGCATGATATGGTCAACCCATTCAAAGATGTTATACCGTATTACTATTTACGATCGCATGCCGATAATATTTTAATCCTTTATAAATTCGGCATTGTTGGAGGGACGTCCCCTGACAAATTCAGTCCAAATGCTTTTATCACAAGGGGACAAGCTGCAAAAATGCTGAAAGCTACGGAAGATTTGAAACCGCCAATGGTGACAATAGGGCCAGCTGAAATCGATTTGGAAGAGATAGAATGGATAGAAGATGAAAAAATTGATTCTGCCGTATTTCACGGGATACTGGTGAAAGGTAAAGTACTAACTTCGGGCAAAACTGAAGATAAAATTCAGATAGTACCATTGAAAGAAGGTACGGGTACGCTAATTGTCCGGGGATTAAAGGCAAACAAAACTGTCAATAAAAAATATTATGTTCATATAAAAAAAGAGAACGGCGAATTGAAACCGACGTTGGAGGAAAAAGATACCTCCCATGCTACTCCAGTAGAGTTATCAGTTTTTGATGAATCACGAAATCGGTCAAGTCAAGATGTCGAAAAAATAACTCTTTATACAATGGATGGTAAACATGTGTCTTCAAGTCTAAAGTTCGAAGATTGCCAATATGGCTATTCGGTTTGTTTTGATATTAAACAGCAAGGTCAGTTTATTGCAACCGTTTATTTTAAAGATGGAGAAGAAGTGAGGTATGGAATCGAAGCTAAACCGAACCAGACCAGCTTCAATTATGATATCAAAGTTGTTAAAGAACAACTTTCTGATTTAATTGATATGGGGGCCAAATACAATATAGGCAAACATACAACCAGAACAAAAAATGCTGAGCAAATGGTGACAGTTACTAGAGATCCAGGAACTAATGTGTTCCGTGCCACTGCGTCCGGACAGAAGGAAGGGATCGTCGATATTGATTTCGAGCATAAAATAACGGAAAAATCTTGTGATGGTACAGACTGTTATATAATTGTCTGGCTAGGTATTTATGTAAAGGTTGAGCGAATCGGCTCCATTGTGAATGTAAGTATTTACAAGTCAATGGAACCGGAACATTAGTAATCCATTGAAAAACCGGCATGCGCAGCATGTCGTTTTTTTATTTAACAGAGGTTAATTACAGTGGAATTGTCACATTTGTAATGTTTGTTATGGAATTGCAAAAGAAGCGCCATTCATTCCCTAATGAAATCACCACAATTCTCTAGTAAGCTTGTAACAGACATCTAGAAAGGATTGATTTAATAATGTTGAAAAAAAGTATCGTGTTGTTCTTTAGTATGATGCTATTTGCGCTACCAGCTACTGCATCTGCAGCTACTTATACAGTAAAAAGTGGGGACACGCTTTGGAAGATTGCCTCTAAAAATCAAATCGGACTAAGCGAATTAATTGCTTTAAACCCTACATTAAAAAATCCGGATATGATCTATGTCGGAGATAAAATTACTATTTCAGAAAATGAACAACAAGCAGTAGAAGAGCAAGTAGTAAGTCTAGTAAACAAAGAACGCGCACAGCAAGGGTTAGCGCCACTTAAAATGGATTGGGAGCTAGCGCGTGTTGCGAAATATAAATCACAAGATATGCACGACAAAAATTACTTCAGCCATACAAGCCCTACATACGGCTCACCATTTGATATGATGAAAAAATTCGGTATCAGCTATACAGCAGCAGGTGAAAACATTGCAAAAGGTCAAAAATCGGCTGCGCAAGTAATGGATGCATGGATGAATAGTTCAGGCCACCGAGCAAACATTATGGATGCGAAATTTACGCATATTGGTTTAGGCTACGTTGAAGATGGTAACTACTGGACACAAATGTTTATTAAGAAATAAAACTATTTAAAACCATAGAAATATTGATTATCTTCTATTGAAAAGTAATCCAAAAACGAGCGCGACTTTTGTAAAAAGAGTCAGCGCTCGTTTTCCTATTTTTGCGAGATTATATTAGCATCAAATGCAGCGAATTATACTAGAACATTGAGATGAAAGTACCTTCGAAAAATATTATAGAATATAAGTTATAAATAAAAATCGGGAGAATATATTATTCCAAAGAAAGTATTAGGAGGATGAGTATTTGGATTTAATCAAACCGATTTTATCGCACGCAAGTAGAATGCCAAATCAAAAAGCATTAGTATTTGGGGATTACACGTACACCTATAAAGAATTAAACGATGAAATTAATCGATATAGTAACGGGTTCATTAATCAAGGTTTAAAAAAAGGTGATAAAGTCAGTCTGTTTTTGAAAAATTCCCATTGGTTTGTCATTTGCGCGTATGCCGTTATGAAAGCAGGCGGTGTCATTGTTCCAATTAACTTTCGTTTAACGGCTAAAGAACTTAATTATATTGTGGAGCAATCTGATTCAATCGCTATTATTACAGATGTGGATCAAACAGAATTAGTTAAGAACGCCATTGCCGATATTACTGCAACACCGGTCATATACAGTGTTGGGGATGCTGAAGCAGGAATTGTCTCTATAAAAGATATCTATACTTCACAGACCGAAAATCCGGATGTGCCAATTACTGCTGAAGATGCTGCACAAATTTTGTATACATCAGGTACAACAGGCAAGCCAAAAGGGGCACTGCTTACACATGGTAACGTCACAAATTTAAATAGTGCGCAAACGGTCATGATGAAATTAAACCATGATGACGTTTATTTATTAGTTGCGCCAGCATTCCATTCGGCAGGATTGAATATGGTTCTTACATCTTGCTTCTTTGCCGGTGCAACAGTTGTCATGATGCGCGACTTCCATCCTGTAGAATCGCTAAAGATGATAGAACAGCATAAAGTAACGCTATTCTTCGGTGTACCTGCTATGTACAACGCCTTTTTCATGGTTCCAAAAGGTTCGTATGATTTATCAACAGTTCGGGGTTATGTGTACGGAGCGGCACCGATGTCACCAAGTATGATTGAAAAAGCTGTAGAGTATTTAGGTTCAGACCAGTTCTATAATGCCTGTGGTTTAACGGAAGGTGGACCAGGAGGGGTTTATTTAACGCCTGAAGAACATAAGACAAAGCTTGGTGCGAGTGGAAAAGCGATGACTTTTCTGGACGTTCGTGTAGTAAATGGTTATATGGAAGATGTATTGCCTGGTGAAGTGGGAGAATTCATTATGCGCGGAGAATCAGTTATGAAAGAATACTATAAAAAACCGGAGGAAACAGCGCAAACATTTCGAGATGGTTGGCTTTTAACGGGTGATTTGGCGACGATAGATGACGAAGGGTATATTACACTTGTAGACCGAAAGAAGGACATGATTATCTCAGGCGGTGAAAATGTTTATTCGGTTGAAGTGGAACAAATCTTAAACGGTTACCCTGGAATTGTAGAATGTGCAATTATCGGTTTACCTGACCCGAAATGGGGAGAGGTAGTAACAGCTGTGATTGTTAAAAAGGAAGAGATTGAGATCGATGAAGAAGATATTATAGCCTATTGCCGCAGTCATTTAGCGGGTTATAAGCTGCCGCGTCATTTTATATATGTAGAATCTTTACCTCGAAATGTATCAGGGAAAATATTAAAATATCAATTACGAGAAAACTGGAAAGAAAAAATAATCAATTAACAGTGCCATAATATAGAGTGCATATGGATTGTACCCCAATTGTTAGGAACATTTGACAATTGAGGTACAGTTTTTTTTTTGTAATGTTTAATATGATAAATTACTAAATTGTTTAATGCATTAATAGGTTAAATTAAGTAAAATAATAAAGAATAATATTTTAAATTAGAAATATTGCGAAAAAATAGGTGATGATATGAGTGTTAATACAAAAAAAATATCAAATATTAGGGAGGAAATTAGCGATTTTTTCATTTCCTCTTTTGATTCCAAAAACAAGGAATCAAACATTGTACACAAAATGCTGGATGATATTTTAAATGCTATGAATGAATCAACAAATATAACGATTACAGATTATGACGGCACAATACTTTATGTGAATAGTAATTTTTGCCGACTTTCAAAATTTGAAAAGGAAGAAATCATAGGACAAAACCATCGAATAGTCAATTCTGGATTTCATTCTGAAGAGTTTTTCATTCAACTATGGGAAACGATTAGGAGCGGTTATACTTGGCGCGGTGAAATTCAACATAGAGCAAAGGATGGCACTGTTTTCTGGGTATTTGAAATCATTGTGCCAATCCTTGATGAGGAAGGGCAGCCGTATTATTTCGTTAGTTTTCAAACGGATGTCACAGAAAATAAACAGATGGAATCACAGTTTAAACTGAATTTTATTCGGACATTTCAAAACCTTCAAAATGGTATTTTTAAAGTAAGAAAAGAACAGGATGGTACGTTGAAATATATCCTGTCAGAAGGAAAACTGATGGCTGAAATTGGCGCGGGTGCAGAGCTGATTTTATCCAAATCACCTTTTGATGTATTTGACCAAGACATTGCAAAAATAAAAGAAAAAATGTATACAAAAGCGCTCAAAGGTAAGAAAGTACAGTATGAGATAGAGTTAGGCGGCAAACTTATTTTCGTCGATATCGAACCCATCCGACATAACGGGGAAGTAACAGAAATCGTTGGAACGGTTCACGATTTTTCGCAATTTAGAGAAGTTCAAAAGCAATTAAAAGTAAATGAAGAACGATACCAGTCTTTAATCAATTACAGTCATGAATATATTACAATGCTGGATAAAGAAGGTACCATTGTACATATGAATGCGAAAACATTGGAACTACTCGGAATAGAGGAAACCGTGTTTGGAAAAATGAGTATTATCGATGTTACTGTTGAAGAAGAACGCCCAGTTATTGCAGCCTACTTAGCAAAGGCATTACAAGGAGAAGTTCAATTTTTTGAGTTTGAAGTTAAGAATAACGGGCAACGAAGATTTTTAAATGTAACATTAGTACCAATGGTTATGGATAATGAAATAGACGTGATCTATTCAATCGGGAAAGATATTACAGAAGAAAAACTTGTGCAAGAACGCAATGCATTTTTAGCCCATCATGATGAATTAACAGGTTTACCAAATCGTCGATGGATGGAAAAAAAAATTCAGGATTCTTTAAAACAGGCAGAAGAAAATAAAAAGAAAATGGCGATATTATCTTTAGATTTGGACCGATTTAAATCGATTAATGATACGTTAGGGCATGCTGTAGGTGATGAATTATTACAGCAAATCGCAGTAAGATTGAACACCAATCCTTATAAAGATAAGTATCATGTAGCCCGAATGGGTGGCGATGAATTAATGCTTCTCTGCCCGAACTTTGAAACGAGAGATGAAGTAATTGAAATCGCCCAAAACATATTAGAAAGCTTAAAATATCCTTTTTATGTGCAAGGATCTGAATTACTTTTAACCGCGAGTATTGGAATTGACTTTTATCCTTCCAATGATGCCAATGTAACTGAATTGATGAAAAGGGTGGATGTTGCACTTTACAAGGCGAAAGAGTTTGGTCGAAATATGTATCAAATTTATGATTCATCGATGAACCAGGCGAATTATCAGTCATTCGTGATGGAGCGAGATTTAAGGAAAGCAATTATGAACGAAGAATTTGTTGCCTATCTCCAACCGAGAGTAGACGCATTAACAGGGAAAATAGTGAGTGCAGAAGCGCTTGTACGATGGAATCATCCGGAACATGGTTTAATTTCGCCAGGACTATTCATTCCGATTGCTGAAGAAACAGGATTAATAATAGCAATCGGAAAATGGATGAAGAAAAGAGTCAGTGAACAATTAGTTGCATGGAGAAATGCCGGGTTGCCGCTTGTTCCGATAAGTGTAAATATTAGTTCTAAGCGATTTTTACAGCAAGGGTTTGCTGAAGAAATCAGTGAATTATTAGAACAATACGAGTTAGAAGGCAAGTGGTTAGAAATCGAAATTACCGAAAACTCGATCATGCTCAATGAAGAAAATGTTCAGAAAACACTGTTGGATTTAAAAGAAATGGGCGTTAAAATTTATATCGATGACTTTGGAACGGGTTATTCATCATTCAACTATTTGAAGATATTTAAAATAGATGGGGTTAAGATAGATCAATCGTTTATTCGAGATATTTCCCACAATCCAGAAAACGCCACTATTACATCAGCCATGATAAAAATGGCGCAACTATTAAAGTTAGAAGTGATCGCTGAAGGTGTTGAAACAAAAGAAGAATTGGATTTCCTTCTAGGAGAAAATTGCCGATATATTCAAGGCTTTTACTTTGGCAAACCATGTCCGATTGAAGAATTTGAGAATTCCTTTATAAAGTGAAGTAATCCTTAACATTATCTGCCAGTATTTTTTGCTTTTATATGCCTATGCTAGCTTAAAAGGAGCAATCTTATGGCAAAGAAGAATCGAAATAAAATTCTTGTACCCGAAGCTAAACAAGAGCTGGATTTATTAAAAGCGAAAGTAACCGGTTCTAGCAACCCTGAAGTGACAGCGCTAGAGGTAGCTAAGGAATTAGGTATCCCTCTAAAAGAAGGATATAACGGCAAACTTACTTCTTTTGAAGCTGGTAAAGTAGGCGGGAAAATTGGTGGTAGCATGGTTAAGGAGCTTATTAAAATGGCACAAGAAAGTTTAAAGAAAGAACAATGAATAAAAAGTGCTGCAAATTCCTTAGTATTAAGGGTTTGCAGCACTTTTTTTTATTAGAAGACGATTTCATTTTAAGTACTCAACTAATTCTGAATTTTACTACAACAATGAAATCCATGTCATGTGCATAACAAATATCCCAGTATATAAGAACATGACGAAAGTAAGAACTACTCGCCAAACATTCGTTAATCTTGTAGGGAAATTTGATTTCCACAGTAACAACATGGCACCAGATAAGGCGACTTTTATTCCAAGGATTGTTAAGGGCGAAAACGAACTCATCAACGGGTTCGCTTCTTCAATCCATTCATTACTGAGTCCCCAAGCCGTACAAATGCCATCAATTAGATTTAATAATAAAATAACCAACAACATACGTTTGATATTGAACAAGTTTTTCATAGTCACTCATTGCTCGAATAGCAAGCTCTCCTTGTCTACATTCCTCTTAATCACTCCAACTTTAGATAAGCATTTACCAAAGTGATTATTTTTATACTGTTTATATAACTGGAATGAAAGGGGAGGGTATATGAGGAAGTATATAAAGTTAGTGAACAATACGAGTTTTATACATTATATTAATTGGCTAAATTTTAAGAGCGGATCAGGCCCCGTCTAAGATACTGCTGTATATCATTTCTTTTGGATTAAAATATTAAGTAAAATTGGTAATATAAATTTCGCGAGATAGTATATATAACCTAAACGATTAATGGATTATTTGAAAAGTATACATAAGTGAGAAAATATACACAGAAATAACTGAGAGAAAAGTCTTATAGTAGACTATAATTTAAAAATAGGAATATTATGAAAAAGATAGTAATCGAGAGGAACTAACGTCACATGAATGTAAACAGTTTAGAAGCACACACAATCAAAGCAATGATAGGTAATACTATTGCAGAAAAGAAAAACAATCAAAAAGTAGAAGTACCTGTAACCGATCAAATAGTAGTGGCAGCAAAAGAGGTAACAATGAGTTCAGAAGTATTGGATCTTGTTAATAACACTTATGCGGTAGAAGGACATTTACAAAAATGGCGAGGTACTGTTCGATAATACATAAGTTTAAATTACATAAACGAGCTTTGAAATAATTACATACTAAGCAGCACAATTCTTGAAAAAAGAATTGTGCTTTTGTAGATAAACGTGTTATTGGATATATGATTTTGAAAAAACAAGATTTGCACGACCATCCAGACCCAACTTACTGCTCACCATTTTAATTCTCCAAGTGTAATTAAGGATTCAATTAATAATAATAAATACGAAGCTGTTGAAAATTCTTTTAAATTTTTAGCTGTTATATCTTCTATTTTCCTGATTCGGTACTGAAGTCCACCCATTGATAGTGATAGATCCTGCATTGTTTTTTCAAGGTGTTTCCCATTGATTAAATATCTATAGAGGGTATAGAGAAGTTCGTCATTGCCTTCTTTTAATAAGTCCTTCAGTTCCTCCATAGCTATTTGTTTAATTGTATCGAGATCTGTATTACTTAAAAAGTTACCCAATATACCAAGTTCTTCATACGTAATGATAGTTTTCTTACGCGGCAAATTAACAGCATGGTTTGCTTGTTTCACATAATGTGGGAGGTTCGTTAAAGATAAAGATTGTATGCTAATACCTATTTTATATTGTAGGGTAGGGTTATTTTTTTGAATTTGGTTAAGAACCTTTATTAACTCGTTAGTTAATAAATCAATTGGTTTTCCATTGTAAATCAGCACTACAATATCGTTTTGTATAAGCGTAAGTAACGCATCAATATAAAAGAATTTGAATGCTTGGGAGAACTGTAACAATTGATCATACGAATCAATTAGTAAATACTGATTTTTAGGGTCAACAAATTTTATTTTAAGGATATAATATGGTCCTTCAATATTGTTCGAAATATAATTAAGATGCGAAGCGAATTCATTTAGGGAAGCGTGTTGCTGATTAATTAATTGATCTAAGACGGATATTTTCAGCCGTTCAGTCGTTTCGAAACTAATTTTTTCTTTCATGAAGCAAAGAGTCGCTACAGAAGCTAGCCGTTCTAAAAATAAATAATCGTTATCATCGACTGCCTGATTTTCTTTATAAATAAAAGAACAAGTTGCAAATTTTTTTTGGTCTAAGTTAATCGGGGTCGTCATTTCATAAAAGGGTCCAATTTTTTTATAAATTGTTTCATTATGCCTGTTAAGTGTTGTTTTATTTTTGGGAGACGTATTTATTCTCGCATATTCTTCTTCTGTGATGCCTCTTACCGCTACGAGTTTGTTGTGAATATTTTTGATAATGATGGGGATGTTGAGCAAGTCATATGCTGTTGACAATACATGATTTAAGCTATCTTCTTTCACAACACAATCTGTTAATTGACTGTGATAAGTTAATACTTTATTTAACGTTCTTTTTTGATGAAGTAAATTATCATAAGTTAAAGAGAGCTCCTCGAAAATTGTAGGATTTTGTTTGAGAATTTCATTGTCAGGCTCTTTTTCCATCCAATATCGTTTCGAATTGATTTCGAAGCTGCAATCAGGATAACCCATCGATTGACATTTTGTTTCGATTGCATAAACCTCTTCATTGTAAATCGTTGATAAGTAGCCGCTAGCAAATCCACTAAGCGTAAAACAAGCACATTGTGAAGATAACCCAAAATGCTCGAGATGCAATTTTGCTTCAAATGAATCGAACCATTTTCCAAATACTTCTTCAAACTCCAGTGTGCCATCAGTTAACTTCGTAATTTTACCAAGTGCTTCAATACCGGATATATGACCAAGATTTCGGTGGACTTCAGAAGCAAGTGTTATTAAATCGTCGACAGATGAATAGTTGCGCATTAATTCTTCCGCTTTAGAAACACCCAAATCTCTTCCGAAATGAAATAAAAAGGAATTTGCTCTTTTTACTCCTATATTTTCGATTAAAGCCTTCCTTAATACTCCAAAACCTTGTGATGTAATAATTAAATCAGTTGATATATTTGATGTGTTAATGACCAATATCATGCTCCCCCTCTTAATTACAAAACGTCGTTAGTTATATTTTAATGGATGCTTGAAATAGTACAATGAAAATTATCAGAAAATTTAAAAATAAAAATGAAAAATACTCTTAAATTAGTAAAAAAAAATAGTTAATCTAAAGTTAATAACGTGACGGCGTTAAAAAAATTTAGGGGGTTTTAAAAGATGGGTAGTTATGAAACGAAAAAAGTGAATACGGGTAGTTTTAATAGTTTTTACTGTGAAGGTGGTGTCGGAAATAGTGAGACTATTATATTCTTACATGGCTCAGGTCCAGGCGCAAATTCCGAGTCAAACTGGAGTCGCGTCCTGAATAAATTAAGTGAAACGTATCATGTAATTGCACCCGACATGATTGGGTTCGGTAAAACAGATTTACCGGAAGACACAAAGATCACATTTTGGGAATGGACTACTGCTCGCGTAAGACAGGTACTTGAAATTATGGATTATAACAATATTGAAAAGGCTCACTTAGTAGGGAATTCAATGGGGGGAGTAGTGTCGTTAAATGCGTTGATGTATGATGAAAGCCGATTTGATAAAGTCGTTTTAATGGGAAGCGGTGGTGGAGCACCGAATAGTGGACCAACACCAGAAATTGTTCGTATGACACAATTCTTTAGAGATCCAACAATTCAGGCATTTAGAAATTTAATTACTTGGTTTATGTATGATGAGTCCGTTGTTGGCGACCAATTAGAGGAAATTGTGAAAATGCGTTATGAAAATATTATGCAACCGGAAACTCGTGAACTATATCCTACATTATTCGCAACATTACCACATGAGTTAACGATTCCACCAAGTGCACTGCGCCGCATCAAGCAACAAGTGCTATTAATTCATGGTTACGAAGATCGTTTTGTACCACACAGCTCTAGCCTATCGGTACTTGAACATCTTCCAAATGCAGAACTTGTGTTATTAAAAGAATGTGGTCATTGGGTACAAATTGAAAAGTTCGACCGTTTCATCCAGTTAGTTAATCAATTCTTTAGTCAAGCTTCAGAAGTACAATTAACTAAATAAGAGGTGAATTGATGAGGAAAAATTCATGGTTTATCTATATAGTCCTGTTGCTCGGGATATTTGTTGCTCTGGAAGCAAACGCTTTTAGTACACCAGCGATACCTTATATTAGTGCCGATTTTGGAATTAGTGTTGCAAATAGTGGTGTTTTAACTTTATTGGCTAGTGCTGCTGCAATTGCTTTGTCACCATTATTTGGTCGTTTGGGCGATCAAATAGGGAGGAAGAAAGTAATTGTTGCGGGTCTAATCATTTTTGTCCTCGCACAAACTCTTAAAGTTTTTACACCGCACGTATCATTTTATCTAGTAGGGGCTTTATTTCAAGGTGTTGGTTATGCATTAATTTTCCCGAATGTTTTTGCCTATATACCTGAGTTGTTTCCAACAGAAAAAAGAGGTAAGGCCATTGGTCTATTTATGCTCTTCTCATATATTGCAACCGGCACAGGAGGCGCAATTTCAGGGGCTCTAATCGAAACATGGGGCTGGCGATCGGTATATGCTGTAAGCGCATTCTTATCATTGATCGGTTTACTTCTCATAAGTTTATTTGTACCAAAGAGTGAAAGAGGTAAAAAATCTGAGCTTGATTATAAAGGTGTAACTATCTTTATGACGGCTATTACACTGCTTGTTGGCCTTCCTTTGATTTATACAAATTTTGGCGTGAGTTGGCTAATTGGAGGAGCCGTCACATTTGTAATTGTGCTTTTGGTATTCCTGCAAATGCAAAAGAAAGAAAAAAATCCTACGGTCGATTTAAAATTACTCAAAATGAAGGGCGTCTATATTCCTTCAATTTTGATTGCAGTACAAAATTTTATGATGTTAAGCATATTAATGTCGTTAACATTCTTGGCAGCAGATAACCCGAATGTTTCTGCACTGCAGGTAGGGATGATTACAACTGTATTATTTACAACAGCTATGGTAATATCCCCTCTCATAGGTTACTTATTGGATCGCTTTAATCCAATATACCTTGTATATCTATCAATTATCTCTGGGTTTATTGGTATTGTTCTTTATTTACGTGTCGATATGACCTCTTCATTAATGACAATTTTAACAGTAATGGCTTTTGTTGGTATATGTTCAAGCCTGTTAAATGCTTCGTTAATGAAAATCGTTATCAACTATACACCAGAAGATAAGAAAGGTGTCAGTACAGGTACATTCACACTATTTAAAGATCTGGGATTACCAATTGGTTCAACGTTAGGATTAACAATCTACGGGTTATCAACTTCCCGCGGATTTGATAGTGCTATTACGGCATCTGCAACGGAATTGGGATTGAATGCCGAGCAAACGGTACAGTTAATCGAAGCAAAAACTACAGGTGAAATTCCAATGGCATTGGATACTATTTTAGCGCAGGCAAATGTTCAATTCACTGAGCTGCTGTCAACAGCGAACATGGAAAGTGTAGCTGCCGGTATTCAAACATTAGGCATTATTAACCTTGCATTATTTATTGTCATTGCATTAATTAGTCTTGGTTTATTGAAATTAAAACCAATGTCGGTTGAAGTACCTGAGTTAAATGTACAGCAGAACACGGTTTTAGAGGAAGTATAGGAATTTATGAAAGCGCTATCAGTAAATATATAGAAATATAAATTAACGGGAGGAATTCGATGAAATTCAACTATGCACCAGAAATTGCAAAGCTAGGTCATGTAGCACTAGTGTCCACAGATTTAGAAAAATCGTTATGGTTTTTTAAAGATATTGTAGGTTTAGAAGAAACTATTGAAGTGGATGGTGTTCATTATTTAAGAGCTTGGGGTGATTTCGAACACCATACATTATCTATTACAGCTGGTGAGGAATCTTGTATAGATCATATCGGCTGGAAGGCAAAAAGAAAAGAAGATGTAAACAACTTCGCCATTCTTTTAAGAGAGGCAGGGGTCGAAGTAGAAGAAGTAGCAGCAGGAACTGAAACAGGTCAAGGTGATGCAATCCGTTTTCAACTTCCAAGTGGTCACAATTTCGAAATTTACTTTGAGATGGAGAAGCCGGAACCAGAGTTACATCGAAAAGCCGTGTTGAAAAATCAAACATACAAAGCTTGGGCACGAGGTATTTCTCCACGTCGTATCGATCATGTGAATTTAGCTACGTCCATGGACTCAAAAATTGTAACTGATTTCTTGGCAGAAAAGCTTGGATTTAAAATGCGCGAGTATCTGGTATCACCTGATGATAAGCAAATTTCAGGCTGGATGAGTGTAACACCTTTAGTGCATGACGTTGCTGTTATGTCAACACCTGGAGCAAAAACACCCCATGAACTGCATCACTTGTCATATTGGTTAGATAATTCGCAAGATGTTTTACGTGCGGCAGATATATTGTGTGAGCATGAAATTAAATTTGTTGGACCTGGCAAACACGGTATTTCCCAAGCAATGTATATTTATGTAAAAGATCCGGGGAGCGGTGTACGTCTGGAAATATTCTCTAATGGCTATCTGATTTTCGAGCCGGATTGGGAGCCGGTTAAATGGTCATTTGATGAAATGGCAGTTGGCTTCACATACTGGGGCGAACAGTCGGGCTTATCAAATCCGAAAGATGACGAATCTACATTGACAGCTGGTCGTTTATTAACAAGTGTGGAATAAGTAACTACTCCTATACTATTTTTAATCATCAATAATCCTGGCAGGTATATCAAGTTGGAATTCGGACAACTCCCTCTTGTAATTTGAAAAGTAAATTTAGTGAGAAGGATAAGGGTTTCAACTAAAATTGAGCAAAGGAGTAATGAATATGAATGTAGAAATTCAAAGTAAGGATATTCGTCAAACTTTAATTGAAAGTGCTAAAAGAATAGGGGAAGCGGCTGAAGCTGAGGCACTGCAAGCTGATTGTAACGCAACTATTTCAGAAACTATTATTAATCTAATTCGTGAAGAGGAAATTTCCAAATTAATTTTACCAAAACGTCATGGCGGTCCTCAAATTGATTTCACAACTTTTGCAGATATGGTGAAGGAAGTGGGATACTATAATTTATCGGCTGCATGGATTACTTATTTCTTTTCGTTACACAATGCATGGGTAGCTTATTTACCTGAACATCGTCAAAAAGAAATTGTACAGTCTGGAGGTCTACTTGCGGATATATTTGCCCCAATCGGTCAAATCGAAAAAGTGAAAGGTGGATATCTCGTTAGCGGGAAATATAATTTCGTAAGTGGCATTAAATATGCGGGTTGGGTTGGCGTTGGAGCTTTATTACAAAAAGAAGGCTCGACTGAAAAAACAATGGCCGGCTTTGTAGTAAATACTAAGGATATCCAAATTATTGAAAACTGGGATTCAATGGGGTTAAGAGGTTCCGGTAGTCATACGATTATTGTCGACAAGGTTTTTGTACCAGATGATTTAGTTATTGATTTACAAGAGATGGGTCATAAACGCGAACCGGATTTTGAAGATTATGATGAAGATTATTTATATTATAACGCACCGTTCCATCCGGCATTCTTCGTTGGGTTCCCTGCAATGTCTATTGGTGCCGCAGAACGTGCTTTAGATGAATTTAAAAAAGCTACACAAGGTCGTGTCAGAATGTCAGGGGAAAATGAAGGAGCCAGTCCACGAAGCCAACGAGTTTTAGCGACTCTAATGATTAAGCTGCATTCAGCGAAAAGCTTAATGAAAACGTACATTGAGATGCTTGAATCGGACAGATATGTGCATCCAAGTGAATTTAAAGCGATTCGTGCAGAAATTATTCAAATTTGTATTGATATCTCCATTAAATGTACCTTAACTTTAGGTGCCTTTGCTCTAATTAAAGGACATCCGGTTGAAATGATTACACGTGACTTAATTGCAATTGGGACACATGTTACATCGCTATATGAAGATGCTATTGATGTATATGGAAAACATTTATTTGATTATCCAACAAAAGTATTGGGATAGCGTAAAAGCATCAATCATTTCCATGAAGTCGATAAAAAATACGCTACGAAGTAAGTTGTAGATATACTCAATGAGCTTTCTGAGTATGTTTACAACTTATCTATTTTTCTAATACGTCAATAAGGAATGATGCTATGACGAATAGTAATTATAAACCGATCCTCTATTTACTAATGTTTAATATGTTTATTACAATGGGTGGCATCGGCATGATTGTTCCTGTAATGCCTGCTTATTTAGAAGTATTTGGCGCACGGGGTCAGATTTATGGTTTTTTAATAGCCACATTTTCTTTATCACAGTTTATTTTTTCTCCTATTATTGGGAATTATTCAGATCGCTATAGTCGCAAAAATATTATTATTACAGGGCTCATTATTTACGGCATAGCACAAGTATTATTTGGTTATACGGACGAGCTCTGGGTTTTATTTGTTTCACGGTTTATGAGCGGTATCGGTGCGGCTTTCATCATGCCAACGATTTTAGCATATGTGGGGGATATAACTCCTCTAGAAGATCGGGGAAAAGGGATGAGCTTGGTTGGTGCTGCAATTAGTTTAGGCTTTACAATTGGCCCGGGTATTGGCGGTGGCTTAGCAGAAATTAACTTAGACTTACCGTTTTATTTCGCAGGGATGATTGCATTTATTACAGCGATTTTAACATTCTACATGCTGCCACAGCAAAAGGAAAGGGTTTCATCTCTAACGCAAAGCCCACGAGATAATATATTTAAACAAATGATACTTTCAGTAAAACTACCGTATTTTGTGTTTTTGGTTGTTGTGTTCACATTTAGTTTTGGAATTGCTAACATTCAAGCGACAATGTCCCTTTTCTTGAATGATAAATTTAATTATTCACCGTTTTTAATTTCAACGATTCTAGTCGTTAGTGGGGTCGCTGGTGTAATTATTCAGTTGTTTATTATCAATAAGCTTTTTGCACGTTTTGGTGAAGTTAAAATTATTATGGTTAATTTAATGTTAGCTGCAGTGACGTTATATTTGTTGATTTATGTAAGTGGATATTTCATCATTTTAACTGTTGCCAGTTTAAATGCTATTGCTGCTACGTTGATTCGTCCAGCTGTGAACACCATAATAAGTAAAATGGCAGGGGATGGACAAGGATTTGCTGCAGGGGTAAATAATGCTTATATGAGTTTAGGAAATATGATTGGTCCAATATGTGCAGGTATTTTATATGATTGGAAAATGGAAGCCCCGTATATCTTTGGAACGTTCATTTTATTAAGTTGTTTTGCACTAACTTATATTTGGTCGTTAAAAAAATCAAATACAACAGAGCCGGCCGTTGACTCTCTCTAAAATGATGACTCGAATGAGAATTACTAAAGAGCCCTACGTAATCATGAACGCCCGAATGAAAGAAAAGCAAGCGTTACCTACAAATGATCAATGTGATGTGTGTTGGATCTGACGCTAACAGCTTAATTTTCAATCCCCCACAGGCGTTTACATATGCAAACTTTTCAGATGCAGTAGTAGAGGAAGATACAGGTTTTATTAATGCCATCTAAGAAGTAGATTTAGTGAATAAAAGAATGTTGAAGAATGAAAAAGGAGCTTCTAATTTGTTAAGGATTGTTTAAATAGCTGAAAAAAGAATGAGCTTTAATTGTTTGAATAGGAAAAATATCGGGCAACTAACGTATAAGTTAACAAATTCAAACAAAAAGGAGCATTCATTATGACACAAACTTCGTATAACAATTTATCGACAACAACAGAAAATGATAATAATGGTAAGCTTTTAAGAGGAATGGTAATCGGGGCAGTTATTGGTGGTGCGCTTTCAATGCTTGACTCAAATACAAGAAATAAAGTAACTGAGACAACCAAAAATATGAAGGATTCGACAATGGATATGTACAGCCAAGTTAAAAACAATCCTTCAGAAGTAAAGGATGACTTGCAAGAGCGACTGAAATCCGCTTCTTCCGTTTTGAAGGACGCTATAAGCGATGCTCAAAATCTTTATGAAAAAGTAAACGAGAATATTATTCTCCCAGTTACTATGGTAAAGGACGAGTCTAGTGAAATTCTTTCACATGCCAAAGAAGCTACAACGGATTTAAAAGACATCGGTGGGAAAGTGAAAGAAGCCGGCGAAGAAGTGAAGGGTGGCAGTAATGGGTAAAGCCAAGGTGGTTAGCTTCCGTGAAATTTTAAATGATTAACGTAAAATTAATTTAGATTTTGAATTCATTTAGTATAAAATCGAAAGCATACTCAAAACAAAAATCTCGCATTTTTAGGAATTATAAAAATGCGAGATTTTATAGTTAGCAAAAGTCTGAATCACTTATTTCTCTGTTAAAAATACCGGATTTGTAAAAGCTTTATGCTTAAAGATTTGATAAATATAAATGAAAGAAACTAGGACTGTAAAGCTTAAACCAATGACGACACCTGTTTCATAAGCAAGCGCAAATCCTTCTGGCGCTACCATTAAGTATACAAATACTACAGAGGTCATGAATAGGGCTGGTAAACCTGCAATCCAGTGGAACTTGCCTGATTTCAATAAATACGATGTTGCAACCCAAAGCATAACTGTTGCAACCATTTGATTCGTCATCCCTACATAACGCCATAAGAATTGATAATCAATTGTTGATAGGAAAAATGCGGGTGCTGCAACTGCAACTGTTGCTAAAATTGGTGTTGTACTATTTTTTGAAAAACGAGAGCCTAAAAAGTCTAACACAATCATGCGTGCTGAACGTAGTGAAGTATCACCTGTTGTAATTGGTAAAATTACAATCCCCAATATTGCTAAAATACTACCAAATGTACCAAGTAATGCAATTGAAATTTCGTCTACTACACCACCTGCACCAATTTCGGAGATTTTTGGTAATAATCCTTCTGTACCGCCATAGAAACTCATACCAGCCGCACACCAAATTAATGCAATGACACCTTCACCAATCATGGCACCGTAGAAGACTTTACGACCTTCCGATTCTTTCTTGATTGTTCTTGAAATTATCGGGCTTTGTGTAGAGTGGAAGCCAGAGATTGCGCCACAAGAAATCGTGATCATTAATAATGGCCAAACCGGTAAATCATTCGGATGCATATTAGTTAAAGATACTTCAGGAATCGCAATACCTGAAGTGACTAGTGATACTAATACCGCACCAGCCATAATGATTAAAACTGCACCAAATATTGGATAAATACGACCGATAATTTGATTGATCGGTAAAATTGCTGCTAATAAGAAGTAGATGAAAATCGCAATAAGTGCTGTCATAAATGTAATTCCTAATTTTGACGAAAGAACAGCAGCAGGTCCTGCAGTAAAGGCAGCTGCTACTAAAACCATTAATACTACTGAAACGATATCAGTGAAGACACGCATTACTTTACCTAAATAACGTTGAACAAGTGCTGGGAATTGTGCGCCTCCATGACGTAATGATAACATCCCTGCAAAATAGTCATGAACGGCACCGGCAAAAATACAACCAAATACGATCCAAATCATGGCAACGGGTCCATACAGTGCACCTGCAATGGCACCGTAAATAGGTCCAAGCCCTGCGATATTTAATAATTGAATCATCCAGCCCTTCCAGGCAGGCATGGGCATATAATCTAAATTATCAGCTTTTGTATAAGCTGGGGTCGGCGTTGCATCATTAACAATAAACACCTTTTCAATAAACTTTCCATATATGATATACCCTACAATTAATAGAGTAATCGAACCAAGAAGTGTATACATATATCTTCCTCCAATATTTCTGATAACTCAAATTATAGTAATGGAAGACTACGTTTGTAAACACAATATTTAGAAAATTCAGTATAAGTATCGATTAAAAGTGTAAATATGCAAATAAAATATAGATAAACAAACATTATGTAGTGAAAACTGTTATATAAAAATATAATAAAAATCAAATAATTTTGGATAGAGATTTGTAGATATTCGTAATAAATTGATAAAAATGGAAATAACCTTTTGGATTTCCAGCAAAAATGGAAAATTCGCTAATACCTCTCTGAAAATGGCTGTGCAGGCTTATCACATCCTCATCCATCACCATTAATAAAATCAACCCCATATTTCGTTGATGTTCCATACCCTGCATACGCAAAATTGCAGAAGAAATTGGTGATGAAGCTAAGTCTGTAGGGAAAGTCAAAGAAGCAGGCGAAGAAGTGAAGGGTAGCGGTAATGGGTTAAGCCAGGGTGCTTAAAATTAAATGTCCCATATCAGATCCTGAAAGCACAGGGCACAGATAAGTGAATAGACAAAAATAAGAGCATTAACCAATTGGGGATTAATGCTCTTTTCTTTTGAAATACTTTTATTCAGGAATATAAGGTAATTCTAAGTAATTTGGCAGGTTGATGACATGAGTTTCTGTGTAAGATTTGATGCCATCTAATCCGTATTCGCGACCTATGCCTGATTGTTTCACTCCGCCAAATGGGAAACGAACATCTAACCCTTGTATTGCGGCAGTGTTAATCATCGTTGTACCTGCTTCAATGCGACGAGCCACTTTTATAGCATGTTCTTCTCCCCAAACGGAACTTGTTAAACCGTATATGCTTTAAACCCCTCCAAAACATTAAGTATAATTCATTCTTCTCCATACTCGTTCTATTTATACAAAAATGGGGTTTTAGGAATGACCAACTTATTCCCTTATTAGAAGTGCTTTCATCATCTCAACAGCACATAAAACCATTTATTTGTGGAAGGCTATTAATCCCTGTATCAAGCTGCGCTGCGTCGACAGGACCGATAGGCGCAGCTAAAGATACACCTAAAAAAATGTAAGCAGCTATTGAGTTCAATAATCGTCCTCCTTAAAATGATGTCTGTGCATCTTATTCAGATAGAGGGACTCGTACAACTATAAAAATGATTTTTATTTCAATAATTAAGCAGCCCTTTACCAGTGGGGAGGTAAAGGGCTGCTTAGTTAATATATATATGTTGGGGGATCGTTATAATAATACAATCTCCACTAAAGGGAGTCCGTATTATTACTTATTCTTGTTATTATTTTTGTTATTCTTATTGAAGTTATTGTTGTTATTATTGTTGCGATTATTTTGATTTTGATAATTTAAATTTTCGAAGTTGAAATCTTCACCGAATTCAAATTCATTATTATTGTTGTTGTTGTTGTTGTTGTTGTTGTTGTTATTTCGCTGACGTTTAATATTAAGTTTATTATTTTCCATAGCTGTTCACCTCCTTAACAAAAGTTAGAATGGCTTAAACAGCGATGAAAAATACTCAATTATTCGATTGAAAGTTTTTCCTCCAGATGGATAAATTCAATAATTAACGCATACAAACAAGTGTTCTTGTATAGGATAGAAATAGCGGTATATCCATCAATCAGTAAAGCGAGTGGTCTATATGCATAAAGAATTCATGAAACTTAGCGATGACATTCACCGGTACATTGTACTGGAACTATTTTTAAAAACACTCGAGCGTGATAGAGATTGCATTTCCGAATTAAAAATGAGGGACGTACTGGAAGAGTGGTACGATTCCAAAATAAATGAAACCTTTCATGAATTTAAAAAGTTAAGGGACTTTTTATATAAGAAAGGATGTAAAATTGAAAAGCAAAAATCTGATGATTATATGACCTACTATTTTATATTGTTTAGGGGATACGATGAAACAAGAAGTTATGGAAACATTGCTTTACGCAACTGGGTGAGCGAAGAGATGAAACGTATATTAGGAATGAAGTACCTGACACCGGCAGATAGAAAGTAAAGTCCCCAAGCTAAAAACCTTAATGATATGATTCGTCAAGAAATCATAAGCTCGAAATATCCTGAGTAGGGGTCCAGTATTTTCATTCGAAAACCACACTAATTGTTCATGAAATTGAAAACCCATCCAGGTACACAAATGTACCGAGATGGGTTTGATTTGTTTAATGCCAAATAGCGCGTATGCCTTCTGCGGTAGATTGCTGGTATGTTTGCTGTAATTTTTCTTGTAGCGCATCCTTCGATAAACTGTTAATTTGCTTGCGCGCAGCTAAAACCGATGGGGCACTCATTGAAAATTCATCGAGACCAAGTGCTACAAGTAAAGGAATCGCGGCAAAGTCTCCGGCCATTTCACCGCACATGCCAACCCATTTCCCCTGTGCATGGGCGCTATCAATTACAAGTTTCACAAGCGATACAATTGCAGGGTGGAATGGTTCATATAAATGTGAAATGGTTTCATTCATTCGATCAGCTGCCAATGTGTATTGGATTAAGTCATTTGTGCCGATTGAGAAGAAGTCAACTTCTTTAGCAAAAACAGGTGATAAAATTGCTGCACTCGGAATTTCAACCATGATGCCGATTTCGAAGTCACTTACTTCTACATCCTGTTCAATTAATGCTTCTTTTTCCTCATCCAGCCACTGCCTAGCTTGTCGGAATTCATCGATCGACGAAATCATCGGAAACATAATTTTTAAGTTACCAAAGCTACTCGCACGTAGTAATGCTCGAAGCTGTGTACGGAATAGTTCTTCGTTTGCGAAGCATAAACGAATTGCACGTAAGCCTAAAAATGGATTGTCCTCTTTTGGCATATTTAAATAAGGGATCGCTTTGTCGCCACCGATATCAAGTGTGCGTACCACGACTGGGCGTTCACCCATAACAGTTAAAACATCACGATAAATTTCGAACTGTTCTTGTTCAGTAGGCGCAGTGTCTCGCTCTAAATACAGAAATTCTGTTCGAAATAAGCCAACGCCTTCTGCACCTTGCTCAAGTGCTTTCTTAGCATCGTCTAAGCTCCCAATATTTGCAGCAAGTTCGACATGATGCCCATCTTTCGTTACTGTATTTTCGTGCAATAAAGCCTGTAAACCTTGGCGTTTTTCAAGTTGTGCTTTGCTAAGCGCCTCATAATGTTCAAGTTGCTCGGCCGTTGGGTTAATGAAAATTTCCCCTGTCTCACCATTCATAATCGCGATATCACCATTTTGCACTTCAGATATGATGCCAGTAGCACCGACGATAGCCGGAATTTGCAATGAGCGTGCGAAAATGGCAGAGTGCGAAGTTTTACCACCCTTTTCCGTGATAAATCCACGTGTGAATTCTGCATTCAATTTTGCTGTATCTGAAGGTGTTAGATCATGGGCCACTAATATAGTGGGTTCTATATAATCGGAAACGCTTTCATTTGTACCTGTAACTTTACGCATTAATCGTTGAGAAACGTCGTTTACATCCGCTGCACGTTCCTTCATATACTCATCATCAAGTGCTAAGAAAAGCGCCATAAATTGATTTTGAACCGCTTCAATCGCCTGTGTAGCACCGCTTCCCTCTTGAATAAGTGCTTCAATCGCACCAATATATTCAGGGTCCTGTAATACAAGTAAATGTGCACCGAAAACTTCTGCCTCAGATGCTCCTAAACGTTCAGCTGTTTGGGCTTCAAGCTGCTGTAAATCGATTTTTGAATCGTCTATTGCTTGCGTTAGCTTAGCTAACTCCTGAACAGTTGTGCCAATTTCTGTTTGGTCAAGTAATGCAACAGACTCAAATTTTACGATTTTTGCAATCGAAATTCCACTTGCAGCGGCAATTCCTTGGATTTTCATTAAATCAGTCCTTGCTCTGTTAAAATTGCGTCTAATTGTTGTAGAGCTACTTCTTCATCAGAACCAGTTGCTGTAATTGTAATATTTCCGCCTGCTGGTACGCCAAGTGACATAACGCCTAAAATTGATTTTAAGTTCACGTTTTTCTCACCGTATTGTAAGTAAATTTCAGAAGAGAAACCGGATGCAACCTTTACCAATGCACTAGCTGGACGTGCGTGTAAACCTTCGTTGCTTTTGATTGTAAATGTTTTTTGTGACATAATAAAAACCTCCATATTTGAATGAATTTGATTGTTTTGTTGGTATAACATTAACAATTTGAATGTTTGTGAATGATATGTGATTGATTTTACAGAATTTTTCGTTTAAAATCAACTTAAAACCAATAAAAACTCCATATTTTACATATTTATGGTGTTTAGTGAGAAGGTGAATACGATTATTTTTACAGAACGTCAACAGCAAATTTTAGCGTATTTGCGGCAATATGGTACAGCTACCTTACAACAACTTGTTGATTTTACTCATTCATCGGAATCATCAATACGTCGTGACTTAACTGAGCTTGATAAGAAGCAATTCATTGATCGTTTTCACGGGGGAGCTACTTTGCGAAACCCGATGCTTGGTGAAAAAAGCTTACTTGAGAAGTCTGTTGAATCGCTAGCTGAAAAACAGCAAATTATGCAGCTTGCAGCACAGCATATTCGTTACGGTGAATGTATTTATTTAGATGCAGGTTCTACGATATTACATCTTATACCTCATATCGCGAATAAACAGGTTAAAGTTGTGACTAATGGTTTAATGCATGTGCCACTTTTAATCGAACAAAATATTGAAACCGTTATCATTGGCGGTCAGGTGAAGGCGAAAACGCAAGCTATCATTGGATCTAAGGCAATTTCTCAGCTTCAAGAATATTATTTTGACCGGGCCTTTATTGGAGCTAATGGATTTTCAGAGGTGCAAGGCTATACAACAGCAGACTTAGAGGAAGCGACATTAAAGCAACTCGCGATTAAGCAGTCAAAGCAGGCGTATGTTGTTGCCGATCGCTCGAAATTTGGACTGAGCCAATTTGCGAAATTTGGAGATTTACAGGAAGCGATTTTAATTACAGCAGGATTAACAGATGAAGAATACGATTACATCGATAGAAAAACGGAGGTGTTACGCGCATGATTTATACTTGTACGTTTGCACCAGCTATTGATTACACACCTTATGTCGATCAATTCGAAACAGGGAAATTAAATCGAACAACTGAAGTGAATTTTTTACCGGGCGGCAAGGGCATTAATGTTGCACGTGTATTAAGTAGACTTCAAAGTGAAGCAACGGCATTGGGCTTTGTTGGAGGTTTTACAGGTGCTTACTTAAAGCAAATTTTGCAGGAGCAGAACATTAGGACCGATTTCATAGAGACAAATGAAATTACGCGTATCAATGTGAAAATTAAATCGGATGTAGAGACCGAGCTTAATGGTCCTTCACCAACAATTACTAGTGACATGTACGCGCAATTATTGAAGAAGGTAGAGTTATTAGAAGAAAATGACTGGTTTGTCCTATCAGGCACAGTGCCAGCTGGCTTTGATTTAACGGCGTTACTTAATGTACTTTCCAGCAAAGGTATCCAGCTTGTTGCAGATATTGCAGGTCAGGTGTTGCATGAAATCGTCCCGTATCGACCTGTATTGGTGAAGCCAAATTTAGAAGAGCTTGGCGACCTTTTTAATACTACTTTATTAACGGTAGACGAAGCGATTCCTTATGCGAAGCAGCTCATTGAATTAGGTGTACACCATGTCATCGTATCACTTGGGGGCGATGGAGCTTTATTAGTTAGTGCCGAGGATGTGTATTATGCAGCTGCACCAAGGGGCAAGGTTGTAAATACTGTAGGTGCGGGTGATTCAGTCGTAGCGGCTACAATCGCGATGTATTGTAAAACGGGGGACTGGCAGCAGGCGTTCAGGCATGGCGTTGCAGCGGGGAGTGCAACAGCCTTTCAACTAGATTTATGCAAGCAGCAAGATGTCTTAGCTCTAGTAAAACAGGTGATTGTTAAAAAACTTTAGGGGGATAGTTTTATGCGAATTACAAACTTATTAACCGCAAGCACGATTAAATTAAACATACAAGCAGCGACAAAGGATCAAATCATTGAAGAATTAGCACAAGTACTAGTAGATGCCGGCAAAGTTAGCGACAAAGCAGTATATGTTGCGGATTTACAAGCGCGAGAAGCACAGAGTTCAACAGGTATTGGGGAAGGCATAGCCATTCCACATGCAAAGTCAGAAGCAGTTTCTGCACCAGCGATTGCATTTGGGCGCCAATTAGCAGGGGTTGATTATGATTCACTGGATGGTCAGCCAGCAAAATTGTTTTTCATGATTGCGGCAAATGAAGGTGCAAATAATGATCATTTAGAAACGTTATCAAAACTTGCAACATTTTTAATGGACCCACAATTCAACGAAAAAATGATGACAGCTTCGTCAAAAGAAGAAATTTTGGCAGCAATTGAAGGTAAAGAAGGTGTCGAGGTGGCAGAAGATGCTCCAGTAGAAGCAACGACGCCAATAGAAACTACAATAGGCAAGCGTATTTTAGCTGTAACAGCATGCCCGACAGGTATCGCACATACATTTATGGCGGCAGAAAAGCTTCAAACAACAGCAGCACAAAAAAATGTTGCAATGAAGGTGGAAACAAATGGTTCGGGCGGTGTAAAAAATCGTCTAACAGCAGAAGAAATTGCAGATGCAGACGTAATTATCGTAGCAGCCGACACAAAAGTTGAAATGGCACGTTTTAATGGTAAAAAAGTCATCCAAACAAAAGTAGGTAAAGCCATTTACGAGGTAGATGCATTAATCGACCGTGCAATTTCTGGCGATGTGCCGGTATATACGCATGAAGGTGGCAGAGACGTTTCAGATGAGCAATCAGAGGGAAAGGGCGGTTTCGAATTTTATAAACACTTGATGAATGGCGTATCGAACATGCTTCCATTTGTAGTAGGTGGCGGTATTTTAATTGCACTTTCATTCTTCTGGGGCATTAACTCATCAAATCCGAACGACCCTTCGTACAATGAATTTGCAGCAATGCTTAACACAATCGGTGGCGGTAACGCATTCTTCTTAATGGTGCCAGTATTAGCCGGATTTATCGCAATGAGTATTGCCGATCGTCCAGGTTTTGCACCTGGTATGGTTGGGGGTTTGTTGGCCATTACCGTGACAAATGATGCAGGGGCTAACTCGGGCTTTATAGGTGGTTTACTTGCTGGTTTCTTAGCAGGTTATATTGTATTGGGTCTTAAAAAGGTATTCGAAAAATTACCTTCACAGCTTGAAGGATTAAAACCAGTTTTATTTCTGCCGGTGTTTGGTATTGGATTAACAGGTATTGCGATGATGCTAGTAAACCCTCAGCTTACAAAGTTATACACGGGGCTTACTAGTTTCCTAGAAGGGTTAAGTGGTACGAATACAATTCTTCTCGGTTTATTATTAGGTGGGATGATGGCAGTTGATATGGGTGGTCCACTCAATAAAGCCGCATATACATTTGGAATTGCGATGCTGGCAAGCGGTAACTATAACATTATGGCTGCAGTAATGGCAGGCGGTATGGTCCCTCCATTAGCAGTAGGTTTAGCAACAACATTCTTTAAAAACCGTTTCACGAAGCAAGAGCGTGAGGCAGGGAAAACGGCTTATGTTCTTGGAGCATGCTTTATATCCGAGGGTGCCATTCCATTTGCGGCAGCAGACCCTGTTCGTGTGATTCCTTCATTTGTACTTGGTTCTGCAATCGCGGGGGCATTAACAATCATGTTTGACATCGCATTACGCGCGCCGCATGGTGGTATTTTCGTAATGGGTCTTGTAGACGGTGGTCTTGGGAAAGCAGCACTTTACTTAGCAGCTATTTTGATAGGTTCAGCAGTAGCAGCTGTTTCGATTGGATTACTTAAGAAAAAGGCTTAATAATAGGAGGCACTTTCAATATCAAAGCAATCATTTGAATTTGTTTCAATTTTCCTATGCGTTGATGTTCATTAAAAGTAATTTTACTCATAGTAAACTCTCGATTGGATGTTCCGTTTTTCAAATCATTGGAATTTAAAGATATGTTTAACCGTGAATTTGAAGAGGCTTATGAGCAATTGAGTTAAATTCGAGATGAAGCTTGTGAATGTTTAAAAATAATATTAATTTCTTCATTTAGAGAGTAAACAGCTGGTCTGTATTACTCTTTTTTTATATTTTCTGCTTTATCTGTTGTAGCATTAATAAGATTCGCTCCAAATTGACGCTATGTTTACTCAAAAGGCACTAAATGAACCGATTCGTTTAATGTCTTACTAAAAAATAAAATAATTATTTATAGGCATAGTATATTACTGGATTAATAAAATGAAAGCAGGAAGAAATTGAGGTGAATTTATTTTAGAAAAACTCAGGAAAATTAATATGAAAACTGCTGTATTTATGGGGATTATTTTTTACTCTTTGACGATTTTAATCCACCTTCTTATTTTAAGCAAAATTATTCCATTCACATGGGTTAATGGCGGAAGGTCTGAATCATTCGCTGAACAGCTACCAATAACTGTTATAAATATCGTTATTTCTATTATTGGAGTAGTTTTTACATTGATTGTCGGGAGAATTAAATTAAATAAATACAAAAGAGGAATAACCTTTATATGTTGGTTTTTTGTTGTACTTTGGTCCTTTGGATTTATACAACAATTGTTTGGAACGCCTTTTGAAAAAATGGTTTGTTCGTTAGTATTGCTTATTGGAGTTATCTCGAATTTGCGTTTGGCGATTGAAATAAAATAGATGTAACTAGAAAAAGACGGTTTAGAGATATTTCTAAACCGTCTTTGTGTATGAACTACTTAAAATCTTGATAAGTATACCCAGGGAATTTAACAACAGCCCATTTCTCTTTACGTAACGAGTCCATTAATTCTGGTCCTACATTTAAATTGCTACTTACGATTTGTTTAGGAACTAGCGCCATCCATTGTGTTAATGAAATATCCGCATAGTTAGGACTTTTAAATACTTCTAAATACCAAAGGGATTCATTGCCTGTGTTTTGAATATAATGTCCATAGCAAAAAGGGATATAGCCTACATCTCCTGACCTCACATCGAAAGTCCGTGCTACTCCGTTAGCGGCGTATGCTGTCATACGACCTTGACCAGATAAGAAATACTGGAATTCATCATTATTTGGATGCCAGTGTAGTTCCCTCATTGCCCCTGGTAGAATTTCAACGAGCGCCACTGAAATTTCCTGTGCCACTGGGAAATTTGTTGAATCTGCAATACGAACTGATCCTCCCGGTGAAAGAATTGGCTCTTGACCAAGCAAACTATGTGTGAAATTTCTTGTGCCGAATGGATCTGGAATTGCCACTTCCTCAATAGGACCAGGAACCTCACCTTGATAAATGTATTTTTCCTGCTTTGGAATATTTCGAAAGGCGCTCTCTGGTACCCCAAAGTTAGAAGATAGAACATCTTTTGGGGTATGGGCAAACCAGTCGGAAATTGTGAACGTATCTAAATCTGAAAACATTCCATTATCAAACATTAATAAAAATTCACAGCCCTCTTCAAGTCCTTGAATGGAATGGGGAATACCTGGAGGGAAGTACCATAAATCACCCACTCCTACATCGGCAATAAAGTTTTTCCGTTTTGATCGACCGCTGTAATTCTTGCTCTACCTACAGTCATAAAACAAAATTCTAGCTCTTTATGCCAATGTAGCTCTCTTACGCCACCGGGAGTTAAACGCATATTAACACCAGCGATCGTCGTAGCCACCGGCAGCTCACGCATCGATATTTGTCTCGACCAGCCACCAAATTTTAAGGTCATATTTGTATCAGAAAAAGAAAAGCGTAGATTTGGCACCGTTCCCGCATCCGTTTCCGGCGGTACAAGCATATTTGGGTTTTCTAATGCGCGTAAAATATCACGTGGCCCAGTATCAGTAGCACCTGCTCCGTCTTCACGTATCGGTTGAGGAATTTTGTCTGCAGATACCTTGAATTCAAATGGTTCAGACAAATCTTTACCTCCTATTAAAGATATGCATCATGGCAAGTGTACGATGAAATAAGAGAAATTAGAACTGCAAACCGTCATTGAATAAAGACTGCAAAAAGCCATCTGAAAAAATCAGATAGCCATTGGTGCATGTGAATTTATCTGAAATTAAACGGAATGGGTAATTTCAGCCGTTGATGATTGAGAAGAACTTTCTGCTTCCATAGCCCCACCTGGGCGATAAAAAGCATGTTTTTCCTGAACAAATAAAATAGCGATTCCTCCTAAAAGAGCGGCTGTGCCAAGAAGTGTAAAGTTCATTTGAGCAGACAGGTTCATTGTTAAGAGAATGCCTACAAATGTTGGTGCGAAAATACCGCCAACTCGTCCAAATGCCATGGCCGCTCCCACACCGGTTGAACGAATTTCTGGTCGATAGAACTGTGATACAAAGGCATTGCTAATATTTTGCACACCAATTGATGCTGCGCCAATAATCCCAATTAATACATACGCAAGTACTGTGTTGTTTGTTAATCCAACCGCAGCTAGTGCAAGTGCCCCTCCGAAATAGAGTGGTACCATTACTTTTTTAAAGCCAAATTTATCCGTTAAACGCCCGAACGCAATCGTACCTACAATAGCTCCCATATTTAAAGCAACAACAAATAAAAGACTATTACTTAAACTATAGCCAGCTTCAACCATTAGTTTTGGCAGCCATACGTTCATCGCGTAGATAAGGACGAAACAAGAAAAACAAGATATCCAAAACATGACCGTACTAAGTGCTAATTTATTTTCAAAAAGCTTCACAAGTGGAGAGCCTGGTGCTTTTGCTGCTGGTTTTGCTAGTACTACGCCTTGAGAAAATGACATTTCAGGGTTGAGTTTCCCAAGGATTTTCTTTACTTCTGCTTCTTTTCCTTTCGCTAAAAGGAAGTTTGCCGATTCTGGAAGCTGTTTTGCTAAAAATGGCAATGCTAAAAGTGGAAGAGCGGCAATCCAGAAAATTGGTTTCCAGCCCACTGTCGGTAATAGAGACTTACTGAATAAAGCTGCTGCAATCGCCCCGATCGAATAACCACAGAAAATAAATGAAACAATGGCCCCTCTAATTTTTTTAGGAGCATACTCCGTAGATAGCGCAATGACGTTCGGCATAACGCCTCCTAGTCCAAGACCCGCAATAACGCGAAGGATTGCAAATAGGACAGGACCTCCTGCAAAAGGAGATATTGCTGTGAAGAGACTAAACATTACGGTACAAATGATAATTACTTTTTTTCTGCCGATTTTATCGGCTAAAAGTCCAAAAATAATTGCTCCTACTGCTGTCCCAGCGGCTGAATAACTCCCAATGGCCCCCGCAGTAACAGTTGAAATCCCCCATTCTTCTATTAAAGATGGGATAACCGATCCATAGATGACTACATCGTATCCATCCATAAGAATAATAAAAAAGCACCAAAAGATAATGGAGAGATGGAAGGCGCTAAAGCGACTCCTATCAATCACTTCGTTTATATGTAAAGCACTCATTGATTAACACCTCTTTTTTAGAAAGTACTTTAGTGCACAAACGCTTCAACGCGTTTGTGCGCTAAAGTGTGACGCGCAAAAAAATTTAGTTCTTCTATTTGGCATTTAATGTTTCGCGGTCAAAACCAGCAATCTTCTTATAGCGAACTGCAATTTCTTCAAGTTCTGTGTCTGAAATTATATCATCTAAGTTAGCAAAGCCGTTTGGTGCACGGTCTTCTACAATCTGCATCACCACTTCTGGACCGTTTTGGCGATTCGTTAAAACAATATTCGCTGTTGCTTCTCGTCGCAGTGCTTCATATACTTTTAATGTAGTCACCGCATCTTGATCTTGTTGTTCCGCAATCACTTGTCCAAGGGCATCCGCATCTAAAATGGCTTGAGATGCACCATTTGAACCGATTGGATACATTGGATGTGCCGCATCGCCCAGTAAGGTGATACGTCCAAATGTCCATTGTGGAAGTGGATCACGGTCAACCATCGGGAATTCATAAACAGCTTCTGCTTCTTCAATAATTTTTGGTACATTCAGCCAGCCAAAGTCCCAGTTTTTAAAGGCAGGCGCAAATTTCTCTTTATCAATTTCTTTGTTCCAATCTGCGCGATCAGGCATTGTCTCGACATTTAATTCCGCAATCCAATTGACTAAAGAACTTCCTTGAGCAGCTGTATCTGGACAAATGGGGTAGGCAACAAATTTTTGGTCCTGGTAACCAGCCATAATCATTGAACGACCTGTTAAATAAGGTGTTGCTTCTGTAATCCCACGCCATAAGATGCGTCCGCTATATTTTGGCAGTCCTTCGTTTGGATAGAAGAATTTTCGTACAACGGAATGAATGCCATCTGCTGCAATCATAATATCTGCACGATATGTACCTAATGATTCACCTGTTTTTTTATTTTCAAAATGAGCAGCGACGCCATCCTTCTCATTTTCAAAAGATGTTAAATGGTGACCTGTTAAAACGGCTTCTTCACCTAATTGATCCTTTACGGTCTTTAACAGGAGCATTTGTAAGCGTCCACGGTGAATCGAATATTGTGGCCATTTGTAACCAGCGTTGATGCCGCGGTCTTCTTGCCAAATTTTTTGCCCAAATTTATTCACATACATTAACTCGGCTGTCGGTAAGCCTGTCTGTTCTAGTTCCTCTGCTAAACCTAAGTCTGTTAGCACGCGAACCGAATGGGGTAATAGATTAATGCCGACTCCCAGTGCTTTAATTGTTTCTACACTTTCAAATACTTTTACAGATATGCCTGTACGGTGAAGTTTAAGTGCTGTAACGAGTCCACCAATACCCCCACCGACAATCATCGCTGTTTTAATTGTTGACAAAACAATCCCTCCATCAAGGAAAATAGAATAATCTATTTTTTCTAATTATTTTTACTATTTATACATTATTGCATATGTTTGATTTGGTAGCTAGTCACGATAGAGAATATTGTCGGAATTAAAAGATATTTATGTTAAATTTTTAAGTATAATGGAATTAGTAACTCTAAAAATACATAAGGGAGCGAAAAAAATGGACTATACTAAAATCTATAACGAGGAACTGATTGCCTTAGTAAAAGAGAAAATAAAGTCAGTCGGTGAAGTTAAAGCAGTGAAGTTTGTGAGAGAACAAACAGGAATGTCCTTAATACAGGCTAAAAAATTTGTAGATTTTTGCAACGAATAGATTATACGTTATATAGATATTTTAATAAGGGGTGATTTTTTGGTCAGTAAAATAATGTTAGATGAAAGAGTAATTCAATTAAATAGCTATGAAGAAGAAAAAGTAAATGAGCTCTATAAAGTCTCAGTCATTTTTGACGTGACAAGTGAAGAATATCATGACATCGCAATGTTACTTTACAAAGGAACATTTGACGTTAAGATTCCTGAAAGAGAGATAATGTTTAGAGGGACGATTTATAACTATTCCACTTCTATTACAAATTTGTATGAAAAAGATCAGGTAGGACAGTATAAATTGACGTTAGTGGAAGAAAAGGACTGAAATATCATGAGATTAAGCATATTGGATCAATCACCAATCCCATCAAATCAAACTCCTCAGGATGCATTAAATTGGTCAATGAAATTAGCGCATGCAGGGGAAGCACTGGGATATACAAGATACTGGATTGCCGAACATCATGATTTATCTGGACTGGCATGCCCTGCACCTGAAGTGATGTTAGGCTACATAGGGGCAAACACGAATCGAATTCGGATAGGATCTGGCGCTGTTTTATTGCCTCATTATCGACCGTTTAAAGTTGCTGAAATCTTTAATACGTTAGCGACACTTTTTCCAAATCGTATTGATTTAGGAATTGGACGAGCGCCAGGTGGATCCGCTGAAGCGATGACTGCTTTGTCCGGTAACTTTATAAAAAATGTCGGGAACTTTCCTTCGTTACTGAGAGACCTCCTTCATTTTTTAGATGATGATTTTCCAACTGATAGCGAATATTCAAAGTTATCGGCTTCTCCTATACCTGAAAATCCGCCAATCCCTTGGCTCCTTGGGACTGGAAAGAAAAGTGCTATACTCGCAGCGGAAAATGGTGTGCCGTATACTTTCGGTTATTTTATGAGCGATGAAGATGGAGCTGCTATTATCAAGGAATATATTAATCGCTTTAAACCAAGAAAAGAAGGACAAAAACCACAAGTCATCCTAACTGTTAACGTTATTTGTGCAGAGACAACGGAAAAAGCCGAAGAAGTTGCATTAAGCTTTCTCATTTGGTCTTTAAAAATGGAAAAAGGGGAAAGCCAACAAGGGGTTCCCTCTATAAGTGTTGCTCAGCAATATAAACTCACTGAAAAAGATAAAGAAACATTGGAAAAAGTTAGACAAAAAATAATTATTGGTAATCCTCAGGAAGTGAAGCAGAAATTATATGAGTTGAAAACAAGATACGAAGCAGATGAAGTGATGATCAATACAATCACATATTTACCTGAAGATCGAATCCAATCCTATGAATTAATTGCGAAAGAAGTTTTTTCAGATGAGAATCGCTTAAAATAGCCCTATTTAGGCTAGGAGGTTGAATCCCCTGAAAACTAATTATAGCCATCATAAGTGAAAATTAGTAATGAACGGTCTCTTAAAGCTGAAAATTAAGGTACCCAACGATATAATTTCGTAGAGTGCCTTGCTTGATTTTAGTGTAATAAATAATTTTCACATACTGTTTTCTTTCGGTTACAAAATTTTGCTGCTAGTCCAGCTATTAAGTTAAACCATCTATCCAAGGTGTGGGGTATGCTTATATAAAAAGTCAATGGAAGTATTAATTAAAGGAGACACATATGCTAAATATCTACCTTACTCGTCATGGGGAGACTCAATGGAATATAGAAAATCGTTTACAGGGTTCAAAAAATTCACAGCTTACAGACAAGGGAATTGAACATGCTATTATGTTAGGAAATCGTTTAAGAAATATTGATTTTTCCGCAATATATACAAGCCCACTGGAGAGAGCTCTTCAAACTGCCAATTACATAAAATCAGATAAGGATGTTCCTATTTATACTATCGAAAATTTAAAAGAGATGAATTTTGGCGATTGGGAAGGCAAAACTAAAGATGAAATTGAAGCTGTAGACAATTATAAAAATGAATATCATAATTTTTGGCATATACCTCAGATGTATAACCATAAACCTCACTACGGAGAAGGGCTAATTACTTTTAAAAGGAGAGTTGAAGAGGTTTTAAGTAAAGTTATTTCCAGCAACAGTGACGGAAATATATTAATTGTTACACATGCAGTAGTCATAAAGGCCATCTTGTCATTTACTATGGACATTTCAACTGATAAAATGTGGGACCCTCCTTTTATACATGGAACAAGTCTTACAATTTTTCAATGGGATGGGGAACAGTTTAATTTTAAGATGATTGGTGATATCTCTCATTTTAAAAATGAAACAGAATAATTTTGAAGTTAAGTCTGCTTTATATTGATTGGCAAATGAAACCTCCTAGATATTTTACATATATAATGAACATACACACATTCTATATATAGGAGGTGGGAATATGGGGAAGAACGTTTCGAAGGCGAATCATGGAAAAACAGGAGCTGAACTAATAAGTGAAGCATTTGGCATGTCACAAAACGATAGCGAAGCATTGTTAGTACAGGCATCAGAAGTTCAAACTACGGATATTCCTTTAGGTAAAGAACATGTATATGCAAGGGATAGTACAACAACAACTTTGAACAACCTACATGAAGATAACACATCCGCCATTTTAGATCGAAATGGGCCAAGGTAATTATTGTAAGTAAATGAATAGTGACTTAAGGCAATTCTTCCTTTAGCGTAACAAAACTTTATAATCCCTTAAATTAAGAGCTTATGCTTTTGTTTTAAGGGATTTCTTTATTTTTAAAATCATTAACATGCACGCATAACTTTTTTCCAAGAATCCCTTACTCCTAAACCCCTCACTGTTCTGTTTATCATAAAAACTCTAAATTTTTAGCTTCTATTTCAACCCTCCTAATACTTCAATAGCCTGTTTTAAAGTGCCCCATGAATTAACAGTACAGGTTATACTCTGGATAATTTTCATTTCTTTGAATATATACGGAGGAAATCGGGTATAAAGCATAGTGTTGTAGTATTTTTTATTAGTGTTTATAAGTGAAGTATTTTTAGGAGGTTATATTATGGCAGATAATAAAGACAAACATGTTGCAAAAAAAGAAGATGGGGAACGTGAAATTCTAACAACACGTCAAGGACACCCTGTAAGAGACAACCAGAATATCCGTACAGTGGGTAACCGTGGACCAGCAACTTTAGAAAATTACCACTTCATTGAAAAAATTTCACACTTCGACCGTGAAGAAGTTCCTGAACGTGTAGTACATGCACGTGGTTCAGGTGCTTTCGGTTATTTTGAAACTTACGGTAAGGTGGGAGATGAGCCTGTAGAAAAATATACCCGCGCCAAAGTCTTTTCTGGTGCCGGTAAACAAACGCCACTTATGGTGCGTTTTTCTACCGTGGCAGGTGCAAAGGATTCGCCTGAGACTGCACGAGACCCGCGCGGCTTTGCAGTGAAAATGTATACGGAAGATGGTAACTGGGATCTTGTAGGTAACAATCTAAAGATTTTCTTTATTCGTGATGCGATGAAGTTCCCTGATATGATTCATGCTTTTAAAGCAGATCCGGCTTCCAACGTACCGAATCCACAGCGTATGTTTGATTTTGTTTCACGTTCACCGGAAGCGACGCATATGATTACGTTCCTATTTTCACCTTGGGGGATTCCAGCGACATACCGCCATATGCAGGGTTCAGGGGTTAACACATATAAATGGGTTAATGAAGAAGGGAAAGCTGTACTTGTGAAGTATCACTGGGAACCAAAACAGGGCATCCGTAATTTGACACAAGAAGAGGCAAACTCCATCCAGGCTACAAACGTAGGACACGCTACTCAGGACTTGTATGAAGCAATTGAACGTGGTGAGTATCCAGAATGGGAGCTGTTCGTTCAGATTATGGAGGACGACTATCATCCAGAACTGGATTTTGATCCACTTGATGATACAAAGCTTTGGCCAGAAGATAAGTTTCCTTGGCTGCCTGTAGGTAGAATGGTACTTAACCGTAATCCGGAAGACTTTCATGCAGAAATCGAGCAGGCTGCATTCGGTACTGGTGTTCTAGTAGACGGTATGGACTTTTCGGATGATAAAATGCTGCAGGGACGTACATTCTCTTACTCAGATACACAGCGTTACCGTGTAGGCTCAAACTATTTGAAATTGCCAGTCAACGCACCAAAGGTACCGGTTCGTACAAATCAGCAGCGTGGTCAGATGGATACTCGTGATCCGAAAGAATCCGGCGAAAGCCCACATATCAATTATGAACCGTCAATGATTGGTGGCTACCGTGATGCAGGGGATAAAGCATATCCACCACATCAACCGTCTTATAATGCGGCATTAATGAGTGAGCCTATTGATCGCCCGAATAACTATGGCCAAGCAGGTGAAACGTACCGCAGTTTTGAAGACTGGGAACGTGATGAGCTTATAAATAACTTATCGGATGCTTTGGCAATCTGTGACAAGCGTATTCAGGATGCGATGTTTAATCACTTTACACAGGCTGATGAAGATTACGGCCGCCGTGTGAAGGAAGCGACAGAAAAGAAAATGAAAGAAATTGAAAAGATGGCTCAGGAAGGTAAATTACCGGGCAGAGAGTCAGGGATTTCTAAATATGGTCAGGGTACGATCGCTGCGAATGAGGCAACAAAAGATGCAGTGAAGAAAAGCCATGAGGCAGACCCGTATTAATGATTTAAAAGAACACCTTGATGGTTGTGATACATTCAAAAGGAATAGTTATAAACTATTCCTTGATTTGACTAAAAGTTAAAAAATGCAATCATGTAAAATTAAAAGACTTAAGTTTGGTAACCAACCGGGCTTAAGTCTTTTATCTTAACTGCGACTGGCAGCGGTGTTGTAGTTGCAATTATTGCAGGAATCATGGCTGTATTCAAATTCCAAACTATTTGCAGAGAAACCGAGTAAAATGGCTTTTTATGCTCTGTCTTTTTTATTTTTGTTTAAAGTGGTCAATGTAATAGAATTTCTGGCGCTTTATTTATCTTTAGAAATAACAAAACACCAATAAGTTTGATATTAAGAATAAGTAAAATTTGTATTGTAGCATGTACTTTTTATCTTTCCCGTTATTCATTTGAATTGAAGTCATTACTATTAATTTTAAAGGTAAAACTATATAATGTCTCCTAGTGAGAGGTTTGGGAAACAAAATATGTTCTTCAACAATCGCGCGCAATTCTTGAAGACGAATTGTACCATTTTCAGCAATAGGGAAGTATAAAAATTTGTATAAACAAAGTTACTCTAAAAAAGAGACAAGCGCTGTCACATCAACGCTTGTCCCTTTTTGCACTCCAAAACTTTGATTTGGCAACGTGATTAGATTTATTTATGTATACATTGTAAATACTTTTTCACTAAAGTACATTTAAGTGAAAAACTTACTTAACTTCAATTATAAAGACATAACTTGAACTTCCCTTTTCCCAATATGCAGAAATACTATAAATATAAACACCTTTTTCTTTTGGAACTGATAATACATTTTCATTTAATGGAGCATTTTCTACTTCATTGTTACTGAACCATATAGATGCGTTTAACGTATTCTCTAGTGGTTTACGATTAAATTTTATTTTTAATTCAGCTCCAGGTGATACAACAACGGTTTTAATTTCGTGATGTTTAATCAGATCAGGTGGAGAAATCTTATCAACACATTGTGCGTTAATAAGCCCGTTCCAACAATAAGAACCTTGTGCCACTTTTACAGTCTTATTTTCTATTGTTATGACTGGTTTAGGTGGTTCAGAGTTAGATGCAAAATACATTCCACCTACTAACACAGCTACGGCTAATAAAGAAATTAATACCTTTTTCATACATGCCTCCTTTGTGTTTTTAAAGACGGCTTATTCCACTAAATTGCGTCATTAAAGTATAAGACACCTTCTAAATCGATATAATTATATTTCTAGAAAGTGCTAATAAAATCCTTTAATGATTCCCAAAGCGTTGTTAGGGAATAATGTTATCCTTAACCTTGTGAACGCATAAAATTAAGATCATTCATTGTTCAACAATCGGCGCGATTCTTCAATAAGAAAATCGCGTAAAATACAACAAACAAATTGGATATTTGAGGTGGAAGCCAATAGGCAGGTAAGTTAATTAAATTTAGATAGTGGTATTGAAAATATGTTGAGGAATAGAAAATGGGGAAACTCCAGAAGAAGGTGCCAAAAGAGAAGCATTTGAGGAATTAGGAGTAGAGGTAAAGCTCAATGAGTGTATAGCAAAAATTGAATATAATGGAACTCAATACTTTTTCTTAACTGAAATCATTAATGGAACATTCGGTACTGGACAAGGTGAGGAATACAAAGACAAAGAGAGAGCGAGAGGAATATATTTGCCGACGTGGGTAGATATAAACATGCTATCGTATATTGATGTTAAACTGAGAGAAGTAGCTTTTAAAGTTCAATCCTTATCTAATTAATGAGGATTAAGTTATTCAACAATCGGCCCATATTATTGAATAACATTTTCCATGAGATAGCGTCAGAAAAGATTCAGAAGATGCAGATTTACAACGATATGAAATATATTATACAAATTTTTATGCAAATTAAAGAACAAGCCCAGCAAATATAAATGCTGCTGCATCAACGTTTGCACCTTTTGTATAAAAACTGTATAAACAATAGTTCTCATAAAAAGTCATGAACGTTGATTTAACAACATTCGTGACTTTTTAATGTGTTCCAAAACTTTGATTTGGGAACATTATTTTGATGTAGATGTATAGTGATTCCTAAATCCATTTTTCCTCATCCTCTATAAACTTTGCATTCTGCAAGTCATATGAAGATGTTTCGTCATGGAACCCAATATAAACAGGTAAGTTAAATTCTTTTCCACCTGCTTTCTCCCAGCATCCAATAAACCACTCCGTAAATAATTGTTGTTCCTTAATAGCCAATTCTTCATCATTTTGTTCATAGAAATCCCAAAAAGTATCTTGTTGATTGTCTTGCAACTGATAATATGACGTGACTCCAAGAACCTCAACACTTCCTGCAAAACTTTTATCTGTAAGGTTTTCACCAAATACTTCATTTGCATTCCTATCCATCGAAAACATCATAATAGATAGTTCAAATCTTGTAGGATCTGTAAATACAGAAAAATCTACCAAATCAACAGCATCATCAAATTTGTAAGAAATAATTTTTTCCAGTTCTTTAACTAATGTAGTTGTATGTTTTTCTAAATTAGTCTGTATTGAAACAATATATTTATCAATTGAAAACATCGTTTAATTCTCCCTTCAAATAGGTATCAGCCCTAATAATACCTTATCATTCAAAAAAACTCATTCTTTACATGAAAGAACAAGCAGCTGAACACTTTGTAATGCTGCTGGTTCGAACATCGACAAAGTGTCATTTAGGAAAGTTATTAAGTTTATTTATGCCTACAAATGAATAAATCTGATGATACCCATATTCAACAATCAGGCGCAATTCTTCAATAAGAAGATCGCGTTTTTCCGTTATATGGCCAGATTGTTGAATAACTATAGTATGAGACTGAGGTAGAATATTATGGTAAATTATTGAATGAGGGAGGAGATGTTTTGAAAATATTTCTTAAAATCATACTTAGCATTTTAGGTGTCATATTAATAGGAGTTGGAGTAATTGTATTTGTCTTTCTATTAGAAATGAAACCAGACAAAGATAAAGAAGAGGAAGTCAGAATTCAAGCTGAACAATATTTAGAAGATAATTTTAATGAAAACTTCGAGATATATGACACTTTGTATGATAATATGGGGAACTATGGATTTGAATATGCTGCTAAGGTCAGGGATAAGAAGACGAATATAGAGTTTTTAGCTTATTATGATGATGAAACAAAACAAATGGTGGACACTTACATTGCGGATAAATGGGAAAAAGACTTAAAAAGTGAAATATATCCATTTATTGAAGAAAGTTTTGGTGAAACAACGGATTTCTTCGTTTACTTTACCAATGATACTATCGGTCGAGAATTAGATATCGATCCTCAAAAACCTAAAAGTTATAAAGAATTTGATGTTGCACCAATCATCCGTATTACTGTCCCTCGTAAAAAGAGCGATGATGACGAAAAAATCCTAAATGAATTAATTGCTTCTTTAAAAAGCGAAGATAAATTAAACCACGGTTCGTTTGCTATGAGTTATATTGATGAAAAAGGTGTGATTTTAGATGATGAATGGCATAAAGATTTCTAATTAAATAACTTCTTCAATTCATAGGCGCTATCCTTGAATAAGGAAAGTGCTTTTTTATTGGAGCGTTTGGGGATACAGAAATCCAATCTTCCACAATCGTGCGTGATTCTTCAATAGGAAGATTGCGTTTTTCCATTATAGGGTCATATAATTGAACAATATCCTTTACTAAAAAGACTGGATATTTATATTAATATTTAGGTGGAATTGTGAAATGATGAACTTAAAGACGAAGTAGGTTAGTACAATAAGGTTAAAAATAAACTTTGGTAAGTACATCATAATCTTGCGAGAAAATCTAGCAAGATTATTAAAGAAATTAACTCAGCAGTATTCTATAAAAATTGGATTAACTTTGTGAAAAAAGTAAATAATTGCATTCCTGGTAATATTAAAGTTTTTTGGACAAAAGGATTTAGAACGTTTATACTGTTTTTTGTTCCTTTATATCGAATTAATAGTAACAATTATAGATTTTATAACAGATTACTAATTGAAAGTAATGACTTAATGGTATTAAAATGTGTTTTATTGGTACAAAGAATAAAGAAATTAAATGAAATAGCCCTTATTTCAACAGTCGGTGGGAAGGGCTATTTCAATTTCAGGGAAATAATTTAATTGTTTAATTTACAGCAAAATATGTATTTAATAGTAAGGAAGATTATTTTGATATGAAACGTTTTAAATTAAAGCTAATAATAGTGTTATCTATAGTATTAGTCATATTCTTTATTGGAATTAGTATGTATACTTCCTATATAAAGATTGAAGATACCGTGGAAGAGGCGATTGCTAACCAAAATCTTGAAGCTGCCAAATCCATTGCAAAGGCGATTGACCTGGAAACGTATGAGCGATTTTTAAAAGAACGGAATCGTGATGAAGATTATTGGACAATACGGCATTATTTGAATGATGCCCGAGAAAAACTAGGCGTATTATACGTCTATACTATGGAAATAGACAATCCTACTACATCGAAAGCTTTAATTGTAGGTTATCCTGAAAACAAGGATAATCCAAATGATTTTCCAATAGGTGAAGGGTGTACTGTACCGGAAGCCCAAGTGAAATTAGCGTATGAGGAAGGAAAGCAATTTGTAACAGGGATTCTGGAAGATACGAAATATGGTCATCATTATATAACGGTTGGGACGCCTGTTATGAATGAAAATGGGGAAATCATCAGCTACCTTGGCATTGATATTAGTACGGAGACACTTGACGGGATTAAAGAAACAGTTATTAATAGTAATATTTTTCTATTAGTACTCAGCGGACTTTTTGTTATTATTGTTATTATTTCTTTCTTACTTTTACAAAAGTGGTATCAAAAAGAAGTTGGAACTACGGAGGATACGTATCAAAAGGAAATTAAAACGTTAATTGCTTCTGTCTCATCATTTAGGCACGATTATATTAATCACATCCAGGTTTTACATGGCTTTCTGCATATAGGTGAGGTAGATCAAGCGACAAAGTATGTCGATTCTTTGTCTAAAGATATACAGACAATTGAATCTATTAAATTGAATCTTGATCACCCAGGATTAGCGATATTACTGCAAACAAAAAAATTAACATGTCAAAATCAACAAATTGATATACAGATAACTGTTGATGACAATCCATTTGATAACATAAAAACGATTGATTTAATCAATATATTATCGAACATAATTGATAATGCGATAGAAGCAACAATGGAGTTGCCAGAGGAACTACGTAAAATTACAGTTAGCTGTAAAGCAGACGAGTTATATTATACGTTCTCGATTACGAACACTGGGCGAAAGCTACCTGATAAAAATCAAATATTTAAACAAGGCTACTCAACGAAAAAAGTAGAGAAAGGAAGAGTTAGAGGACAAGGTTTGTTTATTGTTAAAGAAACAATTAATAAATACAATGGAACGATTACATTTGATAGAATAAATGAAAAAGAGACAATAGCGATTGTAAAAATCCCTATTAAGTAAATAGTAAAAGGTTATGGTACAAATTCAAAAAACGTACCATAGCCTTTTTTAGTGGAAAAGAAGCTTTTTAAGCTGTGTCTAGCGCAAGTTGTCCAACGCTGCTACAACAACACAAAAAAATTGATATTAATGTTTAAGTACAGATAAAAAAATAAACTTAAATTAACAGACTACTAGGATAAAATGTTTTGTAACTTTAAAATGTCGACTAATTTAAAAAGGAGGAATATTATGAATATATTAATTCGAATGGGGTTTTCATTAATGATGTTATTCACATTATTAGGGTGTAGTAATGTCGAAGAGGATACATCTAAAAGTACAAGTAATAATATAATCACAAAGTCAAATAATCGGGAAGAACCACCCGCTATAAAATTAAAAATTGGCAAAGACGAGATTATAACTTACCGAGGAATTTATAGTTGGAGTTATTTTGATAAAAGTACAGGGCAAGTAGTAACTGTGGAGGCAGATCATGCTCCTCCAACCGAGATGGTAAATATCGAACAGGGTGTTAAAGCTAATATAGCCGAAACTGTAAAATTAGATTTTGAAAAAGAACCAACTCAATATGAAATAAAAGTCTGGGACAATAATAATGTGGTTGCAACGTATAATACGTTTGAAGAAATAAAAGAAAAAGGGAAGTATATAGTTGAAATAGTAGGAACATGGGAAGGTAGTACTGCTACTTATGTAACTGCATTAGATATTCAATAATAATGCTCCACTCTTACGTCAGAATTAACCATTAATATTAGACTTAGTTATTCAATTAAAGGGCGCGATTCTTCAATATGAAAATTGCGTTTTCCGTTATAGGGCCAGATTGTTGAGCAATACCTTAGAAGAGATTGTTATTTTTAAAACAATGAAAATTTAAACAATATGTTACAATTGGAACCAAATGACATTTTAAAAAGGATGCTTATTTATGAGGAAAACATCACACAATTTATTTGTAATCCTAATATTAATTTTAGGTAATGTTACAGGCTGTGAAAAACAGGAAAATGCTGTACCCCCAAAAGAAACAGTTACTGAGGAAATAAAGGGAGAAAAGATAATAGAAGATGATATTGGATTAGGTGAGCACCAAATAGCATTGAATGATTTATATATAGAAATACCCTATAGAAAAGAACAAGTAAATCTTTATAAAAGAGTAGAAAATGAAACGATAATTATCGATATTAGAGATAAGGAATCAAATAAACTATTATTTACTTATGGTGAGAAACTGAGTAAAAGCAATCAAAAGCTTGTTTATCGTGAGATCAAATTAAAAAAATCCAAGATTAAACTAATTGCTACTCTTGAACTTAACCCAATTAGTCATAAGATAACTGTAATGAATCAGCCAAAAATTGAGATTTTATCTGACACTCAAAAGATAGAAACTGAATTTATTTCAGCTGTCTCTAGATCCGGAAATTATCCTGCAGAAAAAGTTGAAGTACTAGCAAACCTGACATTAATCAACGAAAACTATGATCGGGAAGATATATATGAAGGATATTTACTTGGTGTGGTAAAAACTGATACCAGTATGACTATACATTAGTTTCTTTAGTAAAAACTCAATCTATAATTGGGAGTACTTTTAAAGCTCTGCGGCGGTAATGTCCCGCCACCCATATAAGACATATAAAGAAGACCCTTGTCGAGGCAACGGTCTTCTTTTTTATTGCATTATTTTTTCCTTCCAAGATAAACACGTTATTCAACAATCGAGTCAGTTAGTGTAAAAAAGAAGCTACTGGATTTATTTTGAAACGAAAGCTATGAAACCCCGTCTAATTATACTAGGAGGTATGACTAAATGAAAAAAATAACAACGATTTTATCTTTTGTATTTATATCAATTATTCTATTTGGTTGCCAACAAAGTAATGACAAGAAGCTTGATAATGAGGTGTCCAACACAGATAAGCTGGAAACACAGGCCAAAGTCACTGAGGGGGATTTTACCTATCGACTTGTAACCGAAAAAGCAGAGTATAGTGAAAATGAGCCGATAAAAATATACGCAGAACTGGAATATACAGGTGATAAAGGAGAAATTGAAATTTTCCATTCTGCTTCGCCATTTTCGTTTCCAATGGTTGAGACTACGAGAAATTATGAAATTGAATATGGAATGAATGAGCCGTTAATTAGTACGACATTAGTTAAGGGGGAACCACTTCGAGAAGAATATGTTGGCAGTGGAGGATATAGTTCCGAAGACAAAAATGAATATAAAGATTTCATGAAACGAGTTATGGATAAAGAATTTCCTGCTGGACATTATGTCGTAAACGGTATTGCAGATTTTTATATTAGAGTTTCAGAGGGGACTGAACCAGAGGAAAAGTATGTATTAGAAGCACAGGTAGGATTTAGTGTTATCAATTGAAATCACATTATAGTTATTCCACAATCTTAAGGGGAGTTACTAAATGATACTTTGCTAGCTTTTTTGTTCAACTAACACAGCATTTAGTTATTGAAGAAGGACTTAATGGGGAAATATAGAATTTTTTACTGATACAATAAATCCGAATAGTATATAGGTAATAACAAAAAGAGGTGAACATAAGATGAATATAAAGACAATTTTATTTGTAATTATTTGTACTATGTGGTTAGTAGCTTGTGACAGCACTAGAGAAACAATAAACACTATAGAAATTCAAGAATTAATTAATTTTGAAGAAGAAAAACCAGATACATTACAATTAATATCTGATGTGAAGGATATTAAAATTATAGAGAAAACATTTAAAAAGGCTAGAGAATTTGGTGAAGTAGATAACCAAATAGTTCCGCAATATAAAATCAAACTAAGCGATGGTGAATATTATTTGTGGATAGACCATACAAAAACAGGAACAATAGCGAACATAAAAAGTAGAAATATGTTTTACAATATCAGAGCTAGCGAAGAATTTAAAGAGGCCATAAATTATAAGAATAAGTAACTTCTCCAAGAGGATTTATTTGGAAACACTACACTTAGTTGGATACTTTTTATAGAGAATAAGTAGCAATTACTGATAACTCCTTTTCACCTTTATAAATGGAGTTTAATTAAAGGGCGCTTTTCTAGAATAAGAATAGTGCTTTATTCAATTATAGGGCCATATTGTGGAGCAACACTTTTTGTTGGGGGAGTCCTAGAGAAGATGCAGATTTATATTGATAAAAGAATGGCTATATAAGTTTTTATGCAAATTAAAGATTATGCCCAACAAGTATAGAAGTTGGTTTAATAACGTTTCATTGACTTGCATCAAATATCGTATAAACAATGTTCCAATAAAAACCAGTAAACGTTGCTACAACAACGTTTACTGGTTTTTCTGTTGCCCCCCAATTTTCATTTGGGAACGTTTTTTAATTTATTTATATATATTTTATAAATCTTTATTGAACGAAGGCTCTATATAGAAAAATTAAATTTACTTAAAAGGAAATTCATAACCTATGTAGTTAAATGTCATTGTAAATCCTAAATTTTCTGCCACAGCAATAGAGGGCTTATTTGATTCCATACAGTCCCAATACGGAATGAGATTATAATGTAAGCATTCTTCTACATAAGACTTTGCTATTTTTTGACCTAGCTTCTTTCCTTGATGCAGTTCTAAGGTTTCAATACTTACACAATGCACATCTCTAACGACAAAGCACGAAACACAAATACTCACAATTTCATTTTTATAAATGATACAGTAACCAATCCCATGATCAAAAAATTTTTCAGACGAAGACCAGAACTCTAAAATTTTTGTATGTAAAAATTCGATATTTTTTATTGCATTGTCTTTATTTTCATAAAGCTGTTTTGTTATTTTCTCAGCTCTATACTCTTTTCCAATAGTGAGTTCATTGTTATATGTATAATCAGCCTTTTGCAGCGTATATACACGTTGATTCCAGCTACATAATTCACGATTACTCAACACTTTTTCAATTACTTTATTCCATTTTGGATGATTACCAACAACTTCAAACCAATGTAATCCTAACTTTCGTGCCTCGGTATAATGAATTGGTCAATAAAAGCATTTAATTCGTTATTGAATGCTTCGTTTTTTCATCTCCAATAAAGATAAAACCATCATTATTACCTAGCCAAATAAGGCCAGATGTTGGCGAATCAACATCATCTACAAATACTCTACCTGGATTTATACCTTCAATTATTGCATTTACTTCTAATTGACCATGCTCATATAACAGTTCTTTACACTTGAAAAATTCTAAGCTATTTAATTCTGTAATCATTAAAAGATTTCCTCACTTTCCATAAACTAATACAAAGAAAGCTACCAAAGCGTCCTTTGGTAACATTTCAGAACAAGTGAATTGAACAGTCCTCTTTAAAATAGTTTCTCACAGCGTCTCAGAGCGTTATTTTCTAACGACAATCACTGATTTAACAGTGATTGCCGCTATTTGAAATGTTACCAAGCTTTTATTTGGGAACGTTTATTCAGTTTATTTTGTCTGCTTAATAAAGTCTTTGTTGCACGAAGAGCTTACGAGCAATACTATTTATAAGAGCTGTCTGATATGTCCAAGTCAATAGATTCTGCCTTGAATGTACTACCATCATCTTTTATTCTAATTACATTAATGGAAACTAAACTATCATTACTCCATTGAATATCAAAATAATCTACGGTCGATAAATCGAATTGAACATACTCTTTATATTCCTCTAGAATACTTCCATATTCTCCGTAATATATGCGAAACGAATAAAAGGCTGGGAATGTTTTATTCTCATTTATATCCTTGAAATTCTTGCCCATTTCTTTTAATTCAATAAAATTCACTTGATTAGGAGATGCGCTAGTTTTAATTGAAAATGAAAACAAATCGTGTTTATCATTGTTTTGATTTGAAGAATACTCTATTCCATTCGAACACGCTAACAGACAAACGGCTATTCCTATAAATAACACCCATCTTCTTAACAACCTATCACCTCTAATTTTTTCAAATTGTATTTTATCAAACGTAAAATAGAGGGGTTAAAGTCCTCAAAGCGGAGTTTGGGAATACTTTTTACACTAAAGCACCCGTTAGTTAAAGTATAACCTTCCCATACGACGTTTGGTAATATAATTAAAGTCTATTCACTTAGCCAAAATCGTATTTGGCAACTTCTTTGTATATAAGGTAGGAGACCATACGAATATGACGATCTCTTATTCAACAATCGGGCGCCTTATGCCTAAACGTCTTTCTGATATTTTTTATTCTGTATAGCAAAGAAAATCCAAATCAAAACTAAGGTTGTAGCAGGACCATCTACTGAAGAGAAATTTATATTAAATATCCACTTAATCAAGCTTTGGGTAATTATAGATATTAGTGTCAAAAAGCTGACTAATAACAGCGAGTGTAATATTAATTTTGAAAAACGTATTTGAGAAAGTCTTGGAAAATTCATTTTTTACCACCTTCGTATGAAAGAATTTAATTATTTAATTATAAACATTCTGATAAATTAAAGTAGAATTCAATTTCAATTTGAATATTTGGAAACTTTTTTTACATGATGACATTCTCCCTACCTCCACCGTCCCAACGTTTCTAATACCATAGCTAGTAACATTTTTGTACTTAACGCTATATATCCGAAAGCATAGTGGCCCCGTATTCAACAATCGGGCGCTTTTCTGAATTAGAAAAGTGCATTATTCAATTATAGGGCCATTGTATGGAATAAAAGAAGGGTATATTTGTAATTGAATAGAAACAACTAAAGGTAATAGATAAACGATTTGGGGGATTACTGTGAAAAAAGGAATAATACGACCATTGGTTATCTGTATTTTTCGAAATGATGAATCCATCCTTATTGCAGAGGGATATGATCCAGTAAAAGAGGATTATTATTACCGTCCTATTGGAGGGGAAATTGAATTCGGGAAAAAAAGCGCAGAAGCATTAATAAGAGAAGTAAGGGAAGAAATTGAAGCTGATATTTTTAATCTCAAATATTTAGGAACGTTGAAAATATCTTTACTTTTGGCGGTGAAGTAGGACACGAGATTGTACAAGTATATGATGCAGCCTTTATTGATACCTCTTTTTATACCAAGGAATTGTTTGAAGGTAAGGAGGATGACGGGAAAATATTTAAAATTAAGCGATTACCCATATGTAAATTTCAAAACGGTGAATTGCGACTTGTTCCTGAAGGCCTTCTAGATTTGATTTAAACAGAACAACCGAATTGTTAAGTTACGTAATTAGCAGTAGAAAAAGCTTTAGTTAAAAATCTTGACTTATTCCATTTAAGGGCTCAATTCTTTAATAGGAATTGTACCTTCTTCAGCTAACGGACCATTCTTAAATAATACCTACATTATTAACTTTATAATTATGTTAATTTTGCTTGGAAGTTATTTTATTAAACTATCGGGGCAGTTTATTTAATAAGCTTTCCTGAAATAGGAGGAGTTATTTTTGTCTGGAAAAAAATATCACAGAGCTTTTGGTGTATATGGAATCTGTGTGGAAGATGACAAACTATTGGTGATAAATAAAAATGGTGGTCCCTATATTAACCGATATGACCTTCCTGGAGGTAGTTTAGAAGAACGTGAAACTTTATCTAAGGCAATGAAAAGAGAGTTTATTGAAGAAACGGGTCTTGAAATTGAAATTATAGAAAATATTGGTGTCATCGATTTCATACTCCCTTGGTTGTGGAGAGATTATACGGATGTACATCATATTGTAGTTTATTATTCTGTTAAAAAAGTGGGTGGAGAATTAAGCGTGCCAGTTCAATTCGATGGACAAGATTCACTTGGAGCATTATGGATATCTGAAAAAGAAGTTTCTTTGGATAATGCTTCACCACTTGTTCTGGAAGCTTTCAAATGGTTAAAAACCAAAAGTTTAACTATTGATGCTAAAACTTATGAAGAATGGAAGGTCTTAAAATAAGTTGTTTGTTTTTGTGCTAACGGAGCCTTTAATCGAAAAACAATTTTCATCAATCGGACGCATTTCTTAAACAAGGAGATGCGTCGATACGGAGGATGGGATGAAGAGAAAATATGGGGATCGTTCAGAATGGAAAAGAATCACAAAGAGAAAATACGCGCAATCTTATCTTGATACAAAGGAATTTAAGGGGTATATCACTTTACTACATACTATTGAAGTAACTAAACCATTATCAGTCATGTATGGAGAAAATGATATATGTATTTGTGATGATGGTTATATGTGGCTTCAACAATTTCCCATAGACAAAAAGCATTCAGTAACAACCATGTTTGATAATAAGGGGAATATCGTGCAGTGGTATATAGATATTTGCTTAAAGAATGGATTAGATAGAAATATTCCTTGGCTTGATGATTTATTTTTGGATTTTATTTTGTTACCTTCTGGAGAAGTAATTCTAAAAGATGCTGACGAACTAGAGGAGGCTTATTTAAATGGGATTATTGAAGAATCCCTTTACAATTTAGCTTGGGAAGAAGCTAACAATATTACTGAGTTAATAAATAATAAAAGCTTTGAATTGATAAAATTATCTAATATCCACAAGGAAATCTTAGTAAATAAATTAAAATAGTCAAAGGCTATTTATTCAACACTCGGGCGCGATTCTTCAATAAGAAGATCGCGTTTTTCCGTTATAGGACCAGTTCTTGAATAAAAATCTTTTACGTCATAAGGTGGCACAGTATGTGTGTTATATGTGTGTATATTATGCTACTTAATCCCATCAATTTTATATATTGTTCATTTAGAAATATTATATTTTAATAGGATTTAAGCTTTATTTGAATAACGGGGGGTTCGTTAAAGGGAGTTTTGTAAAAGGACTTCTTTGGGATTGGAAGAATAAAAAAAGAATCTCCATTAATGCAATTGTAACTGTGAAGATTATTATAACTGTTACACCATGTCAGAATGTAATTTTCTAATACTATTTGTGTTCCTCATGACTGCTTATGTGGCAAGATGATTAGAAAGAAGAACTAAAAGATGACCATCCATCCATTTAGTTTGTAATTATTTCTTGAATAGTAATTACTTTGAGTAACAACAAAAAAATTAAACTGAATACCATAAATAAAACTCTTCCTATAGTAAAGCTATAGAAAGTCTTTACCAAATTCTTTACTTTAATAAAAGAAGAACTATTTTGAAAATTTGTATTGAGGGACAGGGCAAAAGAAAAAGATACTTTTGCGATAAAACAAAGACAAAAGTACCTTCACACTAATTTTAAGGTTTTAAAACCACTTTAATGCAATCTTCTTGTTTTGTATCGAATATTTCATAGCCATGTTTTGCTTTTTCAAGAGGAAGGACATGTGTGATGATATCACCTGCATTCACTTTACCATCAGCGATTAAGTTATAGACATGAGGCATCAGGTGTACAACTGGTGCTTGTCCAGTACGTATCGCTACATTGCGTTGGAATATATCACCGAGTGGGAAGGCATTATATCTCCCACCATAAACACCGGTAATTTGGATCGTTCCTCCTTTACGTACTGCTTGACTGGCGGTCACAATCGCTCCCATAGCACCACTTTGCAGTTTTACGCCACTTGCAAGGAATTCTAGAGGCGTCATTTTTCCGCTCATCCCGACACAATCAATGACAACATCGGCACCGCCCTTTGTAATTTCCTTTAAATATTCACCACAATTTTGATGATCTTCAAAATTAACGATTTCGACGTTATTTGTCTTTTTTGCATGTTTAAGACGATACGCGATGTAGTCAACTGCGATTACTCTTTCTGCACCTTTCAACCAAGCAAATTTTTGTGCCAATAGCCCAACAGGTCCGCAGCCAAGAATAACAACCGTATCTCCTTTTTTCACACCGGCATTCTCTACACTCCAAAAAGCAGTAGAGGCAGCATCGGCAAGGAGAACAAGACTTTCATCAGGAACTTCAGATTTCTCCGGAATTTTAAAAGGGAGAAAATTGCCATAGGGAACACGCATATACTCTGCCTGTCCTCCTGGAAAACCGCCTGTAGTGTCTGAATAGCCAAAGTAGGCACCCATTTCACCATTGTCATTGGAATTATCACATTGACTTTCCAGCTCGTGATTACAGTACCAGCATTGACCACAGGCAATATTAAAAGGAATGATAACCCGGTCACCCTTTTTTACCTTCGTCACATCCTTGCCGACTTCTTCTACAATTCCCATCGGTTCATGGCCAATAACGTAATCTTGTCCAAGATTTGGAATCATTCCATGGATCAAATGCAAGTCTGACCCACAAATGGCTGTTGTTGTTAGGCGGACAATAATATCATCGGCTTTTTTTATTTTAGGGTCTTTTACTTCCTTGACCTCAACATTTTTAACACCTTGATAAGTAACAGCTTTCATTAAAAAATCCCTCTTTTTTAGTTAATTTTTTGGTGGGGTAGGGAACATTCCTTTGCGGTTCATGCTCTTAGGGAATAATTCCAACTGTGCAATACTAATCGCATTTTCTGCAGATTTAATATCCAGTTCTTTTTGACCTTCAAGATTAAAGGGCTTCAGCCATTCTTTTTTCATCATGAGTTCAGAAATCTCAAAATATAGATCAATCATGACGTTCAGTTGCGTTCTCATAATTTTTTGGAGTGCAGGGGAAGCTGTTTCGGTTAAGGCGATTGAAAGGTTTCGAATACCCGTTTTGGTAGTAAGTAAAAACTCAAGCGCAACTCCCGAATCCGTTAGTTCAGGCATTCCAACTGAATTTATAGGATCTAAATAGTCTTGCATATCATTGTCCTCCTAATATTCTAATTCTGATTTAGAGTAAAGCTTAACCATGGCAGTGAGTGCAGGGGTAGAAAGTTTAACATTTTTGTCTAATAAGTCTCTTAAATCATCATCAAAGACAACCCCTTGACTCAGCTTCGATTTAAGTAAACTAGTTGTCATAAAGTTTATAACTTCATGAAATTCCATTGTTTCATGAACTGCTAATTTTTTCTCTAACACGTAAAACGCACCTCCAGATTTTCCTTTGAAAAGTAAAGTTACTATGATGAAAGTCTACCCTGCAGAAATCTATATATACATTTAGGTATTGGATTAGAAATGAAAATACTAAAGAAAACTATATCTGCTTTAAAAGCTTTTCCGTACATGTACATTGGTTAGAGAAGGAGCTATTTATAAATGAATTGCGCCTTTGTTATTGAAATATAGGATTAGCAGATAATTAGTGCTTCACCATCCATTAATGCATTAATGTAATATTTAGAAATACTTAACCTCAAATCCTACATAAAATGCACCTCAGTACTCCTAAATCTATATGGAATGATAGAAAATTTTGTATAAAAGGTCGCTATGGTTGAAATAACTGTAGAAAAGCAAAGAAAGGTATCGGTGCCATGTTTTCATTTTTTAAAGGGAAAAAGTAAATGAATTATAGTAAAAATCAGCAAGGAAATAGCCCTACTGAATCTACTGATAAATCGTCGAATAACATCGATACCTCATTGTTCGTAAATGTAGAAATCATTAAAAAAAGAACAGGAAATAGTTCGGATATTGTAATCAGACCGGTTAAACTTGGGAAATTCCCTAAGGTTAAAACGAAAATTATTTATGTTAAAGGGCTGGTAGATAATCAAACTATTAACGACTTTTTAATAGAAGCGATGATTGATCATCCTGCATCCCAAGAACAGAATCCGCAACAGGAAGTAATCGATATGATTGCCGAAGATGTTGTAGCTGTCGGTGGAATAAAAAAATCAAGGGACTGGGACGAACTATTCACAGAATTAATGTCAGGAAATACGATTATATTTATCGAGGGCAACAACGCAGCACTAAGTGTCAGTACTCAAGGTGGGGAAAGACGTGCCATTCAAGAGTCGACTACCAATGGATCGATTCGTGGCTCGAAAGAAGCATTTAATGAATCAATTGAGACTAATATTGCTCTGGTACGTCGGATTATCAATACGCCAGATTTGTGGATTGAATCCATGAAGATTGGCAAAATGACGAAAACAGATGTTTCCATCATGTATATAAATGGCATAGCAAAGGTTGAAATCATCGAAGAAGTACGTAAACGTTTAAAAAGAATTGAAATCGATGGCGTCTTGGAATCCGGTTTTATAGAACAGCTGATTGAAGATCAGACAAATACTACTTTCCCTACTATACATCATACAGAGAGACCCGATGGAGTGGCAGGTAATCTTCTTGAAGGAAGGATTGCTATATTCGTAAACGGGACTCCTTTTGTGCTGATGGTTCCAGCCTTGTTTATTGACTTTTTTCAATCGGTTGAGGATTACTATGAACGTTTTGACATCTCATCAGCCATTCGTTTATTACGTACGATTATCTTCTTTATATCCCTTGTTGGGCCTGCAGTCTACATCGCTGCGACAACCTTTCACCAGGAGATGAGTTTAATAAGAATTAAAGGATTATCGTTCAATATTGTTGCATAAGTGTTCTATATCCGGATGCTTGGAGGTACATAATGGAGTTTTATAAAATTAGTAAAGAAAGTGGTAAGAAGATTTCTCATTTTAATTCAAATTTTATAATGACCCGAGTTATTCAAACAGATGAAAAAACCAATATTGGATGGATGCACTTAGAGGAAGGTGGCGTTATAGGATATCATCAAGCAGTAGTACCCCAACTTTTATTAGTAATAGCAGGAGAAGGGTATGTACGTAACGATAAAGAAAAGTATTTTATGGTCCAATCTGGAGATGGGGTGTTTTGGAGAAAAGATGAATGGCATGAAACTAAATCAGATAAAGGTTTAACTGCTATTGTAATTGAAAGTGTTGAGCTAAATCCTTCCTTATTTATGCCCTTAAAGAAATAAGATGTAGTGAAATCGCTTTGAAATTCCTGAAATACAAAACCCTAGTCAGTGGCTTCCAGCTCCATTAACAATCGGCGCTTTTCTTGAATAAGAAAAGTGCTTTATTCAATTAAAGGGCCATTTTCTGGAATAAATATATACGATAATAAGGGGCTGTTTTGAGATAATCCATTATATTTTTAGGTGCTGTGCTGTAAAATTTGATTGTTATTTTTATTAAATTAATAAGCGTAATCCAAAGTAAATTGAATACGCTTATTGGTTCAAGTGGTGAATAATTAGGAGTTACTACGATTTAATAATCAACTTTTATTACTATATTTATTCGTTGGGTGATTGGGATTTGATGTTATATAATGTACGTGATTTCTCGATATATTTTACAGTACATTGATATGTCCCTTGCTTAATATTTCTAAAATCATCAAAATCTCCAAAAACAACAAGATCACCATTAATTTCTACGTGAAGTTCGTGGATAGATGTTCTACCTGTTGATTCAAATTCTGTTACAACACATTCACCACTATAAGTTTGAAATTTTTTATTTTTAATGGATACATAATCCTCTGTTTCCCAAATTGTTAGTAATAAACATAGGATTCCAAAAAAAGTTGTTGTAATCACAACCGCATAAAAATCTTTATGTTCTCGTTTTTTCTTCACAAAAAAGACTACGATAGAAGTGCATATGATTAGTCCTATTAACGGATAGATTATGTCTATCAAATTTTTAAATCTCCTTTTAAATTTACAATACCAGAATGAAGTATATATTAATATTCGTTATTCAACAATCGGGCGCTTTAGTTGACTAATGATTAGGTGGCCTTCTTTATTTACATATTGTAACGGTAAGCAATTAGTTTCTTTGATAAGAAACGTTTAGCAAATTACTAAAAAAACATAGAGGATTTTGGTGACTAGAATCTAACTCTTATAGTTAAAACAATTATATTGGAGTGATCAAATTGATAAACTTTTTTAAATATAACTGGCAGGTAAGAAACGAATGGTTTGATTGGTGTAACCAGCTATCGAATGATGAATTGAAAAAAGAAAGAACTGGTGGAGTAGGGAGTATATTATATACTCTTTTTCACATTATTGATGTTGAATTCAGTTGGCTTCGTGGTATTCAAGGCAAAGAAGACATAATAGTTGAATTTGCTGATTATGATACGCCTGAAAAGGTTAAAGCTCTTTCTGATAAATTGCGAAATGAAATAGCAGAATTTCTAAGTAAAGATATAGATGAATTTAAAAATAAAGTTGTATATGTACCATGGGATGAAGATAAATATACCGTTGAGGAAATATTACACCATATAATTGCCCATGAAATTCATCACATTGGACAACTCTCTATTTGGTCAAGAGAATTAGAACTCACCCCCGTACCTGCTGACTTTATTGGCAGAAGGTTTAATCCTATTATTTGAAAGCTATAAAAAGATTCTTGTAAATACAGAACAGATTTTAAAAAATACAGATTTAAGAGTAGTCAGCTTATTAGGTAGTGGTATTCATTTTCAAAAAGATGGTTGGCAACCTGTTGACCGATTATTAACTTCTCAAGTAGGTTATGAAAGCGATAGAACAAAGAATCGCCAAAAGATCTCATTTGATTACAGGTTGCCTCATCCCAAGTTGTTGCTAAACGTATAATTGATGAAATTTATGCTTCAGATTTTGATACAAAAGAGTTCGGAAAAATGGTTGATGACAAGGTAACGAATTTTTTACAAAATACAGACAAACAGCTTTATTACATTGATATTCTTGAATTAAATGATTTTAAAATTCGTTACGGAATTACAAGAGATAGTGAATCAAATTATTTTTGGATAGAAATTCAAAAACAATAGTACAAATAGTTTAAAGAAAGGTGAAAAGTATGAAAAAACACTTTCGCTTCTTCTAATCGCTGTACTTGTATTAAGTAATTTACCTCCTCAATTTTTTGGAGATATTTTTACTAGTGAAAATGCTAAGGCAAACAGTCAAGTACCATTATATGATGGGGATATTTATTTAGATATTTTACAATTGATTGCAGGTGAAAGTAATGAATACCTGTGTGTAGAAAAAAAGGTTTATCGGGAGGAATATTAAGAGGATTTTCGTTATACAACAATTTACGATGGCAAATTAACGGGAAGTCCTTCCTCTGATAATACGGTATTTAATCTCAATGGAAAATACATTAGAGCATATCCAGGAGATAAATGATATTACATTGTCCCTGGAAAGGAAGGGACAGCCCGAAATTTAATTCATGTAGCGGATATAACAGATAATGAGTTTATTCAGCATTATGGATGAAGTCTTGATAAATATAATGATTTAACTAAATATAGAATAACAGTTGGTAACATAAATAATAATTGTTGGTTAATCTACATCGGAAACGTCATGAAAATGGCTGGTGGTTATGCTGAAAATACAAGTACGAGCTTCGATAGAACAAACCCAACTCTTAAAAACATATAAGTTTATAGAAAGTGGTGAGTGAAATGGAATTTCAGGAAGTAATTAATTCTATTTATGTAGGAATGAAATTTAAAAAACCTAGGGTAGAAAGTGAAATTATAGCAATAAATGACAAACGTATAATATATTCTATCGGTAATAAAGGCAATTCGAAAAATATTACCATTGAAGCGTTAGAGAATGCTTTCAATGAAATCCTAACGAATGGTGAATTATCAAGAACTTGGTTTAACAAGTCGTATCCCAGTCTAGCCAAAACATCTCCTTGTAATTTTACATCGCTTGGTGGAATACTAGAGCATATAGGGTTAGTAGAATACATACAAAAAAAATATATCAAGAGATAAGGAAATAATATTAGGGGGTACAGTGGGAGAGATTAGCGAGGGAACTATATGAAGATAATGACTTAGTCATTTGTACCAATACGGGAACCTTAGAAGATTCACGAAATGTTGTTCGTGTCTTAAAGCGGCTAATTAAAAGTACGAAAGTGCATAACATTCGTTTTCATGATATTCGGCATACACATGCATCGATTCTTATTTCAGAAGGTGTAGATATCGTTAAAATTTCAAAGCGTTTAGGTCACGCCAACCCTAAAATTACATTAGAGTTTTATGCGCACCTATTGCCGAATGTAGACAATGACATTGCAGACATTTTTCACAACGCAACGCAATCCAAAATAACACTAAATAATTGGAAAAAATCCTGCGGACAAATTGCGGACAAATCCAAAAAATCAGGCGTAAAGTAGGAAGTCTCCCAAAAAGGAAAAGCCCGTAAACGTTGATATAACAACGTTTATGGGCACTTGAATGGATGGTCTCGACAAGTCTCGAACTTGCGACCCCCACCTTGTCGAATTTATCCAGCTAAATAAACCGAGTCAAATTAAATTCAATTAAGTTAAATAAGCCTGATTTAATAAGGTTTTTGAAACAGTAAAAATTAATTCAGTTAAATAAAATTAGCACAAAAAAATAATTCTGCGGACAAATTGCGGACAAAAGAGTAAACAAGTGGTTTGTATTACTCTTTTTTTGTTTTTCTGTATTAACTGTATTATAAATTTTATGTCTATATAGGTAGGGGCTCTGTATAAGCTATTATACAGTTACTTATCTAACGGAAAATGTTACAGCTTTCGGTTCAATTGTAGCGAACATCTTAGCAGAGGCGTACGTAGATAAGGGGAGAATTGAACAGACAGGAGAGAGGTCACAAAATATTTCGTAATAATAGTTCTTTTTTGCTGATGTATTTAAGTGAATTTAATCCAGAAAAATCATATTGTGGGATAATAAATTTAAACCGGATTTACTTTTTGAAATGAGATTCTGCATTTAATTTTCACAGCTTAGTTTTAACTAATACTTTTATCATAGGTAATAAAGTAGAAAATCGTCATCCTAATCTATCGGTGAATAGTCATATTATGCTACAATTCATATATATGGAAATTTTGGGGTGGTTACTGTGGGATTAAACGATTTTACGATAAAAAAAGCGAGAGCATTACCGGTTTTTATACTTGTTGATGCAAGTGGCAGCATGGAAGGTGAAAAAATCGAGCAGGTCAATGTCGCCCTGCAGGAAATGCTTGTTTTACTAAAAGGCGTACGTGGCGCACGCGGGCAAATTAAGCTGTGCATTATTGAAGTTGCACAAACTGCACAAGTCGTCCAGCCATTAACAAATATTGAAGAGGTAACGCCACTGCAATTTAAAGCGCGTGGAAAAACGCCGCTTGGAGAAGCATTGCAGCTCGTATCGGGTTTAATGACAGACGAGACAATGATCCAGCCGCGTGACTTTGCGCCGATTTTAATTGTGATGAGTGACGGCATTCCAACGGATATTACGAGAGAGATGCATGAAAATCGTCCAATTACGCAGCAGGCTTACGAACAATGGGCACCGATTCAGGAACTGAATCATTTATTTGAAGGGACAAAAATTTTAAAGCTTGCGCTAGGGATTGGTGATGAAGCGGATTTCAATGCATTGCGTGCAATCGTGAACAATCCTCAAGTGCCAATCGTCCGTGCAAAAAATATTGTGACAATTGAGAAGTTTTTCAAGTTTGTTACACGTACAGTAACGCAAAAATCATTAGCGGCTAATCCGAATTTATACAGCTTTGAGGATGTACCATTTGATGAAATATTTACTGAGGACGAGCTTCTATGATTGACTACGGCCTACACCAGATCGAATTACTAAAGCTCAAACTAACTTTCTTTTGGGGCTCCGAAACTGGCGATGCGCATAAACATGAAGGTAAGCACAATGAAGACGCAATTTTTTTTACGTATTCACAGCATTATTTTGCTATGGCAATCGCTGATGGACTAGGGTCATGTTCAAAAAGCGCAGCAGGAGCACAATATGCTGTTACAGCCTTTTGCCATTATATCGATGAACTATTTGCTAATGGTGTTATCAATATAGAGCGAAGCCACATATGGACGTTTGTACAAATGTGGCGACATCAGTTTCAGAGCGCCATGAAAGATCATGATACAACATTACAATGGGTCATTTTTACAAATGATTACTATTTTGTCGGCAGCATTGGTGATGGAATAGTTTGTTCGAAAGGGCAAACTTTTTATCTATTTCCACAAGCAAAACAGCCGTTTAGCAATGTAACCGTTAGTTTAACAGGCTGTACAGAATGGTCTATACAGCTATCTAAAAGAATTAGCGAGCCAATGCTGCTGCTTACTGCAACTGATGGCATTGCCAACGATTTACAGCAGGAGGCTTTACCGCAGCTGCTACAATATATGGAGCAGCAAATCGTGCTTGATACCGTAGCGTTCCAACAAGAGTTACAAAGCTGGGTAAAAAATTGGGAAACCGCCAAACATACTGATGACCGAACAATTGGCATTTTACATATAAAAGGTAGGGAATAGGGATGACGAACAAGCAAGTGACCGACCAGTTCGGCAATCAATACTTATTAAAGGAATGTATAGGTGAAGGAGCAGAGGGTGCTGTCTACCGAACGGATGTCGAAGGGAAATTAGTGAAGTTAGTTAAAATTGAGGCGACGCATAAGGAAAGCTGGACCGAACATAAAAAATGGCTCGTGCGCAAAAATATTCCGTCAAGTGTCCAAATCATTTTACCGCTAGCCGTTCTTACTGGAGATGATTTAGGTTATGTAATGAATGAGGTCGAAAACCATGTACCACTCGTTGAATGGATTCAAAAACCTGAAGATGAAGCGTTAAGTGACTGGTATAACGTGAAAACGGGTGGTGTCAAAAAACGAGTTGAAATCGCAGCGAATTTAGCAAAAAGTATTCGCAATTTACATACGGTCGGGTTAGCGTTTAGCGATTTATCACCTATGAATATATTAGTGTCACCGACAAGTAAGTCGATTTGGATAATCGACCCGGATAATATTACGTCACCGGGGATGTTTAATCAAAAAGTTTTAGGCACGCCAAGATATATCGCGCCTGAATTATTCCATGAGTCGCGTTCGATTAGTTCTTTAACGGATACATATGCATATGGAGTATTAATGTTTGAAATGTTCCGTTTAGGTCATCCGTATATTGGTGACGATTTAGCGGACGCGTCACCGGAGGAAGAGGAGCAAGCGTTTAAAGGTTTGTACCCGTACATTGAGCATCCAACCGATGATTCGAATCGAAGTACGGTGCATTTACCAGCAAATTTAATTTTAACACCTGCCATCAATCAATTATTCGAGCGCCTTTTTGTCGAAGGACAAGAAAACTTTTTAAAACGTCCGACACTGCTTGAAATGTACCGCGAATTTAATTTAACGCAAGATTGCGTCAATCACTGTAGCTGTGGAGCATCGTATATTTTGCAAACGAATTGTTGCCCATGGTGTGATACGCCAGCGCAGCAGTTAACATTTTTAAACTGCGTGAAAGAAAGCATTGTCAAAGACGCCATTTTAGAAAACGGTCGTTTAACTAAATCAAAAGAAGTAGCGCATCAAATTTTACTGCCGCTTAACATTTGGAAGCCGGTCTATCAGCATCATTTTAATCCGAATGTCGCGCAAGAGGACAATATAGCGCTTGGGACGATTCGGTTAGAGGTAGATAAAGTCGTTTTTATTAATCGACATAGCGATCAAAAGCCGTATCTAGTAGTAGACCGCATGACGAAGCAACGCAAAAAAATTGAGTTTAATGATGGGGTTGTTTTAAATGCTGGACAAACGATTTTAATTCAAAGTATGACGGAAAAACTGAACAATTACATACCAGAATTAGAGAGTGTCAAATTATTCAATTATGTCGAGCTTTCAGTAGAGGTGAAAAAATGAAGCCACAACAATTAAATTTAGGCAAACAGCTACAATATCGAGCAATGTTACAGCAGCCGTTAGCACCTCAGTATATAAATACGTTTGTTCAATTACAAGTAATTGCTGAACAGCTCTATATACGCTTAGACGATAGCATGCTAACACTGCAAATAACGCCGTATGAAGCTGAAACGTTGCGTGAGAGCTATCAATATTTGCATGAGCGATTATTAGTGCGTGTCGATGAAGTAAATGGAAATGAAGTGTATTTCACTACGTTTAGTTTTCCAAAAGGGCTAACGATTACAACAGAAAATCCTTTAAAGCTTGTCGTATCGTCAAAGTTTTTATCACTTTGCAAGTCATTTAACATACCGACAACAAATGTAGTGGAATTTTTAACGGACGAATTTTTGATTGATGATTATGCTTTTGCATTCTCACAGCAATCATTAGAGGAAATAACGCTTATCGGTGAAAATTATTTAATTACATTTAAGCAAAATAACCAGCGTATTTTAATGACGTATGATTTCAAAAAACGACCAAAAAATATTGGCGCCAATAATATCGCGGTGCTACGCGGAGCAATATCATTCCAAGAGCATTTAAATGATGCGCAGATGAAATTTGAGCTTGAAAAGCAATATGAAAAAAACGTACGTGATAATGAAGAGCTTTTAGGATTATGGCGTTTGTACGGTGAGCTAGAATTATCAACGACACTTGAGGAAAGCGAAAAGCTTGGCTTTGTGTCCTATCACGATAAAACTGAGTTTTATGATATCGATGGAAAGCGTCAAGTAAAATTTTTAACAGATAAACGGCCAAATGCGCAATTTGCAGAAACGAAGTTAGGCTTTGCCTGGACGTTAAAAGAAGGGGACTTTATGAACTCGACTTTTATCGGCAATAAGCTAACAAATATTCAAAAGGTAAGTGAATTTGAGTATGAGTTTACTATTCAAGTAGACAACCGAGATGTGACCATTCCAGACGTTGGTTATATTTGCGGTAGTATCGTTGGTTCAAAAGTAATGAATGACCGTCGTAATAAAGCGTTAGAGAAAATTTTGAACGGCTCATCGGCATTACCAACGTTAAAATATATTATTCAAAGCGGTGAAGGTTCAACTGAGCCTGTTAAACTCCGAAAAGCGATAACGAATGATTTATTGAAAAAAATCTTTAATGACGCTTCTAAGCAATTCACCTCTCAGCAAGAGGCATCGATTGGCATTGGTTTAAATGCAAGCGATTTAGTCATAATTCAAGGTCCTCCCGGCACTGGTAAAACGACGGTCATTCGTTCTATTGTACACCGCATTAATGAGGTACATAACGGGCGCGTAAATATTTTAATTTCAAGTGCTCAGCATGATGCAGTAGATAATGCCATTAAAAATATGGAGTTTTGTGGTCTACCAGCAAACCGAATCGGCGGCAAAATGGGCGATGATGAGCTTAAACGATCACGCAACATTATTAAATGGTTAGACAATGTGCAATCAACGACTGAAAATTTAATGCAGCAAAAGGACAAGCAGCTTACGTATAAAACGACACGAGATATATACGGCACGCTACAAGACTTGTATATGTTTGAAGACGACTCAAAATATACGATGCAAAAATTGCATGAGCTAGCATCGCTTATTAAAATGCTACCGGATGCGCATGTAGACATTATAGAAAAAATCGAAGCACTCATTTCAACTTTACACCAAAAAGAGCATGTCGTTACACATGATACACAGTCAGAGCTTGTAAGCTTGCTTCAGGCACAGCGGCTAACGATGGCGAGTTATTTAGATGACGGTGCGTTTAAATTAGGCGAGTTAATGCGCTATTTCAAAATGGAGCATCCAGATTTTGAGATGCCAAAAGTATGGAACGGCATGCGACTAGCATTCGAAGCAGCAGAAGTGGAAGTGCTCTTACCAGACTTTAAACAATCGATTACCAAGCTTTTAGAGCAACATCAGTTAGAAAATATTGTTGACGAGCAACCGCTTGCTGAAAAAATTCAGCAGCTACATGAACTGATAGTACAGTCGTTAACTAACAAAAAGAAAACGATTGTCAATGTGTTACAGCAGTTCCAGGAGGATTTAAACAGTCCGTCAAATATTAAGGAAATAATTGAACAGTATACAAAAATTAATGCGTCAACTTGTCAGCAGGCGGTGTCGAAAAAATCATTCGGTAAAATGGATGGTCTTATTTACGATTACGTCATTATCGATGAAGCAGCGCGTGCAAATCCACTCGACTTACTCATTCCGATGAGCCTTGGTCGAAAAATTATTTTAGTAGGTGACCATAAGCAGCTGCCGCATATTTTAGAGCCAGAAATCGTCAAGCAGTTAATCGAAGCGAAAAAGGATCCTGAGGTGGAAAAGCTCGTAAAAAATTCATTGTTCGAACGCTTATTCGATTTATTAAACAAAAATAAAGATGCTTTTGGTGTCCGTACAACGATGCTAACAGAGCAATATCGAATGCATCCTGTCATCGGCACGTTTGTAAGCGACCAATTTTATGATGGCAAGCTGAAAAATGGTGTTACCAAAGCGCAGCGTCAAACGAATGTCATACGCTATGACGAAAAGGCGATTGCCTGGTTAAATGTGGACGCAGAAAAGGGACCGGAAAAAGGGACTAGTAAAGAAAGTAAATATCGTCCAGCAGAAGTAGAACGATTACAGAAGGAGCTGTACCATGTTTTACAACACACGACCGATGAAACAATCGGCATTATTACGTTTTATAAACGCCAATTAGTTGAAATTGAAGCAATGATTAAAACATTCCCGGAAGTTGATCAGCTACGCATTGAAGTGGGTACAGTCGATTCATTCCAGGGGAAAGAGTTTGATTTTGTCTTTTTATCAACAGTACGAAGCAATAAACGCCAAGAGGTTGGATTCGTATCCAATGCCAATCGTCTGAACGTTGCCTTTAGTCGTGCGAAACGTGTTTTAGCAGTCATTGGTGACCGTGCAACGATTTGCGGTGACGAGGAAAAGCCAGTTATTCCGGCTTTTGCAGCGTTTGAACAGCTATGTAAGAAAGAGGGCTATTATGATCAATAAATATGCAATGACATTCCGAAAAGCGGATGTTTCAGGTCCTGTCTATGAACAGCAAATCACTTGGCCGCTTTATGCGTGGAAAGTGTATTTACCGGAAAAAGTCACGTCGGAAATCGATATTTTGCAGCGTTTTGTATTAGCGGTAGCAGAAGTCGAAAATTTGCAAACGACTAATATTTTTATAGAAATCGGTATTACAAAGGATTTAAAAGAAACGATTATTCAAAAATGTGAAGAGTTAGGTTATTTAGAAAATAATACGCTAACCAAAGAGGGAGAGAGCGTTTTACATGCCAATCACGACAAAAGTATTACGTCGATGGAAAAGTTGAAGCTAATGTATTTATTCATTGACGCTGTAACGGGAGATTTAGTGCCGACTTTTTCAATCGATGAATTGCCGATTGCGCGTGAAATGACCTTCCACCACGGACTTTCGTATGACCGTAAAAACGAACGAAAGCCTAATATGTTTGAAATTGAAGACAAACTTCGTAAAGCGAATTTAATGCGTAAGCAAATGAACGCCATTAAAAAAGTTAGTGGTGTAGAATCGGTAACGCTCGAAGAACTAGACCATGAAGACCGTAATTATGACGAGCTTCTACTAGAATTCGAGGGATTTTTCGAAGACGAAAGTGTACAACTAGAAGATGAAGTTGCGATTGAAACGATTAACGTCTCACATTTAGGCATTGACGATGTCTTAAATGAGCTAGATGGTGAGCAGCAACTGGACGGTTCGTTCGGCCATAGCGAGGAACTATCGCAACAACAAAAGGGAGTGCAAGCTAATCAGCCAACGCTTCATAACCGTACGCTTAAATTTAGAACCGATAAACCAGAGCTCATTTATGTGCCGGTTACGATTTATGGCCATGCCGATACGTTTTTAAATAAAAAAATTAGTGTAAAATCGCCATTTTCGGAAAACGAGGATTTATGGTTCAATTCGAAATTTGTCTTTATTCAAAGTAATGATGACGCGCTACAGCAGTTTGTTGAAAAGATGCGGGATGAAATGTATGAGCAATTTAAAGCCCGATATGCATTTTCAAATACGATGAATATTCAATTGCTAACGGATTTCCCGCTAATTGCAAATGATGCAAAATGGAAAAAACTACGCAATGAAATTGAGTCTGCAGAAATTGCGTATTTACGTATCCAAAATGGCGACAAAGATTATGACAATTATTATATGCGCGTGCAAAGAACGTTAGAGCTTGCCTTTTACTTAGTATTTGAGCGCCTATCGGTATCGCCTATTTTAAAAACGGTGCGACGCGAAAATTATGCGGCAACACTCGATAAAATTAGCAATGAATTAAGCATTGCCATTCCGAAAAATTATTATAACTTCAATACGTTCGAAAGAGTAAGTCGCTCAGCTAAATCGAAAATAAGTTTTAGCTCGAGTAAAGACGCGATTATGCTATACGCCCTGAATGCCTATTTTAGCAAGGATATCGTGTTAATTGAAGTGCTACGCCAATTGCCGAACGTCTTTAGCGAAATTAGCGCAATTGTTGATGCGCGTAATAACGGTGCACACTATTCGACCAAAGCAATTGATCATGAGGCGACATATACGCAAGTACGCCAATCATCTATTGAGATTTTACAAACTTTAATTAGTCACATCCTTTTAAGAAATGAGCGAACATAATGAGTAAAAAGTCTAACAGTATTTTTAAGCAAGTCAGTGCAGCCAAAAAAAATAGTAACATGACGAAGCAGGACAATATTGCTCGTATTGCACAAGAAAATATCGGAAAACGCAATGCGCATTTGGACCAAGACGAGCGTATTCAACAGCGCCTTGAGCAAATTGAAGCGGAAAACGAATTGTACCGTGAAGACTTGCAGGAGGAAAAGGAGCAGCTAGAGGCGGAGTATAAGGGACTACGACAACAGCTACTGACAGAAATCGAGCAACAAAAAGAGGAAATTGAAAAAGCAAAGGCGACGTTAAATGATAGGCGCGTAGATTTACAAAATGAACGTCAAGAACTGTTAACGGCGTACGAAAATCGTGAGAAGCAACTAATCGAACAAATCGAGAAAAACGAGCAAAAAATTCTAGAAGCTCAGCGCGTGAAATTATTTGCAGATTGGCAGCAGCAAATGAACCAACAAGAGAAACAACTCCAACAAGCGTTACTTTCTGAAAAAGAGCAGCTTGAAGCGATGAAAAAACAGCAACAACAGTTGTTACACGATGCACGCGTACAAGCAGAAAAAACGCTATTTTCGGCGACGAAAGAAGCCCAGCAAAAGCTACAGCAGGCGCACGATTCACTAGTGGATGCCGAGGAAAAGAAAGTAAAAAGCATTCAAGAAGCACGCCAAAAGCTAGAGGCGAAATACGCAGAGCTAAATGCAGATTATGAGGCGAAGCTATTAGAGGTTATCGAAAAAGAGCAAACATTAAAGAACCGTCAAATGTTACTATCCATTTCTGAACAAGACGTAGAACTAATGCAAGTAGAATATAAGAAAAAGCAGCAGTTTTTAGAAAAGCAGCTAAGCGAGCTCTCACCATCACGTGTCGAGCAACTACAATTTGAAATTCGTCGCTTACAGGAAACGAAAGAAGCAGACTATCAAATTATCGAACAGCTAAAAGATGAAATTAAATCGCTGAAAAAGCTTATCCCAGAAGATGAATTACGTTCAATGTCGGTCATTACTGAAGAGGTTGAATCTTTAAAGCAAGAAAACAAGCGTTTACTAGACATTTTGGCGCAAACACCTTCTGAGCAAGAGCTGCTCTATTTAAAATCGCTCCCGAAAAAAGTAGAAATGCTCGAAGAAAACTTAATTGCAGAACGTCAATCACGCATCAATGCGGAAGGACGTGCTGAAAACTTACAGATCGGCGTATTAGAGCTAGAGCAAACGAAGCGCGTAACAGAGACGTTAAAAACGGTGAACGCACAGCTACAGCAAGAGCTTGATAAAATTAACGAAGTGTACAAGCAAAATACGCAAAGTAAATTCCCGGGCTTAGTGGAAATTGATCATTTAATTGCTACACAGCCTCCGACGAAAAAACAGCTGTTAGATATTACATTGCCAGAGCTTGTCACATATTTACAAAACTACGGGGCAACTCAGCTAGGATTGTATTATAGCGAAAAAATGATTCGTGCTTTTATCGCCTCGCTAGCAGCTTCAAAGCTAATCATTTTACAAGGTTTAAGTGGTACTGGTAAATCGAGTTTAGCACGACTTTTTAAAGAAGCGATTAATGTGAAACAAACACTAATTCCTGTACAGCCGTCTTGGCGCGATAACCGTGAGCTACTTGGCTACGATAATGATTTCACACGTCGCTTCAAAGAAACGGTGTTCACGAAAAAGCTGTATGAAGCAAGTGCACCCGAAAATCAGCAAAACTCGTACTTTATCGTACTCGATGAAATGAACTTAGCCCGTATCGAATACTATTTCGCAGACTTTTTAGCGGTCATGGAGGAGCATAAAGACGATTGGAAGGTCGCGCTAGTGTCGAGCAACGAGGAGCTAGAGGTGAACCGTCCGAAATATTTAGTCGAAAACGGAACGAGCTTAATGATTACGCAAAACATTTGGTTTATCGGGACGGCTAACCGCGATGAGTCGACGTTTGGAATTACCGACAAAGTGTATGACCGTGCACAAGTCACTAACTTCGTAAAACGCGAGGAAAAATTCGATGCACAGCCTGTTGACAAAATCGATTTGTCATTTGAACAGTTTAATCATCTTTTAACAGCGCCATTTACAGATTCGAAACACCAGTTAACGTCTAATGAACACCAAGTATTGCAATTAATAGATGTGCAATTACAGGAGGACTTTGAGATTACGTTCGGTAACCGTATATTAATGCAACTTGAGCGATTTGTTGCGACATATAGCGCAGCAGGTGGTTCGAAATTAGATGCGATTGATTACGTTATTGCGCATAAGGTGCTGCGTAAATTAGAAGGTCGTTACGAATCGTACATGGTGAAAAAGCTAAAAGAACTGCTAGAAAATTTAGAAAATCTTGGTGGTCCAGGTAGCTTTACAGAATGTCGTCAAGTGATCGAAGTGAAGTTAAACCGATTAGGAGAATAATCGTATGCAAATATTTCTAGAAAATCCGGTCACGAAAACTGAGCTTGAAGTGAAAAGCCAAACGATTAAAATGAAAGCATTTTTTAATAAAATCGTCATTCAAGCGGAGCAAGATGAACTGGTATCAGTTTCCTATGCGGATGTAAAATTTGACTGGCACGGTGGGACGTATGAAATTCCGTGCCTAGTAAATGCCGAAAATAGCTTTCTTATAACTTTAGAACTTGGTGAGAAAGGGTTCATTCGTATACTTGTAAAGCTAGATGAAAAGCAAATGATTCACGAGGAATTATTACTCGATTACACAAACTTTTATGTCGCATATGAAAACTGGAGTGAAGGGCTACCGCAGCAAGTAGATGCGATTATCGATGCGGTTCAAACCGGTGAGCTATCTTTAATGAAAATGTTAAATCCGATGAGCGGCTTTGACGAGGAAACGGTATTGCAAGAAATCGAAAAAACGATACCTTTTTTACTCGAAATTTCTGCTAAGCCACGTATGCACTTAATCGCACAAGAAGAAGTGCTAGATGTCAGTCTAGTGAAACGCATTAACGCTTCTACTTTACAGCATTTATCGGCCCACTCCGAGCATTGGCATTCACGAACGGTTACAGGGTTACGCCCTGCACGCTTAAAGGCAGAAGTGTATGAAGATGATTTCAACATTTATGAAAACGTCTTTTTCCGTATGACAATTGAAAAGGTCCAGCAATATTTAGCCGTTAAAGGACAGCAAATGCTATCGGCCATAGCACAAAAGGAAGATTTAGCAGATTGGTCGAGCTATTTAGCGGAAATGAACGATTATCGTAAAGTGGAAGTGCTAAAGCAAATTTTACCGGATATCGATTATGAGGAAAATGAATCGTTAAAATCACAATATGTGCGCGTTCTTGAGCAAATTCAAGCGCTCGAAAAGCAACTTGTAATTGTTCGTTCATCTGCCTTTTATCAAAAGCTAGACCGTAACCGCACAATTAATTTGCCGGTGCAGCCGACGAATATTTTAACAATGGACCATCGTTACAATGCAGTGTATAAGCTATGGAATACGTTATTAAAGCAGCAGCGTAAAACGCCAGAAACGGGAATCGACGGGAAAGTAGTCCACAATATTGATGGCTATTATGAGCTTTATACGTCGATTTCACTTCTGTATGCAATGCATTTACTTAACTATCGCTGTATCGAGTCGACCGTAGCGGTGAATGATTATAGTATTAAACTATTTGCAAAATACGATACCGGGGCTACGTATATGACGGTAACGACGATTGAAAAGAACCATAAAAAGATGCTTCAAATAGAGCTTGTTGAAAAATTAGCGGAAACACTTGCTGTACCAGAAAAGATTCGTCCGCAACTCGGTCTGTTTAGCGACAATCTCCATAATGATGCGCTTCGTTTCCATGAACCGCTAACGAGCGACGAGCAAAAGCAATTGTTGCAAATCGTTCGTGAACACATGCAACAACTACCGGTAAAAGAGCAGCGTGAATGGAAATCATTAGATTCGCAGTGGCGTGCAGACGTAACAGCGTTTTTACAAAAGTTCAAAACACCAAGAAAACAACTTTTATCAGTTGCCCCGTTATTCCAATTAATCGGCGCAGAGGAAAATGAAGTTGTACAGTTAACGGATCAATTAATGTCTTCGTTAATAGGGGAACAGCAGTATATTGCCTGTATGCCGTATAAATTGAAGTCTTTCCAGCTTACGAATGCTCGTTACTGGGCGCGTCTGCAAACATTTGGTGAAGCCTTTCATCATGAGGATGAAGCATTTGGGCAATACCGAACAGGTCTATTTTCCGTTAGTCAACAAGATTTTCATTCCGTACAACGCTTCATGAAATGTTTATTTATGTTTGAGCATCGTCTGCATATGGAATGGTCGCTTCCATATACGTGTTGTCCAAGCTGCCAATCATCGAATATTTTAAAAACGGATAACCATTGGCTGTGTCGCGAAATGACGTGTAGCTTAGAGTGGGGCACGACGAAATGTACCGATCGCTGCGGCGAATATTTTGCATGGATGCGTCCAACATTGCAGCGTCGAAAAGCGATGTCTTCAAATGGCTATGAGGCGTTAAAAGAGAAAGAGTTAATGTTTGGCTACACGGTGTTAACCGATTTTGTCAGTCGTAGCCAAGATGGTGTAAGTTATGTACCGGTTTGTCCAACTTGCGGTCAGTAACTTAAAAGGAGTTGAACAAAATGACTAATTTATACACACCTGAATCCGTTCAAGCGCTTGAATTAAAATTTGCGAAAGTGTCCTCTGAATTCGAGCAACATAAAATTTTGTTAGAGCGTCAAAAAATGCGTGCAAATCAGCTCCAACAGGCGTTAGAAATTAAAAACCGTCAAGCAGAGCAAGTAAAGGCGGAAAAAGAGCAGCTTGAAAAACAGATGGAGGACGTTAGTAAAGCAAAAAGCTATGTGAAAGAAATTGCATTCGAGCTCAATAAAAAAAATGCAGAGCTGCAGCAATTAAAATCCGAAAAAGAGCTTTATGAACGCAGTTACGAAGCCCAGCTAGATACTGTTACGAACGAACTGAAAACCTTAGAAACAAAGCATATGTATTTAGTAGAAGGCTTTGAAAAGCTGCAACAAGAAAAGAAAACAGCAGAAACCCATTACAATGAACTTCATCAGCAGATAAAAGATACTGAAGCTGAACACAAGCGATACGAGCAATCGATTAGCGAAAACACCTCTAAAATCGAAGCGTTACAGCAGCAAATAAAGGTAAATAATAGTGAAGCGCTGTTACTTAAAAATCAATACGACAACATCTTACAGCAAAGCGTGGATCTGCAATTAGCCTTCGAAACGCAAGTCATTTCACTTCAAGGTGAAATTGCGGCACTTCAAGAAGTCGAGCAGCAATTAAAAGACCAACTGGTAAATGCCTTAGCGGAAGCAGAATATCAAGTCGAAAATGCCGAGCGTTTGCAGGCAGAAAAACAGATGCTTGAAGAGCGTTTAGAGCAGGTATTACAAGAGTCCAGTAAAATTAAGCGCGGTATGCGCCAAACACAGCAGCAGGTAGAACATTTTAGTGCATTAAATGTCGAGCAAAAGCAGCAGCTCGAGACGCTCGAGCAGCAATTTAGCGAAGCGTGGGCAGAGGAAAAAAATGAAATTGTGCAGCAGCTCGATGAAGCGATGTACCAGCTCAATTGTGTAAAGGCGGAAAAAGAACAATTAGGACTTGAACATATAGCCTCAAAAGAAGCTTTACAAGAAGCTGAGCAAAAAATGTCAGCCCTGCAAAAACAACAGAAACAGCAAATGACCGAGCAGCAGCAAGCATTCACTGAGTTGTCCGAGCAGTTAGCCGGACAACTCGAAGTATTACAGCAGCAGGAAGGATCTTTACAGGTAGCGTCGGAAGAATTGCATACATTACAAGCCGAGTTGGAGGCACAGAGCGCTGAAGTAAAAATGTCGGCTACGAAATACAATAATTTGCTGCAAGAAGCGATTTGTAAAGACGAGATGATAGTAGAGCAAAAAGTTATTATTCAGCAAAAAAACGAAGCACTTACAAAGCTTCAAGCTGAAAACCAAAAAATAGAGAATAGTTATGCTACTCTTGAAGCTGAAAAACAACAGCTAGAGCAAAAGTTAACAGTGGAGCAACAAAGTGTTGCACAAAATGAAGCGGCTTTGGAGGGAAAACAAGCATCTGAGCAATTACATGCCGAGTTTAGTGAAACGACCCAGCATCTTGCACGCCTAAGTAAATCGAAAAAAATGATTCAGCAGCGCCTTGAAAACTATCAATCATTAGTAGCTAGTAAAAAGGAAGATCTTTCAAGATATGTACAACAGTTAAAAGATAGTACAATAACGATTGAATTACTTGAAGCGGAAAAGCAGCAATTACAACAGCGTTTTAACGAACAACAACAAGTGCTCGAAGCTTTGCAGCAGCAGGTAAATGGGAAATCTAATTTTGAACAACAGTTTAAAGCAGAGCAACAAACTAACGTACAGCTCTGTAAAACAATCGAAAATCTTGAACAGCAGCTAGAGCAACAGCTTGAAATGGTGCATAAATTATCAGAATCAAAACAAAAGCTACAACAGCAAAATAATGCATTAAACGATCTGCTCCAACAAGAAGTAACGGTAGCGGTTGAACAAAACAGTGAGCCATTAAAGCAGCAAGCAGAGCAATTAGCGGTGCAATATGCCGAGTTAATGGAGCAAGTTACTATTCAGCAAAAACAGATTCAACATTTAAAAGAACAAAACGCCAACGAAGAGATTCAGCAAGTAAATGAAAATTTAAAAGCTGAAAATGGAAAATTGAAGCGACAGATAGCTGCATTGACAGAAAAAATGAAAATAATGAAAAAAACAGAAGAGCCTCAGCAAGTTACTGCTCAAAAACGTTCACCTGTCTATCATCAGTTAAATAATGAAGTATTGGGAAACATGGCTTCTATTCACGATCAAATGCAGGTTCTCCAAAATATAAGAACTGTAATTGATGATGATTTTGATGAATTTTTAAAATGACGGAATGAGTAGGTGAAAAAATACTTTTCATCTACTTGAACTATTGATGAAATGTAAAATATAATCGATTCAAAAATTGGGTACCAACTAACCCTAGTAAACCTTTATAACGGTTTGCTAGGGTTTACTTAGATAGTCGATTTAGTTGAAAGGATAGGTGATATATTTTAGAGAGATAGGTGAGGAAATAAAGGTGTAAAAAGATACGAAATCTCACTTAAATTTCAAATGAACGATAAATTATATTCTGTGTAGAATTAGAATATTAACTATTATATTGTTTTTAATGGAGAATATTGAAATAGTAGGTTATCAACGCTTTATAATATAGTAAAAATGAAGATATTATAGTTTTACAGAAAGAGGAATTGAATTGGATGGGAAAATTTTAGCTCAAGGATTGCTTCAGTCAAAAGGGGATGAGCTGCGTCTAGTATATGCGCTTTTAGTGGAAACCAAAATGCATGAAATGATTGTTGCGAAGGCGAAAGACTTGTTCGACAAGGACGGAGATCATTTTAATGGAAATTTACAAAAGGAAATTAAGCGATTAGATACATATTCAGATGAAGAACTACAAGTACGCTTATTTTTATATTTGCTTAAGCAATTAAAAATTAATGGCGCACATTTTAATTTAAAAACAGAGATTGACTATGCATGCCAACAAATTGTAGAAAAAGCGCATGAGTTGCAATTGAAACAAGATAAGGATTATCAAGCTTTTGTCGTAGGACAAAATGACTTGGAAGCGGTGCTACTTGTCAAATATCAAATGCACAAAGTATTTCAATCCTTTGATGAAAGCTTAAAAGAAATGTCACCAGAGCAAACGGATGATTTTGTTGAACAAATCGAGCAATTTATCGCGAGCTTGCCAGAGCAAAAGCAGCGTGAAATTAAAGAAAAATTACAACTAGATGAGTTAACAAGTAAGACAGTGAAGCAGCTGGTCCTATCGCAAGGGTCGGTTGTTGTATTAGCGATTATCGTGGAAGTAGCCGGTTTTACAGCCTTTACGACGTTAACGTCTACAATGGCGGCGCTCTTTGGCCTTGTAGGAATTACCTTACCTTTTGGCGCCTATATTTTTGCGACATCCGCCTTATCGATTCTGACAGGACCGATTGGTATTGCTGCAATTATGGCCGGTGGTGGCTATCTATTGAAAAAGCAAAACGATAAAATGAAGCTTTCTTTTGTACCGATTGGCGTTGTTCAGCTGTTGTTGCCGGCTGTTATGGATGAAGCAGACCAGGTGGATTATGCGCCGTTTATTACCGAATGGTCGAAGTATTATGAGCAACAACAGGCATATAAACAGCGTATACAAAATCTAAATACACTGCGAAATAATTACCGAGAACAATGTAATCAAAGCTTAAAGTTAAAGTATGAACTAACTAATTGTTTAAATAATCAAGAAATGGAGTTCGATACAGCTTTTGCTGCTATAAAAAATGAAAGTACGTCGATTCCGATAGATGAACAATCCACTCGCTATCAAATTCAAACAGTAGAAATCAATAAGTTGAATGAGCGAATTCAACATCAATTAGGGAAAATTGCTGCGAATAATCTTCAAGTTGGTTTTTGGAATTTGATTAAAGGTACTATGTCCAATGTATCTGAAAAAAATGAACTCAAAAAAATTGAAGGTAAACTAGCTACAAAAGAAAATGAACGTGTATGGGAAGTAATCTCGATGCAGCCGAGCAAACTTAAATCACAATGTGAAAAAATAAACGGTGTAATAGAAGAGCTAACTAGTCTGCGTGAAGAAATCAAACAGGCAAATGATCAGTACTTGCAATTAAATCTTGAAGTGGTTAGCTATTCAAATCAGATTGAACAAATCGAAAAAGAATTGAAACAATATCAAAAAACTTGTTACGGCTTAAAGGATATTGAGTGAGGATATAAATGATTAAAAATGAACAATTTTGGCAACATTGGCGTGCTGGGGAGTTTGAAAAGGCGCTAAACTGCTCATTAGGACAAAAACCTAAAAAGAAAGGGGCCTTATTGCGCGGTATTTCTGAAACGAATGCGATTACTGGGATTAGCGCAGGGGAATTTTTGTATGATTATCTGATGATTGATCCAACCGTCGTCAAAGGCATTGATTTTGCAAGGGCAGAAGATTTATCACATTTATTTCATCTGTCAAAATTCTCCAACACAATCGATACAACGGTTGCTACCGGAGACATGGCACAGCTACAAGGGTATGTAGCCGAGCAAATGATTGCACAACAGCTAATTGCAGTAGGACATGATGTGTCGTTTCCTGAAACGTCCAATCAGCCTGGCTGGGATTTGCTCGTGGATGGTCAGCCATTTCAAGTGAAGTGTGGACAAGATAAACAAATTGTAGAAACACATTTAGAAAAGTATCCGGATACACCGGTAATCGTCAATGAAGAGCTAGGTGCTTATTACACGGACAATCCTTTAGTTATGACCAGTTCCGTTTCACGTGAACAAGTGTTGGTAGATACTCAAAAAACATTGCAGCACGCAGAGGAATTACTCGATTTTCAAATTCCTTGGATTGCTGCGGGGGTTAGTACATATACGAATGCAAAGCGCATGCGCAAGGATGGTATTACACTTAAAACAGTAACACGTAATGTCGTAACGGACACAGTAAGCCGTACCGCACTCGCAGCTACAGGAAAATTGGCACTTGGCGCAGTTGGCTCCGTGCTCTTACCGGGAGCAGGTGCGATTATATTCCCGGTGGTCGGCGCATACGTCGGGGTGGCACAAGGCGGGAATTTAGCACGCTTGATAAAACGCCAATTTGCAAGAAGTGAGGAAAAAACCTTTTGTCTGTCGTTGCACGCGCTCATTGATAAAATGCAACACATGCTTGCTGTAAAAGAAGGGATAAAAAATGATAAATGGCAGCTGTTAGTTGGCATGCTACCGAATCCGACCCAATCTCCTTTAGACAAAGAGCATGAACGCCGCCTTAAATTGCTAAGCAATGTAAAAATGGAGCTAACATCAATTAAAAAAACCGTAGATGAAAATCCGCTTCACGCATTTGAACGGATAGTACAGGTGCTAGGAAAAGTAGGAATACATGCCTTTACATTACGTAAAGAGCTTTCAGAAGTAGAGCAAGCAATGGTAGCGTATGGGAAGAAAATTTGAAAATGTAAGTAGGCGTATGTGTAATGGTTACCACTTGGAATTATGTATGTTTAGAAAAAACAGAAGACGTCCCTAAAAGTGGTTATATGTTTACGACATTGAAAACAAAAAACTCAAAACGTCAAATTCCGATTCCTGAATTTGTGCTTAATGAATTACGGACGCATAAACAGCACCAAGAAGAGTGGAAGGGATTAGTTGGACAGTTATATGAAGATAACGACTTAGTCATTTGTACGAATACGGGGACCTTACAAGATCCACGAAATGTTGTTCGGGTCTTGAAGCGGCTTATTAAAAGTACAAAAGTACCTAACATTCGTTTTCATGATATTCGTCACACACATGCATCAATACTCATTTCAGAAGGTGTAGACATAGTTAAAATTTCAAAGCGTTTAGGTCACGCCAACCCTAAAATTACATTAGAGTTTTATGCGCACCTATTGCCGAATGTAGACAATGACATTGCAGACATTTTTTACAACGCAACGCAATCCAAAATAACACTAAATAATTGGAAAAAATCTTGCGGACAAATTGCGGACAAATCCAAAAATCCAGGTGTAAGTTAGAAAGTCTCCTAAAAAGGAAAAGCCCGTAAACATTGATATAACAACGTTTACGGGCATTTGAAATGATGGTCTCGACAAGTCTCGAACTTGCGACCCCCACCTTGTCGAGGTGGTGCTCTCCCAGCTGAGCTACAAGACCGTGATAAGGAACATATATAACAATGTTCTTACCTGTTATTATAGCAGTTTCAGAGGGAGCGGTATATAGAAAACTGTTATATTTTTACTTTTATTTTTATTGAATCCTACAATTTCCCCATAGATCAACGTCTTTTCTTTTTATCGTCTTTTAATAAAGCTTGTTTTTTATTTACTTTTTCCAGGACGACATAGACGTGGTATTTACTCTCTTCGATTTGAACAACATTTACAACCTTTCCTTTACGACCTTTTATTTTTAAATCCTCATCTACTTCAGGAATACGTTCCAAACACTGGCTTAGGACAGGCGTATTATTTTCCAAATAATGAACAGCAAACAACATGATTAAGCGCTCCTTGTTAATTCGATTTTAAATTGAGTCAATTTATGAAGATTCCAAGATGTATAGAACCATCAAAAATTGAAATTGACCAACTCGATAGAAATGATTTCCACATTTCAATAATAGGATATGGTAACGAATGAATTGAGGTGTAGAAGGAATGACAAAAAAATGGGGTTTACTGGCTGTTTTTGCATTTGGACTGTATGTTGTCGCAATGTATTTGTATTTTTTCCATGGACAAAATAGTGGGATTCCAGCCGCTCTTCAAGGAACGGCAGCAGATCCAAGCACTTTTCTTACAACACAGGAGCTGTTATTAAGTGAGGAGTTATCGAAAGTAAGAAATTTCCTGTTCTTTATCACGACGCCGTTGGAATGGCTGCTTTACTTCGTTATTTTAATTACGGGAATTTCACGTTTGTTTGAGAAATGGAGTGCTGAACAATTTAAATGGTCCATATTCAGAACAACAATGTATCTGTTCTTCCTGTCCTTGCTGTTGTTCATCCTCCAATTCCCGATGGACTATTACCGCTATACGCTTAGCAAAAGCTATGGGATCAGTACGCAGATTTTCTCCTCATGGATGCGGGAAAATATAATTGATTTTTGGCTGGAGTTTGGGATGTCGGTCATCATGATAGCAGTTCTTTATTGGCTTATCAGAAAAAGCCCCAAAAAATGGTGGCTCTATGCATGGGCTTTGACTGTACCGTTTTCAATCTTCCTAATGTTTATTCAACCTGTCGTCATCGATCCGATCTACAATGATTTTTCTCCTTTAACAGACAAGGAATTAGAGACGAAAATTCTATCTCTCGCTGAGCAGGCGGACATTCCATCAGACCATGTGTTTGAAGTGAATATGTCGGAGAAAACGAATGCTTTAAATGCCTATGTGACAGGAATCGGCGACAATTCCCGGATTGTGCTGTGGGATACGACATTAAACCGGTTAACCCATGATGAAATCCTGTTTATCATGGCGCACGAGATGGGGCATTATTTGCTGAAGGATATTTATATTAACATCGCGGTTTATATATTTATGACGCTCATTGGACTTTGGCTGATCGCAAAAATCATGCCTTGGATGATTCGTCGTTACGGACCGATCCTGAAAATTAAAGAAATGGGCAATTTAAATTCATTGCCGTTATTTTTGTTAATCTCATCATTTTTACTTTTCTTCTCTAGCCCATTGTCCAATGCGATTTCACGTTATCAGGAAATTCGTGCAGATGAATTTGCTATTGAGCTTGTAGAAAACCCTGAAGCAGCGATTTCATCGTTTCAACAGTTGACAAAAGCCGGTCTTAGTGAAGTAAACCCGCCAGCACTTGTGAAATGGTTCCGTTACACGCATCCGCCAATGTTAGAAAGAATCGATAAAATTGCAGAAGAAGTTGATGAGGATTAAATAAAAACATGTATAATTAGTTTACTATATCTATAAACGCTTCAATTTTTTGTAATAAATGTTTGAGGCGTTGAAAGGAACTGGCTATGGACAAAAACGAATGGATTTCACTTTTTCACAAAGAATTGCGCCAAGAAGCTGTAACACCAGGATTTATAAGGGAAGAAACCGACCATGTTGTTCGGCACATTTCAAAATTTAACGAAAGCGGATTTATATTAGCTTCTAATGTAAATGAAAGGTCGGCAAGGGAAGTAATTCGAAAGGAGCTAACTTTTTTCGGGAACCTTAAGCAAAGTTTCGAATGGAAAGTGTACAGCTATGACAAACCTGATAATTTGACTGAATTACTCAAACAAGAGGGATTTACGATTGATGATCAAGAAGCACTCATGGTCGTGAAATTATCAGAAAGTCATCCTTTTCTTACAAATTACGATCTGCATGCAGTAAAGGAAATAACGGATGAACAGGGCATCCATGATGTTATTGTGCTAGAAGAGGCGATCTGGAATGGATCCCATACAGAGCTTGGGGAAAGACTATGGAGAGATAAGCAAAATAGTCCGGACTCGCTATATATTTATGGAATTTATGTAGATGGTCAGCTTGTAAGTGCTGCTTGGATGTACTTAGAGAATAATTCGTCCTTTGCCAGCTTATGGGGAGGCTCAACGCTTCCGCAATACAGAGGCAATGGTTATTATTCAAAACTCTTGGCTGTTCGTGCACAAAAAGCTTATGAGAAGGGGTATTCTTTCCTGACAGTTGATGCCAGTCCAATGAGTAAACCGATCCTTGAAAAGTCTGGTTTTAGTTGTCTAGCATACTCTTATGGTTGCCAATCACCTAGTATTCCTGTACCAGATTAGGATAATACTTTTTACATTAACATGAACAGAAAAGGTGATTGGAAAGTGGAGAATAAATCAACATTAGAAAGACATTTATTTCAATTAGAAAACAAATTGTTGTTACCAGAAATTCGGACATCAAAAGAGGAGCTTACGAACTTACTTTCAGACAATTTTTTTGAATTTGGAAGCTCAGGGAAAGTATTGTACAAAGATGAGGAAATTAGCGCAGCGACTCTTGGAATCGTAAAAATGACAATGAGTGATTTTGAAATACATTTAATGTCTGATGAGATCGTTCTAGCAACGTATCGAATTTATAATGAGCTAAACAACCAGCATTCATTAAGGAGCTCAATTTGGAAATTAGTCAATGGACAGTGGAAAATGCATTTCCATCAAGGAACAAAAATCCCACTATAGTTTTCAAGCGCTATTCTTTTTAAAGGATTAGCGCTTGATTTGCAATAGCGAGAACTAAATACATAAATGATTCGGGGATGGAGAAATGAATATTTCTAAAGTAGTAGAAAACATAGAAGGTTTGCTTAAACAAGCTGACATGATAGGAATCGGTTCAACGAGAAAAGTTTATCGTTTCGAAGATATTGTCATAAAAACATTTTTACATTCTATTGGTTATGCCCAAAGTAAAAATGAGGATCAAATGTACAAATCATTGGAAATGCAGGGACTGGAGAAGCATATTGCGCCAATTCTTTTTTTGAGTGAGAAATATGTCGTTCAGCCTTTTTATGAACAACTCCCTCTACACAATCACTGCTCTTACGATATTGATTTAGAGAACGACCCAAGAATGTTGGAAGATTTAAAAACCGCAATCGAAGTCATCGATCAAGAACTCGATGGCTTTGATTTTAAAGATAGTGGAAATTACGGGCTAAATGAAGAGGGGTATCTTGTTTTAATTGACTATGGAATGACAAAAAAATTATATGAAGAACAATGGGTCCCATTAGCAGAAGCTGGTACATTGCCTCAAATACGATTTGAAAAATGTCGTGTCTGTAACATAGAAAAAGAACTTCGGATGTATGGAGAAAAAGATACAGATAATCGCTGTATGACTTGTGGAAAAGATTATTAATTTTATACTGGATAATTATGTTAAAACGTAAACGAGTGTTGTTTGTAGGAGGAATCTATATTGAATAAAGATCAAGAAACTCCAGAAGCAAGAAGAGAAAGATTAAGGCAACAAGAATTAAAGAGAAATCCGGCAGCTATGCATGGTGGCGGATTTCAAGATTTAATCGGAGATTTAGGGTGGAAAGGTACAGGAATTCTTTTTCTTATAATAGTAATCGCTATTGTAATTTATTTAACATTTTTCAACTAAAGGCGCATTCTTATAGACCGAGGAATACAAACTTTGGAATCTTACATAAAAGTATTTTAAAGGTGGTTTAGATGAAAATCTATTGGTTTTTAGTTTTGCTATTTTTTCTGCTCTGGATTGGGATTTCACATCAATATCCAGATCCGAGCTGGTGGTCAATTTTTTCAGCGAATCGCTCAACGCATACCCCCTTATGGAACAGGTGTCTTTAATCAAAATCGAGTTGATACTTCTTATTTTTGGGGGAGTAGCTTACTTTCTACATCGTTTTATATGGAATGTCGTGGAGATAAATATAAAATAGTTAATACTAGCTCGGTTTATTTATATTGAAGTGAACGAACAGATTTTTGCTAATAGAGTAACGGATTATCTTTTGGATGAATTGGAATATATTTAGAGTGAAATAGCGTCAGTGGAGGGCATTTATGGATTCCTATGCCTAAATTTTATGTTGTTGTAACCTATACAAATGAACCTTACGTTTAATATCTTTACTTTGCACATGACAGGGTACTACAGTTCGAATACCAATCAAATGACGGTAATTCAATTCGGATACCATTAAACGAGCATTTCCTATATGAAGATAAAAACGAGATTTATAGAGTAGCTAGACAAAGTAATGTACTGTTTATTGAACAGGAAAAAAATTAGCGCAGCCACAATAAGTCTTAATACCTCTACTTTATTTAATGATATAATAAAAGGATCTATCAAGATGGAGTGGTGGAAATGTTATATGATGGCGGTGGTATGGGCGTGTTTGCTTTATTCGGGTTGTTACCAATTCTAATTAACTTAGTTATCATTATTTTTGTGATTTATTTTATTGTCAAAGCGATAAAATTTATGGAAATGAAACAAAAATTGGATCAAGAAAAAAATGAAAAAATCGATCAGTTAATTCAACTGATTCATCAAAAGAAAAATGATAATATTTGATTTAAAATGAGGAGCATTACCTTGAGACGGGTAATGCTTTTTTAGTTCCAAAAATGTCATAAATTCAGTTTGGTAATTTATGTTAATATGAATAGGAGTAAAAAATACTTAGTGTGTTAAATTTAAAATGTATTCGGAGGAGAGTTATTTGAATAATATCTTGAAAATTAAAGCGTTGAAGTTTCCAGATATTCCTCATTATGAATGGGAAGGGGAAATACTAGAAACGACACCTGAATACATACTTGTTTTATGCAAATCAGGGAGGAAGTTAGTGCATCATTCTAAAAATGAAGTTTACACGATTAATAATACGTCAATAGAATATTTCCCTTTCAATAAATGGTTTACCGCAGCGTTGGAAGTTCAAGAAGGGGCCGTTGTTTCAGCATATTGTAATGTCGCAATGCCTTCAAATTTAAATCAAAACGAGCTTAGTTTTGTAGATCTGGATTTAGATTTTATAAAAAGGGAAAATCACGATTGGGAAGTTGTGGACGAAGATGAATTTGAAGAGAACAGTATAAAATATCTGTACCCTGAAGAGTTAAAACAAGAAGCAATCATGGCATTAGAACGATTGAAAGTAGAAGTTGATGAAGGGAACTTTCCTTTTATAAAAGAATTTACTTCTATTTTAAAACCATAATAAACGCTAAACTATTTCAGAACAAGATAGTAAATTAGTAAGGATGTGTGAAACAGAATGTATGATTGTATATTTTGTCATCCAGAATTAGAGCCAACTCAAAATATTATTTTAAGCAATGAACATTGTTGGTTTTTACAACTAGAACAATCCCAACAGAAAGGAATCCAACTTGAAGGTTCTGGCGTAATAGTACCTAAAATCCATCGAGAAACTGCGTTTGACTTAACAATAGATGAATGGAATGCCACATATATACTTCTTCAAGATGTCAAAGATTACTTGGATAAGATGTACCAACCTCAAGGATATAATCTGGGGTGGAATTGTGGAGAGATTGGAGGACAGCATATTTTTCATGCTCATTTTCATGTTTTACCAAGGTATACAGATGAACCGCTTGCAGGTAAAGGCATCCGGTACATGTTTAAAGGTGAGACGAATAGAAGGGGAAATGGATAATATTAAAGTTTAATAAAAGAGGTTTTAAATATGAAAAGATTAGTAATTATAACAGTGGGCAAAACCCATTCCGGAAAAACTACATTTGCTCATGCTTTAGAAGAACAATTAAGCAATTCTTTTGTAGTCGACCAAGACAACCACGCTGAATTTCTTAATACTTATTATAAGAAGTTACAACGAGATGAAGGACCAAATATACTTAAACATTCACTCTCTAAGTTGATGGTCGATTATGCTAAAGAACATACAGATTTTCATTTTATTATTTGCAACTCGAATCGAAGCCTCAAAGGTCGAAAGTATTTACTTGAGGATTTATTCCCAGCTGAAGATTTTGTAAGGATATTGGTTCACTTTGATATATCGTATGATGTACTCCATTCCAGAGTAAAACATAGTCAAAGAAGTACAAATATATTTAGAGGTCCAATTAAAAATTTTGATGAACTGCTTGTTAGACAGCACGAAGAATCTCTCAAAGAAGATATAGTGGATCCAACAGAAAAGGAGGCCGACCATTTATTTGTCATTAAGGATGACAATGATATGGATTTAGTAATTAAGAGTATAATACATATTGCACAAACGAGCTTGTAGGGCCAAGCTCGTTTTATTATAGTGAGCATTTTCAAACTCGATTTGAACTCATCAATTCCAGATTTTCATCAATTTTCAACGATACTCCATCCGCTAATAAAACCTCAACTGGGAATATATCAGCATTCTTATTTGAGAAGTACCATGTGCGGCCTTCATTTACGAATAAAAGGTAGGATGCATCTTCACGTGCCCCCATAAATGTTAAACCTTCTGCCGTAATTTCTTTATGGTCTCGTTCAAAAATAGATACTTCATGAAACGCTGATACTGATTTTAATTTATCCTTTACGACAATACTCATCTCCGACACCTTTTGAAGAGATGAAGCGGTAAACGGTACCGCACTTTGTTTAGCATCTGAAAGGCGGCAAATAAATTCTACAATATTTCCTGCAGGGTCCTCAAAGTAAATCGATTTCGCATCAATCCCTTCAAAGTAAACGTCATCTTCACCTTGTTCTTGCGATAATGTTACTTTTCCTTTAGTCCATTCTTTCGCTTCTTCAAATTGATTTGAAGGGATATCAAAAGCAAAATGATAGAATGGCTTTTCATTCAAAGGAGCCTCTATGAAAGTGACTGCCGTTTCTCCAACATTCATTGTAAAGCGATTCCGTTCTTCTGAAAGTATAGGGAATTGCAGGTTATCTAAATAAAATTGTTTTGTTGCATCAAAGTTTGAAGCGTACATCGTAACATGTTTAATTTTCATAACATTTCCTTCTCTCAATCTGTGATAACTCTAAATTACCATGTATTCGTCAAATACGAATCGTTAAATAGACTGAATTTTCGCTTCTATCGCATGCGAAAGTTTATGTTAAAATATGGATATAAAACTTGAGCAAGATTTATCAAAAAATTCTTCTCTACATTCGTTATGATGATTGTGAGGTGAGCAAGTTGTATTACAGTGAAGTAACGCAAAGAGTCATTGCATTTATTGAAAGTAATCTAACTGAAGAAATTCAACTTGATACTTTCCCATCAGTCATTGGATATTCAAAATATCATTTATTGCGCATTTTTAAGCATGAAACTGGTAAGTCAATTGGTGAATATATTCGTGAGCGGCGATTAGCTACCGCTGCAATGCTTCTTCTGCATTCAAATGAATCTATATTGACGATTGCCTTCATATTTCATTTTCAATCACAGGAAGCCTTTACGAGAGCTTTTAAGGAAATGTACTCCTTGCCACCGGGAAAATATCGAAAGCTTATGCGATCCGTACAAATGATGGAGGAGGAAAAAGAAATGAATGAAAGTAAAGAAGTTAAAGGGTGGAGTTTAAGTGGATCGAACCCTGAGTTATATGAAATAACGGTCGATTCAGATGTTTTTCATACAGGGACAAAATCAGGACTACTTTATTCTAAAGGTGATATAAAGCAGCAGTACTTTGCTACAATGATGCAAGGTTTTCAAGCGGAGGACTATAAGGGGAAACGGTTAAAGCTTTCATGTTTCCTGAAAACAGAGAATGTTTTTAAATGCGGGGCTTGGCTTCGAATTGACAATGCCATGGGAGATACAATTCAATTTGACAATATGGACAATCGATCGATACACGGAACATCAAATTGGAACCACTATTCAATCGTATTAGATGTTCCGGAAGAAAGTTCTTCTATTTACTTTGGCGTTTTACTTATAGGGCAGGGAAAGGTATGGGCTGATGGCTTCCGTTTTGAAGAAGTAACGTTAAAAGAGCCGACAACAAATATGCTGGACGTTGAACATTTGCCAAAACAACCAAGTAATTTAGATTTTAATGAGTAATAATAGAAATTAAGCGCATTTCCAGTGTAAGTGGATTTGCGTTTTTTTTGTCTTATTTCTTAGGCAGACGATAAGCATTTTATGTAAACTAAAAGTGAAATGGACAAGACAGAGGGGTGTTTTGGGGACTATTAAAAGCGGTCCTTTTTTATTTGAAACTTTTATATATGGAACAATGGCTATTATGTTAAAATGAAATTGCCAAGTTTTGTTATTCCGAAAATACCATTCGGAAAATATTAGTTAACCAGTTTTTATCTGAACTCATTCAAATTTGAAGGGAAGTAAGATGAAAATGAATATGTTAAACGAAAAAGTAATAGCAGTTATGAATGAAGTTGATTTTTCAGGCAATGTTTTAGTAAAACGAAATAATGATTTATTACAGCAACACAGTGACGGTTTTGCGAATCGTACACATAGCATTTTGAATAATGAGCAAACGCGATTCGGGATTGCTTCCGGTTGCAAAATTTTTACAGCAGTAGCGATTTGTCAGCTTGCAGAGAAGGGCCAGCTTTCATTTGATTCGAAGTTATCCGATATTTTGGAAATTCCATTTCCCCGATTCGATGAGGAAATAACTATCCACCATCTGTTAACACATACAGCCGGGATACCGGATTACTTTGACGAAGAAGTAATGGAGGATTTTGCGGATTTATGGGTAAGTCAGCCAATGTATTTGATGCGAAACGGCCTTGATTTTTTACCGTTGTTCCAGCTTGAACCGATGAAGTTTAAAGTAGGCGAGCGCTTCCATTATAATAATGCAGGCTATATACTGCTCGGTCTTGTCGTTGAACAGGTGAGTGGCAAAGGCTTTGATGTTTATGTGACGGAAAATATATTCAAGCGTGCAGAAATGGAGCAGTCAGGGTACTTTGAACTGGATGCACTGCCTCGAAATACGGCACTCGGCTATATTGATGAGGAAGACGGCTCATGGAAATCGAATATTTACTCTGTTCCCGTAAAAGGAGGGGCGGACGGCGGAGCTTTTATCACTGTGGAAGATATGCATCGCTTCTGGCAAGCATTGATGAAATTTGAACTCTTAGGCGAAGCGATAACGCAGCAATTGTTAACGCCATATATAAATACGGATGATGATTATGACCGTTTTTACGGCTATGGTGTATGGATTGATAAGAAGGAAGATTGTATCTCGAAATACCATGTGATGGGCTATGACCCCGGTGTGAGTTTCCACTCAGCATATTATCCGGAAAGTGGTTTGGTTAGTGTCGTCTGTTCAAATAAAAGTGAAGGCGCTTTTGACGTATTTAAGGAAATTGAAAACATTTAGTTTTGAGCCAACTAGCTGGGGCTAGTTGGTTTTTATTTTGGGGGTACAGTTTTCTAATATCCAGCTCTGATCTTTTAATATAATCGTTCAATATTCTAATAAACCATCAAAATGTTCAAATAACCTCCATAGAATGAGGTTAGTATAAAAAATGGACACGTCTTAAGAGACACTTTAAGATTAAGATATCTAAAAAAGGACGTGGAACCCATGAAAGAAAAACAAACTCGTAAGCGATTAGACGCACAAACAAAAGAATACATTTTAAAGTCTGTTTTAGAAGATGGCGCAAAAGTTTCAGATCTGGCATTTAAGTTTGAAATCGGGTCTTCAACGATCCATAAATGGATTAAAGATTATCGTGAATCGAAAAATCAGGATGTCACACGATACTTTACTTCTAGCGAAGTAGATAAGTTGCAGGCAGCGTTTGATAAGAAGTTACGCGATTTGGAAGAAGAGAATGAAATTCTAAAAAAGGCTATGCACATCTTCGCGAAAAACCCCGAGTGATTTATGCCTTCATTGAAAAGCATAAAAACGACTTTGGCATTGCGATGATGTGTAAAGTATTGATGGTTTCAAAAAGCGGGTATTATGATTGGCGTAAAAAACAGATACAGCCCTTATCGGAAAAAGAAGTACGTGATACAGAGATTGCCCGTCAGATTCATCGATCGTATGCGAGGAGTTTTGGTACATATGGTAGCCCTCGAATTGCGCAAGACTTAGCGAGTTTAGGTTATGTCTGTTCGCAAAAGAAAATTGCGAATATGATGCGAAACCTTGGGTTAAGTGCCATAATCCCGAAAACTGTTCAACGAACAACGGATTCCAATCACCATCAATTTATTTATCCGAATCTAGTCAAACGTCAATTTCAAGTAAAAGAGAAAAATAAAGTATGGGTCGCAGATATAACTTATATCCGAACACTGGAGGGGTGGGTGTATCTTGCGTCAATCATGGATTTATATTCTCGTAAAATCGTCGGCTGGGCCATCGCAGATCATATGGAAGAAACATTAGTAGATCAAGCCTTGAAGCATGCTTTAGCAGTTCGAAAACCCGAGAAGGGATTAGTTCATCATTCAGATCGAGGCGCACAATATTGTGCCACAAGCTATACAAGAACTTTAAAAGAACATGGAATTAAAATTAGCATGAGTCGTAAAGGAGATCCCTATGACAATGCGTGTATCGAATCCTTCCACGCCACAATCAAAAAAGAATGGATCTATCGTAACCGTTTCGAATCCAAAAAAGAAGCAAGAAAGAGCGTGGAGTCATATATCGTAAACTTTTACAATGAACGACGACGTCATTCAACAATCGGTTATTTATCACCAAACCAATTTGAGAGAAATCAACAGGAGTCTGTTTGTCAAAATGCCTCATAAAGTTCTCTTACAGGGTTTTCATCCCTCCATGCCCAGACCTGGGCATGGAGGGATGAAAAGCAGAGCAACCGAAGGGCGGTAGCAAAAAAAGTCTCTTAACGTTTGTCCGAAATATTGACGGAAGACCAGAAGTTCTAATATCACTCTCAGATTTTCTAATAACTGCAGATTTGTTCTAATAAGAGTTTTCTAAAATCTCTCCGAAATGTTCAAATAACCGGTTCAACTCTTCTAATAAAAGTCGCCAATATTCAAATAAAAACCAAAACAGCTTCATCAAACCCTAATATTTCCCGGAAACTAACTTGAAAATCACACCCCTTACCACAGTTTTCAAATACGCTTCCGAATTCTTCCGCAGATTTCGGAAAAAAAGCGCTGCACACTCCATGCGAGCACTTCCTCTATCAAACGTCTACTGCCTCATCCTCAACCTTCTCCCGATCCGCCTTCAACGCTATATAAATCATCATCACTAAAATCAGTGAAGTTCCGAGCCACTGGAATCCGCCGAACGGTTCCTTCAGCCATAAAACTGTTGCCAGCACGGCAGTCAGCGGTTCAATATTGCCAAGCAGGCTTGTTTCCTTCGCAGTAAGAGTTTGTAGGCTTTCAATGTAAAACCAGAATGCCAGCATCGTGCCAAAAATAATCACAATTACTAAATAAAATACTGTCGCGCTTGTCCAAACCGATACATCCACATCCCATGGAGGCTGCACAAAACTCATTGTCAATCCCGCTATAAACATCGCCCAGCCAACAACGACAAGCGAGTCGAAGCGTTTTAATAGTGGAATGACATAGAGTGTATAAAATGCCAACGTCACACCGGACAATAACCCCCAAATAATTGCAGGGAGCGGTACAGCAAATGCGGAAAGTGAACCATTTGTTAATAAAAAGAAGCTTCCGCTAAGAGCTAGCACAATTGTTACCGCATCTTTTTTCGTGAATTTGGACAGGCCACGCACCGTTACCCAAATAATAATCATGACCGGTGCCAAGTATTGCAATAATGTTGCGACCGCTGCATTGCCTTCTTTAATCGAAGCCATATATGTATACTGAACCCCCAGCATTCCAATAATCGCAAAAACGAATAAGCGGAATGCATTTCGTTTCTCACGCCAAATCTTGAAAATTTGCCCCCGATCTTTAAATATTGCCTGGGCAATTAAAAGAAGAATACCGGCAATGACAAGGCGTGTTGACACAAGCCAGTTCACTTCAATGCCAAGAGAAAACAGTTGTTGTGCCATCGTTCCGCCGATACCCCAGAAAAAACTGCCACTCACAACTAATAAAAAGCCAATCATTCGTTTGTTTTTCATGCCAAACCCTCACATTATGTATAATTACTTCATTGTAACGAATTATTATTCGAATTGCTATATCGCTATTTGGACGACGGTCTTTCAATGTGTTAAAAACCTAACTGCTATTTTAATATAATAAAAAACCGCGATGTCCCTTTTTCGGTACACAAACGGACATATAGATAGAAAAAGGAGGTGAATAACGATGTTAACAATTAGTGCAGGTCACTACGGAAAGGGGACAGGCGCATCAGGTTACATGAATGAAGGAGAGGAAACTGCCTCGCTTGTGCAGGAACTCGGGAAAAAATTGCAGCAAAAAGGTGTGAAGGTCAATGTAATTATCGATAAACAATCTAAAAGCCAGCAGCAAAATTTGACGTATTTAGTGAAGCAGCATAATGCAACACAACGCGAACTTGATGTCAGCATTCATTTTAATTCTGCACCCACACAGCAAAAAGAAGGGATAGGGACAGAAGTGCTGTATGTAAATCCTTCTATATCATCATTTGCGCAAAAGATGAGCACCGAAATTGCGAAAGCAGGAAAATTTAAAAATCGCGGGGCAAAACAGCGAACGAACTTGGCATTTTTAAATGGCACAACGAAAAAGGCTATTCTCATAGAAGTATGTTTTGTCAATTCAGAGCAAGATGTAAAGTTATACCGGTCCAATAAAGACCAAATAATTGAAGCAATTGCCGAGACATTGAAAAGCTATTTTCCAAATACGGCACCACCAACGCCGACACCATCACCACCAGTAAAACCGACACCACCGGCACCAAAACCGGACCCGCAAACGATTACGAGCAAGGCATTACAGCAAAAAGTGGAAGCAATTTTCAATGAAAAAGAAGCTGTACGTGAACAACTTAAACAAGGTGTACAACTAGGCGCATTTCAGCCATTATGGTTGGAAAACTTTGATCTTGGTAAATTAACGTTATACGATTATATTGCGCTCACAACATTGCAATTTCAAAAAAATAACTTGAATATGTAACCTTTTCCCCCTTAAATCGACTAATGTAGTGAAATTACCGAAAGGATGGAACTATATGAAAAAAATTGCACCTTTAGCATTATCTGTACTGCTACTTGGAACCGTTACTGCTTACGCTGATCAGCCAACAACAGAAGGGACTGAAGAAGTGGAAAAAGCAGGGACATTTATCCAGCACAGAGGGAATATTACTGCAGTCGAACAGAGGGGAAATGCCAAATTATTTACGGCAGAACTTGAAAACAATGTGTTCAATTTCTATGTAGATGACAAAACACTTGTTTTTGATGAACATGGCAATGAAGTGGAACTGAAAATTGGTGATACGATTTCACTTTCAATTTATGCGGATCAGCCAATGATCTTAATTTATCCTCCGCAATATGCACCACCTGTAGTGATTGTGGAAAAAGATGATACTGCCAACTCAGCAAAGATCACACAATTTGACGATAACTTCTTAAGTGATGATGGAAAGTTAAAACTGAATTTAAATGAGGAATCGGTCATTATTAATACAAAAGGCGAAAAAGTGTCTGCAAAGGAATTGAAAAACTATAGCGCAATTGTATTTTACGGACCAACAACAAAGAGTATTCCAGCACAGGCAGCACCAGAAAAAATCATTGTATTCCCAAAACTTGAAGAAGAAGTAGAAAACCCTGAAATAGCACCAGAAATACAGGAAATAATTGGAGAAGATTACAAAGAAGTCGATGGCAAAATCATGGTGCCGTTACGCATTGTCACAGAAGAACTTGGCTTTAAAGTCACTTCAACAGGAAATGGCGCGGTCATTTCAAAAGATGCTTTGTCGTACACAATTACACGTGGCGAGAAAACATATGGCCATAACCGTGCACTTAAACATTTTGACGTTGCACCAGCATTACTGGAAGAAAACAAAACATATGTAGAATATGATTTTGTTAAAGAGTTACTGAAATAAAATGAAATTGTGCAAGGGCTAAAATTCATTCGTCATATGGATTTTAGCCATTTTTTATATTAAAAAGGTGCTTTGAAAACTCAAAGCACCATGTTTTTAATGTATAAAGCGAGGCTGTTTCTTTATTAATATTACAAATAAACTTGCCATGACACAGCAGACACCGGCCATAAAAAATGCCCAAGTATAAGTATTAAAATAGGAATATAACATACCCCCACCATATGCGGCAGTTGCGGCACCTACTTGGTGAGATGCAAAAATCCACCCGTAAATAATCGCGCTTTTATGTACTCCAAATATTTGTCTCGAAAGATTGATGGTCGGCGGTACAGTCGCCACCCAATCCAATCCGTAAAATACAGTGAAAACAAGGATCCAAGTCAGATTGCCTTCCATTAACGCAAAAGGCAGCAAGACAAGAGAAGCACCTCTAAACAAATAATACCAAAACAGTAGCCAGCGATTATCAATACGATCGGATAGCCAACCGGAAAGTGTTGTTCCTACCATATTGAAAACGCCCATAAATGAAAGCAAGGAAGCCGCAGTCACGATAGGTATGCCGAAGCTGATACAGTATGAAATAAAATGAGTCCCGACAAGCCCGTTTGTTGAAAAGCCGCAAAAAAAGAAACTTCCTGCCAATAACCAAAATTCTTTAGCACGTATAGCATCGATCAACCCTTTAAATGCGAGAACAATGGGATTGCCTTTTGATTGATCATCCGCGGCCTCTACTTCCTCTGTCTGTCCATATGGGAGGATGCCGATTTCTTTTGGTGTGTTTCTCATAAACAAAAAGATGAGGAAAAACATTACAGAACTAATCGTTATAATTAAACCAATTGCCCATCGCCACGAGTAATTTTCGATGATTGTGGCTAATACAGGGAGGAGTATTAACTGACCCATTGCCGTACTCGCTGTCAGAATCCCTGTTGCAAGTCCTCTTTTTTCTTTAAACCAGTGATTTGCTACATATGGACTTAAAACTGTTAAAAACAGACTGGAGCCAAGTCCGATAATTACTCCCCAAATAATGATCAGTTGCCATGATTGATTCATCAGGAAAATTAATAGAAGACCAATCAGTAACGTCCCCATTGAAGCAAGCATCATTTTCTTTAATCCGAATTTTTGGAGCAATGCTGCCATGAATGGTCCAGCAAATCCGTAGAAAAACAAGCTGATTCCAAAGGCTAGAGAAATCACTTGACGATTCCAGCCAAACTCTTTTTCAAAAGGAGTTAAGAAAACTCCTGAGGATGCCATCGCAATCCCGGCGGCAATAATGGAGCAGAATGATATAGCAAGAATAATCCAGCTATAATGAATTTTTTTCAACTGAACACCGCCTTTATTTACTATATTTTAATTTTAAATAGAAATGGATCATATGTAAAATTATATTTTCAGATTGTTTTGAAAATATCGTACGGACTTTTGCTAACTAAAGATTTCCATATGTTTTATAAATATATTTCTAGGTTCGATTGCATATGTTAGGTAACAACACTAGCAAGGATGTGGTTACATTTATGGATAAGGCACTCATTATTATCATTGCTTTAAGAATTATGTCCGGAAGTATAGAATTAACGGCTGCTGCATTAATGTTTAAATTCAATGATTTAGAAAAAGCCTTTTATATTAATACGCTACTAGCCCTGGTCGGTCCGGTTGTCTTAATTGTGACAACAGCACTAGCATTGCTTGGCCTGGCAGAAAAAATTTCGCTGACACGAATAATATGTCTTTTCTGCGGGATTTCCCTCATACTTTTTAGTTTAAAATCTGCATGAAACATAAAAAAGGACCTATGCAGCTATTGCTGTTAGGTCCTTATTTCTATGTTATTTCTTTTGGCTCAATATCCTCTACTTTGATAAACTTTATAACGAAAAATAGAAGAATAAATCCTAATATACCTGCAGTAATATAGCTAATATTGAGGTGTTCTTTCATGACAAGTGACATGATAGGCGGACCTGCTGCAACACCGATGAATCTCGCAGAACTATAGAATGAGGATACAGTACCACGTAATTCTTTTCTAATATTATCCGTAATAATGGTGTCAAGCGCAGGCAATAGAGCACCGATAGCTATTCCGACTACACTTGTGACAATCAGCAAAAGGATGAGTTTTTTGCTTGTGAACCCGACAAAGATAATGCTGACAGACATTGCAATCAAGGAAAATATAATAATTTTCTTAATTCTGTTTAAATCTCCTTTAATTTTCCGACCGGAAATATAAGAAGAAATACAGAGAAGTAAAAGCGGGATGGCCAGTACAAAACCTTTCTTAATCCCTTTAATATCATGAACTTTTTCCAGGTTTTCTGATAAGAAAAATAACATGCCGAATAATATGAGCATAACAAGGACACCGTTAAGGAATACCGTATACAACCATTTTCCTTCGTCTTTAAAAACTTCCTTTGTATTACGTATAAATTCCTTAAACTTCAAAGGTTCATCCTTATCTTTAGGTACTTTAACAAAGAAGAATATAAGTGCAATGGAAATTAAACTGAGTGCTGATATAGAAAAGAACGGAAGGAACCATAATATAGCAGCAAAAACTGAGCCTAAAATAGGACTCAATACTTTTCCGAACGTATTTGAAGTTTCTATTATCCCTAAAGTTGAACTGATTTTTTCATCGTCATCTTGATAAAGGTCACCTACAAGAGGTAAAACAATTGGCATCGCTCCGGCAGCACCTATACCTTGAATGATCCTGCCGATAATAATCATTGTGTAAGGGTCATCCATTTTCCATGAAGCAAAACCTGCGATTAGTCCGCCGATTAAAGCTAAGATCAGACTCGGTAATATGACGACTTTCCGGCCAAAGCGGTCAGATAAATAGCCTGCTACGGGAATAAGAAAAATTGCTGCGACTGAATAGCTTGTAATGATCATGCTCGATTGAAATGATGTAATTCCGACTTTGTCTTCTAGTATTGGGAGCACTGGAATAAGCATTGAATTTCCTAAAGTCATGATGAGAGGAATAGAAGTCAGACTTACAATACACCATATACTTACATGTCCCTTATTTTTATCCATTACCACACCTCGGCTAATTTTATATTTATTTAGGTATGGTTTCCTTTCGTGTACATTTTATACGCAAGGCTTTTTTTGGCTATGCTCTAACAATTAAAATAACAAATGAAAAGCCTGATTTCCAAAGTAAATGCCGAATCCAATCATAAAGATAGATGAAATAACCGTTACAGTTTTCAATAGATTGATGGATAATAATTTGCGAGCGACACTGGACAAAAATGAATATAGAAAATCAACTAATATAATGCCGAGCAATATGGCACTGCTTATTATTATGATGTCAAATCCAGAAGCGATACCCGCTGTTTTTGCGAGGATGGATCCATAAATCCCTAGCCAAAAAAGAATTGTTATCGGATTTAACAATGACATTAACAATCCAGCTAATAACGAATGTCTCAATCTAACTATTTTGCCGGTTTTAGAGTTCATCTCAATTTTATGTAGAGTGAGTAAGCTTTCTATCCCTGTATACAAAAGAACAAAGCACCCAAAAGACCATAGTATTGTTTGTAAAAGTATCGAATCAATGAATTTTCCCACTCCAAAATAAACGACGAACATATAGACAATGTCAGTAGTCAAAGCACCAAGACTGAAAAACCAGGCATGAAAAAATCCGTTCTTTAAACCTGTATTTAAAAGGACGTTCTTAACAGGTCCAAATGTAGCGGCCATCGTTATGCCTAAAAAGATATAGGTAAATATTGAATTCATAAAATGTCCTCCATTAATTACATATTTGTGCATTTTATTCGATGGTGGGGTTTTTTAGGACTAGTAATAGGCTGAGCTGATTATTTATTTTGAGGAATTTTATTTGCAGCAATTAAGGGGAGGAAGTTTACTTAGATTTATATTCAATAAATAGATTATTAAATGGATTTATTGTTATAATTTTAAAGTAATGATGATATTTAAATTATAGGGAGGCAGTCATTATGCAAATAGATAAAAATATGCAGGAAATGTTTTCGAACTTCATTTTACAACGAGTAAAAGAGGACAAGATGGAGGAAGCTAAAGCTTTACTTGCTGAAAATTTTAAAAAGCAGGATGAAGGTACATTTACTAAAGAGGATGTTGAACAGTTTGTTCCAAAAATGATGGAATACTTAAAACCGGAAAAAATTGAAGAGATTCGTACAATCGCAAAACAATTTTCTATCAATTTCTAATAAAAAAAGAAGAATTCACAAAAAATTTATAGACTCACAAAGAATCCATTTGTCCGAAATATTACGGACAGGATTCTTTTTTTTGTCCATCACAAAACATCGATAATTCGCTCTATTACAACAATGTTAAATAGACTATTTACCCCTTACTTCCACTTTACAAACCTAATTTATTATGCAATGTAATCTTTTTGTAACTAGACTGTAACAAGATTTTGACATTAAATATGGATTTACCTCTATTTTTTTCCGGTTTTGTACTATACAATGAGGTGGACAGCTTATGAAAGGATAGGGAACAATGAATCAAAAATTGATTACATTGGTTGTTGCAATCTTCCTCGTTTGTACACTAGCTGTTACACCGACATCAGCTAAAGTAGTATTTGCAGATGTTGCGACAACCGATGCCACTTACGACGAGATCCAGTATTTAATTAGCCTAGGGGCAATTAAAGGATATCAGGAAAAGGGCAAAACGTACTACAAACCCAACATGAGTGTGACGCGTGCACAAGCTGCCAAGATGGCAGTCATTGCTGCAGGTAAAAGTCCACTAAAAGTAAGTAATTCCTCGTACACAGATGTTAAAGTCGGGACAGAACAATCGACATACATCGAACGTGCACGTCAACTTGGATTATTTACTAAAACATCAGGGAAATTTTCTCCTAATGCCACTTTGTCTCGTGAAGAAATGAGTCACGTTCTATCTATCGCATTTAATTTAAATGTTAGTGACTATAAAGATTTACCGGTGTACTTCCCAGATGTATCGAATTCGAATACATATGCTCCGTATATTAAAGCAATCTACTATAATGGGATTACAAAAGGTAGTGACGGCAAATATATGCCAAAAGGCTCGGTAACACGAGCACAGTTTGCATCATTTATCGCAAGAGCAAAAAGCGATGAATTCCGACTAGCCTTACCCGAACACCTTGATTCAGTTGATACGAAACAAGTAATTGGACTTGTTTCAATAACAACAGATGGCTTAAATGTTCGTACAAAGCCGACAACATCAAGTGCAGTGATTGGCAGAGTAAATTCGGGCGGTAAGTTATCGGTGTATGCTGTGGAAGGTAATTGGTTAAAAGTTTCTTATCAAGGTTATTACGGTTATATCAGTAAATCATATGCTAAATTCCTTGAACAAGACGGCAGTGCCATTGGACCATCAATTAAAGCTGTCAAGACAAATACAATTATAAATCTGTATTACAAACCGACATCGTCATCGAAAAAAATTAAACAAATTTCAGCCGGTTCAACATTGTCAGTCTATAAAGAAATTGACGGTTATTATTTAACAACAGTAGGTGGAATTCCAGGCTATATTGTAAAAAATAGCACGACGGATGTAGGGGGTTCAATTGTGACTCCGCCACCATCAGAAACAGATTCCGACAATAACGATCCTGTCGTAACATCCGGCACAACAGGTAAAGTAACAGTTGCGAGTTTAAACATGCGCAAATCGGCATCAGGATCATCAGCAACAATTAAAAAGTTATCAAAAGGATCAGTAATTGCGGTACATTCCATTGATGGCTATTGGGCAAAGGTAACAGCGGGCAAAGATACAGGTTATGTCCACAAGTCGTACATTAAACTAGTAAACGAAAAAGGCAGTCCTGTTAAAGACCGTATTATTATTTTAGACCCAGGGCACGGTGGTAAAGATCCAGGTGCTGTTAACTCTGGTAGTACTGAAAAAGCGATCGTTTTAAAAGTTGGCAATCTTGTCAAACAAAAACTTGAAGCAAACGGCGCAAAAGTATTTACTACACGTTCAGGAGATACGTATCCATCCCTTCAGGAACGCGTGAAATTTACAAAGGACAAGTTCGGTGAAGTTTATGTAAGCATTCACGTAAATTCAGCGACATCTACAAGTGCGAAAGGTACGGAAACGTATTACAGCATTACAACAGGTGACCAGTATGAAGAGGATAAAAAGCTTGCGACGTATATCAATAATGAAATCGTCAAAAATGCGGATATGAAAAACCGAGGGGTAAAAGAAGCACAGTATTATGTGACACGCAATATGATCATTCCTTCTGTATTAGTCGAACTTGGGTTCATCTCCAATGCAGAAGACCGTAAAAAATTAATCAATGATAAGTATGTAGAAATCTATGCACAATCTATTTACAACGGGATTGTTGATTACTACAGAAAATAAAATATGCTGTTTGATGGCTTAGTTCTTTTAAAAGGACTAAGCCATTTTTATTTAAGATTAAAAGGAAAATATGGTAAAATTTATTGAAATTAACGTTTGCATATTGGGGGATGAAATGAAGCAATCAATAAAAATAGTCTTATTAATTGGATTTATTTTAGGTGTTTATTATTTGTGGAATCAATATGAAATGTACCAGTTTTCTAAAGAGTTCGATGAATGGCATACAGTGGACAGTAAAGAATTAACAAAGGTCACAGTCGCTAAATATCCATCAAATGATTCATCAGTTTCTTACAATATGGATGAAGTAAATGAACTTTATCTTATGCTGGAGACAATGCCATCCGAAAGGGTACGTAAAGTAAAAGAAACCACATCCTATTATACGATTAAATTCTCCGACCAATCGCTCGGGAAGACGGTCACCTATACGATTTACGATAATGATAGAGTAAAACGGGAAAAAGAGGGAACAAATTTACGGTCAACCGGCTATCTAAAATTAAATGAACCGTTTGACCGTAAATTGCTGGAAGAGTGGATTAAAAATAATGAATAATGCGGTGATTTAATTGACATTTAAAATGATAAAAAAAGAATTCAAGTTGATTGGTTTAATGGGCAGCGGGGTGTATGAAAACTTTGGAAGTGAAGTACCATTGCTTGCAAAACGGTTATTAAGCCGTTTTAGTGAGATCGACTTCCCGACTGAAAGTGAAATTGCATTGTATGAGCCTAAAAAGAGTGCCGACCATACGACAGGCAATTTCTATGTAGGACTTATCGTTCGCGAGAGAGTGAAGAGAATCCCGACAGGAATGGATTATTTAGAGACGAATAACCATTATATCACGACAAGAGGGAACATAATGGAGTTGGATAAACTTCATGAAAATTTGCTGAATTGGGGAACAGCGCAAGGTTATAAAAGAGATCTTGATTCTTATATTATCGAAACTTATCACCCTGTCAGCGAAGGGGAAGAAGTAGAAATCTATTTACCAATCATTGCGTAGAACTTAAAAGGGAGAAGAAAAATGGGTGATAAATTAGTGAGAGTCGGAACAACTTACATACCGGTAACGGATGTGGATCAATCTGCTGAATGGTATGTGAAGAACTTGGAAGCGGCTTTAAGTTACAAAGACACGGATAAAGCCATATTAAATTTTGCGAATCAAAGTTTCTTTCTAGTGAAATCGAATGAAAATGTCACTGCCAATTTTAAAGATAAAAATGGAAACGAACGTTTTTCAATAACATTTGAAGTTGATGGATTCCACGCTTTAGCAAAATTGCATAAAGAATTTCAGCAAAGCGGTGTAAAAGTCGGTGAGATTGAAGATCGAGGGCATGCCGGAAGAAACTTTGTCTTTTATGATTTGGATAAAAACAAATTCGATGTGTGGAGCGAACTGAGCCCTACTTTTAAAGAAAAATTTAAATAACTTCTTTACGGACTTAGTATGGATAAATTCCTTACTAAGTTTTTTTCGTAATAATGAATCTTTTCTTGTTCTGTTCCGTACATAAACATAGTGGCGAATGAAATTGTTAAGTATTTTTTTATATGCTGTGTTTATTACATATTTTTTTTACTCATTTTATAATCCGAATAATTGCTATATAATGGAATTTCGCTAGTTCTTATAAACAGGAGGTACGCTCATGGTGTTACAACTGAAAGATGTGACGAAACGTTACCGTGATTTTGTTGCGGTAAATCGATTGAACTTTACAATTGAAAAAGGCGAAATATTCGGCTTGATCGGACAAAACGGCGCAGGTAAAACGACTACATTCCGAATGATTCTGGATTTACAGGATACAACAGAAGGTATCATTACATGGGATGGGCAGCCGATTAAATCGGTAAGCCGTGACTTTTTAGGTTATTTACCGGAAGAACGCGGTATTTTCCCGCAAATGAAAGTGGAAGAGCAGCTTTACTTTTTCGGCGAGCTGCATGGAATGGATAAAAACGAGCTGAAAAAAGATATCGACTTTTGGATCGAGCGCTTTGATCTGGAAGAAAAACGACATGTAAAAGCCGAGACTTTATCGAAAGGGAATAAGCAAAAGGTCCAATTAATTGCCAGTTTTATTCATAAACCGGCATTTTTAATTCTTGATGAACCGTTTAGTGGACTGGACCCGGTAAACATGGAGCTGCTGAAAAATGCAATTCTGTATTTGCGCGACCAAGGTATGACAATTTTATTCTCGAGTCACCAAATGGATAACGTTGAGGAGCTTTGTGATCACTTATGCTTATTAAAGCGCGGGGAATCCCTGTTTTCAGGCTCGCTGCTTGATCTGAAAAAGCAGTACGGTAAAACGAAACTGACAGTACGTACTGACAAATCTTTTGAAGTATTAAGCAACTACCCAGGTGTGAATCATGTCAAAATGGAACGGGATTCACAGGCAGTACTGACCCTTGAAGATGAAAAATATGCACCTGAAATTTTTGACCTGCTTTCAAACGGCAATTACATCGAAAAATTCAGTTTAGATTATTTATCCCTGCATGAAATCTTCAAAGAGAAAGTAGGTGCTGGCCTTGTCTAAATTTAAAGTGCTCATTAAAAAGTTATATAAACAAAAAATTACATCGAAGTCCTTTATTTTAACAACATTGCTTTATTTAGTTGTGCTAAGCGGGTTTATGTTCTGGTCTGAAATCAAAGACCTCATTTTCTCTGGGGATGCCGATACAGTAGCTGTTGTAAATGAAACTGATTTTGATATCGCGCAAGTACTGCAGGATACCGATGATGTGGAATATGTATATGTTGAATCGGGAGATATCGCGGATAAATTGAAAGATGGAGATTATTATGCTGCCTTTACCTTATCAGATGCAGATGGCAAACTAGCGGCGAAAATTGAATCATATGATCCGCTTCCGCTAAATGACCAGCAAGATTTCCAAAGTGCGCTAAGTGCAGCAGGTCAGCTGTATGCGATGAGCCAAATGGAATTATCACCAGAACAGCAACAGCTACTTTTATCGTCAGAACCGGTCATTACGTTAAATTCATTGAATGAAGCTGCGGATGACGGTAAATCTGCAGAAGAAAAAATGGCGGGTGTTTGGGTTTCGTATGCGATTGGCATTATTATTTATATTTTTGTCGCATCGTATTTATCAATGATTACAACAGATGTTGCTTCGGAAAAAGGGTCTCGTGCACTGGAAATGTTATTAGTGAGCGTGAAGCCTGAAGTGCATTTCCGTTCAAAAATTGTCGGTGTATTTTTAGTCGCACTTACCCAATTCGTCATTCTATTCGGAGGCCTATTATTATTACTTCGCTTCTCGGATGGCGGTAACAAATGGTCAATTGTAACCGATCTGCTTAATTCATTATCGATCAGTTACTTCTTGTATATTATCGGGTTCTTATTCTTAACGATTTTCATGTATCTAATTATTGGCGCATTATTCGGTTCCCTAGTCTCAAAAGTAGAAGAGGCAGGGCAAGTAATGATGCCGGCAATGATGCTGACACTTGTAGGATTCTACGTAATGCTGACAGGTATGGGTAACCCGGATACAATGCTGATTAAAGTATTCTCGTACATACCGTTTACATCAGGTATGGTTATGCCAATGCGTTTAGGTGCGACGGATATGAATGCCATTGAACCAATCATTAGCTTTGTTCTTTTAGTTGTGACAGTACTGACACTATACTTCTTAAGTCTGTCATTCTACAAACGAAGTGTACTGACATATTCATCAGGCGGAATTATTGAAAAAATGAAAACAGTATTTAAAGTAACAACGTAACTTTTAAAATATGCTCCCCATTATGTGGACAGGAAAACTGTTCCTTTTAATGGGGAGTTTTTTTATGCGTTCCCTTAACAAAATCATCTTTTAAGTTAACCTAATAAAAAATATAGTTGACGTAAAAAGGTGATTACTTTATATTTACGTTAACCTTATAAAATTAAAGGTTAACGAAAGTGAAGAATTTTAAATCAGTTGTTTAATGATTATAAAAGAAATCGAACTGATCAATAGGGGGAAGTATTAATGAATTGGGTTCAATTAGCTGAAGAAGTTCTCGAAGGAAAAATACTTACGAATGAGGAAGCGTTAGCCATTGTCCATGCACCAGACGATGAATTGCTGCTATTAATGCAAGGGGCCTTCCTTATTCGGAAACACTATTACGGTAAAAAGGTAAAACTAAATATGATTATGAATGCTAAAAGTGGCTACTGTCCTGAAAACTGCGGCTATTGCTCACAATCATCCATTTCCACTGCACCAATTGAAAAATATCCGTTTATAACAAAAGAAGAAATTATTGCCGGAGCTAAAAAAGCATTTGAAAATCAGATTGGAACGTTTTGTATTGTTGCGAGTGGACGCGGACCGACACGTAAAGATGTAAAGGTTGTAAGTGAAGCGGTTCAGGAAATTAAAGAAAAATATGGTTTAAAAGTTTGTGCTTGTTTAGGGCTGCTAAAAGATGAACAGGCTGAACAATTAAAAACAGCTGGAGTCGACCGCTATAATCATAATTTGAATACATCCGAAAAGCATCACGATTATATTACAACTTCACATACATATAAAGATCGGGTCGATACAGTTGAAATTGCTAAAAAATATGGAATGTCACCTTGTTCGGGGGCCATTATTGGGATGCGTGAAACGAAACAGGATGTTGTTGATATTGCCTATGCACTTCATGCGCTGGATGCAGACTCCATTCCGATCAACTTTTTAAATGCAATTGACGGTACAAAGCTAGAAGGTACAAAGGAGCTGGATCCCCGCTATTGCTTGAAAGTACTCGCCTTATTCCGCTACATTAATCCAACAAAGGAAATACGAATTGCTGGAGGACGTGAAATCAACTTAGGTTCGTTACAGCCATTTGGGTTGTATGCCGCAAATAGTATTTTTGTAGGGAATTATTTAACAACAGAAGGGCAAGAGGAAAATGCGGATTATGCATTAATCAGAGATTTAGGCTTTGAAATTGAAATTAATGAGAAACAAGCAACACTTCAAAAGTAGGCTGTATACGAGAGTTCATCCAAAAGTAAGCACAACTCAACATGCGAGTAGCTATTCGCAAGCATTCGTAGTAAACTTATATTGTACGGAGAGATTTGTATCTATAACAAGTCTCTCTTTTTTATGAACGAAAACAGTAGTAAGGATGAAAGCATGAGAAAAAAAACAGAACTACAAGTAGAAAGTAAAGCGATTAAGGATTTGACGAATGGCAATCCATTAATTTTAAAAGATACTGTTGTAATGCCGGAAGTATCGATTGAAGAAGGTAGTCTTCTTCATTTAGTTGATAAAAGCGGCGGATATATTGCAACTGGCTATTACGGGATTCAAAATAAGGGAATCGGCTGGGTACTGACTCGTAAAGAAAAAGAGCAAATTGATGTGAAGTTCTTTACGAAAAAAATCCGTGAAGCTGCTGAAAAACGTGCAGACTTTTTTGCCTCTGAAGATACAACTGCTTTCCGTGTGTTTAACGGTGAAGGCGACGGCATTGGCGGTTTGACAATTGATTTCTTTAACGGCTTTTATATGGTGAGCTGGTACAGTGAAGGAATTTATTCATTCCGTAATGATATCTATGAAGCATTGAATGCGGCAGTGAATACACGCGGTATTTATGAAAAACTGCGCTTTGATACAAATGGTCAATATATCGATCAGGATGATTATGTATCCGGTGAAAAAGGCGAATTCCCGCTGATCGTTCAGGAAAACGGCATGAATTTTGCGGTTGATCTGAATGATGGGGCAATGACAGGAATTTTCCTGGATCAGCGAAATGTACGCAAAGCATTACGTGACCGCTATTCAACTGATAAGACGGTGCTAAATACATTCTCGTACACAGGTGCGTTTTCGGTTGCCGCAGCTTTAGGCGGTGCATCAGGTACGACGAGTGTCGATCTGGCAAAACGCAGCTTGCCGAAAACAATTGAGCAATTCAGTGTGAATGGAATCGACTATGAATCACAAGATATTAAAGTGATGAACGTGTTTGACTACTTCAGCTATGCTGCCAGAAAAGGCTTGAAATTCGATGTCGTTGTACTGGATCCGCCAAGCTTTGCCCGTACGAAAAAAATGACGTTCAGTACGTCAAAAGATTATCCGAAATTGCTCAAGGATGCGTTAACTATTACAAACGATGGTGGCGTTATTATCGCATCGACAAACAATGCAAGCTTTAATATGAAAAAGTTCAAAACATTTATCGACAAAGCGTTTAAAGATTATGGGGCACGCTATAAAATTTTAGAAGAGCACCAGTTGCCGGAAGATTTCACGGTGCCGCATAATTTCCCGGAATTCAATTATTTAAAAGTAGTCATCATTCAAGTGATGAACTAATCGGAGTGATATTATATGAAATACAATAAAACAACGATGCTGAAATTAATCAACGAGCATCGCGAACTGCATGACGAACTGAAAAAACTGAAATCGGAAATGGGACTGGAAAAAAACTTCGCCGTTAAAGCGCTGTACCATTCAGCTGTGGCAGAAGATGGCCCATATATGAAAGATTATCAGGACTTGGAACGTTTACGCTAATATACGCACCGCAACGATTGAATACAATTGTTGCGGTGTATTTTTTTGAGCATGACCATTAAATTAACCGTGCATAATCATGATACAATACAGCTATAATATGTAAAATTGAGGGGAATACTATTGAGCATTAGAGAACAAAGAAAACAACAGCGCAGGGAACAAATCATTCAGGCAGCAAAAACATTGATGTTAAATAACGGAATTCAACAAGTTCAATTACAGGACGTTGCAAATGAAGTAGGGATTGGTATTGCGACATTTTATCGTTATTTTGCCAATAAAGAATTGCTCGTTTTAGCAATCAATAATGAAATAACTAGGGAAATGACAAATTCTATCAAGCACATTGCAAATGAACCAATGACCGCTTATGAACAAATTGAACGGATATTAACTTATTATATTGAGTTAATCGATGATTCGGAGCATCAATTCGTGAAGTTTTTTAAAGCGTTCGAAGCATATAAACCGATATCTGAAGAGACGTACGAGTACAAGGAATTTCTAGATATTCGAAGAGAAATGGCCAATGTATTGTATTCTATTGCAAAAAAAGGAATGGAAGATCAATCAATCCGAGCTGGCATTGACATTCCGGAGTATGTGTTTACTGTCGTACAAAATATAAGTTATTTTACTGTAGAATCCTATTTGACCGAGCATGACCCTGATCTACCTGTGAAATTAGATCCTAAAAAGCAGTTACAACTTATTAAGAAGATGTTTTTACAATTTATAGCGACTAAAAATTGACGGACCGATCAAACATTGTTATTGTTAAATTAAGATAGTGATAGTTAACTATCATATTTTTGGGAGGATGATTTTGATGACTCGATTAACAGGTAAAGTTGCAATTATTACAGGTGCTGCTCAAGGTATGGGTGCTGCCCATGCAAAGGCATTTGTAGAACAAGGTGCAAAAGTAGTTTTAACAGATTTAAATGAAGAAAAAGGGAAAGCATTTGCTGCAGAATTAGGGGGAAATGCTATCTTCGTAAAACAAAACGTTACTTTAGAGGAAGATTGGACAACTGTTATCGCGAAAACAGAAGAAGCATTTGGTCCTGTAAACGTACTAGTAAACAATGCAGGTATTTCGATGAACAAAAATATGCTGGAAATGTCTTTAGATGAATACATGAAAATCGTCAATATTAACCAAGTATCTGTATTCTTAGGTATGAAAGCAGTAGCGGCTTCAATGATGAAAGCTGGTGGAGGTTCAATCGTCAACATTTCGTCAATCAATGGCTTAGTTGGTGGTGCTGTAGGTTATACAGATACTAAATTTGCTGTTCGTGGTATGACGAAAGCAGCTGCATTAAACTTGGCGCCAATGGGGATTCGTGTAAACTCAGTACACCCGGGTGTTATTGCAACTCCAATGATTATGCAGGAAGATGCAAAAGCTGCGATCGAAGAATTTGCTAAACATATCCCGCTGAAACGCGTATCGCAACCAGAAGAAGTATCTCAATTAGTAGTCTTCTTAGCATCTGACGAGTCAAGCTACTCAACAGGTGCAGAGTTTGTAGTAGATGGCGGAATAACAGCACAGTAATTTGTAAAAAACTGCACTCTAATTGTTACTTTTAAACAGTTAAAGTGCAGTTTTTATTTGTTTTATTTTTTCGTTTTCTTAACTAACCATCTCTTATAGCTGTACATCGTTATCACTGCCAGCACAAGTACAATCAGCGTAATGACAATAACGAGCGTCCAAAATGATCCTTCGTCATTATCATCTGAATTCGTTTCATCCTTTAATGTATCGACAAGTGAATCTACATCGTTGGCAATTTTTTCAGTTGTATCAGCTGCGTTATCCTCTTCTTTCTTTGTCTCCGCAGGCGCATTTACTGCAAATGAAAATGAACCTGATAACGGATGGCCATCCTCGCTAATACTATCCCATTCAACGGTATAAGTGTTATTTGGAAGAGGATCAAGCATAATTCCGGATAGGACTCCATCATTTACAGAAATAGAATGAATCGCCATCTCCTTACCATCACTTGCTATTACTTTAAATAGACTGCCTTCTTCAATTTTTCCTTCAAACGTTAAATCAATCGTTTTTATATTTTCGTTAACCGACTCACCTTCTGCAGGATTTGTTGATACCAAGTGTGTATGTGCGAAGGCTCCCGGTACAAATAATAAAAATGTAGCAACAAACGATAATAATAATTGTTTCCTCAATAAAAAAACTTCCTTTCAATATTCATTTAGCAGTTCCCATTCCTGCAGAAAAATTAAAATAAATCTTCTGTAAATGGAGTATTGAATGTAGTATGGACAAAAAGATACAGAAATATTGAATGCGAAAATATAAATGCAAAAAACGTTACAAAATCATCAGTAAAATTTTTATCAGAAAAATAATTCGGAATCCGAAAAAAATTGTAAAATATATCGGAAAATTAAAATATTTGGTAAAATGGTGGAACTTGAGTAAAAAAAGAGGGTGAAAGAATGAAGGTATTTCTTAAATTAGGTTGGTTTTTTAAAGAGCGAAAATACCAATACACAGTCGGACTTCTAATGCTTGTACTAGTAGCCATCCTGCAACTCGTGCCACCGAAAATTATTGGCTTTACTATTGATGAGATCGGAGCACGGACATTAACAAAAGCAGGCCTATTTAAATGGCTCGCTGTCATTATCGGTGTAGCAATTGCCATGTACATACTGCGTTACTATTGGCGTCAAATGATTTTTGGATCGTCTAACTTGTTGGCGCGAACATTACGCGAGAAGCTCCATCGCCATTTTACACAAATGTCTCCGTCATTTTATCAAAAAAATCGTGTCGGGGATTTAATGGCACATGCAACAAATGATATAAGTGCAGTACAGCAAACAGCTGGAGGCGGGGTTTTAACATTATTTGACTCGCTTACAACAGGGGGCTTTGTCATTTTGGCAATGGCAATCACGATTGACTGGCGTCTGACATTAATTGCACTCATTCCGATGCCGCTAGTAGCCTTATCGACGAGCTATTACGGCAAGCTTCTGCATGAGCGTTTCCGTCATGCCCAAGCTGCATTTTCCGATTTAAACGATAAAACTCAGGAAAGTATCAGCGGAATGAAAGTACTGAAAACGTTTGGTCAGCAACAGGAGGACGTTACGGATTTTACGAAGCTTTCCGATGAAGTTGTGGAAAAAAATATGCGTGTAGCAAAAGTCGATTCATTATTTGACCCAACAATCAGCTTTGTTGTCGGGTTAAGTTTCATGCTAAGCCTTGGATTCGGGACGAAATTTATTTTGGAAGATGCGATGACAGTCGGTGATTTAGTTACTTTTACGACGTATTTAAGTATTCTGATCTGGCCGATGCTGGCAATTGGAATGCTGTTCAATATTGTCGAGCGAGGCAGTGTTTCATATGACCGGATCGAACGCATTTTAAATACCCCGATTGAAATCGATGACAAGGTTGACGCAATTGAAGAAAATCCTTCAGGAGATCTTCTATTCAATGTCACTTCATTTACATTCCCTGGAGATGCGGCGCCGACATTACACGATGTGCATTTTGAGCTGAAACACGGCGAAACACTCGGAATCGTCGGTAAAACAGGTGCGGGGAAGACGTCGATCTTAAAGCTGTTGCTTCGTGAGTTTGAAGGATATGAAGGAACAATACAATTTGGTGAACACAATATAAATGACTATAAGAAAAGTTCTCTGCGTCAGGCGATTGGTTATGTACCGCAAGATCATTTTTTATTCTCGGCAACACTTTATTCCAATATTGCCTTTGCCAATCCACGTGCAAGCATGGTGGAAGTTCGTGCAGCGGCGGCACTTGCAAATATTGATGAAGACATTATGAGCTTTACAGATGGTTATGACACGATTGTCGGAGAACGAGGGGTATCCCTTTCAGGTGGACAGAAACAGCGTATTTCCATCGCTAGAGCATTACTTATGAAACCTGAACTGCTCATTTTGGATGATTCTTTATCTGCGGTTGATGCGCGGACAGAAGAAGCGATTTTGCATGCATTAAAAGAAGAGCGGAAAAATGCGACAACGATTATTACATCACACCGTTTAAGCGCAATCCAGCAGGCACATGTCATTATTGTTCTTGATGGAGGTACAATTATTGAAAAAGGTACCCATGAACAGTTAATGGCACTAGAAGGAAGCTATTATGAAATGTACCAGTTACAGCAACTTGAGCAGTTAGTGGAACAGGGGGGTGACCACGATGGCGAATGAGACGATCTCAAGTAAAGAACAGCGCCTCGTTTTAAAGCGCCTCTTTACGTATTTAAAGCCACATAAAAAGATATTGGCCATTGCGCTGTTTCTTCTTGTTTTAACCGTGCTCGGAGATATTATCGGTCCGTATTTGATCAAAGTCTATATCGACGACCATTTAATGATCGGCAATTTTGATATGACCCCAATCGTCACACTCGGGGTTGGGTACTTTATTATTCAGTTGCTGAACGTTATTATCACATATTATCAAAATATTAAATTCCAGGAGCTTGCACTAAAAGTTATTCAACAACTGCGAATTGATGTGTTTTCAAAAATTCACCGACTTGGCATGCGCTATTTTGATCAGGTTCCGGCTGGTTCAATCGTGTCCAGGGCAACAAATGATACGGAAGCTATTAAAGATATGTTCGTGTCGGTACTCATCAGCTTTGTACAGGCGGCGTTTTTAATTGTCGGGGTGTATTTTGCGATGTTTTTCCTAAATGCAAAGCTAGCATTTTACATGCTGCTTTTGCTGCCGGTCATTATGTACATCATTTGGCTCTACCGCAAAATGAGTTCGGTTGTGTATATGCGCATGCGGGAAAAACTGAGTGAGCTTAATGCGAAACTTTCTGAAACATTATCAGGAATGAGTATCGTGCAGGCTTTCCGTCAAGAACCTCGTTTCAATGACGAATTTGACCGTGTCAATGAAGAGCATTTCCAGTCAATGATGGCCAATACGAAAATGAACAGTCTTTTGCTTCGTCCGATTATTGACTTAGTGTACTTTACAGCAATCGTTATTTTACTGTTTTACTTTGGATGGACATCATTTGAAACAGCAGTGGAAGTCGGGGTTGTTTATGCGTTCATAACATATATGAACCGTTTCTTTGACCCGATCAATCAAGTAATGGAACGTCTCGCACTGTTCCAGCAAGCGATTGTAGCGGCATCCCGTGTATTTGAGCTGATAGATAATGAAGAGCTCGAGCCAGCACAGCAAAACAAGCCGGTTCAAGTTTCAAAAGGCCATATCGAATTTAAAAATGTGTCGTTTAGCTATGACGGCAAGCAAGACGTGCTTAAAAATATTTCGTTCACGGTCAATCCAGGGGAGACGGTTGCATTAGTTGGGCATACCGGCAGCGGAAAGAGTTCAATTATCAATCTCCTAATGCGTTTCTATGAGTTTAAGCGCGGTGAAATTTTAATTGACGGCCAGTCGATCAAAGATTACGAACAAAGGGAACTGCGAGAAAAAATGGGGCTTGTACTGCAAGATCCTTTCCTGTTTTACGGAACGATTGATTCGAACATTCGACTGTATAATGAAAATCTCACATTACAGAAGGTGAAGGAAGCGGCAGAGTTTGTGCAGGCAAATGATTTCATTGAATCGCTTCCGGATGGCTATGGAAGCCGTGTAACAGAACGAGGTTCAACGTTTTCAAGCGGTCAGCGCCAACTGGTGGCTTTTGCGAGGACAATTGCGACAAACCCGAAAATCCTTGTACTCGATGAAGCAACGGCAGCGATCGATACCGAAACGGAAGTCGGTATTCAGCAGTCATTGGAAAAAATGCGCAAAGGCCGTACAACGATCGCAATCGCCCACAGACTTTCAACAATTCAGGATGCCGAGCAAATATTAGTATTGCATAAAGGTGAGATCGTTGAACGTGGTACACACCAGCAACTCATCGCACAAAAAGGGTTATATCACAAAATGTACTTACTACAAAATGGTATAGTGGAATAATTTTAATGTCACTATTAAGCTACAATTATTTACTTCTCAAATATGGACATCTATAATGAGAGTATCAAAAATTAGAAGGTGCACCAATGTCAGAACTAAAGAAGGGCGTCTTATTAGCAATCGGCGCCTATTTAATGTGGGGAATCATTCCCCTGTACTGGAAGCAGCTGCAGCATGTGGGCAGTGTAGAAATATTAGTGGGACGTGTAATTTGGTCCTTTGTATTCACCGTTCTGTTTGTGTTGCTGATCCGTCAGTACAAACAGATGATAGCAGATATAAAAATGCTATGGAAAAATAAGAAACAGTTTTTTTTACTGTTCATAGCATCGGTTTTTGTTTCGCTCAATTGGGGAATTTTTATTTGGGCAGTAAACAATGGACATTTACTACAGACAAGTTTAGGTTATTATATTAATCCGCTTATATCCGTATTGTTCGGATTGATCTTTTTTAAAGAGAAAATTTCCCGGGCAACTGCAGTAGCCGTTATCATTGCGGCCATCGGGGTAGGGTATCAGGCGATATTAGGCGGAACGATTCCTTGGGTATCACTGGCGCTGGCGCTGACATTTGCTTTTTACGGTGTAATTAAAAAGCAGATTCCGCTCGATGCGACACGCGGACTCGCAATCGAAACATTGTTTGTTTTACCGATTGCCGTTGCGATATATATTTATTTAATGAATACGTCGGAAATTGCCTTTATGCATGTGGACTGGAAAACCAATCTATTATTAATGGGCGGCGGGATCGTGACGGCCGTGCCACTTGTACTATTTGCAAAAAGTGCGCAAAAAATTCCACTTTATTTATTGGGCTTTATTCAATTTTTGGCACCAACGATCAGCTTAATGCTCGGTATCTTTTTATACAAGGAGCCTTTTACACTGACAGAATTCATCACTTTCGTATGTATTTGGCTGGCAGTATTCATCTTTTCGGCATCCAAAGTGCTCGAAGCGAGAAAACAACATGCAACGTATAATAAAGAGAATGAAGTTAAAGTATAATCTAGCAATAAAAATGAAAAACGACCCATTTGCAACTTGCAAATGGTCGTTTTTTATTTATCCCATTAACATTAACGAACGCCTATCATATTTCCTCCAATACGGAAGTAATAATATATCCTCCGACATTATCACCCGATACTTTGATATTGTCTGATTCAAGTGTGTTAACAGATGTTTTGTTATCGGTATAATGCACGAAATAAGTTGTATTATCTAATTTCATTTTATAAAATTGCTTCTCTTTTAGATAAGCGATATATTCCTCAAAAACGAAGTCGTGCTGCTTCATCATCACGCTATGGGGCAAGCCTATGTATCGGAAATGCCAAGGTTCATACTCAATACCGGTAATGTCGACTTTGTGTTTAGGATAGCGTAGAATGTAGCCAAACTCCGCTGCATGTTCTTCCATCCATTTTCCTTCTGCAACATTCTCCATTTTGCCGATAGTCGAACCAATATCAATCGATAAGCCCGTCTGATGTTCACTATAGCCGGCTGGCAGGGCATAATCGGCACCGATTTGTTCAAAAAGCTGTTTCTGAAGTTTTCCGCTGCGATAGGCACTATTGATTATGAAATGCTCGATTCCATCCTTCGCTGCCGCATCAAATAATTGCTTGAGTGGTGCAATAGCCTGTTCTTCAAGAAAATACTCTGAATTGACGATTACATTTTCAGCAATATCATCTGGAATGGTGGCTAAGTTGCCTGGTTCATTCTGTAATGCGATGTCCCGGTTAACAAGGACAAGATCCCCGTTTGAGACGGAGTACGATGCTAGTGAAAGCTGCTGAGGTAAGTCGGGAGCACCAACTTGTTCAGTCGTAAAAAATTGAAAGCCAATAACGGCCAAAATCAGTATAAAAATAATCTTTTTCATTAAATAACGCTCCTTCAATCTAAGCATAGCAAATATAATGGAATTTTGAAGGTTAAATTGTGGAGATATTCCGAAGAACTAGGAAATTCGGTTGAGCTCCTCTTGAAATATTTCCATATGGAATTATAAACAAAAACAGAAACCGTCTCAAACATTAATGTTTGAGAGGTTTCTATCCATTTCTACTTAACTATATTATAAATATTAATTTTTGGATAATGGCGGGAATTCATTCTTAGTACAAACATTTTGTTTATTTTCTACTATCATCCAAACTAACGTAATACTTGCTGCAATGATTACCATTAAAAATCCGTATAGGGGAGTATTGTCCAGTGACTGATAATGTACAATTAAACCGCCGACATATGAACCGAGGAAAATCCCGATATTGAAAGCTGAAATATTTAAAGCGGAAGCCATTGCAGTAGCAGCTGGTACATATTTCTCGGATAGCTGAACGGCATACAGTTGTAAGCCTGGCACATTCATAAACATAAACAGACCCATTGCTAATACCATTATGAGCCCAATTACTTTGGAATCAAAAGAAAAGTATACACCAAGTAACGTTAACGCTAGTCCAATAAAGAAGATGAATATCGCACGCAATGGATTAATATTTGCAAAATGGCCACCGATTGTATTGCCAATAGCAACACAAATTCCGTATATAACTAATATTACGACAATCGCATGAGGAGAGTAGCCCATTTGATTTTCAAGAATAGGGGACACATATGTGTAAACAACAAATACGCCTCCGTAACCCATTGCTGTAATAAATAAAATTAACAGCATACGGAAATTGCTTAATACTTTTCCGATATCATTTAATGAAATCGGTTTACTTTTTGTTAAATTATTTGGTACAAGGAACGCATTGCTGATTAACCCAATTATGCCAATAACGACGATAAAAATGAATGATAGCCGCCAATCCGTTATTTGGCCAATAAATGTTCCTAAAGGTACTCCACTGACAGTTGCCAAAGTTAATCCTGTAAACATAAAAGCGATGGCACTTGCCCGTTTGTTAGGTGCCACAACGTCAGCAGCAATAACCGCCGCAATCGACATAAATACACCATGGGCAAAAGCAGAAATAATGCGTCCGATCAACAGTAAAGTAAACGTTGGTGCTATCGCTACCCATAAATTACCGACGATAAAAAGTACCATTACGAGCAGCAGCACCTTTTTACGGTCAAGCCGGGAAGTCAAAACCGTTAAAATTGGTGCTCCGATTGTAACGCCTAATGCATAGATTGATACTGTTAATCCTGCAGTACTTAAAGTAATACCAAACTCATTTGTGATAAGCGGGAGCAATCCAACGCTAATAAATTCTGTGGAACCGATACCAAACGAACTGATTGCTAACGCAAGAAGTGTTAATCTGGCGTTTGGTGTTTTTAATGTAGACATATTAAAATAACTCCTTTGATTTATTTTATAGGGTATAGTATTATTCATACATACAAAAAAGCATGTACAGTACTTTTAGTTACTTTTGATAATACGGGGGTTTCAAAATGAAAAAAGTTTATAATATTGGTGTCGAAGCAACACTCGAAGTCATTGGGGGTAAATGGAAACCAGTCATTCTATGTCACCTCAATCACCATGGTCAAATCCGGACGAATGAATTTCGCCGGTTAATTCCCGGCATTTCACAGAAAATGCTGACGTCCCAATTACGCGAACTTGAGCAATGCGGTTTAATTAATCGTAAGGTGTACAACCAAGTACCGCCGAAAGTGGAATATTCCTTAACCCCATATGGACACGAGATGGAGCCGGTGCTCAACTTACTTTGCACGTGGGGGGAGAAACATATCGATAAATTAAAAGAGAATGGTGAAGAAGTTCTTCTTATGCAGCGTGATGATGATATTGCTGAGCAAAAACTATCCTAATGAAAATAATGAAAGCCTCAAAAAACTTGAGGCTTTTTGTCTCTTCAAATCTTCCATTCAAATTAGAAATCAAAAACTACCGGATCCGGACCGACCCGTTTATCTAAATTCATCGCATTAATAATCTGCATTTCTTCATCAGTTAGACTAAAGTCAAAAATGTCGGCATTTTGCGCCATCCGCTCTTTACGAACGGATTTAGGAATCGTGATAACTCCATTTTGAATATCCCAACGTAAAATAACTTGTGAATTTGATTTTCCATACTTTTCGGCAATCTTTGCAATCGTCGGATCTTCGAGTAGATCGCCTTGCATTAATGGAGCCCAAGCTTCCAATTGAATATTGTGCTCTTTGCAAAATGCACGTAATGATTGTTGTTGTAAGCGCGGGTGAAACTCAACTTGGTTAATGACTGGTGTTACCCGAGCGTTTTTCATTAAATCCTGCAAATGCGAAATATTGAAATTGCAAACACCGATTGCTCTGATTTTACCTTTTATATACAGATCCTCTAAAGCACTCCAAGACTCGGCAAATTTATTTTTACCTGGCCAGTGGATTAAATATAGATCCAAATAGTCCAGCCCTAATTTTTCCAAGCTCTCTTCGTAAGCTGAAACAGTTTCCTCATAATTTAATCCGGCATTCCAAACTTTAGATGTGATGAATAAGTCCTCTCTATTTAAACCGGTAGAGGCCAGTGCTAATTTAATGCCCTCGCCAACACCCGCTTCGTTTCCGTAAATAGCGGCTGTATCAATGCTGCGGTAACCTAGCTCAATCGCATTTTTAACGATTTCTGCTGTTGTGTCGTTTTCCACCTGAAAGACGCCAAGGCCCATTGCTGGCATTTTTACCTCATTATTTAATTTGATTGTATCCTGTAAACTAGTAATCATTTATTGATCCTCCAATTGAATAAGTATTTCGTTGCTTTTTTATTATGGATTCAGTTAAAAATTAAAAAAAGTACGCACTTTTTCGTTTCATAGCAACGTGGAGGTTCCTATTGAGTCAAATCAACCGTTTGGAGAGTAAGTTTTTTTAGAAAAATAACATGGTGGGAAATAGAGGAGGGGGTGAATCACTTTTACTAGTAAAGAATTTTTGTTTTCTATCATATAAATACCTAATTAACCTTTAATAATGATAAGAAACAACTTATTAAATAATTCCAATATTAAAAATAATGAAGGAAAATTTTTATTATAAAATACACAAAAATACGCTAAATACATAAAAACAAAATTTTTTTAAATAATAAAATAACAGAATATTCTTGAATTAAGTTTTCCGGTCGTTTATTTCCGTTTTCTAATTGTAACAAACGAATCTTTGTGCTATCGTTGCTTATTGAATGGTATGTGAAAGTTTTTACAATCGGTATAAAATTTTCGAAAAAAAATAATATTAAGTGATGGCAAAGGAGAGTTATTATGTCAGAAATGAATAATCAGCAGGTAGAAAAAATGGCTGTTACACAAGAGCAATTAGATGTATTAGACCAGTTACTAAAGCCAGAGGTACAAGCTTCATTAACTACTTTAGTAGATAACTTACCGAAATTGGCTGAGATGACTACATTATTAACAAAAGCATATGATTTCGCGACGAGTGTTGCAACTGACGAGACATTAAAAAATGATACAGTTGCTGCTGTAACAGAAATGGCTAGTCCAGTCGTTGGTACTGCAAAATCATTGGCACAAACAGCGATCGAAGCAAAAGACCGTGCTGAAGTTAACAATGAAACAGTAGGCGTATTCGGTTTATTAAAAATGTTAAAAGACCCACAAGTTCAAGGGGCATTACGTTTTGCTAATGCATTTTTACAAGTAGCATCTGAACGTAAACAAATGAAATAATTTGTATAATCTAATTTTATTGGAGGATTTTTAATATGGTAACTAAAGAAATCGTTATTTTAGGTGCTGGATTTGCTGGTGTATTAGCAGCACAAACAGCTCGTAAATATTTAAATAAAGACGAAGCGCGTATTACAGTTGTAAACCAATTCCCTACACATCAAATCATTACTGAATTACACCGTTTAGCTGGCGGTACAATTGCTGAAGGTGCTGTAGCATTGCCACTTGAAAAGATTTTCAAAGGTTATGACATCAACTTGGAAATCGCAAAAGTAAACAGCTTTGACGTTGAAAGCAAAAATGTAGTACTTTCAAACGGCAAAACATTACAATACGATACATTAGTTGTTGCTCTAGGTAGCCAAACTGGTTTCTTCGGAATCCCAGGTTTAGAGGAAAACTCTTTCGTATTAAAATCAGTTGATGAAGCTAATGCAATTCGCGAGCATATCGAAGCACGCATTAAAGCATATGCAACAACAAAAGACGAAGCAGATGCGACAATCGTTATCGGCGGTGGCGGTTTAACAGGCGTTGAGCTTGTTGGTGAAATCGTAGACCACTTCCCTAAAGTTGCGGCGAAATACGGTGTTAAATTTGAAGATCTTAAAATCAAACTAGTTGAAGCAGGTCCAAAAATCTTACCGGTATTCCCAGAAAACTTAATCGATCGTGCAACTCAGTCATTATCTAAACGCGGTGTAGAATTCATTACATCAACACCTGTTACTGGCGTTGAAGGCAATGTTATTCAATTAAAAGACCGTGAGCCAATCGTTGCAAACACATTAGTGTGGACAGGTGGAGTTGCTCCACTTCCATTAGTAGCAGAATCAGGTTTAGCTGCAGATCGCGGTAAAGCAACAATCAATGACTTCTTACAATCTACTTCACATCCTGAAGTATTTGTTATTGGTGATGCTTCAGCACATATTCCAAACCCAGGTGACCGTCCAACCTATGCGCCAACTGCTCAAGTAGCATGGCAGCAAGGTGAAATTGCTGGTTACAACATTTTTGCACAAATTAAAGGTGCTGACCTTAAAGAATTCAAATTTACTAACTCAGGTACTTTAGGTTCTTTAGGCCGCAAAGACGGTATTGCTACAGTTGGGGCAAACAATACTCAATTAGTAGGTTTACCAGCTTCATTAATGAAAGAAGCTTCAAATATCCGCTATATGACTCATATTAAAGCGTTATTTGGCCTAGCATATTAATTAATATAGACATACCCGAAAGTCACATTCTTTCGGGTATGTCTTTTTATTTCTCCAAAAAACAACAAATTTTAACAAAAAACTATTATAATGGTAGTAAATGTCGAGAAAGAGGTGTGAAGATGAAAGATTTTGATACATCAAATTCTTTGTTTATTTTAAATGAACAGCAGCTCGAACAATTAATCCAGCTCGAACACTACGACTATTTCTTTCATTTAATCCGCCATGATTTTGCGCAATTATCTTTCGCGAAATACATTGTAAGCGATGTTTGGGTTTACTTTTATTTTGAAGAAGAGCCGGTCATCAATTCAGAGCATGCACTCATTTTTCTGCTTCGTAATTTTATATTGAATGAAGTACTAATAAGTTCGAAATTTAAACGACTGAAAAAAGCCACGGTTGGGTCGTATACTAAAGCTTTAATGGCTTCGGTAATGACCGTCAATCTATTTTTGGATTATTTGCGTGAAGTACTCGGGATATTACCAAAAGAACAATATGATTTATATATGAAGTTTGAAAACAGCTCGAAGCAATTATTTCATGATCGCTTCTATGAATACGAACATTATCCAAAAAAACTCGTCCAAATCGAAACAAAAATTATAAAGAGTTTACGTGATTACCTGGCAGACAACGAAACGAAATATGCTGACAGTAAATATAAAGTCATTCGTTTTATGGATCAATTTTCAATTATTAAACGAGAGCTGTACGAACCGTTATCTTTGAAAAATTAGGAGGTGGATATAACGATGGGGAAGCAACTTAAGTCATTGCAACTTGATCATTATCGTTCACAAACATTTTCATCAATCGATGCACATTATGAGGCATATATAGCAATGTTAGAAACATTAGTAGTAGAGGGAAATATTGAAAAGGTGAATGCCTTCCTTCGTTTTGATAGCGAGCCTTTTATATTAGCCAATAGCAATATGAGAATTTTACAATTGTTATTGGACACTGAACAGCATATAAAAGAGAACTTAAAAGAGTGTTTAGCAAGCCTCTATTTGGTCATTGGACATTGCTATTATTTCAGTATTGATTTTGAACAGGCAAAAAAATATTACAGACTGGCGAGCAGTTTCGCATTGGAGGATGAAAATTTTTCATTACTGTCACTTGCGATGAATAATTATTATGCAACACAAATGGATGAATTACCAAAAGATATCTTTTGGGATATTAGCAAGATTCCAGCTGTTTTTTTAAAGATGGGGAACCCGGAAGATGAGAGGTTTTTGCTCGTCCGTTTTATCACTCATATTGAATTGTCCCTGCAGATTGGTAAAGTGGAGTATGCGAAAAAGTTATTTAATGACTATTTTGAAGAGTACCCATTCGAAAAGTTTTCTCGTATAGATTTGCATGTCCGTGTACTAAGGGGAAAAATTCTTTTTGAAAATGACCGATTTGAATGTGCAATAGAAGTACTTCATGAGGTGCTCCTTCTTTGTATGAAAGCCAACAGCCATAAGGATTTAGTGCAGGAGTGCTATAAATATATTACCCAATCATATAAGCTGATAAATGAAGAAACTCTTCTAAAAAAGATGGAGCAGTACCAAGCGCGTTTTTACCGCAAAATTGAAACAGATAAACGCTATATGGAAAAATATATTAAAACGTCAATAACCAACGAATTTGAATTGGATAAAAGTTTTATATCGCCATTACAGCAGTTTCAGCTCGCGGGTACATATCTATTAAAATCGACAAAAGATGCAGGGTTTACGCTCGTACTAGTTGATTGTAAAGTGGTGGAGTCTGAAAAAGAGAAGTTAAATGAAATCATCCATTTAATCAATCTAGAAATGATGAAAGAGATGAAAGAGGTCATCATAACGAGTACACGCCTTGATGAATCTACAATCGGCTATATTATTCAGCTATCTGAAAAATGTACCGATACATTGTGCGCAAAGGTCTTCTATAAAATCCGTGAACATTACCCGAAAAACGAAAGCGTACTGGAGGCCATCTATTTTGCATCGGTAAATAATAAAGAAAATAATTTACCGAGCTACCAAAAATGCCTTGATTTAGCATATGCGTATATTTATTATGAAATTTACAAATAAGATTTAACTGTAAAATACGAAATATTCTAAAAATTACTTTCGTATTTGAAGGACTACCTTTAAAATAAGAGTAGAACATCAAGGAGGTAATGCCATGTTAGTGAAACAAAGATATGTAAAGAAAAAAGATGTAAGTTATGTGAAAGAGACGGATCCTATCAAAGACGTTCTCGGTCAGTTAAATGACAACGGCTACAGATGCATCCCTGTATTGGATGAAGCGGGGGAAAAATTCGTCGGAAATATTTATAAAGTCCAAGTACTCGAATATAAATTAAAAGAAGGCGACATGAAAGCCCCGGTTAAAGCACTTACTGAAGAACCGGATGCTTTCGTCCACGAAAACAGTTCATTTTTTGAAGTATTCCATTCAATTAAACAATTGCCTTATTTGGCCGTTGTTGACACGAAAGGGAACTTTGCCGGTATTTTACCTCATTCTAAAGTATTTGAGTTGCTGGAAGAGGCGTGGGGCTACCGTACAGGAAGCTGTGCCATTACAATTGCATTGCCGGACACAGACGGTATCTTAATTAGAGTTCTGACTGCGGTTAAAAAGGTGTGGCCACTGCATTGTGTGTTCTCTCTTGATGATGATACGACTTATTTACGTCGAGTGATTATTACTCTGGCAAAAGGTGCGAAACAATCGACAGTGGACGAGCTGGAGGCAGCCATCTTAAAACAGGGTGCCCGTATTATTGATTTGGAAGTATTTGATAAAGAAAATTTTTAGTTATAAAGCGATTCGTTCAATAGAGCGAATCGCTTTTTCTTTTAATAATTGTGTACTAATACAGAAATCGATAAAATTAAGAGGGATTTGCTAATTTATATAGAAATGTATGTAAAAAGGGGATTTTCTGAAAGGAGAACAATAATGTTTATCCAAATAAACGAGGAAAAAATAGAGTTCACTAAAATCGAGATAATTGTACTAGAACAGGGAATTGCCGACTTATACGAGAGTTTTGATAAAAAGACGCTTGGCGAACTTGCGAAACAAAAGAAATATGAGCACTTATATGACTTTGTTAACGAACAAGCACACTTAAAGGATAAGCCGGCAGGGGCAGCAATAAAGGCGCTAAAAAAAGAAGGGAATCATTTTTACAGGCAGTTTTTGAATAACTACGGTGATCTTATATATTCTCGCTTTGTCGTCAGTGGTGAAGAGCATTTATTGAAGAAACGGGGTGTGTATACAATTATTGCGAACAATGAACTGAAATTTTGCGGTGTATGTGCAAGAACATTTAAAGAGCGTTTTAATCAGCATATTGGCAGTATATATGCAAAAGGCTGCTATCGGGATGGAACATCTACTCATTGCCATGTTAACGCAAAGATAACACAGCTTTTGCCTGCGAGCGATGTACATTTTGCAATCTATCCAATGGAGAACGAAAAAGCGATGAATAAATTGAAGAATGCGATTGTGAAGCGCTTCGAACCTGAATGGAATTTACGGTCCAACAGAGAAGTTTTCGAATTATCTTCGTTATCGTTATAAATAATTCTGCCTTAATCTTTATAGATAAAGGCAGAATTTTTCATTTTACTACATTTTTCCGGTTTCATTTTCGACAAAAAAAGGGAATAGTAAGTGAAAAAAGTAGGTGATGATCATGCAGGCAGCATTAAAACATTACAGGCAAACACACAGCGAATATAAATGGCTGCATTTTTTGGCGGCTGTCGTATTAGTATTTACATCCGTATTCTGGTTCGTACTTCCATACTTCATGATTAATTACGGAAAATATACGACAAACGTATTCCAGCAATCTTTGTTGTTGATTGCCCTGTATACGGTACCTTCCATCGTTGTAACATTGCATTGCTGGTTTATTAACTTTAAAGCAGCACTTCGATGGAAAAAAAGCTATCCTAAGGAATGTGTATGGCGCTGGTCGCTAAAATTCCAACTAATTACTATTTCAATAGTGGTCTTGTTTACCTCGGTTATTTATTCCAGTCTTTTTATTATTGATATGATTCGATAATAAAATCACCCCTCCTTTCTCAAATGTGCGATAGAGCCCTTCCATGTATAAAGAAGGAGCATTTATTTTCAAATACAAATAACGCGGCACTTTCGCACATTTATCTTTTACCTTACCCACAAATCACTGACAAAAAATATTCATTTAAAAAAGCAAGTAATGTATGGGGAAATTTGGTACGATGAAGGTATCAATGTTAAGGAGAATGAAGCAGCATGAATACAGATTTAAATGTCCTTTTAGCGTTCGGTGCCGGGTTTTTAAGTTTTATTTCACCATGTACGCTACCGCTATATCCTGCATTTTTATCCTATATAACCGGGATGACACTCGATGAGCTGAAAACCGAAAAAGGGATGATGCAAAAACGCGCAATTTTACATACTTTATTTTTTCTGCTTGGGTTTTCGATTATATTTATCGCTATCGGATTTGGAACATCATTAGCGAAAGATTTCTTTTTCCAGTACCAGGATTTACTGCGTCAAGTCGGCGCTATTTTAATTGTCGCATTCGGTTTAATGATTGTTGGTCTTCTGCAGATTGACTTTTTAATGAAAGACCGCAAGTTCCAGTTCAAAAACCGACCATCCGGTTATTTCGGCTCGGTGCTGATCGGTCTAGCTTTTGCAGCTGGATGGACTCCTTGTACAGGTCCGATACTGGCAGCGATTATTACGCTTGGCGGTACGAACCCTGATTCGGCAATGTTGTATATGGTCGCATATTACTTAGGCTTTGCAATCCCATTCTTTACATTATCATTCTTCATTTCACGAATGAACTGGATTCGCACACATAGCCAAAAAATCATAGTAGTTGGCGGCTATATTATGATCGCGGTCGGCATTTTATTGTTCTTTGACGGATTGACTTACATTATTAATCTTCTCTTGCCGATTTTCGATGGTTTTAAAGGATTCTAACAGTTCCCTGCTTATTCAGACCGTGCTATACTAAGGGAAGTAACATAAGTGAAAAAGTGTGCATGATCCATATTATCTTGTTTACACGATAATTTTACATACGTTCATGCAAGAGGAGGAATATGATGTTCGACAGTATACCTTCTCACTATTTATTAATTGGTTCGACGATTATGGCAGTCATAATGGGCTCTTTTGTTATGTTCATAAGACTGCGTGCACAAAAAAAGCCGGTATCCACGAAAAAAATACTCATTCCGCCTTTTGCGATGTCAACAGGCGCGCTGATGTTTATTTTTGAGGAGTTTCGTGTAGCGCCAATTCAAATAGTAGAAGCGGCCGCACTAGGCTTGTTATTTTCATCTGTATTAATCTTAACGTCGAAGTTCGAAGTGCGAGACGGCGCAATTTATATGAAGCAATCTAAAGCATTTCCATTCATATTAGTGGGATTATTAGTACTACGTATTATTTTAAAATTAATATTTGCCGAAACATTCGATGTCGGTGAACTTGCCGGTATGTTCTTCATCTTGGCGTTCTCGATGATTTTGCCGTGGCGAATCGGTATGCTTATTAAATATAAGAAGCTTGAAAAATCGCATATTGTCGCATAGAAAAGACTGTCTCTAAAAGTTTTATACTTTTAAAGACAGTCTTATTTTCGTCTATGCCTCAAATAAATGGTCATAATTCGTTGTATCAATTTTCATTTCATCGAGTTTTTTACGTAAAAACTTATGGTCGCGTTTTGGCGAAGCAATAATATAGCCACGAATAATTAAGTCCAAATCGATTTTTGAGGCACGCTCATTCAGTGCAATTTCACCGATTTTACCGGCAATCTTTTCTTTGGCAACTTGGCGGAATAGCTCTGGTACAGGACTGACAAGCTCGGTAAGTAATTGTTTTTCATCTTCACCCCAAAGATGAATCGTTTTATCTAAGTATATGTTTTGCCAATCTAGATCCGATTTTCCGTCCTGTTTCGGCAGGGCCTTCAAAAACTTGCGGAACATAAAAAAGCCGCCAATCCCCATAAGCGAAATCAATACTACAACCCAAAATAAAATAAACCATAAAAACCAGCCATCTAAGCCCACAATGTTCACCTCATTACTAAATATTGTTTATGAAATTCCTTCTACTAAACTACTGGTGATAAACCTCATTATTGTCTATTATATAAGGTTTTGTAAAATTTTTCATCGTCATTGTCCCTTTTTTCGGTAAATCATGACATATATAGGGCAAGGAGGTGATAAACATGAACGAATTCGGATTTTTATCTGCAACATTGACAGTATTTTATCAGACAGGCCTTGATGAATTTAATGAGCCGATTATTAAAAGTTCCACATTCCGTAACTTGGAAAGAAATGCGACAGCTCAGCAACTATACACTGTTGCAACAACAATCGTCGGCTTAACAGATTACAATTATATTGAATCTGTGAAAACGCAAAAAGACAGTATTACCGCTTAATTAACATTATCATTGAATTGGAGGTGATCACATGGCGCAAGTTTTACAATTAACATTTGCCAACATTGCAGGGGATACGATGACGATTAATATTAATGATCCGAAGCCGAATTTAACTGAGGCTGAAGTGAATGCTGCGATGCAAACAATTATTGATCAGGCAGTGTTTTCGAAGGACGGATTTTTGTACAATGTGAAAAAATCAGCTCGCATCGTTGAACGTAATGTCACAGCAATCGAACTGAATAGCTAATAGCAAGGCCGGTGAAGTGTGATGCTTTGCCGGCCTTTTCAAATGAAAAAAGGAGGGATTTTAATGGAACAGTGGATAGCAATTCTTCAAGAAGTAACATTTCCAATCTTTATATCTTTTTATTTACTGTATCGGATAGAAACAAAACTTGAAGCGATTCATACAGCACTCGTATCATTACATCATCCTGCAGACAGAGCATGAAAAACTCTTCACAATGTTGACACACTTCCTTTCTTCCGATAACTATTGAGAATATACTAAATATTGGGTAAGATGAGAGTAATGTTCAAAGAGTGGAGAGAGAGAAATGAAAACGAAAAAAATAGTATTCGCACTTATGCTCTTGGCAGCAACAGTTCTCACTGCATGCAGCAATTATCAGTTTAAACCGACGACCAACTTTGAAATTAGCGGGTTTACGATGACCGATCACCGTAACAAAGAGGTGACACTGGAAAGCCTAAAAGGGGAACCATGGCTGGCAATGTTCATCTTCACAAGCTGTACAACCATTTGCTCGCCAATGACAATGAATATGACCCGAGTACAAGACCACCTTGAGAAAAAAGGGCTGGAAAATTATAAAATTGTCGCGTTTTCAGTAGATCCGGACTACGACACACCGGAGCGTTTAACAGAATATTTATCGCGCCATAAACCGGTAGATGAATCAAAATGGCATATGCTGACAGGGTACGATCAAAAATTTATCGAGCAGTTTGGCAGAAACTCATTTAAAACACCTGTTCAGTCAATTGAAGGAAACGACCAAGTTATCCACGCTGATACATTTTTCCTAGTGGATGAAAAAGGAATTGCCGTGAAAAACTATTCAGGTTATGGCACAGGAGAAGATGGTGTTCCATATGAAACGATTGCTAGTGATATGGAGGCACTCATTGACGAGCGTCTAAAACAATAGTGAAATGTAAGATTAACTTGCGAAAAAAGTGTAGCTGCTTTTTAAGCAAGTTTTTTTGTGGAGTGAGGGCTTTTCTAATAAAATTGAAATTGTGCTAATAAAACTACAAATTTTCTAATAAGTTGCGGATCTTCTAACAAAGGAACTGGATATGCTTGATATGCTAATATCAGTTCTTGATTAGCAAATAAGCACGCCAACTTTTCTAATATCACCTGCAAAAGTGCTAAAATAAATAAATTCCTTCTAATAAAAAGCACAATGCATCAACCCAAATTGTTTCAACCCGTATATTGATAAAGCAATAAATAAAAAGAATTTTCAAAACTCAAATTCTGTGATATAGTATACAAAATTACATACTGTGTAAGTTACGGTGCTTGTGAGAACAAGCTGAAAAGGGAAACCAGTGAAAGTCTGGTGCTGTCCCGCAACTGTAAATCGGAGTTCGTGATATTCAACCACTGTCTATTGATGGGAAGGATCACAAGAACGTTGATGATGAGCCAGGAGACCTGCCGGAAACTAGTACACGCCAATACCTACGTGGAAATAGGTGGTGATTTTGTGCGATAGTGAGACAACAACCTTTGAGTTTACAAAGGTTTCTTTTGTCAATCTCTTAAACATTCACACCCCTCTTTCACTTAGAAAGAGGGGTTTTGGTTTTTATGTAACAAATTTAAGGAGGAATTGTTTATGAAAACAGCAGTAATTGGTTACCCGTATATTGGACAAAATCGTGAATGGAAACGTGTGACAGAGGCATTTTGGAAAGAACAACTGACTTTGCAATGCTATGAACAGGAAATGAAAAACTTACGCCTTGCTCAGCTATATCAACAAAAAGCTTTAGGGCTGGATATTTTAACAGTAGGTGATTTTACATACTATGACCGTATGCTGGACATGGCTGTAATGTTCAATATGGTTCCATCGCGTTATGATTATCTTTCTTTGCAGCATAATTTTACGGCATACTTTGCAATGGCCCGTGGAGCTGAAAATGTGGTGGCATGTGAAATGACGAAATGGTTCAACACGAATTATCACTATATTGTACCGGAATATGAGGGACAACAACTCGCATTGCAGCACAATGTTTACGCGCAATATATCCAGGAGGCAATCGAAGCATTCGGCATGTCCCCTCGTGTGACAATTATTGGTCCATTTACATTTTATAAACTGACAAAAGGTGTTGGCCAAGAACAAAAACAACACTATATTCAGCAGCTGGTGATTGTGTATAAAGAGTTGCTTCAGTCGTTAGAAGCAAGTGGTGCAACGACAATCCAGCTTGAAGAACCAAGCCTTACAAAAGACCTTACTTCCGAAGATATTGCATTAGTTCAGCATTTCTATCATCAAGTATTAAAAGGACTTACAGTTGAAACGATCTGCACATCTTATTTTGAAGCGTTATCCGACTATGAAACAATGATTAATTTGCCAGTCGATGGCTTTGGACTGGACTTTGTTCATGGGAAAATTGAAAATATAGCATCGTTAAAAAAATTTACTTTCCCAAAAGATAAAGTTCTATATGCAGGAATTATTAATGGACGTGACATATGGAGAGCCGAATTGCAGAAGCAGTTGGCACTAGTAGCGGAAATTCGTTCCTACGTACCATATTCACCTATCCATCTACAAACATCGTGCAGCCTCCAGCATGTGCCTGTTACAACAGCAGGAGAAAAAGGGGTTGTACCTGAGCTGCAAAACGCCTTAGCATTCGCCAATGAAAAAATAAAGGAACTGCAAATGATTAAAGGAAAAATACTTCAGTTGGAAGGTCCTTATCAACATGCAATTTTAGAAAGTCAAAAAGCAATCCGCACATTGGCGCAGCATAAATCAAGACGGAAACAAGCTGTACTTGACAAGGTGAACGCACTAACACAGGAAGCTTTTAAACGAGCAGATAACTACAACAAGCGCAGTAAACTGCAACGTGCCTTTTTACAGTTGCCGGATTACCCGACAACAACAATCGGGAGTTTCCCGCAATCGGCTGAAGTTAAGAAAAATCGCAGTTTGTGGCGTAAAGGGGAAATTACAACAGCGGAGTACGAAGCATTTAATGCAAACGAAACAGCACGATGGATTGCGATTCAGGAGCAGCTTGGTCTTGATGTTTTTGTTCATGGAGAATTTGAACGTACAGATATGGTCGAATTTTTTGGTGAAAAATTGGATGGCTTTGCGTTTACGAATAATGGCTGGGTTGTTTCTTATGGTTCACGTTGTGTTAAACCGCCTATTATTTACGGAGATGTTGAATGGACGGAACCGATGACGGTAAGGGAAGTAAGTGCCGCACAATCACTTACGGATAAGCCGGTCAAAGGGATGCTGACAGGACCCGTTACAATATTGAACTGGTCATTTGTGCGAAATGATTTGGACCGCTCGGAAGTTGCTTATCAAATCGCCCTGGCATTAAGGGAAGAAGTATATGCGCTTGAAAAAGCAGGAATCAATATTATTCAAGTTGATGAGCCTGCATTAAAAGAAGGGCTGCCGATCCGTAAAAATCAACATCGGGCTTATATCGAATCTAGTGTAAATGCATTTAAATTAGCGACAAGCGGTGTGCGGAATACGACCCAGATTCATACACATATGTGTTATTGTGAATTTAATGACTTTATTGATGTAATTGAATCATTGGACGCGGATGTGATTTCGATTGAGACATCACGAAGCCACGGAGAACTGGTAAAAATACTAAAAGAGACACCGTACAGACTGGGCATCGGTTTAGGTGTATATGACATTCATAGCCCCCGTATACCAACAGTGGAAGAAATGGCCGTTATTATCGGAGAAAGTAAAGAAGTGATCGAAAAAGAACAATTTTGGATCAATCCCGATTGTGGACTGAAAACTCGCACGGAGCAAGAGACGATTGCATCATTGAAAAATATGGTGGCCGCAAAAGAGCGACTAAAACTGTTGAATTAATGAAGGGGCGGATACTATGAGTCAAATGAAAAGAAATTACAACCCCGTGTTTTTGACGGCTGTAATGAATGGCTTTACAGAAAGTAATACAAAAAGCCTTAAAGAGTTACGTGATGAGTTGATGACGTCATACCCAGCGGATGAAAAGGAAATTCAAAAAGCATATTATTTTGTAAAAGCGGAATTAGTAGGTTGAAGTGATCTTTAGAAACAGGTAGAAAATACAATGAGGCCGGGACAGAAGTAGAAATTTCATAAACTAAGGAGAAAAACCTTATTAAGAAACGGATATTTTTTAAAATTGATTGGAATGGAGGGCGAGTGTTCGTGCTGACGGTATCACCTTTCGCACTGTTAAAATACCAGCTGACGGCTGCGCCTTTCGCTACAAGCACAGCTTCCTGCGGGAATAGCGAAATTTATTTTGCGACGAAAGCGAAGCGTCAGGAGCACTGACGCCTGAGACTTTCGTGTAAGGCCACGCCCGCGGAAAGCGCCCCGGAATGGAAATCAATTTTTACGCTCAGCAAAAAAATGCAATTTTTCTCTAAGAGAAAAATTGCATTTTTGGATTATGTCCCACCCTCTATTTGTAATCCCGATATCGAATTAAAATGTCCCTTTAAATTTCTCAGGCTTTACGACATAGCCTTCAATAATAAAACCGCATTGTGTACAAATAATATATTCGATATTGGAACCTAAGCTCATTTTATTGACAGGTGACATAACACTGTACCCGCTATGTTTGCCTTTCCCTAATTCAGAGCAGCCGCATTTTGGACATTCTTTTACGGTTGTCGTATTCTTAATTTCTATCACCCTTTCATAGTTAGGTAGCCAGCAAAGGAATTACCATTAGTTCATTAGGAATCCCTGTAAAATTGCTAAAAACAAACCAAGGGAAACGGGGAAAATTTTAAAAAACAGATAGCCCTTTGATTGAATTGTCCATTCTTCAAATGGATCTTTCGTCGGAGAACCAAGATAGCGAATAAACTTTTGAAATGGTGACTGCTTTTTTGCAAGTTTTGTCACAGGTATGTCGATTTTATAGGAATCAAGCAAACCGGATAGCTCTTTTTCCTTTTTAAATTCCTCGTTCATGTTGGAAATCCTCCTTTAATTCAGCCTTTAAAGCTTTAATAGCGTGATGAAGCCGTGATTTTACCGTACCGATCGGAACATCCAATATTAAGGCAATTTCTTCTTGCAGCAAATCTTCATAGTAAGCAAGCAAAATTACAGCCCGCTGTTTATCCGGCAAGTTTGAAATCGCTTGTTGAATGACGAGTGTGTCTTCGGTTTGCAGCGTTTTTTTCTGAATAGGGATGAGAAAAGGCAGGAGTGTCTGCCATCGTTTGCGCCTTTTCAGCTTATTGATCATAAGGCGGTAGGCAATCTGAAACAAGAAGGACTTTACCGTACCACGTTGCTGTTCATACTGAAATTTTTTTGATTGCAGCACTTCAAAGCTGTCGTGAACAATATCGACACTCAATTGCTCATCTTTTGTATAACGGTACAAAAAACAGAACAGCGGCTCATGCAACTGGTCGTACAGTTGTGCCAACGCTTCCGAATCGCCAATTTGAAACGCGGTCATCAACTGCTCATTGTTCGCTATCATAAACGTCACCGAAACGTGCTTTAATACTTTTTAGTGTAGCCGATATGCGCATGACCAAATACACAACCATTACAATGACCCATGCCTGTGCCTGGTTCGTAAAAAACTGAACATAAGGGTTTTCAATTGTTTCACCGGATGAAAGTAAAATGTTCAAAACTTGCACACAGATAATCGTATAAACCGCTAAAATCAGAGTAATCGTGTCAAATATATTCCAGCGTAAATAAACGGTTGTTTTCGCATAATTAATTTTTTTACCTTCCCTGATAATATGTTTTCTGAAAAACGGAATCAAAATCGTAAATAATATAACCATTTCAACTGCACTCACAATTAGCGAAATTTTAAAACCAATCCCCATATCCCATTTCTCCTTACTTAGTTAAATTTTATAACAAGCTGCAACTTTTGATGCTTTCACTGACTATACAAACAGGAGAGGAAAAAGGTTCAAAAATTTTTTGATATTTATTCTGCGACAATTTCCGGTTCCTGCAGCTTTTGCAGATTATTTTCATGTAATCGGTTCATATAGTTTTGTACAACAACATTAATGTAAAAGAACATCCCCATTAAAATTCCGGAAAACACCCAACTCGTTATCCGTTTATAAATAAGCATGTCACCATAACTGTCAATTCCATATTTACGAAGCAGGAAGACCGTAATTCCTGCCATAACCAGTCCTCGAATAATGAAGACAACCTGGATCAGCTGAAACCATCGGAAGATCCCTTTTTGAAAGAATAATGCTTTACTTTCCTTTCGTGCATGTCCTTGCAAATAAGCAAAATCAACTGCAATATACAGGGGAAAAGGCTGTTTTACGATGAATAAAATTACATAGAGCAACGTATAAAAAAGACCTAAATAAACGTTATTCCAAATCATCTGCTCCGCTGAACCCGACAGTAAATCGACCGCTGTACCTATAAGCATTGAGCCTAAAATAAACAGGCCTGTCACATTGAATTGCCGGTCTTTAGCAAAGCGGTAAACCGTATAAATTATCCCGGGAACAGTGGACAGCAGCATTGCCGCATAGTCACCAAAAGGCTCTCGCCCAAACTTCCAGATTACATAAGGTAATGCTGCATAAAACAGTAGCTCTAGAAAGATAAGATATTTATTCGATTGTGAATTATTCGCCATAAAAGCCTCCATTACCGTTAAAAAGGTATTTGTTTTTTTATATTACTAAAGATTATCCGACACTATATTTATGAAATAGTTATACGAAAAAAAGCAACCAAGTAAACGAAAGACACTTAAAAACAGCTTGCAATAACCCCTTTCTAATTTATGTAATATTATGTATATTCTTCTACGTATTACCTTTATTAAAGTTTCAAAATTTTTATAATTTAACAGAGGGGATAGAGGTAAAAGGATTGATGGAACAAAAAGTAAGTAGGTGCTAAAATACTATTAGCTTTTTAAATTATTTATGTTACAATAACTTTCAAATAAAATAATTTCCTTCGGGGTCGGGTGAAATTCCCAATCGACGGTGATGAGTTTATCTCTAAGCCCGTGAGCCACTTTATGTGTGCAGGATTTTGGTGCAAATCCAAAGCCGACAGTTATAGTCTGGATGGGAGAAGGAATGGCAACGCATTTTAAAAATTTGATTTTAAATGTGCTTTTTTGCTATACACTTTTCCTGTCGCACCTTGTGACGGGTTTTTTTATTTTATTTGAAAAAAATAATTTCCTTCGGGGTCGGGTGAAATTCCCAATCGACGGTGATGAGTTTATCTCTAAGCCCGTGAGCCACTTATGTGTGCAGGATTTGGTGCAAGTCCAAAGCCGACAGTTATAGTCTGGATGGGAGAAGGAAGCAATGTCAGCAGTTTTTTGAAAATTTACTTCGAAAAGCTTATTTGATGATGCTCAATTTTCCTCTCATCGAACTCCGAATTCAATCGGGGTTCTTTTTTAATCCTAAAAAGAGGTGAGCAGGATGTTTACAGGAATCATTGAAGAACTTGGAACGGTTGAAACAGTCAGCCAATCCACACAAGCGATGGAACTAGCCATTCGCGCAAGCAAAATTCTAGAGGATGTTCAACTCGGGGACAGCATTGCCGTTAATGGTGTCTGTCTGACAGTGAAACAATTTTCGCCGACCGTATTTTTGGCAGACGTCATGCCGGAAACTGTCAAAGCAACAAGCCTACAGCAATTAACTGCTGGGATGCCTGTCAATCTAGAGCGGGCAATGTCGGCGAATGGTCGTTTCGGAGGGCATATTGTTTCGGGCCATGTTGATGGAATTGCAACAATACAACGGAAAAGACCCGTTGCCAATGCAGTTTATATTGATTTGGCAATGGAAAAGCATTTGGTTGCTGAATGTATTAAGAAAGGCTCAATTACAGTGGACGGCACGAGTTTAACAATCTTTGATGTGACGGACACATTCATTACCATTTCCTTAATCCCTCATACGTATGAACAGACTGTATTAGGCTTTAAAAAGCCGGGAGATGTTGTGAACATTGAAACAGATCTAATCGGAAAATATGTAAAAAAACATTTACAAAATCAAACGGAAAGTACAATTACAATGGACTTTTTGCAACGTACAGGATTTTAAAGGAGTGCTACAAAATGAATACAATTGAAGAAGCAATTCACGCATTGAAAAACGGCGAGATTATTATTGTGTCAGATGACGAGAACCGTGAAAATGAAGGGGATTTTCTAGTGTTAGGAGAATTCGCTACACCGGAAAATATTAATTTCATGGCGCTTTATGGAAGAGGGTTAATTTGTACACCAGTTTCATCTGCACTTGCAGAAAAGCTTTCCCTTCATCCAATGGTGCAAAGCAATACCGATACATATCAAACAGCTTTTACGATTAGTATCGATCATATCCATACAACGACAGGTATAAGTGCATTTGAGCGTTCTAAAACGATGTTAGCATTACTGGATCCTGCAACAAAACCGGAGCATTTTCATCGTCCCGGCCATGTTTTCCCGCTCATTGCTAAACAGGGAGGCGTGTTGGAACGTCGCGGGCATACGGAAGCAGGTGTTGATCTGGCTAAACTATGCGGTTCGAATGAAGTTGCGGTCATCTGTGAAATTATGAACGAAGATGGTTCAATGGCCCGCATGCCACAGCTCGAAAAGATTGCACAAAAATATAACCTGAAATTTATTACAATCGAAGACTTAGTTCAATATATAAAATTAACTACCGTATTGGTATAAAAAGGAGCAATTAATATGGGAAAAACATTTGAAGCACAATTAGTCGGAACAGATCTAAAAATCGGAATTGTCGTAGGGCGCTTTAATGAATTTATTAATGATAAATTATTAAGCGGTGCAATTGACGGCTTAAAACGTCATGGTGTAGACGAAGCAAACATTGATACAGCATGGGTTCCAGGTGCTTTCGAAGTACCGTTTGTAGCAAAAAAAATGGCTGAAACAAATAATTATGATGCAGTAATCGGTTTAGGTACGGTCATTCGCGGATCAACTACACATTACGATTATGTATGTAACGAGGCGGCAAAAGGAATTGCCAAAGCAGGGTTGGACACAGGCGTACCGGTAATTTTCGGCATTGTCACAACTGAAAATATCGAACAGGCAATCGAACGTGCTGGTACAAAAGCAGGCAATAAAGGCTACGACAGCGCAATGTCTGCAATTGAAATGGCGAACTTGAATAAAATGTTTTAATAAAGATTAGTGCACGCCACTCAAAATGCAGCTCAGAAAATATTGCTGCTTGCGGAAAGTTAGTTCTAAGCGGTGTAATAGGCAATCCTGCATTGGTAGGGTTGCCTTTTTACTGTGAACATTTTCAATATTCTTTATTGCGTCAGAGAGTGCTGAAATAGTTTGCTGATTCTAATTATTTATTTACAAACATTCCCTTCTATTTTATTGTTAGGTCAGACATATGAGGAGGGAGAGCGATGGCAGAAATAGTACGCAGAATAAGACCCGGGCAGTACGGGCGTATTAAGGAACATGAAAGCTGGTTTTCGGATATGTCCGAGCAAGGGCTGCATTTTTATGAGATTGGCACACATTTTGCGAAGTTTAAAAAAGGGGATCGCAAACGAATGGATTACCGGCTGGAACTGGCGAAAAGCAAATATATATCGAGTGAAAAAATCCGGTTATTTGAAGAAAGCGGCTGGGATTATATTGCAAGTGACCGCAATTTTCACGTATTTGCGGCACCGGTTGATCGTAAAGCTAGTGAACCTCCGATAGATCGGGAAGAGCAAATCTCAATAGCAAAAAAAGCTTTTAATAAAGCATTATTTAATTTTATAGTTAATTTAATCGCGATTATTGTAATCACTACGGTCTTCGTCAAATCTTTCGAAAACGGAAATATTTCTGTTTTGCAACTGATAGATGGATATACACTTGCTCCATTATTAGTATTGTTTGTTAGTTTTATGCAAATAATTCCGATAGGTAAAAGCTTATTTGGAATCAATCATTTGCGGAATGAACTTAAAGCTGGGATATTAGACGATCAACAAAAACCATGGGAAAACTTTTACCGGTCAAGTATTGTCTACAGTTTCATAGTATTAGTAATTACATTAACTCTTGTGTTAATACCGATTTACCAAATATGGAGTATGAAAACAAGCCCTTTAACAGAAGAAGATGCAGGGCTGCCAATTGTCCGACTAGCTTCCATTGAAAATCAGCCGCATCTTAAAAGGAAGCCACTTTACTTTGAAGGCGAGGATTTGGGAAGCAACTACTCATCACAGTGGAATATTTTTGCTTCTGTCCAATATGATTCAACAGAAATGGGCGTTATTCAGGAAGGGGAATGGTACGATCCCAATCATGCATATCAACCATCAATCTCATCGGAAGTTTATAAGTTACGGTTCCATTCCCATGTTAGCTCATTAGTTAATGAGTTAATAATCAAGCATACATATGGAAGTGAACCTAGAAGTTTTAAAGAAAGAAAACACACAGCTTTTGATCGACTGCTGATTCGGGATAATTCTTTTCATAAAGATTTTCTCTTTGTAAAGGGGCGGGCCGTGATGTATATCAATTATACTGGTCAGGTTGAAGATGATGTAATCATAGAGAAAGCTGCTGAGAAAATGGCATTACTTGCTGACGATTGAAGGAGTCACTAGTAATATTCTAATAAATATTTAAATCATCTAATATCAAGTTGACATCTTCTAATAAGTTACCGATTTTCTAATTATAAGGCAATTGTACTAATAATGCTCTTAGATGTTTAAATAAACATTCGGAAAATGCTAATAACCTATTGAAGTTTTCTAATAAATATAAAATTCTTCTAATAAAATCAGTTGCCGGTCATATCATAAGAATGCATACAAGTAATGCCACACTAGCAATCCATTAAACTATAAATTCCCCTAGCTTCATTCAGATGAACATGTTACCATATTTAAAAATTCAGAAAATGAAGGTGAGTAAATGGAGAATGTTGTGTTCTTTATCATTGCGTGTGTTCTTCTGATTGTATTGCCGGGTCCTGATACAGCTATCGTTACGAAAAATACAATCGTTAACGGACAAAAGGGCGGATTTCAAACAATGGTCGGCTCTTGCGCAGGATTAACGGTCCATACAATTGCAGCGGTGGCAGGGCTATCGGCGATTATCGTAAAATCTGCCGTGGCATTTACAGTGTTGAAATACGTAGGAGCAGCCTATTTATGCTATTTGGGTATAAAAACATTGATGAGCATGCGTGCTAAAAAAGCTGATTCAGAGGAATTGACGGACATTCCGGAAATTGAAGCTAAAGGCAATTCGTATTTTAAGCAGGGACTCATTACGAATATCACAAACCCTAAAGTAGCAGTATTTTTCCTGACGTTTTTACCGCAATTCCTATCTAAAGGCGCAGAACCGTTTTGGCCATTTTTGACGATGGGAATCATCTATATTGTTTTAACATTTATTTGGTTTGCGCTCTATGTTTTTTTATTAAACAAAATCCGCAATTTCATGAAAAAACCTGCTACACAATCGGTAATCGAAACGTTGACTGGAGCTGTTCTTATCGGTTTTGGAATCAAACTTGCCTTTGAAAAGCAGACTTAAAAATAATTTTGCATAAATCACATTACCTTTACAATCAATAGCCCATTTACCGCTTATTCTTTTTTAAAGAAGGGTATAGTTCCCTAATTCTAGAAAAAAGGATGATGAAAAATGGGCTTGTATATTACAATGTGGATAGCCATGATTGCTGTAATCGTAGTAAATGCGCTATCCAATACACTGCCTTTAAACGGGCAAACGGCATCAGAAATTACGAATCGATTAGAAGTGTTATTTACACCAGCAGGCTACGTATTTTCTATTTGGTCGTTAATTTATGTACTGCTTGTCATATGGCTGATTACGATATACCGCAAAGTGAAAGACAATCGTTTTAAAGGAAAAGTAGGTATTTTATTTATCATCAGCTGTATATTTAATATTGCTTGGCTGTTCAGCTGGCATTATGAACAATTTATACTATCCATTATTGTAATGTTCTTTTTGTTATTTACACTCATTGCGATTTACCTGCAGTATAAAAACACGGAAAAAGGTATTTCAGAACGCTTTCCGTTTTCATTTTACTTAGCGTGGATATCCGTAGCGACAATCGCTAATGTAAGCTATGTCTTAAAACATCATGGAGTCGATTTGGGGATATCAGAGGTGATCGGATCATTCGTACTTGTCGGGGTTGCGGTCATTCTCGGTTATTTGGCGGTTGCTGTTTCAAAAGATATTTTCTTTACTCTTGTTATCGTTTGGGCACTCATCGGTATTGCTGTAAAAACAGATGAACCAACAATGCAGAACGGTACAATAGTGTTAACAGTAATATTAATCATCGCGGCGCTTGTTCGCTATATGCGTATGAAGACAAAAAGGCTCGCCTAATGAATAAGGGTTGTAGTATTAGTCGGAAATGACTTTTACTACAACCCTTTATTTTTTGACGTTATTTAAAGAACACAATCGACATAAAGCCCATGTAAAAACATAATGCCAGCGCAAAAGTCATGGCAGCCGATACAACAACCGGCAGCTGTTTAATATAACTTACGATGACAAGAGCGATGAACAGTGCAGTCAACAGGAAAAATCCTAACCCGATACCCGTCATTTGTAAATACCCGCGCATGCCAGCTTCAATCGAGCTACGGTAGAACATTTCAAAAAACGGAGAAATTTCCTGAACATAAAAACTCGGGGGCTGTTGTTCACTATAGAGCGCTGTAATGAATAATATCATTACGAGCAAAACTGTTTCGATTCGTACCCACGTACGCGGTTCAAATAATGGCTTGTCCATCTTCAGTTTAATGAGCAGACTGTTTGCCAAAATAATAACAGTCAAAGGTACGAGCAGAACATGCTTAATGAACAAAAACTGTCCATAATTGCTCGACCAGCTTGTCACATAGCCCGGCACGATTGTGTCAGTCATAAGGACACCTGTTAATGCAACTGCCGTAAAAGCTACGAGTGCCACGGGGGAGAACCACTTCAGAAAGGCATCCCAGTTTTGCGCATCTTTTGAGAAAAAGCTCATCAGAACTAAGATGCCGAGCCATACACTGACAGCTAGAAGGTGAACAAAATCCAATGCCGATCCGACAATGCCTGTCATCGAACCTGCATGACTAATATAGCCAATTGCCGTCATAATGGCGATTAAAATAAAAATTGACATGACCGATATAAGCTTCGAAGGTTTTTTCATAAACTGGCGAATCATTATAAGCAAAATAATCGTAAAGCCAACGACCGCGAGCCATGAATGGCCAACTTTAAATTTCAAAAGGAGCATGCCCAATGATTCGATGAAGCCGAACTGTGGTGTCAAAATTGTCAGCAATTGAATATTCGGTACAAATGTGACAATCGGCAAAATGACCGCACTAACAATAAGCCACTTGGCTGAAATATCGATTTTTGGGCGAATTGTTTCAGGGATACAGTATAAGATAAATGTTCCCATAAGAAGAGCTAAACTCACATAAAGTAAAAATTGACTAAAAATTGTCAATGACATCATTTTGTATTTTTCCGTCTTGCAATAGTGAAAATACTTACTATTATAATAAGAAGTAAAAGGGCTCCAATGATGTATAGTAATGTATCGTTTGATGTTTCTTCATTATCTGCCGCAGTCGTTTCCGCTACGTTGTTTTCTACCGTTTCGTCTACTTCCGCTTGCTCTTCATTTTCTTCTGTAACTTCTTCTTCGGCCGGTTCTTCTGCTACAGGTGCATCAACCGTAAAGGAAAATTGACCTGACAATGGGTGGCCATCTGCACTAATACTATTCCATTCAACGGTATAGTCATCATTTGGTAATGGATTTTCAAAAGTACCCGTCAATACACCATCGACTAAATCCATCGATACTGTTTCTATTTCTTCACCGTTACTTGAAATGACGTTAAATGTACTGCCTACTTCAATTCTCCCGGCGTATGTAAGTTCAATCGACTGCAACGGTTCAGTTACAACTGCTCCATCCTCGGGATTAGTCGTGTCTAAATACGTATGTGCTGCTGCGCTCGGTACAGCTAAAAATAGTGCAGCAAGAATCGATAATAATATTGTTCTCATATTAATATGATTCTCCTTTCATATGTTTTTTTGTTCAACCATATTGTAGCCGAACAATAAAACAAATGCACTGTTTCCGCTTTTTAAACTTGAGGAAATGACAGTAACAGAGAATTATTATGCTATAATATTGTCACAAATGAAAAGGGGATTAACATGCAACAGTTTGTCGAGGATATTTATTTAAAAGGACATAAACAGGCCGTTCTGCTTTTACATAGTTTTACGAGCAATGCGAAGGAGATGCACTATTTGGCAAAAATGCTTCATAGTAAAGGGTATACGAGTTATGCGCCAAATCTGGCAGGGCACGGAGCATCACCGGAACAATTATTTGCAAGTTCTATGAAACGCGTATGGGAACATAGCAGACAAGCAGTACAGTTTTTAATCGATGAAAAATATGAAGCGATTACAGTAATTGGCCAGTCATTAGGTGGTGTACTTGGAATAAGACTGGCAAATGAATTCCCTGAAGTGAAAGCTTTATGTATTATTTCTTCACCAGTATTGGAGCGGCCAGTGGAAGGTTTGGAACAGCGTGTCGTCTATTATTCCAAGAGGTATTTACAAAATAGAGGAAGCTCTGAACAGGAACTGCAAGCGTTTTTAGATAATCACTTCCCAAGACCTGCCGGAAAACTGATTGCGCTGCAGCAGTTTATCGTTGAAACAGGCAAACAGCTTCATTTGCTGAAACAGCCTCTTTTCTTGGCAAAAGGTATGCTGGACGAGCCGGTTTTCCATCAAAGCATTGACATGATTGAAAAGAATGCAATTAGCAACGTCATTACGAAAAAACAATACGACAACAGTGGTCATCTTATTACATTAGGAAAAGAACGCCAATTACTGACGGAAGATATCATTCGCTTTATCGAAGGAATAGAAAAAGGAACTGTCTAATTTTTAGACAGCTCCCCATTGTTATTCTTCTTCGTTGTTAAACCATAGTGGGTCATTATCATCTACATCGCCATTATAATTAATAAAAATCTCTTCACCGGCTTCAATATCTTTATAAGCAAAGAAATCGAATGTTTCGTTGTCGAAATTAATTTCATACGTGGCATTCGGCTCATATGAATGATTAAATAGCATTCCGTAGCCCAATAGGATTGCAGAACGGCCAATGCCAAATTCAAACGCATAATCTGCAAGATTTGTTTTTTCAATATGTTCATGCTGCTCATTTGGATAGCTTAGTACCGGTGCTTGGTGGAATAACGTTCCTTTAGGAATTGCATTAATCGCAAAAATACCGCGATTATATTCCCCATCACTTATCGGGGAATTCTTTACTTCGATCATATTTTTTCGCCTTCTAACTTTTAAGATTCTTTCCTACTGTAACATGTATTATAGAAGAAAGGTTGTTTTATTGCTTATTTACATAAATTATTCATTGAAGGGGTGAAGTTCATGCAAAAACTGCAATTTGAAGCTGCATGGGATAAAACGATTTCAGATCAGGACCGATTATTAATCGAACAAGCTTTTCAAAAAACAAAAGAACAGGATGAGCATATTTCCTGTTACGTAATTCGAACGGCCATGAATCATAGAAAACAGCTGCTCATTACAACGCTTATTCATAACCGGACTGATCAACAACTTAATTTCCATAATAGGGAAGTAAGTATTATAACAGAAGCGGGGAAAATTGCTCAAAATTTTACAATGGATGCACTTGAAATTCCTCCTTATTGTTCAATGCCGTGGACTTTTATTTTCGACGAAAGTATTAATTTTCAATTCACAGAAATAAAACAGATGGATATTGAAATATAATGAGATTGAGGTGAAGGAATCGATGCATGAAATGAATGCAGGAATTTGGCTCACATTCGTAACCCCTATCTTTTTAGTCAGTGCGTTATATTTTACACTGTCATTTTTACAGCACTTGAAAATCGACAATGATCGATTAATGACACAATCGAAGTGGGGTGCAGTCATCTCTTTGGCGATTGCATTAATTGTACCGGCGATTTATCAAATTGTTGTTTATTATCAAGTCATGCATTACTAAACATGCCAAAAACCAAAAGACCGCTATGGAAATAGTGGTTTTTTCTTCTTCTAACTTCGAAATCACCCTATAAATCACACAATTAATTTGTAAAAAAATACAAATAAATGCGGTTTTTTACGTTAATTCGCTAAAAGCATACTATTCCAGTATGAATTATTCAAATTAACTATTGACTTTAAATACATGCATCTGTAAACTAACGAATTAAGAATACTGAATTGCAAGAAAATTCTATAACTAGTAAAGGAGAGGTGTTATGGGAGCAGTTGCACATATTGATGAAATCGCGGAAAAGCTTGCCGAACAGTTTGAACAAACAGCAGTAGAAAGAGATAAAATTGGAGGCAATGCTAAAACTGAGCGAGATCTAATTCGCGAAAGCGGACTTTTGAAACTTTTAATTCCGACAGAATACGGTGGTTTAGGTGGGAATTGGTATGATGTGTTTCAAGTCGTTCGGACGATTGCACGTGCGGATAGTTCACTGGCACATGTTATAGGCTATCATTTTATCAATCTTGTTACACCGCATTTATGTGGTTCACAAGAGCAAAAGGAATTTTATTATCGCGAAACAGCCAAGCACAATTATTTTTGGGGGAATGCGTTCAACCCGGTGGCTATTCAACTGAAGGCTGAAAAAACAACAACAGGCTATTTGTTAAACGGCGTAAAAACGTTCTGTTCTGGTAGTGTCGATTCGGATGTATTATTAGTATCGGCGTTAGTAGAAGAGCAGGATGAGCCATTATTGGTCGTTATTCCTAGTAAACGGATAGGTGTAGATATAAAAGGCGATTGGGACAATATGGGGCAACGCCAGACAGACAGTGGAACGATTCTTTTCAACGATGTTGAAGTACATGATGAAGAAGTGTTGCAGCAAGGCTTTTACGCAAGCGAGTTTTCACAGCTGCGTCTGAATATCGCTACTTTTATTTTAAACCATGTTTATTTAGGGATTTCAGAAGGTGCTCTTCAATCAGCGCTTACATATACAAGAGAGCAAACAAGACCGCGCGCCGTTACACAGACTTCGGCGATTGAAGATCCGATTATCCAGCATCATTACGGCCAGTTTTACGTACAGGTAGAAGCAGCAACCCTGGTTGTGAAAAAAGCGGATCAATTATTACAGGAGCTTTGGGATGAACCTGAAAAGATTACCCCTAAGCATCGCAGTGATCTTGATGATGCATTGCAAACAGCGAAAATTTTCACAACGCAAGTAGGGCTCGATATTACATCAAAAATTTTCGAAGTGATGGGTAGCCGCGCTACTGCAGGCCGTTATGGGTTTGACCGCTATTGGCGTAATTTGCGGACGATGACACTGCATGTTCCGGTTGATACATCGATCCAATCATTAGGTAGAAAATTTCTGTTAGGAGAGTGAGTACATGGTTCAATTATTGGAACGTCCAGTGCCACAACAAACCCCTATATCTACGAAAGATAGTACTAAGAAAAAAACGAAGATTAAAGTCCAGAATATCGATTTCAGTTATGATGCGACGACAAAAATTTTAAACAATATTCAGCTTGAAGTGCAAGATGGCGAGTTTCTCGTATTTATGGGACCTTCCGGATGCGGGAAAAGTACATTGCTCAGAATGATGGCAGGGCTTGAACCATTTTCAAATGGCAATATCGAAATAAACGGTAAATCCGTAAAGGAAACTCACCCTGACTGCGGAGTCGTTTTCCAGGATTATTCCTTATTTCCATGGCTGACGGCACAGGCGAATGTCATGCTTGCATTAAAACAGCGTAATAAAAAAATGCCGAAAAAAGAGCTGGCACATATCGCAGAGCAATATTTGACACTTGTCCATTTAGGGCATGCCGTAAAAAAATACCCTGGCCAAATGTCAGGTGGTATGAAACAGCGTGCAGCCATTGCGCGTGCATTAAGCTACGGTTCGGATTTACTGCTGATGGATGAACCATTTGGCGCTTTGGATCCTGTCACACGTATTCAACTGCAGGATCTGCTTGTTCAAATTAGTGCCGAACAAAAACGTACAGTCGTATTTGTTACACATGATGTTGACGAAGCCATTTATTTGGCGGACCGTATTGTCATCTTTGCTCCCGGGAAAAACGGGGCGGTGACGAAAAGCATTCAAGTACCGATTGAGAAAAAAGGGACGGATCGTCAAAAACTATTTGAAAACAAGGAGTTCCGTGCATTTCGTGAATCCCTTTTAAATGAGATGAACGAACAGATCGTCAATAGTTTAAAAACAGAAATAGCAGATGGCGCAGGAATATAGGAGGATCGTTGAATGAAAAAAACAAATCAGAAATGGATTGCTTCACTCGCTTTAACAGTAGGTTTACTTGCTGCATGCGGAGATGATAAACAAATTTCAAAAGGGGCAGCCTCTGACGATTATGAAATCACGGTTGGTTTAAGTCAGTCTGCAGGTGGAACACTTGTCGACATTGCTCATCAGGAAGGCTATTTTGAAGAAGAACATATTACGGTCAATCGTGTTGGCTTTGCAAACTCGGCAGACGGACTGAATGCACTGCAGGCGGGGAAAATTGATGTCGGATTAACATTCGGTACAGCTGGCCCCTTAACGTTTATCGCAAACGGCTCGGATTTCTCCATTATTGGAGGGCATTTGGAGGGCGGACACCCGATTTTAACGAAAAAGGAAAACGCGGGGCAATATACTTCACTTGAAAGCTATAAAGGAAAAAAAGTTGGAACGATCAGGATCTTTACATCGGATATCGTTTTCCGTTCTGCGCTTGAAGATGCAGGTATCGACTGGAAAAAAGATCTGGAAATTGTTGAATTCAAAACAGGTAGTATGCTGCTTGAAGCGGTAGCATCAGGAAAAGTGGACGTTGCAGTATCGGCAAACTCATTCTACGCACAAGCAGTTGATATGGGTCTTGAAGCAGTTGCATGGAGCAATGATTTACAGGAAGGGCATGTATGCTGTCGTGTTGTAACACGCTCGGAATTATTGGCGGAAGAAGACGGGGAAGCATATAAACGTTTCTTAAAGGCACTTATTCGCGCTGAACGTAAAAAGATTGAAGATCCGCAATCAGCAGTAACTGCAGCGAAAGAGTATATGAAAGTCGATGAGAAAGTAATTAATACGATTGTAAACGACAGCCACTCGAATTATTCTTCTGACCCAAGCAGAGAGAAAGTCGTTCAAATGTGGGAGCAAATGAAAGAAATCGGCTATGTTGAAAATGTGGATGATATTGATGTAAACGAATATGTAAATATCGATCTATACGAAAAAGCATTAACTGAGTTAATCGAACAATATCCGGATGATGCTTATTACAAAGATCAGCTCGTTCGTTTTAATGAACAAAACATTTAAGGGGTGGGATGGAATGCTCACATTTTTTAAACGCTATAATCTTACTATTTTGATAGGAATAATATTTATTGCGGTTTGGGCACTTGTCACAAAATATGCGACATGGATCAATCCGGTAATATTCCCGCAGCCTCTAACGGTCGTTGAGTCATTTTCCGCGAAAATCGGGGAGCTATTAACCGGTGTTGTGAGCTCGATGAAACTACTGATACCAGGGTTCTTCGGAGCTTTAGTGACAGGTATTGTAGGCGGTCTGTTTTTCGGATTGAACAAACGGTCACGTGAAATATTAATGCCTTACTTTCATGCACTAAGTCCGATTCCGCCAACGCTGTTCATACCATATGTCATTGCAATTTTACCGACTTTCCAAACAGCTTCGATGTCTCTTATTTTTATCGGCGCATTTTGGCCAGTATTTTTAGGAACGATTCATGGCGTGCTGCTGATTGAAAAGCATTATCTTGACAATGCGAAATCTCTTGGTTTAAAAGGACCAACGTTTTTACTGAAAGTCGTGTTGCCCGCAAGTGCACCCCATATTTTAAGTGGTGCGAGTACATCACTTGGTATGAGCTTCCTGATTTTAACGATCGCCGAAATGTTCGGTGCTTCATCAGGAATGGGCTTTTTCATCCAGTATTACAGTGACTTCTCACAATATCATTACGTGCTTGCAGGCATTATTTTTAACAGTATTATAATTGTCGCTATCATGATCGCATTTGAAAAATTAAAAAAACGCCTGCTGTTCTGGACAAATTTAAAGGCTGATGGTAAATGAAAAGACTTTTACTTACAGTGCTACTGCTTACCGGCTGTAGTGCACAAGCAAATGAAACGCTCGATGTAACATTAAATGCCAGTAAATCTGAGCTCGAAGCATTCGAACCTGTAACGATCACAGCAACCGTAACGTACAACGGTGAACCAATTCAAAACGATGTGGAAATTGAATTCGAACTGATCAATCCAACCGGCAATGCCATTGGTTCCGTGACACCAGATACTAGCGGGGACGGGAAGTTTACGATCGAAACGAGCTTTGACGGTACCGGCACTTATAAAGTGATTTCACATGTTAGTTATGGGGAACAGCACGAAATGCCTGAAATCGAGGTGAAGCTGAATTGAGAAAATGGGTCCAGTTATCATTATCCACGGTCCTGATAGTCGCACTAAGCTATGCCATTATTTCAAATACGTCCAAACAGAAGGCAGAAGCGAAAACTGAGGAAATTGTGCTCCAGTCAACTTCCGGTGAGCAATTTGCCATTCCGGATGAAGGCAACTATATCCTTAACTTCTGGGCAACTTACTGCCCCCCATGTGAAAGGGAAATGCCCGCCTTTAAAGCGGCGTATGAAACACTTCAGTCACATAACATTGAGCTTTATGCAGTCAATGTGGAAGAACCGACAAGGCTGGTCAATCAATACTTAACGAAATTCGATTTGCCTTTTCCGATTCTGTTAGACCGTAAAGGGCAGCTGAAAGAAAACTATAAAATTTTAACTTTGCCGACGACGTTATTTTTGCAAGATGGAAAAGTAGTACACACCGTAAAAGGTGAACTGACAGAACAAGAATTGCTTACACTTACCCAAAAATTTCTTTATTAAAGGAGAATCTTTCATATGACATTTTTTAACCAGGAAACAATTGCTCTCCATACAGGTCAGACAGTTGACCCGGTAACACGCTCGCGTGCAGTTCCGCTGTATCAGACAACTTCGTATGTATTTGATGACACGGAACATGCGGCAAACTTGTTTAAATTACAGGAAAGCGGCTATTTATATTCGCGAAATGCCAACCCGACAAATGCTGTATTTGAAGAGCGTCTTGCTGCATTGGAGGGCGGTGTCGGAGGATTTGCGGTCGCTTCCGGACAGGCGGCAATCTTAATTGCTGTACTGACTGTCGCACAGGCAGGCGATGAAATTGTAGCAACGAACGCCCTTTATGGCGGCACGTATACATTGTTTTCTAAGACTTTGCCTCGCTTCGGTGTAACGGTACGCTTTGTCGAAGGATCTGACTTACAAGAAGTTGAAGCAGCAATCAATGATAAAACACGCGCCGTATTCACTGAAACAATTGGCAATCCGAGTTTGCAAATTGCAGATATTGAAGGATTGGCACAAGTAGCCCATCGCCATGATGTCCCGCTTATTGTTGATAATACATTTGCGACACCTTACTTATCAAAACCGATTGAATTTGGAGCAGATATCGTTGTACATTCTACAACGAAATTTATCGGCGGTCACGGAACATCATTAGGCGGTGCGATAATTGATGGCGGTAAATTTGAATGGAAAGCGCCTCGATTCACAAGCTTCGTGGAACCGAATGAATTAATTGGCAATCGTTCATTTGTTGAAGCTGCTGGAGAAAAAGCATTCATTACGAAGGCACGTTTTGAGCTGGGGCATGATCTAGGCGCCACATTATCACCATTCAATGCATGGCTTTTTATTCAAGGTCTTGAATCACTGGCAGTGCGCGTTCGTCAGCATGTTGTAAACGCACAGGCAGTAGCTGAATATTTAGCAGAGCATGATTTAGTGGAATGGGTAAATTATCCGACACTACCTGGAAATGATCCAAACAATTTAGTAGAGAAGTATTTACCAAAAGGGGCGGGGTCAATATTCAGCTTTGGTATCAAAGGCGGACTAGAAGCAGCAAAGGCATTTATTAATAATGTTCAGCTACTTTCACATGTTGCAAATGTTGGCGACTCGAAGTCACTTGTCATCCATCCGGCAAGTACATCGCACTCACGACTATCACCGGAACAGCAATTGGCAAGTGGTGTAACACCGGGTTTGATCCGTTTATCAATTGGTTTGGAAGACATTGAAGATATTAAAAACGACTTGGCACAAAGCTTACAAAAAGCTGCCGAAGTTGCTCAAATAACAAAATAACAGGGGGATTTTAACATGGCAATTGCAGTTGTAGTAAATGATGAAGGTATAGTAACACCGATTGTGGAAGGAACAATTTTACGTATTATTCAGCAGGACCATACTGTAGAAGATTTGCGTAATCCGGCACTTGATTTAACAGAAGGACGTCGTGGCGCAACATTACGTAAAGCAATTGAACTGGGGGCGACAACTTTTGTTGCACCGCCTGAAACTTTCTGCGAATTATCTTACAAAAAAGCACAGGAAGAGCAAATTTCGTTTATTAACATTCCGGCAAATCAATCATTTGCACAGGTGGCAGAACAGTTGAAATCAGACATAATTCAACAATCAAACGAATTACCGGCTGATGAAGTAGTAGCAAGTGCACCGGTTACAAAATAAGGGGGAATTAAAATGACAAAAGTAGAGTTTATTACGATGGCGCCAACTTCAGGCGATAGTGAATATGTAGGAAACCAAACGTCAAATAAAGGTGCACAAACATGGTCAGGTGTCGGTGTTGATTCGGATCGTGAACCATCTGTAGATTATATTACAAAAGTGGCACAGGCTGCTGAAAAAGCAGGCTTCTCGACATTATTGTTACCGATTGGCGGAAGCTGTGTAGATTCATTGGTTGCCGCATCGCATTTGACTGCACATACGAAGACATTGAATTACCTGATTGCTGTTCGACCTGGGTCTACTGCGCCTACACAACTGGCAAAACAGTATTCATCAGTCAACTACTGGACGAATAACCGTGTATTTGTCAATGTCGTAACTGGCGGAGCGCCAAAGGAACTAGAAAATGACGGGGACTTCTTATCACATACTGATCGTTACAAGCGTACACGTGAGTATATTGAAATTTTAAAACGCCTGTTTAACGGGGAAACGTTTGATTATAATGGCGAGTTCTACACATTAAAAGGAGCGAACTTACCATTGCCTGTTAAAAATGCACCTCCGATTTTCTTCGGTGGTTCATCACCGATTGCAAAAGATGTCGCAACAGATGTGGCTGACGTCTACATGCTTTGGGGCGAAACATTGGAAACGACAAAAGAAGAGCTGGAAACGGTAGTTAAACTGGCAAAAGAAAAAAATCGCGATCTTTCATACAGTGTTTCATTCCAGGTTGTATTGGGTGAAACAGAAGAAGTTGCGTTTGAAAATGCTAACAAAATTATTAGCCAAGTGGACCCGGAAGTATTGGAAGCAAAACATGCTAATACAGTTAGCAACGGAGCAGTAGGTGTGAGCCGCCTTCATCAGTTGATGCTTGAGTCAAAAGACAATAATTTCGTGATCGCACCGAATATTTGGGCAGGGTTAACACAAGTGTTATCCGGCAACTCGATTGCGCTTGTCGGTACGCCACAGCAGGTAGCGGAGCGCATCGTGGAGTTCGTTGATTTAGGCTTCGACAAAGTGTTGTTACGCGGTTTCCCGCACTTGGAAGTAATTGAAGAGATTGGCGAAAAGGTCATTCCACTCGTTCATGAAATATTGGCTAAACGCGAAGAACAGTTAGTGTAGGAGGGACGTAAATGACGAAAAAACAAATGAAATTAGGCGTCTTTTTAATGGGTACAGGGCATCACATCGCTTCATGGCGTCATCCGGATGCACAGGCTGACGCAAGCGAAAATGTCGAGTTTTTTAAAGAAGTTGCTGTAAAAGCGGAGCAAGGGAAATTGGATATGCTGTTCTTAAGTGATGGTTTATCTTTTAACGAGCTTTCACACCCGGCAGAACAAGTTCGCTTTGAACCACTTACATTACTAAGTGTCTTATCAACAGTGACTAAAAATATCGGTTTAACAGCTACTGCTTCAACAACATACAATGAGCCATTCCATATCGCACGTAAGTTTTCATCGCTTGACCATTTAAGCGGCGGGCGTGCTGCATGGAATATTGTAACAAGTTACTATTCAGCAGAAGCGAGCAACTTTAACAAGGATCAGCATCTGGATCATTCTCTACGCTATGAACGGGCAGAAGAATTTGTCGAAGTAGTTAAAGGATTATGGGATTCTTATGAAGATGATGCATTGGCACGCAATAAACAGACGGGTGAATATATTACAAAAGGGAAGCTGCACACGTTAAACCATAAAGGTGAATATTACGCTGTACGCGGTCCGTTAAATTCATCGCGTCCGCCTCAAGGAAGACCGGTTTTAGTACAGGCAGGATCATCGGAAGCCGGTACGACACTTGCTGCACAACAAGCGGATGTTATCTTTACAGCACAGCAGACGCTTGAAGACGCACAACAATTTTATAAAAAACTGAAAGACAAGGCAGTTGCTGCAGGCCGTGACCGTGATGATATTAAAATCATGCCGGGCGTATCGATTTACGTGGCGGAAACGAAAGAAAAGGCCTACGCCAAATATGAGGAACTGCAACAGTTAATTACACCGGAAATTGGCCTGGACTTTTTAGCAGACTATTTAGGTGTAGATCTGTCACAACATGACCTGGATGGCCCATTGCCGAAAGATATTCCTCCGACAAACGGTAACCGTAGCCGTCAGCAGCTGATCATCGAACTGGCGGAACGTGAAAATCTGACGATTCGTGAGCTGTATTTACGTATCGCCGGTTCACGTGGTCATCGCATTATTTTCGGTTCACCAAGTGAAATAGCTGATCAGTTAATAGAGTGGGTAGATCAGGAAGCTGCGGATGGCTTCAACTTAATGCCTCCGTATTTCCCGGGCGGTTTTACCGATTTTATTGATTTAGTTATTCCGGAGCTTCAAAAGCGCGGGGTATTCCGTACAGAATATGAAGGTAAGACACTACGTGAAAATTTAGGGTTAAAACAAGTCCCATCCCGTTATACTTTACAAAATATTTAGGAGGAGTGAATCATGACAAAAGCGATTTTAATTAATGGGGGAAACAGTGTGACATCCCGATTAACAGGCGTTCAGCAATCAATTGAATCATTGCTTGAGCAGCAGGGCATTTCTCATGAAACAATTCAGGTTCATCAGTTGCCTGCAGAAGACTTAATTACTGCAAACTATGCGAGTGAAGCGATTGCTGAAGAAATTGTCAAAGTAGGAGAGGCCGATATCGTATTTTTCCTTACACCGATCTATAAAGGTTCCTATACTGGCATTTTGAAAACATTCATCGATTTACTGCCGCAAAAAGGGCTGGAAAACAAAATTGTCGTACCAGTTGCAATCGGCGGGTCAATCGCACACTTGTTGGCACTGGAATATTCATTGAAGCCGGTCCTTTCGATTTTAGGGGCGACTACAATTTCTAGTCCGATTTATATCGTTGACTCACAAGTAACGAAAACTGACAATGGCTTTACATTAGAGGAAGCAGCAAAAGAACGCATCGAAAAGGTGTGGGAAAGTGTTGCACCCAAAAGTAAAGTAACTGTATAAAATGGACCTCGCGAAGAGTCATTCCTTCGCGGGGGTTTTTTATTGAATGAATAACTCTAACTCATTGTCAATTTATGAAGTAACTGCTTTTTATTTACGGCAAAACCGGGAATACTCACTGTGGATTGAGTTTATTTTAAAAGGAGAGGTTCCTATGAAGTATAAAAAGGTAACAATTGCAGGAAGCGGTGTTTTAGGTAGTCAAATTGCATTCCAATCCGCATTTTTCGGATTTGAAGTAAATGTTTATGATATTAATGAAGAGGCAATTACTAAGGCAAAACAGCGAATGGCCACATTAAAAACAACATATGGCGAATATTTTCAAGACGTTGGCCGTGCTGAAAAAGCGTCTGACAGTCTTCAGTTTTACACTGATTTAACAGAAGCAACAAAAGATGCAGATATCGTTATTGAAGCAGTGCCGGAACGTATAGAAATCAAACAGGATTTTTATGAAAACCTTGGGAAAGTGGCACCTGAAAAAACAGTTTTTGCTTCCAATTCCTCAACATTATTACCAAGTCAATTCGCCGAGTTTACGGGCCGCCCGGAAAAGTTCCTGGCATTACACTTTGCGAACTCTATTTGGCAAAACAATACGGCGGAAGTAATGGGACATCCTGGAACAGATATGCAGTATGTTGAACAAGTGGCAGATTTTGCACGTAATATCGGCATGATTCCTTTTGTGCTGAAAAAAGAGCAGCCTGGCTATATTCTTAATTCATTATTAGTACCATTTTTATCTGCGGCAATGGAGCTTTGGGTAAAAGATATCGCAGATCCGCATACAATCGATAAAAACTGGATGGTTTCAACAGGATCACCACGCGGGCCATTTGCAATATACGACATCGTAGGGATGGAGACACCGTATAATTTAAACTTAATGCGCGCAGAACATGATCCAACAGCAAAACTAGTGGCAGAAAAAATTAAACGCGAAATGATTGATCATGGTAAAATGGGCGTTTCAACAGGCGAAGGTTTCTACAAATACCCGAATCCGGCCTATATGGATCCAGACTTTTTAAAATCGAATTAATACCAAAAGTATGGATAACAACCAATTCTATCCCGTGAAGGAATTCATACTTCACGGTTTTTTTGTTGAACCGGATGAATGCTGATTCTGTATAGGTATTATCGCAAAAACCCATCCATTTAATTCAAAGAAAATGGATGGGTTTTATGTTATTTCGCCGTATATTTTTTAATCGCTGGGATGATTTCGTTACCGATCAGTTCGATATTTTTCATTACTTTGTCAAACGGTACACCGCCAAAATCGATTTGGGCCATGAAGCGTTGCATGCCGAACAATTCGTATTGGTACAGTATCTTTTCGATTATTTGGTTCGGACTGCCGACCATGAGTGCATCTTCCACTTGCGGTGCCTGTTCCACTTGCCAGCGCGGATAGCCTTGACCGCGAATCGCCTGGAAACCGCTGCTTAAATGCGGGTGCATCCCATCGACCGCCTCTTTTTCCGTTTCCGCAACATAAAACAGACTCGTCGTTGCAATCGGTAAAGATGCTGCATCAAAACCACTGCGATCTGCTGCTTCGCGGTATGCATCAACAGAAGCTTTAAAGTTTATCGAAGGTCCGCCTAAAGTAGTCAGCATCATGGGAATGCCCATATAGCCGGCTTTTATCGCACTGCCGGGAGGACCGCCAACAGCCCGCCAAATCGGAATCGAACCATTTAAAGGCTGAGGTAAAATATGTGCATCCTTTAAAGTCGGACGAAATTTGCCGTTATAGTTTACAACCGAATTATCATTTAACTGTTTTAACAGAGCGAGTTTTTCCTCAAAAATTTCCTCGTAGTCACGTAGACTGACCCCGAACAGTTCATGTGCGCCGACCCGTGAACCGCGACCTGCAACGATTTCTGCACGGCCATTCGAAATTAGATCGATTGTCGCAAAATCCTCGTAAACACGGACTGGATCCGCTACGCTTAACACGGTCGCAGAGCTTGTCAGTTTAATGCTTTTCGTTGCCTGTGCAATTGCACCGAGTACGACTGAATGAGCCTGTGTAGTGAAATATTGCTGATGACTTTCACCGACTGCAAATACATCAATTCCTGCCTGTTCCGCTAATTGGCTCGCTTCGATGATTTCCTGAATGCGCTGCTGCGCAGGGATGCGTGACCCTGTTAAAGGGTTTGGAATGTGGTCACCTAACGTATATAGTCCAAACTCCATCCCATTTTTTTCATTGATTCGATATTGTTCCATGATTATTGCCCCCTTATAAAATAGGCTTCAATTTTGCTGTAATTTCTTCACGCTGTTGTTCCAAAAAATCCGGTAAATCCAATTGTTCACCGAGCGATGTCACATCGCCGTCGCGTAAAAATCCTGGTCCATCCGTCGCAATTTCGAATAAGATTCCATTCGATTCACGGAAATATAAGCTTTTAAAATAAAAGCGGTCGACAATACCCGAGGACATAAAACCTCGAGCTTTTACTTGCTCATCCCAATACGACAGTTCTTCATCATTTTTCACACGGATGGCCAAATGGTGAATACTGCCGCGACCAGGTTTTTCCGAAGGTCCTTCCTGTTCGATAATGTATATCTCCCCAAACATTTCATCACCGATTGATTGGAGCAGGGCAGTTGTTTCATCTTGCGTTTTCAATTCAAAACCAAAAATTTCTGTTAATGTTCGAACCAGTTTTCCTTTATTCTTCACGGTTATTTCAACAGTTCCCATCCCTTGAATTTGATGTTGAACCGGAACAGGGGATTTTTCATACGTTTCCCAATGTCCTGCTTTCGTATTTGGTGCAGCTATAAGTGCCAAACGTAAACCTTCTTCATCTTCAAAAAGGAGGGCAGGGCGACCTGTAAATGTTGTAATGTCTTCATGTTTAACGCCAAATTCATCCAGACGTTTTGCCCAATACTGAAGGCTATCGACGCTTGGTACAATCAAACAGATTTTTGTAATGGCATTTGTGCCTCTGTGAGTGCGTCCAACTAACGGAATCTCGAAAAACGAAAGCTCTGTACCCGGACTGCCTGTTTTATCACCATAAAAAAGGTGGTACATTGATGTGTCATCCTGATTGACCGTCACTTTAACACGGCGTAATCCTAAAATATCTCGGTAAAATTTGTTGTTTTGCTGTGCATTTTTTGTAATCATCGAAATATGATGATGTCCTGGAATTGTATACATGTTCATTCCTCCAATAATTATTTACAGTGCTGTATCTTCATTGAACAACATTTCAAAAAGGCAATTAATCAAGAAATTTGTTTCCTATTACTTTACTACTCAACTAATTCGACGACAAGGAAAATATCTCGAATTCGAAATAAATATTTATTGTAACTATTTACCTTTTTATACGTCTATTAATAATAGAATTCAAAAATTGTTCTGTATAAAAAATAATCAGTTAGAGGTGGGGATTTATTGAAGGGATTACTCGCATTTGGCTTGCTGCTTCTATTAGTCGGATGTAATGATAATGGGCAGCTATCAGAAACGCTTGAATGGGCCGTCATTAACGTTAAAAACTCAGCTGCCGAAGAAATAATAATACACGATCCAAAAGAACTGGAAGAAATCAGTAGTTATTTATCGAAAGTAGATTGGCAGCCGAATACTGAAGCTAAAATGGCAACGCATGAAGATCTTCTTTTAAGTCTATTTATTGAAGTTGAACAAAACATGCCCGAACGTATTAACGAATATCAAATCTGGTTTGAAGAAGACAACTCGATGACTATAATGAGCAATTTTAAATCAGAGGGGTTTGGTAAATTAAAAGGGAAATTCGGAAAACCTTTTAAAGATTTGCTTCAACAAAACATAATGGGGAAGAATCGTGTAATTGATCAACATGGTCAGGTGGAAAATTTGGAGTTATTCCATCAGTTTTTAAAAGCTACCGACGAAAACAAACAAACATCATTGGAGATGACGCGCTATACGATTGAGGGGGCACCAATTTACTGGAAAGTTGATTTTCAAGAAGGGCAATATAAAATCGAAGTCGATAATCGAGAAGATAATTTTGGAAGTAAAAATACTGAAAATTATACATGTGATAAATTAAGTAAAGATGTTACAGGTTCTTTAACTGATTATAATTTTAAATCATGTGAAGGAGGCTTTGAAATCAATTTATTATCGGTAATAAGTGAATAAGCACATAACAAAAAGCCGACAAAATCCGTATTAGGAAATTATGTCGGCCTTCAAACTATTTAATTTTACTGGCGATTTCCAATGCCTGTGTAAAATCTTCTATCAGATCATCTTCATTTTCCAATCCGACTGAAAAGCGCAGCAAACCATCAGTAATTCCGCGTTTTGCACGTTCTTCGGGCTCCATCGCTGCATGACTCATTTTGGCAGGGTACGATAAAATTGATTCAACACCACCAAGACTAACCGCAAATACCGGAATTTTCATCGCTTCGACAAAAGCTTTTGCAATCTCATAATTCGGTAAACTAAACGATAAGACCGCACCCGCTGAAGTTGCCTGTGCTGCATGAATTTCAAACCCCGGGTGAGTAGGGAGTCCAGGATAATAGACTTTTTCCACTAACGGATGTGCATGTAAAAATTGTGCGATGCGCATTGCAACACGTGATTCCTCGTTAAAACGTACAGCCGTCGTCTTCATATTTTGAATTAATGTGTAGCAATCCTGCACACCTAGTACAGAACCGAATGAATTTTGAACGAAATATATTTCATTGCCCAGCGCTTCATCTTTTGTTACTACAAGGCCCGCTACTATATCGGAATGTCCTGATAAAAACTTCGTTGCGGAATGAATCACAACATCGACACCTAATTCGAGCGGTTTTTGATGCAGCGGTGTCATGAACGTATTATCTAAAAACGTGAGTGCACCGTGTTGTTTTGCAATTTCAACTACTTCACGAATATCCGTGATGCCTAATGTAGGATTCGAAGGTGTTTCCATATAAATTAATTTCGTTTCAGGACGTACAGCTGCTTTTACTGCTTCAGTATCTGTAAAGTCCACAAATGTATGGGTAATCCCGTAGCGCGGCAATACTTTTGTAACGAAACGGTACGTACCACCGTAAACATCTTCGGTAATGACAATATGGTCGCCTGCAGATAAAATCATAAAGCAAGCTGATACAGCTGCCATACCAGTTGCAAATGCAAAACCTCGATTACCGCCTTCAAGTTCGGCAATCGCTTTTTCCAATGCGGCACGTGTCGGGTTTCCCGAACGAGCATAATCATATTCACCAAATTCATCGATCGATTCCTGATGGAAAGTCGATGATAAATACATTGGTACGTTTACAGCACCTTTTTTATCGGCATAGCCTTCACGGATCGCCCCATGAACTAATGCTGTTTCAATGCGGTTTGTCATGCAAATTCACCTCGTAACGAATCGAAAACTTGCTTTAAGTCAGCGATTAAATCTTCTGCTTCTTCAATACCTACCGAGAAACGAAGTAATCGGTCACAAACACCTCGTGCAACACGTTCATCATATGGCATATCGGCATGTGTTTGAGTAGCAGGATAAGTAATAAAGCTCTCAACGCCGCCAAGACTTTCTGCAAATGTAATCAGTTTGATACCTTTTAAAAACGGGTTGACCATTGACGAATCTTTGACACGGAAAGACAGCATACCGCCTTTTCCTGTATACAGTACATCTGTCACGAGAGGTTCATCGGCTAAGTATTTCGCCACTTTTTTTGCATTCGCATCATGCTGTTTTAAACGTAAATGCAATGTTTTCAGTCCGCGAATGAGCAACCATGAATCCATCGGCGAAAGCACCATACCAATCCCGTTATGGTAGAATGCTAACTTTTCACATAATTCAGCACCCTTTGCTACGACTAGACCTGCCAATACATCATTATGTCCGCCAATATATTTTGTTGCACTATGTAAAACAATGTGTGCACCTAATTCAAGAGGACGCTGGAAATAAGGAGTGTAGAATGTATTGTCAACAATTAGCAATAAGTTGTGTTTTTCTGCCAAAGCCGCATATTCCACAAGATCGATTTCCTGCATTAACGGATTTGTCGGAGTTTCGATAAACAATGCTTTCGTATTTTCATTGATTAACCTTTCAACTTCTTCAACATTAGTAAACGGATTATAAACCGGTTTAATATTATAGTTTTCCGCAAATGTTTTGAATAGACGATATGTTCCGCCATATAAATCTTCCGGAACGATTAATTCATCGTTCGGTTTAAATAAGGACATGACAAGTTGTACTGCCGCCATTCCGGAACTGCAGGCAAATCCAGCATCGCCGTTTTCCAGCTCTGCGATTCCTTGTTCAAGGATTGTACGAGTTGGATTTTTTGTACGTGTATAATCATAGCCTGTCGATTCACCAATGCCCGTATGCTGATATGCTGTCGACATATAGATCGGCGGGTTGATCGCACCTGTTTTGGCATCACTTAAATTTCCGAGCTGTACTAATTTTGTTTCAATTGAACGTTGTGACATGAATACACTTCCTTACATGAATTTACTAAACATTTCGAATGAATCGAGTATTACATCAATTTATCATGAACAGATCAAAGGGACAATAGGAGAAACGAGTATTAAGTAGAATAGGGGATTAATTGAATTAAAATATAAAAAATCCTAGAATACATTTGATTTGTAAACTAGGATTAGATATTTTTATTTAGATTGCTCGTTTTTTAATAAATCACGGATTTCTTTCAGCAGTTCTTCTTTAGCATCCAGTTCCGGTGCCGGTTCTTCGGCAACTTGTGCTTCTTTTTTACGGTTCAGTTTCGTCAGTAATCGTAAAGCCATAAAAATAGCAAATGCGATAATAATGAAATCGATAATCGATTGAACGAATACGCCTAGCGCAACTTGTGCTTCACCTGGTCCAAACTTCCATTCGTTTGTCAGATCAATTCCGCCTGTAAGCATACCGACAAGTGGCATAATAATATTTTCAACCAATGATGTAACAATTTTACCGAATGCTGCACCAATAACAACTGCAACCGCTAAATCGATAACATTGCCCTTCATCGCAAATTCTTTAAAATCTTTCCACATAATATAAAACTCCTTTTATCTTTTTTAAACAAAGTTTAATTTTATACATTGATATTCTAATTTTCAACAGTGAAAATTACCTGCTTTTTTAGTAGAATGAAAGTTAACAACATTATTTCGTTTTAAAGATTGGTGGCTTATATGGCAAAAAGCAAGAAAAAGAACCCTTTATTCTCTCCAAAAACTAAAATAGTATTAATTATTTTGCTTATCCCCATCACTTTAATAGTTTATATTGTCGCTTATTTCAGCTGGCAGCAACTCCGTGGTTGGCCATTTACTGATAAAACAGTGTACCAGCAAATTCAGGAACAATTTGATTTGGAAATTCCAATCGAATATATCCCTGTTTACGTCGCAGCCGAACAGAAATACGGTGTTCCATGGACGCTTTTGGCAGCACATCACCGCGTAGAAACCCGTTTTTCCACAATGAAAACACTTATTTCACCGGTTGGCGCAGAAGGACACTTTCAGTTTATGCCTTGTACATTTGTCGGCTGGCAACATCCTTCCTGCAAAGATTTAGGGCTGGGGGACATCCCGGATCATGATAAAACGAATCCAGCGATCATAAAAAAATATGGGGGGTATGGGGTAGATGCGAATGGCGACGGTATAGCAGATCCATTTGATATAGAAGATGCCGTATTCAGTGCAGCCAAATTTTTATCCATTGCCGGTGTAAATGATGGGCAATTGAAAAAAGCGATTTTTCAGTATAATCATAGTGATGATTATGTGGAAGACATTTTATACTACTATAAGATGTACCGGGATTACGGCAATCAGCTGAAACAAATTGCTCTTGAAGAGGACAAATAAAAAAAGTGTGACGTAACGTCACACTTTGATTATTCCAGATGCAGATTTCCAATTAAGTCGCTTTACGCATTGAGCGCATGATAAAGCTTACGATAAAGATTAAAACAATGGCACCGATTAATGCGGGGAATACATAGAAATCTGAAACTTTCCAGCCCCAGTTACCTAAAATCATGCTACCAATCCATGATCCGACAATACCTGCAATAATGTTACCGATAATGCCACCAGGTACATCCTTACCTAAAATGACACCCGCTAACCAACCTAAAATACCTCCGATAATTAAAAACCAAATGAAACTCATCATACTTTCCAACTCCTTTGTTTAAAATTATTGAATAATAATTGCATCTAGTTATTTATTTCCTATCAGGCAAAAGGTTAAACATTTTTTTAGCTGGAAGTTTTTAAGCAGATCCGGAAATTCTGGAAGTGAAATTACTTTATATTGAATAGTAATTAGGTAATGTATTTAATTTTATATAATTGATGCACCTAAACATGATTTAAAATGACCAAGTGCCCATTTATGACCGATTTCATTAAAACTCGCAACGGCATGTTCAGGAATCGTAATTTTATAGCCTAAATTATAGCTGTCCACTGCGGTATGCAAAATGCAAATATCAGTACATACTCCAACAAGTATAACTTCCTCCACATTGCGTTCACGAAGTAAAATATCCAAATTCGTCCCTGCAAAAGCACTATAACGGGTTTTATCAAATGAAATGACGCGATCTTTGTATGTTTCATATAGCTCTTTTACTGAACCATAAAGTTCACGACCTTTAGTTCCTACAATATTATGGGCCGGAAATAATTTTGATTCTGGATGATATGGATCGTTTTCCACATGTAAATCGTTAGCGAATACGACAACATCATTTTGTTCAATAAACTGTTCTATTAAAGTGCTAATATTATTTTCTATTGCCTGTCCCGGTTTACCGCAAGTTAGTTTTCCATCATCCGCTACAAAATCATACGTGTAATCAATTACAATTAAAGCTTTTTTCATCCGTATTTCACTCCTTATTAGTTGTAACGTTATTATGCCATGGTTAATGAAAAAATGTAGGTAAAATAATTAATTAAACATTCTAAATATTTTGATTTTTAATGTTTGATGATGTATAGTTAGGATATCAAATAAATGGGGTGATTAATATGGATATGGCAATAAAGAAGAAGCTGGACCGTCAAGGGTTAATTTTTGTAGGAATCCACAGTTTAATCATTTTGAATTTTGCTATTGAATTATTATTACTCTAATAGATTACGATACTTAATAGAATCTAGCCTGAATAGGTGCTAGGTTCTTTTTTATGGAGAAAAAGATTCGGACTCAATAATTATGTACAAAAAATTTTAAAAATTCAATTTTTATAAAAAGTGTGACGAAAGAGTAAAAAAGCAACATCAATAAGGATGAAAGCGATTGCATTAAATTCAGACTTTTTGAATTGTATAAAAAATTCAAAAAATAGTGTTGACGTTCTAGTTCATTTCGTACTATGATAACAACAATTTAGTACACCACATCACTCAAGCGACATTTTGATGTGAGCTTGCAAGGTGTAAAACATTCGATACTTTCTGATTGTAAAATTTCGAATATTCGAAATTTATATGAAAAATCGAACATATAAAAATACAGCTAGAGTAAAAGCATTACGTTGAGGGGCGTTTAAAATGAGAAGTGATATGATTAAAATGGGAGTGGACCGAGCTCCACACCGTAGTCTTTTATACGCTACAGGTAAAGTAAAGGCGAGAGATTTAGAAAAGCCATTTATCGGTGTATGTAATTCTTATATTGATATTATTCCAGGCCATGTCCATTTGCGAGAATTCGCGGACGTAGTAAAAGAGGCCATTATTGAAGCAGGCGGAATTCCATTCGAATTCAATACGATTGGAGTCGATGACGGAATTGCAATGGGTCATATAGGGATGCGCTATTCATTACCATCACGTGAGATTATTGCCGATTCAGCTGAAACGGTAATTAACGCACACTGGTTTGACGGAGTGTTCTACATACCAAACTGTGACAAAATTACACCAGGTATGTTAATGGCAGCTGTTCGTACAAATGTTCCTTCAGTATTCGTATCAGGAGGACCAATGGAAGCAGGTACTTCTTCTTCAGGTAAAACATTATCATTAACGAGTGTTTTTGAAGGGGTCGGTGCACATAAGGCAGGTACGATGACGGCTGAAGAGCTCCTTGATATCGAGAACAATGCATGTCCAACTTGCGGATCTTGTTCGGGAATGTTCACAGCTAACTCAATGAACTGTTTAATGGAAATGCTAGGATTAGCATTACCGGGTAACGGTACAATCGTTGCAACAAGCGAAAAACGTAAAGAACTGATTTACGAAGCAGCGAAACATTTAGTACGCATGATTAAAGAAGATGTAAAACCACGCGACATTGTTACAAAAGAAGCGATTGATGATGCTTTTGCTCTTGATATGGCAATGGGCGGTTCTACAAATACAGTGCTTCATACACTGGCAATCGCCAATGAAGCAGAAATTGACTACAACATTGAAGATATTAATAAAGTAGCAGAACGTGTTCCTTACATTGCAAAAATTATGCCGGCATCGGACATTTCGATGGATGACATTGCAAAAGCTGGCGGTGTTCAGGCGATTATTAATGAATTAACAAAAATTCCAGGGGCAATTCACCCTGACAGACCAACAATCGCAGGTGTTTCAATGCGAGAGCTTGTGAAAGACTATGAAATTACGAATGATCGTGTCATTCGCACAAAAGATAATCCATATAGTGCTGTAGGCGGACTTTCCGTATTATTCGGAAATATTGCCCCTGAAGGCTCGGTAATTAAGGTCGGTGCGGTTGATCCTTCTATTAAAACCTTTACAGGCGAAGCGATTGTATTCGAATCACAGGAAGAAGCACAGCAGGCAATCGATGACGGCGTAGTACGTGAAGGACATGTAGTTGTCATTCGCTATGAAGGTCCAAAAGGCGGGCCAGGTATGCCGGAAATGCTGGCACCAACTTCTGCGATTCAAGGGCGCGGGCTAGGAACGAAAGTCGCACTCATTACAGATGGCCGTTTCTCAGGTGCATCACGCGGCATTTCAATCGGCCATATTTCTCCGGAAGCGGCTGAAGGCGGTCCGATCGCATTAGTCGAAAATGGCGATACAATTATTATTGATTTGCCAAGCAGAACAATTAATTTACAAGTTTCCGACGAACTTCTTGCAGAGCGTCGTCAAAACTTAAAACCATTTGAACCAAAAATTAAGCGCGGCTGGTTGGCACGTTACTCTGCATTAGTAACAAATGCTTCCCAAGGCGGCGTAATGAAAATATAATCTGAATATATTAAAACGTTGATGAGGTTAAAGGATATAGAGTCTTGTATTTACCAGAGAGCCGGTAGTGGTGGAAGCCGGCGATACAACTATATCCGACATCCCCTCGGAGTGAGCTGTTAAACGCATTCGCTATTAGATAGCTCCGGGCATATTCGAATTGCTCGTTATTAATGAACCGTGCTCTTTGTTTAGTTGCACAAATTTCCTAATGGGAATTTTGAAATAAAGAGGCTCAGGCGGTTCGCGAGGTAACTAGGTGGACACTGTTTCTTATAGAAGCACATGTTCATCGATGTTATAAATGAGGGTGGTACCATGAAAAGTCTTTTTCATCCCTACGTAAGAGGTTTTCTTTTGCGTGCGGAGAACAAGGCTTTTTCTTTTTATCAAATTTTAAAAAATGACTTCATATATAAAGTTTTGAAAAAGGAAGGAGAAATTACTATGAGTGCAAACGTTTCAGTAAATCAAGAAATCGAAAAGCCCGAAGAACAACAAGTAACAAAACCGAGAGACGGTGCGGATATTTTAGTGCAGGCACTGCATGAACAAGATGTTGATATTATTTTCGGTTATCCGGGTGGGGCAGTTTTGCAAATTTACGATGCTCTTTACCGTAACCCGATTCGTCACATTCTGACACGCCACGAACAAGGTGCGATTCATGCGGCAGAAGGATATGCACGTGTTATGAATAAACCAGGTGTAGTAATTGCAACATCAGGACCGGGAGCGACAAACCTCGTTACAGGTATTGCCGATGCGATGATTGACTCGATTCCGTTAGTTATTTTTACAGGGCAGGTTGCGACATCCGTAATCGGTACAGATGCTTTCCAGGAAGCGGACATTATGGGAATTACAACACCGATCACAAAACATAACTATCAGGTGCAGGACGTAGCGGATATCCCTCGTATAGTAAAAGAGGCATTCCATATTGCCAACACAGGACGTAAAGGACCGGTTGTCATTGACTTCCCGAAAAATATCTCACAAACAGTGTTCCTGGATGAAATTAAAGCTCCGGAAGATATTTATTTACCGGGTTATCAACCGACAACAAAACCGAATTATCTTCAAATCCAAAAGGCAATTCAAGCATTAAGTTTAGCTAAAAAACCTTTAGTGCTAGCAGGTGCCGGTGTATTATTCGCAGATGCACGTGAACAATTGACAGAATTTATTGAAAAATATAATTTACCGGTTATTAATACATTGCTTGGTTTAGGCAGCATTCACGGACAGCACAAACAATTCTATGGAATGGCTGGGATGCACGGATATGCAACGGCAAATGACGCGATTACAAAATGCGACTTATTAATTAATATCGGTGCACGTTTTGATGACCGATTAACAGGAAATTTAGCAACATTCGCACCGAACGCTACGATCATCCATATCGATATCGATCCGGCAGAAATCGGAAAAAATGTACCAACTGATATTCCGATTGTTGCGGATGCAAAAGAAGCACTATTTGCACTGTTGAAAAAAGACTTCCAAGGACCGGATACGACAGAATGGATCCATTACTTAAATGATAGCCGTGATAAATATCCGCTTTGGTATGAAGATGCAGGAGAAGAAGTATTACCGCAGCAAGCAATTGAGATCCTTCATAAATTGACGGACGGAGAAGCGATTATCACAACGGATGTTGGACAGCATCAAATGTGGGCAGCCCAATACTATCATTTAAATAATCCGCATAACTGGGTAACATCAGGCGGCTTAGGAACGATGGGCTTCGGTTTCCCGGCAGCGATCGGTGCACAGTTTGCGAAACCTGAGAAGAAAGTTATTTCGATTGTAGGTGATGCAGGCTTCCAAATGACAAATCAAGAGCTTGCATTACTCAAAGAATTTAACTTGCCAGTAAAAGTAGTAATCCTTAACAACAGCTGTTTAGGAATGGTACGTCAATGGCAGGAAACTTTCTATGATGAGCGTTATTCACAAAGCTTAATGCCTATCCAGCCGGACTTCGTAAAACTTGCCGATGCATATGGCATTAAAGGCTACCGCATTGACAATATCTCTGAAGCGGAAGCGATCTTTGACGAAGCGATCAATTCAGACGAACCGGTTGTTATTGATTGCCGAGTGAAGCAACTTGTGAGCGTATTCCCGATGGTTGCGCCTGGTAAAGGGTTACATGAAATGATTGGAGTGATGAAGCCATGAAGCGAGTGCTGACAGTAACAGTAATTAACCAAAGCGGCGTATTGAACCGAGTGACTGGCTTATTAATGAAACGTCAGTTCAATATTGAATCGATTACAGTAGGTCATACGGAGCAGCCTAATTTTTCGAAAATGACGTTCATCGTCCATGTTGAAGATGAAAATAAAATCGAACAATTAATCAAACAGCTTTCGAAACAAATTGATGTATTAAAAGTAAATGATATTACTGAAAAAGCAATCGTTCTTCGTGAGCTGGCGCTTATTAAAGTAGTTTCACCGCCAAACTTGCGCCTGGAAATGAATGCAATCGTTGAGCCATTCCGTCCGCAAGTTGTCGATACATCAAAAAATGTCGTGACATATGAAGTAGTTGGTCACCCGGAAAAGATCGATGCATTTATCGAGTTACTTCGTCCATATGGCATTAAAGAGTTAACACGTACAGGTGCAACAGCAGCTATCCGTGAAGCACAAAAAATCGAAAGCCCGCAATTATCGATTTTAAAATAAGCAAACGGCCAATTTTATGTCAAAGATGGATACGTTGTATGTAGTGGAGGTGGCGACTCCTAGGGGATAAGCACGAGGGAGAGACTTTAGGCTCGAGCCGTGCCCCTGGAAAGCGTCCACCGCAACGGAATACAACATTACTCAATTGGTTTTAAACAGGGTGGAGGATGTCATCTGAAGCCCGAATTACAAAATAAAAAAACATTCAATTAATTGGAGGAAATGAAAATGTCAAAAATGTATTATGAAAACGAAATTAACGAGCAAGTATTACAAGGGAAAAAAATCGCGATCATCGGTTATGGTTCACAAGGCCATGCTCATGCGCTTAACTTAAAAGAATCAGGTTTTGATGTAGTAGTAGGTATCCGTCCAGGTAAATCATATGACGCTGCAAAAGAAGATGGCGTAGAAGTTAAATCAGTAGCAGAAGCAGCAGCAGAAGCAGATGTAATCCAAATCCTACTTCCGGATGAGCGTCAAAAAGCAGTATACGAAGCTGAAATCGCACCACATTTAACACCAGGTAAAGCATTAATGTTCGCACACGGTTTCAACGTACACTTCGGTCAAATTCAACCACCAGCAGATGTAGACGTATTCCTAGTAGCTCCAAAAGGCCCAGGTCACTTAGTGCGTCGTCAATTCACTGAAGGCGCTGGCGTACCAGGATTATTCGCAATCCACCAAGATGCGACAGGTCAAGCTCGTGATTTAGCTCTTGCATACGGTAAAGGAATCGGTTCAGCACGTGGCGGATTACTTGAAACTACATTTGCTGAAGAAACAGTTACTGACCTATTCGGTGAGCAAGCAGTACTTTGCGGTGGTACAACTGAACTTGTTAAAGCAGGTTTCGAAACATTAGTTGAAGCAGGTTACCAACCAGAATTAGCTTACTTTGAAACATTACATGAACTTAAATTAATCGTTGACTTAATGTTCGAAGGTGGTATGGCAACAATGCGCTACTCAATTTCTGATACAGCAGAGTGGGGCGATTATGTTTCAGGCCCACGTATTATCGACGCATCAGTTAAAGCTCGTATGAAAGACGTATTAACTGATATCCAAGATGGTACATTTGCGAAACGCTGGATCGCTGAAAACGAAAATGGTCGTCCTGAATATACAAAATTCAAAGAAGCTGGCGCAAACCACCAAATCGAAGAAGTTGGCGAAAAATTACGTGCTATGATGCCATTCATCAACCAAGGAAAACAAAAGGTAACAGTGAAATAATATGAGAAAAATTGACATTTTTGATACAACATTGCGCGACGGAGAACAATCGGCTGGTATTAATTTAAATACAGCAGAGAAAGTAGAAATCGCAAAACAACTAGAGCGTTTAGGTGTCACAATCATTGAGGCGGGATTCCCTGCCTCATCTCCAGGTGACTTGGAGGCGGTATCGTTAATCGCAAAAACAGTGAAGAATTCAATCGTCACAGGTTTAGCACGTGCTGTGAAAAGCGATATCGATGCAGTTTGGGAAGCAATTCGCCATGCTGAGCAGCCACATGTTCATACATTTATCGCAACAAGTCCGATTCATATGGAATATAAGCTTAAGAAAAACCCAGATGAAGTAATTGAGCAAGCTGTTACTGCGGTAAAGTATGCAAAAGAAAAATTCTCGCTTGTAGAATTTTCTGCAGAAGATGGTTTCCGTTCAGACAAAGAATTTTTAGTTCGTATTTGCCAGGAAGTTATTAAAGCTGGTGCAACAACGATTAATATTCCAGATACAGTTGGTTACGCATCACCGGAAGAATACGGCGCTTTATTCCGTTATTTACGTGAAAACGTAATCGGTGCAGAAAAAATTAAATTCTCTGCCCATTGTCATGACGATTTAGGAATGGCAGTTGCAAATTCATTGGCAGCCATCGAAAATGGTGCAGACCAAGTAGAATGTACGATTAACGGTCTAGGTGAACGTGCAGGAAATGCCGCATTGGAAGAAATCGGTGTTGCTCTACATATTCGTAATGACTTCTACGGTGTTGAAACTGGCTTGAACTTAAAAGAAATTAAACGTACATCACAGATGGTTAGCCGTTTAACAAATGTAGTCATTCAACCGAACAAAGCGGTTGTCGGTAAAAATGCATTCGCACATGAATCGGGTATTCACCAGGATGGTGTACTTAAAAATCCTGAGACATACGAAATCATTTCACCGGCACTGATCGGTGAAGACGATATCCCATTAGTTTTAGGAAAACATTCAGGCCGCGCAGCATTCCGTGACCGTGCTGAAACAATGGGCTTCCAGCTGTCTGATGAAAAACTGAACAAAGCTTTCGCTGAGTTCAAAAAATTAGCGGACCGCAAAAAAGAAGTGACAGAAGAAGATTTAACAACGATTTTAACTGAGCAGCAAGTTTCAATAGAAGATGTTCCGTTATTTGAACTTAAATCCGTTCAAGTTCAATATGGTACAGAAAATATTCCAACAGCTACTGCATCAGTTATGACTCCTGAAGGTGAGTTAAAAACAATCGCATCAACAGGGTCAGGTTCAGTCGAAGCCATTTTTAATACACTTGAACAGCTTGTTGGAGGTAAAGTCAATATTTTGGACTACCGAGTACAATCAGTCGGTAAAGGACGCGATGCACTTGGAGAAGCGGTCATTAATTTAAAATATAACGACTATACATCAACAGGACGTGACTCAGCACAAGATGTGCTGGAAGCAAGCGCAAAAGCGTATTTAAATGCAGTAAACAGACAATTGATTCAACAGCAAATACGCGATAAACAGGCAATTACAGTTTAACAGAATAATAAGGTTGTTCCCGTAAAGGAATACAACTTTAAGCTCTTTATATTAACAATAGCGCCATCTTAATCGGTGGCGCTTCTACATCAAGTTACTTCACGTAGAAAGAAAGGTGTTTTACAAATGGAAAAGAAAATTACAGTACTACCAGGTGACGGCATTGGTCCAGAGGTTGTTGCAAGTGCAGTAAAAGTATTACAAGTAATCGGGAAACGTTTTAACCATACATTTCATTTAAACTATGCGGCAATCGGCGGAGCTGCAATTGATCAGTACAATAATCCATTACCGGAAGAGACAATTGCGATGTGTGAAGCAAGTGATGCCATTTTATTAGGTGCAGTAGGTGGTCCGAAATGGGATAACAACCCGCCAGCATTGCGTCCGGAAAAAGGTTTACTAAAAATCCGCAAGCACTTTGATTTATTTGCGAATTTACGTCCTGTGAAAGCATTCCCAAGTTTACTTGCATCTTCTCCATTAAAGCGTGAAGTTGCGGAAAATGTAGACTTAATGATCGTCCGTGAATTAACAGGAGGGCTATACTTCGGGGAGCCACGTAAAAAAACAGATGCAGGTGCTATTGATACATGTGTGTATTCCCGTGAAGAGATCGAACGTATTGTCGAAAATGCATTCGAATTAGCACGTTTACGCCGAGGAAAACTTTGCTCGGTAGATAAAGCAAATGTACTGGATACATCCCGTTTATGGCGTGAAATTGTAGAAGAAAAGAAAAAGCAGTACCCAGATGTAGAAACAGAACACAACTTAGTTGACTCAGTGGCTATGAAACTGATTACTAACCCTGGTCAATATGATGTCATCGTTACAGAAAACTTATTCGGCGACATTTTAAGTGATGAAGCTTCTGTTATTACGGGTTCACTTGGTGTATTACCTTCTGCATCAATTCGCGGCGATAATTTTGGGCTTTATGAGCCTGTACATGGTTCAGCTCCTGAAATCGCAGGCCAAGGTGTTGCGAATCCGGCAGCAACCATTCTTTCAGTAGCAATGATGCTTCAATATTCATTCGGCTTAAAAGAAGAAGCTGCAGAAATCGAACGTGCTGTTGCAGCCGTATTCGAAGATGGCTACTACACAGCCGATTTAGCTCAGGAACATACACGTACATTGTCAACAGAAGAATGGACAGAAAAAGTACTAAACGAAATCGATGCAAGCTTCGTATCAGACAGCATTATGATTTCATATAATTAATTTCAAATCGAAAGAAAATTGTTGATGGTTTTGGATATCAACACTATATATGGTTAAGGAACGGTGAGAACTATGGGGAAAAATATTATTGAAAAAGTGTGGGAACAGCATGTCGTACATCGTGAAGAAGGAAAACCGGACTTACTTTATATCGACCTGCATTTAATTCATGAAGTTACAAGTCCTCAAGCATTCGAAGGACTACGCCTGGCAGGACGGAAAGTGCGTCGTACAGATCTATCGTTCGCAACAATGGATCATAACGTGCCTACAAAAAACCTGCCGACGATTAACGATCCAATCGCAAAAAAACAAATTATGACACTTGCTGAAAATGCAAAAGAATTCGGTATCGAACTAGCGGATATCGGTCATCCGGATCAAGGGATTGTTCACGTAATTGGACCGGAATTAGGTCTTACACAGCCTGGTAAAACAATTGTTTGCGGTGATTCACATACAGCAACTCACGGTGCATTCGGTGCAATCGCATTCGGGATCGGTACATCGGAAGTAGAGCATGTACTTTCGACACAAACATTATGGCAATTAAAACCGCCGACAATGGAAATCCGTGTTAGCGGTGAACTTGGTATTGGGGTAACAGCAAAAGACATCATTTTAGCCATCATTGCAAAATGGGGAATCGGTGTCGGTACAGGACATATCGTAGAGTATACAGGTGAAGCAATCCGCAAGCTTTCTATGGAAGAGCGTATGACAATCTGTAATATGTCAATTGAAGCTGGAGCAAAAGCAGGCCTGATTTCACCGGATAAAACGACAGTTGAATTTTTACGCGGTCGCCGTCATGTTCCTCAAGGTGAAAAATTTGAGGAAGCGGCAAAATACTGGTTAAGTCTTGCTTCTGATGCGGATGCAACATATGATGTTGTCCTTGAAATTGATGCTCAGGATATTGAACCGATTGTAACATGGGGTACAAATCCAGCGATGGGTGTCGGCGTTTCGAAAACAGTTCCTACTGCTGCTGATTATGACAATGAAACTGATAGATCTGCATTAAACAAAGCACTGAAATATATGGATTTACAAGAAGGCCAAAAAATTACGGATATTGAAATCCAACATGTATTTATCGGATCTTGTACGAACTCCCGTATTAATGACTTACGTGCAGCCGCTGAAATTGTTAAAGGCGAAAAGCTTGCACCGGGTGTGAAAGGAATTGTAGTTCCTGGTTCTTGGTCAACAAAACGCCAGGCAGAAGAAGAAGGTCTACATCAAATTTTCCTTGATGCCGGCTTTGAATGGCGCGAATCAGGCTGTTCTGCTTGCTTAGGGATGAATGAAGATGTTATTCCAGCGGGTGAGCGTTGTGCTTCTACATCTAACCGTAACTTTGAAGGACGTCAAGGTGCAGGTGCCCGAACACATCTTGTATCACCGGCGATGGCAGCAGCTGCTGCAATTCACGGACGTTTTGTCGATGTTCGTAAGCTACAAAAGCAGGAAGCATAAGGAGAGATCAGCATGAAACCGATTAATATAGTAAATAGTATTTATGCACCACTAGATCGTAAAAACGTCGATACCGACCAGATCATTTCAAAAGAATTTTTAAAACGCATTGAACGCACAGGATTCGGGCAATTCGTATTTTATCACTGGCGTTTTGATGAAAACGGTAATCCAATCGAGGATTTCGTGTTAAATAAACCAGAATATAAAAACGCAGAAATTTTAGTTGCACAAGATAACTTTGGCTGTGGTTCGTCACGTGAACACGCACCGTGGGCAATCCTTGATTATGGATTCCGAGTTGTCATCGCACCAAGTTTTGCGGATATCTTCCATAATAACTGCTTCAAAAACGGTATTTTACCGATTAAATTAACGGAAAACGAATGTGATGAAATTTTAGAAAAAGGTTTAGCAGAAGCACAGGCAATTGAAGTTAATTTAGAACAGCAATCAGTTACTACAGGTTACGGCAAAACGTATTCATTTGAAATCGATCCATATTATAAACAAATGTTATTAAATGGATGGGATGAAATTTCTCTTACATTCCAGTATGAAGAGCAAATTGCAGCATACGAGAAAAACCGAGTAGCATACTAATCTACAAGCCTCTTACTTTGGGTTCACCCTTAGCAAGAGGTTTTGTCTTATTTTACCGGTTGTTGTGGCAATTTTCCGATGCTATAATTTTCTTCAAATTGTTTAAGTATCGGGAGTGTATCAATGAAAAATGTATGGATTTGGATAGGCATAATATTTATCATTGGATTTATTATTAGCTACTGGATGTTTATCGTTGGAGCAGTTGTATTGTATTATGCGGTTAAAAAAATTATAAAATTTTCTAAAGAGAAAAAGAAACAAAGAATTTCAGAAGCCGATCAACTGAAAATTAACGAAAATCAGTCAACTATTGAATATAAAATGGAAAGACTGCTTACTTTGACGAATAATACGGATCCGAATAGTTTTAAGCGTCAGCAATATAAAAATAAGCAACAGCTGGACTTAAGGGATTACTGGTATAAATATTTGGATTTGCGAGCAAAGCTTATTTTGAACGATACGCCAACTTACCGTGAAGAAGAAGTATTGCATATTATGTGCGATGAACTGCTAATCCGAATGGATAACTTGGAAATCGAAGTAACAGATGCGGTGAAAAAAGAATTTATCGAAGAAAATTTAACACCATTGCTAAAAGATGTAGTGGAAATCATGGAAGATATCAGCCCAGTTAAAACAATTAATATGGATGCATACTGCTTATTAAAAGCAAGTAAACAATAAATTGGCAAGAGGTTGAAACAGTAGAAATAGAAATACTGTGGATAGAATTTAAAATTGATTGGAATGGAGGGCGAGTGTTCGTGCTGACGGTATCACCTTTCGCACTGTTAAAATACCAGCTAACGGCTACGCCTTTCGCTACAAGCAAAGCTTCCAGCGGGAATAGCGAAATTTATTTTGCGACGAAAGCGAAGCGTCAGGAGCACTGACGCCTGAGACGTTCGTGTAAGGCCACACCCGCAGAAAGCGTCCCGGAATGGAAATTAATTTTAATGCTCAGAAAAAAAGGCTATTTTTCTCTCAGAGAAGAATAGCTTTTTTGGGTTATGTATGAACCTCTTTTAGTTGTACCTTAACCAAATTTAACCTTTCCTGAATATTATTTCTCATATTGGACATTCTATAAAAAAGTTTAGCTGAGATTGGAGAAATACTATGTCTTCGGAAGAGAACATTAAGTGGATTAATGAACAATTCAAAGATACAAATGAATTAACGATGAAGACGCTGGAAGATGAAGACAAGAAAGCCGAGCTATTTTACATAAAGCCGCTTATCGATGTGGGATTGCTTCAACAAATTGTGATCAAACCTTATTTTGAAATGCAATCAGAAACGAAATACATTCGATATTTAAAAGCCTTGCCCCAATTTCAGGACAGTAAGTCGCAGGAGCAGCTGAAAACTGAAGTGCTTAACGGCAATGTGGTCCTTTTCATACAGAATAAGTTTTATTTGCTGGACCTGAAATTTTCTTTCAATGATCAGACGAATACAGCATCAGTTGAAACAACAATTCATGGTTCACAGCTGGCACTTAGCGACAATATTGCGACCAATATTAATATTATTCGATCCGATTACCATCAGCCGACATTGTATGTTGAATATTCCACGATTGGAGAAGTAAACAATCATAAACTGGCTATCATTTATGACAAAGAAAAAGTAAATAAAAATGCCCTAAACATTATCACGGAAAAACTGCAGCAAGTAGATAAGCAGGTCATTACATCAACAGTTCAGCTAAGTAACTATATCAACAATAAAAAGTATTCGTTATTTCCACAATTAATTATGACAGAGCGGCCGGACAGGATTGTCTATAACTTGGCTGGAGGCAAAGTAATATTATTAGTGGACGGTAACCCGCAAGCATTGATTGCCCCTGTATATTTCTTCGATTTCATGACATCGATGGAGGATAATTACCATTCGTTTTATATATCGTTTTTCCTTAAATTCCTTCGTTATACCGGGCTATTTATTAGTCTCCTTTTACCGGGCTTATATATCGGTATTACTTCATTTGCACCGGAAGTTTTCCGAACCGAACTTGCTCTGACAATTGCAGGAAGCCGTATTGGGGTTCCGTTTTCTTCATTTGTAGAAGTATTGTTCATGCTGTTTTTTATGGAAATGCTGCTGGAAGCGAGTATTCGGCTGCCGAAAACTATCAGTGCAACGGCTACTACCGTTGGGGGTTTAATTTTAGGGACGGCTGTAACAGAAGCATCACTTGCATCGGATATTATGGTTATTATTGTGTCGGCGGTAGCAATATCAACTTTTGTTATTCCGATCAATGAAATGGCATTTACCATACGCGTAATTCGCTTCTTTTTCATCCTTGCCGCAACATTACTCGGCTTGGCGGGACTAACGTTAGCGCTTTACGCGATGATTATGTATTTAGTGAGTATCGACAGCTTTGGTGAACCGTATCTGAAATTTAACGAAAAGAAGACAAGTAAAACGAAGGCAGGGGAGAAAATATGAGCAGGTTTTATTACTATTTAATTAGCATTAATATGGTTGCGAACATTATTGCGTCTGTACCAGCTATACTTCTCCATTATCATAATGATGGTGCTATCATTTCCATGCTCCTATCGATAGCTGCAGGGGTACTTCTTGTCACTCTATATACAAAGTTTTTTCTAAAGTATCCAGGTAAAACTTTACCTGAACTGCTGGAAAAGACTACTTCCAAATGGTTTTACCTGCCTTTCGTTTTTCTGCTTGCTGTATTATGGTTTGTAGCCGGGCTTATTACACTAATAACATTTACATTCTTACTAATTCGCTATTTAAGTCCCGAAATGCCGATTATTCTAATTTGCCTGACGCTTATATTATCGGTAATTTTTGGCAGTATCTTAAAAACAGACCGTATAATGTACACCGTTGAGATGATTATGATTATAACAAGTCCTTTAATACTTTTCATATTTTTTAAAGCATACAGCAGCAAAAGCTTGAATTGGGATTTTGTTAGGGAAGCGGCTTTATATATTAATCAATTACCAAACTGGCATTCATTTTCTGCTTGCTTTTTTTTATTTTTGGGTGCTGCCAATCTATTTATATTCAATCGATTTTTTACGGATAAACAGAAGTTTGGCTTTAGACAGATTATGTTTATCGTTTTAATATCGGTCGGGACTTTATTTACAACGTATTTCATACCGATAGGCTTTAATGGATTTGAAGGAATTAATGATTTAGTCTATCCGTGGATATCGACGACTGATTCGATCAGGATGGATTATTTTATTATTGAACGTGTGTTATTCATGTTTTTACTGTTTTATTTAGGGATTGCTTTTTTAAGCATACTTATTCACTGGCATGCGGCAGTAGAGTTTTTGAAATTTATATTTAAGCTGGAAAAAATTAAATACAAAGATAAAGTTATCGGGATTTTTTTGCCGCTTCCTATTTTTGTTGCCATCTCTTTATACTTTGTAACCGTATTAACTGAATACCAGCTTTTTCAGTATTCGAGTTATTTTTATGATGTTTTGGTTTTTATTTTTCCAGGCATGATCCTATTGTTTACTTACATTAACAGGAGGATGAAAAATGAAGAGTCTTCCCCGGAAAATTAAAGGAACGATTCTGTTGTTTGTTGTACTAGGAAGTGTTCTATTATCGGGCTGCGCATTTAAAGACATTGATAAAAGTGTATTTGTTGCAATGATCGCATTGGATGTTTCTGATGATGAGGAGAAACCGTACAAAGTTACATTGAAGTTATATGAACCGACCGGATCTTTTAATGAGGCAACAGAACCTCAGTATTCCTATTTATCGGAAAATGGAGAAACTCTTTCAGAAGCAATTCGTATGATGGAATCCTATTCAGATAAGGAGCTTGAATTTGGTCATTCAAAGCTAATTATTCTCGGTGAGGAATTAGTAAAAGATAATAAAAATAAGGAGATTTTGGACTTTTTACTGCGCAGACCTGATATACAGATGATTTCCTGGATAGCAGTCGGGCGTCCTAATGCAGAAGAAATTATTAAAATGATTCCGCAGGGGGAATCGGCGGCCTATCCGGAATTGTTTAACTACTTTGACAGTAATGGTACGACAACACCTTATATTGTGACGACACACTTATTTGAATTCAGAAGAAATATAAAAGAAAGTGGAATCGATAGTGTTCTGCCGATCATTGAAATAAATCAGGAAGATCAGCATTTCGAAGTTAACAAATCCCTATTGCTTGCATTGAATAAAGAGCCATTAGAATTGGATTCTTTAGATACATCGATTTATAATATGCTTTCAAGAAGTGTAAAACACGCGAATTTACTTATTAAAGAGGACGGAGATCATTTCATTGCCAATATCGATACGGTCAAATCGAAATATCATGTAGATATTAAAAATCCGTCTGAAATCCAACTTGCTATTAATATTAGTTTATACGGCTCGATAGCAGAATCTCATAAACCAATGATAAATAAAGATCTTCCACGGTATAATGAGGAATTGAAGAAGGAATCGGAAGAGAAATTTACGGCATTTATAACGAAGATGAAAAAAAATGGCTACGATCCTTTAGGTTTCGGCATCGATTACAAAGCAAAGGTTTTGCATAATCGGCGCATGACCGATGAAGAATGGATGGAAGCCTATAAAAAAGCTAAAGTCAACTTAACTGTTAAGCCAGGAATAAAAAGTACCGGATCAATCCAATAAGCAATAGGTATAAAAAAAGACTTCAAATCGATTGTTTGAAGTCTTTTTACTGTTAAATAGCTACCCAGTGGCCTTTTGTAACTTCAACAAGCTCTGTGTTTTCTACATCGAACCGGTTTGCTGCCAGTTCCTCGTCTGTCATAACATGACGTTTTTTCTGTTTTTCGATAGCCGGATCCGGAATGGGAATCGAGTCTAGCAACATTTTCGTATAAGGATGCTGCGGATTGGCATACAGCTCTTCACTTTCTGCCAGCTCAACAATTTTTCCCCCATACATAACAGCTACACGATCACTAATATGCTTCACCATCGACAAATCATGTGCAATAAATAAATACGTTAAACCTAGTCGCTGCTGCAAATCTTTTAATAAATCCACGACTTGTTTTTGAATGGATACATCAAGCGCGGATAATGGTTCATCACAAACGATAAATTGTGGTTCCACAGCAAGTGCACGTGCAATTCCAATTCGTTGGCGCTGACCGCCGCTGAACTCATGCGGATAGCGAAGTGCATGTTTCTTATTCAAACCAACAAGCTCTAACAATTCTTCCACTCTTGCCCGGCGTGCTTCCTTGGAAGGGGACAGTTTATGGACATCCAATGCTTCCCCAATAATATCCAGTACTTTTTTTCTCGGATTTAAACTTGAATATGGATCCTGGAAAATAATTTGCATATGACGTCGCATACTTTTCAGTTCATTTTTCGTTAATCGACTAACGGGTACACCTTTGTAAAGAACTTCACCGTCTGTTGGCTCATGCAACTGCAATAACGTACGTCCGGTTGTTGATTTTCCGGAACCTGATTCACCAACAAGCCCTAATGTTTCACCCGGGAAAATTTGGAACGATAAGTCGTTCACAGCTTTTAATACATTGCCTTTTGCTAATTCAAAATGTTTGGATATATTTTTAACTTCGACTAACGGCACATTAATATTCAAGTCAGGCGACAAGTTTGGCAGTTCTTTTGGCTGTTTCGGTTCATGAAGCTTAGGCAAAGCGTTTAATAGTCGTTTTGTATAAGGATGCTGCGGATTGGCAAAAATCTCTTCCGTTGTACCTTGTTCGACGACCTCGCCTTCCTTCATAACAACAACCCGGTCGCACATTCCCGCTACGACACCTAAATCATGAGTTATCAATATAATAGACGTACCAAATCGCTGTTGCATATCCTTCATTAACGATAAAATTTGTGCTTGGATTGTTACGTCAAGCGCTGTTGTCGGTTCATCGGCAATAAGAAGGGAAGGATTACATGCTAATGCCATTGCTATCATAACGCGTTGTCGCATTCCGCCACTGAATTCATGGGGGTATTGGTTATAACGTTCTTCGCTATTTTTTATTCCGACTAATTTTAGTAGTTCAATTGTTTTTAAATACGCTTCTTTTTTTGAAAGTCCTTGATGCTTTATGATACCTTCCGCAATTTGGTCTCCAATACGAATAGTAGGGTTTGTTGAGGTCATTGGGTCCTGAAAGATCATACTAATGTCTTTTCCGCGGATCGCTTCCATTTGGTTTTCCGTTTGGGTAATTAAATTTTTTCCTTGGAATTCAATCGTTCCATCCTTTAAAAACGAAGGAGGGGAAGGAAGTAAACGCATAATTGAACGGGCCGTTACACTTTTACCACTACCGGATTCTCCTACAATTCCGACTGTTTCACCTTCATTTACATGAAAACTTACGCCTTTAACGGCTTCGTATTCCTGCTCGCCAGTTATAAAAGATACACGTAAATCCTTTACTTGAAGCAACTTTTTACTCATAAAATGCTCATCCTTTAATAAAAATAAAATAATTTCATTGACTTCTGAATGTTCGTTCTACATAATACATTACTATACAGGTAGGGATTATACAATATTAAAAGTGTGAAGATTCTTTACACCTTTTTAATGGTGGGAAGAATTGGTAAGAAAGGAGCTGCTTTAGTTACATGCAGCATTTATTTTTTGAAAGCTTTCAAAAAAATGCTTCGAAAAAAAGTTATTATTTTGCTTTCGTGCTGCTCGGTCTGCTCGTACACATTTTTACAATTCCGTTCTATTTAGTAAATCGATCTAAATCAACGTATGCGGAAAAAGCTATGAATGTGAAGAGACAATTAATAGAAGACGAGAAAGTATTCGAATGGCATAAGCAATATGAAGTAGAGGAACGGACAAAAGCTCAGTTTTTCAATCAAAAGGTCGATGAGCAAACGATCACTCTAACGGCGAAAGCGCTTGCTCAGCAAAAGTTGGATAGGGAAGTTGAAAAAAGACTTGCGTTAAATGGAGTAGTGGAAAACTCCTACAAAAATTATTTTAGTACACTATTAAAACGTCCCAACTTTTTACTGATTACGATAATTCCCGGTATTTTGATGTATGTTTTACTACTCATTACGAGTAATCCATTTGCTCGCTTTATTTTTGAGCGCTTATTACAAAGTGTGTTCGTTATCATTGGGGTGGCGACACTCGTGTTTACGATTTTGTATATTTCACCGTTTGATCCCGCCCGCAATTTGCTTGGGGTGGAGGCAACTCCTGCACAAGTCGAAAACTTTAACAAGCTATACGGGTTGGATCAGCCTTATTTAGTGCAGCTTTGGCATTCACTGTCAGGCCTGTTCACATTCGATCTAGGAACATCTTTTGCTGGAAAGGAAGATGTAACGCAAAGCATATTAAACAAATTTCCGGTAACACTTGAAATCGCAATGTTTTCATTACTGATGGCGATTGCCATTGCAATTCCGGTCGGCATTGTATCGGCAGTACGTCCGAATTCATTTATCGATTATGTATTTATGTTAATCGCATTAATCGGTTTATCGATTCCAAGTTTCTGGCAAGGGTTGATTTTTATTTTGACGTTCTCGCTTGAATTAAAATGGTTCCCGGCAACGTATAATCCGAGCAATTGGATGTCGCTCGTTCTGCCGATTGTTGTACTCGGAACATCGATCACTGCATCGATTGCCCGTATGACCAGATCAAGTATGCTGGAAGTAATCCATGAAGATTATATTATTACAGCGAAAGCAAAAGGGTTAAGTGAACGGAAAGTAATTACTAAGCACGCAATCCGTAATGCGATGATTCCGATTATTACAGTTATTGGACTGTTGTTTGGCGGAATGCTCGGCGGTGCGGCAGTAACAGAGAAAGTATTTAATATTAGCGGTATAGGAAGTTATATTGTCGACAAGCAGTTTATTCCGGATATTCCGGCAATTTTGGGTGGAGTTGTTTATATTGCAATCACCATTTCCATTGTGAACATGCTGATCGATATTTTATACGCTTTCTTTGACCCGAGAATTCGTTCGAAAATGAAAAAATCTTAGGAGAGGGTAACGACGTGAAATTTATATCAGACGTAAAACTGCTGTTGAAAATAACACAAGAGTATGTAAATGCACAGTTTACCATTGCTTTTTCTGCGATTTTTTCATTGCTGTTTTTACTTTATAGTTTTAATTTTTCAGAAGGTGTATGGCGGCCTTATGTAGTTGTATTTTTTGCGATTTATATTGGTACAACAATATATGTATGGCTCACATCACTGCTTATTAAGAAGGATTTAGCAAAGCACAGGGAACTGACAAAGCATACACGCCTTCTTGGTATCCCGTTGATACTTACGATTTTTGTCGGGAATGTATTTGCTGCTGGATTCGGTTTTATGCTCGCATCGAAAAACAAAACGGCAGAATATACTTTTGCTGTTTATGCTTTTATGACGCAAATATTCATTATCCTGATTTCGGGATTAAATTTGTTCAAACCATATGTAGTGGATACATTTGTTCTTGCAATGGGCGCATTTATCCTACTGGCATTGCTGTATTTAGCAGTGGCTGTGTTAATCGCGAAGTTTGTAACAATTGATACAGCGCCGAAATGGATGCTGCCGCTTGGAATAGTACTGCTTATCCCAACATTGACAGGCAATTTCTTCTCGCTGTTACTCGGTATAACGTTAATTCGTAAAGCAAGAAATGCAGATCCGTCCGCAGTAGAGAAATGGCAAATTACATGGAATAAGATCCTGCGTAATACGATGGCAGTATTTGGCCTGTTTTTCATCGTTTTCATGTTCAGTTTTTCTGTTGTCAGCTCATGGACATTCGATTATGACTTTGCGGTTGAAAACAATTATGCGGTATTGCTGCAAACACCGACACTTGAATATCCATTAGGTACAGATAATTTCGGCAGGGATTTATTTTCCCGCATTGTGTTCGGTGCGCAAATTTCATTAATAGTTGGTTTTTGTGCAACAATCATCCCGGCAATAATTGGCGGGGCGCTCGGTGCGATTTCCGGCTATTACGGAAAAAATACCGACAATATTATTATGCGTGCATTGGATATTTTATATGCGATTCCAGGAATTCTGCTGGCAATTGCAATCATTGCCGCATTTGGCGCGAATACGACAAACTTGATTATCGCATTAAGTGTGGGTGCCATTCCGACATATGCGCGGACGATGCGGGCGAATGTTCTGCAGATTTCAAACTATGAATTTGTTGAGTCCGCCCGCGCATTAGGGGCAAATGACCGTTCGATTATTTTCAAGCATATTGTTCCAAATGCGTTGGCGCCTATGATTGTCAAAGCAACATTAACAATCGGAGGAGCTGTTATTTCAACTAGTAGTTTAAGCTTCCTCGGATTAGGTATCGAACCACATATACCGGAGTGGGGCAATATTTTAAAAGTTGGAAGTACGTATTTAGAATCACATTCATATTTAGCGATTTTCCCGGGGCTATGTATTATGCTGCTTGTTTTATCGTTTAACTTTTTCGGCGATGGACTGCGTGACGCATTGGACCCAAAATCTAATTAACTTTATGGAGGAATTTTTCATGAATAAAAAATTATTTACGTTAGCATCAACAGCAACGGTGGCAGCAGTAGCATTAGCAGGCTGTGTCGAAACAAAATCAGATGTAAAAGAAAACGATTCAGCAACTACTGAAACGGCTGGGGCAAAGCCAGTCATCGAATTACTTGGTATGGCTTCTTCAGAGCAGGACATGAATATCGTGCGTGACCAATTAGTGAAGAACGGTTTCGATGTGAAATTGAATATCCAACCGGATTACGGTTCATTCACAGCACAGCAAGATGCGGGCAACTTTGACATTGCCATTTCAAGCTGGACGACTGTAACTGGTAACCCAGACTATGCAGTACGTGGCTTATTCAAAACGGGTGGGGACTACAGCCGTACTTCAGATGAAACAGTCGATAAATTAATCGATGAAGCGAGTACATTAACTGGTGATGAAGCAAAGGATAAATATAAAGAGCTTGAACAGGCTTTAGTATTCGACAATGCCTATATCGCGCCATTGTATATTTCTCAAAAATTCCAAGGTATTTATAAAGCGGAAGTTAATCCGGATACAGTACGTCTGCCAAAATCACGTGCTCAAGCATGGGAAACAATTTCATTCAATGATGAAGGGAAAAATGCATCAGAAACATTGGTACTTCACCAAGCATTGGCATCATTGACTTCACTTGACCCGGTTAAGGCAAACGATGGCTCGATCAATACATTGAACACAAATATGTATGTTCGTTTAGTGAATTTATCAGATACGGATGAAGTCGTATCAGATGGCTCACTTTCTTACGACCATGCAATTGCTGAAAACAATGAAGAATATTATTTCGTACTGCGCGATGATATTAACTTCGCAAAAGTGGAAGGCGAAAAAGCAGTTGATACAGGGGATTTAGTATCAGCAGAAGATGTTGTATTCTCATTAAACCGTGCAAAAGACGAAACATCGGTACCGGATCACCGCACATATTCAATCCATGAAAATATTGATACAGTTGAAATCGTATCGGATATTACATCATTAGAATCAGTGAAAACAGCAGATGGCAAGTCTGTTTTAGAAGAATTATCGGATGAGCTGCCTGCAGCGATTTCTGAAGTAGTGACAGATGAAAAAGATGTAGACAATGCAGCAGGTAAATACCAAGTTGTTAAATTAACAACGCCAAATCCTTTCCCGCAAGTATTAAACTACTTAGCGCACCAATCTGGCGGTATTGTATCTGAAGCTGCGGTAACTGCAGTAAATACATTTGATGTAGCAAGCTATGATCCTAATACGGATATCGCTTACGGTGATCAATCGACAGTTACAGAAGGCGCAAGTTATGCAAACCATTTAGCAGCATCAGGTCCATATATTTTAGTGAAGAAAAATGACTATGAAGCAACATTCGTGAAAAACCCTGCATACCAGGCGGGAACTGAAAACGAGCCGAAAATTAAAAACATCAGCGTTCGTTTCATCCAGGATAATGACAGTGCACTATCAGCATTGCGTAATGGTGAAATCCACGTATTACAATCAGTTCCTGAAACGAAAACAGATGTAGTTGAAGGCGATGAAAACTTAGAATTAAAAACAGCTGACAGTAACGCCGTTTCTTACTTATTGTTCAATACAAGCGGTCGTGAAACTGCGAAATCTGCAGACTTACGTAAAGCAGTTCTGCACTCAATCAATCAAGAAGAGTTCATCAGCTACTACCAAGGTAAGAAAAAGCCGGCTGTATCAACAGTTTCACCTTTAATTGACACAGGTTTAAAACTGGAAGCAGACAGCGCAAAAGTAAAAGAATTCTTAAAAGCATATAACGAATCAAAATGATTAAAAACCGAAGCAGCTATGAAAGTTGCTTCGGTTTATTTGTTTAAATACAGTAAATGATTGATTATGAAACTTGTGGTGATAAATAGCCGACTTTCAGGATGTTTTCAAACTCTTCTTTCTTAAGGGGTTTGGAAAATAGATACCCTTGAATTACATCACAGTCATTTTTTTTAAGAAATTTAAGCTGTTCAAACTCCTCTACACCTTCAGCAACTACATTCATCTCCAACGATTTCGCTAAATGCAATGTAGCGCAAATAATCCCGTTATCTACTTTGTCTTCATTATTAATATTATCTATAAATATTTTATCGATTTTAATTTTATTCGGTTTAAACTTTCGAATCGAAGCTAAAGATGCATAGCCGGTACCAAAATCGTCAACCGCGATGCGAATCCCGAGGTCTTTTAAGCTTTGAATCGTTGAATAAACACTTGATTCTATATTTAGCAATGTATCTTCTGTAATTTCGAATTCCAAATAGAACGGATCAATCCCGTAATGCTCCAACTGTGTTTTCACATGTTGAAACAATCCTTTTTTCATAAATCGGATGGGTGGGATATTAATTGCTATCGGAATGATCGGCAGTCCTTTTTCTTTCCATTCTTTAAGAAGCTGGCACACCTTTTCAATCACCCAATCAGTTATCCCGTTGATCATATGATTTTCTTCCGCAAGCGGAATAAATTCACCAGGGGACACTAATCCCCATTCTTTATGGTTCCAGCGAATTAGTGCTTCGGCTCCGCAAAGAGAACCATTACTCGTTTCTACTTGCGGCTGGAAATGTAACTCAAATTCCTCATTTAAAATCGCTTTTCGCATATCGCGATCCAAAGCATACTTTTTATAAGTTGATACATCCTCTTCATCAGATGAAAGCTGATAAGTACTTTTCCCTTCCTTTTTAGCTTTATAAAGTGCCGTGTGAGCATTTTTCAAAAGGGTCAATTTTTCCCTGCCTTCTTCAGGATAGAAGGTAATGCCGATACTAGTCGAGATGTTTAACTCGTAATCCTGAATAGTGAACGGTTCTCTAATTTTTTTGATGACCGTTTTGGCATATTGAAGCACTTCTTTTTTATTTTCGAAATTTCTTATGATCATAATAAAATCATTGCTGCTTAAACGTGCAAGATAACTGTCTTTAGGCATTATTTTTTCAAGACGGTCTGCAACGAATTTTAATGTTTCATCCCCGATAAAATAGCCGAGTGAATCATTGATTATATTAAAGCGGTCCAGGTCGAAATAAAAAATGGCGTATGGTTCATCACTTTCGCACATGAGATCCAATTTTTTAAATAGACTTTGCTGATTTGGCAGACCTGTAAGATTATCGTAGTTGGATAAGTAATTTATTTTATGTTCCTTTTCTATTTCATAAGTAATATCTGTAACTAAACCGAATATATTCGCTATCTTGCCATGATCATTAAGACGGGGCACAACTTCTTCAAGCAGCCACTTTGTATTACCTTTTCCGGAATTAATCCGATAAATCCACTGGAAACTTTGCCCGTTCATCATTTTCTTTTTACCGTTTTCCAACTCCGAAAGATGGACGGGTTGGATCATGTTAAACCAAGCTTTAGAATCCTCATATAGGGTCGAGAGGGGGATCTCTAATATGTCTTCCAATCCTTTCGAAGCGAAAAGAAATTTACCTCCTATTTTTTCTCGCATCCAAATGCCTGATGTCAAATTATCAAAAATCGATTTATAGCCTTCATTCTGCTCGATCAGCTGCTTTTTCAGCAATGTTTGATAGGTTTCATCTTTAATAATTCCGAAGATTTTAGCTGGTTTTCCTTCTTCCCAAAACACTTCTGCATGTACTTTAAAATGTTTTAAATCTTTTGTTTTTCTATGATAAACCCGCAGTTTATGCGTATAATTTTCGCCGTCACTAATGGATTTTTTTAAATATTGTAAAGATATATTCAAATCTTCAGGGTGTATTTGCTTGAACGGCTCCTCAATACTTATATATTTTTGATAATCAATGCCGAACATATTATAAAAATTTTTGGAACAAATAAGTTTATCTTCATTGAAATAATATTCCCAGCTTCCGATTTCAGCTATTTGCTGAGCATAGTTCAAGTGATTTTCCCATAACATCAGTTCCTGTTTCATCACCGTTTTATCTGTATTATCGGTAACGATCAAATAAACACCGACAACATCTTCTTCAATGATTATCGGAATGAAAGTCAGATCGAGAAATAAAGTTTTATTAAGATTATTTTTTATTTCAATACTACATTTTTCAGCATGGCCTTGTAATGTTTTATTAAATGTATTTTCGAGTAAATCTAAGTTATCCCCCCACACAAACTGTTGGAAGTCCTCGTCATTTACTATTGGCTTACCAAGTAAAGCATGGAGTTTATTTTCATTTAATGAAAGTACTTTACCAATTTTAGATAATACAATGACAATATTCGGATGATTATTCGTAAGAGATGTGAAATAATTGAAAAAATCTTTATTCACTTCTTGATTGAGATTTCGATCTAAAAATAATTGATTGAATTTATGATAGTTCATATCATTTTCCATTAATTTTTCCACCATCCATCTATAAAATCCATTTCTTTGATACGTAATGATTCATGTTCATAACACCAAAATGTCAATATAATTTAATACTATCTGATAAAAAATACTATTTTTTGGATATTATAATATATTTAATCATAAAACTTAACCAAATGTAGGTAATGTGAGTATTTAATAAAATCTGGAAAAATATACAACGACTAGGTATTTCGTGCTAAACTGATTTTAACAGTTTACAAAAGAAAGGTAGTTTATACGTATGAAAAAAACAACAAAATATATGGCACTCTTTACAATTCCAGCTATCATCGTTACCGCACCTGCTTTCATAGATGCTGCATATGACTGGCAAGTCGAAAATACGGAAAATCTAATTGATCAGATTAATCCATATAACACTACATACGATTATTATTTAAATGAGGCAAAAAATGCTTATTATTTATTATCGAATTATCAGCAAAACCAAGTCCGCAATTCGACAACACTTTTCTATTTTTTAGGAAGTAATCATGATCATCAATATGTGCTGACGATGTTTTCAAATAAAATCGCTGCCATCTCTGCACGAAACAGTACATTCTTGCGCGATATAGAGGAAACAAATCGGTATTACCATTCATTGACGACTACTCAACAAGCGATAATCCCAAATTATTTATACTTACAGCTTCAAAATTATATGGAAAACATGACAAAAATGAAAGCAGTACAACTTAAACTTGAACAATTATCTCTACAGGACAGCAGTTATGTTTACAATTATGAAACTACCATGCAGGAGTATCAATTACTGCCTTATGATTTTCGAACGTTGTTAACACCACTTATGAATGAGAAAAAGCGAGAGTATGAGACTTTTTTTTCACCAACAAACAATCGTACAATCGCACAGCAAGTAATAAATGAAATTTCCAAATTATCGACAAGCTCTTCACAGGAACAAGTAGCATCCGTACGTGTAAGGTACAACGGGTTAACTACTTTACAGCAAACCTTTGTTTCCAATTACCATGACTTACTGTATATAGAAGAAGTACAACGCAATACGTCTTTTGGTTGGGACCCTTATCATGAGGATGAAAAGGACAAGCAAAGCGAGTATTCGACAAACATAGAAGTTACAAAAAAAGATCAAATGTACACGGTAGTAATGCCTGTTTCCCAAATGAAACGTTATACAAACACAAAAATAATTGTTTCAGATACTATTACACTCTCAATCCCGAAAGACGCGGTGCAAAAAACAAATAATGATGATGTTTTGACAATGACAATTGAAGAAATGAATGAAGAATCCATACTGTTTACCGCAAATATGTATGATGAAAGCTTCGAATTTTCTTCCTATATTGACATAGAGGTAAAAGGCTTGCCTTCATCAGCAACAATTGTGCGATTGCATGAAGGTGGGGAGTATATAGCAACGCCATACAGAAAACTAGCAAATAAATTTATGATAAAAACGAAAACATCCGCACAGTTTACAGCTTTAAATAGTCGAGTGCAATTTTTTGATATTCATACAGATGGACATCGATATGAAATTGAGCAGTTGGCAAAACGTAAAATTGTATCAGGAGTAGATGGCAGCTATTACAAACCGAATGCCAAAGTAACATTAGCACAATACGCTGCTATGATTGCTCGTTCGATGAATATTACGACAAATGAAAGCTCTACATATCAAGATGTACATGGGAAGTGGTATGAAAGCTCAATAGTAGCGCTGTTGGAAGCGGGAATACTAGAGCAACCAAATTCAAATTACTTTAATGCTGAAAAAGTTGTCACACGAAAAGAAGCGGCTGTTTTATCGGTACGATTGCTTCAATATGCAGGGATTCAATTTTCAGACCCAGTTTTAAATAAAATTCCATTTACTGATTTTAAACAGCTTTCAACATCTGATCGTTATTTTGTTGCAGCCGCATATGAATTGGGCATTTTTGGTGGTAAGGAGAATGGCCAATTTGATCCGAATGGAAAACTGACGCGTTCTCAAATGGCAAAAGTATTGTACAAAACATTGCAGATCGCAAAGATGATTTAAATGTGTCAAATTAAGAGTTAAAAAATGAAATGGGTAGGATCTAAGCCAAAAAGACCGTTTTTCTCTGGGAGATAAACGGCCTTTTTAGGTATTTATAAATTTCAGCTTCTGACCCAACCCTATATATTATTACTGTGCTACACGACGGTATTCTTTTACTGTACCATCAGCAAATTTAATTTCTATTTCCACTTCCAAAAAGCTGTCGGGTTGTTCGAATTTTTGAAGTACTTCATCAATTACTTCATCATCTGGTGTATCCTTATCGAATGTAAATCCTTCGAAAATTGGGACCAATTTGTTCGTTGCTTCATTACCTTCTAATTTTGTTTTGTTAACTTCATCTTCAATTTGTGCTTCTGCTCGGGATGCTTCATTTTCATAACTCACTTCATAACTCTTATCATCCGCATACTGGATATCCAAATCAAAGTGAGTAAAGTTAAATGGGGCATCAGAAGTTTCGGTTACAGTACTTGTCTGATTCATTGTATTTTGTTCTGTCGGCGCATTTTCAGGCAAATTTGTTGCTTCTTCGCTGTCACCACAGCCTACTAACAATGCAGTTGTACTCAATGCGCAAATTAATGCAAATTTTTTCATTAATTGAAACCACCTTTCTTGTAACTACTGTTAAAATACCCGATAAAATAAAAATTAATCAACTTAATAATATTTTGAAAAATATAGTTATTTTTGTTTATGTCATATTGTCTATAGCGAATCATTAGCTGAAAATAAAATAGGTACTTCAATAAATAATTGAATGCCAAAATATTCTATATTTAAATAAATTTATGTTACACTTATCACGTGAAATAGATTTTAATGGAAAATGAACTTATACTGAATTTCTCCATTGTCTCTCCAATTTATTTCATAAAACCAATTGGAAATGACTTTCTAATGCAGGAGGATGTTTGAATGAAAAAGATGAGTAAAACCGTTTTGGCTACAACATTGGGGACTACATTGATGCTAACATCGATTATGCCTGCCGTTAAAGCTGAGGAAGTAACACCTGATATAAGCAGCTGGGCACTCGGTACATTAAATGAAGGTGAGAAATACGGAATTTTCCCGATCGAATGGTACTATGATGGGTTCCGTACAGCGATTACAACGGAGCGTTTAGATTCATTAATTGAGCTAACTGCACAAAAAATTGCAAGTTTAAATTTGGATAAAAATGAAGAATTTAAGCCAGTTCCGATAAAAGGTGGTGGCACACGCGGCGATGTTATTAACCGTCTTTATAATATTGTCGGACAATACAAATTAGATACAGTAGAAGATGCTGTTACATATATGCAGAAACATAAAATTTTACAAGGCTCGGAAAAAGGCTTGATGCTCGATCAAAAAGCTACAACACAACATGCAGTTATTTTCGCCGTACGACTAATCCAGGATACATTTGAGCAGGCAAATGCCGGCGCGAAAGGTGTTGCATGGATAGTGGAAGATGAAGATACAAAAGTGTATATGCTTGGATCAATTCATGTAGGAACACCGGATATGTACCCAATGCATAAAAAATTAACAAAAGCCTTTGATGAGTCGGACGGTCTTTTTGTTGAGGCGAATTTATTAGATCCTACCGGGATGGATTATTATATTGAAAAGGCAATGTTTAATGATGGACGTACGATTAAAGATGTTGTAAGTGAAGAAACGTATGCGAAACTTCAAAAGGTTGCAGCACAGCTAGAAATGCCAATAGAAGAGCTGGAAATACAAAAGCCATGGCTGCTTTCAAATAATTTTTCGTCGATGATGATGGATGGGGCATTTGGTTTAACAGCAGAAGAAATGGCGATGCATGGAGTAGATATGCAGTTTTTATTAACAGCTTACTTACAGCAAAAACCTATTTATGAGCTGGAAGGTATCAATGCACAAGTCGATATGTTTGAAGCATTATCGCCAGAAGCACAGGAAGAATCGTTAGTAGCCGCACTTGACGGTATTTTGGAGCCAACTGAACAGTCTGAAGAAGATGTTCAGTTAATGGCAGACTGGTTCACGAATTGGGTCAAAGGTGATGTGGAAAAGTTTGCGGAAAGCTTAACTGAAATGGAAGGGGACACATCTGAGTTCAATCAGATGCTGTTTGGTAAACGCGATGCAGAAATGGCCGCAAAGCTTGTTGATGTATTGGAAAAACAAAAAGGGACATTCTTTGTCGTTGTTGGCGCAGGTCACTTCTTAGTCGATAAAAATATTCGCTATCATTTAGAACAAAGCGGTTATGAAGTAAAACCATTTTATCAATAAAATTAAAAGCGCATGGGGCTGGTTACGAAAGTAGCTGCTCCATGCGTTTTATTTTTGGGAATTCATAATAAAACTGTTACTAAGCGTTTAATAACGCTAGCACAGGTCTTCCGGCAACCATGAAAACGATGTAAACCGAAAGTGCTCCTAAAATAGCATAACTAGGCTTCCATAAGCCCGACAAATAAAAAACAAGTACAGTAAATAACACCATGCCGACAGCACCAAAAATGGCGTTTTGCTGGACAATATGAAAAGTGTCTTCCGTCATATTTTTCATTTGCAATCGCATATTGAGCAACGTTAAGATCGGAAGCAATGTTATAATACCGGACAAAAAGTGCAGATTCGATTTGCTTAACCAAGAAGCCAACAGCATAACTGTACCACCAAGAATAAACTGAATGACATAAAACACGTTTCGTATACCTCAATTCCATTAAAATACAATAACTATAAATCATCGAATTGAATCTATCAATCTCATTTTCGGAAAATAGAATTTATTAATTAAAACGAGATTTACTAGGTAGGTTTTCCGTTTAGTTTTATAAAAAATTGCATTAATTCTCTCGAGTTGTAAGAATATGTTGAATTTTCTAGTCATAGTAGTGTACCCTTATTGAAAATGATTATCATTACCGTAATGGTAAAGGGGTGAGGAGAATTCAAACGAACGATTTAATAAAATATTTTGCCAACACATCGATTCAATATACTGATTTATTTGTAACTAGTTTAGATCCTAATGTACATGATCACAATCGTAATACAGCCCCATGTTTAAATGGACTCGTTATTACTCTGTCGGGTAGTGCAGATTTTTCACTGAATGGGGAAGTATACGCTATACATAAAGGGGTAATCCTCCATGCCGGACCTAATATGGCGATTGATATTAAAGTTACAAGTAAGGAACCATGGCATTATACGGTACTGCATTATGAAATGTTAAACCGTCCTTTTTCAATGGATATAGGCCATTTTGAAATCGCTACTGGTCATCATCATAAATTGGATTATTTAGTCCATCAATTAATCTATTTCGAAAAAATACCGGGCGATATGAACCGGCTGAAATGTAAGTCTCTGTTTTTGCAGTTGGTGGAATTTATTGTTATTTGCGCAAAAATGCAAACTTCAAACAATGTAGTGGACCAGGCGATTACATTTATAACCGAACATTATAATTTACCTATAACAATAGCAGAGATCGCGGAGGAGGTAGGGTGTGATCGTCGAAGATTTGCCTATTTGTTTGATAAGCAAATAGGCATGTCACCAATTCAATTTTTAACGGAGATCCGATTAAAACAATCCCGGGAATTGCTGCGTACCACATCAATTCCGATTAAGGAGATTGCTGAACTAATCGGTTACCAAGATGCATTCTACTTTTGCCGAGTTTTTAAAAAGCAATATCACATGACACCGACAAATTTCCGTAAGCAATATTTAACTGTTTAAGCAAAAATCCATGCAATTTGTAAAAAACTCTATGTACGTAAAAACAACCGTTTGATATTATCGACATTGTAAATAAGATGATAATGATAATCATTATCGGTTAAGCGGGAGGAAAAATGATGAAAAAATATCGTACATTAATCAGTGCAGGGGCAATTGCATTAATGCTTGCTGCATGCAATGCGGATAAAGAGGTGGATTCGTCATCTGCAGCTGAATCAGAAAATAAGACAGCACAAGTTTCAAATGAAGAAAAACCTGTTGTAGATGAAGCAACAGAACAAAAAATATTTTATTTAGGAAGCGACTACAAAGTATCTGATAATGTGGAAACAATTATTACAGCAAGTCTGGAAGCGATGGAAGATGCTGCAGTACTCGGTGTAAAGCCTGCAGGTGTTATTTCTACTGATGGCACGTCAATTCCTAAATACTTGGAGGCGGATTTGGCAGGAGCAACTGTTGTCGGGTCCAAAAAAGAACCGAGTACAGAGGCCATGCTTTCTTTAAACCCTGATGTAATTATAGGAACGAGCAAATGGGATGAAGCACAAATGTCGAATTACAACAAAATAGCAACGACATTCCCTTATTCTCATATTTCTACAAACTGGAAAGAAAATTTATTATTATTTGGCCAATTAGCCGGCAAAGAATCAGAAGCACAGAAAGCACTGGATGACTATGATAAGCAATTAGCCAGTACGAAAGAATCGATTTCCAACAGTGAGCTGAAAAATAAAAAGGTTGTTATCATCCGTGTACGTGGCAGTTTGTCGGTCTATCCAGCAGGAGTATATTTAAACCCTTCTATTTATGAAGATTTTGGCTTTTCAGTGCCGGAAGAATTGAATTCAATTGAAGCACAAACAACGATTACATATGAAACATTGGCAGAGTGGAACCCGGATATGATTTTCCTTCAATTTGCTGATGATGAAAATAAGGATACTCCTGAGTTATTACAAGAGATTTTAGATAATCCCATATTTAACAGTACAACTGCTGCTAAAACAAATAATGTACATGTTAATCTTATAGATGCAATGGCACAGGGAGGAACAGCTTGGTCAAAAATTAACTTCCTGAAAGCATTTAATGAAAACGTATTTAAATAATTACGAATTATTCAATAGACAGCTTCAGAGAAGGTAGAACAGACTGTACAATATTTCTGTGAAAGGGCTGTACCGGAAAGGCTTTTCCGGGCAGCCTCTTTCATTTAACCAATAAAAGGAGGCCTATATTTTTGAATTTTTCATACCGGCATTTCATTTTATTTTCAACAATAATGCCTGTTCTGATTGTTGTTGTGACAATCATGTCGATTTCGATGGGTACAAAATCAATCTCTCTTGAAACTATTAATGATGCATTTATCCGTTACGACAAAGAAAATATAGATCACCAAATCATATGGTCTGGTCGGTTACCAAGAGCGCTCGCTGTTTTATGTGTCGGTGCATTTTTAGCAACAGCAGGTGCAATTATGCAAGGGATTACACGAAATTTTCTTGCGTCTCCATCAATTATGGGCGTAACGGACGGCTCAGCTTTTTTCATTACGATGGCCTTTGTTTTCTTGCCAGGGATTTCAAGTTTTAATTTAGTCCTCCTTTCTATGCTAGGTTCACTTTTTGGCGGTGCACTTGTATTTGGTTTCGCATCCATAATTAAAAACGGGCTATCTCCAGTTCGACTGGCAATTATCGGTACGGTAATCGGTACATTTATAAGCAGCATCGGAACTGCAATTGCGATGTATCATCAAATTTCACAAACGATTACAATGTGGTATAACTCGAAAGTACATATGTTAGAAATGGAATTAATCTATTTATGTGTTCCAATTGGAATGATCGGACTAATACTGGCACTTTCATTGGCGCGCGCTGTGACAATTACAGCACTTGGCGAAGATGTTGCGGTCGGATTGGGGCAGAACACAAGAATAGTAAAGGTATTGAGTATGTTAGCTGTTGCTATTTTGACGGGTACTGCTGTAGCTCTTGTTGGAAAAATTGCTTTTGTAGGATTAGTCGTACCTCATATTGTAAGAATGCTTGTGGGCGTCGACTATCGTGTAATCATTCCTTGTTCGGCTGTTATGGGTGCCTTTTTCCTTGCAGGCTGTGACCTCTTAAGCCGGTACATCAATTTTCCATTTGAAACACCGATTGGAGTAGTAACGGCATTAATCGGGGTACCGTTTTTCTTATATTTAATACGACGTAAAGGCGGGGAAAAATATGCCGCTTAATAAAACAAAATGGCTGTTTATAATGGGCACACTGTTTTTTACGCTTTTATTTGCAATGTATATCCATTTAACAAGTGGCGTGTTCACGATGACGACACCTGAAGTATTTAAAACTTTACTGAGGATTGATTCAACAGAACAATTTGATTTAGTCATTTTTGATTTTAGGCTGCCTAGAATCATTACGGCTGCACTTGTAGGTATGGGCCTTGCGATGGCTGGCGTTGTACTTCAGGGAATTACAAAAAATGCGCTTGCTGATCCGGGAATTATCGGAATTAACGCCGGTGCTGGCTGTGCAATTGTTATTTTCATGTTTTTCTTCAATATGGAACTTATTAATGTGGAAATAAACAGCCTTGTAAAAATATTAATAGTTCCGATTTTTGGTTTTGTAGGAGGAGCAATAGCTGCAGCAATAATATTGGTCATTTCATATAAACATGGACGAATGGATATGCAAAGGCTGATTTTAACAGGGATTGCCATAAACACCGGCTTTAGTGCAGTTACTTTATTCTGGTCACTGAAAATGGATGAAGGGGATTATCAGGCCGCTGCTATTTGGATGAATGGCTCGATCTATAATTCCAACTGGTATTTTGTCAATGCAATGCTCCCATGGCTGATTATTTTAGGTGTTTATATTTACCGGAAAACCTATTTGCTCGACTATTTTCAATTGGAGGAAGAGACGGTAACTAGTCTTGGAATTAGTATTGAGAAAGAAAAAATTAAACTAATGCTTGCAAGTGTCGGACTTGTCAGTGCCTGTGTTTCAGTTTCGGGAAGCATAGGGTTCATTGGTTTAATGGCACCGCATATCGCAAGACAGCTAGTCGGAATTCATCATCGCTATATGATGCCGGTAAGTCTTTTTATAGGGGCTGTATTGCTTGTGTTTTCAGACTATGTAGCAAAAACGGTCTTTTCACCTGTAGAGCTCTCGGTTGGGATAGTCGTATCACTTGTCGGGATTCCGTATTTTCTGTATTTACTTGTAAAATCGAAAGGGTGAGATATATTGTATGCATTTGAAGTTGAAAGTTTAACGACAGGTTATGAGAATTCAAGAATTATCGAAAATTTAAATGTGAGCATTCAAACAGGTAAGATTACGACGATTATCGGACCAAATGGCTGCGGTAAATCTACTTTATTAAAAACAATCGGCCGTATATTAAAAAAGGAATGTGGCGAAATTTTTCTGCAGGATGAAAACATGAATAAGATGTCTACTAAGGAAATCGCAAAAAAGCTGGCATTACTCGTACAGTCTCCGGCAGCACCAGGACAGTTGAAAGTACATGAGCTTATTTCGTATGGACGCTATCCTCACCGGAAAAATGTTGGACGACTTACGAAAGAAGACAACGAAAAAATCAATTGGGCGATGGAGGTCACAAATACTTTGGAATTCCAAAATCGGGAAATCGCAGCACTTTCAGGTGGGCAACGGCAGCGTGTGTGGCTGGCGATGGCTTTGGCGCAAGAGACCGATATTTTATTGTTGGACGAACCGACGACATACTTGGATATGGCACATCAACTGGAAGTGCTTGAAATAGTTCAGCAACTCAATAGAACGTTTGGCTGTACGATAATTATGGTGCTCCATGATTTGAATCATGCTGCAAGATTTTCAGATGAACTGATCGCGATGAAAAAGGGGGAAGTGCTTCATACAGGCACACCCGTACAAATAATGAAAGCCGACATATTAAAAAATGTATTCCAGATTGATGCTAAGATTATGGTTGATCATGAACATCAGGTACCCGTCTGTTTTTCATATAATTTAATGAAATAGGTGAAGTTAATGCAATCAAAGTACAATGGCTATTCTTATATTTTGGACATTTACGTACCGAATGAAATACCTCCCGCAGAAGGGTTTCCGTTAATCATCGTGTTGGATGGAACACGCTACAGTAAACTGATGTACGAAACAATGGCAATGCAGTTGCGAAACAGGAAAAAAACATTAGTTGATCCTGCAATTATTGTTGGTATCGGCCATGATGATAAGGATATTACAAAACAGCGATTTTATGATTTCACGGCACCGGCAGTTCATTATCATTTTCCTGTTCGCAGGGGGAAAGTGATGCAGGAGCTTCCGGCTGGAGGAGCAGTACAATTTTTGGATTTTATTTTGCAGCAAATTGTACCGATGCTTCAAGAAAAATATGCAGTTGACGATCAGAAAATATCGCTGTATGGACACTCGTTAGGCGGATTATTTGTCTTGTGGAGTTATTTAATTTATCCGGACAGCTTTTATAAATATGTAGCTTTAAGTCCATCGATTTGGTGGAATAATCATGAGCTTTTTCGGACAATTCGACAAGTGGAAAATCCTATTGAAGCACCTATATTCATAGGAGTCGGAGGTAAAGAGGGCGATATGGTTGATGATGCGCAGAAATTTGTTGCAATGGCTTCTGAGAAATGGATTAACTTTGAATTTTATATAGCAGAAAGCGAAAATCACGCATCTGTCATTCCAACTACGATGAGCCGGGTTTTGCGATTTTTAAAATCAGATGATTAAATGAATTAAGCAGGTGGAACGAACCGGCTGCTTTATAACTAATTGAACTCTTTTAGTTTAATTCAAATCCATAGAACCGCCTTTTATGTTAAATAAAACAGCGGGCCATTTGCACAACATGTTTTTATGTAGTTGTTTACGGGAAGAGATGACTATCACGCTTCATACATCGTTAGCTACATGGATATAGTAGGAGGAATGCAAAATGGGAAACAAAGAATCTGAAACAAACAAAAAATCATATAACCGCTTACCTGATGAACGTAAAGACGAGAAAGTAGAAAAATTTGATGAAACGAATCATGTAAATGTACAAAACGAATCAATGAAAGATGATTTATTGCTTAAAACGAATAAAGAATCGTTTAACCGTTTACCGGATGAGCGTGATGATAAAAAAATGGAGAAGTATAATGAACGCAGTCATGTCGAAGGGAACGAGGAAAAAAAAAGCCTAAAAACGAATAAAGAATCGTATAACCGCTTACCGGAAGAGCGTGATGAAGCAAAAATGAAAGACTACAATGAACGAAGCCATGTAGAAGATAACATTAAGCAGGATACAACCGCCGAGACGGTGAAAGAGTCCTATAACCGTTTGCCGGATGAACGTAATGATGAAGATATGAAAAATTATAATGAGAGAAGTCATGTGGAAGGGAACGGACATACAGACAAACCTGTTGAAACCGTAAAAGAGTCCTATAACCGTTTACCAGATGAACGCAATGGCGAAGTGATGAAATCTTATAATGAACGCAGTCACGTAGAAGGCAATCAGCAACAAGAAATGAATGTTGAGACCGAGAAAGAATCGTACAATCGTATACCTGACGAACCGGTTCAGGAAACATTAGTGCATGAAAAATATAAAAGTAATAACAAATAAATTTCATCTCATTATACGCAAGAAAAGCATCGAATTTAAAATCGATGCTTTTTTGTTTAGCTTCTAAGCTGATACCAGCTGAATAGCATTGCGACTAAACCGATGCTCAACAATATCCCGCCGACAACAAGAGATGCATTGGCATAGCTTGTTTTAATAAATATGTATTCATTCGTATCTGACATACCACCAAGAGATTGTATCCAAATAGAGCTAAGTGAATTGGCAATTCGTCCGTTAAAAAAAATTAATAGTAGTCCAATGAGCGCAAATATACTGCTTAATTTAAGCAAATCCGAATTTCTTGTCGAATTTAACATGTTATCCCCCCACTGAACGTATTCGATAGGTGTTCATAATGTCGATTATTTGAGGAAATTGTTCAGCGATATGATGGGCTTTTTTTATTTCTGCAAGCTGGGCAAAATCAAAGTTCACTGCAATGGCTATTAAATTGTTATCAATCGCTGCGTTAATATCGGATGCGCGGTCACCAACGACAAAACCGCTGACTATATTCTGTTCCTTTATTATTCGTTCTACAAGTTGAGATTTATTTTTTGATGGAATTATATCAATACTGTAGCATCCCTTTATCCAACGTTCTAAATTATATGTAGACATAATTGCTCGTAAATAAGCCGTTTCGCCATTACTGGCAATAAATAATGGGTAAGATTCACTTAACGATTGAAGTGACGGCAATACGTTTTCGTAAAGGGCACCGTTACCTTGTCGGATTTCTTCAATAAGTGATGCCTGAAAAAAATGATTGCTCTTTTCACGAATTTTATCGGAATGATCGGGACACAACGTCTTCCAAACGACTTCAAGCGGTACACCCATTATTTTTCGGTATTGCTCGATAGGAGCAGCACCTGACCAAAGATTATTTTGACGTAAATACTCAAATGTACGCTCGAGCGCCGGCTCTAAAATAAGATTTGTTTGAAATAAAGTGCCATCCATATCAAATATAATTGCTGTTTGCATTAACTTCACCTCGTATTAATTTTATAGCCGAATGATTCTCCGTTTTTTAAATTGATTTCGTGTCCATTAATAACGACAATCTCATTGGTCAGCCATTGAATATTCGCTTTTTCGGCATGTCTTTCATAATAAACCTGTTTCTTAAATCCAAAAGGACCATCAAGTTCTCCACGGATACCAAATGATCCCATTGCTCCTGCATCGAAAGCATAAAAATCCAATGAATAGTCCATATTCGGTGAATAGGATGTAAACAGATGTTCAGTCCCGCCAAATGAATAGACAACGATTTTTAAAGAGAAAAATAAAATAATAAACGATGCAAATAAAATGGAGATAGTATTTACGAAAAACGCAACCACTTTCTTTAAGCGTGACAATTGTTTATATTCCTGCCGTAGTGCATATATAATGAGCACAAAAAGAAGGGCAACAACAATAAGTGTTGTATAGGAAAACGTCCATAATGTTGTACTCATCAAATAAAAGCAAACCCCGATAAAGGCAAGACATAGACTGAAGATCGTAATGGCAGACCAAAAATTCCGCAAAAAAGCACCTCTTAACTAACTGGAAAATAATGTTTTAATATTTGACGCTATATAAAATGGGAAGTTGCACAAAAAAACAGCCGTTTCCAAAATAGCTACGGCTGCTCATGAATAATTATTGTGCTGGGTTTAATTCAAGTTCTACTTTAATTTTAATATCTTTGCCGACTAAAACGCCGCCTGTTTCTAGTGCAGCATTCCATGTAAGGCCGAATTCTTCACGGTCAATTTTCGTTTCCGCTTCAAAACCGTAAACTTCAACACCCCATGGATTAGTTCCTTTACCGCCATATTCCACATCAAATACGGCCGGTTTTGTTACATCTTTAATTGTCAAATCGCCCGAGACTTTATAGTCGTCACCGTCTTTTGTGATGCTTGCTGATTTAAATTTAATGTCAGGGAATTGCTCAATATCAAAGAATTCCGCTGATTTTAAGTGGTTGTCACGATCTTCATTATTTGTATTAATACTTGTCGTATCGATAGTAATTTCAATTTGTGCCGATGTTAAATCTTCTAAATTATCAACTTCTACATCCGCTGAATAATTCGTAAACTGACCTTTAACTTTCGACACCATCATATGCTTGACTTCAAAACCTATTGTTGAGTGTGCCTGATCGATTTGCCATTTTGCCATGATAAATTCCTCCCAACTATTATGAAACCCAAGAAATTCTTTACCTTGAATTCGAGATAAATTTACCATATTAGGGTATAGGTGTCAATTAAAATATAAGACTATTTAAATAATTCCAACTTTTTATAATGTGTTAATTTTCCAGCATTAATTTAGCGATAATTTCATCAAAACCGTCATTCCGTTTTAGTAATTCATCGATGACAAGTTTTTGGCGTTCTTTCGAATGACCTTGGCTCAATTTTGCCGCAGCTTCAATGGAGCTTATTCGTAATTTGAACGGCACAATGCCTTTCAATAAGCCGGTCATATATTTGGAGTCAACATCATTTACATCATAGGAGCTATTCGGAGTTTCATACTTTTCAATTAAATGGTGAAGAGATCTCCGGATTTCTTCCTCGTCCTCCATCATTTCGATAAACCCCTTTACATGGACAGATACATAGTTCCACGTTGGTACTGAATCTTTTGTTTCGTACCAGGAAGAGGAGATGTAGCTATGGGGGCCATTAAAAACCGCGAGCACCTGTTGATTGAGAATATCTTTCCACTGTGTGTTGGCACGTGCAAAATGGCCGTAAAGAAACTTGCTATCTTCACTTAAAAAGAGCGGTAAATGAGTGGCTTCCGGTACCCCTTGATGAATGGAAACAACTGTCGCAAAACTATATTCTTTAATAATCTTATGAATCTTTTGCTCATCTGTTAACTGATACTGCTTTGGAATATACATTATTTTCCCTCACAAATGTTTTGTCATAATAAAATCGTTTTGTTCTTCTTCACCCATGAAAAATGAATGGAAGCCTGTTTTTACAAAGCCCGCTTTTTCATAAAACGCAATGGCGTTCATATTTTTTTCCCACACACCGAGCCATATTTTGTTTTTATTCATTTCATTGGCCAGTTTGATCGCATCATCCATCAATACTTTCCCTAAACCGAGTTTCTGAAAACAGCTTAAAATATAAATTCGTTCCACTTCCAGAGTGTCCGGCCCTAACAGTTCGGACTGTGCTTCATCTGTATTGACCTTTAAATAACCTGCCAGCTCTTCATTTACAAACAGTAACTTAAATAGTGAGTGTTTATTTTCAAGCTCAGCTGTCAGTTTTTCTGCTGAAAAAGCTGTGTTCAAATAAGCCGTCATACTTTCCTCGCTGTTTTGCTCATGAAACGTTTCGTAAAACGTATCCCGGCTGATTGTTTGTAAAGCGTCTAAATTTTCGTTAGTACATTGTATTAGTTGAATGTTCATTATAATAACTCCTTAATATTTGCGTTTAACCCTCGCTTTACATTTTCCCAATCTTTTAAAGAGATGTAAACCGAAAATTTGGTAAATTATAGTTGAGGAAAGTATTGACAAAACATTCTATCTATTGTTATAGTTGGAATAATTAATGGAGAGAGATGGTGATGAATATGACTAAATTACATGAGATTGAATCAATGCAATTATGCCTGTCATATGACATTCGCCACAAAAGTGCCTTCTAATAGAGAAGAGTCACGCTTCTTAACTGTGCGTATGAAACCTTATGACGGCAAAATTGCTATCATAAGGTTTTTTTGTTGCCTAAAAAACAAAAATACTACCATACACCATTAGGAGGCAATTCCATTGAATTTACAACAATTAGGTTTTACAGCATTTTTTGAAACACAACTACAAACATTATCGATTGATATGACGACAAAGCTTGTTGGACGCGTCATACTCGAACATAAACACTCTTACCGTGTCCTGACAGAACAGGGCGAATTTTTGGCAACGGTATCCGGAAACTTTGCATACCACGCCTTTTCAAGAAAAGATTACCCGGCTGTAGGCGATTTTGTCGTTATTGAACAAATGCCGGGAGAAGAACGTGCCATTATTCATCATTTATTTGATCGGAAATCCAAATTTACAAGAAAAATGGCAGGTCTAGAAGTCGATGAACAAATTGTGGCAACAAATGTTGATCTCATATTACTTGTTATGAGTTTAAATGATGATTTCAATATACGCCGTTTAGAACGCTATTTAGTTGCTGGATGGGATTCAGGGGCAACACCGGCTATTGTATTAACGAAAGCGGATTTATGCGAGGATGTCACACCGTATTTAAAAGAAATCGAATCGGTTGCTTTCGGTGTGGATATTATGACGGTGAGTGCGCAGACTGGTGAAGGAATCGCTTCATTACATGCGCTGTTAACTGAAGGGAAAACTGCCGCATTACTCGGTTCTTCCGGTGCAGGGAAATCAACACTTACAAACGCTTTATTAAACACAGAACAAATGAAAGTGTCGACAATCCGTGAAGATGATGCAAAAGGTCGCCATACGACGACACACCGGGAACTTGTTGTTTTACCATCCGGTGCTTGCCTGATTGACACTCCTGGAATGCGGGAGTTACAGCTTTGGGATCAGGGGGACAGTCTAACTGCAAGTTTTTCCGATATTGAACAGATTACAGAAAACTGCAGATTTCGCGACTGTAAGCATAAAAATGAACCCGGTTGTGCTGTATTGCAGGCAGTTGAAAAAGGAGAACTTGATGCTGCAAGATTGACGAGCTTTTTTAAACTGCAGCGGGAACTTGCCTATATTGAGAAAAAGGCGAATACGGATGCCCAGCTTGCTGAAAAACGTAAATGGAAGCAACTATCAAAAAGCATAAAGAAAATGAGATAATTTATAGTAGATGCACTTATTTTGTGCATCTGCTTTTTTATGTAACCGGGAAATTTGAACAGTCATTGATTGTAATGAAGATTGAGCTATAATGAATGAAGTAGAAGAGGAAGTGAAAAATTGATTAACTGGATTTATGTCATTATTTTAGGGGTAACAGTAGGGCTAATCAGTGCTATGTTGGATTGGCCATTCTCTGTAAGTATATCTATTATTGTCCTATTTGCACTTTGTTCCATCGGCTATATGTATTACATTGCATTTGCTTCGACGAATCTGTTGAAAATAAAAAAATACATCGAAAAGCATAAAAAAGACCCAATGCTAAATTATATCCTTGCCGTAGAAAACGGGACAAAAGAAGAGGAAATCGGGGCTATGGATCGCATTATCGCACATTACAAGCAACCTGTTATTAAACATACATATGAAATGAACCGGGCACTCCGTCTTAATGATTTTGAACGTGCGGAGCAATTTGCAGACAAACTGCTGGATACACCAAATGGTCTATATGGAAAGGCCAGTATTGCAGCGTTATTAGGTAATCGAGACTTGGCAAAAAGTTACCCATTAAAGAAGGTGTGGATGAACGATGCGGTTGATGCCCAATTAGCATTAGCAGAAAATAACATTGAGCTATTTGATCAATCCGCAGCGAAAGCAATTGAGGGTGCTAAAGGATTACAACGTTACTCATTATATTTCAGTTTGAAGAAGGCCAAACAGGAACATGAGTGGGGAAAATAGTATCGAACCATGTTATCGCTTACTTATCAGGTAAGCGGTATTTTCATTTTCACTGTAGTTCCAAATCTCACCCGAAAAGTGAATCGATTCCTTTAAAATATGTATTTGCATGTCTTAAATGCAGATTTACAGGGAATAGTAAAATAGTAGAAAAAACTAGTAATTTATAACATTTAATAGTTGCTTTCTCTTAATAATTAAATAATGAAAAGAGATGAATTTCATGACAGTCACTGGTATTTTAACCGTCACCTTATTTGTATTAAATATATTGTTTGCTCTCGTATTAATATTCATCAGCCGAAAAAGCGCATCATCTACATGGGCTTGGTTATTTGTACTCTTTTTCTTACCGATTTTTGGTTTTATTTTATATTTACTAATAGGTCGGAATTTACAGAAGAAACATTTTGTAAGGTGGCATGCGGTCCAGCAGGAGGAAACACTGGAATCATTCCAGGATCAAAAGAATGCGTTGGAAGAAGGGACATACGATTTTCCGAATGCTATTACAAAAAAGCATGAAGCCTTAATTAAGATGAACGTCGATTATAACCATTCTTTATTGAGTTCAAAAAATGATGTCAAAATACTGTCGGAAGGGAAAGAAAAATTCCGTTCGGTCATAGAAGATATCGAAAATGCAAAACAGACCATTCATATTCAGTACTACATCTATAAAATGGATGATGTCGGTAAAAGTATTTTCAATGCGCTCGTCAAAAAAGCGAAAGAGGGCATTGAAGTGCAGATGATGTACGACGATTTAGGTTCACGTACATTACGCAAAAAGGATCTGAAAAAATTAACGGATGCCGGAGGGCAGGTAGAAGCGTATTTTTCATCGTATTTTAAGCTGTTTAATCCACGTATTAATTTTAGGAATCACCGGAAACTTATTATTATTGACGGAAGGGTCGGATATATCGGCGGGTTTAATGTCGGGAATGAATATGCCTGTCTGGATGACGATATCGGGTATTGGCGCGATACGCATTTGAGAATCGAAGGTAATTCTGTTTATAATATGCAGGCTCATTTTCTATTTGACTGGTACCAGGCGAGAAAAGAAGAGCTGACTGAAATCGAACAAAGGTACTTCCCGACGTTTACCGTAGATGCAGACACACCTGTTCAAATTGTGTCGAGCGGTCCTGATACGGACTTTGAATCAATTAAAAACAGTTATATCCGAATGATTTTAAGTGCCAAAAAGTATGTTTATATTCAATCACCATATTTTGTACCGGACGAACCATTTATGCATGCGGTTCAAATTGCTGCTTCATCAGGTGTTGATGTGCGCATAATGACGCCCGAAGTAACCGATCATGCTTTCGTATATGGAGCCAATTCAGCATACAGCGGCGACTTATTGGAAGTTGGCGGTCGAGTATACCGTTATAAAAAGGGCTTCCTTCATGCAAAAATGATTGTCATTGACGATGAAGTGGCGACAATTGGTACGGCTAATATAGATGTCCGAAGTTTTAGCCTGAATTTTGAAATTAACGCCATTCTATATGATGCAAATTTAGCGATACAATGCAGAGAGCTGTTCGAAGCAGATATTAAGGAAAGTTTTGAATTAACGAAGGAGCAATACGACGCACGCAAAACTTGGACGAAAATTCGGGAATCCGTTTCGCGTTTATTATCACCGATTTTATAATGCTAGAGCTAGCCGATTACAAAGGCTAGCTTTTTTATTTCTAAATCCGAAATATTTTCGAGCATTATAACTTATTTTTTAGTAAAATATGAATTGAACTACAATTCAGAAAGTAGGTAATAGAATGGTAAATGTTAAATATCCTGAAGTTTGGGATTTGGATGTTTTTTTCCCTGGTGGTAGTGCTTCTCCACAATTAATCGAGCATATTGAAAGTTTGACACCTAAACTGGAAGTATTAAAAGAGAAAATTGACAAATTCGAAGTACCTCAAAATAGTGATGCTGCATTAGAAATCCAATCGGTATTGGAAAGCATCAAAGAAGTAATGCTGCATATTTCCCAGGCAGGGGCGATGCTTTCTTGCTTAACTGCACAAGACACGACGGATCGTGATGCATTACTATTGCAAGGCCAATTATCAGGGATAGCGGCAAATTCATCGCCGATTCTGGAAAGCTTCAATCAAAAATTGGGTAAAATCGAACAGTCAACTTTCGAAGCATTATTGCAGACAGAAGAATTGGCTCAATTCGAATTCATCTTAACGGAATGGCGCGAAAAATCGAAAGAGTCATTATCGGAAGAAGAAGAAGCGCTAATTTCAGCATTAGGTGTTGATGGATACAGTTCTTGGGGCCAGCTTTATAACATGCTGATCGGCGATATTAAAGTGGAAGTAGAAGTGGACGGCGAAAAGAAATTACTTTCAGTTGGACAAGCGAACAATTTAAGTTCGCATAAGGACCGCACAGTGCGAAAAGCGGCATTTGAAGCATTGGAAAAAGTGTTTACAGAGCGTGAAGAGTTCTTTGCAAAAACATTAAATCACTTGGCAGGTTTCCGGTTAGCCGTTTATAAAAAGCGCGGCTGGGACTCAGTAACAAAAGAGCCGCTACAAATTAACCGCATGAAACAGGAAACAATCGATGCGATGTGGGGTGCCATTACATCTCGTAAGTCGACATTTGCAGGTTATTTGCAGCATAAAGCAAATCTGTTAGGTACAGAGAATTTAGACTGGTTTGACTTTGATGCACCGGTCACGGATTCAACAGCTACAATGTCATATCAGGAAGGTGCTGAGTTTATCCTGAAGCATTTTGGCCGCTTTGGTTCAGAAATGGAAAGCTTTGCACGTACAGCGTTTGAAGACGGGTGGATTGAAGCGGAAGACCGTGATAATAAACGTCCAGGCGGTTTCTGTACAGGAATGCCGTTATCAGAGCAATCTCGTATTTTCATGACTTACTCCGGATCGATGTCAAATGTTTCCACACTGGCACATGAACTGGGACATGCTTTCCATTCGTATGCACTGCGCCCTGTTCATCCATTGAACCGCCGCTATGCAATGAATGTTGCTGAAACAGCTTCAACGTTCGCAGAAATGATTGTTGCAGATGCAGCAGTTGAAGAAGCAACAACTGAACAGGAAAAGATTGCGTTACTGGAAGATAAAATTCAGCGTTCAGTTGCTTTCTTTATGAATATCCATGCGCGTTACTTGTTTGAAACTCGTTTTTATGATGAGCGCAAAAAAGGCATTGTATCAACGAAACGCTTGAACGAACTGATGGAAGAAGCTCAAATTGAAGCACATGCAGGCGGGTTAGGGGAAACACATCCGCATTTCTGGGCATCAAAAATGCACTTCTATATTACAGGTGTACCGTTCTATAACTTCCCGTACACATTTGGTTATTTATTCTCATTAAGCATTTACGCGAAAGCAAAAGAAGAAGGTAAAGGCTTTGAAGAGAAGTATATGGCTCTGTTGCGTGACACAGCGATCATGACAGTTGAAGAATTGGCAATGAAGCATTTAGGCGAAGACATTACGAAAGAAGATTTCTGGTTAAAAGGAATCTCACTTTGCGAAAAAGATGTCGAGGAATTTATTGCGTTAACATCGAAATAGGTTGAAAAAAGGGGCAGTGCAAAACACACAGCCCCTTTTTATGTTCTATTATACTTTTATTAAACTTATAGCGGTTTTTTATGCAGCGTAAATCCTACTGTATCCGCATCACGTATAGTAATCGTATACGTACCGCTTACTTGATCATGCTTTACATCAATATTGTCCAATCCTTTATCATAACGGAAGAGAATTTCACCTTCTGCCGATTTATAAACAACATGCAAATCATCCCGTTTCACTTCGAATGTAGGCGTGAAGTCTGGATTGCGGTCGGTGAATTCATTGATAAACAATTTGGCACCTTGTTCAACGAAATCTTCCCGATTCTCAGGTGGTGCAATTGCTTCATAAATATTATGCACCGATGCGTCTAGTTCAATATATTTGCCATGTTCAAATTCCTCGTCAATCGCTCTTTGTAGGTGGAGAGTCTCCTCTTCATTGATCGATTCCGCGATTTTCTCATATAATTCCTTCATGAGCATTTTTGTTTTCTTTTTGTCGGACGCGATCGGAGTGGCCTGCAAGAAAGTTTCCATGAAAAACTTCGCCGGTTCGCCATCCGATTGTTTATCCAATACATAAACATTTTCTTCGAGCGGATCATAATTCATTCGAATGAGTGCACATTTTTGTACACGACTCGATGCATCAGGCAAAATATTTTCGATTGTTTTCAAATGCAGTGTTTCCAAATCAATCTGTACCGCGTCTTTTGGATCCAGCTTTAACAGTAGAATATAGTCTTCGCCAATAAGTTCGATATGCGCGACAAAGACCGAGCCGTTACTGTTCGATACCGTTTGCATAATTTGATACAGTTTATTTGATAAATCATTGGCTAGCGATAAGAAATGGGTATCATCAGGATATTCTACATAACGGTTCATTTTAGTCAGAATATCATTGTCACGGTCTAAAAATTTACATGCAACAGATTTCGGACTATTCATCGTTGCATCTATGTATGATTCAAAGAACTGATTATACACTTCATATTGAAGTGCGGATAAATCCATTGTCTCACTTGCAGATACAAAACGGCTTTGCTGCATATCCAGCAATGTAACAGCCATCCGTTTCATTTGGATTGATAATGTTGTTTCAACTTCATTCATCTTTACATAACTCCTTTTAAATTCCGATTTTTCAAGTATAGCGGACATCATGAAAATTTGCACGGACTCTAATTCAGTTTACAAACGTGAACATATGTGTTATGATTGTTTTTGTGCTATTTTAGATAGTGCTATAAATGAATTGGCATTTCTGCTAGTGTTTTTGAAGATACTTATTCACACTGGCGCAAGCTTCAGGGCTGCAAGGACATAGTAGCAGGTTGGGACTATGTTGCTTAAGTTAGAAGAGATTAGTAGAATTTTACCGCGGTTAAAACTGGAGTTGTGCACTCCGAATAAATATAAATTCCCCGGATGATCGGGTTGAGACTTTCATTTATTTATAAATCTATCTATTAAATACTAAAGGGGTCCCCAATATTTGGGGGCCCCTTGTCCAATTCTCCGAATAAAAACCATCCAAATCGGTTTGGATGGCACATTAAAAAATATTAGTCCGTGAAGCATAAAGAAGTCATATACCCAAGCATTAGTAATAATCCAAGACCCATAACAATGTCCATTTTTTAGAACCTCCCTTAATATAACCTACAATATCTTCCTTTTTTATTGTACAATGATTACAATAAAGATGAAACTATTTGTTATAATATTCGTATATATTAAGAAGAGCGTTTTAAAATTATACATAATAAAAGTGGGTGATAGACTTGAAAAAATGGATTTACAAATCTCTTGTTGTCTCCGTTGCGTTATTATCGTTTGGTTTAATTACACCAAAGCATGAAATTTGGGCCAATTTTGATGAAGACCGGCATGGCAAATCGGCATTGGATCGTCCAAGCGACAACCATATTTCAGCTGCCTATCAGTTGGATGATATTATCGTTGATGAAAAACCGCTGCCAACTACAGATGACTTTGTGTCTGCTGCAAAAGAACAATCATACATAAAATTTGGAACAAAAGTCGGACCGGTTATTGAACAACAATTCGAAACGAATATTTTCCCGAAAATCGAAGAAGCTATTGTAATGACTGTGGAACGAGTTGGTAATGAAAAACTGCGTAACTTAACGGTTTCCGAAAAACCGAGTGGAGATTATTCAGAAAAAATCTTCCACATTGTTGACAGCAAATCAAAAACAGACGTAATCCGCTTCCATGTGCGAACAGAGAACCGTCCTTTTGATGGCTACTATTACAATTTCCACTATCATACGTTTGAAGACAACTATTCAAAGCATTACGACCTTGGCGAGATTTACTGGAGCAAAAACACACCGCCTAAGTGGTTATCATAGCAAAATAGAGCACCCGCCAACTGGTCGGGTGCTTTTTTAAAGCTTTAAAAATTCTTATTCTATTTTTCGATTTTCTTCTTTCCGGAATTAGCGGCAAAAATTCCGCTAGCTAATGCAATAATGATTGCTACCCATGTCCAAAAACTCATAATTTCACCTCGTTAAATTTAATCTCTCCTTACACTATACACTTTTGGAAGATTATTTCCAAAAAATGATAAACGATTACTGATGAATTATCAACAATACACTTTTTTTTCCACGAAAAAGGGAGATTCCATATTAAAGTTTTAGCAAGGAGCTCCAAAATTTGGTGCTTATTCTTCCATCCTTTGCCAAAAGAAACATAAGCGATCAAAGCTTAAATAATCTGTGATTGGCCAACCTTTAATTTAGGGAGTGGTAATCTTGGAAAACAGATTTTTCTTAGGTTTATTTAATGGCCTGATTTTAAGCATTATATTATGGACCTCTATTTTTGGATGGATAAAGATATTAACAGGTTTATTTTAAGTATTATAAAATATGCGAAGAGAAGAACTTTATTTAAATAAGTTTACTTAATCCCAAGATTAAAGTACTGAATAAGCTAAAAGACCAGGTACTCATTATCGAGCGCCTGGTCTTGTGCTTTGCTTTTGTTAATATTTCTGAATTACTTCTCTTTATTGTCGTTATTGTTATTGTTGTTTTTGTTTTTTTGCTTTGCATATTCTGAGAAATCGGCTTCCTTACCAGCTTCCATATTATAATTCGGTCTGTTCGTTGCTCTTGTATGAGTAACGGTTGCATTGTCTTCTTCGTCAAGATTTTTCATTAACAGAGGAATACATGCAAGACCGGCAAGACCGACAAGTGCATAAATAATCCGTGATAACCCGGCAGTTTGACCGCCGAATAATGATGCGACTAAATCAAATTTGAAAAAGCCGATAAGTCCCCAGTTAATTGCTCCAATAATTACAAGTACGAGGGCAATTCTATATAATGCTCCCATTTAAAACCTCTCCTTTATTTTAGATAAAGAAGTTCATTCGGTATGTAAAAAACACATACAAAAGAAATTCAAGTATCTATTTCTGCTCGTATTTTTCCCGGGAACCGATTGTTTATACTTCTTTTTTTAAAAAGAAAATGTATCAAAATACGAATAAAAATGTCCCTTTGAAAATAAAAATAATTAAAAATAGGAAATAATATCTGCAGCAACAAAGCGGGAAATATATAGTTCTGATTTCGTAATAAATAAAGCGAAAGTTATTTATTTAACGTTGGGAATAGAGTATCCGGCGATTTATCATAATATTACTATGCGGTTGATAAAAGGACCTTAATTTTTTTGTGTAATTTACAAAAATTTAAAAATTAAAGGTGAATTTTTATGTAACTCGAGGTATAATATTTGTATACTATAGTAAAAAGGAGGACTGCCGATGATAACCGGTCAGTTAGGGCGAGCATTCCAATTAGCGGAAAAACATAAGCTCGACGTAAATACAATTTTGGAATTAACGAAAATTATTGCAAAAGAAGTAAATGGTGCTCAAAAAATTGAGGACAAAATTTTACTGCAAATGATTCAAATTCTGGAAAACAACAAAACAATTCTTAGGGAGGCAACATAAAAATTGACGCAAACGATTGAGCTATACGATGACTTAGACACATTTGACTAAAGGCGCTACTCAGCAGACGAAATACGAGTAGCGCCTTTTATTGTACCCTTTTTTATACATATTAATTTAGAATCATTAATAAATTTTCGCTCAGTAGGATTTTCGAGCGATTTTGCAGATTGACGTGTTTTTCTCACCATAAGTCTATATAATAAACGGAGAACATTCTTTAGGAGTGAAAAACAATGGTACATGCAGATCATACATACTTAAATTTATTGCAATATATTTTGGACAACGGGACAGATAAATCTGACCGTACAGGAACAGGGACACGCAGCGTTTTCGGCTATCAGATGCGCTTTAATTTACAGGAAGGCTTTCCGCTTTTAACGACTAAGCGCGTACCGTTTAAACTTGTTGCAAGTGAACTTCTTTGGTTTATTAAAGGTGATACGAATATCCGCTATTTACTTCAGAACAACAACCATATTTGGGATGAATGGGCATTTAAAAAGTGGGTAGAATCAGAAGAGTACATCGGACCTGATATGAGTGACTTTGGACGACGCTCCCTAATTGATGAAGCGTTTAATGAACAGTATCAAATAGAACTTTCTGCATTTTGTGAACGTGTTTTACATGATGATGAATTTGCTTCAAAATACGGAGATTTGGGTAATGTTTACGGGAAACAGTGGCGTAATTGGACAACTTCAGAGGGTGAATCGATTGATCAATTGCAAGATGCAATCGATTTGATTAAACATAATCCGGATTCGCGTCGTATTATCGTGAATGCATGGAACCCGGAAGATGTGATCGATGCTGGAGGAAAGGGCAGTAAAGCGGCTTTACCGCCATGTCACGTGATGTTCCAGTTCTACGTTGCTGAGGGTAAATTGAGCTGTATGCTTACGCAGCGCAGTGCAGATACATTTTTAGGGGTGCCTTTTAACATTGCGAGCTATGCATTGCTGACGCATTTAATTGCCCATGAATGTGGACTTGAAGTAGGTGAGTTTGTGCATAGCATGGCCGATACCCATATTTATTCAAACCATTTTGAACAAGTAAAAGAACAGCTTACTCGTGAGCCGAAGCAATTGCCGATCTTAAAGTTAAATCAAGATAAGCAATCGATCTTTGATTTTGAAATGGAAGATATTTCGCTTGAAGGCTATCATCCGCATCCAACAATTAAAGCACCGATTGCAGTATAAAGGGGGGGCACGATGATTTCATTAATCGTTGCGCATGATGAAAACCGGGTAATTGGCTATCAAAACGATTTGCCATGGTATTTACCGGGTGATTTGAAATACTTTAAAGAAATGACAATGGGAAAACCGATGATTATGGGCCGTAAAACCTACGATTCAATTGGACGACCTTTGCCGGGACGCCGAAATATTGTCATTACTCGAAATGAAAACTTTACAGCAGAAGGAATTGAAGTAGTAGGAAACCTGGAAGAAGCATTGGCGCTAGTTGAAGGTGAAGAAGAAGTGATGATCATTGGCGGTGCCCAAATATTTGAGCAGTCGATGGCCATTGCCGATCGGTTATATATTACATTCATCAACCATAGTTTTAAAGGGGATACTTATTTTCCGTCATACGATGACTGGAAGAAGATCTCATGCCTCGAGCCTATCGAGTCCGAAGATGGATATACGTTCCAGTACTGTATTTACGAAAAATAGCTGTTAAAAACAAAAGGACGTGCTGAATCAAAACTTCAGCATGTCCTTTTCTTTTATATCAGATACATATATACACAAGCCACCATGCATCCACAGCCTGCAATAACGAATAAATGCCAAATCGCGTGATTGTACGGAAGGCGGGTCCATGCATAAAAAATTGCGCCAAATGTAAATAGCAGACCGCCAATAAGCATTAGCATAAAACCATCAAACGTCAAATATGCATATAATGGTCGAATGGCGAAAATGATAAGCCAGCCCATTAAAATATAAAGCACCAATGATAATTTTTCGAATCGATGAATGAACAAACATTTGAACACAACGCCTAATATTGCAATAAACCAAATAATACACAGCATGACAATGCCTGTCACACCTCCGATTGCTACAAGTAAAAACGGGGTATAAGTACCAGCAATCAATATATATATTGAAGAATGATCCAGTATTGAAAAGAACCGTTTATATTTTTCCGGAACACTATGTAATAATGTCGACATTAAAAACAGTAAAATCAAGGATGAGCCAAAAATAGCGTAGGAAGTAATATGTACTGCTGTGCCGTTAGCTGCTGAATGAATAATTAATAGAATGCATGCAGGTATGCTAATGGCAAGTCCTACACCATGTGTTATGGCATTCCAAAGTTCTTCTTTCCAGTTTTTATAATCAAATGCGTCTAAATTGTGCATGAGTCATCACGCTCCTTTATATTAGTATAATTCTTTAGCGAAATATTCGTGATAGATGGATGTCATGATGTTATACTGCTATATGTCATATGAAAATAGTGATAAACTGGGTCATTCTTCAATGACAAATGTCATATTGGTAAACAAATATGATTTCTTTATAATAGTAAGGAAGATAGAAAAAGGATGTGTTTTCTTTGAGTCAAATTCATATCGTAACAGATTCAACTTGCGATTTAACAGACGCGGAAATTCAGGAACATGGAATTCATGTAGTACCACTAACAGTTCAAATTGATGATAAAACGTATACAGATCGTGTAAATTTGCAACCGGATACATTTATTAAATTATTAAAAACAGCAAAAGAACTTCCGAAAAGTTCTCAACCGTCTCCTGGTATATTTAAAGAGTTATATGATGAACTTGGAAAAGATGGTTCAAAAATTATATCAATCCATATGACAGGGAGTATGAGCGGTACATATCAGTCAGCCAATCAAGCTTCACAAATGACTGATTCTGACGTAACCGTAATAGATTCGCGTTATATTGCTTTCGGGTTGGCATTCCAGCTTCGTGAAGCGATCCGTCTACGTAATGCAGGTGCTACATTGGAGGAAATTGTTGCTGGTGTGAATCGTGTACGTGAAAACACACGTCTTTTTGTTGCATTGGACACGTTGGAGAACATGGTTAAAGGCGGTCGAATCGGAAAAGGTAAGGCAGTCGTTAGTTCTTTATTGAATATTAAGCCAATTGGTCACTTAGATATTGGGGAAGTGACGATTTGTGCAAAACCGCGCAGCTATAAGCAAGTGGTGAAATATTTAATGAGTGAATTTGAAAAAGATACTAAAGGTAAAAAAGTGGCAGGTGTTGCCATCTCTCATGCGAATGCAATGGATACTTTAGTGAATCCGTTGATCGAGCAGGTAAAAGCAACAGGTTATACAGGACAAGTTGAAGTTGCCTTTACTTCACCGGTTATTAGTACACATACAGGTGAAGGTGCAATCGGCTTTATTTATTATACAGAATAGTTCAAAGGTAATTCTAAAGAATATTAACTTTAGAATTACTTTTTTTATAAATTTAAAAATATTTTCAAATATATCACTATTTTTATAGGCAAATCATTCCTAAAGGTGAGGAAAATATTTTATAATGAAATAACAAAATAAAAAGGGGGAAGTTGCATGTGGCGGTTAGTACTCACATCATTAGCTGTCATTTTCTTGTCCGCATGCTCCGTTACAATTGACCCACAAATAGAAGAAGCACAACAATCCGACAATTCATCCAATGATAATAATGATTTGTCTATATCAGAAGAAGAAGCCGAAAACGAAGAAACAATCAATACGAGCTTTTTTGATATTATAAATGATGTATTTCAACTAGACTGGTCTGATCGTAAGGAAGAAGATGCACAATCGGTTTTTTATTTAGCATTAGGTGATTCGCTAACAAGGGGTGTTGGAGACGAAACCCAGGATTATGGCTATACAATTCGCCTGCAGGAGGAGCTGGAAAAATGGCCGATGGTAGAGGAAGTGGAACTCGATAATCGAGGTAAAAACGGTAGACGCAGTGACCAGCTGTTAAGTTTACTTGAGCGGGGCCACTATGAAGAAGAGCTGCAAAAAGCAAATCTGATCACGATTACGCTCGGCGGTAATGATGTAATGAAAATTGTAAAAAAGAATTTATTTTCAATGAAAAAGTCTATGTTTGATAAGGAATTGCCCAAATTTGCTGAGCGCTACGAAGAAGTCATTGCAGAAATTCGTAAAGTAAATCCTGATGCGCCGATTATTTTAGTTGGGTTCTACAATCCTTTTTCAATCGTAGTCGATGAGATTACACCTTTCGATCCGATTATTTCGGAGTGGAATGGTGAAATCGAAAAGCTTGCTGCCACAGATGAAAATGCGTGTTTCGTATCAGTAGAGGATTTATTTGTCTCAAATGAGGATATGGTATATCATGTAGACTTCTTTCATCCGAATAGCACAGGATATGATCGTATGACAAAACGCATCATTGAAACAATGCAACAATGTGATATTGAGCAGATGTCAGACGGTTTATTAGGATTTGAGGAGTGAGAAGATGAACAAATGGAAAGTCGCATTTTTATTATTGGCTGGAGCAGTACTCATTACATTTGCCACATTGCTCTATTTAATAACTGCTGATGTAGAACAAGCAACAGAACAGCCACCACTCCCTATTGAGGGCAACATATTGACTGTGGAAACGACAGCTAAAGAATTCGAAGCAATTGCAAAACAATATTTATCGGAAGCTATGAACCAGTCACCTGTTCCGGTAGAGCTGACAGTGGATGATAAAATTTATCTATACAGTACATTAACTGTTTTTAATATCGATTTGCCGATTCAGATGGACTTCATTCCAGTTGTAAATAACGGTAATATTACACTGAGTCAAGAAGCGGTCCACGTCGGCAAGGTAAATATTCCTCCGAAAACCGTCCTGAAAATGATTGATGATGCGGTTAATTTTCCAAATTGGATTACGGTGAAACCAAATGACGAAGAAATTTATGTAGATCTGTCTCGCATAAATATTGCAAGTGGTTCCAGAGTGCGTGCGAAGGAAATTGATTTACCAAATGATAAAATAGAGTTGGAAGTAGTTATTCCAAACCAGACGAAGTAAAATAGGAGGTAATTTTAATGGCATATGAAAAAGCGACATTTGCAGGGGGCTGCTTCTGGTGTATGGTAAAGCCGTTTGATCAACAGCCCGGTATTATAGAAGTCGTTTCCGGTTACACGGGCGGGCATGTTGAAAACCCGACATACGAACAAGTATGCAGTGAAACAACGGGCCATCTTGAGGCAGTTCAAATTACGTTTGATCCTGAAATTTATCCGTACGAAAAACTGGTAGAACTTTATTGGACATTGATCGATCCGACAGATGCGGGCGGTCAATTTTATGATCGTGGCGAATCATACACTACGGCGATATTTTACCATGATGATGTCCAAAAGCAGATTGCCGAATTATCCAAGTCCAAACTGGAGGCAAGCGGAAAATTCAAATCACCGATTGCCGTTAAAATCCTTGAAGCGAAGCCGTTCTACGCGGCAGAAGATTATCATCAGCACTACTATCAGAAGAACCCGGCACATTACGAACGCTATTCGGTTGGTTCAGGGCGTGCTGGATTTATTGAGAAATACTGGGGGGCGAAATAAATGAATAAAGAGCAACGTTTAAAAGAGTTAACAGAAATGCAGTATCATGTTACACAAAACCAAGGAACGGAACCGCCATTCCGCAATGAATACAATGACGTTTTCGAAGAGGGTATCTATGTGGATATCGTTTCAGGAAAGCCTCTTTTCAGTTCAAAAGACAAATATGATGCGGGCTGTGGCTGGCCATCATTTTCAAAGCCGATTGAGAAAGTAGAGGTAACCGAGCATTTTGATACGTCGCACGGTATGCGTCGTGTGGAAGTCCGCAGTAAAACAGCCGATTCCCATTTAGGGCACGTATTTCCGGATGGTCCGCAAGAATTAGGCGGGTTGCGTTATTGCATCAATTCAGCAGCATTGCGCTTCATTCCGGTGGAGGATCTTGAAAAAGAAGGCTACGGTGAATATAAATCACTGTTTGAATAAAAAGAACTCGCTTATGGGAAGTCCCATGAGCGAGTTTTTTAATACTAGATTTTAAATTCATTGACAACACTTCGAAGGTGATCTGCTTGTGAAGCCAGTTCCACTGCAGATGCATTGATTTCTTCCATGGAAGCAGATCCTTTAGATGCGGCAGCTGCACTGCGTTCTGTGTTGACAGCCGTATTGTCTGCTATTGCAGCAACATGTACGAACGATGTTGTTACACCGTGACTATTATTTAAAGTTTGTTCAATTTGAGCAACCATCTCTGTTAAAATATCAGATGTTTTTTCTGTCTGAAGTAATATATTTTGTAAAGAATTGGTCGTCTCATTTGTCACTTCCACACCACGGATTACTTTCTCTACCCCTGTGTGATTTTGCTCGATAATGGACTTGACCTCTGTTTGAATTGATCCAACGATTGCCGAAACTTCTTTTGCTGCCTTTTGGGATTGTTCGGCAAGTTTTCGTACTTCAGCCGCTACAACTGCAAAGCCTCGTCCATGTTCTCCGGCGCGAGCAGCCTCGATTGCCGCATTCAAAGCGAGTAAGTTTGTTTGTTCGGCAATTGCTGTAATTGAACTAATTATTGAAGTAATATTTTTTGATTTTTCCCCTAATTTTTCAACCGTATCAGAAGTCGTTGCCATTGTTTCCTCAATTTCAAGCATGACAATGGATGAGTGGTTTACTGATCTGCTTCCTTGGTGTGCAGCGTCCTTCATTTCAGATGCCGCTCGCTGAACTTCTCGTGCCTTTCCGTCTAATACGTGCATCGATTGCTCCAATTTCTGCATTTCATTACCCGAACTCCCGATACTGTTTAAAATTTCACTGCTATCGCTCGCAATTTTCATCGTAGAATCAGCAATAAAATCAATTGTACGAGCGTTTTCATCTGCAAGGGCCATTAATTCCTGTGAACTTCCGGATACATTTTCGGCAAGGTTTGAAACGCGTTTAACCAATGCAGAGATTGAGTCGATTAAAATATTGGTCGAATCTCCTATAACAGAAAATTCGTCCTTTGTTTTAACATTTACGCGGCGTGTTAAGTCACCGCCAGCCTGGGCGATATCCAGAATTGACTCATTGATCTTTTTCGTATTTCTACGGATTGATTTCGATAATATATAACCTAATGAAATTGTTAAAATAACGGCAATTCCTGTTAATGCTGAAATCATTATTTTAGAGGCGAATGCAAACTGTTCCAAGTCTGAAATGGTTTTTTCATTGCGCTGTTCAAGTATTTGAATCAGTTTACCTGTATTTTCATCAATATACCCTTTGAAGTTTTGGCTTCCGCTATTCGCAAAAAGTTTAGCGGCATTTTCATAGCCATATTTTTGACGTACTTCAATTGTCGATTTAGAATAGGATAAATAATTAGCATAAAACTGTTGGATTAATCCGAGGATTTTAAGCTCTTCATCCTGATTTTTAAATGACGTTTCAACAGATGTTAAATTTGTATTTATTCGGTCCTTAGTCTCTTCATATAATTGAAGAAATTTTTCGTCGCCTGTAATTAAGTAAGTTTGTTCATGGCTTGAAAGCTTCGCGATATCGGAAGCTAAACTATTAATATGCATTTGCTGTTTTAAATTTTCTTCCGCAAATTCTCGCAAGTTTTTTTCCAAGTTTGTTATATTAATATACGACAAAATTTGCATGGAGATAATAATTGCCATTAAAATAGTGAAAGCAATTAAAATTTTCCCTCGTATTAGATGAAAGAAGTGAAATAGGGCTTTCGGTTTAATAGGATTTTTCCTTAGTTTTTCTTTATTAGGCTTAGTTTTCTTGCTCTTTCGCAAATAATTCACCACTTTCTGAAAAAACAGTATTTAACTATTTTACTACATAAATGGTAAATTTACACTATATATTGTGAAAAAATGTATAAAGGAGGGGAAATATTGAAAAAATCATTTTATCATTTTGCACTAACATTTAGAGGGGGAGAATGGTCGGATGAAAAGGTACGTTTTGCCGAAAGTATGTTTCTCGATCATGCTTTTCCAAAAATGTCCGACAGCTTCGAGGAGCTTACGAATTATATAGAGTTTCAATCCGATGAATATATGACAATAGGTGCCTTTGATCAATTATGGGACCTATATGAAAATAAATTTTCAGTATAGGCATTGTTTTGCATGCAATAAGCGAGATGGGGTATAGTGAAATAAGACACGTCTTCGTAAAGAAAATCGTTATTTTGTCCAAATATTGTTTTTTATGCAAAATTTTTTGTGATGCAAGACGTCTAACGATTGAATGTTTATACGAAAACGTTTACAATTTAAAAGAATTATGATGAAAAGAGGTTTTTTGATGAGCGTTCATATTAATGCCAAAAAAGGCGACATTGCAGAAATTGTACTATTACCAGGAGATCCATTACGTGCAAAATATATTGCCGAAACATTTTTAGAAGATGTTGTTCAATATAACGAAGTACGTAATATTCTTGGCTACACAGGTACGTATAAAGGAAAACGCGTTTCTGTACAAGGGACAGGCATGGGTGTACCTTCAATTTCAATTTATGCGACTGAATTAATGCAAGAATACGGTGTACAAAAACTAATCCGTGTAGGTACTTGTGGTGCAATTCAAAAAGACGTAAAAGTACGTGACGTTATTATTGCACAAACATCATCTACAGACTCAAACATGAATCGAGTTGTTTTCGGCGGTACAATCGACTATGCACCAACTGCAGACTTCGATTTATTACTAAAAGCTTACAATGCTGCTAAAGAAGCGAACTTAAACGTACGTGTAGGAAATATCTTCACTGCGGATATGTTCTATTCTGACGAAGCACAAAACGAAAAATTAGCGCAATATGGCGTATTAGCTGTTGAAATGGAAACATCAGCACTTTACACATTAGCTGCGAAATTCGGTCGTCAAGCTTTAACAGTACTAACAGTATCTGACCACATCCTAACAGGTGAAGTAACAACTTCAGAAGAACGTCAAACTACGTTCAATGACATGATGGTTATTGCGTTGGAAGCGGCAATTCAAGATTAATTTTAAATTATAAGCATTTAATAGGCCGATTTGCGCTTATTAAGTGCTTTTTTTTTTGTAAAAATTTTAATCCTGTTCGTAATCCCATAAAAACTGTAAACGTTTATTAGTATAAAAAACATCATCTTACGAATAGTAAAACATAGGAATACAAATAATGTTGAGGAGCGTGGTTTTATGAAAAAGGAACAGTTGATACAGCTTATTCAAGATAAGTTTGATGAGGAAGATGCTATCTTGATACGAAATCTTGAAGAAATTTACGATGAAGAAAAAGAACAAGGTCGTAATGGAGCATTACTTAGAGCTTTGTACAGCGATCAATTTGAGATTGATTATAATGAGGATTTAGAAATAGTAATTAGGGAATTAGCAATTCGGATTACCCAATATATCTTTAGAAGTGGAAGTATAGAAGATTTTCATGCAGGTAAGTTTAGTTTTTCTAGGTATGAAGAGATTCCACCCAACACACCGGTGGAAGAAATTAGTCAGTTAACCGATGACAATATGAAGGTACTTAATAAAGAGCTGGTAGATCATATCGGTTTTATTTTACACCTATTCTCACGTGCAGATTATCTTAGCTTGCATACCGCCATTAGTGGCTATAAATTTTTTGGGAATGATTGGGATGATCCGGAAATTGCAAAGATTCAATCAAAGCATAATGATTATTTATTGCTCGTAACCGGCATGGATAAACATTTAGAAAATAAGTAGCGTTGTTTTTACACATCATACTAAAGATGTGTTTTTTTAATTTTTGAGTTGAAGCGATAAAAAAATTCCAAAAATTTTCTTAGCGGATGTTTGGCATATCGAATTTGTGTTGTGGGCAAACTGAGATACCGACAATTTTAAAGCACATAAAATGACGGCAAAAAAGTAAAAAGGAGTGAGGGGATGAGTCAGGAAGTAGCGAAGAAATTTGTTGATCGAATCTCAAGCACAGTGGATCCGTTAGCGAATATTGTTACGGTTAGTCTGTTTTGTGAAAATGCCATTAACCATTTGATTCAGGAAAAGCTGCCGAAAGTACGAAGCTTCAAGGATCAGTCAACTTATATCCCGATGGCGAGCTCTAATTACAGCACAAAAGTATATGCTGTTTATGCATTAGGCTTAATCGAACAAAAATTGTTCGAAAACTTATGGTTGCTGAATTATTGGCGCAACAAAGCCGCACATAACATTAGTGTGGATATTAGAGCTTTGCCGATGAACTTTCACCTTTTTGATAACAACCTCAAAATAGAAAAAGACATGAATGAAAACGAAATTGTCATCGGCATTGCCCTTTGCACTTACAAAGAATTGCATGTGTTCTTAAATGAACAATACGGTATTAAGTTAAATTGGTGAAGAATAAAAAGTGTCTATGCCTGTAGACACTTTTTATTTTATCCGTCATTCCTAAAAAAATGCACTCTATCCATACAATATTTTCAATTCATAATAAAATTCATTTAATCTTATTTCCAAATTAAAGATATTAATACACTAAATTAGGGTATGGATAGTAGAAGTTTATCTAGGAAGGGTTGAAATCATTTGAAAAAACGATACTTATTCGCGATGTCTACATTATCGATAGCACTAGTTGCAGGCTGCGGAAATACAGCAGAACCGGTTGAAGGTACGGATAGTGAAGCCAATTTAACATTACAGCAAGTATATGAGAAAGCTATGCAGCGCCAGCAAAATTTGAAAAGTGTTCATGCAGAAACAAAGATGGATCAAGTGACGAGCTTCGTGATGGACGGTAAGACGATAGATATGACGAGCAACTCAAATTTGGCAATGGATATCCAGCAAGATCCGATTGCGATGTATTCAAAAGGAACAGTTGAGATGGATATGGGCGATGATAAAATGGAATTGCCAATCGAAATGTATATGACAGAAGAAGATGGCTTTTACTTGTTTAATGGCGATTCGAATGAATGGTTAAAGATGCCTGAGGAACAATATGAACAACTTTTAGCGCAAACAGGTGCGCAGGCAGATGCGTCAGAGCAACTCGAACAGCTTGAACAATTTATCGAAGATTTTAGCTTTGAACAGGATGATGAAAACTATTTGTTGACGCTGAACATTGAAGGGGATCAGTTCAAGCAGTTCATACTTTCACAAATGGGTGCCAGCTTAGGTGAATCACTGGAGATGAATGGTGAAATGCTTGAGAATATGTCCTTTGAAGATTCACAATATAATATTGTAGTAGCGAAAGATACGTTTGATATAAAAGAAATGGATATGGACCTGAAAATCATCACAAATGTCGAAGGTCAGGAAACTACGATTGAAAATGATGCGAACATTGTCTATTCGAAATTTGATGAAGTAAAAGAGATCAATATACCGAATGAAGTTAAAAAAGAAGCTAAAACTGAATAATAAATCAAGCAGCGAGGCCGCTTTATGGCGGAATTCGCTGCTTTTTCCTATTTAATATGAAATGAAATAAAAAAATTGACGTCTATCCTTTTCTAGTCGCTTGTAAACTGATATTATTGGTATAGTGTGACATCAGACAGTGTAAAAATGAGAGTGGTGAAATTGAAATGGATGAACAAAAAAGAGATGAGGATCAAAACGGTTTAAACGAAGAGCAAATTACAAAGCCGGCAGGGAAATATTTACGAATGAAACCATTTGCATTCATAATGGTCATTTTCCTGACAATTTTATGTACAGCCGGTTTAACAATTTTTGCGTTAACATTCGGCGAAAATAAAGTTGTGGAAGTAAAGGAACCGGTGGAACGGGCGGAATTTAAAAAACTTTATGATGCGTATGATGCACTTCAGCAAAAATATTATGAAGACGTAAATGAAGAAGAAGTGGTATATGGTGCAATCAATGGAATGTTTGATGCATTGGGCGACCCATATTCTGATTATATGAATAAAGATGAGGCAAGTTCATTTAATGAAAGCCTGTCTTCAAGTTTTCAAGGAATTGGTGCGGAAATCCAAGAACGAAATGGATATATAATGATTGTTTCCCCAATTAAAAATACACCTGCCGAAAAAGCCGGGTTACAACCGAAAGATATGGTACTGGCGGTTGACGGGAAAAGCGTCAAAGGCATGAGCTCTACAGAAGCTGTGTTATTGATACGCGGTGAAAAAGGTTCTGACGTCACTCTGACGATTCAACGCGGAGATGCAGAAAGCTTTGATATGACAATCGTGCGTGATGATATTCCTGTAGAAACTGTCTATGGTGATATTGATGAAGAAGGAATTGCACACTTCCAAATTACTTCTTTCAGTGAAAAAACAGCAGTAGAACTGGAAAAGCTGCTAATTGAATATGAAAAACAAGGGATGAAAGGGATTGTTTTAGATGTACGCCAAAATCCAGGAGGCTATTTAAAGGCTGCAATCGATATTTCAAACTTGTTTGTTGAAGAAGGAAAAACAATCGTTCAAATTCAAGAACGAGATGAAGCGCCACAAATTGTAGCTGCGGACAATCGTTCAAAATATAATCTTCCGATAACAGTATTAATCGATGAAGGAAGTGCTTCTGCTTCTGAAATTTTGGCAGGTGCACTCAAAGAGTCGGCAGGTGCCCAAATCGTTGGATTAAATTCCTTTGGTAAAGGGACAATGCAGGAAATTATTTATATGGAAGACGGAGCAAACTTGAAGTTCACAACAGGCAAATGGTTAACTCCAGACGGTAACTGGGTGAATGAAAAAGGAATTGCACCGGATGTGAAAGTTGACTATCCGGATTATGCTTCATTACCATATATCGATCCGAGCCAGAAATATGAACAGGATGCCAATCATGCGTCAATCAAAACAGCTGAGCGTATTCTGGAGGTATTAGGATATGAGCCAGGTGAAGTCGATACACAATTTGATGAAGAGACTGAAGCGGCAATAAAAGCATACCAACAAGATAATGAATTAGAAGTGACAGGTATTTTAACAGGTGATACAACATATGCCTTAATGGATGCCATTAGCGAAAAGCTGAAAACAGAAGATCCTCAAATTTTAAAGGCGAAAGAATTACTGGATATAAAGCCTGAAAAAACAACAAACGAATAAAAAATGCGGGCTGGCAAAAGTGATACAACACTTTATTGCCAGCCCATTATTATAGGAAGTGGAAATATGAAAGATGTATATTTATTTAGCGGGTTTTTAGGAAGCGGCAAAACGTCCATGTTAACCGATGTCGTTCGCCAGATGAAAGAAGCTAATTTGAAGCCTGCTGTAATTATGAACGAACTTGGGAAGCTTCCATTTGATTCACAGGCAGTCGAACAGGATGTACCATTGAAAGAAATGTTAGAAGGCTGTATTTGCTGCAGCGGAGCGGAAAAAACGGAAGCTCAAATCCAATCGCTTTTACATGATCAGGATTTTGATGTACTAATAATAGAAACAACCGGGGCTGCACACCCTGTAGAAGCACTGGATGCGGTCTATTCGCCTCTATTTGCGGATAAGTTAAATATTAAAGGAATTGTGACGGTGGCGGACAGCCGGTTATGGTTAGACAGAACAAGCCTTACTCCGCAAGTACGATCTCTATTTATGGAGCAAATTCGTCATGCCCATCTGTTATTGGCCAATAAAACGGACTTGCTTACGGAATCGGAACAAGCGCAAGTTGTTTATGAGCTGCAAGGGTTTAATGCAAATGCGTTCATCCTTCAAACGACAAATGGCCGTGTTCCGTTAAAGTTACTGCAAAATATGCAGTCAACTGCTCGTATATCAAAAGACGATATCGTGTCCGCCCGTATTGGTGAAAGTTTTAATTTAGGCTCACGACTCGTTCGATTTGATACAAGCTTTACACAAGAACAGTTTGAAAACTGGGTGCGCTCATTACCGGATACAGTTTACCGTATGAAAGGCTATGTTCCGATTGAGGGAATCAAAAATCCGATGCTGTTCCAATATGCTTATGGAATGGTCCAATGGCTGCCGGAATATATAAAGATGGAACCGAACTTAGTCATCATTGGTGAAAACATTAACAATCTAAAAATTATCTCTGTATCATAATTCGTCAATAGCTTTTCAAATGAAATGTTTGAGGGAATTGGATAAATTTATGGCAAAATATTAATTTAAATATAAGATTTAAAGGCTAATAAGTTGGTAGATGGGCAGTTTACCAATTTATAGGCCTTTTTTTCTTGGATTTTTCATTTACGATGGAATCACGAAAGGAGGCGTACAAAATGAAAAAATTAGTTCTACCATTTTGTGCAGTAATACTTTTTGCAACTCAAGCACCCGTTGCGAATGCAAGTTCAAACGCAATTGAAGGGGGCAAATCAACACCAACTACAAATCACATTCAATTAGCGAATGACTATAATATAAAACTTAACAATTTCTATAAACTTGTAAAAACGACACCTCAAAATTGGACAGTTATTCAACAGGAAGGGTCAACAAATAAAGATAAAAAACCTGCTTCAACTGATGTAAGCAAAGAGACTTCTAAAGAGGCTGACAAGGAAACGAACAAAGAGATTAGTAAGGAAGTAGAAAAAGAGCCAACAAATGTAGTAAACAACGAAACTCCAAAAGCTCCAACGACTGAATCACCGTCACAAACGCCTGCTACACAATCTAAAACTGAACAGGCGCCAGCTCAAGAGCAAAAAGAAACAACAGTTACAGATCAAATTTTAGCGATTGAAGAAAAAGTTGTTGCGTTAACAAACGCGGAACGTGCTAAAAACGGTTTAAGTGCATTACAGATCGACCACCCATTAATGGCGGCGGCACGTGAAAAATCTCAAGATATGAAAGATAAAAATTACTTCTCTCATACATCACCAACATTCGGCAGCCCATTTGACCGATTGAAAGCATTAGGTATTGCTTATAAATCTGCCGGTGAAAACATTGCCAAAGGTCAAAAATCTCCTGAAGAAGTTGTACAAGCATGGATGAACTCAGAAGGTCACCGAGCGAATATTTTAAATAAAGACTTCACTCATATTGGTGTAGGCTATGTGCAGGACGGTAATATTTGGACACAACAATTTATTAAAAAGTAATTTGCTGATGCTATCCTTTTTGTAATGAAAAGGGTAGTTTTTTGTTATTCAGTTATTGATTGAATTCTTAAAACAATAAAAATACTTTTATCGAATATTTATTATTTCTATTGATATTAAAATTTTTATATGCGAAAACACCCATTTTTAGAGAAATGCTTTATAAAGTGCCAAAATGTGCTACAATATACGGTATACTTTTAAAAAGCCTTTTAAAAAAAGGTGCAGAATTCGATGGAATAGAAGTGATAAATAGTTAAATCATTTTTTTAGAATAATAAAACAAGAATAATTATTGAATATTAAAAAGGAACTATAAAAAGTATAGTAAAAACAATCATCGATAATAAAATGTCACATCAAATAAATAAGATATATATCGAAGCATGTTGAAATGTCATGTTGCATAAAATAGATGCAATGACAATTGCTTTGTTAGGAGAAATTTATGAACGAAAAAACAATTATTTTAACAGGCGGGGGTACGGCCGGTCACGTATCACTAAATGAAGCGATTATCCCTTCATTGCAGGAAGCGGGGTATAATGTCCATTATATAGGCTCTCATGATGGGATTGAAAAGGAGCTTATAACAAATGCCTTTCCTTCATTGCCATATCACAGTATCTCGAGCGGGAAGCTACGTCGTTACTTTTCAGTACAGAATTTTACAGATCCATTTAAAGTAATGGCAGGGGTTACACAAGCCTTTTCGGTTATCAAAAAAATTAAGCCGACAGTCATCTTTTCTAAAGGCGGATTTGTATCAGTGCCTGTCGTGATTGCGGCAAAGTTGGCAAATATTCCGGTTGTTGTCCATGAATCGGACGTGACGCCTGGATTAGCGAATAAAATTTCATTACCGTTTGCGTCCCATATCTTTACGGTTTTTAAAGAAACAATGAAACATTTACCGAACGACAAATCGACTTGCACAGGTTCGATCATTCGTCAGCAACTATTTGAAGGAAATCGTGAACGTGGCTTGGCATTATGTGGCTTCACAACAGAAAAAAAAGTTCTGCTTGTCATGGGCGGCAGCTTAGGGTCAGTCATTATTAATGACGCACTTCGTGAAAATTTGCCTGTACTACTTGAAAAATATCAGATTATCCATTTATGCGGTAAAGGGAACGCCGACAAAAAATTTGAAAATCTGCAAGGCTACTCTCAGTTTGAATATGTGACAACAGAATTGCCGGATTTACTGTACGCTACAGATTTTGTTGTATCGCGTGCCGGTTCAAACTCGATATTCGAATTTTTAGCATTGCATAAGCCGATGCTGCTCATTCCTCTTTCTGCTGCAAAAAGCCGTGGCGATCAAATTTTAAATGCCAACTTATTTAAACAACAAGGCTTTGCACAAGTATTGGATGAGGAAAAATTGACAAAAGTATCATTTATGCAGGCGATTCAAAAGCTTGAAGAGAAAGCGGAAGAAATGATCGACCATATGCTTGAAGTCGAACACCCGAAAACTCCGAAAGAAATGGTTGCATTAATAACTCAATATGAAAAATAATTAATAAAAAAAGGGGTTACCTAAAAGTTCATACTTTTAAGGTAGCCCCTTTTTTATTTAAGGAATATTTGTGACGATTTTAACATATAAGCGTAATGAAGGTAATTACGTCACTAGTGAAAATTTCCTTTTTACATTGCCTGTTCCTCTGCTTCCTCGTGCGAATTCGCAGTTGTTAAATAGAACAGATCTTTTGGAATTTTAAAAAGACGGAATTTATTTACGCCTTGATTAATTTCTGTGAAAAGAGATGGATTTGATTCCTCCGCATCTACTACATAAGGTAATTTTAATGCTGCTGCTTGTGAGCGTGCATTTTCTTCCCGGATGCGTAAGAAAACTGTATGGAAATCATAGTCGAAAAATAGTTCATTTAAAAACGCTAATTTCGCTTTCTGATTATAACCGATGCCTTGATATGGTTTGCCGATCCATGTTCCTAAAAAGCCGGCGCCATCTTGGATATCAAAAATACTGATTGTTCCGATTGGGGCACCCCAATCATCTACAATTGTACGTGAAATCGTTAATCCGTTTTGTTCTTCTTCTATTAATTGTTTAGTCATAAATAAATACTCTTCAGCTGAAGTCGCTTTTTGACGTACGAATGGAAATACAGACGGATGACGTAATAATTCGTATAATTCTGCTGTTTCATGAAGTTCTCTCTGTTTTAACATGTGAAACGCCTCCTTTTAAGAAGAAAATGGTAGAGCCTGTTGTTAAAGAAATAGTGCAAATAATCTTCTAATGCTAAAAGGTTCTTTATCATAAGGCAGTAGTCATTTCGAGCTTGATCTTACCTAAAAGAATTTGACGTTAAACTATTATGCATAATTCGTCTGTCTCGCTCTATCCTAGACAATTAATAACAAGAAATATATCTACATTTTATTATAATATATTCTCTTGTCGCAACTTTCAAGCTCGAAAAAAACATTTTTTTCTGCTAAAAGTCGATATATTCAGAATAATGCGTAAATAAAAACTATTAATGACAGGATGAATTTTTTAAAAGTATAATATAATAAAACAAGAGAGAACACGGAGGCACAAAATATGAATATCCAACTTACGAAAGTTCATGGTTCTGGAAATACATTTTATTTATACGAAGCATTATATGATGAACAATTTAATTTTGTGAATTTCACAAAACAATTATGTCATCCATCCATTGATGGCGGGGCAGATGGCTTATTATTGGTGCTTCCTTCTTCCGCAGCAGATGCAAAAATGCGCGTCATTAATGCGGACGGCTCGGAAGCTTCGATGTGCGGGAATGGGTTACGCTGTGTCGCACGGTATGTCTGCGAAAAGTTAAATGTTAATGAAGCGGTGATCGAAACAATGCATGCCTGTTTGAAAGTGAAACGTGAGGACTCCATTTTTGAACAGCTTCCTACATACTCTGTAGAAATCTCGCCCATTTCATTTGAACTATCATCTTTGCCAATGAAGGTAGATAACAAACGACAATTGCGCCACGAAATTATACCTGCTTTTTCAGAAGAAATTCCTTTTACTGCGATTTCTGTACCGAACCCGCATTTAATCGGAATCGTTGATAAAAAATATATCGAAAACACGATGCACCAACAAAAGCTAGCAGCCTATTTGAACAGTGAAAATGAATATTGTCCTGACGGGGTGAATGTCAGCTATGTCCAGTCATTATCGTCTGATGAAATATTTGTCCGAACTTATGAGCGTGGGGTAGGCTTTACAAATGCTTGCGGTACTGCAATGACCGCCTCTGCACTGATTGCCTCAATTGAAGGATTCGTAACGAATAGTAAAGTAACTATCTATAACCCGGGAGGCTTTGTTCAATGTGAGGTTTCAAATAATGAAGGAAACTGGGAATTGGCGCTCATCGGAAATGCAACGGTATTAGGGGAATATGAATTCGAAATTCAAGACGAACAATTACAGTTGGTTCATATTCAGCCGGCAGAAGAGCAAATCCAATATGAGAAATGCAAACTTTTTGTGAAAGATAAAATAGAAAGCTTTCTGTAAAGATCAGTAAAGTAGGGGGACAAGGATGATGAGTTCCATTTTTTCAATGGATCTATTGAATTTGTTATTCAAAAATAGTAATGATGCTGTGTTCTTTATGGAAAAAATAGATGAAAAGTATCGTTATATTTTTGTCAATGATGCTGCAGTAAATTTGATTAATACGAATCCTTGCGGCAAAACGATCGAACAGGTAATTCCTTCCCATTTGGCAAAAACGATTATTCACCATTATGACTTAACAATCGAACAAAATAAGCAAGTTGAATTTGAAGATTTCACTTATGAAAGAATGAACGTTCGAAAACAAAGAACGACAACTATTCCAGTAATACAAGACGGGAAAAATTATGTTTTGGCTATGACAAAAGAAGTGTCGATGAGTCTTGATTTAGAAGATAAATATTTATTTATGCGTTCCTTATTCTCTAATTCATTTTTATCAACGATATTAGTTTCCAATGACCTGCAATTGCTTGAAGCGAATACAAAATTTTTGGGTGAATTTAATATTCAAATGGAAGATGCTTCCCGTACAAGTATATTGGATATGCCTTTTATAGAAAGAAAAATGGCAATAAAATTAAAAAGCTATTTGAAACGTGCTCAGCTTGGAGAAAATGTTCAATCAAAAATGCTGTTTTTTATCGATAAACATAATGAACAGCGATGTTTTACTGCTTCTTTTTCTTCGCTGACAAGTAACGGTGAAAATATTGCCGTATTTATTATATTGCAAGAAATAACAGAGTATATAAAACAAGGACAGGCATTACGCACTGCATCGCATGGCCTGGAAATGTTCAAAAATGCGATCAATTCTTTTGCTGACGTTATTTTTACAGATGCTGACGGAAATATAATAGATGTAAATGAAAGAGTTATTAAAAATACAGGCTTTACCCACGACGAATTAATCGGTCTGCCACACCATTTTCTTCATTCAACGTATCACGCAGATACGGCTTCAATGAGTTATTGGCAAAAAGTCAGAAAAGAAGAAATTTGGCGTGATGAAGTATGCATTCGTAAAAAGAATGGCGAAATTTATTGGGTGGACTCCACTATAATTCCTTTGAAAAATGAACTAGGGGATGTCGAGCAGTTTTTAATGGTTCAATATAATATTTCGTCTGAAAAGCAATTAATGTCTGAACTATATATAATTGAACGTAATTTCAGAGCGATTACTGAAAATACGAATGATTTTATTGTCGTAACAGACCGCTACGGCAAAATTAAATACGCTTCACCTTCCTATTCAAGGAAACTTGGCTATCGGGAAGAAGAGCTGATAGGTGTTCCGTACGATCGATTGCTGAAGCCTGAAAGTGTCCAACTGTGGCATGAAGCATTGAACCCGGAAAAGTTTGATAGTGTAGAAGAACAAAAAATTGAATTGCTTTTGTATAAAAAAGATAATAGTACGATATGGACGGAAGGGAATTATACGCTAACGTTCGATTTGGCAAATCATGAAATCACGGAAATTGTCATGGTTTCTAGAGAAATTACCGAGCGCAAGCAGCTGGAAGATAAATTAACCTATTTAGCGTATCATGATAGTCTTACGCAGCTAGGTAATCGCCGGAAACTATACAAGGACTTTCCGCTGCTTAAAACCGAAGCAGACGAAACAGGCACCTGCCTGGCAATTTTATATCTTGACGGTGACAATTTTAAACAAGTAAACGATCTATATGGCCATGATGTAGGGGATGAGTTTTTAATTCAATTCGGGAAATCACTCGTTCGCAGTGTGCGAAACGAAGACCTCGTAATAAGGCTGGGCGGAGACGAATTTTTAATTGTTATAACAGGGCTGTCCACTGACGAAAAAGACCGTTCAGTTCAACTAGCCCATATTATGGACAGAATCAAAGAAAATCTGCAAATCGGATGGATGATTAGAGATGCGCATTTCTCACCTACTGCCTCGATGGGTCTATCGATTTATCCACATCACAGTTTAAATTTGGATGTGCTTATCGACTTGGCAGATCAGGTATTATACAAGGCGAAACAATCTTCCAATTAGCACATTCTTCATATCCATATCTTACTTGCAAGAATACGGAAATTTACTCCGTATTCTTTTTTTATTGTAAAATACAAATGGTACAATAATGAAGATATATATTGTTGATAGAGAGGGTAGCTGATGAAACAGAAGATTTTAATAATTGAAGATGAAAAAAATATTGCACGTTTCCTTGAACTGGAGCTTAAGCACGAGCGATTTGAGACGGTTGTTGCATATGATGGGAGAACGGGTCTGGAATTGGCTGAAAGTGAACTATTCGACTGTATTTTGCTCGATGTCATGCTGCCTCAATTAAACGGGATTGAAGTATGCAGACGAATACGGAAAACAAGCGATGTACCGATTCTGTTAATTACTGCACGTGATGAAGTAATGGACCGCGTTTCAGGGTTGGATGCGGGAGCAGATGATTATATCGTGAAGCCGTTTGCGATAGAAGAACTACTAGCCCGGATCCGTTCGATTTTGAGAAGAGTCCAGCATACTCAAAAATCTAAACAACTCATTGTAAGGGATTTAGAAATCGATGTGCATGCATATGAAGTAATATTTGAAAATAATAAAATCGAGCTGACAAGAAAAGAATTCGATTTACTGAAGCTGCTTGTGGAGAACAGAAACCATGTATGTACACGTGAACGTATTTTAGAGACAGTTTGGGGATTCGATTCAGAGGTAGAAACTAATGTAGTTGATGTATATATTCGCCATTTACGTTCAAAACTGCAAACAGAAAATACTCCGTACATTGAAACAGTACGTGGTGTTGGATATGTGATACGCGGGTGAGGATGATGAAAAACAAATTACTGAACCTTTCATTAAAATCAAAGTGGATGCTTGCAGTCGGTGTAACGATTTTTGTAAGCTATGCCCTTATTTCTGTTGTGCTGTATATCGCATTGCAAACATGGCTTATTCATAATGAAGAAAAAAATGCATTGCGAACGGTTGATGATATGACAACATACTTTGAATCACAAGGTAACACTGTTACAGTACAGGCACTCCAAAACAACACCGCATTGATGAAGGCCATTTTAAATCAAGAACAAACGGTACGTGTATTTAATCTGGATGGTATTGAGGTAATGCGTATCAATGATGCTGCGCCGGCAGCACAACTGCCAAAAAATCAAAATTATTTTTCAACTGTTATTGAAAAGCAGATGATTTCAGGATCTGAAAGCTATGTCATCCACAGAGTCGTTCAAATCGGACAATTTCAAGGGGTTATGCAGCTGATTCACCCATTAGCAGCATTTCAATCGATGATGAATTATATTTTGACAACAATTTTTATTATTGGTTTCGGTGCCATTTTATTTTCGGTTGTGATCAGCTATTACCTGGCGAATATGCTAATGAAACCGCTTGTCCAATTACGGGACGCAATGAGTTTTGTTAGAAAAAACGGGTTTACTGCACAGCCTAACTTTGATTATTCGGCAAAAGATGAGATTGGCGATTTACTTCATATGTATCGTACTTTAATGAATGAACTGGAAATATCATTTACAAAACAGCAGCAATTTGTCGCAGACGCCTCGCATGAACTGCGAACACCGATTCAAGTTATTGAAGGTCATTTATCATTAATTAAACGGTGGGGTAAAGATGAACCGGAAGTAATGGAAGAATCGTTAAACACTTCGTTAACCGAAATTGCGCGTATGAGAAAAATGATCGAAGAACTATTGCAATTGGCAAGAAGGGAGCAAGCGGATGAACAGGCTGAGGCTGATATAGAACAAGTATATGAACAGGTAAGAGAAGAATTGTTGCAGCTATATCCTAACACTGAGTTTCGCCTCACTGTTACCGGTGATAAAACGGCTGCTTCCATTACCGAACATGCTTTAGCGCAAATCTTTAGAAATATTTTGAGTAATAGTATACGATATAATAGCAATGTTCCAAAACTTCATGTAACAATTGATTATAATGAATTACAGTCGCAGATTTCAGTTACGTTAGAAGACAATGGCATCGGTATTTCTGAACAACAATTACCACATATTTTCGACCGGTTTTACCGGGCGGATGCATCCCGAACTAATAAAGTTGCAGGTACTGGACTAGGGTTAAGTATTACGAAGATGCTTGCAGATAAATATGAAGTGAAAATTGATGTCGAAAGTAAATTACAGAAAGGTACCTTTTTTTACCTTAAACTTCTTAAAAAATGAATAATTTTTCTCAATCTAATTACTATTTCAATAGTTCACGAAAAAAATTGCTTAATTTGATAAAAAGAGTTGTATTTTTTGTGAAGAGTAGTAAGATTGAGATGGAAAAAATGTTCTTCCGCCGTTTATAAATGTGCTTTTAGTCCATGTGGAAGAATGATAAAATATTATTTGCTTTGTTTTGGTAGATAAAAAGAGGGTACTTACTTTATCTACATACAAAAGAAGGTAATTTTTGTATTGTGATATACAATATTATACCTTTTTAAGTAAATTATTGGAACAGCCATAAGGCAAAATTTGGAGGTTATTTTCATGTCGAACAATGTATTACCTGCAGGTTCTCCATGGTCAGCGTTTTCTGGTCCTAACTTAGGTTACGTATTAGAGCAGTATGACTTATTCCTGCAATCTCCTGAAGAAGTGGAACCGGAACTAGTAGAATTATTCCAAGCTTACGGTGGTCCTGTATTTGCAGATGGTCAACAACCGGTTGCAACAGCAGCAGTAACAGGTACTGGAGACTACAAAAAAGTATTAGCAGCAGTTAAGCTGGCTGAATCAATTCGTGAATACGGCCATTTAGCAGCAGATTTATACCCATTAAAAAATCGTCAATTAGATACTTCACGCATTGAAGAAAGCGTATTCAATTTAACAGCAGCAGATTTACAAGCTATCCCTGCATCAGTATTTTTTGCAAATGTTCCTGCAGGTGTTACAAACGGTAAGGAAGCAATTGATTATTTGAAATCTGTTTACACAGATAAAATAGGTGTGGAAGTTGCACATTTACAAAATGCGGAAGAACGTGCTTGGATCGAAGCTCAAGTTGAAGGCGGAACTTTCAAAACAACGTTATCTGCCGAAGAAAAGAAAGCAGTATTAGAGCGTTTAACACGCATTGAAAACTTTGAAAAATTCATTCATAAAACATTTGTTGGTCAAAAACGTTTCTCTGGAGAAGGTTTAGACACTCAAATCATTTTATTAGACGAAATTATCAAATCTTCAGAAGCTAAAGGTGTAAAAAACGTTCGAATCGGTATGGCACACCGTGGTCGTTTAAACGTATTAACTCACGTATTAAAAAAACCATACGATATGATGTTCTCTGATTTCGCCCATGTTTCTAACGACCTTTTCTTCCCTGAAGATGGTAAATTAGAAATTACAAAAGGCTGGACTGGCGACGTGAAATATCATATGGGTGCATCTTACACTCATGATTCTGGATTGAACGTTAAATTAGCTTACAACCCGTCTCACTTAGAAGTAGGAAATCCGCTTGTAATCGGTTCTGTACGTGCAGCACAAGATGATGTATCAGCAGCTGGTGTTGCGAAACATGATCCATCAAATGCATTCGGTATCATCCTGCATGGTGACGCGGCATTCGCTGGTCAAGGGATTGTAACTGAAGGCTTCAACTTCTCTCAAACAGAAGGATTCAAAACAGGTGGTACAGTTCAAATTATCGCGAACAACATGATCGGTTTCACAACTGAGTTACATGATTCACGTTCATCTAATTATTCATCTGACCCTGCAAAAGGCTATGATATTCCGGTTATTCATGTAAACGCTGACAGCCCTGAAACAGTGGCAGCTGTTGGTCGCTTTGTTGCGGAATACCGTGCGAAGTTCAAAAAGGATATCGTAATCGACTTAATCGGTTACCGCCGATACGGTCATAACGAAACAGATGATCCGACTGTTACAAACCCTGAAACATACAAATTAGTTGCAAAACATGAGCCGATTCGTGCATTGTATGGTGCAGAATTAGCAGAAGCGGGTGTTTTATCTGCTGATGAAGTAAAAGCTTTAGATACTGCTATTTATGCGGAAATGCAAGCTGCGTATGATCATGTAAAAGAAATGGCTGAAAAAGACGAGCATGTAACGCCTAATATGCCGGAAGAACTAAAAATCGAATTCCCTGAAATCGATACTAAAGTAGATGCTGAGCGTCTGGCTAAAGTAAATGAAGATTTACTTGTGTTTGCAGATGGTTTTGAACCGCAAAACAAGTTAGGTAAAATTTTAGCAAAACGCCGTGATGCATTCGCAGATGGTAAAATTGACTGGGGTCATGCTGAAACATTAGCATATGCAACAATCACACAAGATGGCACACCAGTTCGTTTCACTGGTCAGGATGCACAGCGTGGTACGTTCTCTCAACGTCACTTAGTATTACATGATAAAAACAATGGTTCTGAATTCACACCATTACATCACATTGAAGGTGCAAAAGCATCATTCTCAGTTTATAACTCACCACTTACAGAAGCAGGTGTAGTAGGTTTTGAATACGGGTACAATTTAGAAAACCAAAATGTATTATCAGTATGGGAAGCACAATTCGGTGACTTTGCAAACATGGCGCAAGTAATGTTTGATAACTTCATCTCAAGTGCCCGCGCTAAATGGGGTCAAAAATCTGGATTCGTACTTCTTTTACCACATGGTTATGAAGGTCAAGGTCCGGAACACTCATCAAGCCGTATGGAACGATTCCTGCAATTATCTGCAGAAAATAACTGGTTCGTAGCAAACTGTTCAAATGCAGGCAACTACTACCACTTATTACGACGTCAAGCGGCATTACTAGGTACAGAAGGTGTACGTCCATTAGTAGTGGTTTCTCCAAAATCACTTTTACGTCACCCACTTGCTGCAGCTACTGCTGAACAACTTGCAACTGGTCGCTTCCAGGAAGTAATCGAGCAAGAAGGTTTAGGCAAAAACAAAGAAGCGGTTGAAAAAGTAGTACTTGGTACTGGTAAAGTAATGATCGATTTAGCAGAACGCGTGAAAGACGGCGAAGGGCTTGATCACTTACACATCATCCGTGTTGAACAAATTTATCCATTCCCTGCACAACAAGTGAAAGATATTATCGCTCGTTTCCCGAATGTTAAAGAAATCGTTTGGGTACAGGAAGAACCGAAAAACCAAGGTTCATGGACATATGTTCTTGAAACATTATATGATATAGCAGAAGGCAAAAAAGTGCGCTATGTAGGACGTCCTGCAATGAGCTCAACTTCTGAAGGCGATGGCGATTCACATAAAGCAGCACAAGCTAAATTAGTGAACGAAGCACTTGAAAAGTAATAAATGATTTGTTTAAAAAGAGCTGCTTCTATTTAAAATAGAAGTGGCTTGCTATACAATGAATGTGTAGCGTAATTAAAGGAGGATATGAACGTGGCTGAAATTAAAGTCCCTGAATTAGCAGAATCAATTACTGAAGGTACAATTGCCCAGTGGGTGAAAAAAGTTGGAGATCGCGTAGAAAAAGGCGAATTCATCGTTGAGTTAGAAACTGATAAAGTTAATGCTGAAATCATCTCTGAAGAAGCAGGCGTTTTAAAACAAATTTTAGCTGAAGAAGGCGATACTGTATTAGTAGGACAAGTAATCGCAGTAGTTGAAGCAGGCGAAGGCGCAGCACCTGCACCAGCTGCTAAAGAAGAAACACCAGCAGCAGCTCCGGCTCCAGCAAAAGAAGAAGCTCCTAAAGCAGCAGCACCTGCACCAGTTGCAGTTGAAGAAACTTCAGGTGAGCGTGTAATCGCTTCACCGGCAGCTCGTAAATTAGCTCGTGAAAAAGGTATCGACTTAGCAGCAATCTCACCTGTTGACCCACAAGGTCGCGTACGTGTACAAGACGTTGCAGCACACGGTACAGCACCAGCAGCTCCTGCAGCATCAGCTGCCCAAGCTCCAGCAGCAGGTAATGGTCCAATGATCTTCACACCAGCAGCTGATACAGACCGTGTAACAGTTGAAAAAATGAGCCGCCGTCGTCAAACAATTGCAAAACGTTTATTAGAAGTAAAACAATCAACTGCAATGTTAACTACTTTCAATGAAATTGATATGACGAACATTATGGCATTACGTAAGCGTAAACAAGATGAGTTCGTGAAAGCTAACGATATTAAATTAGGCTTCATGTCATTCTTCACAAAAGCTGTAGTAGCAGCATTAAAGAAATATCCATATGTAAATGCACAAATTAACGGTGATGAAATTCACTTAAACAACTTCTTCGATATCGGTATTGCTGTATCAACAGAAGAAGGTTTAGTAGTACCGGTTGTTCGTGATGCAAACGCTAAAAACTTCGCTGAAATCGAGAAAAACATTGCGGAATTAGCTGGTAAAGCACGCGACAAAAAATTAGGCTTAAACGACATGGCTGGCGGATCATTCACAATCACTAACGGTGGTGTGTTCGGTTCATTAATGTCAACACCAATCATGAATGGTACTCAAGCTGGTATTTTAGGTATGCACTCAATCGTAAACCGTCCAGTAGCTGTTAATGGGGAAGTTCAAATTCGTCCAATGATGTATGTAGCATTATCTTACGACCACCGTATCATCGATGGTAAAGATTCTGTTGGCTTCTTAAAAACAGTAAAAGAAATGATCGAAAACCCAGAAGATTTATTATTAAATTCTTAATAGTATTTTCTATGCTAATGCGCGATATTCTGTATATTGCGCATTAGCTTTTTTGTTAAGGAAACTATAGAATATTGCATTGTAGATAACGTAAAAATATAGTTTTATCCACGTCTAGGCTAAAGCGCCAACTCCTCGCACCATTAGGTCCCTCCGTGCAAAAGTGGTGGAGCGTTTACTTTTGCGCCGGGCCCTCCAATGTATGTCAGAGTTGAACGGGCGCTTTAGCGCATTTATTCTTACAGTGAAATTTCAGAAAAATGAGTGTTGACGGAAATGTCGCAATAATGTAATATAAACATATCAATTTCATATTAAAACCTCACACTCTCGTGAGGTAGAGGCGCGATACTTAACAGTTTTATATGGAGCCATGAGCTGGCTGTGAGATATAAGAGAAGGAAATATCGCCGAAGTGTTGTAAATGCTCAATTATACAATGCTGGGTCTGCAGTGAATAATTGCAGAACTGTCTCAATCATCTATATCCCTGATGGTTGAGTTGTGCTATCTCAAAATGGGAACTGTAGAGGATTCGGGCTAATTATAATTTAAACGACCTAAAGTTCTTCTTTTAGGTCGTTTTTTGTATATTTGGCGCCCGAAATTTAACAAATAAGGAGAGATTTTCTATGAAAAAGAGACTATTAATTTTATTGACTGCCATGACAATGCTATTGCTAGCAGCTTGTGGTACAAGCGATGAAGGTACTACAAGCGGTTCAGATTCAGACAAAAAAGTTATTAAAATCGGTATGGAAGCAGCGTATGCGCCTTTTAACTGGTCACAAAAAGATGATGCCAATGGCGGAGTTCAAATTGCAGGTTCAAAGGAATACGCAGCAGGCTATGATGTGGAAATTGCAAAAAAAATTGCAGAAGGTCTGGACATGGAATTACAAATTGTTAAAACAGACTGGGATGGCTTGATTCCATCATTACAATCAGGTGCCATTGATCTAGTAATTGCTGGTATGTCACCAATGCCTGAACGTAAGGAAGTAATTGATTTCACGGAGAACTATTATACAAGTGACTATGTCATTGTTGTAAAAGAAGACGGCCCATATGCAAATGCAACTTCATTATCTGACTTTGCAGATGCAAAAATTACAGGTCAGCAAGCGACAACACATTATGATGTAATCGATCAAATCGAAGGTGTTCAAAAACAAGTAGCGGCAACTGATTTTGGTGCAATGCGCGTGCAATTACAGTCAGGCGCAATCGATGGATACGTTTCAGAACGTCCAGAAGGTATCTCAGCTGAAATGGCTCTGAACAATATTAAATACATCGTACCTGAACCAAACTTCGAAGCAGACGAAGCCTCAACAGCTGTAGCAGTAGGTTTGAAAAAGGGTTCAGATTTACGTGAACAAATTAACAAAGTTTTAGCTGAAATTTCGGATGAAGAGCGTCAACAATTAATGGAAGACGCAATTGCAAATCAACCAGCAGCACAATAATCGTGTAGCATTAACAGTTTTAATGAGGTTGTCTTGCCGGCAAACGGAAGACAACCTTTTTCTATTAAAATTATGATTTCATACATAAATAGTAGAAACAAAGAAAGAAATGGAGGACAAGGCGATGGCATTTTTAGAATCATCATGGAACTTGTTTACGAACAACTGGGATTTATTTGTACGTGGAGCTTGGACTGCACTTCTGTTGGCAATTATCGGGACAATTTGTGGAACACTGATCGGATTTTTCATTGGAATTATGCACACAATTCCACAACGCAAAAAAAATATTAAATCAGCTATTCTGAAAGTCTTTAACTTTATTTTAACGGCTTATGTGGAAATTTTCAGGGGCACGCCAATGATGGTACAGGCGATGGTCGTATTTTATGGTCTTGTCTACTTAGGGATCGATATTGACCGCTTTCTAGCAGCTTCTATCGTTATTAGTTTAAACACAGGAGCCTACATGGCCGAGTATGTGCGTGGTGGTATCGTATCAATTGATAAAGGCCAATTCGAGGCTGCACAAGCGATTGGAATGAATCACCTGCAAACGATGATTCATATTGTTCTGCCGCAAGTAGCACGCAATATTTTACCTGCAACGGGGAATCAGTTCGTTATGAATATTAAAGATTCATCTGTATTAAGTGTTATTTCGGTAGTGGAACTGTTCTTTACTGCTAATTCGATTGCGGGCAGTAACTATAAATATATTGAAGCGTTCTTTATCGCGACGGTATTATACTTTATTATGACATTTACTGTAACTCGTTTCTTACTATTATTCGAGAAAAAGATGGACGGACCTTCCTCGTATAAAGTGGAGCTCATTACAGGCAACAAGCTAGATAAGGATGGTGAATAAAATGACAGTTGTAATTGATATTAACCATTTAAATAAAAAATTCGGTGATCATGAAGTATTGAAAGATGTTAATTTCCAAGTAAACAAAGGGGAAGTAGTAACATTGATCGGCTCTTCAGGTTCCGGAAAATCAACACTTTTACGCTGTATTAATTTACTGGAAACACCAACAGCAGGGGAAATAATCTATAATGGTGAAAATATTTTAAATGACGGACATCAAATTGAAAAGTACCGTACGCATTTAGGTATGGTATTCCAGCAGTTCAATTTATTCAATAATTTGGATGTACTAAATAACTGTATTGTTGGCCAAATCAAAGTGCTAAAGCGTTCAAAAGATGAAGCAGAACGGAATGCAATAAAATATTTGGAACTTGTCGGGATGAGCGCCTATAAAAATGCGAAACCGAAACATTTATCCGGTGGACAGAAACAACGTGTCGCAATTGCACGTGCATTAGCGATGGATCCGGATGTAATGCTGTTCGATGAACCGACATCAGCACTTGACCCTGAAATGGTAGGGGAAGTGTTAAAAGTAATGCGCCATCTGGCAGATCAAGGAAATACGATGCTGATCGTTACACATGAAATGGAGTTTGCCAAGGAAGTATCGGACCGGATTGTATTCATGGATAAAGGGGTTATCGTTGAGGAAGGCCCTCCGGAACAATTGCTTGTAAACCCAAAACACGACCGAACAAAAGAGTTCTTGAAACGAACATTACGGTAATAGCAAAAAGCTCGCAGTTAACTGCGAGCTTATTTTCGTGAGTTCCATTCGCTTATTAAAATAAATACAATTGCAAAAGCAATTACAATTGCGAAAAACCACATTGGAATACTACCAAATGCCATACATTCCACCTCTGCTTGTGAGTTTAACATGGAATAGTTGTTCTATCAAATATCGGAAACAGCGATAAATTAAAACTATTTTTATGTGGTTGGTTTCCTTGTATTTATATTAGAAGCAAGAAAAGTTGATTTTTACTACAACGCGCTTTCCACTGGCAGGAAAATCATATAAAATAGGAGAGTATCGATATTAGTTAAAAGTGAGGGAATAACATGCTACATTTAAATTGGAAAGATGCACCGACAATTCGCACGGTAAAATGTGTACATACAGATGCATCGAAATATTTAGTATCAAACGTATTAACAGTAGGCAAAGAATATGAAGTAAAAAACGAAACTGAAGAGTTCATCTTTGTAATCGACAACACAGGTGAAGTTGGCGGTTTCTACAAAGAATACTTCGCTTAAAAATAAAAGGTGTGCGAAAAGTCTTATGGCTTTTCACACACCTTTTTTATTTCTGTTCCAGTATCGTATGCTCGATTTCATGGCGCCTTTCGTCTGTCTGTACGTGCACGCGTAATGTATCCTCAATATCATGCAGCAATTGCATCTGGGTTTGTTTAAATCGGTCAATATCACTATGGGATAATGCTGGTCGATTTGCAGCTTTTTTGGACACTTCCAACATCTTGCCGTTTTTACGCATCAATTGTTCCGATGCATCCATAAGACGTTCCTGAGATCGTATCGCACGACGCTGATTGTTCATGTTTAATAACATGGCTATTTGAGACTGCCATAATGGGATGGTCGTCATAATCGAACTTTGAATTTTTTCGATTAACATTTGATTTGTTTGCTGAATCATTCGGATTTGCGGTGCATATTGAATTGCCACTTCACGCGAAAGTTCCAAATCATACATACGGCGGTCAATCCACTCGATTTGCATTTCAATATCTTTCAGTTCATGCTGTTTAAACGGATTTTGTCCATCTACAATTTCTTTTTGCAGTGCAGGTAGGACAACATCCCGCATATGCTGTTTTTTAATTTCCAGTGTTGCAATATAAACATTGATTTCCTGAAAATAATCTTCATTGATCGCATAGAGTTTATTTAAAAACTGGTAATCGTTTAATAGTGCATTTTGATTATATTCCAGTTGGATGCTTAAGCGATCAATGCGTTTACTTAACTTATTGTAGTGGGTCATAATTTCTTGAATGGACTGTGTGGAACGGCTGAAAAGTTTAGCAAAAAAACCTTTATCCTGTTCAATCAATGCATCCGGGTCAATCATCTCCAAATGCTGCATTAAATCGGATAATACTTCACCGACTTTCCGAACATCTTTGCGTTGAATATACTGCAGCATCTGGGTCGTGAATTTTTTCAGTGCTTCTTGTGCGGGTAAACCAAATGCCAAAACCGTTTCGTAATTTTTTGGCTCTAAATTTTGGGCTAATTGCAGTGCCCGCTGTTTCATATCATTTGATAATGATGCGAAAAGCGGTGAGGCTGCATTGTTTGCAACATTCACCGCAAATTGTTCTTTACTTACTTGCAAGTCAACGTTTTCACTCGCTGTAAAGGCATCAAAAGGATTGTTTGTCATATTCATTTGTTACTCACCGCCGATTTTTAATCGATCTTTACGCTTTTCATTCGACAATTTTGCAAAGTCGAGTTCGATTTTCAAGTTTTCGATATCCGAAGATAAAGCACTTTTCAAATCAGATTCCATCGTAATTTGCAGCTCTTTTAAAGTTCTGCGCGTATCTTCCAACGCTAAATGTACTTCCGTACCAGGTACTTGCTCTTTTGTCAGCAACGTATATTTATCAGAAAGCTGTACGGCTGACGGCAAGTGTGCATAGAAGAAATCTTCCACTGCATAAAACTTGTGCGGATTTGTCTGCACTATATTAATAATGCGCTTTGCCAGTTTTGACATTTCATTTATTTGCTTAAAAGAACGTACCGAACGCACTCTGACATATTGCTGGTTTAATGCCTGAATATGTGAACGGGCCTGTTTTAATTGTGCTTCGATTAAATTGTATTCCGATTTGGAAAGCCCGATTTTTTTACTTTGTGCCGTTTTTTGAATAGCGTAAGTTACTTTATTACTGATGAAATATGCTGCTGCTCCAAGAGGTAATGCCAGCATCGTTGTTATGCCGGTAAAATTAACAAACGTAAGAGTGACCGCTGTTGATAAAACTAATACATTAATTAGATGTCGTGTTAGAAAATTTATAGGACCAAGCATTGTCATACCTCCTTTACTCGATACTATTGATACGTATGAAACGTAAAAAAGTTTCAATACTACTTCCTTTATTGCAGAAAAATCAGTGGAATTAGTTATTTAAAGTCACACAGTTCTAAAGAAGATGAAATGGCGGCTTTTTATTAATCGTAACAAGTTTTGGCGCTATTAAAAAGTAAAAAGATTTGGAAAGCTAAACAATTATTATGATTTCCATTGTTCCCCTAATTATAATGAGCATTATTAGACATCGTGGACAAAAGTGTATAAGATATAGAGAAAGAAAGGATAATGTATATGTATAAAATTATTTATATGAAGGCAGATTATGAGCCTTGGTGGCAATTTGACGGTTGGGAAGAGTATATCGTATCAACAGAGCAGTATGATACAGAGCATCAATTCCAAATGGCATTGAATCATTTGCTTGCTCAGTTTCGAAACAAATATGAGTTTGAAGCACATAAAAATGAACGATTTTATGCATTTTGGTCAGAGGATGAATGTGAATTTTGTGAAGCCTGTGATGATGATGCCCAAATTTATCATGGCATTATTGTATTAACACCAGAAGCGATTACACAATAACAACATTTAATTGAAAATTTGCTTAATTTGCCAAATGGTAATTGACAGACATAATTATGATATATATACTATATTTAACAATTGAAAGATTGACCGAATACAATGGCTTCACATATTACAAAAAGTAATCGAGTTAGTGGATCGGTACTCTTGTAATATGTGTTTTTTTATTTGGTTTTTTAATTGTTAACTTTTATTTTGGAGGTATTTATTGATGAAACAAGGTACAGTAAAATGGTTTAACTCAGAAAAAGGTTTTGGCTTCATCGAAGTAGAAGGGGAAAACGATGTATTCGTACACTTTTCTGCAATTCAAGGTGAAGGTTTCAAAACATTAGAAGAAGGACAACAAGTGGAATTCGAAGTTGTAGATGGCAACCGCGGACCACAAGCATCGAATGTAATCAAACTATAATAGTACAAATTTCGAAGCTGCGTATCAATTTACGCAGCTTTTTCTATTTATATATTACATATTTTTTACATATATTGTTATAATTTATGGAATACATAGGGAAGGTTGAGATACCAATACGAAACGTACATAATGCAATTTCTAACAATAACAGGCCGTTAAAATGGGGAGTAATTATTATACTAATATTGGCCGGTTTGTTCGGATTATTATACTTGCAAAAACAAAGTAAGCAGTCAAACGAACAAGTGAATGCACTGGCAGATAGTGAAATCAAATTCAGACCGATAAGCGGAACGTATTTAAAAATACACCAATACGAGCTTTTTTACCGAGACAATCCCATGCGTTCAAAAGAAGCGGTAAAATCTTCTGCATTAAGTGAAGCGATATCTAAATATGCGCTTATCAATTATTTACAGCAGCAAAATATTACTCTAAGTGATGAAAAGCGCCAATTACAACTGAAAATATTAGATGAGCAGATTACGTATGATATGCAAAACCCAATATTAAAAGTGTATTTTGAAAAGATGTTCCAAGAGCTTGAAATTAGCAAACAGGACTATATCGAGGAATATTTACTTGTAAACAAAGAACATGATATTTTATACAGGAACATGCAAGATACTGGTAAAGGCTTGGTTTTGGATGAGTCGGGCACCTCAAGCTATCCAGCTGGTGACCAGGATGAACTGTACGCAAATAAGATGGGAATATCATTCGATTACCTTGAATATTTAGCAGAAAGCGAATTCGTCCATATCGAGCCTTCGGTTACTGATTTGGATTTGCCTTTTACAGTTGATTCTTATCTTTTCGAGTTCGCTAAAAATCGAGATGGGGAAATTATTCTAACCTCAAGTGATTTTAATATGATGGGTTTAACAGATGAACAGAATTCCTTAATTCACGAAGTTAGAGAAAAATATAACCTTCAGGAATTGGCGCGGTATAATTTCAAATTGTATGAAAATGCCTTACAGCAAGAAGCGGCATCGGGAAATGAAAATGCGCCGGTTGCGGACGAGTTACTGGAATTATTTAAAGTAGTGGAGCGGAGTATAGACATGGTTCTTGGCGAAGTGGTAAATTATCAGTTCAGCGAAATCCCTTCATACGACGTCAGTAAATTGCGGAAGCATCAAAACATTACTTTACAGCTGTTTGAGCATGAATATTATTACCGTGCAGAAAACATCCCTAATAAATCCTATGCTTACCGAATTGCCAATGAAGAAGTAGGGGCGATGTATGGTTTATTTAATTATTTGAAGCAGGATTTCGAAAATGAATTAGATGAAGCAGCACGTATCAATGCGCGGGTACAGCTTGAAAAATCTCTGGCAGAGCAGTTGGAGAATCCTTATTTTAAAAAGTATATGGATAATTTATTGAAGACATTTGATATTCCATTATCTACTTATATAGATGATTACTTATTAGTGATGGAGGAATATAAACTCTTGTTGCAGCTAATGAAAGAGCAAAATTTAGGTCTTGATCATAATGGTCGGTACAATAAAGGCTGGATCGAAGCGCGCTACAGAATGGCTGCAGACTTCACGTGGGAAGATAAATTTGAGAAAATGTGGTCGATGGATGATGAGGAAATTGTGGAGCCACTTGAGCCGCAGCCTAATTTATCATTTTCCTTACCGGAATATGCGCAATTAGGTATAAATAAAAAAGGCGAATATGTTTTTACTTATAGTTTCACACTTCCGATCTATTTATCTGATGAACAGCAAATATTATTTGATCTGCTTGTCAAAACGTTTGATTTACCGGTACTTTCCCGTTATTCGATTACACAATATATAGACAAACTGGATCAATTAAAGGCGGATGAAACAAAGAAAAACCAATTGCATGACATACTCGATATTTATAAAAATACGATTACCGAATAAATAAAAAGAAGGAGTGCAGAACAACTGCCTCCTTCTTTTTCGTTCATTAGCTTAAGCCTTGTGCATCTTTCCACTCTAGATACTCATCATATGTTAATGGTTTATCTAAAATAGAACCGTCTTCACGGATTTCGATTACGCGGTTTGCGATTGTTTGAATGAATTGGTGGTCATGTGATGTAAAGATCATCGCACCTTTGAAGCGGATTAAGCCTTCATTCAATGCTTGAATTGATTCAAGGTCTAAGTGGTTTGTTGGCTCATCTAATAACAATACGTTCGAGTTTGAAAGCATCATTTTTGAAAGCATACAGCGAACTTTCTCTCCACCTGAAAGTACAGCAGGAGATTTCTTCACTTCTTCACCTGAGAATAGCATACGGCCTAAGAAACCACGTAAGAACGATTCAGTTTCATCTTCCGGAGAATAAGGGCGTAACCATTCAACTAATGACTTTTCGTTACCGCCAAAGTATTGGTCATGATCCATTTCGAAGTAGCTTTGAGATGTTGTGACACCCCATTTATACGTACCGGCATCTGCTTGTTTACGACCCATTAAAATATCCATAAATGCAGATTTTGCATTTGGTGAACCTAAAAGGATAATTTTATCTTCTTTGTTCATTGAGAAGCGGATGTCTTTGAATAATGTTTCGCCATCTTGTGAAGCTGTTAAGCCATCAACTGTTAATACGTCATTCCCGATTTCACGTCCAGTTTGGAAGTTGATGAACGGGTACTTACGGCTTGAAGGACGGATGTCATCCAGCTCAATCTTATCAAGCATTTTTTTACGAGACGTTGCTTGAGAAGATTTCGATGCGTTTGCAGAGAAACGTGCAACGAATTCTTTTAATTCTTTAATTTTCTCTTCTTTTTTCTTGTTTTGGTCTGCCATCATTTTTTGCGCTAATTGACTTGACTCATACCAGAAATCGTAGTTACCAACATAAAGCTGAATTTTACCAAAGTCTAAGTCAGCGATATGTGTACATACTTTATTTAAGAAGTGACGGTCATGGGATACAACGATAACTGTGTTTTCAAAGTTAATTAAAAACTCTTCCAGCCATTTAATCGCTTTTAAGTCCAAGTGGTTTGTAGGCTCATCCAGCAGTAATACGTCCGGCTTGCCGAATAAAGCTTGCGCTAGTAATACTTTTACTTTGTCCGAACCTTCTAAGTCAGCCATCATCATGTAGTGCAAGTCATCGCCGATACCTAGACCGTTTAAAAGTGTTGCAGCATCAGATTCTGCTTCCCAACCGTTCATGTCAGCGAATTCGCCTTCAAGTTCAGCAGCACGCATACCATCTTCGTCTGTCATTTCCGGTTTCATGTAGATTGCGTCTTTTTCAGCTTTTACTTCCCAAAGACGTTTGTTACCCATTACAACTGTATCTAATACGTTAAATTCATCGTATTCGAAGTGGTTTTGCTTTAATACTGAAAGACGCTCATCTTTACCCATTGATACGTGGCCTTCTTGTGCCTCAATATCACCAGATAAGATTTTTAAGAATGTCGATTTACCAGCACCGTTTGCTCCAATAAGACCATAACAGTTACCTGGTGTGAATTTAATATTTACATCGTCAAATAATTTACGGTCACCATAACGTAGACCTACACCTGATACTTGAATCATGCAAGTACCTCCTTGAATTGTTTCTTTGTATTTTCGATTGCTTAAAAAAGAGAATTCTCTTTTGCACACAATGTTTCTATTATAGCATGTCTTATTGTTAAATTAAATAACAGCGTATCGGAAATAACCGAATCTTATACAGCTGAATCATTTAGTTGTCACACATTTATAATCCGTTTTACTAATGAGTTATTAAAAGAGAAACGATGTGAAGCAAAAAACAAAGCCGAAGCAAACGATGGATTTCCAAGGTATTGTCAGTTGGTTTTATGATAAGTGCGATTGGCCCACAAATCATTGCAATTGAGTATGATATGATCGGTACTCATTACGTTTTGAAGTGGATTATCGTCATATTATTCGGTTTTATGTCATTTTCGATCATCTCAATGCAAGGACAAAAGAAACCAGTATAATGGAGGTGTGTCTGAATCCGTTCAGTCACTTCTTTTTTTAATGAATCGTTTTAGTTTACATAATACAATTATGGTAAAGGGGAAGTGCATGAAAAAATTATTTACCCTAATCTTTGTTCTCTTATTGGCGGCATGTTCCGACAAACCCGGTGATGCCAAATGGGTTGCACAAACATTACCAAATGAAGAAAAGAAAGAACCGGTTGTTTTGAATGGGGAGGTGGCGATCCATTCACCGAATACAACAACTAGCGGCTTTGTCATCCATCAAAGTAAGCGAGATAAATGGATTGTAGTAAATGCACAGGACGTTGCAAGTCATCCGAATTCACTTATTTATGATGAAAATATTACGCTCGGGGAAACAGAGGCAATCGACGTTGCAAATAATATCGCAATCATTCATATCCGTAATGGCAAAGACTATTCGATTGAAGATATACCCGCAAATAAGGAATTTGCTGCGAACAAAGATCAAATTGACCGTTTATTAGATGAAGCAATGGAAGAGAAGATGGATTGGCAACAGCGGCTGCAAAAAAATACCGATTTGATGGAACACACAAATCAAGAACAGATCGATAACTTTACGAAGTACTATGAAAAAAATATATTTACGTACAATAGTGATGAACTAAAGAAGGCGGGTCTGGATTTTATTAACCAACTAAATGATTCTATAGTAAAGAAAGACCACACTCCTTTAAAAGGATATACCGCTTCAGATGATGTAGTACAAGCACTGCAGTATATAAAGAAACCGATTAAAGGTTATCAAATAAAAGATGCGCGAAAAGAAGGGGTCTATTATTTTGTGGATGGGGTGGACGAACAAAAAGAAGAAGTACGCCTCACATTTGTTCAAGAACAACAGCAATTTAAAGTAATCGGAGCAAATTTTCTAACAGACGAGTATCGGCCGGAAGAAATGGTACCGGAAGTTCAACTATCCGATGAACAGGAAATGGAAGCAGTACCTGCATTACAATTATTTATAATAGAGCAACTGCCGGCCATTCAATTAACTGTAGGTGAACTTCAGTGGAATATGAAACATGATGACAAGGGAATTGTTGTCAACAATGGTTCTGCGCAATTTACATGCAATTTCATCGGTGTGAAAGAGAATCACCTTGTATTAAACGGTTGTATTAACACAAAAAGTGAAAATTATATTATCGCCACATTCGAAAGATAAGAATAGAGAATAGGCGATTTTTTCAATAGAACATATTATCCGACACTATATAGTATAAATTTAATTACAAAATATAGCTCATAAGAAATAAAGGAACCCAAAAAATAATGCAAATAAATTGTTTGCCTATTTAGAAAGGGTTCTATTTTTATATGTCGAAAATATTGGAAATAGGGGACATAAATATATAAATTAGCTCTTCAGTGATTGTGAATTATTCTATAAATATATTATGTAAACTAAAGTTCCTTTTACGAACTTTTATTTGCATGTATAATAAAGAAATTGAAGTTATTTAGGAGGGATTATGATTTCACTAGCATTACAACATTTAAAAACTAATTTTGGTTATGACTCTTTCCGTCCTGGTCAAACCCAAATTATCGATAACGTATTAAATAACAACGATACGCTTGTTATTATGCCAACAGGGGGCGGGAAATCCCTTTGCTATCAGATTCCAGCACTGTGTATGGAAGGAACGACACTTGTTATTTCACCATTGATCTCTCTTATGAAAGACCAGGTAGATATGCTTGTATCCAGTGGAATTTCAGCGGCTTATATTAATAGTTCACTAAGCTATGAAGAAGTGCAGGACGTTATGTATGGTGTCCAAAGCGGTAAAATCAAATTGCTTTACATTGCACCGGAACGTCTCGAAAATGAGCGCTTTTGTATGGAACTTTCTCAAATAAATGTACCACTCTTGGCAATTGATGAAGCACATTGTATATCTCAGTGGGGGCATGATTTTCGACCAAGTTACCGTTCTATCCAGCAACTGCTGCATTTATGGAAAAAGAAACCGACCGTTATTGCATTGACGGCAACGGCTACTGAAGAGGTAAGTGCAGACATCCAACAGCTTCTTTCCATCGAAAAAGAAAATACATTTATTACTGGTTTCGCACGTGAAAATTTATCATTTTCGGTTTTACTTGGAGAAAACAAAGAAACCTATATAAAAAAATATGTGAAAGCAAATGAAAATGAAGCAGGGATTATATACGCAGCAACCCGAAAATCAGTGGAATCCGTCTATGAAATGCTGAACAAAGCCGGTTTTGCAGTAGCAAAATATCATGGTGGTATGTTTGAAGAAGACCGTACATATGAACAAAATCGCTTTTTAAATGATGAAGTTCAAATAATGGTCGCAACAAATGCTTTTGGGATGGGGATCAATAAAACAAATGTACGCTATGTGCTTCATTACAATATGCCTCGTAATATGGAGAGCTATTATCAGGAGGCAGGCCGTGCAGGGCGTGATGGACTGGATAGTGAGTGTATATTGCTTTACAGCTCTTCCGACGAACAAACACAGCGTTTCTTAATCGATCAGGCACAAGATCGCTCTCGCATTCCTTTTGAACTGCAAAAGCTGCATGCGATGATTGATTACTGTCATACAGAGCGCTGTTTACAAAGTTATATTATTGAATATTTTGGTGACGAGGCAGGTCAAGATTGCGGCAGATGTGCGAATTGCACAGATAACCGTCCGCAGCTGGATGTAACAACAGATGCACAGAAAGTATTGTCCTGTATCGTCCGAATGGGTCAAAAATTCGGTAAACAATTAACCGCTTCAGTATTGGCTGGCTCGCGCAGTAAGAAAGTACTTGAATTTAATTTTCAAAAGTTGCCGACATATGGCATTTTGCGTGCAATGAATGCGAAAGAGATTGCCAATTTTATCGAGTTTTTAATTTCAGAAAAACTGATTGTCGTAAATAATGGGCAGTTCCCGACGTTATCCATTTCTGATGCAGGAAAAGAAGTACTGCTTGGTCAAAAAAAGGTTTTGCGTAAAGAAGCACGCATTATTGAATCTACAGTAGAGCCAAACGATCCTCTATTTGAAACTCTTCGTAAAATACGAAAAGAAATTGCCGATCGTGAGAAAGTTCCACCTTTTGTTGTTTTCTCAGATAAATCATTAAAAGATATGTGTGTCCGTAAACCTAAAAACAGTACACAATTTTTAGAGGTAAGCGGTGTCGGGGAGAGCAAATTGGAGAAGTATGGTAAAACTTTTATTGAGGCGATTGTTGCAAATTCATAATTGATTGTTAAATAATTACAATTTTAACGATTGTTCTGAATTAAACTTTTCACAAATATTTTAAAGATATCCAATTTATTTTATAAAATATTTTTAAACGAATAAATTCATTTTACTCATGAAATTTGCTATCTCACTATACTAAAGGAATGTATTGCCAAGTGCAGTACATTCTTTTTTTACTATTTTACGGTTTAAATCATTAAACTTTAAGTTAAGATATTGTAAAAATTCTGTATTCATAGTTTAATAAGAATATTCAGTTAAGAAGTGTAGGTGAAATATTGAATATACTAGGTGAACGCATCAAAAAGCTGAGGAAACAGAAAAAATTAACTCAAACCGAGTTAGTGGGGGAACGTTTAACGAAAGGTATGCTAAGTTTAATTGAGAACGGTAAAGCACAACCGTCAATGGAAAGTCTACGTTTTATTGCCACAAGATTAAATGTCGATGTCGATTATCTTCTGGATGACGGGACACTTACAATGCTCAGAAACTTGTACACTACAATCGAAGAAGATGTAGAGCGAAGAAAGCTCATACGCGACCCTAAAGAGCTTCAATCACTTACGATTAAAATAATCGAAAAAATTGAACCTTATTTATCGGAAATTCAAGGCACGAACTATGAACAAATTCGTTTAAGAGAAGTTTATTTTTTAATGAATCGTACAATTAACAAGGCCAAATCACTCGACGAATATTGGAAGTTTATCGATCAGTACGAAGAAATCCATGCATATAGTCGAATGCTTCGTTGTTATTTTTATTTATGCCAGGCTGCGATCGATCAGCGGAATTACAATGAAACATTAGCTATTTTAAAGCAAGGTGAAAAACGTATCGAACCATATGAGCTAATGATGGACCCTATGGTAATCCTTGATTTGTACTATAATTTAACAATTTCCTATTCAGCAGCGGATGATATTAGAATGTCTGAACACTATTTACAAAAGGCATTAAACATGGCTAAAAAGAAGCAAATATTTTATCGTATGGACCGCTTTTATCATTTGTTATTTATTCAATCGATTGCGAATGAGGATATTAACAAGAGTAAAGAGTACATAGAAAAATTAATGCTTTTATCGGAGTTTGCTGATGATCCAGCGATATCGGTACGTTATTTATACAGCAAGCTGCATTATATGAACATTGTTGAAAAGAACTACGCACAAATCGTTCCGGAAATTAATCATTATAAAACAAAACTGAAGGATTACTTATTTTTATTTAAAAATCCTATCTTCATCGGTGAAGAGATGTATGCGGAATTTAAATTACAAAACTACTCGAAAGCACTCCAAATCGGTACTGCTTTAACCATTCCTGACTACTTACACCATCCCATTGATTTGGCTAAATATTATCAGTTCTTTGCTGTACGGGCATTAGCTTCATACTATGAAAATGATGCAGTAGCCGCAAAACGTGATATCATTTTTGCGAAAAATGGTGTAGAGGACTTTCCCGAGACAATTTACAAGAAATTTATTTACAAAGCTTTCAATGAAATATTCATTTAACTTCAATAACACTATACAAAAAAGAACGTACCACTCGAAATATCGAATGGTACGTTTCTTTATTCAGAATGATTAGCTTTCTTTCCAGTGAGCATCAATAAACTCATCGCGCCCGGATTTTGCACGGTCTTCTTGATAATGTGATTCTTCTTTTTTGTAATAATCCTGATGGTAACCTTCCGCTGGCCAAAAAGTTTCTGCCTGTTTAATTTCAGTTACAATCGGCTTTTTAAATCGTCCACTTTCCGCCAAATTTTGCTTCGACTGCATTGCCGCCGCATACTGTTCATCACTATGTGTAAAAATCACTGTTTTGTAAGACTCACCGCGATCGTGGAACTGACCGCCAGCATCTGTCGGATCAATTTGCATCCAGTATATATCCAATAGTTTTTCATAGCTGAAAATCTCCGGGTTAAATTCAATCTCGACAACTTCCACATGTCCAGTGTCTCCACGTTTTACATCTTCATATGTAGGGTTTTCCACATGTCCACCCATATAACCGCTCGTTACTTTTTCGATGCCTTCCCATTGATCAAAAGGTTTGACCATACACCAAAAACACCCACCTGCAAATGTTGCCTTCTCCATTTTGAATCACTCCTCATAAACCAGTACACATATTCAACCTGTACTTTATTTCAATATAGCTGTTAAATATGCTGTATTCTAACATGGATAAGGAATGACTTTCAATTTATTAATCTTTTAATAGCATATAATAATGTGTCGCGTAATAAAAATAAAGAAAAAAAGATATGCGGACATTTCATTAGTTAGGAAGAAAATGTGCATAAAATGGTATACTATAAGTAATTTGCAACTAAATTTAATGTAAATCGTCTAAACTTCACAGAAATAGAAAGGAAGTTGTAGGAATGGAAGAACAGACGCGACAAACGCGCTATCGAAAGAGAAAAATGCGTAAAGGGCGATTACTATTCGTAGTTGTATTTCTTTTACTTTTAAGTGTAATTGGATATAGCTATGTACAATATAATAAGGGGAAGAACTTGGCTAGCGATAAAAAAATTGAAGTAGAAGGTTTTGAACCAAATGATAATCACCCGACTATAGAAAATTATTTAATCTTAGGTGTTGATACTCGAGGGGAGGAAAAATCGCGTTCCGATACGATGATGCTTCTTTCCTGGAACAGAAAAACAAATGATATGAAGCTCGTATCATTTATGCGTGATATTTATGCGGACATACCTGGTTATCAATCATATAAACTGAATACGGCCTATTATTTAGGCGGGGTACCGTTACTTCAGGAAACGTTAAATAATATGTTCGATATACCAATCCATCATTATGCAATGATTGATTTTAAAAGCTTTGAAACATTAATTGATATTTTAGCTCCAAACGGTATTGAAATGGATGTGGAAAAAGATATGGGCGGATTAATCTATGTGGAAATTAAAAAAGGCATTCAAAACCTGAACGGTAAAGAACTGCTCGGCTATGCCCGTTTCCGAAGTGATGCTGAAGGTGATTTTGGACGTGTGGCACGTCAGCAAAAGGTAATTGAAGCTCTAAAGGATCAGCTATTTTCACCGAAAAACGTAGCGAATATCCCTAAATTCATTGGTGCTACTCAAGGTTACATTACGACAGATTTAACAAGTAAAGACCAGCTGACAACTGCATTAAAAGCCGTGTCTGGCGGTGAAATCAATGTTGAAAAAATGACGATTCCAGCAGAGGGTACTTACAAAATTAACAAGTACCGACATGCAGGGGAAGTACTGGAAATCGATATAGCGAAAAATTCGCAAATTTTACATGATTTTTTAAATTTAAACGAGTAAGCATTATATGTACATTCGTTATTCATGCTAAAATAAAGTATAAATTAAATATTGTTGAAATATTGAGGTGGTCTTTTGGAAAGAAAAAATGAAATGAATAAAATGAATTCATTACCCCAGGAAACGTCTAAATTTTTCTCTTCTAAATTTATTCGATTTTTAGGTGGTAAAAATTTATTATTCTTATTAGTGATCATCTTATTGGTTGGCTGTACGGTATTCGTGTACGATAAAATTTCCTTTATATTCGAGCCGTTACATGTATTATTTGAAGTCATCATATTGCCTGGTGTACTAGGGGCCATCTTGTTTTACTTATTACGCCCGCCATTGAAGCTTTTAGTGAGATGGAAAGTGCCGCGTGCATTGGCGATTCTAATTTTGTATATTATAGTAATTGCCTTGATCACGTTACTTGTGTTACTTGTTTTTCCGTTTTTACGTGATCAGTTTACAAACTTAGTGCAAGAATTCCCTGTAGTTTTAATGGCTCTTGCAAATGATTTATTAGCATTTTTAAATAACTCTCATTTCAGTGAGTATTTCGAAAAAATTAACTTTGACTACAATCAGATTCTAACGGACTTTACAGATAGTTTTATTACAACGGTAAAAGTAACGTTAGGTAGTTTAGCTACTGGTGTAGCCTCTGGGATAACAGGTTTCCTATCAACTGTTACAGGCATCATTTTATCGCTGGTCATTGTGCCGTTTATTACATTTTATTTATTATATGAGGGCGATAAAATGCCGCGCTTCATCTTACTTCTATTCCCACCGCGTATGCGTGAGCGAATTGGAGATGTATTGCATGATATGGACAAGCAAATTAGCTCCTACATACAAGGCCAGATTTTAGTATCGTTTTGTATTGGTGTCATGATGACAATCGGCTTTTTAATTATCGGAATGCCGTACGCTTTATTACTTGGCTTCCTGGCAATGATCACAAGTGTTGTTCCATATTTGGGACCCGCCATTGCAGCTACACCTGCTGCAATTATCGCGATTGTGAATTCACCATGGCTGTTAGTAAAGTTAGCTATTGTATGGACAATTGTACAATTAATAGAAGGGAAGTTTATATCCCCTCAGATTATGGGTAAATCATTAAGTATCCATCCTATTACAATTATTTTTGTATTATTAACAGCTGGCTCTTTATTTGGAGTCCCTGGTGTCGTGCTAGGTATTCCTGGTTATGCTTTAATAAAAGTGCTCATTTCACATACTTATCGAATCTTTAAACTGCGTTACAACCGTTTTCAGTCAGACGAGACGAATTTGTATGAAGAATTGAAATAACATTAAACAGGATAACGTAAAGATGGGGTGTGTTAAAAGCGAAACTTTTAACACGCTCCCTTTTTAAAATTTTTTACCAATTACATATTTATAATGGAGGAGTATACATGTTAAGCAAATGGCTAACATCATTAGAAGAGAATGGCGTGAAGGTTGAGACCGTCATTGAAAAGACAGAGCTTGTTGAAGGAGATATATTAAATGGTTCTGTTTATGTGACATCACATACAGAGGATGAAGAGGATAAAATCGATTACATTTCATTACTAGTACTTTGTGAAGAATTGGATGGCGAATTATCCATTGTCGGCAAACACTCGTTTCAGTTAGTTGGCGGGATTCGATCAAAAGATGGTGAAATTATTCCATTTGAGATTATTCCAGACGAACGCTGGGTATGCGGTAAAGATGAGCAACTCATCTTGCAAACGACCGTTGTATTTTTAGATGGTATGGAAATCGAAGAAAAAGGTGTTATATCGTATAGCGCCATTGAATAAAAGAAAAGGCGTTGCTGATACTTACATACAGCAACGCCTTTTAGTTTATAGTTTTATTGTGGACAGTCGTTTAACAGCTTCTTGCAGTTGCTCGACAGGCTGCACTAATGCGAGACGCATATAGCCTTCACCGGCTGTGCCAAATACCGTACCCGGCACCATCACGACACCTGTTTTTTCAATTGCCTTATAAGCAAAGTCGATGCATTTAATATCATACGGATATTTTGCCCAAACAAACATCCCGCCATCACTTGGCGCAACTTCCCAGCCGATTGATGTTAAGCCTTCCATCAGTGTTTTATGACGGACAGAGAAGGTTTCTCTCAGTACAGTAGTAACTTGCTCGGCATTGTCCAACGCTAAAGCAGCTACTTGCTGAATCGGTTCAAAAATACCAAAATCCAGGTTCGACTTCAGCTGTTTCATAATCCCGACTAATTGTGCATTTCCAACTATGTAGGCAATACGAGTACCAGCCAGACTGAAGCTTTTCGATAAAGAGTTGATTTCCAAACCGACTTCCATCGCACCAGGTGTCGCAAGGAAGCTGATTGGGGCATCCCCCTTAAAGTAAAATTCCGAATAGGCCGCATCATGCAGAACGATAATATTATACTTTTTCGCGAATGCCACGACTTCTTCAAAATACGCGATCGATGGCATGGCTGGTACCGGGTTACCCGGCAAGTTTAAAATTAGTAATTTTGCTTTTTGGCGAATCTCTTCTGGAATGGCTGTTAAATCCGGTAAATACTGATTTTCTTTAGTTAATGGCATATAGTAAGGTGTTGCACCTGCCAAATGAATCCCTGCATCATAAGCGACATATGCAGGGTTTGTAGTAAGTACGATATCACCAGGATCGCAGAATGCGACTGGCAAATGGACTAAACCTTCCTGAGAGCCAATTGTTTGGACAACTTCAGTTTCCGGATCTAATTCAACATTGTTTACTCGTTTATAATAGCGACATACCGCTTCATTGAATGTTTGAATACCCGTTAAAGTATAGCCGTAAGAAGACGAGAGTGCCGTAAGCTCGGACATTTTTTGGCGTAAATTCTCCGCCGGAGCAATATCAGGGCTCCCAAGGCTTAAATCAATGAGTACCGTTCCTTTTTGCTCTTGCAATTTTGCATGTTTTTTTAAGTCACCAAATATAGCCGGCACAAATAATGACATTTTTTTAGACGGTTGGATATTCAATCTTTAACACTCCTTAAAACTTTCAATTGTAAGCACCATTTTATCACACACATCACGTATAATGGGGATGAAATCAGAAAAGAGAATTAATTCACTGCATAAAGCACGAAACCGTAGTGGAATAGCAATATAGGTACTGGAAAATATTATTCTTAGGAAAATAAATGATTAAGAGGTGTAGAATGAAAATCTATTCATTAAGTGGGCCAAGCGGTACTGGGAAGAGTACGAGTGCTTTACAATTTGCACATGACAATGAAATTGAAGCCATCATTGATGACGGCATATTGATCGTAAACGGTGAAAAAGTCGCGGGGACATCCGCTAAATTTGAGAAAAACACGTTAAAAGCAGTGCGCCGCGCCATTTTGGATGATGACATACATAAATCGGAAGTACTGGAGGCGATTAGCTCCCATGATGTGAAATCCATTTTACTGATCGGCACATCCGACAAAATGACGAAAAGAATTGCAGCTCGGTTACAGCTAGGAGAAATCGATGAATTTCACTATGTCCATAATATCCGAACAGAAAAGGAAATCCGCATTGCAAAATATGTGCGGGAAATTCAGGGCAAACATGTTATGCCTGTTCCGTACCGCCAAGTAGAACAGAACTTTTTCAAACGCCTTATTCAGCGAGGGAAGGAAATTTTCTCTTCTTCACAAGTTAAGCTTGGCGAAACGACGATCGTACAGCCGGATTTTCATCAAAATAGTGTTTATATTTCTCGGAATGTATTTACCGACGTGTTGGACCATGTACTTGAGAAACAGGATAAACTGGCAAAATTCGAAATAGCCAATATCCAAACCGACGGCGTACCGCAAATGACAATCGGGCTTTATTTAAAGTCACCTGTATCCTATGTTGTGCCGGAATATCTATATAAACTTCAGAATGAAATTTCACAGGAATTTTCATTGCATTTCGGTATTGAACCGGAAATGATTCATGTGCAAATAAAAGGAATCAAGTGAATAGTAATAAGAGGAGTTGGCATGTATATGTCAGCTCTTTTTATATGGAGAATATTGTATAATAAATTTGTAGTTTCTATTTTTAGATGATTAAGTATATTCTAATTATCAAGTACTGATTGGATCAAATCTTTTAAAGTTGCAATGAGAATATAAGGGGGAAATGAGATGAATTACATGGAACAGCTACAGCAAATTTTAACACATGAGCAAGTGACAACAAATGAAGTGTTACGTACACAACATGGGAGAGATGAGTCTTATCATGAACCGCATTTACCGGATGTTGTTGTCTACCCGAAAACTCCAAAGGAAGTAAGCGAAATTGTAGCGCTTGCAAATGAACAGCGCATTCCAGTAGTGCCATTTGGTCTTGGTACAAGTCTAGAAGGACATGTGATTCCTTATCAAGGCGGAATCTCTTTGGATTTATCGCTTATGAATGCCGTATTGGAAGTAAGACCGGAAGATTTTCTTGTAAAGGTCCAACCAGGTGTCACGCGCAGCCAGCTAAATAAAGAATTAAAGAAATATGGCTTATTCTTTTCAGTCGATCCGGGTGCCGATGCGACATTAGGCGGAATGGCTGCGACGAATGCGAGTGGAACAACTTCTGTACGCTACGGCATCATGCGTGACCAAGTCCGTGATTTAGAAGTGGTTTTGGCAAATGGTGATGTAATCCATACTGGAGGATTGGCCGCGAAATCTTCTTCAGGCTATCATTTGAATGGTTTAATGGTCGGTTCCGAGGGGACACTTGGGGTCATTACTGAATTGACATTGCGTGTATTCGGGATTCCGGAAAGCATTGTTGCCGGCCGCGCGACATTTGAGACGATACAGAAAGCGGTCGATGCTGTTGTTTCATTAAAACAAGCCGGTATACCAATGGCCCGAATGGAACTTGTCGATAAACAAAGTATTGAAAAAGTAAACTTTGCTTCCGGAACAAATTTCCCCGAGACTCCAACGCTATTCTTGGAGTTCCATGGTAATGAGGCAGGTTTGCAGTCAGATGTTATTTTTGCGACTGAATTATTGAACGACAATGGCTGTATTGAGCTGGCATTTGAACAGGACGAACGTGCGCGCAATCAATTATGGGAGCTACGACATAACATGGCTTATACATATATTCATTCCGCACCAGGGAAAAAACTGATGTCTACAGATGTTGTTGTACCAATTAACTCATTGCCGGACGCGATTCAAAATTCCCGCGAGAAAATTGAAAACATGCAGATTGACGCGGGGATTGTCGGGCATGTAGGAGACGGCAATTATCATATATTGCTGATGGTAGATATGGAAAGTAAAGAAGAGATTGCAAGAGCAAAAGAACTGAATGAACATGTCGTTGAATACGCCTTGTCACTTGGTGGCACTTGTACGGGAGAACATGGTGTAGGTTATGGTAAGAAAAAGTACCAACAGCAAGAACACGGACTTGCCTACATGTGGATGAAAGAGATTAAACGGGTATTTGATCCGAACAACATTATGAACCCCGGCAAAATTTTTCTTGATTAGTGGTTGAACGATTTGTCGAAATTCGCTACAGTTACAGAACTTAAATAAAAAACAATTGAACTACAGGCAATTCAACAGCATTTGACAAGCGTCTTGTTAAAAACAGCTCAAACGACTTTGTATATTCTGCACGAATGGCGTCTAATTAAGGAACTTTAATTTGATGCATTCCTAACGAAAAAACTGCCTCGCATAAAGGAGGCAGTTTTTTTATTGTTTTGGAAGCTGTCTTGTGAAAACCGGCTGACGTTTTTCAACAAATGCACGAACACCTTCAGAAAAGTCTCTTTCGGAAACAAATGGTGTTGATCTTTCCCATAAAACAGGGGCCGAATCCACACATTCTTTAACCGAGCGTTTTACTGCTAATAAGGAATCAGGTGACATTCCGGCAACAAGCTTACCCATACGGATTGCAAAACGGTTCAGATCTTTTTCGGCAACTAAATAATTGAGCATTCCAGCTTTAAATGCTTCTTCTGCTTTATACATTCGTCCAGTGAATACAAAATCTTTCGTTGCGGATGGTCCGACCAAATCGACTAATCGCTTAGCGAATTTATTATTCAAAGTAATGCCGAGCTTACCGACCGGGATGCCCATTTTCGCTTTGTCCGAGCCGATACGAATATCACATGCAAGGGCAAGCTCCAGCCCAGCACCCATTGCCGGTCCGTTAATGACACCAATCACCGGAATCGGCAAGTTTTCTATTGTCGAAATCGTTTTTTCCATATGCACGAAGGCTTCTTCCGCTTTTTCCAGAGAAATCGAATTAAATTCTTTAATATCCGAGCCTGCTGTAAAGTTCTCGCCAGATCCGCGCAATAACAGCACCTTGTTTTTTGGATTTTCCAATGTACGCAATGCAATTTTGGCAAGCTGATCCCACATATTCGCCGTTAATGCATTTTTAAGTTGCGGGCGATGAATCGTAATAATGGCGAGCCCCGCAGTTTCCTGATAAATGATTTTCGCTTCTTCTGCTTCAAGTCTTGTCGTACGTACTTGCATTGATGGTCCCCCTTAATTATGTATACATAGTCATTATAGACGAAACAATATACAATAACATGCATTCCGGATGGTTCAAGTAAATATATCGAATATTCAGCAATTTCATGTATGAAATCCGTGTAATTATTACCACTTCGCATGTTACAATATAAAGAAAGGGGCGAAAAATGTGGAAGAAATCCAACCGTATGTTAAAGCGTTTACAGCTTACTTGAAGTCATTAAATAAATCCTTTCATACGACGAAACAATATACATTGGACGCAAAGCAATTCGCGGAAATCATTCAACATGAGAATCAGATTAATGAAGCATTGCAACTTTATTCAAAAATGATTCAGGAAAAGTATCCTTCGTTCAATTCGGTCAACCGCAAATTCGCATCCATTCGCCATTTCCTTACTTTCTTACAGCTGCGCGGTGTGATTTCCGTATATAACGAAGAAATCATTGCTCCGTTGACAAAGCAGGAAACGGAACTGAATGTACTGAAGGAAAAGCAATTTAATCGGGCATTAGCCTATTGGCCGAAACAGTATGAGATTGCGTTAAATGAGGAACATGAATGGCTTGCATTACGCAATACCGTCATTGTTTTTACCATTGCGGAGCTTGGTATTAAACCAGCAGAACTTGTGCGGATGGAATGGAAGCATATCCATGCCGAAAAGCGAGAAATCATTGTACTGGCTTCGAAAAGTTACCGTGTTTTGCAGTGTTCAAAAAAACTGCTCGAACTGCTTGAAGACTATAAACGCCATACAATTGAATTCATGCCGCTAACGGAGCAGTCACCGTATGTTTGGCTCGGTGTCGGTAATAAAATGGGGGAGCCGGTCACCGTCAAAACGATCGAACGGATTTTTAAGTCGATGTCCGAACAGCTCCAATTTAAAGTGACCGCTACCAATATGCGCTATCATGCAATTCAAAAACTATTAACAAAAAAAGAGGATCCAAAAGTTTTGTATGAGCAGTTCGGCTATGCGAGAAAAGGCGTCCTGCTTGAACGAGAACAACGATTCCCGAAAAACGGCTAGTAATTAATATGATTGATGAAAGATTGAGAGGGAATACAATGGCAATTTCAATGATGGAAGCATATACGATTGAATTATTAAAAACTCATCCTTATACATTTGAACAAGTTAAACACTTTATTGAAAATGACGAAATGTATCTATTAACAGATACTTATGATATAGATCCAGATAGTTTGAAAATTTTATTGAATGAAAAGGCTGAAGAGATGGAACGGGCTTTTGCAGGAAACTATAAGGTGAAATTTGTAACGATCAATGGTTTGAAAAACTTGCTGCGCATGCGTTTTCAAATTTCCGATGACCAGTATGAACTGCTGCCTGAAGGGAACGGTCTGCAATCATTAAAAGTCGATCCGATCACTGAACAGCACATTCGCGGAATGCTTTCTTCAAACTGGAAAGTCGAGCGTAATGGGGAACTAATTACATTATTTGTCTAGTTGGTATAAAAAGGGGATATGGGAACAGTCAATTGACTCATCCCATACCCCCTTTAGCGTTGTCGTCGCCTGTTTATTTTCCCGTAATAGCTAATTGAATATTTATAAACCTGGTTTAAAATGAGCAGTGCCAGCGTCAGTAAGCCGATAACCATCAGTATAAGTGCGATCCATTCAAAGAAAGTAAAACTAAAAATTTCGGATAGTTTAAATGGCTCTGCCAGCATTTCAATGACAAGGTTCATTCCGTATATACCGGAAATCATACTGAAAATCGTTAAAATAAAAATCAGTTTATTTAACCGGTCTGTTGAACGGTCTTCCTGTATCCGGTACAGTTCTTCTAGCGTTTCTTTCGTCTCGCGGTATAGTCCGTCAATACGGAATACTTTCCTGAAATAGTGCGAGATTTCCTTCCCCTCTGTACGTGCCGATACCTCAGTAAAATAATACCTCGATGCAAACTTCGTAATCTGTTCGATTAACTCCTTTACAATATCCTTATCTTTTGAAAACTTTAATTCACTATGTTCGAATACGAGCTTTAACAACATCAGCTTATAAAAATAGTGAATAAGCAATGTATAGTAAGAGACTGAGTGAAAGCTGTTTAAATTTTTATACATGCTTTTGTCATCTACGGATGATAGGTGAATATGGCCTTGCAATGTTGTAATAATATGAAATTTTGGTGCCCATCTTTCGTAGCAATGTTCCTCAACAAAGCGTTTGATATACTCCTCATTTGTACTCGAAATATAAGGACCCCCTTTGCTGTCCCGACCATTTAATTGTCCTGCCCGATACAGTAAATGTTCATCGATTTCCGCGTCTTCTCCCATATGAAAAAAAGCACTGACATACATGCGCTCATCTTCAAAAAATGGGATTTTGCTTATGTTTTTGTGAATTGATGAATAATCAACAAAATAATTTTCCAAAAATGGGGCGATTTTTTTTAATAATAATTCGTCTGTATTATTAAAGAAAAAATTGTCGTAATAAATTTCCGTACCAAGCTCTTCATCAATTTTTGGCCGCAGCACTCTAAAAAAATGACCGAATGATAACGCGGCATTCATATCGACATTATCCGCCAACTGAATTCTCAGCGCTAAAATTCCAATACCAAATGGACACAGATTAATATCCGCACTCAATAACGTAAATGGAATTTCATCGAATGCCGTCTTCATTTTTCCTTCACATTGGATTTTTTTCGAGTAACGGTTGAAGTTTCGTACGGAAATTTCGTCATTCAATAATTTCTCCTCCATGAAAGGATAAAAGAATTGCGTTAACAATTGGGGGGATACTTTAATATCGGGTCCGTAAAGTGTTTCGTTAAATTCCTCTTCATCGATCGTAAAGTGATAAAATTTGTTGCGCTTTAATACTTGCTGTAACTTTTCAAAATCGTACTGTCGATAATTGAAAGGATAATAAAAAACATAGTGGGTTTTTAGCGAATTCATCCTTTCACCTCCTGGAACATCTATTCCCAAAATTCGATAAATTTAACCAAAAAGGGCTTCGACAGAAATCGATCTCAGACGATTCGACACGGGTCATCATACACGATTCGACATTTCACTTCGTCTGAGAGCGAAATCGCGAAACAAGAACATATGTTTCTATTTATTGTCGAAAAACCGCTTAAATCTACTAAATTAGCAATAATGTTCCCAAATATGAATTTGGGAACATTTTTTATGCTATAATTAGAGCGAAATAGAAGGGGATTGGACGAAAATGAAGCTGCCGAAATTTTTACGTGATTTTTTAATTTACTTAACAACGATTACGGGAAAGTCCCAAAGAACCCGAAAAGAATATGAATATGATCTTATTTTGTTCATGCGTTTTCTAAAAGCGATCGAAGAAGATATCCCGTTAGACCGTTTACATACAATCGACATTTCTACGTTTACAGTTGATCAAATTAAAGAAGTGTCTCTGGAAGACTTATATTTGTTTATGGAGTATTGCGAAGTACAACGCGGCAACTCCTCTGCAGCCCGCGCTCGTAAAGTAGCAACATTAAAATCCTTTTTCAAATATTTAAAAGGAAAGCGCCGTCTAATTAATGAAAACCCGGCTGAACATTTGGAAACACCAAAAATCGGACGACGCCAACCGGTTTATTTAAATTATAATGAGGCAAAGGATTTTATCGGTGCTGTACAGATACAGTCTTACAGTGCACGCGATGAATGCATGATGGTCTTTTTCCTGAACCTCGGTATTCGTGTTTCCGAGTTGTGTTCACTCAATATCGATTCCATCAATGGCCGAATGCTGACGGTGATCGGGAAAGGGAATAAGGAACGGCATGTGTATTTAAATGATGCGTGTATAAATGCATTAGAAAAGTATTTACAGGAGCGACATGCATATAAAGGGGAAGGGAAAGAACCACTGTTCATTTCTCAAAAAGGGACACGTTTTGCGAGACAGTCGATTGCACGGATCGTGAAAGTGATCAACGCCAACAGTCAGTCACCGAAAGAAAAGCTGACACCGCATAAACTTCGACATACTTCCGCGACCATGATGTATAAATCCGGAGCGGACATTCGAACATTGCAGCATATTCTTGGCCACTCGAGTGTAGCAACAACACAAATTTATACGCATATCGAAGACGAACAAATTCAGGAAGTACTTAAAAATAATCCATTCAATAATTTATAATAATAATATTATGTAAACTAAATAAATATAAAAGACTTAATCAGGAAAGAAGATCGGCACATATCCTGTTAAAATCCAAAAAACACCCATTTTCTATTTGTTAGAAAACGGGTGTTTTTTTAAGCGATCAATTAATGTAATTCGCCTTCATTTTTATTCAGTTGTATGGAGTTCATTGCTTTAAAATCATTTCCGGTTGGATTTTGGAAGAGTCTCAGGTCAAACTCGGATGCGATTGCAAAGAGATGATCGAATATATCCGATTGGATCGACTCATAAACTGCCCAGTTGATATCGTTTGAGAACGTGTAAATTTCAAGTGGTAACCCATGTTCACTTGGCGCCAATTGTCTTACCATCGTTGTCATATCTTTATGGATTCCTGGATGGTTTTTTAAATAGTTGCTAATATATGTTCGGAACAACCCGACATTTGTCAGTGCTCTGCCATTCACCTGATGGCTAATATCAATACGATGTTTAATATTGTATTCCGTAATTTCCCGTTGTCTCGTATCAATATAGTCCGTAAGATAATGAATCTTGCGCAACTCCTTGATCTTTTCCTCAGAACAAAACGCGATACTTGTTGTATCAATAAAGATGGAGCGTTTTATCCTTCTGCCACCAGTAACTTGCATACCTCTCCAGTTTTTAAAAGAATCCGAAATCAATGCATAACTAGGAATCGTTGTTATTGTTTTATCAAAGTTTTGGACTTTTACGGTATTTAATGAAAGATCAATGACATCACCGTCTGCGCCGTATTTCGGCATTTCAATCCAATCTCCTACACGGACCATATCATTAGATGTTAATTGAATCCCTGCGACAAGACCTAATAAGGAGTCTTTAAAAACGAGCAGCAGCACAGCTGACAGTGCACCAAGTCCACTTAGGATAATCAGTGGATTTTTACCAATTAAGTTCGCGATGATTAATATAATCCCCAGTACATAGACAATAATTTTCGCTACTTGAATATAACCTTTAATCGGCTGAACTTTGGAAATTTCAAATGTTTGATAAATATCATGAACAGCATTCAATAAACTGCCTATTAGACTTATTACGACGATGATGATATACGTAGTGGCCCCTTTTTCAATGAGGTCCTGATACGTAAAAGCTTCAGCAAAATGATAAATAATAATCGCCGGAACGATATGAGATAACTTGTGGAATACTTTCTTTTCTAAAAGGATGTTATCCCACGTATATTTATTATTATTCACAATATGTGTAATAAATCTGATGACAATCTTTTTAGTTATAAAGTTTGCCAATAAACAAAGGAGCACGATAAAAATAATCATGATTCCCACTGAGAGATACTCAGCAACTATAGTATTTACGCCAAAATCGATTAGTTTTTTATAAATAAGATTCATCTAATTCCTCCCGCCTCCTATGGTAACAAAGATGTCGATAAGATGAAATGATTGTCTACTGCGGATTCCTGATAAAAACCCTTGTCGAAAATTTCCGGAAGTAAAATAAAGATTCAGATAATTCATTGACACTGTCCCTAAACTGTTATATATTTAATTTACAAATAAAAACTGTTATATAACAAAGGAGAGAAGAACAATGAGTTATTTTGAAAAAGGGTATAAAATGTATGTAGAAAAGTGTGAACAGTTTGGATTACAGCCATTGAATTTCCGGTATTACGTAAATCAGCTTTCCTATCAGCAATTACTTGCGTATAACGGCTATGCAATGGAACAGGAGATGAGACAAAATGATTAGTCCTCAAACCGAAACAGTTTATTATAAGGATGTAATGCCGATTCATTCAATCGAACTCGTGAACATCCACTATATCCAGCCCGATTTGACGATGGAAATGTCCCACATATGTGCAAATTACGCCATGCTGCATCGAGGTGTTTATGAAATTACAACTTAATCTACTGTTATAAATCAATCTACGAATCCGTTGTAGATTGATTTTTTTTATTGTTTGGCTCTTTGTAAATCAAAAAGGCTGCTTCGTAATCGAGTTACAAAGCAGGCCTTTATTAATCAAGCAAATAACTTTCAATTCGCAAAAACTCTTCCTCATCGATATTGTCCATATATTTATACAGCAAATCGAGATCGACTTTGATTTCATCTTTATGTGTTAAATAGAACTGCTCTGTCAAATGAGAGATTATTAACGGAACCGCTTTTTGATGGTTAAACCGGTGTAAATAGGTCGATAAAAAATCCTCATTTACTGCAATATCCGTGTTTTGGCCCAGCGCATTGAAATCGACATAATTGATATGCGCCGTTAAAAATTGTTCCGTTAAATGCACATTATATTGGCAAATGTAAGACCAATCCAGCTCATTTTTGTACTTATTCAGCCAATGCAGCTCCGCAATTGCGGTAAATAACTGTTTTTGTTCGTCACTGTATGCCTTAAATTTTTTATCCATTTCGGCATTTGTTAATCGTCGGTCCCCATACCGGTTATACTTCTGACTGACTAGTGACGGAATTCCTTTCACTAAATGCTCACTCCCAGACCATTTATACGAACCGCGGTCATATTCGAAAAGCTGCATATCCATATCCGGGATTTCATCGGCTTCCGGTAAATAAATAAGCTCAAATGAATTATAAAAGACATTACTTTCAATGAAGTCATCCAGTTGATCGACAAAATCCGGATTCAAACGCTTTTTGTTGGCCATTAATGTTGTTACTAAATAACGTTTAAAGGACATCGACAACCGCGCAAGTACAGGCTTGTTATACTGGAGTGCTTCCAGATCCACATCGGGCAAATAATCGATTATAAACTGCTCTGATAGAAGCGGGTTCGCATAACTTACATACGTAGACGGCAAGTATTGAAAATAAGCCGTCAAGCGGGAAGGATGCAACTGGACTGCTTGATGGCACCAGTTTCGGTAAGCTTCTAAAAATACACGGTCATATGGAAGCTGCTCGTAAACAGTTTCATCATTCGATTCCATTTGTTTCACAATGGACAGATCATTAAAATCATCTACCGAAAACTGTGCAGGGAACGGAATTTCCTGAAAAGCACTATTTAAATGGAAAGTTGCTTTTGGCTTCGTCGAAACAAAACTATACGTCCCGATTGCTCCGCGCTCTTCCAGTAAGATATAGGCAAGTTCCTGGCGTTCATCCCGTGTTAATTCACAGTCTTTCGGAAACTTTACAGCAGCAAAATATTGCGCTTTTGCCAAGTCATAGAAAAACTTGTAATCGCCTTCTTTTGTATAAGGTTCCTTTGATTCATTTTGCTGCCAGTAGAGGAGGGCTCCTTGAATCGGATTTCTATTTGAAAACGTAATATTCGCGATTGAAAAGATATTTTGCGCTAATGCGTCATCATACAGAACTTTAATAAACTCGATCTTTTTAATTTTTAGCATGCTAAGACACCTCCGTTCCTACTATTATATACTTGAATCATTGAAATTCCGAAAAAAAAGTTCGCAAATTAGGTTTAAGGATGTTTTGACGTGGTATATTACTTGTAAGTAAAGTTGCGGTCACTGAAGAGTAGATGTAAGTTAACCACTAGTTTAGATTGTTTATATGATGATTTCTATTAGCTTCGTTGTATGCGTTTATAAAGCAACATTCACAGTTTATTTTAGGCAATTAATGAACAAAAATGCTTTAACGAAGATTTTCGAAAGATGCCAGCAAAAGTTAGGCGAGCGTAATGCATACACGAATTGAGATATACCATTATTGAGATATACCATTGAAAATTTCAGCTCAAACGTTTTATATGATGTTAAACTAACGTACGAAACATTACAACTTAATAGGCAATACCGACCGCAACTTTACGCCTTTCACTCCTTATGCCATAAGGAGTGTTTTCTTTTGTGCAATAATGGCTATAATATACGTAACGAATTGCTGATAGGAGAATGACAATGTGGAAGATACATAATGGGAAACTGATTCAAACAACAGATGAATCTAGAATCCGGTACAAAACGCGAATGAGCGCGGCAATTATTAACAGTTTAAAGCAGCTTGCCGAAAAATATGACACACATATCGGTTATTTATTGGAAAATGGTTATAGTAATTTAATCGAATCCGGTTCAATCGTTTACGACAAAAAAAACCGGCCTAAAGATCGCATCGAATTCCGGACGACATGCGATAAAGAATTACTGGATAGCCTGAAAGAATTTGCAAAGGATCATAGCCTGAACTTAAACGACGTCATTGAAGCAAGTGTTGCGTATATCAATTATGAGGATGTTAAACACGCAAATTGGCGTTACCGTGTAGAAGTTTAATAAAAAAATGATGAAAGCAATTGGGGAACCGATTGCTTTTTTGTTATATAAAGTGGCGAATTTCCTACCTTCCCCCTAAATTTATTCCATATTTTACAAATTCATTTTATTGGTGCTATACTATGGAAATCTATAAAGAGTATAAGGAGGTTAGTAGAAATGTTCAAATTCAGTTGGGTAGGGAGCGAAACGCATTTTGTTGATTTACCGCACATTCAGCAATTCAAGAATCTTACAATTGGACGGTTTGGTGGCCATTCATCAGCAGGGCAATATAAAAACGAGGATGGTTGTATCGTCTGGGTGAATGAAGAACAGAATTGGGAATTTGTCATGATTTTGGATGCTCATAACAGTGCGGAAAGTGCCGAACTTGTCGTGGAAACTTTTACGAAAGAAGAACATAATCTGACTTCAATTTTTAACAAGCCACTTTCTGAAGCTTTTCTGGAATTAGATCATCATATCCTACATATTTTTCAAAATCCGCTCTTTTTAGCCCGTTGCCGTGAAGTACAAGGGGAAACGGCATGTCTGATCGTGTTAAGGAAAGACAAATATATTTGGTGGTTTTCAGTTGGGGACTGTATTTTTCATTTATTTCATCCCGAATTGGCTGAAATGCAGCAATATCAGTTAAATCAAAGAAATTTCTACGAGTGGATCGGGAGTGTCAATACATTTGAATTGGATGTGCCGTGTTACAGTACGGGTCGCAGAGAATTGCGAAAAGGAAGGAATCAGCTGTTTTTGACAACGGACGGACTAACGGAATGTCCTCAAACTACATTTGATAACCCGAAGGATATTATGAATGTATTTGACCATGCCCAGTCTCTACACGATTCTGTAAGGCAGCTATTAAAAGAGATTGAAGCAAAAGGTGTACGGGACAGTACAACAATTGTTTCATGGACGGTTGATGTCGATCAAAATGCAACTGAACCAAGTAATAAATAATTTATAGGAGGGGTTTTATATATGTTTAAAGTTAAAACAGATTTTATCAAAGGTTATAAAGGTAAGGATATTGATTATACTGTTTTAAGTACCGATGAGCATGCCTCAAAATTGGCGATTTTGCTTCCTGGAGCTGGCTATACCGCGCAAGCACCACTTCTTCATTATTCGACGGGCGTGTTTTCACATAAATCGGTGGATGTGCTGCAGGTGAATTATACGTATAACGATAAGTTTTATGATTCCTTCACTATGGATGAGCTCGTTGAAGCGATTAAACATGATGTAGGTACAGTCATTGATAAAGTTTTAGAAGAGAACTCATATGATGGCTATTATCTTGTTGGAAAGTCTCTAGGAACGATTGCTATGGCTTCATTGTTAGACAAAGAAATCTTTCATAATGCAAAGGCTGTATGGTTAACGCCGCTTCTTAATCGGGATGATGTTTTTGAATCAATGTTACACAGCCGTAACGAAAGTTTATGTTTTATTGGGGATGATGACACGCATTATAATGCGGAAAGATATCGTCAATTCGCCAATAATCCAAAACTGGTGTCAAGACTACTGGAAGGAGCGGATCACAGCCTGCAGTATAAGGGCGATCCTGTCCGTTCAATTGATTTGTTAAAAACGGTCATTAAGGAAATCGATGAATTTTAATGAAAAAAACCTTCCACCAATTCGATGGAAGGCTTTCATTTTATTCTAAATGATCAATTGCATACTGTGCTTCTTCAGCCGTAAATTTTTCTCCGTATTCGGAAATCAATTGATCATAAATAGCAGTGTCAGACATTGCCATTGTTTCAGCGTATGATTTTGCTTTTTCTAATGCGTTCGCTTTCCAGTCAAACTCCAGGTTATCGATTGCATATTGCGCAGCTTCTTTAGGGAAACCTTCTCCATACTCCGAAATTAACTGATCGTAAATACCAGCTTTAGACATTTGCATTGTTTCCGCATACATTTCAGCTTTTTTCAACGCAGATTTATATTCGCGCGGTACATTATCTTCTTTTGCTTCCTCTTTTGGCTCTTCTTTTGTATCTGCTGCGTTTTCTTTCGGTTCAGTTGTCGCTTCAACTTTTGTATCTGAATCCACTTCAGATGTTTCTCCATCACTGAACACTGCAATGATTACTATTAATATAATAAGGGCTAAAAACCCGCCACAACCAAGTTTAAATGCTTTCTTCAACGCGGTAAATCCTCCTTTTTGATTCTAAATATATATTACTAGTTATTGTAGGATAATAATACTGGTAATATTTTTATGTAGAGCAAATGTTTATTAATAAATTGATATATTTAATGGAATTTATATAAAATGTGTCGAATTAATTGTAAATACCTTTTCGGGGAGAAGGCGTTAAATTGTTAAAGGGGTGGCTGAAGCTTATTCTCGTGATAAGTAGGTGGAGAGAAGGTAATTATTATAATAAAAAAGTACTTTTGCAAAGAGTAGTTACAAAAGTACCAAATACTTATATTTAAGGTTTTAAAACAACTTTTATACAGTCATCTTGCTTTGTATCGAATATTTCATAGCCATGTTTTGCTTTTTCAAGTGGGAGGACATGTGTAATAATATCACCTGCATTCACCTTACCATCAGCGATTAAGTTATAGACATGAGGCATGAGATGCACGACAGGGGCTTGTCCGGTGCGTATTGCTACATTGCGTTGGAAGATGTCACCGAGTGGGAAAGCGTTGTACCGGCCACCATAAACACCGGTAATTTGGATTGTTCCTCCTTTGCGTACTGCTTGACTGGCGGTCACAATCGCTCCCATAGCACCACTTTGCAGTTTTATACCACTTGCCAGAAACTCTAATGGCGTCATTTTTCCGCTCATCCCGACACAATCAATGACAACGTCCGCGCCGCCCTTTGTAATCTCTTTTAAATATTCACCACAATTTTCATGGTCTTCAAAATTAACGATTTCGACCTTGTTTGTCTTCTTTGCGTGTTTAAGACGATATCTTATATAGTCAACTGCGATTACTCTTTCTGCACCTTTTAACCAAGTAAATTTTTGCGCCAATAGCCCAACAGGTCCGCAACCAAGAATAACAACCGTATCTCCTTTTTTCACACCGGCATTTTCTACACTCCAAAAAGCAGTAGAGGCAGCATCGGCAAGGAGAACGAGACTTTCATCAGGAACTTCAGATTTCTCCGGAATTTTAAAAGGGAGGAAATTGCCATAGGGAACACGCATATACTCTGCCTGTCCTCCAGGAAAACCGCCTGTTGTATCTGAATAGCCGAAGTAGGCGCCCATTTCACCATTGTCATTTGCATTATCACATTGACTTTCCAGCTCGTGATTACAATACCAGCATTGACCACAGGCTATATTAAAAGGAATGACAACCCGGTCACCTTTTTTAACCTTCGTCACATCTTTGCCGACTTCTTCTACAATTCCCATTGGTTCATGCCCAACGACATAATCTTGGCCTATATTTGGTATCATTCCATGCATCAGATGCAAGTCAGATCCGCAAATAGCTGTTGTTGTTAGACGGATTATAATATCATCGGCTTTTTTAATTTTAGGGTCTTTTACTTCCTTGACCTCAACATTTTTTATACCTTGAAAAGTAACAGCTTTCATTAAAAAATCCCTCGTTTCCGTTTACTTTTTTGGTGGGGTAGGGAACATTCCTTTGCGGTTCATGCTCTTAGGAAATAAATCCAACTGTGCAATACTTATCGCATTTTCAGCAGATTTAATATCCAACTCTTTTTGACCTTCTAGATGATAAGGCTTCAGCCATTCTTTTTTCATCATAAGCTCAGAAATCTCAAAATATAGATCAATCATCACATTGAGTTGCGTTCTCATGATTTTTTGCAGTGCTGGGGAAGCTGTTTCGGTTAAGGCGATTGAAAGATTTCGAATTCCCGTCTTTGTTGTAAGCAAAAACTCAAGCGCAACTCCCGAATCCGTTAGTTCAGGCATTCCGATTGAATTGATTGGATCTAAATAGTCTTCCATAAATTTGACCTCCTAATATACCAGTTCCGATTTAGAGTAGAGCTTAACCATTGCGGCAAGTGCTGGGGTAGATAATTTCACATTTTTATCTAATAAAGCCCTTAAATCATCATCAAAGACAACACCTTGACTTAACTTCGATTTAAGTAAACTAGTTGTCATAAAGTTTATAACTTCATGAAATTCCATTGTTTCATGAAGAGCTAATTTTTTCTCTAACACGTTAAACGCACCTCCAGATTTTTCTTTAAAAAGTTTACCCTGGAGTAAATCTCTTTATACAAATTTGCCTTTAAATCAAGGATAATGCAATTTATTCTATTGTCGAATAACATCGATACTTCATTCAAATATTCATTTGACTATTTAGATGAAGAAGCATAACCTAATATATACAATCAAACGTATATTAGAATATAGAGGTGAATACTTTGCAGAAAGCAAATGATGTGTGTGAAATCACGTGTATAAATGAGGACAATGTCGTCTGGATTCAAAAGAAATTATCTATGGAAAACCCAATAGAAGTAGCCAAAATTTTCAAAGCCTTATCAGATGATACAAGAATTAAAATTGCTTATGCATTGTCACAAAATGAACTGTGTGTTTGTGACGTTGCCAATATTGTAGGAGCATCTACAGCTACAGCTTCACATCATTTAAGACTGCTTAAAAATCTCGGAATAGCTAAATACCGTAAAGAAGGGAAATTAGTTTATTATTCATTGGATGACGATCATGTAAAACAACTCATTGAAATAGCATTTGCCCATCAAAAGGCAGGTGTTCAAGTTGAATAATTCAACGGATTCATTAATGGATAAAAAGGTATTTAGAGTTGAGGGTTTTTCCTGTGCAAACTGTGCAGGGAAGTTTGAGCGCAATGTAAAAGAACTAACTGGGGTTCAGGAAGCAAAGGTGAATTTTGGCGCTTCGAAAATTAGCGTGTATGGGGATGCGACAATCGAGGAATTAGAAAAAGCAGGTGCTTTTGAGAATCTGAAAGTGATTCCTGATAAGCCTGTTCGCGAAGAAGGCAATTATACGAATGGAAATAATCGACTTACAGAGGTAAAAGTACCTTTTTATAAAAAGCACAGTACTTTAATGTATGCCGGGTTATTTATTGTCTTTGGCTATCTTTCACAGTTTATAAACGGGGAAGATAATCTCATCACTTCGTTATTGTTTATCACATCAATTGTTATTGGCGGATACTCTCTTTTTAAAGTCGGTTTCCAAAACTTGCGTCGTCTAGATTTTGATATGAAAACTTTAATGACAGTTGCTGTAATTGGTGCAGCGTTCATCGGTGAATGGGCAGAAGCATCGATTGTTGTGATTCTCTTTGCGATCAGCGAAGCACTTGAGCGCTATTCAATGGATAAAGCAAGACAATCAATTCGCTCATTAATGGATATCGCTCCAAAAGAGGCCCTCGTTAGAAGAAATGGTCAAGAATTAATGCTTCATGTAGAAGAAACCACAGTCGGGGACATCATGATTGTAAAACCTGGTCAAAAAATTGCGATGGATGGTGTTGTCGTAAACGGTTATTCTTCTGTAAACCAGGCCGCTATTACGGGTGAATCAGTTCCTGTCGGTAAATCAGTAGATGATGAAGTATTTGCAGGTACATTAAATGAAGAAGGTTTACTTGAAGTTAAAATAACAAAATTAGTCGAAGATACAACCATTTCAAAAATTATTGAATTAGTTGAGGAAGCACAAGCTGAACGAGCACCTTCACAGGCATTCGTAGATAAATTTGCAAAGTATTATACACCCATTATTATGCTGATCGCAGGTTTAGTTGCAGTAGTGCCACCTCTTTTCTTTGATGGTAGTTGGGAAATTTGGGTTTATCAAGGATTATCCGTTTTAGTAGTTGGTTGTCCATGTGCACTCGTCATTTCTACACCTATTTCTATTGTTTCGGCAATCGGAAATGCAGCTAATAAGGGGGTCCTTATTAAAGGTGGCGTTTATTTAGAAGAAATGGGCGCTTTAAAAGCAATCGCATTTGATAAGACAGGGACTTTAACAAAAGGTATTCCCGTTGTTACAGATTATAAAATGACTGAAAATAATATAAATGAAGAAGATTTACTTGCAGTGATTGCGGCGCTTGAAAATCGTTCCCAACACCCCCTTGCATCGGCAATTGTTAAAAAAGCAGAAAATGATTCAATTTCTTTTACGGGTGTTGTAGTAGAAGACTTTACTTCAATTACAGGGAAAGGCGTTAAGGGTACAATTAAGGGAATAACTTATTATATTGGTAGTCCCCAACTATTTAAGGAGATGGACTCGATAAATTTCAGTCACAATCTAGAACAGGATGTAACCGAATTTCAAAATCAAGGTAAAACTGTGATGGTAATTGGAACTGAAAAATTAATACTTGCAATTATTGCTGTTGCTGATGAAGTCCGTGAATCAAGCAAAGAGGTAATTAATAAATTGCATCAACTTGGCGTTCAAAAAACAATCATGCTTACGGGTGATAATAAAGGAACTGCTAGGGCAATAGGTGACTATGTTGGGGTATCAGAAATACAAGCCGACTTAATGCCTGAAGATAAATTGAGTTTTATAAAAAAATTAAGAGCTGAGTATGGCAATGTAGCGATGGTAGGCGACGGTGTAAACGATGCACCTGCGTTAGCAGCTTCTACAGTAGGTATTGCGATGGGTGGTGCTGGTACCGATACAGCATTAGAAACTGCTGATGTTGCCTTAATGGGCGATGATTTAAAAAAACTCCCATTCACTGTAAAGTTAAGCCGAAAAGCATTAAATGTTATTAAGGTTAACATTGCTTTTGCGGTAGGTATTAAATTCCTTGCACTACTTTTAGTAATACCCGGCTGGTTAACATTGTGGATTGCCATACTTTCAGATATGGGAGCCACACTTTTGGTATCGCTAAATAGTTTACGGCTTATAAGAGTAAAAGAATAATGAAAAGGGCTTCCGGAATATGGAAGCCCTTTTCATTTTTAATCAACCTTTTTCTAAAGTGAGTCTTTTTTATCTAAAAAAAGGATTTGCGAACTGAACTGTTTTCTCATTTCTTTGATGCAATAGTAAATAATAGGGTTGCAAAAATAATGGTCATAACATAATATAAGCATATCATTATATAGTGATTTATTTTTTAATCATAATATAAGCATATTATTATATAGCTATGGAGGGATATGATGGAGCTCGATTTAATGGAAAAGCAGTTGAAGGCTGTTGCGGACGCCAATCGTTTACGCATTTTAGCCTGTCTGAAAAAAGGGGAAGTATGCGTATGTGATTTTACGGACGTCCTTAAAATTTCACAGCCTGCTGTGAGTCAGCATTTACGAAAGCTAAAGGAAGCTGGCATTATTACAGAACGTAAAGTCGGGACGTGGAAGCATTACCGTATTCATGAAAATCAAACTTCGTTAATGCAAAATATACTTGCTTCAATTAATGAGGATTCGACATGTGGATGTAAAATTAACAGCGACTGTGTGGAGGGCTAAAATATGAATATGTTTGTTATTTCGGCACTCATTTTTATCATTACCCTGATTTTTGTCATCTGGCAGCCAAAAGGACTGAATATTGGCTGGTCGGCAATGGCCGGAGCAATCGTTGCATTACTTGTTGGTGTGGTCGATTTTAACGATGTCGGGACAGTAATAGATATTACATGGAATGCCACATTATCGTTTATTGCAATTATTTTAATTTCACTTGTATTAGATGAGATTGGTCTGTTCGAGTGGGCTGCATTACATATGGCGCGGGCAGCAAAAGGCAATGGTGTAAAAATGTTTGTGTTTGTCAGTTTGCTTGGAGCGGTTGTGGCTGCATTATTTGCGAACGACGGAGCGGCACTAATTTTAACGCCAATAGTGTTAGCGATGGTGCGAAATTTACAATTTAGCGAAAAAATGATTTTCCCGTTTATTATGGCGAGTGGCTTTATTGCAGACACAACGAGCTTACCGTTTGTAGTGAGTAACTTAGTCAACATCGTATCAGCAGACTTCTTTGATATTGGGTTTGTGGAGTATGCTTCACGTATGATTATTCCGAACTTGTTCTCGCTTGCGGCAACGATTGTTGTACTGCTGATTTACTTTAACAAATCGATTCCACGTGAATACAATGAATCGATGTTAAAGGAACCACGCCTTGCGATTAAAGATATGAAAATGTTCAAGTTATCTTGGTTTGTACTTGCAATTTTAGTAGTTGGCTATTTCTCAAGTGAATTTATTGGTGTACCGGTTTCGCTCGTAGCAGGCGTTATCGCGATTTTCTTCTTAGTCATGGCAAGACAAAGTGCTGTCGTGGATACAAAAGCCGTTGTGAAAGGGGCACCTTGGAATATCGTATTCTTCTCAATCGGGATGTACGTTGTTGTATACGGACTAGGCAATGCAGGATTAACCCCTATGTTAGCTAGTGTAATTGAATGGACAGCAGAGCAAGGTTTGTTTGCAGCTACAGTTGGAATGGGCTTTATCGCGGCATTTCTATCATCTGTCATGAACAATATGCCAACTGTGATGGTCAATGCTTTAGCGATTGCAGAAACGACGACGGATAGTACGTTACGTGAAGCATTAATTTACGCTAATGTTATCGGCTCAGACTTAGGTCCAAAGATTACACCAATCGGGTCACTTGCGACACTGGTTTGGTTATATGTATTGTCTCAAAAGGGTGTGAAAATCTCTTGGGGTACGTACTTTAAAACAGGGATTGTGTTAACGGTGCCGATCTTAATTTTTACATTAATCGGACTTTATATTACATTACGAATCTTTTAAAGGAGTTTATAATATGACAAAAAACACACTATATTTCTTATGTACAGGAAATTCATGCCGTTCACAAATGGCGGACGGATGGGCACAAAAGCTATTACCGGAAGATTGGAAAGTGTATTCAGCTGGAATTGAAACGCATGGTGTCAATCCCAATGCGATTAAGGCAATGAATGAAGTAGGAATCGATATTTCTCACCATACGTCGAATTTAATTAATCAAGATATTTTAAACAAAGCAACATTAGTCGTAACACTTTGCGGAGATGCGGCGGATAAGTGTCCAATGACTCCTCCAGGTGTGCGCCGTGAGCATTGGGGATTTGAAGATCCCGCTAAAGCTACGGGTACAGAGGAAGAAAAATGGGCAGTGTTCCAGCAAGTACGGGATGCGATCGGTGCTCGTATACAGCAGTTTGTAAACGAAGAGTTAAAAAAATAAGTATACAGATGTGTCGCCGAGAGGTAAGTGGAATCTTTGAACAGGCGATAATATTCAAGCTGTACTATCTTAGTTATTGACAAGTGTTATTTAATCTAACTAGGAGAGGCAATAATGATGACCAAATCAGTAACAAAAAAATCCGTTTAAACCTAATTCTTTACAGAAGAAGATGCTAAAGTAATGGTTTCATCCTGTCATCTAATATATATATTGAAAATTCAAGATCAAACTTAAAGCAGCTAAGATTTCATTTTAATCTCAGCTCCTTTAATAGTTGAATGATATTTTGTATATGAAAGTTTTATTGATTTTGATTTTCAGTTGATTATATTGTTGATTTAGTTAGTTGACTGTCCAACTACCATCACCATTTAATGTTTGCCCTAGTACAAATGAAGATTGCTCTTACATAAGCCATAATGCTGCTTCAGCCTGAGTGGTTCCTTCGCAATGTTTGATTGCAACATTAGTTAAAGATTTGACCACCAGCGCAGTTAATCGTTGAGCCGTTTAACATTTTGCTGTTGTTCATTGCGAACAGCATTGCATCTGGGTGGTTTTTAATAAAGTTTGATAAGAATCTTTAATTAAGTTACAAACGGGGGAATGGCAACTTATTTGGTTTAACCAATTTTTAATTTGCATTAATAAATTTTATGCTTTATTATAAAATTAACCACTGGTCAAATAGAGGTGTAATTTATGGGACGAAAGAAAGTTGAGAATGGATTAACAAAGGATATGATTGTTGAGGAGGCAGACCGACAGTTTCTTCAAATTGATTTTCAAAAAGTGTCGATGCGTTCTATTGCAAGTGCTTTAGGATTTAGTCACGGCTCTATTTACTACCACTTTCAAAATAAAACAGATTTATTTAATGCGGTTATTGAAAAGTATTTCACAATATTAAACAACTTATTAGATAGTGCCTTAAAATTTGATTGCCTTGAAGGTACTAAATATGTATTAACTAACTATATTCAATTTGGCTTAGACAATCAAAGCCAGTATGATTTTATGTTTGTTAAACACGATGGTTTAAATGATCCCTTACAACAAATCGCTCCAAGAGAAAGCTTAAAAAAGTTCAATCATACTTTACAATGCCTACATAAGCATACATTAGATGAAAATAACATCCACTCGACATTTATAGCGCTTCACGGCTTTGTCCTTTATTATAAAGGACGCGTTGAAAATTTCGAACAAGCGCAAGAAGAAGCACAATCCTATACCGATTTTTTACTAAAAACTCTAGTTCGCTAGAGTTTTCTTTTCACTCTTTATTAACCACTGGTCAATTAAAATGGATGAGGTGAAACATGTTTAACAATAAAAAATTCCTCTTACTATTTTCTGCTCACTTTTTTAGTGCGTTTGGAGATGCAATATTATTTGTTATTTTACTGAGTATGCTGCAGACATTGGGAGGGACTGGTGTCGATACTTCGCTATATTTTCTATTTTCGGCACTTCCTGTTTTATTATTTGGTTTACACATCGGGGCATTTGTTGAAGCAAAACCATTACAAAAAATAATGGTTTCTTCCGACGCTATTCGAATAGTCCTACTGTTGCTCTTTTATTACATCAGTTATTTTCAAAACAAATCGGTTCTTATAATTTATGTACTGATTTTTTTAATCACACTCGTGAATGCTTTTTTCACTACTTCAAGTGCCAGCTTAATTCCACATATTATAGATAGTCAGTCAATCCCTAAAGCTAATGGCCTTTTTCGTATCATTAATATGACAGGTAAACTGATTGCTTATTCCTTTGCAGCTCTGTTATTTAAATTCGGTTTTACTATATATGAGAGTTTACTCGTCGTGACTATTTTTTATTTTGCTTCTCTTCTAACTGTTTTCTTTATTCAACCTGCTTATCAAAATAACATTTATATATCAGAAAAAGCTCCCTTAGTGAATTCAATTAAAGAAGGTCTTCTTTATATTAAAAAGGATCGAATCATTTTCAGGCTGTTTATTATATTTTTTTTAGGTTGGATGGTTGGCTCTGCAATTGATATTTACTTAATTAGTTATTTAAAAGTGATATATGGTAAAGGAGCCGAATACTTTTTCTTATTTACAACCCCGACAATACTCGGAATTGTAATAGGTTCATTAATTAGTCCATTTCTATACAACAATTTAAATAAAAAATATGGGTTCTTAATATCATTATTTGCTTTTAGTTTTGCTATTTTATGTTTTGCACTGAAATTGCCATTGCCTTTGTTACAGTTTTTATTAATAGTTGGCGGGGTTTCTCAAGGTATATTAAATATTTTCGTTGTGAGTTATCTTCAAACCAATGTACAGGGTACACACCTTGCGCGTGTATTTAGTGTTTATCATATTATTAGTGTTGGGGGAGGCATACCAGGTTACTTGCTATTTGGCTACCTAATAGACTTAATCGGTATCATTAGCTTAGGATTTATATTATCCGCCTATCTACTAATTATCGGTATAGCTTGTCTTCTCATACTTCCCTCAATGGAAACAACTAAATAGGTTTTTACTTATATCGTAATCGGGCGCTTTCCTTGGATACGGAATGGAACCTTTTCAGTTAAAGGGCCACTTAAGCTAACGGGGAAGGTTATTAAAGCAGAAAGGGGAATAACGATTGAAATAGTTAATGGTTGTGTCTTTTAGTTTTGACTGTGGATATGAAAAATTTAAGATTGATTTGAAACATAAGCCGCCTACACGCTAACGACTGTATTTAAGAACTCAATGTTATTGGGAAGTTATATGTTGATTATATACATTTGCTTAGGTGTAGTAACTTACTTTGTTATTAAAAAGAAACTTTCAAAAGGAACCGGAATTTAAATGGATGCTTAGAGCAACAAATATTTCTAAATGTGACCAAACATCGCTTTGGGAACTTGTTTTAAATGCATAATTTTTACGTTATAATTAAAATAAATATTTCATCTTCCTGCCAAAAATGGATAATTACAGTTCGTTTTTGTTCTTATATTTAAATGTTAGCTAGTGGTGTATCGGAGTGAATTGGAGGAGATACGAGTGTAACTTTAACTACCTTTTGAATTTTTAATACAAGAAAGGGTAGTGAAGATGAAAAAATCGTTTCATTATTTATGGATTAGTCAATTATTTGCCAACTTAGGTGACGTTTTTTATATCGTCGGGTTAATTTCTATTTTATATCAAGCAAGTGAATCACCATTCTATATGGCACTATTACCATTTTTAAATATGGCTGGTCGCATGATTAGTAGCAGTTTTGCGCCTCTACTGTTTAATCGTTACCGTTTAAAACAATTACTTGTTATTTCGCAAGCATTAAAAACGATTTTATTGTTGATTTTGGCAGTAGGTTCGCTTTATACACTGTCATTATCCTTTATGCTAATAATCATTTTTGCAGTCGCTTTTTTAGATGGGTTTGCACAACCAGCTAGTACTGCGCTGATTCCTCGAATCGTAGAAAATTCACAGCTTCTACGTGCAAATGGAACTTTATCAATGCTTGATGAATCAACACGGCTTGGTGGTTGGGCACTTGGCGGGATACTTGTGGCAGCAACTAGTGGGGGAATAGTGATTTGGATGACATTATTCCTTTTTATTCTCTCTACATTTTTTATTTTGTTCGTTACAGACAATACGCGATTCGAAAGAAAATTAAATGTTGCTAAAAAACAGGAACTAACAGAGGGCTTTAAACTTATTTGGGATAATCATTCGTTCCGTACGATTCATGTAATGATTATCCTTGAATCCATTGCAAATGTCGTTTGGGTCGCAGCCATTATGTATCTTTTTGTGGCTGATGTACTACATGTATCTGAGGCATGGTGGGGTTATATTAATACAACCTTCTTCATTGGATTGATTATTGGTGGTTTTATTTTCACTAAATTTGACCAATTTTTCGAGAGGAATTTAAAAAATATCGTATTGTTTTCATCAGTTGCTGTTGCTATTGTGATGTTATTGTTTGGATTAAACCAAATTGCAATAGTAGCACTAATATTAAGTCTATTTTTCGGAGTTTTTGACCAGTTCAAAGGCATTCTGCTTGGTACGTGGCTACAATTAAAAGCAACGGATGAACAACTTGTGAAAGTTTATAGTGCCCAAGGTGTATTAACATCTTTATTATTTGGTTTATCAACATTGCTTGCAGGGACGTTAGCAACTATCTTTTCTGTTCAGTGGCTTTTCATTGGTTCGGGGCTAATTTTACTACTGTCCGCTATTTATTTTGGTTATGTGCAAAAAAGATTCGTATAAATCATACATTAAATATAAAATAAACGTTCCCAAATCAAAGTTTGGACACGTACAGAAAACCCACAAACATTGTTAAATCAACGTTTGCGGGTTTTTGTATGTAACCTTGTTTATACAGCTTTTTATGCAATGGTATATAAACATGGAGAAAACGTTATGAGTTGTTATTTGAATAAAAACCTGTATACAGAGAAAATTTATTAACGCTGTAAACCTTCATTTTTTTCGCTCCAATATTTCGATTCCAGGGCCTTTAGTTGAATAACGATCTTCAACAATCGGGCGCTTTTCTTGAATAAGAATTCAAAGGAATTATTGGTAAATTAAAAGGCTTTTGGATTAACATGGGTTAACCGTACCATAAGTAAGTACGATTTATCAAAAGACCACTTTTTTGTTTATAGGTTATTTCTTTAGTATATGTTTCTTTCCGTTTAGATCTGTCACAACTAATTGTGTATCTGAAATATTCATATCCTTAGCTAAAACATTGGAAAGCTTGTTTGTCGTTTTATCAAGCAAACTATATTTGAAGATACCTTTATTGTTAAAGTAATAAATTGAAGAATGGTCATATAATACAGATTTATTTTCTCCACCCGCCTCGATAGGTGTTCCATCTCCGTAACTGTAACTGTATACATCAAAAGTTATACGCGCATCAAAGCTGCATTCTTTTTTCTTATCACTACTGCCATCCATCTTTGTAGAATAAAGTTCTAGCTTGCTGTCCACAAATTTCTCATTGTCCTGTACAATACGACGATTCAAGTAATTCCAATTCTCTGCATCTACATCCGTATAGAAAATCCGGTCGTTCCAAACGAACATATTACGGAAGTTACTGCCTGAAGGTTCTTTCATTTTCTTCAGTTCCTGTCCATTTGTATTCATTTTCATTACTGCATAAGCATATGGAACTTCGTCTGCTTCAGCAAAATCGCCACTATAATAAGGAATAAAAATTTCATTGTTATAGAGAATCAATTGAGTATTGTTATGCAAGTACAAAGGGGAATAATCCCAAGGACTACGTGGGATGTCTTCATCTTTTAATAAAACCTCTTGTTTAGCGGTTTCCATATTTTCTTTAATAATTTGATTATAACCATCTTTGTCTTTAGCGATAGAGTAGAGCAAGCCATCCTGTTCAATTGCTTTACCTTTTATGCTGACATATGAACGATAGTTGCTTAATTTCATTTTATCATCCATTGCACGCACTAAAAATGCCGAAAACTGCGCACGTGTGACAGCGTCTTTTGGCATAAATTTGCCGTTAGAACCACCTGCTACACGCTGTTTTGCGATTCCGTTGATATCCTGATATGCCCAGTGTGCTGGTGTGACATCAATGAATGTCGGTTGCTTATCAAGCGGCATGTCGAATGCACGACGTAAGATTGCAGCCATTTGCGCGCGTGATGTTTCTTCTCCGGGACGCATGAAGCCATTGTTACCGCGAAGGATTCCTTTTTCATTCACCGTCGCGAGAATTTTGTAGTAAGGGGAATCTTTCGCCACGTCCTTGAACTGAATTGATGTATCTTCGTTCAGCGGAATCTTTAGTGCTTTGATGAGCATAGCAGATGCTTGTGATCGCGTGATCGGCTCATTCGGGTTGAATGTTCCATCCGGATAGCCACCGATAATATTGAGATCAGATAAATACATGATTTCTTTCTTCGCCCAATGACTATTCACATCAGAAAACTGAGTAGCCGCTTGTGCTTGGAATGGGTTTGCAGCAATAATGATTAAAATAATCCCTACTATTGTTAGTTTGGCTTTCAACATGAAAGACCTCCTTTTGATACTTTTCTTCATTATTAAGTCTCCTTTATTATGTAATGCCCTGTACCGACGGAAAAAACGAGAAATAGTTTCAACATTTTTTAAAGTTTTTTTGATAGGTCAATTATGTATTTAAATGCCATCAAAGGTTTGCTTCATCTGTAATGTGTCCTCAAGATATGTGTATATAGAATTAACCAATAAAAATCTAATATTACTTAACAATCGGGCGCGGTTCTTCAATAAGAAGGTCGCGTTTTTCCATTATAGAGCCGTATTATTGAATAACATTTTTTAAGAAATGCTTTCGAATGAGGCCTTGGAAGTGTTTTGCAAGGTTTGCAAAAGGAAAATTTTTAAATTTATCGAAATATAATTAGGTAAACACTTATTATATTTTTTAAGGAGGAAACTATGGGTTATGTTGAAGATTTACGCAAGATTGTGGGTAACCAACCTCTCAATTTAGTTGGAGTTGCGGTAGCTGTGATTAACGAAAATGGAGATTTATTGCTGCAAAGAAGAAATGATGGGCAATGGGGTGTTCCCGGCGGGTTTATCGAATTAGGAGAGTCTACTGAAGAAGCAGGAAGAAGAGAAGTATTAGAAGAAACAGGGCTTGAAATAGGTAAACTTGATTTAGTGGGTGTCTATTCTGGAAAACAGCATTTTGTGAAGTTACCAAACGGCGACCAATTTTACCCTGTTACAATTGCATATATTTCAAAAGAAATTAAAGGTGGTGTTCTTAAAGCAGATGGTCAAGAAACTACCGAAGTAATGTTTTTTAGAGTAAGTGAGTTACCTGAAGGACTTAATCCACTGATAAAAAATCTTCTTAAACAATATTTCATGTTTATCGCAAAATAAATAATACAAAATTAGTGAAAAAGGATAAAAATAGTAAATTCAATAAACGCTCTCAAATGAAAAATTTGGGGTTACATAAAAACAATATTCCACAATCGGGATTCTTGAAAAGAAGTTCGCCTTTTTCAGAAAAAAGGGGGGATTAATTGAGAAAGATATTTATTTGGATAGTAACATTAACGGTATCGATAACTGTATTTCTAATTTATAATCACAAACAACCACCCATAGAAGAGGATGTGTTTAAATTTACGGAAAAATGGTCTTCTGCAACAGAAGATGTCTATCTTGTTAGAAAAATAGATGGGGACTGGTTAACCATATTTAGAAATTGGGATTCAATTATGATGGCTCGGTTAGAGCAAAATTGGTTGGGGAATTGGGAGTTAAGAAATGATGAGGGATTAGAATCTACATTAATTTCAACATATTTTCCACCTATTGAAGATGATGAATTTACTTGGAGTGCATCAGGTTCAAAGGAACGAAACAGATCCTACTATTTTGGTCAAATTATCAATCCTATTATTAAGAGAATAGAAGTTGAAACAAAGAAAGGCTTCTTTGAAGATGCTTTGATCGTTAACAGTGTGGGAGCGCAATTTTTCTTTGTTAATTCAGATTATGAGATGTTAATGCCTGTAAACATTAGAGCACTTTCCGAAACTGGAGAGTTAATTTATTCTACAATTAAACCAATAAAAAATGGTGAATTAAATAGTACTCATTAACCAGTTAATATAAATCAATATTATTCAACATTCGGACGCGATTCTTCAATAAGAAGTTTGCGTTTTTGGGCCATATTGTTGATTAGAAATTGATGTACATGGACAAGACTTTCTTGTTAATTAAAAGGGCCACACTAGTTCAGCTAGCGTGGCCCTTTTAATTAGCAACATGTTGTTTTGGTATTAGATGCACTTAAATCTAAACTACATACACCCGTTTCAGGTAAATCTAACTCCACCTTACGCGAAGCCTCTATATCACCTGTTAAATAAGCGACAATGGAGCGAACCTGTTCATAGCCAGTTGCCATTAAGAACGTTGGTGCGCGTCCGTAACTCTTCATACCAACAATATAGAAGCCAGCTTCTGGTTGACGCAACTCTAGCTCGCCGTGGGGACGCACGGTACCACAACTATGCTCATTTGGGTCAATCAGTGGTGCAAGCGTCTCTACGCTTTCAACAGCAGCGTCAATCGATAATCGAATTTCATTTAAGAAAGAGAAGTCTGGACGACTACCCGTATTGGAGATGATTTCATCAACTACAGGAAGTTGTTGTTCACCGTCTGGATCTTCGCCTTTGATGATGATGCCATCTTTTGTTTGTTCAAGATTCTGAATATAGAAAGGTGTATATACTTTTACTTTACCTTCATCAACTAAGTTGTGAATTTGGCTGCCTAGTTCACCTCGTGCGGCAAGTGCATCCTTGTCTTCACCACCATATGCATCTTCCACACGTTTTTTACGTAAAATCCATGTAATTTCAACATCTTTAAGCTTTTCTAACTCTAAAATTGTATTAATCGCAGAGTGTCCACCACCTACAACAGCGACACGTTTTCCTGAATAGCGATTTTTCAATTCATCTACGTTTGGAATGCCATAAAAAATTTTATTAGCTAATTGCTTTTCAGCTTTTGTCCATACATTATCTGAAAGAATCGGATTTGGCTGAGTCCACGTGCCTGTAGCATCAATGATTGCACTTGCTAAAATTTGTTTTGTTTCATCGTCTTGTTCAATATATAAAACAAACGGAGCCTGATCGCGGTTAGCAGACTTCATTTTATCGTGATTTTTTTTACTTATACCAACCACTGTTGTATTAAATGATATGAATGGTTTAATTTCAGGGATATTGGCTAGTGGCTGTAAATAGTGTTCGCGAATTTCTTGACCTGTTGGAAGCTCATCCTCCTGTGGCATTTTCCAGCCGTGCTTTTGTAAAAGCTCTTTAGCTGCTTTATCAACATTATATTGCCAAGGAGAGAATAGACGAACATGTTGCCATGATTTTATATTTTTAGCAACGTCAGCACCTTTTTCTAAAACAATAAAAGATTCACCAGCTCCTGCTAAATGTGCTGCTGCAGCTAAACCAACTGGACCTGCACCAAGTATTGCCACAGGATATTGTTTATTTAAATGAAATGCCATTTCATTACTTGTTGTTTCTTTTTTAGTTTGCTCAGTAGATCCACAGCATGTTGTAGTTGGTTCAGGAGTAGCTGAACAACAACTTGAAGTTTGTGATTTAACCGTTAATTTAATTTCCATTTGAAAATCCTCCATCAAATTTATTTAGTTGCAAAGTACAACTATATTTCGAAAATGAAAAGCAAGATTGCTCTTGCTTAGTAAAGAGGGGTGCAGCATACTTTTGATTTGGACATAGCTTCATTTAGTAGTTGAATAGAGCGTAGCACAGTTTCTTTTTCAAAATCATTCATATGTGAAAATACTTCTTCTAAATAGGTATTCATGGACTCATCAATTGTTGTTGCGACAAATTTCCCTTGTGTTGTTAACGATAAAATCGATACACGTTTATCTTGTGGAGACGGTGTTTTTCTCACCAAATCCATTTTAATAAGTGTTTGAATTTGACGACTGAATGTTGTAATATCCATTGCGAGTGTTTCAGCTATTTGTTGCATAGAAGGTGTTTTCTTTTTATCGATTTCATAAATTATATGACTTTGGATTGTAGAAATTTCAAACGATCCAACAGTGCAGCAATTTTTGTTTAATAAGCCAAATCTTCGTGTTAGTATGTGAAAAATTTCGCGTTTGTTTTCCATTCAATCACCTCTAATAAAATTAAATCAAAAATACTTGTAAAATGCAACTATTGTATTTATTATTTTAATTATCAATCAATTTATATGGAGGTTAATCGATGGCAATTAAAGTGCGGTCTGTTGTAAGTGAAGATTGGCAAGATGTAAAACGAATTTATGAAGCAGGGATAGAAACAAAAATGGCTACATTCGAATCGAAAGCACCAGAATCCTATGATGAATGGTTCGGTGAAGCAAATCCTCAATGTTCATTTGTGGCATATGAGGAAATTCATATTTTAGGTTGGTGTAAATTATCTCCCGTTTCCAAACGAAATGTGTATAAGGGGGTAGGAGAAGTAAGTATTTATATAGATACACACGCTAAAGGGAAAGGAATCGGTGATTTATTATTAAAGCATATGATTATAGCTTCTGAAAAGGAAGGTTTTTGGACTCTAGAATCCAAAATCTTTAAAGAGAATGTTGCTAGCCTCAACTTACACATCAAGAATGGCTTTCGTATTGTTGGAGTGCGAGAAAAGATCGCTCAATTAGATGGAATATGGAAAGATAATGTGCTATTAGAAAGAAGAAATTCTATCTAATACAAATATAGAATGCATCATTGAACATAATTACTTTATGAAAGACACTGCCTAGGTTTAGAAAAACAAGATTTATCGAGGTTTTTATTATTTATTGAAAACAATAGCTGTTTAAAGACTATATATCTGAATGTACACAAAATACTATAGACTTCGAAGAAATATTAAGTGAAAAAGGGAGGAATAATAAATTAAAGTTACCGTTAGACTCCAAAGAAGAAGCATCCTATATATACCAATTACTAAAACATACCGATACAAAAAATGCATTTATTCACGTAAGTATGGGATATGGAAGTGGCAATAAATATCAAGACCATATCGATGCTTTTAATCATCAGGTTACAATACATTTAGTTAATCATCTTAGGGGAATATCAAGAAGATATAATTACAGGAATTGAATCTGTGCCATTGCAAGTTGTAGAAGAAAATCAATAAACCTTTACAAGAGCTAAAGAGAATAAAAAGTATTTCAAGTAATGAGTTTTTAACTGATATAAGTCATTGGAATAATACTAATTTATTTGTATTAAAACAATCTGATTATGCAGCATTTATAAAAGAGATCAATACTCCAGTTAAATAATAATCAAACCTGTTCGTTATTAGATGAGCAGGTTTGATTATCTATTATAAAATCCAATATGGATAGAACTTCAGACCCGAACTTCTAAGTTTTCAGTATTAATATCCAAAAATAGAGTGTCCCGAAGTTCTTGTAATTGTACATCAATTTCCAAGTGGCGAGCGAAAAGGCTGCAACTCATTTTAAAAATAGGGACACGGTCATAATATATATTATAGGAAGTTACATCTCGTTTCAAAAGTATACTTATAATAGTGAGACAAAATGCGTTTTTTACTGAAATGGCCATAATTTAACCGGACCCGTTAAATTATGGCCATTCGCTTATTTTTTCATTTTCAGTTGGATCGTAACGCTTTTATATAATTGTATATAAATAAATTTTTCATCAGCAAAATACTCCAACATGTTTTGTTTACTTAATTGCTGCTCCAAGCCCGGTATTATCGCAATTGGCACCTTCAATTGTGCTGGTTGTTTGAATTCCACATTTTTTCGGTTACTCGTTATTTGTATATGTAAACCTCTATTAATATATATATCTACCGTTAATTGTTTGCAACGATCTTCTACAATCAATTCGATTCCAACCGCGCTTTTAAACAACATTGGCTGACAATCCGCTTCTTGTTCAACTGAAGCTACCCAGCTGTCCCCAAATGTATTTAACGGAACTTCTAGGCGATTTTCATCTGTTTCAGCTATTAGAGAATTTTCACTTTCTGTATCCGCTGAAATCAACTTCTGAATACTATCTGTCGTTTTATCTGCATACAAGACTTCCAATGATGTTTCAGTTTCATAGATTCGTATAACTGCTACCGCGCTTAACTGCGTTAATTTCTCAGCAACTAGTTCAAATTGATACAAATAACTATTATGAGAATTATTCCTGAAATATAAAAATCCATCTATATAGAAACAAAATTGAATGTTAACAGCAAGTTTCTGTTTTGCATGAAAAGGATAATCTGCAAATTTTATTTCATACAAATAACTATTTCCAGGATGTGCATAATATAAGCTATTATTGACAAGACAGCCATCATATAAACGATGAAATGCTTCAAATTTAGTACTCGTACAGATTGGATAATGATTTTCATTCCATTCATGATCAAGACGCATTTTCTCATCCGCAACTAAAAAATAGCGATAGCGAACTTCTTTACCAGAAATTGAGCCGATATCATCCCAAGTCACGTCCACATGGTACCAATGATCATCCATCTGCACCATATTCCATGCATGCCCCTCTGTTCCCTCACCCGCTGCTTTTCCAATCACATAATAACAAGGAATCCGAAGTACTTCCATAATCTTTTCAAAAAGAAGCGCGTACGCCATACAAACACCGTGTTTTTCATTCATAAATGTATACACAGCAAATGGCGAACCTTCAGTATGACGTTCATAGCTATAGGTTCTTGCGATATAGTCATGGACAATTAAGACCTTTTGCAACGCCGACATGTCTGGATGTATTCGATTCTTTAAAATGGTTTGAATTTCATCAACTATCCATTTTTCTTCCTGCCGCGCCATACGGTAACGCATCGTAAACTCCACTTTAATCCGGTTTTTCGTTAATTGGCGATATTTGTAGCTGCGCTTTTCACAATGCTGGGTATAAAATGGCTGTTCTAGATGGCACTGATCAAAAGCTTCCTTAATTAAAGAATCGATCGGTATTGGCAGCTGGCCGATAATATGCAGCGTAAACTGCCTGTCCATACGCTCCATATGGGCAATAAGCGCAGGCAGCAACTGTTTTGCTGTAATGGTCGTTGTTTTGATTGAATTCCCTTGCCTTTTATAATGTTCGTAGCTTTCAAAATACGTTTTCACAATGTGTCGATACTCCTCTTATAATGCTTCCGTTTCATCTTCTTCAAATGAATTGAGCTTAACATATATTTCAACCATTTTCCCGTCCATTTCAATGGTTTTCTCCAAATGCATCCCGTTTTTTAATGCAATTCTTTTCGATCCTTCATTTCCTACTTGAATCGCTGAAATATACCGGTGCAACCACATTTCTTCATCTGCATAGTTTGCAAGGGCCTGTGCTGCTTCAAACCCGTAGCCTTGTCCCCAATAAGTACGTTTAATCCAGTACCCGAGCTCAATTTCAAATGTATCGTCAATAACTTGTGCAACAAGCCCCGCGTGACCGATAAAATCTCCCGTTTGACGATGAAACAGTTTATGTAACCCGTAATCCCCAAAGTTTTGATATTGTTCAAGCATCCGTTCAATTAAATGAATCGCATAATGTTTATCCTTTATTTGTCCATTGCCAATAAATTTCATCATGAAAGGGTCCGAAACGAGGTCTACCACAAATGGAAGATCCTTTTCCGTATAACGTTCGAACGTTAACCGCTTCGTAGTCAAATTCAACATCGTATTCCTCCAATTTGATATTTTTCTGATTTGTTTTTTGGAATATCTCGGGTTTTTTCTCACACATGGTCAAAATATTAATATTATCATTCCATGTTTTGTAAATAATCAGATTCACCTAGATGAATAAACTCCCTCAAGTCTTATAAAAATTTTTGCATTGTTAGTATATCAGATTTTTACTATCCATTTTGTGTTATAGTACAATGTACTGAATTACACGAAATCAGCTAAAATTACAGATATTTTAATTGTCGAAATATAATATCGTGCTTTATGTAATTTAATTTCTAGCTAAAATATGTTTTTCATTATTTTCCTTTCCCCAAATAATAATCTTTTGTAAATTTTAAACACATCTTCTTTAATTTTATCTCCTTAAAACTTGATAATTCTACTTCATTACCATTTCAAACATTCCAACTTTTCAGAAAAATTGTTATTGCATTATACTCTATCCCCTCTTACAATGAGTACTATTAACGGATTCAAATAGTAATATGCCGTTTAAAACAGAATAATTTTTCATAAGGGGGAATTCCGTTGAGTCAATTAGGGGACAAAATCTCAGCGAAATGCGATGGCATTAACTATGAAAAAATCGATCGCATGGAAGCATTCAATCAGTTTGTAAAGAAGAAAAACACATTTTTATTCGGAATAACTATAACATTTTTGACATTTTACATCTTACTACCGGTGCTGGCATTCACACCTGTGTTACAACAGAAGGCTGTCGGCAGCATTACTTGGGTATGGGTATACTCGCTTGCCCTATTCATTATGACAATTATCTTATGTACACTCTACGTAAAAATGGCATCTAAATTCGATAAAGCTGCAGCTGCTGTTTTACAAGAATATGAAAAGGCAGGTGCATAACAATGAATCTCGTTTCAGCAGGTTTCTTTCTTGGTATCGTAGGTTTAACACTGATCGTTACATATATCGCTGCCAGAAGAACTTCTTCAGCAAGTGATTTCTACACAGCTGGCGGTGGTTTAAAAGGTTGGCAAAACGGATTTGCCATTGCTGGTGACTACTTATCTGCAGCGGCGTTTTTAGGGGTTTCCGGAGCGATTGCATTAACAGGCTTTGACGGCTTCTTCTTCTCTGTCGGATATGTCGTTGCAAACTTAGTTCTTCTATATATAATAGCGGAACCGATGCGTAATTTAGGACGCTATACATTGGCGGATATGCTGACATCTCGTTTTAATGAAAAACGGATTCGCGGTGTAGCGGCTACAGGTACGATTATTATCGTAATTTTGTATATGATCGCCCAATTAGTTGGTGCCGGTGCATTAATTAAACTTTTATTCGGTATCGAGTATTGGATGGCTGTTTTAATTGTCGGTGTCATGATGACGACGTACGTACTGTTCGGCGGAATGACGGCTACGAGCTGGGTACAGATTATTAAAGCAGGTCTATTATTGTTCGGTACGACATTACTGGCATTTTTAGTATTCTCAAAGTTTGATTTCAATTTAGTGAAAATGTTTGATACGGTTAGCACAAATTACGGGGACGAATATTTAGTTCCTGGTATGAAGTACACATCTACAATCGATTCGGTTTCGATGATGCTTGCATTAGTCCTCGGTACATCGGGTTTACCGCATATTTTAATGCGATTCTTTACAGTAAAAGATGCGAAAACGGCGCGTGCATCGATTTCATGGACAACATGGATTACGGCGATCTTCTTCTCACTGACGATTTTCTTAGGTTTTGGTGCAATGCATTTCGTCGGATTTGATAAAATCATCGCAGAAAATGCTGCTGGTAACACGGCTGCCCCACTATTGGCAGAGTTTTTAGGCGGCAATATTTTACTATCATTCATTTGTGCCGTTGCGTTTGCTACTATATTAGCGGTTGTTTCCGGATTAGTATTAACAGGTGCATCAGCAATTTCGCATGATATTTATGGTGAGATTCTGAAAGACGGGAAATTAACGGAAAAGCAACAAGTATTAGCTGCAAGAATCGGTTCTATTTCCATTGCAATTGTTTCAATCCTTTTGGCATTATTTGCGCAAAGCTTAAATGTTTCCTTCTTAGTATCATTTGCATTTTGTATCGGGGCATCGGCAAACTTACCGGTTATCCTCTATACAATCTATTGGAAGAAATTCAATGCAAACGGCGCGGTTGCTGCAATGGTAACAGGTTTAGTATCTTGTCTAATATTAGGTGCGCTTGGTCCAAACATTTGGAGTCCTACAGGAAATGCAATTTTTGTTGGTGAACCAATCGTGAACTTAGCGGTACCTGCCATCATTACAATTCCTTTAAGCTTCTTTGCAGGGTACCTAGGCTCTATATTAACAGCACACAAAGTGGAACAAGCAGAAGCAGAACGTGTTTATAAAGAGATCCGCGTTAAAGCACATACAGGTATTTCTGTACAAGATGTATCACATTAATTATGATAAGAAAATAAATTAGAACAATAGATTAAAAATAATAAAAACTGTCTCGAAAATATTTGCTATTTTTGAGCAGTTTTTTGCTTTTTTATACCATTTTTTACATGAATATAACTTTTCGAATATACTGATTTTAGTTTTTTGTAAAATAAATTATTTTTTAAATATTACTTTTACTTATAGAAATGAATAATACTTTCTTATAATTAATTTTCAGATTTTTTGTAATTCTTTCATGTTCAGGACCCTCCAAACCCATGTAAATCCTACCTTTCTATTGATTATCCAAAATATAACATTTTAATATTCTCCCGTTAATGTATCATTTTTTCTCTATTAAACTTATTTTTGCAAAAAATTTTTCCCCATAATTTATTTAAAAAGTGTTGCAATTTTGTTACAGCTAAAATAGAATGAAAATGTAAAATCCTAAAAGCAGAATTTTACGTACATTAAGCAGTAATAATTATCACAAAATGGGGGAATGTTTATGGGGAATAATCAAAAGCCAATTATTGATTATGAGAGAATTGCATCACAGCAATCTTTCAGGCAACTGGCGAGGAAAAAGAATTCATTTTTATGGTCGATTACCGCAATCTTTTTAGTACTTTATATGTTATTACCAATCTTAACTTCGTTTACAGATATCTTACATCAAAAAGCGATTGGTGATATTACATGGGTATGGCTTTATTCAGCTGGGTTGTTCGTAATGACATGGGGATTAGCTCACTTCTATGTAGCACGTGCTAATAAATATGACGCAGAAGCGAAAGCGATTATTGCGGAATATGAAGGAGGTAGAAGCAAATGAGTTTTACAGCGATATTCTTCTTCGTAGCAATCGTAGGTTTAACTTTAGTCATTACTTGGTGGGCATCTAAACGTACATCTAGTGCGTCGGATTTCTACACAGCTGGCGGCGGATTAACGGGCTGGCAAAATGGTATGGCCATTGCTGGTGACTACTTATCGGCAGCATCATTCTTAGGTATCGCAGGTTCGATTGCTTTATTCGGATTTGATGGCTTCTTCTTCTCGATCGGTTACCTAGTAGCCTATTTAGTAGTTTTATATATCGTCGCAGAGCCATTACGTAACTTAGGCCGATTCACATTAGCCGACATGATTACAGCTCGTTTCGATAAAGCAAAAGTTCGTGGTACAGCAGCATTATCTACAATTACAATCGTATTGTTCTACATGATCGCTCAGCTTGTAGGTGCAGGTGCCTTAATTCAATTACTGTTAGGTATTGAATACTGGATGGCGGTACTTTTAGTTGGTGTCATGATGACAATTTACGTATTATTCGGTGGTATGACAGCAACATCTTGGGTACAGATCATTAAAGCATGTCTATTAATGTTAGGTACTGTTATTATTTCATTCTTAGTATTAGCAAAATTCGACTTCTCTATCGCGAACATGTTTACACAAATGACAACGGTAACAGAGCATGGTGAAGCTTACTTAAATCCAGGTTTACGTTATACAAATGGTATTGATACAATTTCAATGCTATTGGCGCTAGTACTTGGTACAGCGGGTCTTCCACACATCCTAATGCGTTTCTTCACAGTAAAAGACGCACAAACAGCTCGTTCTTCAGTAATTTGGGCTACTTGGATTGTTGGTTTATTCTATGTATTAACGATTTTCCTAGGTTTCGGTGCAGCAGCATTCGTTGGTAAAGACGAAATCGTAGCAGCAAACCCGGCAGGTAACATGGCTGCCCCACTACTAGCACAAGCGCTAGGCGGCGACATTCTGTTCTCATTCGTTTGTGCGGTAGCATTCGCAACAATCTTAGCGGTAGTAGCAGGTTTAGTACTTTCTGGTGCCTCTGCCCTATCACATGATATTTACGGTCAAATTATTAAAAAAGGTAAAGTTACTGAACAAGAAGCGGTTAAAGCAGCTCGTATCGGTTCAATTATTATCTCAATTGTTTCGATTCTATTAGCTTTAGGTGCTCAAACATTAAACGTAGCCTTCTTAGTATCATTAGCATTCTGTATTGCGGCATCAGCGAACTTACCGGTAATCATCTACACAATCTACTGGAAACGTTTCAACACATCAGGTGCAGTTACAGCAATGTTAACAGGTTTAATCTCTGCATTGATTTTAGTTGCCGTATCTCCAAACGTATGGAATCCGGTTGAAGGTAAAGCAATCTTTGTTGGTGAACCGTTAATTATGTTAACGAACCCTGCATTAATTTCTGTACCTCTTGGCTTCTTAGGCGGATTTATCGGTACATTAATTTCTAAAGAAAGAAATGATCTGAAATACCGTGAAGTTGAAGTAAAAGCTCAGACAGGGATTTCTGTACAAGACATTTCTCACTAAAAATAACCTTCCTTACTTTGACGAGTTGAGGAAAAACGAATCAGCTTCTAACACTGTTAGAGGCTGATTTTTTATAACTCCACTGTTTTGTGAAATCTCCCCTATTCTATCTTGAGGAGTGAAGCGATGATGCTTGGACAGCATATACGCGTATTCATTTGTGTCGTAGTGATGGGCTGTATTGTCGGCTTTGTACTGAACGGGAAAGAAATTGAGACGAACTCCCCTTATATCGATTATGTAAAAGCGCAGCAGTGGCCTTTTAACGAAGAGTTACTCATTGCTGAAGTATTTGATGGCCATTATGAATTGACGTATTGGGAGTACTTTACCGCCCGAAGTGGCCAGCATGTCGTCCAGTTTACAGGAACGAACGATGAACAGCAGGATATTTACCAGTTTGTCGTCGAGGAAGATTATACGGGATTTACGATCGGTGTGGTAAAACAGAATAATATCCTTTTGCCGCCTGAACAAAAATGGACCTTTGTAAAAATGCTTACGAATAAAAAAGCGTCAACATCCGGAGAATTTCTTGCCGGAATTTGACGCTTTTACTATGCTTTTTTCTATTAAAAACAGGAATATTCTCCTTAATATTTCATGGTACAATAGTAAAGCAGCATCCAGCTGACTCCTTTTGCAAAGGAGGTGTACTACTGTGTCTTATCCATCACGCAAAGAAAAGGCTAAGGCTGTTTCGGAAAAAAAGCGTAAGGAAAAACTCGCCATTTTTCGTTATGCGACAGACATTTTTCGTATTGTCGATACCATTTATCGTTTTTTCCGAATGATGCTGTAAAAAATTCGTTTTCACCACTTAGACTAGCCATCTAGGTGGTGTTTTTAATTTTCATCATAAAAGGGTAAATAAAAAAGCGATTGGGGGCCACCCAACCGCTCTGTACTACTGTAGATCCATCACGCATGAATCTTACTAACTTCATTGTATGAAAGTATGCCTCCCATGTCAATGAATTACTTTTATATTATGCTGCCCCATATTCTTTTATGCATTGTGGTTATAGTATGCTCATTGCATTTAATATATCATGTAGCGCCTTTTTTCGTGGATATGTTTCAATTAAATAGGCTTTTAATTCTATAGCCCTGTCCTGATAGCCTAGCTGTTGCAAGCATGTAATAATAGATGCAAGATGACTGTAATGTTCCCGATTAGATGCAACATTTGCAAGCGCTAAAATATGTTGTACATGTAAAATTTCAACTTCTTGCGGGTAATGTGGTTGCAGTGAATGGCCAAATCGTAAAATCCGCTCAATATCTTGTTGACAATACTTTAATAATCGGTCCCATTGATAAGTCTTTTCTAAAAGGATTGGATAGTGATTTGGGAGTGGCTGCTGTTGCTCAAGAATTTCAATTAAATCATTTAATATATCGTGTAGTAATTCCTCTTCACCATCATAAAGATTTTTTAATCGATCAATATCGTCTAATTGACCACCTAATGCCAATTCAAATGCAACTGTGCGTTGAGCTGGCAAATTGCCCATCATTTGATGAATGGAAAACGCCGATATTAAATATTGATTCCGGTAATGCAGAGAGCTTGCATCCTGTTCAATTCCCTCTGCGCATAAAGTAAGGGCATTTGCATATTGTTTCCGGTCTATCGCAAAATGAATCATTTGTACACGTAATGTGCTATGAATATCGACTTTTTTATAAAACGACTCTATTTCACTTTCAGCGCCTACAGTCTTTAATAATTGAAATTCTAAGTCATATGCCAGCTTCTTATCTCCAGTTTTTTTGGTATGATGCTGTAAGGCTTCCAATATATGATACTTCATATTGGAAACAGGACTAAGTGTTATGGCAGCTTCCATTAAAAACAAATACTCTTTTTTCACTTTTACATTTTGGTCAAACTTTACTAAAAGCCATTTAGTCCATTCGATTGCTTGTTCATTGGATTGAACTGTCTGAAGACTATCATAAAAAATACGATACATTTCTTCTAGTGTTTGCTCGTAAAGCCACGAAGGACAATTATCTACTATATCGCTAATTCGCTCAAAACAAACCTCAAACAGTGCAAATGCAGTTAGTGGATCTTCATTTGTCAGTTGTTGTGCTTGTTCCATAACTTCAAAGATGCTTTCAATGGGTTCTTCAAAATCATCCGCTTGCCAAAAGCCTCTTTTAAAAAGTTGATTCACACTTTTTAAAATTTTCTCTTCTGCTTGTAGAATGAGGTGAGTTGCATTTTTTATACCATTTACTTTTTTCGGTATCCAGCGTTCCTGTATAGATGGATATTGCTCCATAATCTCCACTAATACATCAACCAGTTCAGCCTTAGTCTTTTCATTAAAGAAGGCCATAAAATCGACGGCTTCTACATTTGACTGTATCAAGCTTTCACGAATCGCATAATACGCCGCAACTTCATGCTTACAAGTACCATCAAACGGGCATGTACAGTAAGATTCGACAATCTTATCATTTTTCAGCTCGATATAAACAAGGTACTCATCCGTACCTAAAATTTTTGCCCGCCATGCATTATGTGCAATTTGCTTAAATTCTCGAATGAGATTTTTGTTATAGTAATCCTTTCCTCTTGACAAAATTACTTTTGAAACGTTTTTTTCGAATTGATGTATATGCATTGAACTCACCCATTTTTATTGTTTGTTATAAATAATAATAGCATGTTAATGATAGTTCGGTTAGAAAAATAGAGTTTGCATTAAAAACAGCGACCGCATAGATTTTGAGGATGGACTAGTTCTGCTTTTTATTAAAAAAGCGATTGGGCTTAGCCCAATCGCTTTCAAATTTATTCTACTTTCTCCACATAAGCGCGGCAGATTGCCCCATCGCCTTCTGTATCAATCCGTAGTGAACCGTTTGAATAACGGTCCGCTCTCGTTAAGGATGTCACTGAGATTGTTTCCTGTATACCTTTTTCGGTCTCGATTATAAACGTATTTCTAAAGTTAACAACTAAAATTGTATAAATACGGTGCGGGTTCGATTTTAACTCTTTTAAAATAACGACACCGCGTTTTGCCCGGGTGCCAAGTTCAAGTTCCGATAACAACATTCGTTTAACGGCACCGCGCTGTGTGACAATAACGAGTTCTTGTTCCTGCTCCGGATTTAATAATGCAACCGCTGCAAGATACTCGCCCTCTTTAACAATAATCCCTTTAACTCCTGCTGTTTTCACACCTGTTACCGGAAGATCTTCCATAGGGAAACGGATTGTATAGCTCGTGTTTGTAGAAAGCAATACTTCTTCCTTATCCGTAACAAGACGCGCAAAAATCATCTCGTCTTCGCCTTTTAAATTCATTGTCTTAATCGGTTTCGAATAACGAGTGACGATATAGTCAGCAAGTGCCGACCGCTTAATTTGCCCTTCTTTTGTAGCGGTAAATACATACATATTCGGTTGCTCAAATGTTTCAATACCGATGACTTCGATAATTTCTTCGTTTGAGTCGATCGGCACAATACTTGAAATATGCTGTCCGAGATCTTTCCAGCGAATATCCGGCAATTCATGTACCGGCTGGTAAATGTAGTGCCCTTTATTCGTAAACAGGAGTAAATGATGCTGCGTGTTCAAGTTAGCTTCATACAGCAAGTAATCGGAATCCTTCATCGCAAAATCCTTGCCGTTTGACGCACTGTGTGAACGAAGACTTGTCCGCTTTACATAGCCGTCTTTTGTTACGGTTACGACAACTTCTTCACTTGGGACCAATACATCACGCGTTACTTTAATTTCTTCGATTTCTGCTTCGATTGTAGAAAGGCGAGGTAAAGTAAAGCGTTTTTTAATGTCATTTAACTCGGACTTAATAACACGGATCAACTTCTTCTCGTCCTCTAAAATGGCTTTCAGTTTCACAACAAGTTCATGTAATTCATCTTGCTCTTTTTGCAGTTGTGTAATATCGGTATTCGTTAAACGGTAAAGTTGTAGGCTGACAATTGCTTCTGCCTGTTCTTCCGAAAAGCCGAATTTCTCGATAATGTTATTTTTCGCATCGCGTTTATCTTTCGATGCACGGATTGTTTCAATCACTTCATCTAAAATGGATAAAGCTTTCATAAGACCTTCAACGATATGTAAGCGATCTTCTGCTTTTGTTAGATCATATTGGGATCTGCGGCGCACGATTTCCTTCTGGTGATCAATATACGCATCCAACATAAGCGGCAATGTCATCATCATCGGACGACGGTTATGAATCGCAATCATATTGAAGTTATATGAAACTTGCAAATCCGTTGATTTTAAAAGGAAGTTTAAAATTCCTTGTGCAGGCACATCTTTTTTCAGCTCTACAACAATTCGTAAACCATCACGGTCCGATTCATCTCGAATTTCGGAAATACCGTCTAAACGGCGGTCATTTACGCGCAGCTCGTCCATTTTACGGATCATATTGGCCTTATTTACTTCAAACGGGATTTCGGTAATGATAATTTGCTCTTTATTGCCTTTTAACTGCTCAATTTCTGTACGTGAACGGACAATAATTTTCCCTTTACCTGTCTCGTATGCTTTTTTAATGCCATCAACACCTTGAATAATCCCGCCCGTAGGAAAATCGGGACCTTTAATAACGGTCATCAGTTCATCGACTGTACAGTTTTTGTTGTCCAGACGCATTAAAACCGCATCAAGTGCTTCCTGCAGATTATGTGGCGGAATATCCGTCGCATAACCAGCCGAAATCCCTGTTGCGCCATTAACTAATAAATTCGGGAATCGAGATGGCAATACAGTTGGTTCCATATCCTGATCATCAAAGTTTGGTACGAATTCAACTGTATTTTTATTGATATCACGTAATAGTTCTGCGGCAATCGCTGAAAGACGTGCTTCCGTATAACGCATTGCGGCTGGCGGGTCACCATCGACAGAACCGTTGTTACCATGCATTTCAACCAGCATCTGACGGCTTTTCCAGTCCTGACTCATACGGACCATTGCATCATACACCGAAGAATCACCGTGCGGGTGGTAGTTACCAATTACATTACCGACTGTTTTTGCCGATTTACGGAACGGTTTGTCAAAAGTGTTACCTTCATGGAACATCGCATATAATATACGACGTTGTACAGGTTTTAGCCCGTCACGCGTATCCGGTAATGCACGATCTTGAATAATATATTTGGAATAGCGACCAAAACGGTCACCCATTACTTCTTCTAATGGCAGATCTTGAAATTTTTCTACAAAACTCATTATTCGTTAACCTCCTCATGCTGGATGAATTCATTTTCTAAAATGCTTGCATCCTCTTCCATGCCGAAGTTGACGTTTGATTCAATCCATTTACGGCGGGGCTCTACTTTATCGCCCATCAATGTTGTAATACGACGTTCTGCACGTGCACCATCTTCAATTTTTACGCGGATTAATGTACGTGTTTCCGGATTCATCGTTGTATCCCAAAGCTGATCGGCATTCATCTCACCTAAACCTTTATAGCGCTGAATAATATAGCCTTTGCCGATTTTTTTCGTTGCGGCGCTTAGCTCCTGTTCTGTCCAGGCATACATAAGCTCCTGCTTTTTACCCGACCCTTTTGATACTTTATAAAGAGGCGGTAACGCAATATACACTTTTCCTGCTTCGATGAGCGGACGCATATAACGGTAGAAGAATGTCAGCAATAATACTTGAATATGGGCACCATCTGTATCGGCATCGGTCATGATAACAACTTTATCGTAAGCGGCATCTTCCACCGAGAAATCTGCACCGACACCTGCACCGATCGTATGGATAATCGTCGCAATTTCTTCATTTTTCATAATATCCTGCAGCTTTGCCTTTTCAGTATTGATAACTTTACCGCGCAATGGCAAAATCGCCTGGAATGTACGGTCACGACCTTGCTTCGCCGAACCGCCCGCTGAATCACCCTCTACAAGGTATAATTCATTTCTTGAAGCATTTTTCGACTGTGCAGGTGTCAACTTACCAGACAGAAGCGTACTCGATTTTTTCTTTTTCCCGTTACGGGCATCATCACGTGCTTTACGCGCTGCTTCACGCACTTGTTGGGCGCGAATTGCTTTACGCACTAAAGAAGCCGACAGCTCGGCATTTTCTTCAAGCACATACATTAATTGCTCTGAAACAACGGTATCAACGGCAGAGCGTGCTTCAGATGTACCAAGCTTCCCTTTTGTCTGACCTTCGAATTGCAGCAGATTTTCAGGAATACGTACAGAAACAATTGCTGTCAGACCTTCACGAATATCAGTGCCTTCCAGGTTTTTATCTTTTTCTTTCAGTAATCCGATTTTGCGGGCGTATTCATTAAACACACGTGTCAACGCTGTTTTAGCGCCGGTTTCATGTGTACCGCCATCACGTGTACGGACATTGTTAACGAATGACAAAATCGTTTCGGAATAGCCGTCATTAAATTGCAGTGCGAACTCCACTTCAATTTCCTGAATGCTACCTTCAACATATTTAACCGGATGTAATACATCTTTTTCTTCGTTTAAGTATGTGACGAATGCTTCAATACCGCTTTCATAATAGAAAATTTCATTTTTTCCTTCTCCGCGGTCATCGATTAGTTCAATTTTTAATCCTTTTAATAAAAACGCAGATTCACGTAAGCGTTCTGCCAATGTATCATAATTATATTTAACGACTGAAAAAATCGTTGGATCCGGCAGGAAATGTACAAGTGTTCCTGTTTCCTTCGTTTTTCCGATCATATCAAGCGATGTAGCCGGTTTCCCGCCTTGTTCAAAGCGCTGGCGATAAACTTGGCCATCACGATAAATTGTTACTTCCAAAAATGTTGATAAGGCGTTTACAACTGATGAACCTACACCATGTAAACCGCCACTTGTTTTATAACCGCCTTGTCCAAACTTTCCGCCTGCATGAAGGACGGTGAAAATAATTTCAGGGGTTGGTTTACCCATTTTATGCATACCTGTTGGCATACCACGACCATGGTCACGCACGCTAATACTGTTATCTTCATGAATCTTCACGATGATATGATTTCCATATCCAGCAAGCGCTTCATCCACTGCATTGTCTACAATTTCATACACTAAGTGGTGAAGACCTCGACTATCTGTAGAACCAATATACATCCCTGGTCTTTTGCGTACGGCTTCTAAACCTTCTAATACTTGAATGGCATCTTCATTATACGAAATACCGGCTTGGTTTTTTACCAAATGTAATCCCCTCCAAAAATACAAACAAACGTTCTATTTACTACCTAATCGTACGCTCAAATATGCATGATGTCAATGTTTAAAGGTACTGATTTAGGCTTTGCAAAGATTAATTGTATCATCAAAAACGAACGTTTAAAAGCATATCCTTCAGTAGCAAACAATAAAATGTAACTTTTTCCCTGTTTTTTACGATGAACGAAAAAATAATACCTCTTTCCTTCTATTAAAAAACATTGTAAAATATTCAATACATACTATTAGTACCAAGTAGTAATTCTGAATTCGAAAGGAGCACAACACTTGATCAACGCATTAATTATTATTTGTGCTTATTTAATCGGTTCCATTCCATCTGCTTTATGGATTGGCAAAATTTTTTACAAAACGGATATTCGACAACAAGGCAGCGGCAATTTAGGAACGACTAATACATTTAGAGTATTAGGCAAAAAACCGGGCATCGCCGTATTGCTTATTGATATATTGAAAGGAACGGCTGCGGTATTGCTACCGTTATTGCCATTTTTCGCAGACAGCACTGTCCATCCTTTAATCTTAGGTGTCATCGCGGCTGCTGGCCATATGTTCCCGATTTTCGCTAGTTTCCGCGGAGGAAAAGCAGTTGCTACGAGCGGCGGTGTTATTTTAGGCTATAATTTACCGTTATTTTTAATTTTAATCATTGTATTTGTCATCGCCTTAAAGTTAACGAAAATGGTCAGCTTATCATCTATGATTGTATCCGCTGCAGCGGTTATTTATGTAATTGGTCATTGGATGATAACAGGAGAATATGCATTATTCATTTTGGTTGTCGTTCTGGCAGGCTTCATTTTTTACCGTCACCGTGAAAATATTAAGCGGATTAAAGCCGGTACTGAACCGAAAATTAAAGGATTTTAAACGATTGACTGAAAGGGTTTCCTTTCAGTCTTTTTTTGTACTTAAAATTCAGAACGCGAGCTTTGTAAGTTTTTTTTATTTACTGCATAATGGCAGTAGAGGTGAAATATATGGAAATCAAACTATCAGAAAAAGCACTCAATTGGTTTAAACAAGAGATGGAAGTAGAAAAAGGCGATTTTATTCGCTTTTATGCAAGGTATGGAGGTTCTTCACCTTTTCATGAAGGGTTTTCGTTAGGGATGACACGGGAGCAGCCGCATGAAATAGGTATTGAAACGGTTGTGGAAGATATTCATTACTACATCGAAAAATCCGATGAATGGTTTTTTAATGAACATCATTTAGTTGTAGATGTCGCCGATTCATCCGATGAATTAACTTATTCGTACGAAAAATAAAGGCCCTATTTCCGCTTCCTAATACAAACAATTTGCCGCTCAAAAAGTTCAAATGTTTCGAATTTATTGTAAATCCATTTTTGCCGATTCAATCGTTATAATGAGTAAGGATTATATCGAGGATTGATGAGGGATTACATGTGAAAGTGAAACAGGAATTTTATTGGCGCTGCGTATTTTTTATTGCAGGCATCATTGTTTTATCATTAGGCGTCGCATTGACGATCAAAGGACAAATACTTGGCGTTGGGTCATGGGATGTCCTTCATATCGGATTACAAAAAAACTTGGGATTAACGGTCGGTATGTGGTCGATTATTTTAGGTTTGCTCATTCTGGCTGTTGATACGTTTTTCACAAAAAGATTGCCAAAAGCAGGGACTTATTTGGACATGTTCCTGACAGGGATTTTTATTGATATATTTTTGTTAGTATTACCGGATGCGAATACACTGTTAGAACAAACATTGGCGTTTGTTGTTGGCGTTGTTCTGCTCGGCTTCGGCTGCGGGATGTATATGGTCGCAAACCTCGGTGTAGGACCTCGTGATACATTAATGCTGCTGTTGGTGCATCGCCTCGGCTGGAGTGTCAACCGTGCACGGACGACAATGGAAGTAACGGTTGCTGTATTAGGTTTTGTATTGGGCGGACCAGTCGGAGTCGGTACTGTATTTATGGCGTTCGGCTTAGGGCCTGTCGTACAATGGGCACTCAAATGGAACGGAAAGTTGTTCCACCGCGCAGCAGGTGTCGAAAGTGTTGTTATATAAATAATGAGGAGAGCAAGCATTATGCGTTTGCTTTCTTTTTTTTACATTTAAATTGTTACAATTTTCAAAAAATACTTTCACGACAATGAAAAAAGGTGCATAGTAGTAAGTGGAGGTGTTTTTAAATGATACATATTGAAAATATCCATTTATATCGCAATGACAAAAAGATTTTAAATGATTTAAGCTGGCATGTTCAAAAGGGACAGCATTGGGCTATTTTAGGGTTAAACGGCTCCGGCAAAACGACGTTGCTGAAAGTTATTAACGGCTATATTTGGCCAAATGAAGGTAAGGTCCAAGTACTGGGTGAAACATATGGCAAGACGTATATACCGAAACTGCGGACGCGGATCGGCTGGGTCAGCAATGCGATGATCGATAACTTCAACTGGCAGGATAATGCAATTGAAATCGTGCTCAGCGGAAAATTCGGTGCCCTTCGCCTTTTCAATGATGTGACGGAAGAAGAAATTGACCATGCGGTTTCTATTATGAAGCATTTTCACTGTGACCATTTAGCAAATAAATCATTCGAGCATTTGTCTCAAGGTGAACGGCAGCGTGTTCAAATAGCAAGGGCCATTATGGCGGATCCGGAAATTTTAATATTGGATGAGCCATGTGGCGGTCTGGACTTAATCGAACGGGAAAACTTGCTGCAAACAATAGAACAGATTGCACAAGCAGAAAACGGCCCTACCCTAATTTACGTGACGCATCATGTAGAAGAAATACTTCCTTGTTTTAGCCATGTACTTTTAATGAAAGACGGAAAAAATGTCGAAGCCAATGCACGCGAAGTTGTTTTAACAGACGAATTATTAAGCGATTTCTTCGGGCGGGAAATTAGTTTGCAGATTGAACGCGAACGTGCCTGGGTCGCAATTAAATAAAACGAACCAGCAGGAGTCCATCTCTTGCTGGTTCGTTTCATTTATAAGCATTAAATATGATATTCAATATTTTCATCGACGTAATGCCATTCATACGGCGTTTCTTGGTATACGTAGTAGTTCAGCCAGTTGTAGAACAACAGATGCGAATGGGCACGCCAAACATTTTTCGGTGCCTGCAACGGGTCGTTATTCGGGAAATAGTTGATCGGAATTTCCGTATTGTCCGGATCTTTCTCAATATCGCGGAAATACTCATCCGATAAGGTCGTTGCATCATATTCCAGATGCCCTGTAATCATAATATGTTTATTGTTTTTCGATTGCACGATAAACACGCCTGCATCATCCGAATAGCTTAATAGTCGCAAGTCAGGGTGTGCTCGCACTTCATCAATTGAAACCGACGTGTGGCGTGAATGAGGTGCCACATACTCATCACTGAATCCCCGCACTAAATCTACTGTTAAATCCGTAATCACATGGGAATAAACACCGGAGCATTTCTTCGGCAATTCGAATTTTCCGATGCCAAAATGATGATACAATGCAGCTTGGGCGCCCCAACATATATACATAATCGAAGTGACATGTTCATCTGCCCAGTCCATAACATGCGTAATCTCATTCCAGTAGCCAACATCTTCAAAATCCATTTTCTCTACTGGCGCTCCTGTAATAATGAGCCCATCAAAGCGACGGTGCTTCACTTGGTCGAACGTCCGGTAAAAAGTATCTAAATGCGATTTGGAAACATTTTTTGATTCGTATGTAGCCGTGTTTAAAAATGTCACATCCACCTGTAATGGTGTATTACCGAGTAAGCGCAGCAACTGCAGTTCGGTTTTCTCTTTTTCAGGCATTAAATTAAACACTAAAATATTTAACGGTCGAATTTGTTGTGTTTTCGCACGGTCTTCCTCCATGACGAAAATCTTCTCTTTTCTAAGCAGCTCACCCGCCGGTAAATGTTTCGGAATATTAATCGGCATTCCACTTTCCCCCTCATAAACTTTTTCAATAAACTTTTAATAATCTGTGGTATTCAGGCAATGCATTGTTTTACGAGCGAAACGAACCGTTCCGGAACAATAAAAAAGCCCCTCTCATTCCAGCAAAACAGAATTGAGAGGGGCTTCTACCCGTTCTTATCTGCCAAGGTCAACACCTTGCTGGAAGTAGCACCTTTCTAGTTAAACTAGAGGTTGCTGAAGCATCATCGGGCCAAGTCCCTCCGCTTCTCTTGATAAGTCTATTAAATTGTCATTAGTGTATCATGTACTTTGTAATTTTGCAATAATTCCAAAAATATTATTTCACGCATACTAAAGCTGCTCTTTTTCTATAGTAAATAAGATTGTCTCCAGCCGTTCATCCCATACACGTGTCAATGTATTGTATACCCGCACAAAATGCCTGTTTTCCTTTTGATCAAACAGTAAAAAACATAGGACCGGTATATCATTAATCTGGATCGATTCCGTCGAAACAACACTCGTTATATAGTGCGGTACTTCATCTTCCGCCACCGGTTGTTCGGAAAGTTGCTGTTGTATGAAATCAATCAGCACGCTCTCTTCAATTGCTTCGATTTCTTCTGTTTCGATTGTCGGGAAAGGCTCCGGAAACTCTTCCAAATCCGCAAATTCCTCCAGGTCACCCTCCAATGGCTGCTCATGGATCGGGCTGTATTGAATAAAATAACTTGTTTCTTCAAGTTCCTCTTCAAAAATGCCCGATTCCAGCTGAGCCTTACCCTTTGCAGTTAGTGCAAATTCCTCTTCCTTCACAATCATACCCAGTCGTAACATTTTATTCGTCAAATCATGAATAAATAACGGTTCCACCAATAAAATTTCGGCTAATAACTCCACATTTTTCAGCTTCGCCTTCTCAAATGAAATGAGCATCATCTTCATTAAAATATCCATGGCATTACGCATTACCGGATGATATTTCACTTCCAATGTGTGAATCGGAATGGCGTATTGCATTTGCTTTTTGATTTCAATGGACGGATTTTGGATGAGTTCTTTCTGCAGCTGTATAACTGTACTTTGTAAATCCATTCAATCCCCCTGTTTCTACACAGCAAAATAGCCGTCTTGCTCTTTTACTGTCGTTAATACATGGGCATACATATCCCGTGTTTTCGCGCTCTTTGGACGCTTTGTAAACATTTCGGTACTGCCAATCATTATGAGCAGTTCCCGTGCGCGGGATAATGCAACATTCAGGCGTCGGTAATCTTTCGCAAACCCGATTTCTCCGCGTTCATTGTCATGATTCCGCACCATGCTGACGATAATCACATCCATCTCCATCCCCTGGAATTTATCGACGGATCCTGTACGGATGTGTAAATGCGGTACACTGATTTCCTGTTCGATCAGACGATTAATACGTTTCACCTGCTCCGCGTAGAATGAAATAACGCCAACCGATTTTAATGCGTCTTGTGGAATCAGCCCTTGTGCTTTCGCTTGTCCCGTTGCGGCATTTAATTCAAGAAGCTGCTGTTTAATCTGTTCCAGCTCAGCTAAATTGAATAAACTCGAGCCTTCCTTCATACGCTCTTCAAAATACGGCTTGGCATTCGGAATATCAAGCCATAGTAAATGGTGATTTCGTGTAACCTTTGAAGTTTCAAGGAAATGATCGCGTACGGCATCCGAATCCTCTAACCCACACTGCAGCTGTTCGGATTCATTTTCGTAAAACGGTGTGATAGTTGACATAATATTTTTATGCATTCGATATTGAAGGGCGAGCATCGTTTTATTTTGTGACGGCAAATTGTTATAAAGACGCTCAAACAATGATTCTTCCAGTAACTTTTCAAGCTCTCGTTTTTCTTCAAATGTTGTACTTTCCTTCACAACTTGCTCCAATGTCTCTTCAAATGTCGCATCGCCTACAAGCGGAGGCAACTGGTGATGGTCCCCAACTAAAATGATCTTTGCGCCCTTTAACATCGGCAGTAACAGTTCCGGTGGTGTTGCTTTCGAAACTTCATCAATAATCACGACATCAAATGTCGGATAGTTGTCCATAAACTCTTTATTTGCCGATGCAACACAAGTTGTCCCGATCACATTGGCATGTTTCACATACAATTTGCGGATTTCGTCCAAGTCATGGGCATTGGCGTTTTTCAGTAAACCGTACCATTCGTTTTGAAGTTCTGCCGTCACCGGAAGCAAACTGATTTTCAATTCAAGCATCTCGATCTTTTCTGTAAGAAGCCCGATCTTTTCGTTTACTTCAATGATCGCCTGCTCAGGGTTCAGTTTTGTCAGCTGTTCAAGTTCTGTCCGGCGTTTTTCAAGCTGGATGCCTTCGCTGTTGATCCCTTTAAAGCGAACTGTTAACTGTTCGACAGTCTCAGTACCAAGGGCTATCTGTTCATTTAAAACTGCCAGCTCCTCCGCTTTTTTATCCAGTTGAAGCTCCACTTTTTCACGGTTTTGGCGCTGTGTTTCAGTTTTCATCTGATCCAGTTCATTTGTTGCGAGCAGTTCTTCCAGCTCGTCCGTGGAATGGTTCAACGTAATCGATGGATCAATTTTTTCATTGATCGCATCCATTTGGGATTTTACCGTAGTTGCCTCTTCTTCCAGCTGCTGAAGATGCTGTGCTTTCACATCATTTTGCTCTTTAAACTGAAGAATGATTTCCTCTTTCAGCTTTTCGAAAATAAGCACGGTTTCACGGATCGCATCCATATATTTATTGTTCAGCTGCTCGATATATTGCATGCGCAAATGAACACCCTGAATGGAGCGGGTTCCGTTTTGAGCATTTACGCGACGGTCCCGAAAAGCGATACTAAGCTTCGTCAAAAACTCCTGAATTTCTTCAAGCGTATAATGATGGCCCATATCCAGCCTGTCCGGTGTTACATGAATACCTAACGCCGTTTCACTGTAATGCAATGCCTTTTCCAGACGTTCCTTCACATCTTTAATCGGTTTATACTGCTCCATTTGCGGCTGAATTCGATCAAGCGCTGTAAGTAAACGGTCCATTGCATAGTTCCGGCGAATATTGTATTCACTCATGAACTCCTCAATTTCATACACTTTTTTCAAAGAGGCAATTTTATCAATGAGCAAATCATACTGTGACGTTTCGTTGGTCTTTTCAATTTTCGTTTTAACAGCATTAAATCGCTGCTGGAATTGATCAAGTTGCGCTTTATAATGACTTTGCGTAAGTTGCTGCTGGAAGTTTTCTCTCGCCTCTTTTAACTGTTGTGCTTGTTCTGTCAATTGCTCGACAGTTAATCCGTCTTTTACTTGCTGTTCAAAATTTGCAACGGTTTCGGCTACTGTGCTCTGCGTTGCCTGCAGTTTCTCCAGCTTGCGTTCATTGTCTTCCAGTTCTTTTTTGCATTCAGTCAATTGTTTTTTTAATGCCAGAATCTTTTCAGCCAGAATATGCAATTCTGCTTTTGCCGCTTCTTTTTGTTCAATTTGAAGTTCAAGCTCTTTTTGTTTCTGTTCAAGCGCAGCAATTTCATTTTGAGCCTCATTGATCTCATTATTTAAAAGCTGCTCTTTTCGTTCATGCAGCGAAATTTCATGGCCGATTGCTTCAAATGTCTGCTCCTGCCAATACGTTGCAACATTTTCCTCAATAAACCTTTTCCCTTCTTCTTCTATGCTTTCTGTACGACCGTAACGCAAAATCCGGATATCTTTGTTCGATAAAAGTCGGCTTAATGCATTGTCTACCGCTAAGTTTGATTGCGAAGCAACGAGTGTTTTCAAACCTGCTTTTGCATTTTGATAGCAAATTTCCGAAATTACCGTCGTTTTACCAGTACCGGGCGGACCTTGAATAACATACAGATCTTCGGAACTCATCGCCCCTTCGACTGCCTGCTGTTGGTAAGGATTCAGCCGGTTATGAAAATTAAGAGGAACCGTTTTTCTGCGCTCGGCAATGACCGGCTTATCTTCAAATAGTATCGTTTCGAGGTTCGCATTTGCGGCCAATCCTTCTTTTAAACGTTCAAACCCTTTTAAAAGCCGCTTTAACTGTGATTTCGTCGCAGCATTGGAAAATTCGATGTCTTCCGATTGGAACTGCAGCTCATTTCTCCGCGCCAAATTGCTGTAATATGGTTTTAACGCAATTTCAACGGTATTCTCGTTCCGGCGGATTTTGGCAACATCCCCGATTTCCTGCACATAGCCGCGCAAACGCGCACTTAGGCCATCCAGCTGTTTCCACTGCTTTTTATCGAGGTTGTTGATGCGAACTGTCATATGAGAAAAATCGGCATCAAACGTGACACTTGAAAAACGGGCATGAATATCTTCAATGTCCGCATTTTTGTTTAAAACTTTTAAATAGCCTTCCCAGCTGCTGATTCTCTTATTGACATAATCAAAACGTTCCTGTGCAATCGGCAGTTCATCAATGGCCTTTAGAAACGGATCCTGGTATGTATGGCCACTAATACGGGATGCAACGAAGTGGATTTTCATTGTGGCGCGGCGATTTGTGACAACCGGTGTCCCTTTGCCGCGTGTTCGAAAGCTTTTTGCCACAAGACCGTTTTTCCGGTCAAATACACAGTCCATAATGACAACGCGTTCTTCAAATTTATTTTTTAATTTTACGTTTTTATCATTATCGAAAAAGATGCTCAAATGCGTTTGCTCTGCATCGACCGATACTTTTTCAATCGCGACAATGAAATATTGCTGTAAATTAAAAAAGGCGTGTTCATCTGGAACATGCTCCTTCATCGCTTCACGTGCCGTATTCGTCAATAAAATATGACAGCGGGTTTGAATATTCGCGATTGTTTTTGGTGCCATGAACACACCTCCCTCATAGATTTTTTATATACAGTTCCGTTTAGTCGTATATGATTATAACAATATTCGTCAGTTCGTTAAAGAAAAAATGCCCTGTTATCAATTTAACAGGACATGTCGATTAACTTTGAATTTTCGCAACTTCCGCATATTTGGCATCCCAAGCAGCATCAATCTTCTTCAATGCGACCGGACGGAAGTTTTCCTTTTTCACTAAAATATGCTGAGACTTCGCCGTTACTGCAACGGTACCGTCTTCATGCAGAATTTCATAGCCGTATGTAGTGCGCAGCTTCGTATGTTCTTCAATCCATGTGCGAACTGTAGCCGTTTGACCATAGCGCATCGCCGCTTTATATTGAATCGAAAAATCCATAACAGGCGACAAATAGCCGTCTTCTTCAAGCTTCGCATAGTTAAATCCTAAATCCTTCACAATTTGCGTACGCCCGATTTCGCACCAAACGAGATAATTGGCATGATAAACGACACCCATCTGATCTGTCTCGGCATAGCGCACTTCTACTGTTGTTTCTGAAATATACATTCTCTTCACCTCTAGAGGTATTATAGCGCTAAAAGGCTTGAGTTGTAAGGGTTCTGAATCAATATTCTATTTTAAACAGGTTAAGTCATTAAGTGGAAATTTTAGAATACGATAATATTATGAATTTGTATAAATAAATTAACTATCCAAATAATATATTATTAAACTTTATTAATTGGGGTCCCCCCCCATCCCAGCTATCAATCCATATTCAAAATTGCCAAACATCAATCCAATAAAGACTGGTAAAGATGCAGCTATCCCTGCACAAAAGGCTTTTACCCAAGGAAATGGCCTTTTATTCATGCTTATTGCCTGTTTTAAAAGAGATAGGAATTTAGCAGATGCTGATTTATTTATTTCTCTCATAGGATGACTCCTTTTCTATAACGCTTAACTACGTAAAAATATACATGTAACATACTAACAGGTTGTAATATTTTCGAATCTTAATCCCTTCGTAAAGGCTCTATATTTTGACTACTAATAAATAGTAATTACCCATCCAACTCTTTATAAACCCATATTTTCATTATATTCCTGGATTGTTATGCACAACTAATTGTCTTTTTATAAGATTCAAGCATCAGTGTAAAATCTGATTGTTGGATTGGGGTTTGTAATGACAGTTAGAAGTAGGTTACTCAAAAAGGTTTTGGGTATAAACAAGTAAAAGCCAGGGAAATTCCCCGGCTTATTTTTATTATCAAAGTAAAAAAGATTTATTAGCAGCAGCAATCGTATTTACTTGAATAAATTTAGTTGTTTTTAAACACCCATTGTTTTAATGAGGGTTGAAGTTTGTGAAGCAAAACACCAACTATTTTCCCAATACCATAGGCAGCAATGAACGTACCTATACCAATAGCGCCAAATGATTGAATAAATAGTAAACAAATCACAAGTGAAAGTACGACATTTAGCATGTCACTTGTAATTTTTGCTTTACTGAATGGCATTTTCCAAGTGTTCGCAATGACATGCGTAAGTGAATCATATGGCATCGTCGGTAAATTCGCTGTGAAATATAACAGTAAAGCTAAGGCAACAATTATTAAGCTTATTGCTAAATACACAATAATAAGAACAATTGAAGTTGCTTCAGGTAAGCCTTTTGTTAACCAAATCGTGAAATCCATAAAAAAACCGAATAAAAAGGAAATAATTAATTGTATGAAAAAATTCTTCCAACGTATTTTTTTTAATATTATTGCTTGTAAAACTATAAAAACAAAATTAGCTAATACGGTTGTAATACCAACTGACAAAGGTGTAATTAAAGCAAATGCATAAGGTAAAGAGGTTACAGGAGAAACACCGATACCTGCCAAAATTGAAAATGTAGCACCAAGTGAAAGTAGAAATAAACCAATTATGTAAATGCTAATTCTTTTTGTAATTGTGATTGTATGATTCATATTTCCCCTCCTACAAATAGTATACTCCTTGAAATATTAACTGAAAAATATATAATAAATAATAAAGATATATATTTTATATATGAGGTGGTTAATTGGATTTACGTCAATTACGCTATTTTAAAGAAATAGTTGATCAGGGAAGCATTTCAAAGGCTGCCGAAGTATTACATATGGCACAGCCACCATTAAGTATGTTATTAAAACAAATTGAAACACGCTACGGTACACCATTAATTAAGCGATATCGTCAAAAATGGGAGATTACTGAAGCTGGAGAAATGCTATATAATCATGCAACTCATATGCTTAATCAAATGGCAATGTTTGACGTGAAAATGGATTATATGATGCAAGGGGAAGTGGGTCAATTACGTGTAGGGGTTTCTTCAAGCTGTATACATTTAATAGGAGATGTCATACGGCAATTTTCTCAAAGCTACCCTAAAGTAGAATTACAAATTTTCAAAGGGGATTCCGAAAAAATAGAACAAATGTTATTTAATAATGAAATAGATATAGCTGTTATTTTAGCACCGGAAAATAGTGAACAGTATGAAGAATTCTCCTTAACACCTAGTCCTTTTGCATTGGCTGTACCAAAGAAATGGTCCAATGAGATTGATCTAGATGTGGTATCGATACAAAACTTAATGAAGTTCCCGTTTATTTCGTTAGAAGCTATGGAAGGGTATTCGATGTTAGAAAATATTATATTTTATCTCAAAGAAAAGAACATTTCCTTAAATATTGTTGCTAAATGTAAAGATATTACGATTGCCCAGTATTTAGTCGCTAAAGAAGTAGGAATCAGTATATTACCTAAAATTCAACTAGGGTATGTGGATGGAATTTATTTTGTTGATTTACCTGAATTAGAAATTGCGATTCAACCGAAATTATTTTATAAGCAAGAAGCGACATTCTCCCCTATTTGCAGGAATTTTATTGCTTTATTTAAATCAAGTAATTAAAAAGGAGATCCTTTAGCTAAGAGTTGGTTGAATGAAAAAGGAATTGCTATTCGCACATCATTAGGCTTTGAAGAACATTAGCTAACAGTTCTCACGCCACCACCGCAATCTATTTTAATGATCTAGATGGTAACTACATTGAGTTGATTACTCCCATTCGACTAGATTTTTCAGAGGATTTCAAGAGGATGACATTGGAAAATGGTTAAAAAGATTAGAATTACAAAAGTTAATTTCTTTTTATCTAAGATGATGCGTTATATCGGCAAAGACTTTTAAAGCATACATAATAAACCAATCGTTCCTGAATAAAAGTTTGTGGGCATAACAAAAATCGGTAAACGTTGTTGTAGCAGCGTTTATCGATTTTATATTAGAATATTGTTTATACGGGATTTTATGCAAATCGCTGAAACGTTACTAAAGCAGCTTTTATAAGATCTGGACATGAGTAATTACACGCCTACACTAGTGACTTTTCTTATTTCAATATCCACAAACTGACTAAGGCCAGTGATATTAAACATTCTTGTCATTCTTTCAGATGGATTTATCAATTTTAGGGAAGTATTTCCTTTAATTACTTTCTTATAGAAGGCAACAAGTAAACCAAGACCACTACTATCCATATAAGTTACTTTTGAAAGATCTAATTCTATAATCAAGCCGTCTGACAAAACAATTAAATCTAGTTCATCTTTTAATATTGGTGCTGTATGACTATCGATTTCACCTTCAATAAATCCATGTATTAAATTTTCAATTTCCCGCTTTTGTAATCTTAAATTCATTTCTTTCCCTCCTTAATTCCTAATTATACTTGCCCGCCTTAAGAACTATTAAAACATTTTTATTCAGAATAAAAATGCGGAGTCCTTCGTCAAAACCCAACCATTTTTGCATTGAAATACGTAGGAATTTATGCAAAAATCTCTTATAGAAAAGAGCCTGTACTAATATTACTGCTTAAATAATGGTAACTACATATACCTAAACTATACCGTGTAATGCATTCTCTGACTATTCTATGCAATGCAAAAAAGCCCATAACCTTTTTACAAATTGCGGGCTTTAATTTATTTTTTTTGATTTAATAGATGCTATTTTACGTTTCTAGAAATATCCCTTCCAAAATCATCATAAGAAAAGGGATCTTATTCAAGAAAAACCCCCGATTGTTGAATATCATTATCTTCAATTGAATAAGTAAAAAAACAATAACAAATTCTCTACATCATGTTTTTTTGATTTTAGTGTTCCGTTTTTAACAGGTTTAACTGTTTTAATTTTAGTCACAACTCCTTTTGTCATCCCTACCTACATATGATTATCTTTGGTAGCATACGTTGTAATAGAGATTTTAGTGGAGGCATTTTCATGAAAAATAAAAATAAAAGTCAAGATATCAAAACCAATTAGCAATTCAGGCTGCCGAGCTAGCAATTGTTGGTGCAGCCATAACTACTTTAGGAGATACTATTGCAACTATGGCAGCAGTACTTGCATTAGAAGCAGAAAGGCAAGAACAAAATAATCAAAATGATACAAGTAAAAACGGTAATCAAGATATGCAGAAACAGATAGATTATTTAACCAGCGAAATAGAAAAACTTAAAAAGCAAGTAAATGGTTCGAACTCTCGTAGACTGAAGTAAGCCATATTAATTGGATAATGTTATATAAACATTCATCTTATTCGGTAGCCAATGCTGTAATAACAGCTCCCACCACTTGTATCCAAGCACCGACCGCATTCATTACTTCTCCTTCTTTTGTATCAGTATCCGCAAAAACCTCTATCACAGTCCCAATTAATTGAATGATATTACCGGTATTAGATATTGTTTCTAAAAGAGTTAATTTTCCTTCAGTATTAATGACGATTCCTAACCCTACTACTTGAAGAAGGCTACCCTGCTTTTCTAAAAGTTGACCTGATTGCTCATTTTTAGACAGTATTCCTGCTACAGTAGCTAAATTGCCTATAGCTTGAAGTTGATCGCCAACTTTATTTAATAAGGCGTCCTCGGTCTCTGATACGACCGCACTTCCTCCAGCTTCTAAAATATTCCCAATTAAATTAAAATCGGTTAGTGTTTGTTGAGTAAAAATATTTGAGGGTGTACTCGCTATTGCAGATAGTAATGACCCAATTGCTACAATCCAATTTCCTGCAATGGCAGTAATATTTGAGTTATTTTTATCAATTTTATTTGAGTTACTCTGTTTATTACGTTTATCGGGATAAATCATGTTATCCCATTTATTTAAAGAGTTATTTTGTTTTCCAGAAATATTACGGTGATTTGATTCAAAAGAGTTCATTATTTCTCTCCACCTACTATTCATTAGATAGGCACATCGCTAAATAGCTCGTGATGAGTTCCTTTATTATTTTGATAGGGCATACATCCCTATTCACTTTAAATACATACTCCACTATATGATTTTTTTAATGGGTTAGATGGACCTTTATAATGATATATGTATTTCTTACTGATCATAAGTAGTTCATAAAACATTTAGTGAAGATGTAATTAAAACCGTTGAACCTCTCTTAATTGAGGAATTCCAAGACGAAGGTTTGAAGGGAATTGTTAAAGATCATCTGAAAAGAAATTTAGAACACCTTAAAAATTAGATAAATAGATCATAATTTAATTTATTTAGGTTTCTTATTCCTCCCCAAACTGACTATATTTAGCTTCCTTTGGCAATCCCATCATCTGGCCCGATTTAAGGATAAAAGAATAACGAAAATAAAAAAGACGACCGTTGCCTCAACAATGGTCTTAAATATGTCATGTATGGGTGACGGTCTATACCTTGCGAAACGCTGGATATTACATCTTAAGAATGTTGTTCAACAATCTGGTCATTGGCTGAAGAAGGCACAATTTCTATTCAAGAATTGTGCCCTATAATGGAATATGAAGGGACTGAATACCATTTAATATTATCGTCAATAAACCTCTTCATTGTATCTGTACATGAACTCTAAGTTTCCAGGTTAGTAATTTTGCCGAATAGTAATGCATCATAATACTTATCCTCTATAAAATAGTGGTCTTTTAATCGTCCTTCTGATTCATACCCGTTCTTTTCAAGTATCCGTGCAGAGCCCATATTGGCATGCACTACAATAGCATATAGATATGCCAAATAACGAATCTACAGGATTTTTAGAGGAGTGCACCTATATTCTCTATTAATTACGGTAAATCTTGAAGTGTTTGATTTAATACAATTTTAAATACAATAATGCTTTTTTTAATTTAATTTCCAAATACAGCAATTTTGGAACAGTTTTCCACCAGCGCTTTGGTATACTGATTTTACTGTACGAATTACTTTACAGCTGGGGGAATTTAAATGGACACAAGAGAAACTTTACAGATAATTTTAGAGTTTATTGACGAGAATATCACTGAAAACATTAGTCCGGATATTTTGGCTGCACAAGCTGGCTATTCAACTTGGCATTTCAGTCGAGTATTCCAATGGGGTACCGGATATTCGGTGATGAACTATGTCCGGAACCGCCGCCTTGCGTTTGCTGCACATGAACTTTCATCGGGCAAGCGAATTCTCGATATTTCAATAGAATACGGGTTTGAAACTCACTCTGGATTCAGTAAAGCTTTTCGGCGATTTTACGGCTGTTCACCAGGAACTTACCGTTTACATGCGCACAGTAATCGTCCGTTTCCGCCAAGCCTTTCCTGCACGTACAAATACTTTATCGGAGGAATTGTTATGGAACCTAAATTTGTTACACTACCTGCTATTAAACTTGCGGGTTATGCCATTAAAACGACTTCAACTGGCGGAGAAAACTCAACTGCCATCCCGGCTTTTTGGGACGACTATATGAGTGGCGGAAGAATGGAACAACTTCATTCGGAAAATTTTATTAAAAAACACGATGAATACGGTGTATGCTTTCCGGAAGACCCGACAACCGGAGAATTTGAATATGTAATCGGGGTCGAACCAAAAGACGGTGCTGAAATTGCTGGTGAATACCATGTTCGTGAAGTACCTCCCGCAACTTATGCTGTTTTTTCAACACCTCCTTCTGATGCCACAAACTTTGTAGCTGCTATTCAAGGCACATGGAATTTTATTTTTAATGAATGGTTCCATAAGTCTGGTTACGAATACGCACCAGGTTGTAATGATTTTGAATTGTACGATGACCGTTGTATGCTTGATGAAGGGAAAATTTGTGATATTTATATTCCGGTAGTTAAGTCACAATAATAAAGTGTTGAAAGTGTAATAATTTGTAGTTAAAAACATATTTTATAATAAGTGGTCATTTTTGGACTTGAGTGGTCGCTCAGGTCTTTTTTTGTATTCACCAAGGAAAAAGGTTGAAATATTTGGTTCCTTCTAATTAATCGTTATCTATATTGCTTCATACTATATTTTAACAATGGAGTTGATCTTCATGGCGATATGGATAGACATATCCACTTCAAAACACCAATTAAAGTTAATGAATAACAATAATCTTATAAAAATTTACCCGATTGCTGTTGGAAAAATATTGACCCCAACACCTTCCGGATCTTATACGATTATCAATAAACAACTTAATCCTCCTGCACCATTCGGAGTGCTTTGGATGGGATTGTCTAAGCCTCATTATGGTATACACGGAACGAATAATCCGGCTTCAATCGGTAAGAATCGCTCACATGGATGTATTAGAATGTTTAATCACGATGTTCTAGAACTATCATCCAGAGCACCCATTGGTACGAAAGTTTTGATTCATAAGTAGATTTGTATTCATGTTAACTTGTAACTGGATGCATTTTTTAATATAAATCTATCTGAAATAGTTTAAAACTATTATTATTTTGGGAATAACAAAAATAGAAACTTAAAAAGGGGTAATTATTATGAACATTTCAAAATTATTGGGTGCGCCATATGCTAATTTAAAAACAGCCAAAGTATTTGTTAAACCGGGGCAAGTCGTCGTTACATATAATAAAAAAACATACTTTATTGTAAAAAAAGATGTATTTACAAATATTCTGCATCCATTAAACTATAATGCTATTAATTCTTGAGAGATAATGTTATCTCTCTTTTTTATTTGTCTCCACCTGTTTACCAATAACATACAATATGGATAAATATAAATTAACTTTTCATACTAAAGCTAAACTGTAAAGGATGTGCTTTTGTGAAAGATACGAAATTTGCGGAACTGGATATGAATAAACTCGATGCAATTAAACAACTGGAGCAAAAATTAAATGTAACACTGATTGCGTATGAGCTCTCCCCGGCTCATCAAGCCCATCATGAGGACGCTCCAATAGTGATCAATCCTTCCTAACATGCAAAAGCCTTCGCATAATTTGCGAAAGGCTTTTTTTTAAAGTTGACTGCTTGCACTGCAACTACACTTGCTTTCCTTTTATTTGCTCAAGAACAGCTTGGAATGACTGACGCTCACCTGCTTCCCTAAACTCTCTAAATGGATTGCCTATGCTCTCTAAACGCTTTATTACATTTGGAATTGTGAAAAAATCGGGCGTTAATTTTTCGTTTACTTCTTCCCATAACAACGGTGTGGCGATTAGTCCTTTATCATTGCCGCGTGCTGAATATGGTGCGATAATCGTTTTTCCTTCCCTATGCTGGACATAATCCAAATACAGCCTTTTCCCTCTGTTTTTCTTCATTCGTTCGACTGTAAAGAAATCAGGATATTGCTGTGCCAGGAATCTGCATATGAACTCCGTAAATACACCCGTTTCTTCATAGGAGAACTTGTGAGGCGGCAATGGGATATAAATTTGCATACCTTTTCCGCCTGACGTTTTAACAAAGCTTGTCAGTTCAAAATAATCCATTATCGTTTTGAACTTCAGTGCAGCATCTACTGCCAATCCAAAGTCATCAACAGACGGTGGATCCAAATCAAATACAATTTCAGTCGGCTGCTTGGAAGTGACCGGCTGAAATGGAATATGCAATTCCAATGCGAGCTGATTGCCCAACCACAAAAGTGATTCAATATTGTTACATAAAATGAAATGGGTATCGTCTACTAACTGCGTCGTAATATAATCCGGCAAATTTTCGGTATAGTTTTTCTGGTAAAAGCTTTCTCCTGGAACTCCGTGAGGATAACGGATGACCGTCAATAACCGGTCCTGCAGAAAAGGCAGCATTATCGGCGCAACTGTCTGCAAATAATACAAATAATCATCCTTCGTAATATTGCTTGCAGGAAAAACCGGTTTATCCGGATTTGTGACTGTTACATTTTCCGGAATCGGGTTTAATTGTCTTTGCATTTGCTGCCAGCTACAATCTGAAGCTTCCAGATGATGCTGGAAAGAATGAAAGCGCGGTTCTCTCAATTTACTGCCGTCAAAATCAATACAAGCAACGGTTACGCAAATTGAAGGAGGAATTTCAAATATACTTTTCGTCACCAGCGTACCATTTGTTTTAAAAAATGCGACCAATGTTTTGCTTTCTTCTTCAGATAAACCATGCTTAAACGACACAATCTCCATAAGCTTATCTTCTTTGTATATTGCACCATTTAAGAAACCGTTTGACTGATCAAATTTTTTAAGAATGACATTTACGTGCTTCCAGTTTTTTATTTTCAGCCAGCTTTTCGTTCTCGTATCTTCCAGCCATTTGCTGTTGCGCTTCTTTGCTATTATCCCTTCCCCATTATAGGTCTTTACTTTTTGCCAAAGTAAATGCGGATTTTCAAATACATCGATCATTTGGAGTCTTCTTGAATCGCTATATTGAACAGTTCCAGGTAAATTGAGACGTTCAAAAAAGTCGGATAGTAATTGTTTTCTTGTTGTTAACCGGCTATTTCCCTTATCTTTCCCTTTTAATTTCAGCAAATCAAACACAATATAATGGCATGGAAATGTATTTGCGTTCGATTCAATATTTTTTAGGTTGGTCATTTTGCCCCGCTTTTGCACAAACGAGAATTTACTTTGAAAATCGTTTAGTAAGTAAACGACTTCCCCGTCAAAGGTAAGCGGTAAATAAGCTTCGATTTTGTCATAAATACTTTCACAGTAACGAATAATTTCAGGGAATTTTTCATTTAAAACGTTTCCATTTCGGCTTTTCAGTAATGGTGATTGATTACCTTTTCCCCAAATTAAAACAGAACGATAACCGTCATATTTAGTTTCATATAACCAATCATCACCTAACGGAATTTCAGGTGCATCGGTTAATAACATTGGTTTCACATATTGGCCAACTTTCGTTTTTCAATTATCCTTTGTTTTTTTTCGCAGACGATACATAAATTAAATTTTTAGTCCCATAGTAAGGAAAAATGAGGTGACAACATGCATACTGTCTGGAAAGGTAGTATTAGTTTTGGCTTAGTGAATATTCCGGTAAAACTTCATGCGGCAACTGAAAATAAAGACGTCAAACTTCGGCAGCTCCATAAGGAATGTCATACACCAATCAGCTACAAAAAGGTTTGTGAAGGGTGTCAGGCAGAAGTGAAAGATGAAGATATCGTAAAGGCGTACGAGTATACAAAGAACAAATTCGTTGTTTTGGATGAAGAGGACTTGGAAAATTTGCGAAAAGAAAATGAGGATAAATCAGTAGAGATTATAGATTTTGTGAAGCTTGAAGAAATCGACCCGATTTATTTTGAAAAAACGTACTATTTATCCCCTGATAATACAGGTGGAAAAGCGTATGTACTGTTACGTAAAACGTTGGAGGAATCTGGTAAAATTGGGGTGGCTAAAATTACGATTCGGTCTAAAGAGCAATTGGCCATTGTCCGTGTCTACAAAAATACGCTCGTTATGGAAATCATTCATTTCCCGGATGAAGTGCGAGATGTCGGAGATGTACCGAATATACCGAGTGTCGAAGCAGTCGTTCAAAAGGAACTAGACACGGCCCTTATGCTTGTTGAAGAATTGACAACCGAGTTCGATCCGACCAAATACACAGATGATTACCGGACAGCACTTATGCAGCTGATAGAGGAAAAGAAAGCGGAAAGTACAGTTGTGGCAAACGAAAGACGACCGTTGCCTGATAATGTGACCGATTTAATGTCCGCATTACAAGCTTCACTCGATAAAACGAAGAAGCCGAAAACGAGAAAACGTACAACAACTACAAGGACGAAGAAAAATGCTTAGAATAAAGCCCATTTCCAACAAAGAAATGGGCTTTATATATATTCTATTTTACAGCAGCAGTTTCCAACAGCCCTTCAATCGCCTTTTCGATATCCAAGAAGGAAGCATCCGGCTCAAAACGTTGGATGACACGGCCGTTACGGTCTACTAGAAACTTTGTGAAATTCCAGCGAATATTGCGGCCGATTAAGTAATCCGGATAATTCGTTTGAATTGTATTGTATAAATGTTTTTGCTGCATTGTCTCACGAACAAATTCCGGACAATCAACTTCGTGTTTTAAATAGTTGAATAGTGGATGAGTTTCATTACCATTCACTTCGATTTTATCAAACACTGGATATGTAACACCGAACTGAAGCTTGCACTGTCTTGCAGACGTTTCCCCGTCTTCCGGATTCTGTTCGCCAAATTGGTTGCATGGAAATGAAAGTACTGTGAACCCTTTATCTGCATAGCGTTCATATAACTTTTGCATGTCTTCATATTGGAATGTAAATCCGCAATTGCTTGCCGTATTCACAACCAACATTACTTGATTACGATAAGTTTCCATTGAAAGAATCTCACCGTTTGTTTTTTTCACTAAATAATTATAAATGCTCATTAAGTCATTCTCCCTACAAGATATAGTATAAAACTATCATATTATAAAAATCACTAAAGTACAAAATTACTAACCCGAAAGTTATAAAAAGATTGCGATTGTCTACATTATGTAAAAATGAGCAAAATTAAAGGCGCATAAGATTCACGAGGAATCATGCGCCAAATCATTCGATGGCTAACCGACCATCACTAAAAGTATCACCGCTTAAATCTACTTTTATACATAATAATTTAAAAATAAATTGGTTTTTCATCATAGTTCCAGAGTAAATTACACACAGCAGGGTATTCATATGAGTAGCACGGGAAAGATAACGTTGTATGAAAGGAGCGAATAAAACATGCCAAGAAAACTGGTAGCTGCAATAAAAGAGCATGCACTTCCCTTTAACGAAAAAAGTTTAAATCAAATCGTTAAATCGATTGGAAATGCCAAAATTGTGATGATCGGTGAAGCTTCACATGGTACTTCGGAGTTCTACACAGTCCGCGCCGAGCTAACGAAACTGCTGATTAATCAAAAAGGATTCAATATTATTGCGGTAGAAGGAGATTGGCCGTCTGCACAGGCAGTGAACCGCTATGTAAAAGGTTATGAAGAGGATGATGTAAATGCCGCTGCAATTTTGAAGGAATCTTTTAATCGATGGCCGCAATGGATGTGGGCAAATGAAGAAGTAGAACAATTTGTAGAATGGCTAAAGAATATAAATAATACTTTGAGCACTAAAGTCGGGTTTTATGGGATTGATTTATACAGTCTCTTTGAATCGATGGATGAAGTGATACAATTTTTATCTGAAAACCCTAAGTACAAAGCCGATTTTGAGCATGCAAAGAAAGCATTTTCCTGCTTCGAACCTTACAACAGAATGCCTGAGCACTATGCTCTATCCACTGCTCAATTTACGGATGAATGTGTCCGTGAAGTAACAGATTTGCTGAAATCACTGCGAAATAACAAAGAACAGTACTCGAATAAACATGAGGAAGATTTAAATGTCATGATGAATGCGCTTGTCGCGAAAAATGCTGAAACTTATTACCGCGAAATGATGCAGGATGCAATCTCCTGGAATACACGCGATTCACATATGGTGGAAGCGATCAATGAATTATTGAAGTATCACGGTGATGATGCAAAAATCATTATTTGGGAACATAATACACATATCGGAGATGCATCCGCCACAAGCATGAAAGAAGATCAGATGATCAACGTCGGTCAACTTATTCGTGAACAATATGGAATGGACAATACTTTTGCGATCGGCTTCGGGACGTATGAAGGTACGGTCATCGCTGCTGACAGCTGGGGAGATCCTTTGCAAATAATCCAAGTTCCCTCTTCCAAACTCAACACATGGGAAGGACAGCTCCACGCAGCTGGAGGACAAGATAAAATACTGATTTTTACTGATGAGAATCGGAAATTATTCAATGATCGGATTGGCCATCGTGCAATTGGTGTTGTCTATCATCCTGAATATGAAGCGTATGGGAATTATGTTCCGTCAAACGTTGGTTCAAGGTACGATGCCTTTATTTATATTGAACAGACAAAAGCATTAAAGCCATTATAAAGTAAGCCTACGTTTATCGTATGGCTTGCTATTTTAGGTTCAAATATCTAATTATGTTTTCTTCTTACCTATCTAACTTATTGCATAATTTAAAGTCACCAGTGAACTTGAAGTTTATTACCATTTGGATCATAAAAATGGAAAAAGGCATGACCATTATCTTCTTTTATCTCCTCTACCTTAACTTTATTTTCAATTAAGTGTTGATAAAATTTGAATAGTTCGGGACTGGTAAAGCCAATACTGAATTCTTGTTTATTATCGATTGTAAAATGTGAAAATGTTTCATCTTCAGTAGGAACTAAAATCAGTAAGAACGATCCTTCATTTATTTTTAAAATTGCTCTTTCCTGATTATTGTTTAGTAATTGGAATCCTAATACATCTCTATACCAATGTGCAGATAATTCCAGATGTTTTACAGGAATTCGAATATAGTGTACTTGTTCAATAAATGATTTACTCAAAGCGATTTCTCTCCTTTATTTTATCGGCTACATAAAAGATTTCCATTTCTACTTGCATTTTCCCTTCCGATTATTAAATTAACTAGTCTTTTAATTCCGTATATAACCACTTTTCAATTCCATTTTATTCTATAATAGTAAATATACTCATCTCTATAAAACAGGAGGAACTTATGATTAACGAAGCGACACTGAACCAAGCAACTGCAGCAGCTCAACTTGCTTTACTCCTTTGGCCAGGCAATGATTTACATGAATTCGTACAGAACATGGAAGACGTTATTACCAATCCGAACAGTACCGTTTTCTTAGCATTTGATGATGGAAAAGCGATTGGATTTGCACAATGTCAGCTCCGGTTTGATTATGTGGAAGGAACACATTCCAGTCCGGTTGGTTATTTGGAAGGCTTATATGTCGATGAGTCCTACCGCAGACTGCATTTTGCGCAAGATTTAGTGCAAGCGTGTGAACAGTGGGCTAAAACAAAAGGATGCACAGAGTTTGCAAGCGACTGTGAATTGTCTAATGTAGATAGTTTTAATGTTCACCTTAAACTAGGCTTTACAGAGGCAAATCGCATTATATGCTTTACAAAAAAACTATAAAGGGAGCAATTAATTGTGGAGTTTAAAAGAATGGTAGCAGCTGATTTAGCAACATGCGCAGCAACATTTAGAAAAGTATTTAATGCAGAGCCATGGAATGATAACTGGAATGATGATAGTGCATTTCAGTATTTATCCGATTACTACCATACTCCGAACTTTCTAGGCGTAATTGCTATTGAACATGATGAACTGCTTGGCTTTATAATGGGTGTGCAGCGGAAATGGTATAGTGGCGATGAATATTTCATCCATGAAATGTGCGTCGATCAGACATTGCAAAATAAAGGTATTGGTAAAGCGATGCTGAACTATTTAGTAATCCAGCTGAAAGAGAAATCAGTAGAATCGATGACACTGCTCACAAACCGAAATATACCGGCTGAACAATTTTATAAAAATAATGGTTTTGAAGAAATTGAACGACTCGTCTTTTTATACAAGGAGATAAAATAGTAAATTTCCATTAAAAAATCGGCTTACCTATTCGGGTAAGCCAATTCGATAAAAATCAGATTAATTTTCAAGCGCTATTTTAATATGAGCGAAATGATGCTCCTCATGCCATGCCAATTTTGCAACTTTTGCGGCAACTGTGACCGGCCCGTTTGTTTCATGGGTAAATTCCCGCTTCAACTGGTCTTCAGTTAAATGTTGCCCTAACGAAACGATGCGCTCGTTAATACCTTCAAGCATTTTAATCGAGCTTTCTACAGGTAAGTCATTGTCTGGCAGAACTGCCCACTTTTCTTCATTAAACCCCGGTACTGTCGGATTGTCGTCCGTTAGCGCCAGCTTCAGCCGCTGATACATGTTCAGCTGTGAATCGGCAATATGGTGTACAAGCTGACGAACATTCCATGCACCTTCACGGTAAGTTTTATTTAACTGCTCTTCATTTAATGAATCGACAACTTCTCTTAAACGTGTCGTAAATGATTCCGTTTGTTGTAACCATTCCTTTACATTGTCAAGTGTCACCTGTTCAGGTACTTGCAATGGACCAATTGGAAATCTTACATCCATGTTAAAACGCCACCTTTATCGATTTACTCATTAGTGTTTAATTTTGTCGTCTTCAAATAACATTGTCCCATTCTCTTTTAAATTGTTATGGAATGAGAATGCTTTTTCAAGGATATGCGGTGTTTGGCCGCCTACTTTTTCTTTTGCCTCTTCGAAATAAGCACGTAACTGTTCTTTATATTTCGGGTGTGCAATTTCAATCAATTTCTCTGCTCGCTTCACTGGTGGAAGTCCACGAAGGTCCGCATAGCCTTGCTCCGTTACGATGACATCGACATCATGTTCTGTATGGTCGATATGTGAAACGAACGGAACGATTGTTGAAATAGCACCGTTTTTCGCTAATGAAGATGTTACGAAAATTGTAATGCGCGCATTACGTGCAAAGTCACCAGAACCGCCAATACCGTTCATAATCTTTGTGCCGTTAACATGTGTTGAGTTGACGTTACCGTAAATGTCGACTTCAATTGCTGTGTTAAACGAAATAACACCTAAACGACGAATTACTTCCGGGTTATTCGAAATTTCCTGTGGTCGGAACATAATTTTATCTTTGTACTTTTCCAAGTCTTCCGCTAGTGAGTCCACGCGCTTTTTGGAAAGCGAGAATGCTGTACCTGCCGCGAATTTAACGATACCCGCATCAATCAGGTCAAACACACCATCCTGCAGTACTTCCGAGAATACTTCAAGATCTTTAAATTGAGACTTTTGCATGCCGTTTAATACGGCATTTGCTACCGAACCAACGCCTGATTGTAGCGGTGCTAATGATTCAGGTAAATTCCCTACTTCCACTTCATTTGCCAGGAATGCTAATAAATTATCGGCAATCTTCTGTGTTTCTTCGTTTGGCTCGAATAATGGTGAAGGGATATCCGGCTGCTCCGATAAAACAATTCCTTTTACTTTTGCAGGGTCTACTTTAATTCCGATTTCACCAATTCGATCCCCTGTGTTATAGATAGGAATTTCTTTACGCTCGCCTTGTGCTTTCTGAACATAAATATCATGAAGCCCTTCATATGCTTTTGGGGCAGTTGTATTAATTTCGATAATGACATTTTCAGCTTTTTCTACAAAGATCGGTGAGTTCCCTACAGAACCTGTTGGAATTACTAGGCCGTCTTCTGTAATTGCTGCTGCTTCAATGATTGCATAGTCAATTTTACCAAGGGAACCTTTACGAACTTCTTCCGCTGTATGTGATAAATGCTGATCAATATAGAAAATTTCTCCGTTATTGATTTTACCGCGCATAATTGCATTTCCTTGATAAGGTACACGTAAGTTGATGATTCCTGCTTCTGCCATTGATTGGTCAGCAGTTGGCCCTAAAGATGCACCAGTATAAAGATTTACTTTGAAATTTTCTTGCTCTCCTCGTTTAGAAAGTGCAAGCGGAAATTCTTTTGGCTCTCCGAAAAGCGTAAAACCACTCATACCCAGATTCATGCCGTCTTCAATCCAAGACGCAGCTTCCTCCGCTGATACAACTTTGTTTAAAAACGCTTCATTTCTGATGAATTGACTTAAATCTTTTCCCATTAACAATCACCCCAAAATAGTATTTTTAGTTCGTTGTTACGATGAATTTCTGTAAATCCATATAGCCAATTAAAAAATCCTTTACACCTTATTTTTTAATCGCCTTATCTACATTGTAATGAGAGATTCGTCTTTCGTCCATTAGATACTTCCTATAATTTTGATAGAAAAAAACTATAGTAAATAAAAAAGCGGATTTAGGGAGTTTTCTTTTACTTAAAAACCTGTTTTTTCACAACATTAATCTATTGACAAAACGCTGATCCCGGACCTTTCACGCTTTATCTTACGCTCGACGTTCCTATTATTGTGTTAATATTGTCATATAAACTCATTTCATAAAAAAAACACCTCTTCTTTAAAAAAAAAGAGATGCCAATAATATTAAAACTGTCTCATCCATTCCAGGAAGTTTGCAATGACGCCATCTAAAAATGCGATTGTCACTTCATCTGTCAGCTGTCCTTGCGCATCGATTTTTTCATGAACGGCCCCAATATACACTTCATTACCAGGTAAAACCGGTGAATTTAAGCCGATTGCAAATAAAATATCGCGTAAATGCATTTGAGCTTTGACAGAACCTAACATTCCCATTGATGACCCCATGATTATAGATGGTTTGCCGTTCATTACCTTGTCCACACGGCTTAGCCAGTCAATTGCATTTCCCAGAACACCGGGTATTGTTGCGTTGTATTCAGGTGTTATCCAAAGAACTGCATCTGCTTCTTTTACTTTTGCCTTAAAATTACGTACAGCTTCGGGAGCTTCCATTTCGATATCCTGGTTGTACATTGGTAGAGGTGCAAGGTCGAGAATTTCCAAGTTGAATTGATCTGCATAACGGCCCTGAATATATTTTGCGATTTTTAGATTATATGATTCTTTGCGGATACTTCCTACAATTGCTACAACTTTCATATAGAAAAAAACCTCCATTATTATAGATTTAATCGATAGTCTTGCTTCGGCCTTAACCTTAAATGGGCAATGATTTTAGTTTGCGACTTCCGTTTATAGATATACCCAACATCCTAAAGTGACGAAACCAAATAAAAAACACGCAAAAGTTTATCAAAAAACTTTTGCGTGTTTTTTATTTACTTAATGATGGGCATGATCAATTGCCTGATGAAGCAAGTTGATAACATGGTCATCTGCGCTTGTATAGTACAATGTCGTCCCTTCACGCCTGAACTTTACTAAACGCAAGTTCTTCAAAAAACGCAATTGGTGAGAAACCGCCGACTGATTTAAATCAAGCTTTTCCGCAATGTCATTTACCGAATGTTCTTCACAGCATAACATGTTTAAAATACGGATACGTGTTGGATCGCTTAACGCTTTGAACGTTTGCGACACGACAAACAATGTTTCTTCATCCAATTCATGTTGGGTTCTTTTTTCCATTGTCATACGATTAAACACTCTTTTCTCCTATACGCCAGGCGTAATTGATTAATGATGATGGTGGTGGTGATGCTGATGGCTTATATCCTGCTTTGCTGTACAATAAACCGAACGATCATGCTGATGCGTATTTGTCTCTACCTGAATCGTCACATGCTGAATATTTTGATGAAGCAAATCATGTTCGACTTTATCTAAAAGTTGCTCGCTTTCTTTAATCGTCAAGTCGTCATTTACAACAACGTGGCAAGACAAGGCATTTAATCCGCTCGTGATCGTCCAGATGTGCAAGTCATGAAGCGCTGTTATTTCATCATACTTTTCAATCGTTTGAATAATTTCTTCGACAGTTACATCCTGAGGTGTACCTTCCATTAAGATATGCAATGAAGCTTTCGTTAAATGATATCCGCTACGTAACACAAGTGCAGCTACAAAAACGCTGGCTAATGGATCCGCCCATCCCCAATCAAAGAACAGGATAAGTAAAGCGGCAACAATGGCACCGATTGAACCGATCATATCGCTGATTACGTGCAAGTACGCGCCTCTCATATTTAAATTATCTTTCGTATCTGCCCCGCGCATCATAATCCATGCAACTAAAATATTAACCGCCAATCCGATACTACTGATGATGAGCATTCCGGTTGAAGCAACTTCAGGAGGATTCATAAATCGCCCAATGGCTTCGTAAAAAATAAACAGGGCGATGACAATTAATGTCAGGCCATTCAGTGTGGCCGCTAAAATTTCGATACGTTTGTAGCCAAATGTTTTACTGGCATTTGCTACTTTTTGTGCAAAAATAATAGCCATTAATGCAATTCCAAGCGACACGGCGTCACTTAACATATGCCCTGCATCAGACAGCAGCGCAAGACTGTTCGTCAGCACCCCACCAATCGCTTCGACAATCATAAAACCGGTAATAATTAAAAAGGATATGAAAAGGACTTTCTTGTTCGTACTATGTGAATGATGGTGATGATGGTGCTCTCCCATTTATAACGCCCCCATTTTTCTTTTATATATGAACATATACTCATATATTAACATATTACGAATTCAGAAAATTGTCAATTACATACGCCCGTATATGGCGAGCATCACTCATAAAAGTAGTTGTGACTAAACAGATTTTACCGAAAATCAGCAATTAAGAATTTAAAAACGCTCGGGTTTATTCCAAGTGAATAACTGCCGACTTTACCTCTCATGTTCTCAATTTCGTATAAGTTATAGTTTAGTTGCAAGGAGCAGCTAAACTATCTTCTGTACATGAGATGAATTTGATCTGCAATATATCCAGCAGTAAAATGCCCGCCTCCTTTCAACCACCAAGAAATCACGCCAACAATGGAAGCTGCTTTTATATGGCTGTCAACAAGGGAATTCGATGTAACCCGGTCACTGTTCAGCCTTCTTGTATCAATTAATTGCTTCATCAATTGAAATAGCATTTTCTCAAATTGTTCAAACTGGAAAAGTAATCGTAGAGCATGTTTTTGTGAGGCTAAATAATTGAGCAGCTCAACTAAATGTTCCTTTTCATTTAACAAATGAATATGGTTTAAATCTGTTATTTTTTCTGTTACTTCATTAAAAATCTCCTTTGTTAAATCATCCAGCAAATGATTAATATCTTCATAGTGCAAATAAAATGTTGTACGATTTAACGTAGCTTGCTTTGTTACTTTTTGTACAGATAACTGGTTAAGCATAACCCCTTCGTTTAAAAGTTTAAATACCGCTCTCTTCAACATTTCTTTCGTACGAATTGTACGAGGATCCATTTTCTTCATTTTTATCATTCCTGTCTATTAAACGCTACTATATCTACATATTTTGCTGATTTGTCGATTAGTCTACAGTTCGTGATTTATTGTTTATAGTCAAATGCTTGTTTTACTTGTTATGATACTTATTAGACAGATTGTCTATAAAGTTATCGTAGCGTAAGGAGTTTTAAAATGCAAAACGATTTATCTGAACAAACAAGAAAAATATTGCTGATTGTCATGATTGCTGGCTGTTTCTTCTCCACTTTAAATCAGACGTTACTCAATGTTGCATTAAGTGATTTAATGACCACCTTTTCAGTTGCGCCTACGACAATCCAATGGCTGGCAACCGGATTTATGCTCGTGAACGGAATTTTAGTTCCAATTACTGCTTTTTTAATGAAGCGATTTTCAACACGTCAACTGTTTATTAGTGCGATGCTATTTTTATTAGCTGGTTCTGTTGTCGCAGCATGTGCCATGAACTTCAGCATGCTTTTAACAGGGCGTATGATTCAGGCTGTAGGTGCCGGCATTATTTTACCTTTAATGATGACCGTAATCGTCTACTTGTTCCCTGAAGAAAGACGGGGCGCGATTATGGGACGAGTGGGATTTGCAATTATATTTGCACCTGCCATTGCTCCGACGCTTGCCGGATTTATTATTGATTATTTATCATGGCGCTGGCTGTTTATCAGTTTAATTCCTTTCATCGTTATTATTATTGGCTTAGCGTATAAATACTTGATGAATGTAAATGAAGGCGCAAAATCAAAAATCGACTTGATCAGCTTACTTTACTCAACCTTCGGCTTTGGTTTCTTGTTGTTCGGCTTTAGTAGTGCCGGAAGTCGCGGATGGGATGATGGGGTTATTTTAACAACGATTGGTGCGGGATTGATCATTATCTTTCTGTTTTGCCAACGTCAACTGTCTTCACAGGATCCTTTACTGAATTTATCGGTATTCCGTTATAAAATGTATTCCATGACGACAATTATTAATGTCGCAATTACGATCATCATGTATGCAGACTTGATTTTACTTCCGATGTATTTACAGGATGGGCGAGGATTTTCCGCATTGGATGCAGGGTTGCTGCTGCTTCCCGGTGCGATTATTAATGCACTATTGTCACCAGTTACAGGAAAACTTTTTGATAAATATGGTGCGAAACCATTATTTATTTTCGGGTTACTATTAATCGCGATTTCAATGTGGCTTGTTATTGACCTATCTTCAACAACTACGTATGTATATATTTTAGTACGTACTATTATTTTGCGGATCGGGTTAGCGTTCATTACAATGCCTTTAAATACAGCTGCGCTTAATGCGATTCCGAGAGAACTGGCATCACACGGGTCTGCAGTGAATAATACAATTAGGCAACTCGCAGGGGCAATCGGAACAGCTGTTATCGTAACTGTATATTCTCTGCAGTTAACTGACTCTTCCGTACGGGCAAATGAAAGTTATGCAAATGCGGCAAGCTCAACGTATTTCTATATGTTCATATTAACGATCATCGCCTTTATCATCGTACTTTTCGTTCCAAAGCATAAAAGAAAAATACCAACTCAATAAGCAAACTAAAAACTGGTGAACTTCCGCAATTGGGGTTCACCAGTTTTTTTACCAATTTCGCGCTTCATTGGCTACGTACAGTCCGATTGTTTTATTTTGCTTCCAAACATTATTCCAACGTTTTAACGGTACTGATGCTTCCCCTGCAAATGGTGCGATTTCGACCGTCATCGCAGGGCGGTCTTTTACTTTTGTAAAGTAATCTTCAGATGCTGCAATCGGTTCATTTTTTTTGGTTACAGGCATCAATTTATAACCGGTAATGTTTGATACCCCTTTTACCAACTTTTTCGTTCGGCTGAATTTTGATTTCGCTTGGCTCCAATATATAATCTGACCGGAAGAATGATAAGAGACATACGCTAAATGATTGCCGCGATCGATTAGTCGTTTAATTGCGAGCGCTTCCGGTTCTGTATTTGGCGCTTTACCTTTATATTCTTTGAAGGAAGGTTTTGTCTTTTTAATTAAATGCCAGTTTACATTAAATTGACGGTTCAAATCGACACCGTTAATGTTTGCTTTCCAACGATTGAAATTGGTGCTGTTATTGTTCATCGCTTTCAGTTTTGTTATCGATGTTTTTACTTTGCCGCCTTGTGCAAGTGTTACTCCGTCCGGATTCACCATTGGCACAAATACGATGCTCACTTCACTTAATAGTTTCTTTACATCGTATTTTTCGATTTTCGTTCCGTTTACATAAGCCTTAACATACGAATCAATCATTTCCATCAAAACATTTGTCGTCATATGTTCACGTCCGTGAAAAGACGCATCCATTAATACTTCCTTTTTACCCGAGCCAACTTTCAATGAATATAATGGCCGTCCCTCAACCGATTTTCCGATTTCCTGCAATTTCGTCAGTGACGGATACATTGCTGAAACAAGCTTTAGCTTTGCTGCCATTTCGTCATAGGGAATTGTTTTCGCACCATCGACTAATTGGATATAATGAACATCGGTTAAAGGAATGTAAGCTGATTTAGAAGAATATTTAATTACTCCAGACTTCCCTTTTATCGCCTGCAGTAATAGCTTGTCTCCTTTTGCTACAGTTTTGATGAACTTACCCTGTTCATCTTTTAATTCCGTATTCTTCTTCGCAACTACTTGCACAGGGTATTTGCCAAGTCCGATTGTGTCTGAAGTTGCTTTGGCAGAACTCGCATTGAAACTGAAAATCGCTGCAACTACTAGACTTAACAACAATAATTTCTTCATCTCATGCCTCCTTTTATGTATATCAAAACTTTTCATCTATACCCATTACTTTACACTAAAAAACAGCCTGTAAGAAATGACTTCTTACAGGCTGCTCGTTTTAATTGTCTTTTACATCTTTACGATTTTTCTTCAGCATTTTTGATAATACTTCATATACAATCGGTACGATGATCAATGTTAATAATGTTGATGATAATAAACCACCAATTACTGTTACAGCTAAGTCTTGAGAAATCAGACCGCCGCCAGCTCCACCGAATGCCATTGGTAACATAGCACCAATTGTTGCAATCGCCGTCATTAAGATCGGACGTAAACGAGTTGCTCCGGCTTCCAGTATCGCTTCACGCATGTTCATACCTTCATGTTCCATACGGATAATACGGTCAACAAGTACGATTGCGTTTGTGACTACGATACCGATTAACATCAGTAATCCCATCATAACTGAAACTGAAATTGTAAGACCTGTTGCGAATAATCCAATCCATGAACCGATAACAGTAAATGGTAATGAGAATAAAATCGCAAATGGTGCTAAACCTTCACCGAATGTTACTACCAATATGAAGTAAACAATTGCAATCGCTGCAATCATCGCAACACCTAGTTGAGTAAATGTTTCAGTCATATCTGCTGCAACACCACCTACACCAGTCGTAACGCCTTTCGGTAAATCTAAATCAGCAATTTTTTCATCTGCTGCAGATGTTGCTTTTGAAATATCTTTGTCTGTAATCGTTGCCGATACTGTCGCAAAGTATTCACCTTTTTGACGAGATAATGAATTTAAAGTTGTGCCTTCTTCAAGTTTAACAATGTCACCAATTGTCATTGTCTGACCAGTTGCCGTTTGAATCGGTGTTTCCAATAATTCATCAATATCCGCTGCCGCAGATTTTGCTTCACGTTGAACAACTACATTAATATCAGCGCCGTCACTTTCAACAGTTGTCAGTACTTCTTTTGCTGTATTTGTTTGTAAAGCCATTAAAATTTGGGCAGTAGTCAGGCCGTATTGTAATACATTTTCCTGATCTACTTTAATTACATTTTCTACATACGGTGCTGAAGCATTTGATTCAACTTCATCAAGTCCTTTAATGTCCACTAGAACATCTTCAACTTGAGCAACTGCTTCGTTTAACTTATCTAAATCTTCACTGTATAGTGTATAGCTAACTTCATTCGATGACATACCCATCGCGAAGTTTTGTGTTTTCCATTCGCCTGATTGGCCAACATTAAAGATATAGTCTTCTAGTTCTTTTTTCGCTTTCGGGAAATCATCCATGTCCGGATCGAAAATCGCATAGATTAAACCACCGCCTGCACCGCCGCCAGTCATCATTGCAGCAGCATCAGTAGAAGTTTCTGTGTTCACCGATAATTGTAAAACATCGATATCTTTACGCTTCAGTAATTCCTGTTCTACTTCTTCAATATTTCCCAGTGTTTTATCCATTAATTCGCCAGTACCTGGTGTGTATGTTAAGTACATCACTTTCTCTTCTTGAGAGCCCATGAAACTAAATCCGATTAATGGTGTTAACGCTAGTGAACCTACTAATAGAACTACCGCAATAATCGATGAAATCCATTTATGGTTTAATGTTTTTTCCAAGAAATTACGGTATGTTACTGCAAGCTTACCAACTTCTTTATGCTGACTTTCAGACTTTTCACCGTAAATTTTCTTACGGAATAATGTATGTGAAAGTGCTGGTACGATTGTAACCGCTACGATTAATGATGCGATTAATGCAAATGACATTGTTAATGCGAATGGTACGAATAATTCCCCTACCATACCGCCTACAAATACAAGTGGTGCGAATACAGCAATTGTTACTAATGTTGAAGACATGATCGGCTTGAACATTTCAATTGTTGCTTCACGAATTAACGCACGGCCTTGTAATTTCTCTTCTTTCAAGTGCATACGACGATAAATATTTTCTACTACTACAATCGAGTCATCAATTACCCGTCCGATCGCAACAGTAATCGCTCCAAGCGTCATAATATTCAATGTAATATCCAACCAATGCAATGCCATTAATGCCATGAATACTGACACCGGAATGGAGATGATTGAGATGATTGTTGATTTAAAGTCACGTAGGAATAATAGGATAATCAATACTGCGATTAAACCACCAAACACCGCTTTTTCAACCATTGTAAAGACAGAATCTTCAATTGGTTTCCCTTGGTCTAAAGAAATATCGATTTTAAGACCAGAAATGGCTTCCTGCTCTTCTTCAATTAAATCTTTTACTGCATTTGCTACAGTAACCGTATTGGCATCCTGACCTTTTACGATTTGGATTGCAATCGCATCTTTACCATTCGTTCGAGATACAGACTGCACTTTACCTACTTTTTCGATTTCAGCAATATCCCCTAGTTTCACGAAAGGAACCGGGTTGGTTTCAGAAGGCGTAACAGGAATCAGCATTTCTTTTAACTGCTCTTCTGTTTTGAACTTGCCGTCAACTGCAACAGCTTGCTCGCCATCTTCAAACTCGTATAATCCTAACGAGACTGCAAGGTCACTTGCCTGAATCATTTGCTTAACAGAGTCTTCTGTTAGACCTAATTGTGCCATCTTTTCTTCATCATATGTGAAGGCAACTTCTTCAAGATGTTGACCTGTAACTGTCGCAGATGCAACACCGTCAATTTTGTTTAGTTTCGGCAAAATTATTTTCTCTACTGTCGACGTCAGTTCAACAATATCTTCATCCGAACTACTTACTGATAATGCAATGACAGGCATCATGTTCATACTGATTGCCATGATTGAAGGTTCTTGTGCACCTTCAGGAAGCTCAATATTATCTAAAGCAGCTTCTAACTGACGTTTCTTTTCATCCATATCCACGCCATATTCATATTCCACTTGAACTTGTGAAACATTTGATGAAGATGTAGAATATACAGCCTTTACATCTTCCAGACTTTCAACTGCCTTTTCATAAGGAATTGAAAGATCATCCATTACTTGCTCGGGTGTTGCACCAGGATAAACACCCATCACGATTAAGAACGGGATCGAAATATCTGGAATCGATTCCATTTTCATACGTGTGGATGAATAAATACCGGAAAACACGATTATGATTGTTAGTAACCATACGGCAAGCTTATTTTTCAATACGAAATTTACTAAGCCTTTCACGGTTCCACCTTACCTTTCTTGACTATATGTAACCACCATTCTATAATAATGACTAGTCGGTCACGTGTCAATTGAAAGGGGCTTGAAAATATTATGACAAGAAAACAATTGATCATCGATTCAGCACTACATTTATTTGCCGAAAAAGGGATAGAAGCTACGTCAGTGCAGCAAATTACCGATCATTGCGGCATTTCTAAAGGGGCTTTTTATTTATCATTTAAATCCAAAGACGAGCTCGTTTTTTCTATTATTGAACATTTTATGAACAATATAATTCGCGAAGTTGACCAGGCAGTCAGTGAAGGCCATACACCTTCAGATAAGCTCCATATCTACTTTGTTCATACTATGAAAGTATTGTCACACTATGCTGGATTTGCGGATATTTTGATGAAGGAAAACGTTTCTGCCATCAATAAAGCATTAATTGAACGGATTCATTATTATGTAGAGCTTTCCAATAAAAATTTGGAGAAGCTGTTATTCGAAGTGTTTGGCGAGCAAATCGAAGGAAGACAATACGATTTAGTCGTTATAATAAATGGGATGGTACAATCGTATATGCAGTATATTTTCGATTCATGCCAGCCATTCGATTCGGGGAAATTTGCTGATTCACTTGTTGAGAAGACTACTTTATTAGCAACGAAAAGTAAAATCGCACTGCTTGAACATCCTTCCCAGTTTTACAAACGAATCGAAAATTATTCGATTGACCATATAATGGAGGATTTGTTGTCACTTCAACAACAGACAACGAATAAATTAGAACTCGATTCCATACAGTTATTAATAGAAGAACTGAAAAGCGATAATCCAAGAAATGCGATCATTATGGGTCTTGTCGCCAATTTAGAGAAAAACGAATGCTTTAATTGGATTACATTATATTTGAAAAAGCAGTACAGTTAAAAAGAGAGGGACCCAATAAATATGGATCCCTCTCTTTTTAGTTTTCGCTGTTCAGGAAACGGATGATTTCTCTTGCTACGGTTTGAGCATCTTCCACCATCCCGAGATGCCCTGTATTTGTTTTTACTTTTTCCACATTCGGGTTGGAAGTCGTAATCGGTGTAACCGCTTTGTCCTGTTCTCCTTCGATTACAAGGATTGGGATCGGTAACGTATCGACAAGATCACGTTGGTTTGGACGTGACTTCATTGCACCAAGTGCCGCAACGAGCCCTTCTTCTTTTGCTTCATAGGCAACTTCTTTTGCGAACAGTACATCTTCCGTTTTTGCATCAGGCGCAAGGAAGTTATGAATAATACCATCAACGAACGATCCAGTTCCATGTTCCTGAATCTCTTCTTGTTGCTTCGTTCTCTTATCGATCGCTTCCGGTGTGTCCGATGAGTCGGATGAATACAGCAAGACAGCCTTTTCGATTTTAGAATATTGTTTCTCGATTGCGGCCAATGTAATATAGCCACCCATCGAATGCCCGATCCAATAAGCCTTTTCAACTTTTTCTGTTACTAATACATCGATAATATCTTCGGCATAGCGATATACTGTATATTCCCCTTCCGGCATTTCGCTTTTTCCGTGTCCTGGCAAATCGATTGCAATTACGTCAAATTGCTTTGTTAATGGCTCCATAATTTTTTCAAATATTGCTGCACTCCCTAAAAATCCATGTACTAATACGACAACTTCCCCTGAACCATTTCGAGTATAATTTAACATTTAACCAGTCCTCCCCTTATTTCATCTCTTATCCTTTTCCGGATTTCTATAATAATAAACAAAAACAGCCATTTTAAACGGATCGCTTAAAATGGCTGTTTGTTAAACATAGGATTTCTTTCGTCTAAAGGTCGGTTTGACTTCCGCAAACAATATCGCAAAGAAGATGAGGATACATCCAACAAGCATACGACCTGTTAAAAGTTCGTTTAAAATAAGCACAGAGAACATCGTACCGAACAATGATTCCGTCGATAAAATTATGGCTGATTTCGTTGGGTTTGCATATTGCATTCCGATATTTTGACACACATATGCAACAGCTGTACAAAATATCGCCAAGTAAACGATGATCCCCAAGCCTTCTGAAGTATAAGTAGTCGGTACTTCCCCAAGTATGATGACACTTACTACACTCAGTACAGTCGCTGTATAAAACTGAACAATCGTCAGCGCTAAAGCATCTTCCGCTTTTACAAAGACATTTGTATAAAAAATATCAAAAGCGAATCCGACTGCACAAAGAATTGACAGGAAATCGCCAAAATTAATCGTCATTGAATCCTGCAATGATAAAAATCCAATTCCGACAACTGCTACACCAGCTGCGATAAATTCAAACCGGTCAATTCTTCTTTTATAGATGACATAAGCGATTATTGGAACGATGATAACATTAATCGCTGTCAGGAATGCATTTTTAGAAGGTGTTGTATATTCCAAACCCATTGTCTGTAATGCAAACGCGACAAATAGGATTACGCCGAGAATTGCCCCTTTCCATACTACTGCCTTAGAAATTAGTTTTAATTTTTTATAGAAAATGAAACTTAAAATAATGGAGGCCAGTAAAAATCTCCCGGCCATCAATTGAAATACAGTCCAATGTTCAAGCCCTTTTGCCATTCCTACAAAACCGCTTCCCCACATAACAGCGGTGATGAGCATGAGCAGCTCACCTTTAAATTTTTGCATACGATTCCTTCTCTCTGTTAAAACTGCAGTTTAAAATTAATATGTATAATTGCTTATTGCTGAACAAACTATTATTACCATAAGCAATCTTCCATGAAAAAGAAAGCGAAAATTCAAAATCTATCCAAACAAGCAAATAAGTTAGAATTTTTTGCTTGACCTTAGAGTGTTAAAAATGATTTTTTTATTAGCTTAAGGGTATGTAGATTATAGTTTATTGTTAGTTTGTTCGAAGGGGTGATTTAATCAAAAAAAATATAGTGTCGGATAATATGAATATTCATATAGTTAGTAGTCCCTTTGATTTTGAAAATAACGGTAAAATCCCTACTTATTTTTCAATTCTCCAATGCTTGGACTACTATATCAATAGCAATTTACCGAAATATCGTGTAAAATAAACTTTTAGAATAATTTAGGGACGTGAACAGTTTGATTAATATTGAAATGCCAAAACCAGATTTAGTAATTCGTCAACGCGAACAAGTGTTAAAACCAGGTGAAGTGGAAATTACTCCGTACTTCGGGTTTATTGATTTCCATAAAATTACGCGTGATAAAGGCGGAATCTTCTTCTTCTACAACGAAAAGAACGAGCTTTTATTCGTAGGGAAAGCACGTAAAATCCGTCAGCGTATTAAAAAGCACTTTGAAGATAATGTATCTCCAATGAAAAACCACCGTGCTGAAATTCACAAAATTGAAGTATATGAAATTGAAGATCCAATGGAACGTGAAATCTACGAAACATATGCGATCAATCAATTCCAGTCAAAATACAATATCGATAAAGTATTTTTTGAACGCGCATAAATTGTGAGACATAGCCCAAAAATGCCATTTTCCTCTGAGAGAGAAAAATGGCATTTTTTCTATGCGTTAAAAATTGATTACCATTCCGGGACACTTTCCGCGGGCACGGCCTGAGCCTGTAGTCTCAGGCGTCGTGCTGTTCCCGCTGGAGTCGCCCTCCATTCCAATCAATTTTACAAAATATCCGTTTATTAATTTACTTCTACTTTTCTGCACAAATCTTTAATTATTCTGCTTTAAATTCGAGCATTTCGTTAATTTTCGATAAATCTTCCATAATGCCTTTTTTCTGATTGGCAATGCCGTCATACCATTTATTTAAAATGTCCTGCATGCCCTTTTCGATTTCTTTACCTTCCGATACGAGCTGTACCATCACGTCGATAACTTTTGTACGTTCTTCATAAAACTTGACGCGTGCCGGGAAATCTTTGCCGATATTTTGCTTGAAAATATAGCCGAGTTTAATAATTCCGTTATTCATCAGCTGCTCCGAGTAAAGTGTTGAGCCGACAACTGCTAGACGTTCTTTAAAATCCGGATCTTCTTTAATATAATTTTGCATCAAAAGGGCTACCTCATCTGCAAATGATTTAAGTTTGTTGCGCTGGCCTTCCATCAGATCTTTTGATTCCTCAAAAATATTAAGCATCAGCTCTGTATGTTCAAGCATATTTTTCACTTTATTTAATGGTTCTGCACTTGCTCCGTTCAGACGTACTTGAATTGTACGATATACATACTGGCGTTGTAAGTAAGCCGACAGTAATATAATCCCATTGTAATGAACGCTTGCTTCGTAATGTTGTTGTGTTATCATAGTAAAATCCTCCAACCGGTATGTCTATACACTGTTAACAATACCACATATTCATTCACTTGAAAGGAAAAAATTCAAACTATTTTCACTTTTTATATAAAAAAAACTCCCGGAAATACTCCGGGAGTTTCTCCTTTCGATTACACCGAGGCATAACCGATCAGTTTATTGAATTCATCCCAACTTGTCAGACGCGTATACTCTACTGCCTGATTGTAGGACTGATTTTTCACAATGACTTTCGTTGAACTCCCCGCCAATGTGTTTAAAACAGCCGGCTTATCATCTACATAAACGTCCAGTTCCAAACTTTTGATGATATCGATTTTCTCATGGTCTGCCATGCCGCAGTAAAAACGCTCATCAACAACCGGGAATCCTTGTGCTTTTACCCATGCACGGGTCTGTTCACAATACCCTTTTGGACGAGACGTTATATAATAGATTTCATGTCCTTCATCTGCCAAAGCATTTAAAACTTCCTTTGCCCCTTCAAAGCTTGGACAGTCCGTGAAATAGATTTCTTCCATCGTATCTTTCCACATTTGGCTGCCTTCTTCATTTGTTAATCCAAATGGTGCGTGAATTTCGACAGTAGGGATTGTATCGAAAACATCTTCGCCAATCATCTTGTTCAATTTCTTATTATATAATTGAAAAGCATGTCGACGTAAATCGATTAATGTATCATCAATATCAAAACCAAATTTCATATATCTCACCTAACTTAATACGAGAAAAGCTTCATGGAACTTTTGCTCTTTTTCTATTTGTATAGCCTGAATTTTTTCGATTTGTTTTTTTCGTGCCGTTGCGCAGCTGACAAAATCAAATTCCTCATTTTCCAGCAGCATTTGTGCCAGCACATGGGCATCCATTAACGAACTATTTAATCCGTAAGCGCCAGTCGGAGTCATCGTATGAACAGCATCACCAATTAATGCGACACCTTCTTTTCCCCATTGTTCGGTCGTACTGCTGAATACATCAAGCAGCACAAAGTCTTTCCAGGACTGAATATGCTCCTGTACGACGGGTGCCAATTGAGGAAATGCTTTTACGAGTTTTTCTATAAACAGTATAAACGGCTGTTTACGTAATTCCGGATAGCTTCCCTTTTCGATATTCCAGCCGATTTGGACGTATCCTTTTGCCTGCGTAAACAAGGAAATTTGCATGCCGTCAACTAAGGCCATTTTAATTGAAGGAGTCCAATTTTCAGGTGCCGGTATTCTCGCCCAAAGCAAGTCATAGCCATGATCACGGATTGTTACATCCAAATCCGCCAATTTTCTCACTGTGGAATAGCGTCCATCCGCACCGATGATCAGCTGTGCTTCAATTGTAATATCAGCATCACCTTGTTTAGCGCGAACCGCTGTATATTGTCCATGCTCGTTTTGAATAAGCTCTTTAACCGTTGTATTCAATAAGTAGCTAAACTTTGGATAGCCTTTTGCCTGCTCAATAATTGCCTGAAGTAAATGAGTTTGCGGAACATGGATACCTAAATGGCCTACAGCCGGATCCGGTTCAATTGTTTTAAACTTTTCACCGCTCATCCAATATTCCAATGTTTCCATGCGAAGCAAACCGAGCTGTTCAATTCGTTCGAAAAGCTCGTACTGTTTAAGAATCCGCTCGCCTTCTTCATTTAAATGTTCCCCGCGGAATGCCTTCGCAAAGTCATTAGTCCGCTCAATTAAAAGTACCGACACATTATTTTTCGCCAAAATATTGGCAAGCAGTGCACCGCCCGGACCACCGCCAACAATGCAAACATCCACTTTTCTATTCATATAAACCAGCCTTCTTTGGATAGGCTATAATACGCAAATCTTCCCCGATGCGAGTGACTTCACCGAATTCAAGCTGGCTAGCCAAATCGATGGTTTCCACATCAGATCCGGTAAACGGCGTAATGGAGTTTTTCCCTCCCAATACTTTCGGAGCGACATATACCATATACTGGTCAATGAAGCCGCCTCGTAAAAATGATGCGTTCACATTGCCGCCACCTTCAACAAGCAGATGCGTAATGCCCTTTTTATATAATGCTTTCAACATATCCTCTATTTTCAAGCCTGTTGATTCTTTTTCCACACGGATAATTTCAACACCGTTGCGTTCCAGCTGCTGTGCCTTTACCGTATCTGAATCAAGTGAAGTGACAATGATTGTACGAGCTTCTGTCGTATCCGCAATATGCGCATCAACCGGTGTTTTCAAAGTACTGTCCAAGACTACCCGAATCGGGTTACGACCTTGTCGATTATCCTTTAAACGAGTAGTCAGTTTCGGGTTGTCATTTAAAACTGTTTGTACACCGACTAATATCCCGTCCACTTCATGACGCAATTCATGGACATCCGCACGTGCTGCTTCACCTGTAATCCATTGTGAATGCCCGTTATATGTCGCGATTTTGCCGTCAAGTGTCATGGCGAATTTTGCAACGACAAATGGACACTCTGTCAGCATATTATGAATAAAACGTTCATTCAGCTTTTGAGCTTCCTCCTGAAGAACTCCAACCTCCACTTCGATTCCCGCTTCACGCAACAGGCGAATACCGCGCCCTGCCACTTCAGGGTTTGGATCTTCCGTTGCAACAACAACGCGTTTAAATCCGCTTTCTTTCAGCAGCTTCGCACATGGTGGTGTTTTACCGTAGTGCGAACACGGTTCCAATGTGACATAAATGGTCGCGTCTTTTGTAAGCTCGCCTGCCATGTTCACCGCATGAACTTCAGCATGGGGTTCCCCTGCTTTTCGATGAAGTCCTGTACCGACGATGACGCCATCTTTCACGATGACGGCTCCTACTAACGGATTTGGATTGGTATTCCCTCTGGCACTTGCCGCCAATTGAAGCGCAAGTTGCATATAGTCCTGATCAGTTTTCATTAGAAATTCTCCTTACACAGTTAGCTTTTCAACCATCGCGATATGCCCAGACTTTTCTACTTTTGTTTTCAAGTACTGTTCATTCGTTTCCGTAAGACCGCCCCATAAAGGAATATGGCCATCCGCAAGTAATCCGTTTTTCTGCAGCGCTGCAAGCTTTTTCGGATTGTTCGTAATGAGTGTTACCGGTTTTGAACGAAGCACCTGTAGTACACGGATTGCATCATCATATGAACGGACATCATCTTCAAAACCAAGTGCATGATTTGCTTCCACTGTATCAAACGCTTCTTCCTGTAATAGGTAAGCTAATGATTTTGAAAACAGTCCAATACCGCGCCCTTCATGATCTGCTAAATAAAAGATTGCGCCACAGCCGTGCTCGACAATCATTTTCATCGATTCATGCAACTGATAGCCACAGTCACAACGCTGCGAACCAAAAATATCACCTGTATGACAAATACTGTGCATGCGGATCAATGCATCATCCTGGTTGGCAAAATCTCCATACACCAGTACAGAAGACTGCTGGCCAAAAGCTAAATGCATAGACGATACAGATTCTACGACCTGTTCTTTTGTCTGATTTTTTTCAACAGTCGTCCATGAATACCATTGGAATGTTGCTTCTAGATTTTCTTGTTTTATAGGTAGCTTTACCGGTCCGACTACTGCAATATTTTGCAGATCATCACGGCGTACAAGCTGAATTTTATCTTCTAAAATAGCCATTATTTTTTTCATCTTATCACCTTTATTTTTTATTAAGTTACTTTATGTAACCTAGTTTACAATAATAAGCGTTTAACGTCAAATAAACCAGAACTATCAATTGATAGTTCTGGTTTCTATCATACAGAGCCAAAACGATTCTGGCTATTAAAAATGGTAATCTTCTATTTTTTTCACCTTTTGAGCAATCATACTTACTGCTACAAATGTGATAAGAGAAGCTATAATCGGAATTGTTACGGAATGCATGCCATAAATATTTTCCGCAAAACGGTAGATGACAATATATAATGTCAGGCCGACAATCATCGAACTGATAGCCCCGTATTTATTTGCTTTCTTCCAATACAGGCCAAATACAACACTCCATAAAAAGGCTGATTCCAGTCCGCCGAACGCAAACAAGTTCAGCATGATTAACAGCTCTGGCGGTTTGACGGCGAAAATAACTACCGCGATCCCAATAATGCTCGTCACCCAGAAGCTGCGGTTTTTAATTTGTGCATCACTTGCTTTCGGATTGATATAGTTTAAATAAATATCTTTTACAACTGTTGAACTAACTAGAATCAGCAATGCATTGACCGTCGACATGATGGCTGCCATTGGAGCTGCGAGTACGATTCCTGCCAATACCGGCGGCAGCACTTCCAATGTCAGCAATGGCATCACTTTATCGCCGACTTCAATTCCAGGCATAACCGGACGTGCAAATACACCAATTAAATGCATGCCGAACATAATTGTACCAATCCCGATTGTACCTATTAGAATTGCTTTATGTAAGCTTTTCGAATCTTTGTAGCTCATCGCACGAACTGCAATTTGTGGCAAACCGATCACACCTAGTCCAATTAAAATCCAAAATGTTGATACATATAATGGTGTCAGATTTTGTTCTGCACCAAATGGAGTCACTAAATTCGGATTTTCTGCTACCAGTCCTTGCATAATCGTGTCAACACCACCACCGGCAATGACTGTAGCAATAAGAAGGATGACCGTACCTACAATCATAATCGATCCTTGCAATGCATCCGTTAACGCGACAGCCCGGAAACCACCGATAATTACATAAGCCAAAACAGCTACCGCAAAAATGAGCAATGCATTTATATAGGATAGTCCTGTCAATGATTCAATCAGACGTGCACCACCTACCCATTGTGCTGTCATCGATGCAAAAAGGAAAATAATGATGCTGATCGCCGATAAAATAACGATTGTATGACTGTCATAGCGTTTCTTTAAAAAGTCGATTAATGTAATGGCTTCAATACGGCGTGCAACAATCGCAAACTTCTTGCCGAGCACCATTAAAACAAAATAACCTGCAGGCAGCTGTGCCATTGCTAACAGAACCCATCCAAGCCCTGTATTATAGGCCACACCCGGGCCCCCGATAAAACTTGAGGCACTCCCATATGTCGCCATCATCGTCATCGCCAGGATGAACCCGCCCATTTCTCGGCCGCCTAAAAAATACTCCTGTAAAAACGAATTAGATGTGCGTACTTGGCGATTTGCCCAAATACCGATGCCAAAAATGATGATTAAAAATATTAATAATGGAATAATAACAGACCAATGTATCATTTTTGCTCATCCTCCTCTTCAAGTGAAATGTCTTTGAAGAAAAGCTTCATCGCAATCCAGATGGCAATAATCATGAAAATTGTTCCTGCGATACAGCTATAGAAAAACCAAGCCGGGAATCCGAATACGTAATCATATTCTAGCGGGTCACCGGAACCGAGTCCATATGCAAATCCGAACCAGATTGCAAAATTGATGATGACAAGCACGACACCGATCAGTGCTTCTTTATGTGCGATTTTAAAACGCTTATCCTGCACATTAAACATCCTTTCTGTATACCATTTAAATCTGCTGTAATTTCAGATTCATGAGGGGATTTTAAATCGCTCTAAAGTGTTCAACCATATTTCAGAGACTTAACTTCTCTATTCTACGTTGCAAAACCGCGAAAGAAAAGTCTTTATCGACGATTTGTCTAGCAAAAATTGAAAAAACGTCGCCTAAATTTATTAGACGACGCTTGTTTGAAAATTACAGTAATTCTTTGCGTAAATCTGCTGGGGATTTTGGTGATAATAAACCGTACGGAATATCGAATACAGTTTTTGCACCTTTATCTCCTTTCGCGTGCAATTTGTATGCAGCACGTGCATAGGCAACGAGAACGCTAGATGTGAACATCGGATTCGATTCAAGCGTTAAAGAAAACTCCATAATTTGCTTGTCTGATTCGCCTGATTGACCAGAACGGATAACAAACCCGCCATGTGGCATACCTTGGTGATTTTCTTTAAATTCTGCTTCTGTAATAAAGTTCACCGTTGTATCATAGTCCGCAAAATAGTTTGGCATTTCTTTAATTTCTTTTTCGATTGTTGCTGCATCTGCACCTTCAGCTAATACAACAAAGCATTCACGGGCATGTTTTTCACGTGTTGTCAGCTCAGGATTTTCACCGTTGCGAACACGGTTAACCGCTTCTTTAATCGGTAAAGTATATTGTACTGCATTTTTTACTCCTTCAATGCGGCGTACTGCATCTGAGTGGCCTTGGCTTAAGCCGTCTCCCCAGAACGTATATGTATTTCCTTCAGGCAGAACTGTTTCACCTAATAGACGGTTCAATGAAAATAGCCCCGGGTCCCAGCCAACCGAAATGATGGAGACTGTATCACTTTTTTGTGCAGCAGCATCAACAGTATCAAAAAATTCCGGGATTTTTGCATGTGTATCATAGCTGTCGATCGTGTTGAACCATTGCGCAAAATGCGGCACTTGCTCAGGTAAATCTTTTGCAGATCCACCACATAAAATCATAACATCAATCTGTTCCTTGTAATTCGGTGCATCATCCACTAAATAAACCGGTACATTTGGTGATTGGATGGCAACTGAAGCAGGATCACGACGCGTAAATACAGCTACCAATTCCATGTCAGCATTTTGACCAATTGCTGCTTCCACACCTCGACCTAAATTTCCGTAACCTACAATACCAATGCGAATTTTACTCATTATTTATTCCCCCAACTTAATTATTTGACGTGTATTCTTTACATAATGATGTAAATTCAGAATTTTCGTCTAAATTATATTTCATCATACAGTTTCATAATTATGAATACAATAATTTTTGTGATTTTCACAAGAAATGTTATCTTTCGCGTATTGCTTGTATTATTTGCTGAAAAGTGTTTTCATTTTCTATTCAGGTAGATTTTTGATATACTAAGAAAGTAAAAAATAGACTAATTGGGGGAAAAACATGAAGAAATTATCAGCGGTTTTATTAGCATTCACACTTGTATTTTCAAGTGTAGGGACTACGATTTTATTTGCTAATGATGCACAGTCAGTTGAAGCAAAAGGTTACAAGTCAGGTAAAAAAGGCTTCAACAGCAACAATAACAATACTAATATTCAAAAAAACAATAATGATGCTACAAACCCGACAACAACTAAACAAAACAATAATACAACGAAAAAGAATGATTCAAATACAGCATCAAACAAAGGCGGTTTAATGAAAGGCTTAATGCTTGGTGGTTTAGCCGGTTTATTATTCGGTAGCTTATTTGCCGGCATGGGTATGTTAGGTAACATTTTAGGTCTGTTAATCAACGTAGCAGCAATTGCGGCAATTGTCTTCTTCCTTGTGAAGATTTACCAGTTAATCAAACGCAAAAAAGATAAAGAGGTTACGGATACGTGGAAAAACTAACATTACTTGAACAAGATTTAATTAATGCCGTTTGTCTGTTCCATGCAAAATTCAAAAACACAGCACCAGAAGATGTGGAAGTGGAGCTGATGTATGATGATGTTGCCGGATATTCAGCGGAAGCTTTCTACAACGGACAACTGGAAGTATACAACTCTGTGAATTTCATTATGGCACTTCGTCTGTATATTGATGAGCAGCTTGGCCGTGATTCAATGTCAGCCCGTATTTCACTTGCTATTGATGATGAAGAAGGCATGATTGCTCACGTAGAGTTTTAATTCAACATAATTAGACCCGTCACTCTCTATTTTGAGAGTAGACGGGTCTTTTTTGTTATGCAGTCGGCTGCACTTCCGGTGTGTACTTCGTCGTAAGTGATTTATAGCTTACGATAAACGCAATCAATGCCAACACAGAAGCAACGACTAAATAAATAACAAGGACTAAAGCATTCGATGATAGTAATGAAAGATCACCTAATGAAATAACCGATTTAAATCCTGAGATCGAATACGTAAACGGTAAATATGCACTTACCGCCTGTAAATTTTCAGGAAGCATCGGAATCGGTAAATTCGAACCTGTAATCGATAATTGTGCAACAGCCAGTACAAGTGCGATAAATCGCCCAATATTGCCGGCAACCGATACAAGGAAGAAAATAATCGACATGAATACAATGCTGACAAAAATCCCGAATAAAATAAACTGCACCACATGATCTACAGAAAGCTGTAATACGACTAATGTAAATACCGTAACCAATACAGCCTGAATTGTAGCAAACAGTGCTAATTGCAGCCATTTACTGACAAACCAGCTTACAGCAGACTTTGGCAATACAGCCGGTTTTTTAAAGTCCACAAACATGGACAACACAAGCATACCTACAAATAGTGCCAAAGATAAAATATACGGAGCTGTTGAATCGCGATAATATTCATATTCATTGACCTTTTCCCCTGCCAATGTGACCGGCGAAGAAAACATCGCAATATTATCATCAGTAATTCGTAATGCCGCCACTTGCTCACGACCGCCTTCCAAACCAGTCGCCAATTCCGATGAACCTGCCTGAAGACGGTTAACCCCATCATTTAATGACGTAACGCCTTCTGTCATCGTTTGCCAACCAACTGCAACAGTTTCATTACCTGTGCTGATTTGCGTTAAACCGCTTTTCAGGTTGGAAACACCTGCACCTAATTTGTTCCACGAGCTCGTTAGCGATGCATTACCATTTGCTACTTGTGATGCACCACCCGCTAAAGTAGATGCACCAGAAACGACTGCTGTCTGACCAGAAACAAGTGCATCGATTCCTTTTACAGCTTTTTCTTGTCCAGCCGTTAATGAACCAATACCGGACACGATCGTTTTTTGACCGGCAATTGCATTTTCAAGACCTGTTGTCAATGCAGGCATGGATTGCGCCATCTGGTTGGCACCATTGCTTAATGCATTGGCACTTTGAACGGCAACCGGATAAACGGTACCAAGCTCTCCCAAGCCTGCACTTAAAGCAAGTAAATTTTCACGATATGCTTCCATGCCAGGTGCTTGCGCCAATGTTTGCAGTAATGCTGCACCTTGTGCCATTTGTTCGATATCCGCCTGTTTTGACTTCAATACGGTTGCCAGCTGGTTCAGGCCTTTTGCCAACCCCGGATTCGCCTGCGTACCGTCTCCTACAGCGATACCTGCATAAAGCTGGTTCGCTCCAGCAGAAAGCTGCTGCAACCCATTCAGGAGATTTTCGGAACTAGGCTGTAATTTCTGTAAACCTGTATAGATTTCCGTTGAACCGCCTTTTAATGAATTAAGTCCTGCTAATACTTGCTGAGATCCGCCTTTTAATTGTGTAGCACCCGATGCCACTTGACGTGATCCGGACGCTAGCTTGTTAATATCGCCCGTTCCCCCATTGATCGTGGAAAGAAGTTGGCCTGCCCCCGCATCTGCCGTTTTCGCACCGACAGCAAGCTTGTTAATATCTGCCGATTTTTCCGTCAACGATGTTAATAATGTGTTCGTCCCATTTGCCAGCTGCTCAGTGCCGTCGACGATTTGCTTCGAACCATCTGCCCCAGTAGCAAATCCTGTTTCGATATCCGTAAATCTGGAGAATACCGTTCTGGCATAAGTCGCTGTAATTTTGTCCCCTAATTGTTCGCGAAGTTTTTCAACAGCACTGTTTGTCACTTGCGCTCCCATGAAGTTTAATCCTTCATTTTGGATATAACGCAATTCCGGTACTTGCGGATTTGCATCAAGAACGGTTGTCACCTTTTGTGAGAAGTCTTCCGGCACTTCTACCACTAGGTAAAATTCCTGCTTATCCAATCCTTCCATCGCTTCTTCTTCCGTCACAAAATGCCAGCCTAATGAATTACTTTCTTTTAATGTTTCCATTAAATCATTGCCGACATTGATAGCTTGACCACCCGAAACTCCGCCTGCATCCTTATTGACGAACGCAACCGGTAAGTTATCCAGGTTGTCATATGGTCCCCATGTAGCTGACAGAAGTACTGCTACGTAAACAATTGGAATGAGCATGACACCGATCAACGCAATGAGTAAACCTTTACGATTTTTCAGTGACTGCAATTCCTTCCCAAACAACTGAAACGACCCCATAAAAACCCCCCTTTTTGTTAAATTAGACCTATACGAATGAATAAATACTCATTGCGTATAACAATAATATATTCTAAGTTTTTACATATTTCTACTAGAAAATGTAAATATTTTCTTGTTAGTACGTGAATTTTGTTCATATTAATATTCAAAAAATAGGACAATATAATCGTTAAATAACATTCTATTTCGGGACCCCCTTTATTTATCTGAATATTCTAATTTTATTGTTATCCAGTGATATGTTGAAAGGTTTAATTTACATAATGTATTTTGCAAAAAAAAAATAAAAAAACCACTAAAATGGTTGCCCAAATTAGTGGTTTAGCTGTTAAATTATTTTTCTACTGGCGCAGCTGTATCTACAATGCGGCCTTCAGTAGTAAACTTAATTTCTTTCATTGATAATAATTGTTCTTTTAAGTTTTCCCAATCCGATAAACCTAAGTCTGTTACACGACCTTCGCCATATGCTTTTTCAAACGAGCTGAAGCCGTCGCCACCTTTAGCAGTGAATGCATTTGTAGCAACTGTGTAAGTTTCGTTATCGGCAACATCTACATATGCTTTTGTTGCTTCATCATAGTATTTTAATGAAGCGATACGAGAGCCCGCTTCTTTAGAAGAATCGTATTCTAGTTTAGCACCTGAGATATGCAGGAATCCGCCATTCTCTTTAGGAGCATCTTTCACAGAGTGTTCAAATGCTTCTTTTAATTCAGCACCTGTAACATCCATTAATGCTAATGTATTACCAAACGGTAACACTGTAATTACTTGTCCAGTTGTAATATTGCCTGCTGGAATTGCAGCACGAATACCGCCGCCATTTTGCAATGCCATTACAACCTTTTTATCCGTATACTTTCTCGCTTTTGCAAGCATACCGTCTGTAATGATATTACCTAATACCGTTTCACTATTACGTACACTCACTGGATTATCGTCTGATGCACGAGGGCTCACTAAATCCTCTGCTAAAGTAACACCGATTTCTGCTTTAGAAAGTGCATCTACTTTTTCTTTAAATGGAGCAAGTATTTTTAAACCTTCAGCGTCATCAGCAAGTTTACCGATTTCAACTAATTGACCGTCATGTTTAACGATGACACCATTTTCGTCAAATTCAACATTCACTGTACCTAGGAATCCAGCATACTCTTTTGCTTGAACGATTAATGTTGCGTCCTTTTTCTCACCAACTGTGTTTGTATCAACTACGAATGGCTCTTTAAGCTCTGTATGTGAGTGACCGCCTACGATAATATCAATGCCAGGTACTGATTTTGCTAGAATTTGATCATTGTCATATGCAGGGTTATCGTCAAATCCGATATGTGTTAAAGCAATAATTTTATCGACACCTTTATCTTCAAACGCTTTTACCGCTTTTTTCGCTTCGTCGATATAATTTTCAAATGCTACACTGCCTGGTGAAGCGATATCTTTTGTTTCAGCTGTCGTTAATCCGAAGATCCCGACTTTTTCGCCGTTCACTTCTTTAATCATACCAGCGTAAATTTTGCCGTTTTCTGGCTCGCTTGATACTAAATCGGAGAACATACCTGTAAACAGGCTGTCTTTTGTAAAGTCAGCATTCGCCGTTAAAACCGGGAATTGTGAAGCTTTAATGAATTCAGCTAATGCTTTATGTCCTTCTGGTGAAGAACCTAAGTCAAATTCATGGTTCCCTAATGTGATCGCATCAAATTTCAATGCATTTAAAAACGGTAGATCAGCTTGTCCTTCAAACTCATTGAAGTATAAAGTACCGCTGAAAACGTCACCCGCATGCAATAGAAGCGCATCTGGTGTTTTTGCGCGTTGTTCATTAACCGCCGTCATTAATTTTGGAAATGCATCAACACGTCCATGAGTATCGTTCACATGCATAATTGATAATTTATAATTGTTTGTTTCCGGTTCAGGTTGTGGTTGTGGTGCTGGTGCAGCTGCTGCAAGCATTGTTGCCAATACGCTTGACAATTCACCACGAGTAAGTTGTTTCGTAGGGTTGAATACAACTTTAGACTCTGTTAATAACGAAGTTGCATCAATCGGATATACCGCAGAAACATTCGTTAAAATTTTAGCTAATTGATTATGTGTAATTTTATCCGCTGTACGGAATGTACCGTCTTCATAACCATTAACAAATCCAGTAGCTACTAATGCCGCTATTTGACTATAATACTGGTTTGACGTTTTAATATCTTTAAAGTTAGGATTTTTTACATTTGTTGTATCAAGTTTAAGAGCACCCGCAATCATTTTCGCAGCTTGTCCGCGAGTAACCGTTGTATCTGGTTTAAAAGTACCGTCTTCAAATCCTTTTACGATACCTGCAGATGTTAAAGCATTGATCCCTTCTGCATATGGATGGCTAACTGTTACATCCGTAAAAATTGTCTCTTCTGCCATAACACCTGTTGCTCCTACAGCTACTGCCGTAAATGCTGCTAAAGCTGTTGCTGAATACATTCTTTTTTTCTTCATCCAAAAGACCCCCCAAAATTTTTAACCTACCTTTTGATAGTAACGAAATATTATAAAAATTTCCACATTTTCCGGAAAATTTTACTGTTATTTAACAAAAAATACATTCTTTAGGTCCTTTTACACAAAAAAAGACAAAGCCAATCGAAATTGACTTTGTCTTTCATGTTATAGAATGGAATTATTGTTGTGCAGCTTTAGCACGTAATACCATTTGTAGGATACCACCGTGACGGTAGTAGTCTACTTCTACTTCAGAGTCGAAACGAGCTAACGCTTTGAACTCAGTTACTTTTCCTTCTGGAGAAGTTGCAGTAACAGTTAGGATATCACGTGGTTTAACATCATCAGTTAAGTTAACGTCGATTGTTTCGTCACCTTTTAATCCTAAAGTTTCAGCTGAATCGCCAGCCATGAATTGTAATGGTAATACGCCCATCATTACTAAGTTAGAACGGTGAATACGCTCGTAAGATTGTGCGATTACAGTTTTAACGCCTAGTAAGAATGTACCTTTAGCAGCCCAGTCACGAGATGAACCCATACCGTAGTCGTTACCAGCTAATACTACTAAGCCAGTACCTGCTTCTTTGTACTTCATGCAAGCATCGTAAATGTACTCAACTTCGCCTGTTGGCCAGTAAGTAGTGAAACCACCTTCTGTACCTGGAGCGATTTGGTTACGGATACGGATGTTAGCGAATGTACCGCGCATCATTACTTCGTGGTTACCACGACGAGAACCGTAAGAGTTGAAGTCACGGATTGCAACACCGTTTTCGATTAAGTACTTACCAGCTGGTGTATCTTTACCGATTGCACCTGCAGGAGAGATGTGGTCAGTAGTGATAGAGTCACCGAACTTAGCCATTACACGCATTCCAGCTAATGTTTGGATAGCACCTGGCTCTTTAGAAAGACCAGTGAAGAATGGTGGGTTTTGGATGTAAGTTGATTTATCATCGAAAGTATATAAGTTTTCAGTTGAAGTTTCGATTGCATTCCAAGCTTCGTTAGCAGTGAATACTGTTTCGTATTCTTTTTGGAATAATTCACGAGTAACAACTTTATTTAATACTTCGTTAACTTCTTCAGTTGATGGCCAGATATCAGCGAAGAATACTTCTTTGCCTTCTGGAGTTACAGCGATTGCGTCTTTTTGTAGATCGATATCTACAGTACCAGCTAAAGCGTAAGCAACAACTAATGGTGGTGAAGCTAAGAAGTTAGCTTTTACTAATGGGTGTACACGGCCTTCGAAGTTACGGTTACCTGATAATACAGAAGTTACGAATAAATCGTTTGATTTGATTGCTTCTTCTAATTCTGGTAATAACGGACCTGAGTTACCGATACATGTTGTACAACCGTAACCTACAGTGTTGAAACCGATTTGGTCGAAGTAGTCTTGTAAACCAGACTCTTCTAGGTAACCAGTTACTACTTTAGAACCTGGAGCTAAAGAAGTTTTAACCCACTTAGCAGGTTTGATTCCTAACTCAACCGCTTTTTTAGCAACTAAACCAGCAGCTAATAATACGTATGGGTTAGATGTGTTTGTACAAGAAGTGATGGCAGCGATTGCTACAGCACCTGCAGGAATTTCTACGTCACCTTCTGCAAATTTAGCAGTAGATGTTTTAGAGAATTCTTCTTCAGTTAAACCGAAACCTTGAGTACCTTGTGGAGCTACTACTGATTCACGGTAAACACGTTTCATTTCAGTTAAAGGAATTAAATCTTGTGGACGCTTAGGACCAGAAAGGTTAGCTTCGATGTCCGCTAAGTTAATTTCTAAAACATCAGTGTAAACAGGCTCTAAGTCCGGGTTGAAGAACATGTCGTTAGCTTTTAAGTAAGCTTCAACAACAGCAATGTGCTCTTCGTCACGGCCAGTTAAGCGCATGTAGTTTAATGATTCTTCGTCAACTGCGAAGAAACCACAAGTAGCACCATATTCTGGAGCCATGTTTGAGATTGTAGCACGGTCAGCTAGTGGTAAACCAGGTACGCCAGGTCCGAAGAACTCAACGAATTTGTTTACTACACCACGAGCACGTAATACTTGAGTTACTTTTAATGCTAAGTCAGTAGCTGTAGTACCGTTTGGTAATTCGCCTACTAATTTAACACCGATAACATCAGGAATTGGGAAGTAAGATGGTTGACCTAACATACCAGCTTCAGCTTCAATACCACCAACACCCCAACCTAGAACACCGATACCGTTGATCATAGTTGTGTGAGAGTCAGTACCTACTACTGAGTCAGGGAATGCTACTAAACCTTCTTCTGTTTCGTTAACGTGAACGATTGGAGCTAAATACTCTAAGTTAACTTGGTGTACGATACCAGTTGCTGGTGGTACAGCGCGGAAGTTATCATAAGCAGTTTGAGCCCATTTTAAGAAGTTATAACGTTCAGCGTTACGCTCGAACTCTAAATCCATGTTCGCTTGTAATGCTGCTGCGTTACCGTATTTGTCTACTTGTACTGAGTGGTCAATTACAAGGTCAACCGGAATTGCAGGGTTGATTTTAGCTGGGTCTCCACCCATTTCTTTCATTGCAGAACGTAATGAAGCTAAGTCAACTACTACTGGAACACCAGTGAAGTCTTGTAATACTACACGAGAAGGTTTGAATGGTACTTCAGCATCTGCATTGTGATTACCGAAGTTAGCTAATTCATTAACGTGCTCGTCTTTAATTACATAGTTATCGTATTGACGTAATACTGATTCTAATAATACTTTAATTGAATAAGGTAGGCGTGATACTTTTGCGATACCAGCTTCTTCAATTGCAGCTAAACGGAAATAGTTATAAGTTTTACCGTTAACTTCAAAAGTCGAACGACTGTTGTGTAAGTTTGCCATGTTGTGTTCCCCCTAGTTTTTCTTAATTGAAAAGGTTGTAATGCTCTTTTCTCCACAGTCAATAATAGCGCACATTCAAACATAAGTAAATTGCATTATTATTATCTTTTGCGATAAGTTAAAATTATGACCTATCGGAAATGCCCTTTTCTTCTGCAATACCTTCAGAAATCCTACTTTGTCAGAAAGTTCTTCTCACACAGTATTCCTCAACAATTTCAGATTGTATTTTAAATGGCATATTTTTTAGTACATATGTGTATAAATTTGAATAAATTTAAATATATTATTGTACTAAAATAATGTTACTAGTTTAATTTGAGCCAGCGCTGAATGAGCGTGGACACAATACTGCGCAATTTTTCATTCCGATTGGCAAATTTCAAATAAAAGTAGAGCGTTTTTGCCATGTTCAGCTGGTTTGTTCTAGCTTTAAACCAAAGTGCATCATAGCCGCGCTCATAGGCGACCATTTCCAGCTGGTCAAACAGCTGTTCAAACCATTCTATAAACAGTTCTTCGTCGATGTTTTTAGCTAACAATGCCTGAATGATATTGCAGAAACGTTCTTCTTCATCATCGACAAATACATAGCCCTTCCAAATATTTGCGCGGATTGCCTGCAATATTTGAGCCGTAAAGCGAATCGGATAAAGCGGATGCGCAATAATGGCGTTAATTAACTCCGTTGTATTTGTAACGCTATGCGCCCAGCCCGACTTCGGATCGACGAAGCTTCGCAAATCCTGCTCCTTCGTTAATAGCGCCACCGCATTTTGTGCAAGGAGCTCCAACTGCTCACTCGATAAAATGACAAGCTGTCGATCCGCATTCACGATTGCCGCTAAATAAAGAGCCGCATAGGAACGCTGAAAAACAGAAGATGTCCCCTTTTCGCCAACTTTATAAAGTAATCCGTCTGTTGAAGAAAGTTTGCTCACAAAATCGGCAATAACTGTCTCACCGAGTGCATTTTCCGACAACAGCAAAATGAACAGGCGGTAATTCAGCTGGTCACGGATTGCTGCTTCTTCATGACCGATTGTCTCCAGTATATCATTCAGTATCGACGGGTGCTCCTGAATAGATTGTTTTCGCTCTTCCGTCGTCATTTCAAAAAACTTTTCATAATCCTCCACTAACAAAAAGACGCCTCCTAACCAAATGCATAACAATATTGTAAGAGACGTATGATCATTTGACTAGGTAAAAGCTCTTCTAATAGACGCACACCTTCTGAATATACCCGTTTTTATAAAACAAATGCATCTTCTGCTTCAAATAATTCATTTACTTCAATAACACGATCCGAGAAGCGCTCGACAACATTCAGATCGACGGTATTGAATAAATTTGTTAAAACTATGGAAGTACATTCAAATTGCTTCAGCTTTTTTGTGTGTGCAAATTCCTCTATAAAACGTGATGGTAAAAAGCTGGACCCGTCTGTTACGAACAGCAAATCCGCTTTTTTAAATTCGCTTTTCTTTAATAGCTTCAATGCTTCACGTAATGGCAGCTCATAATTTGTACCGCCACCGATGAAGCTGTCACTGAACTGAATGAGGTCCTGCGTCTTTGCCTGACCTTTTCGGAAAAATTTAATTTCCCCCACATTTGTTGCAAAAGGAATAATCGCAAAATCTCTTTTCTGTTTTTTAGCGATGTTCAGCAAGGCAATACAAAACGCCTTACTTTGGGCTTTAATTGATGTCATGGAACTGCTTTCATCCATGCATACAATAATCGGTCCTTTTCCTTGACGATCTTTCCCCTTCTTATTAAAAACGAGTGTTTGCTGCTCGCTTAACCGCTTTAAAAAATCGAGCTTGCTATATCCTAACATATAGTTGCCCAATTCAGCCGGCAACAATCGGGATAGCTCATGACCAAAAGTCACCGATTGATGCTGAATCGTCTCGTCTTGTTTAGACTTCTGCTTTCTTGTCGCAATTTTTTTAAAACGGCCGACTAATTCGGCAATTTTATGCAATTCCTTTCGCTCGCTAATCATTCTCGCCAGTTTAAACTGATCGCTTAAAGGAACTTGATCCATTTTTTTGCCGTCCATCGTCCCGACTTTCATGACTGCTGTTTTTGTATGATGAATATTCTTTTTGTTTTGCTGCAGCATCATGCCGATAGACGTTTTCGATAACTGCTTTAAATATTCCCTTTTTTCCGGTAAATCGTTTGTCATATTCGGGCTTTGTCGCTGATTTTGAAAGGCTTCCAGTTGCTCGATCTGAAATGGGTTTTTCTGTTCCTCATAATATTGAAAGCTTTTAAGAAGCTGTTCTGCAATGCTGACGGAAGTAAGGACACTTAACAGCTCGTCACCTTTTGTCAGCTCATGCCATTGGATGTACTCTTCATTTTTCAGCAGCTCTTTCATAAAATCATATTGCATTTTGTCCAGTTGCTTTGCATTTTTATTTAGTACAGGTGCTTTATAATAGAAAGCATGCCAGCAATCCCCGATGATATTCGTAAAGCCGGGAACAATTTTTTCCCCTGCAATGCTGCTGTCATTCAACAAAGTGGCCATTTTCAACAATTCGTTAAACCGTGTCTTTTGCTCAGTGCTCCCCTCAAAAACAGTTCGGCTGTAGATTACATGTATGTTCTCACTCAAAGAGCATCCCACCTTCTGTATTCTTTAAAACCCGATAACATCTGAAGTTATTCGAAGTAATTGTTTATGCATTTCCGTTTTGAGACTGTTTAATTCCGGACGACTCGGGATTTGACGGCTCATATTTTGTACTTCCATAAATAATGTTTTCCCTTGCAGGAGCAGTTGACTCAGCTCCGATTTGGCAAACGGGGATTTTTGAAGCATCGCATTTCTCGCAGTTAAAATAATCATCTCAAACTCTGTCGATGTCCTGTGAATAAACGCTTCGACCGTATCAAAGGCCACTTCTTTAATGGTTTGTTCTGTTAATGATTTTTGTTCAACCGTTTCCCATAAAATATTCGTCAAAATCGGCAAGTCTTCCCGGATCACTTCTGTCCGCCCGTCTAAATACGCTTTTGCTTTTAAAACTGACAGTGACTGTTTAAAACGTCGATCGGACGGACGAATGCCTTCATCTTGAAGCGCCTGCCTAATTTTAGCAAGTACTTTAAAAATCGTATCTGAAATCGCAATCTGTTTCGTCTTTTGCTGATGTTCATAAAGCTCGTCCAATGTTATTTTCGTTACTTCCTTTTCGCTATCGTCCTTTAACATTGCAATAAAGGCTTCTTCTTCGCGAATATAATTAACTTCATAGCGCAGCAAAAAACGGTCGAATAATGCCTCCAGCCCTTCCCCTTCTTCGATATATTCATTGGATGAACCGACCATCGTCAAAAGTGGAGAAGCAATCGGAACCCCGTTGTTATAATAAATTCGTTCATTGATTAGTGTCAGCAGTGAATTCAAAATCGCGGAGTTTGCTTTAAAGATTTCATCAATAAACGCAAAATGGGCTTCCGGCAGCATATTAGTCACATTCCGTTTATAAATTCCCTGCTCCAAATCTTTTAAAGAAAGCACACCAAACAATTCTTCAGGTGTACTGAAAGGCGTCAATAAATGCTGGAAACAATGACTCCCTTCAACAATTGAACCAAGCATGGACGATAACACACTTTTCCCCGTCCCCGCTGGACCGATAAATAAAAGGTGCTGCCGTGATAATAGGGCAATTAATAAGGCTTCAATTTCTTCTTCCCGATCATAAAAACATTCATTCAGTTGCTGACGGATCGTTTGCAGCTGTTCACACATTGATTGACCACCTTTCCCTTTTTACGTAAATCCGTTTACCCGCACATTTATGTAATCCTCTCCTAATAACGTTACACTTCCTGTACGTTTTTTAAACCTTTTGCCTGTCATATTTCTTCCTTTAAAGAACTAGGAATATTTCAGGTGACTTTGCACTATTTTAGTAAGAGCAAAGGTAATATTATTTTCATGTTTTTACACAATTTTAATTGCAAATGATTAATTTTGTTATTTTACGTGAACATATTACATATAGCATGTTTGGTAGGAGGAATCGTATGGCGGCAGTAAGAGTGTCATCTTCAATTTTTTCACGCATTAAAACTATTCAAAAAGCAGTGCAACGAACAACGAGCCATGATGAAATTATCGTTGCATCCGGGACATATAAAGAAACTTTAACTTTTGAGGAAAACAGAACGGTTGCAGCGCAAAAGGATGCAACTGTCTGCTTAAAAGGATCTATCGTGATCGCTGAATCTGCGACAGTCACATTTGAAAACATGACGATTCAACCTACAACGCAAATTTATGTCGAAGGTAAAATTATATTAAAAAACTGTGTAATTCAAGGTGGACGTACGAATGTACTGTTAGCAATGAACGGCGGAACATTACATTGTGAAAAAACAACATTCAAGGATGCATCGGATGCGGCAGTGACATTGATTTACAATAGTGCAGCCCAGTTTGAACATTGTCACTTTGAAAACAATAAAAAAGTTCATATATTAGCGGAAAATTCAATGCTTCATTTAACGGATTGTACCCTTTCAAAAGCGAATCAGGCACTTTGGGTTAAATCTCATGGAAGGGCATATTTAACTCGTGTGAAAGTCCAGCATCATTCCGGCACACAGCTCATTATCCAGGACCATGCCCTATTGGAAATGGATGCCTGCGAAGTTCTGCATGGCGAAGGTAATGGTATATATGCATCAGACCATTCAAACATTCATTTAACGAAAACAGCAATCCAACACCACCACCTTCCCCAAATCTGGTTGCAAAGAAGTTCCCTAAACGTGACAGATTGCCAAATACAATACGGCAATGAATCCGGTATTATTTTACGGGACTATTCTGAAGCAATGATCGAGAATACATTGATTGCTTTTCATAAAATCGCAAATGTCCAGCTGTTGCTCGAGTCTTTCCTAAATATGACGAACTGTGAAGTATACAGCTGCCAAGGCGTCGGGATTCATATAAAGGAAAAATCGGTCGCAAACTTCAATAGTACGGTGTTTGCCTATAATGTGCTGCCGCAGCTTTTCATTACTGATAACTCCATTTGTACAATAAAAGATGCGACAATTCAGGAAGGAAAACAGATTGGAGTTTATACAGAAAAAGGTGCTTCATGTTCGATTGTTTCCAGTACGATTACAGGTCATAAAAATGCGGCGCTAACGGTAATGGAAGCGGAATTATTCCTGTTAAATACGACGGTACACCATAATAAAGGCAATGGCATTTTAGCGGTCAATCATGCGAAAACTTCTGTGGACAATTGCCATTTCAATCATAATGACCTAGCACATATAGCCGGGAAAAATAACAGTACGGTAACGATTTACCAAAGCGAATTAATCGGCGGCAAAAGTATCTTTGTCATGGATGCATGTGAACTTGAAGTAACCGAATCGGTTGTGAAAGATGGCACGGGAATTCAAATTGAAATGGTCGGCAATACGAATGCCACAATTCAGCATTCCCAAATTAGCGGCGGCGAAACGAACGGGATTGTGGCGATGAAAGATGCATCGGTTCATATTATCGAAAGCCAAATTTCTTGTCATAAAATGCCGCAAATCATCATCAATGACAGTTCTCTTGTGTTAAAAGACAGCGAGTTGATGGAAGGTGAACGGAACGGTTTAATAATTGAAAACCATGCAGAGGCGTTGATTCAGGATACGTTCATTTCCAATCATATGTATTCCCAGTTATGGATTGACTCCGAATCTTCTGTTGAGCTGAACACAACACAGATTATTGAAGGCCATGAATCCGATATATTTGTACAAAACAAATCGGTTCTCCATGCTTCGAAATGCATTATTCAAAATGCGAAGTTTGATTTCAACATCCAGGCGGTCAACTATTCGAAAATTTATCTGTCCGAAACAATGGTCGACAACTCGTTCGGTTCAAAGTTTTACAGTGAAAATAACAGCGAAATTTCATCGAATCTTGATGAAATCAGCTAATGACATTACTACCTGCGACTTTTTCTGTTGCAGGTAGGTTTTTTAGTATTGGTGAAACAAAAAATAAAAAACAATCTACCCACATCTGGATAGATTGTTGTATTTAAATTATTTATTTCACAATCCCACTGACAAATTCAGTAGACGGATAATACATGTTTTTAACTATGACGTTTGCCCCTAAACATTTCACCGCAGGACAATGACAATTGATCGATTTGGAAATATTTGAATCTAGCCATCTTTTATAGATTTGAGTTAATGATTCATTTTTAATATTACCGAATGCTTGACCGTCATCCGAGAAATCGGTAACCGAAATATCCCCTGAGAATATATTCAGGTTCATTCTTGAACGACCGTCAACATCATTTCTCATTGTTGTATTCGATGCATTATTGATTCGGTTGATTAATGCGATATCGCGCTCATCACGGCTGCACGGATAGAACGGCAATGTTCCGAATAAAACCCAAATATCTTTATTTCTGTAATCCAGGATTTCATTGATAACTGTTCTGTATTCATCCAAACCGATCGTTTCTAAGCTTTCAGCAAAATCACTTGCATACATCGGGTGAATCTCATGTCGTTTACATAGCATTTCATTGGCTACTTCATGGTGGATTTTCTCCATAAACGGCACTGTGTTGCGGTTTAACATTGTTTCTGCGGAAACGAACATGCCGCCTTTTGATAGTTCTCTTGCATTGTCAAAAATATTGCGATATAAGTTCCCTCTATATTCAACTGACGGCGTTTTTTCCATCATCGCGAATCCTGTTTCAACAAATTCCTTTTCATCACACCAGTTGTGCGAAATATGCATGACATCTAAATAAGGTGCAACCAGCTCATAATGAGACATCGGTAATGTAAGGTTGGAGTTGATTTGTGTCTTTATCCCCCTGCTCTTCGCATATTTCAATAGCGGTAACAGGTTATCCTTAATTCCCTTTTTAGTTAATAGTGGTTCTCCACCTGTAAAACTCATTGTTCGTAACGTTTCAACCTCTTCCAGTTTACGAATAATTTCATCTGCCGGGATGGCCGGTAATTCTTTTGTCAATAACGTATATCCTACTGCACAATGAGAGCATCTCATATTACATAAGTTTGTTGTCGTAAACTCTATATTAGATAAAGTTAGCTTACCATGTTGGTCGATATCAATATATGGTTCCCATTCATCATGAGGTTTAAAAATTGTATTCATTTAAATACTTCCTTTCTGCGAGTACAATTTTCTCATAAAAACTTTGCATTGGAAAGGCTATTGTTTACAAGGAATTCGCAGCACTCCCTTAAAAAGCAAATGGCCGCACGAGTTAAAAATCCCGCGCAGCCAATTTTTTAAAATTCGATTTTTTCAGGTAATTCCGGAATATCCGAGATAATATCTTCTTCGGTTAACCGCAGCTCAAACAGTTGATATTTTTCTTTCAAATTCAGCGGTTCCAATATTTCATCCGGTTCTGTTGCAATTGGTGTTTCATACGTAAAATCAACCGTAACAAGATGATTAATCGTCTGTTGAATTTGCATTTTTTCCTGCTCTTTAATCGGCAGTACTCTTTCCAATAAAAGAGGCTCTAGTGCATCTTTTATAAAGCTTTGTGCTTCGGCAATGCAATTGAATTCGGCCAGTTTATTTACAGAGGCTGTCATGTTGGCCCGTTCACGAATGCGTTTCGATTCCAATTCGTTTAACTGATTGTGTATTGATAATAATTGGTTTTCCACCAGCTCGTTCAGACGACTTTGTACTGAATCCAGTTTTTCCAGTACAAATTGTTCGTATTTTTTAATGAGCACCAGTTTTTGTTCACAATTTTTTTGGACTTTATTTAACGTTTGAATATGCTCGGACAAAAACGGTGTAAGTTCACTCTCTTCTAACGGGAATTTGAGCGACGTCCCCGTTTGTTTTTTGAACTGCTTTTCAAGTTGTCCATATTCCATTGAATATTCTACATGCAATTTTCGGTAATCACGTACATTTTTTTGATAAAGTACCGCCATTTCCTCATACATATCGATGATTGGATCGCGTAAATAGGAATGGCCATTCAGTGTCTGTAAAAGCTGAAAAAGAGTTTGTACTTCTTTGAACACTTTACTAACCGATTCATATTGTTTGTCAAGAGAGTCGATGAGCGCTTTATCCTTTTGTAATTGAGCTGCATCACTATGAAAATCACTTTGATGCTGTATGACATATTCAAATGCCGAAATATACGGTTCTCTTGCAGGAATTGTATTAATTTCTATACGGAGACGTTCCAGCCATTGTATAAACCGCTCTGTTATATGTCGCGTCTTTTTTTGCTTGTTATCAATTAACTGGAACATCAGTTGTGACAGCTGTGTAATGCGTGAATCAATAAGCAGCTGTGTGCTGTTCGTATTACGTGCTTCCTGGGCCTGTAAAGCCGATACTGGTACATCCTCTCCTATAAAATAGCCGTAACGTTCTTTCTCCATATCAAGAAAGTTTTCCACTTCCCCATCTACCTGGTCAATCCCGTTTACGACTAAATGAGCAGTAATTCCCATTTTGTTCAGCTTTTCGATAAAATTCAATTCTGCTTCCGTAGCAGGTGAACCCGCTTGCAATACCCAGAAAACTTCATTACAGCGCTGTAATAGAGCTGGTGAAAAGTATGCTGTATTATTTGCGCCTGCTTCCAGCGCAACCGAGTCAACAATTGTCACTTTCTTTAACAGCTCGCAAGTTATATACACTTCCAAATAATCCAGGTGCTTACGAATTATTTGTGCACTTTCCGTATTTGAAATGGTGAATAGTGAAAGGTTGGCAATATCAAATGTCACTACCATTCCATTTAAAAATACAGCTTTTATATATTCCTCATTACCGTATTTTAAAAATGTATTGGTCCTCGTCGGTTCTGTGGGGCGGTCTTCCAGCAGATTTCTGCCGATTAAACTGTTGATTACTGTCGTTTTCCCAACCCGCTCTTTTCCTAGAAAGAGCACGATTGGCTGACTGTCAGCATCATCTATAATCTGTTTTAAACGGGATGTCGTATCTTTTACATAACTATTTTGAGACAGAATACTATGCAAAGGTTTTAACCGTTCAATTAATTGTTCCAACGGATTATGTTCATCAAAGTTGTTTAGCTGTTCGCTGAATCGCTCAGTCATACGGGTCACTCCTTTACAAACAATTGTTATTCTATTATAAACGCAGTGATTTCCATGTGGAGAAGTAATTACGAAAATCGAAATAATTGGTTCCTCATACTTAATCAATACAACGCTGACTAGGTATTAACACACGGAAAATTTATAGAGGGAATTAAATTTCATCATAATGTTGCTATTGCCGGGCATGATTTGCGTGCTATTATAGTAGAAGAATATTTAAAAGGAGCTACACAATATATGTACAATATCCGTGAGCAATGGTTTGGGAATGTACGCTCAGATGTGCTGGCAGGACTTGTTGTCGCACTGGCCCTCATCCCTGAAGCAATTGCTTTTTCTATTTTAGCCGGTGTAGATCCGATGGTCGGACTCTATGCCTCATTTGTAATCGCTGTAACAATCAGCTTTGTCGGTGGTCGTCCTGCGATGATTTCCGCTGCAACAGGAGCGATGGCCCTCGTTATCGTCTCGCTTGTAAAAGACCATGGGTTGCAGTATTTACTCGCTGCAACGATTTTAACTGGAATTATCCAAATCATTTTCGGAATGCTGAAAATAGCACGCCTGATGAAGTTTATTCCAAATGCAGTCATGATCGGTTTTGTTAACTCATTAGCGATTTTAGTATTCATGGCTCAAACACCGCACTTTATTGGTGGCGACTTCGTTACTTGGGCATTCCTGCTTGCGACAATTGCACTTATTTACGCAATCCCTTTTGTCATTAAAGGGATCCCTGCCCCTCTTATTGCTGTTGTAATTTTATCGGCAGTAGCCATTTATTCAGGCTTTAATTTAAATACAGTCGGAGATATGGGAACAATTACACAATCACTGCCAACATTTTTAATTCCGGATATTCCGTTTAACTTAGAAACGTTGATGATTATTTTACCTTATTCGTTGGCTTTAGCTGTTGTCGGATTGGTCGAATCATTATTGACAGCATCAATTTTGGACGATATGACGGCTTCTGAAAGTGATAAAAATAAAGAAGCGCGCGGACAAGGGATTGCCAATGTTATTAACGGTTTCTTCGGTGGTATGGCCGGCTGTGCGATGATCGGACAATCCGTGATTAACGTAAAATCCGGCGCACGTGGCCGACTCTCCACTTTTGTTGCTGGTGTATTTTTAATGTTTTTAATACTCGTTCTGGGCGATTATGTCGTTCAAATTCCAATGCCGGTACTTGCTGGTGTAATGGTTGTTGTATGTATTACCCAATTTGACTGGCAATCATTCAAATATGCTGTGACAGCACCGAAAAAAGATGTGTTTGTAATGCTTCTGACAATCGCGGTTGTCCTGTATACACATAACTTAGCGTTAGGTGTTGTAGCCGGTATTATTGTCAGTGCACTGTTTTTCGTCAACGAAATCTCACGTGTAAGTATTTCAAAGCAAGGGAAAACATACTTTGTCAAAGGGCAACTATTCTTCGCTTCAACAGAAGGATTTATCGACTATTTCAAAACGGTTCAAAATGAGCAGTCATCAATTGTCATCGATTTTTCACTATGTAAAGTGTGGGATGATTCGGCAATCGGTGCTTTAATGAAGGTGAAAGACCAGTTGAAAGCGAAAAATATAGAAGTAACCTACTTGAATATTGATGAGTCAAGTAAACAGCTATTGAAGAAGTTAACCGGTACGACATTAATCGATTAGGAGGTGGCTTATGTATCAACATATTTTACTGGCCGCTGATGGTTCGCAAAACTCGATACGTGCAGCAAAAGAAGCTTTAAAAATAGCCCAAATAAATGCTGAAACATTGGTGACAATCATCTTTATCATTGATATGGAAAAAGCGAAAACGGATGTATTGCATTCAAGCTCCATCGAAAGTCTTTACATGGAACGTCGTCGAAAGCTCGTGCCAATCGAGGAACTGTTCAACGGGAATCAAGTCCATTATAAGGTGGAAATCATTCACGGCTCACCAGGACCTGAAATCATCAAATTTGCCAACACGCAAAATGTGGATTTAGTGGTGATCGGCAGCCGCGGCTTAAACAGCCTGCAGGAAATGGTGCTAGGCAGCGTATCACATAAAGTGATGAAGCGCGTCCAATGCCCTGCAATGCTTGTGAAGTAAGGGAAAACTAAACAGAGAAAAGACAAAACATTTTTAGAGCGACTAATATGTTTTGTCTTTTTTTTATGTATATCTGATATAATTGGAGTCAACATGTCAAATTCAGGATGAGGTGGGAACTGTGTTTTTCTTAAAGCCCAAACTAATTAAAAATGGTAAGAAATCTAATGCGGAATTGTTATTTAAAGATGTTTCACCAGATCAATGGGATCAGGAACATTTAACGAAAGCTAATTTGGATTTTTCAATAGATAGTGTTCGTCTCGTTAATGAGTATGCTGAACGGTTAATCCATACAGAATTTGGACAGCAGCTTTTGAAAGAGCATTCAGAAAATTTCATCACACGTATTGGTGCCTATTTAGGCGAAGTAATTAAAAATCACAAAGACGGGCAATATCGCTGGTTTGATTTTAATTCGATTCAAGAAAATACCGAACATCTAAATAATTATGGATTGAGTGTAGACGATGAATCTGTTCTTTATTCTAAAAAATTGGATCACATATTGTGTCCCATTTATGAAGTGAAGCAATATTTTGATGGTAAATCCAACTATAAAAATTTTTTAGCATATGTAGAACAAGCGATAAAAAACTAGAATTACTGGGGAGGAACTATTTATGTCCAATGATGCTCTAATAATACTAGCCATAGTTTCAACTATGATATGGATTACTGTATCTAAAGAAGCTACAAAGCCTACAAAAGCGGTGAACAAACGAAAGATGATCACTTTATTATCCGCAGGAACTTTATCGGCAATTCTATTAACTGTATCCCTTTTTCAACATTTATTGTTCTAATTTTATTTAACGTGAATGCGTAAATAAATTAGTAAAATCCATACAGAGGAGATAATTTTGAAAAAACTACTTTTATTACTCATTGTTCCTGTTATTATTTGGTTTGGTTGCAGCAATACTGTAGTTGCAGAGTTTGCTACTGTGAAGGAAATTAAGGAGAATTCGATTATCATTCAAAATTGGGGTGGAGAAACAAAAGAACTCGTTATTCCAAAAACTAATGATTATTCTTTTGAAGTAGAGAAAGAATATTTTTTTAATTACGAAGTCAAGAAAAGTAAAAAGGCTGTTTTAATATCTGCAGAACCGAATGTACCTTAAACTTCTGCTACAGCCTGTTTTAAAAGTTATCTGGTTAAATTATGCTGATCCAAAATATAATCCTCAGTTCCGGCAAAATAATCCTCACTTCGGGCTATATAATCCTCAAATCGATTATTTCTAAAAACTGGGGTTAGAAACTCCGCATTCGTTTCCTGTTGGAGCCCGCCCCCTCTTTTACCTTTTGAAACAGTGGCAATTCGTTGTATGGTCATTCACCATGCCAACTGCCTGCATATAGGAATAGCATATTGTGCTGCCGACAAATTTGAATCCGTCTTTTTTCAGTTGCTTGCTCATACGATCGCTTGTTTCTGTCGTAATAGGTACTTGTGCGGATGATTCCCATGAATTGATCACCGGCTTGCCGTCGACAAAAGACCAAATATAATTCGAAAAGGAGCCATATTGTCTTTGAATAGCCAAAAAGCTTTCTGCATTCGTGACAACACTTTTGATTTTCAGCCGGTTGCGGATAATGCGTTCGTCATTTCTTAATGCTTCAAGTTTTTCTTCATCATATTGTACAATCTTTTCCGCGTCGAACTGATCAAATGCCGCCAAATACCCTTCTCTTCTTTTTAATATTGTCAGCCAGCTTAAGCCTGCCTGTGCCCCTTCAAGACAAAGCATTTCAAACAACTTCCGGTCGTCATAAACGGGCACGCCCCACTCATCGTCATGATATTTCACATATACAGGTTCATCCAGCTTGACCCAACTGCAACGCTCCATGTCCTCACCTCTTTTTAATCACTGTAATCCAACTCGTTTGCAATCGCAAACAATTTTTGTTACTCTTACCTTACGAACGTCAGGAAGGTGATATTGTGACTAAAGAGAAAATAATACAAGCCGCTCTGCTTAATTTCAGCGAACACGGATACAGTGGCGGATCACTGGCCCAGATCGCAGAAGAAGTAGGAATACGGAAACAATCGATCTATACGTATTTTAAAAGTAAAGATGCGCTCTATTTATCAATTTCGAAACAGGCAATGGAAGCTGAACTGTTATTTGCAAAAGAATTTATCGAAAAGCATCAACAACTTTCTGTCGAAAAAGTATTGCTGCCATTTCTGCAGTCTTTTCCACAACGCTTTGAATCCATTGCGGAAACTAAATTTTTCATGCGTTCGATTTTCTTAATGCCACAGCATTTGGAGCAGCTATTAAGTGAACAAACCTACATCTATTTAGACGAATTAGAAAGGCTGTTCACGGATTATTTAAAAGAACAAAAATTGTCCGTTTCTGCAAATAAAGCAGCAATTGGTTTTTTGGCATTGCTTGATAGCCTTTATGTCGAAATGCTATATGGTGGCAGTGAACGTTGTGAAAAGCGTTTGCAGGCTGGATGGACAATATTTTACAGAGGAATAAGAGCTGAGGTGTAGACATCATGACAAAATACTGGATACTCGTCCTATTGGCAGGCATCATTGAAATTGTTTGGGCAATGGGACTGAAATACGCAAATACAGTGTGGCTATGGGTCGGCGTTGCCGCATTGATCGTTGTATCATTTTATATTTTAATCATCGCAACAGAGAAACTGCCGGTCGCTACCGTTTACGCGGTATTTACGGGAATTGGTACGGCCGGTACAGTCATAGCGGAAACGGTCATTTTCAACGAGCCCTTTAGCTTAACGAAAATAGGATTTATCGGATTATTATTAATCGGTGTTATTGGGTTGAAACTCATTTCAAATGAACCGGAAGAAACGAGGGATGCATAATGGCTTGGGTTTATTTAATTTTTGCCGGACTTTTTGAAGTCGGTGGTGTCATCGGAATGAACAAAGTTGCCCAGAAAAAGTCACTCGGCTCCTATTCATTTCTAATCGGTTCCTTTATTTTCAGTTTCTCACTCCTTTCAATGGCAATGAAGGAATTGCCTATGGGAGTTGCTTATGCTGTATGGACAGGAATTGGTACAGTCGGCGGCACCCTTGTAGGGATGTTTATCTATAACGAATCCAAAGACTGGAAGAGAATTCTATTTATTTCGTTTATTATTATTGCGGTTGTCGGATTAAAAATTACGCAGTAGAATGGATTTAGTAGAAACAATGTGTACATTTCATGTATATTTTCATAGTTTGTGCACATTGTTGTTATATTTTGGAGGCCATCGTGAGAAATTTATTTCAAGTCGTCCCAATTCCAATCAGCGGGCTAATGCTCGGACTGGTTTCATTGGGAAATTTATTTTTAAGTATGGACAAAGCCGCTTTCGGTCATGTCTGTTTTTTTATAGGAATCTTTTTATTTCTATTAATCATTGGAAAACTGATTTTTGCGTTTTCCAGTATCCTTGCAGAAATGCAAAATCCGATTATTGCGTCAGTATCCCCCACTTTTACGATGGGGACTTTATCGATAAGTAGTGGTTTGCACTATTACGGTATAAGCGAATTCGTTATACATATGATCTGGATTCTTGCTGCAACGACTCAAATTTTTATTATCTTTTATTTTATTCGAACATTTATTTGGAAAAAACGGATTACGATTTCGGATATTTATCCAAGCTGGCTTATTATGTTTGTCGGAACAGCGGTTCTGCCTTTAACAGCGAGTGATCTTTCAGGCCTATTCACAAAAGCGATTGTTATTTTTGCGATATGCGCTTTTATTGTGTTAGTACCGATTCTTATTTTCCGTGTATTTATTAGAAAAGATTTGCCGGAGCCTACGATTCCGATGCTTACGATTTTAACTGCACCCGCTTCGATCAGTTTAGCTGCTTATTTCCAGCAGTTTGAAAGTCATTTCGGTATTGTTTTGACATTATTCATTGTCGCGCAAATATTGTATCTTTTAGTACTCTCGAAATTACCGAGTGCATTACAGCTGCCTTTTTATCCAAGCTATGCTGCCTTTACATTCCCATTAGTTATTTCTGCGACTGCCACTTATGGTGTCATTCATTATTTCGAGCAAAATGGGATGTCGACAAGCTGGCTGGAAACGTATTTTTATTTTCAATTAACATTCTCTGCAATAATTGTATTTTACGTCTTTATCCGCTATATCAACTACTTATCCGTACAAGTACGACAACAGCGCAGAGTCATCCGAGAAGAAAAAGAAGCCATTTCATAATTGTTCCGCAATAGCGAAACATTCCCCCTTTATGCATCGTATACTACATAAAGGGGGGATTTTTTTGAAAAGAATTATTTTCGCACTATTATTTATTCTAATTATACTCGTGTTAATTTTCTACTGGCTTGACTATGAAATGAAAGCAGCGTTAAAAAATGAGGCAGACGGTTCAAATGAATATGTTGTCATTTTAGGCGCAAAAGTAAAACCAGGTGGCATCCCTTCCCTGTCATTAAAAAACCGTTTAGATGCGGCAGTGGATTATCTGCAAAAATATCCCACTTTAAAAGCGATTGTTACAGGTGGCCAGGGTGCTGATGAAGATCGTACAGAAGCGTCGGTTATGGCAGACTATTTAATCGAACACGGGATTGCTGAAGATAGGGTCTTATTGGAAGATCAGTCTACATCGACTTATGAAAATTTGTTGTTCGCAAAAAAACTGTTGCCCGAAAATACAACGAGCATCACGATTATTTCAAATGATTTCCACTTGAAACGTGCAACAATTCTTGCCCGAAAACTCGGTCTAAAGGCAGATGTGGTCGCAGCCCCTACTCCAAAAGTCATCAACACAAAATCACGTATTCGCGAACGTCTTGCAATCATTAAGGCCTATACGAGAGGCCAATAATTTTACATTTGCCGTTCAATTCGTTATCGTAAACTGTAACGAACAGTTGAGGTGAATTTCAATGAAACTTAGTATATTAGATCAAGTACCTATTTCCAAAGGCATGACATCAACCGATGCACTAGCTAATGCAGTGAAGCTTGCCCAACTTGGTGATGAGCACGGTTATGAACGAATCTGGTTTGCAGAACATCACAATACAACAACACTGGCAAGCTCTGCGCCTGAAGTAACAGCTGCTTATATAGCTGCGAAAACAGAGCGTATCCGTGTCGGAACGGGCGGCATTATGATGATGCACTACTCCCCGTATAAAGTGGCAGAAGTTTTCAAAACATTGGCTGCATTGGCACCGGGACGCATTGATTTTGGCGCAGGCCGCGCTCCTGGCGGGGATATGCCCGCAATGACCGCGCTTGCAAGTGGACGCAGACCTGATCTGACGGAACAATATGATAAACTCGAAGTCATTTTACAATTAATGAATGAACAGCGTACAGGTGAAGCGGTTTATGATAATGTTGTAGCCGCTCCTTTCAAAATACAGCTTCCGCAAAGCTGGCTGCTTGGATCAAGCGGACAAAGTGCGAAAAAAGCGGGTGAAGCGGGTGTGGGCTATTCCTTTGCCCAGTTCTTCAATGGACAAATGTCTAAAGGGATATTCGATGCATACCGTAACAGTTTCCAGCCTTCGTACTTCATGGAACAGCCGCAAATTATTACTACCTATGCAATCAGTGTAGCTGAAACGGCTGAAGAAGCGGAATACTTATCAATGCCGATGCAGATCAGTCGTCTTAACTTAATGCGCGGAAAGATTATAAACGTGCTTTCTCCTGAAGAAGCGAATGACATCCCGCTTACTGAGATGGATAAAATGCTTCTGGAGCAAAACCGTCCGCTTATGCTGATCGGCTCTGCTGAGGAAGTAGCGAATCAGATTAGAGAAGAACAGGAATACTATGGCTTTGACGAAGCGATGATAAACTGTAATTTATATACGATTGATCAGCGCCTGAACAGCTATCGTCTATTAATGGAACAGTTTAATAAATAATAATAGTTTAATAAGGTAGTGCCGTTTGAAATTTCAAGTGGCACTACCTTTTTCTTTTACATATAGTCCGTTGGTAATGCAGTCTAAGAATAATAATGACAAAGCTGCTAAAAAAGCAGTCCAAACTTTACTTATCGTAAAATTTGAACTGGCTCTCATTTTTAAATCTTATTCACTTCTACCTGTTTAGTTACACTGTAGCTGTCGTCGTAACGGGTTGCGGGGCGATTTTTGATACGATGACGCTGTTTACCGCATTAATATAAGCCATTGCAGAAGCTTTTAAAATATCAGTATCTGCTGCTTTTGCGATATAGTTTTCCCCGCCGTATTCGATAATGATTTTAACTTTCCCTAATGCTTCTTGGCCGCGTGATACGGAGCTGATATTGTACTCAACAAGCTTTACCTTGATTCCAGTAACATCCGCAATCGCTGAGTAAAGGGCGTCAATCGGACCGGAGCCGACCGCACTTGATTTGAAAATATCTTCTCCGCGGCGGATTTTTACGCTGGCAGACGGGAAAGCAGCGTTTGAAATAATCTGTAAGTCTTCAATATCATAAAATTGGTCAGAGTATGATTCTTTATTCGGATTGTTCTTTTCTGTTTTTTCATAGTAGTTTTCAACAATGACATATAAATCATGATTGTAAACTTCTTTTTTCGAATCAGCCAGCTTTAGGAAGCTTTCAAAAATGCCTTCAAACTCTTCTTCCGCAAAATCATCAAATCCCAGTTTAGACAGTGCATTTTTTACTGCATGACGACCAGAGCGTGCTGTTAAGACAAGTTCCATATCATCAAGGCCTACATCTTCCGGATGAACGATTTCATAAGCATCACGTGATTTCAGTAAGCCATCCTGGTGAATACCTGATGAATGGGCGAAAGCATTGTCACCTGTAATCGCTTTGTTTACTTGGACATCCAGTCCCATAAAGCTCGACACTAAGCGAGATGTATTCATTATTTCCTTTGTATTAATATCTGTGAACACATCGTAAACGTCCCCGCGTGTTTTAATTGCCATAACCACTTCTTCTAATGCCGCGTTTCCGGCACGTTCGCCAATACCGTTCATCGTCACTTCTACTTTATCTGCACCGTTTTTGATCGCCGCTAACGTATTGGCAGTCGCCATCCCTAAATCGTTGTGGCAGTGAACTGAAAGCAGTACGGAATCATCCAGGTTTTTCATTCGATCGTTCAGCTTGGCAATCATCTCGCCCCACTGTTCCGGCTCGGCATACCCGACTGTATCCGGTACGTTAATCATCGTTGCTCCGGCTTTCATGACCGCTTCAATCGTTTTCCAAAGGTATTCAAAATCAGAGCGGGATGCATCTTCCGTTGAATATTGTACTTGCGGCAGTAACGTTTTCGCGTATTTCACTGCGTCTACCCCGATTTGCAGAATCTGGTCCTTCGATTTACTGAACTTCTTCTCCACATGAATATCGGATGTCCCTAGAACCATATGAATCATCGGATTATTTGCATATTTGACTGCATTGTAAACAGAATCAATGTCATCTTTTACAGCACGGGCAAGTGCCGTAATCATCATATTCGAATTATGGCCGACCTTTTGCGCCACAGCTTTTACTGCATCAAAATCACCTTGTGAAGACGCTGGGAATCCGGCTTCAATAATATCAACACCGAGCTTTTTTAACTGCTGGGCAATTTCCACTTTTTCATATAAATTCAGTTTAGCCCCTGGCACTTGCTCACCATCACGTAATGTTGTATCAAAAACCCAAATTTTTCTGCTCATTTTCATTTCCCCTTTTCTTCTCAAATTGATTTTTAAACAGTAAATAAAAATAAAAAAACTCGCCTCTATGAAAAATTCCATAGAGACGAGGTTAAACTCGCGGTACCACTCTAAATTGAATGTCCATTGCTGAAACATTCCACTTATCGACAAATAGTTTGCCAGTCTTTTAACGGAGACTTCCGACTTCCCTACTCTAATTTCAGGTCGTAGCTCATGGACGAGTTCAACAGTTGTATCTGCCAGTTTGCACCACCCACTGGCTCTCTTAAAGTATACAAGCTATTTACTACTTCCAATCATTGCCTAGATATTACCTTGAAATGAAGTTTACCGGCAATGAAATAAAATGTCAACACTTATTATCAGAAAATTTAAATTTCAATTCAGCATAATGAAGTTGAAATCCGCCAGGGCTAACTTCTTTTGCGCAATAAAATAAGTTAAATTTTATCGCCGTTGAAAATTGAATTTTTTACTATTGCATAATCAACGTTACGAATCGCAGATAATGTTTTACCACCTGCATATGAAATTGATGACTGCAGATCTTGTTCCATTTCAGTTAACGTATCGAAAATCGATCCTTTTGAGTCAACATACATTTTCTTGCCTTCAACGTTTTTACGCTCGCCTTTTTGGAATTCCGATGCAGAACCGAAGTATTCTTTCACTTGTTTGCCGTCAATTTCCACGGTTTGACCCGGTGATTCTTCATGACCTGCAAAAAGTGAACCGATCATTACCATTGATGCACCGAAACGTACTGATTTGGCAATGTCGCCATGTGTACGAATACCGCCGTCCGCGATAATCGGTTTTGAAGCAGCTTTTGCACACCAGCGAAGTGCTGCCAACTGCCAGCCCCCTGTACCAAAGCCAGTTTTAATTTTCGTAATACACACTTTACCTGGACCAATACCAACTTTTGTCGCATCCGCACCTGCATTTTCAAGGTCACGTACTGCTTCAGGAGTACCGACATTTCCAGCAATAACAAAACTGTTCGGTAAATGCTTTTTAATATGACCGATCATTTCGATGACTTGGTTTGAATGACCGTGTGCGATATCAATCGTAATATAGTCCGGTACAAGCTGAGCATCTTTCAGCTCTTCGATGAACGTATACTCTTCATCTTTTACACCAACAGAAATTGATGCGATGTAGCCTTTACTGTGCATATCACGGATAAACTGCGCACGCTTTTCAGGTTGGAAACGGTGCATAATATAGAAATAGCCTTGTGCAGCTAATTTTTCTGCTAATTGCTCATCAATAATTGTTTGCATGTTTGCCGGAACTACCGGAAGTTTAAATGTATGATTACCCAAAGTTACTGTTGCATCACATTCTGTACGACTTTTCACTATGCACTTTGCAGGGATTAATTGAATATCTTCATAATCAAAAACTGTATCTATCATTTCACTACACTCCTAAATACGAACATTTTTCGTGTTTTTATAATAATCATTCGACATCTGTTACTTTACAAAACATTGAAAGCGTTGTCAACCTAAAAACGAATTATTTTATTAGATTAAAGTTAATCGTTCGGATTTTCAGCTATTTTCTTGAGATTATTCCTTTGTAAATAGCTACATACAGTTAATTTAACATAATATTATTTATCTCCAGAGGAAGAGAAACATTTTGTGAATTAAAAGAAGTACTTTATTTAAACCCAAATTAAGAAGCTACTTCCTGTAAAATACAGACAGTAGCTTCTTCGATTTACCTAGTTTTGTAATTTCTTTAGGCTTTATTAGAATAGGAAATGTTACTTATTCTGTCTTACCTTCAACTACTACTTCATCCGCACTAATTGAATCACCGAATGCTGGCTTCAATGTTTCTTCATATGCTTGGGTAAAGAATTGTTCAGAGCCTAATGTTTCAAGCTCACTATTTAACCAATCTAATAGATCTTTGTTGCCCTTTTTAACTGCTGGTGCAATGTAATCTTGTTCACCTAATGTTGGCAGTGCTACTACGAATCCGTGATTATTATTTGCCCAGCTGAATAATAGTGCATTATCTTGTGCCAATGCATCGCCACGACCATCTTTTAACGCTTCAAAAGCCTCTGTAATTTGGTCATACTTAACTAACTCCACATCAGGGTGATTCTTCATGAAGTATGTTTCTGCAGTGGTACCTTTTGGGACAATTAGTTTTTTACCTTCTAATTGTTCTGCCGAGGTAATCTGCGACCCTTCCGGTGACACAACACCTACTGCTACTTTCATATATGGATTGGCAAAATCAACCTGCTCTTTACGTTCTGGTGTTACTGTAAAGTTTGCTAAAACAATATCTACTTTATCTGATTTTAATAAGTCAACACGTGCTTGCGGCTCTGTAATGATATACTCAATTTTTGACTCATCACCTAATAAATCTTTCGCAACACGTTTTGCTAGTAAAATGTCATAGCCTTGGTTGTCACCATTTGAATCAACGTAACCAAAAGGCGGTTTATCACTAAATACTGCTACACGTAATGTGCCACGCTCTTTTATTTTATCAATTGCTGAATCTGTTTCTGATATTGCATTACCTGATACTGCCTCATTATCACCACTACATGCAGCTAATACTAAAGTTAATATCCCCGCAAAAAAGAATAAATAAATCTTTTTCAATTTTTCTCCTCCTAAAATTGTAATATATTCAAAAATTGCTTGGCGCGCTCCGTTTTAGGATTTGAGAAAAAATCCTTCGCAGATGCTCGTTCATGTATCTTTCCTTTATCCATAAATATCACTTCATCCGCTACTAGATTTGCAAAATTCATTTCATGTGTCACAATAAGCATTGTCATACCCTGCTTGGCCAGCTGCGCGATAACATCCAATACTTCCCGTACCATCTCTGGATCAAGAGAAGCGGTTACTTCATCAAACAGCATAATTTCCGGGTTAATACAAAGTGCACGGACAATTGCAATTCGCTGTTTTTGCCCACCAGATAATTGGCGCGGATAATCATTTGCACGATCCGCCAGTCCAACTCGTTCAAGCAGCTCATTTGCTTGCGCCTCAACTTCATGTCGCGAACGTTTTTGCACTTTCGTAGGAGACAATAAAATATTTTCCATCACCGTTAAATTCGGAAACAAGTCATAGCTTTGGAAAACCATTCCGATTTTTTGGCGTACTTCGCGCCATCTGGAAGTTTCTTTAATAAGATTTTGGTTTTCAAAGATAATTTCACCACTCTGCACTTCCTCCAGCCCGTTTAAACAGCGTAGAAATGTGCTTTTCCCGCAACCAGACGGCCCTAAAATTGCAATAACCTTCCCTTGCTCAACATGCAAGTCGATGCCATTTAAGACGACTTTGTCATCAAATTTTTTGACAAGGCCATTAATTTGTAAAATCGGCATTTGTTCTGCCATATTATGTCCAACTCCTTACATCGCCCATTTCTGTTCCAGTTTTCGTGAAATACGTGATAATGGAAAACAGATGCAAAAATATAACAAAAATATCACTCCGTATATCCAAAACGAAATTGTCGGATATTCAGTGTTATTCACTTGAATAATTTGTTGCCCTACTTTAATCACCTCGACTACACCGATCATCGTTAGCAATGCTGTAGTTTTAATCATACGTGTAATAAGGTTGATTATCTGCGGAATCGAACGTTTTGCAGCTTGAGGCACCAGTACATAACGGTACATTTGAATTTTCCCAAGACCCAATGCTCTACTTGACTCCACCTGGTGTTTAGGCAATGAAATAATTGCACCGCGCACAATATCACTCATTTCTGCTGCCCCCCATAAACTAAAAACGATGAGTGCAACTGTTTCTGCACTTAATTCCACATCGAAGTTTACCGGTACAATATAATAAATGACAAAAAGCCAGACTAGAATTGGAATGATACGAAATAACTCTAAATAAATTTTAAATGGAAACTGAACAAACTTATTATTGGATGTTCGGATAACCCCAATAATCGTCCCCATCACTAGCGAAATAATAACTGCTATAAAAGCAATACGTAACGTATGAACAAGCCCCTCTAATAAGCGAAGAAAATTTATTCCTTCAAAAAGGACATTAAGCCCCGAATTCAGCATTTCGCACTCTCCTTTCCAACCACATCAAGAAGAATGTAAGAGGAAGTAAAATGATTAAATAACCAATGACGAGCATGAAAAGAGCTTCATTCGTTTTGTAGTAGATTCCCATTAAATTTTTTGTCGTATTAGTCAGCTCTAAAATTGCAATTCCACTAAATACAGATGTTTCTTTAATTAAGAAAATACAATTGGCACCCAAACCTGGCACGCTATATGAAATTGCCTGTGGAATAATGACATAACGCATTAACTGTATATTACTCAGCCCTAATGCCTTTGCACTTTCTAATTGAGTTTTCGAAACTGCCTCCATTCCAGATCGGATAACTTCTGCCATATAGCTACCACCTAAAAAAGTTAATCCGATAATTCCGCACATTTCGCCACTGAGCGTGATGCCTATTTTCGGCAAGCCAAAATACAGGAAAAATAACTGGATTAACAGCGGTGTATTACGAGCAATTTCCAAATATACTTGAACTATTTGATGTAACCCTTTAATTTTGAAGTATTGAATGACACTGCAAATAACACCTACAATTACCGCAAAGAAAATCCCGATTGTAGCAAGCTTTACCGTTAGCCAAAGTGCCATTTTGTAATGTGGTAATACTTCACTGAAATATTGCCAATCCATAATTTATCTCCCCGCTAGCTAACGATTAATTATTTACATAAATCTTGTCTCCTGGCTGTAGTGTTTGCACACCTTCAATTTCAACCGTTTCAGGATATTTAACCCCTAATCCCGTATTAAGACAAACTACGTGTTCATCGGCTTGAATCCATCCTTGCTCACGCAATTTTCTCGCAGCCGCAAATGTAGCCGCACCCTCCGGACAAATAAAATTTCCCTCTAAAGAAGCTACCTGCTTCTGTGCTTCTAATAATTCTTTCTCTGAAACTGCAATCGCACAGCCTTTCGTCGTATAAATGCTTTCTAGTACCAAGAAATCTCCTAATGCTTTCGGGACATTAATACCGAACGCACACGTCTTAGAATTTTCAAAGAAAACCGATTCTTTTTGGCCTTTCTTCCACGCTTCTACAATCGGTGCACAACCCTCAGCTTGGACAGCCACTAATCGAGGGAATTTCCCTTTTTCGATCCAACCTAATTCCTGTAACTCAACAATTGCTTTGTAAATCCCAATAATCCCTACACCGCCGCCTGTCGGATATAAAATGACGTCCGGTACATTCCAGCCAAACTGCTCAATAATTTCATATCCCATCGTTTTTTTACCTTCGATACGGTAAGGCTCTTTTAGTGTTGAAGCATCGTAAACTCCTTCATTTTGTACTAATTGGCCAACTACCTTCCCTGCATCACTGATTAAACCGTTAATTAAATGCAAATCACCGCCTGCAATATACACTTCTTTTCGTGTAATTTCGGGCGCATCCAGTGGCATAACGATCGTTGCTTTGATGTTCGCTTTCGATGCATAAAGTGCCCATGCTGCACCTGCATTACCATTCGTCGGCATCGCTAATTGTTTAACGCCAAGCTCTGATGCTTTTGATACCCCTACACTAGCTCCTCTCGTTTTAAAAGAGCCGGTTGGAATAATGCCTTCATCTTTAATATATAAATTGTTTAAACCGTACTCTGCGCCCAAAGTATTGAGTTTTTCAAATGGTGTAATACCTTCACCAAGGGAAATGACATTTTCTTCACTATGTACAGGTAGTAGTTCATGATAGCGCCATAAGCTATTTTTACGATTTGAAATATCATCCCGTGAAACATTTTTCTTAACTTTTTCTAAGTCATAACGAACTAATAATGGTGATCCACAATTACATAAGTGATGAATTTGATCTTCCCTATATTTTTCATCACATTTCGGACATTCTAAATGTGATACGTAACTAAATTTGCTCATGGTAATCCCCCTCTAATGTAAGTAAGTTATGTAAATAAGAAAAAAGAAAAAAGACCACAATTTTCCCCTTATAGAAAAAGAGATAATTGTAGTCTTTGGTTTTCCAATCAACTAACTTGATTATTGAATTAAAATCATCTTATTACAAACATTCCTTATTAGTCAACTTGGAATTTACAAAATACTAATATTTACCTATTTCAACAATAGCCATTACCAAATTATTTATTAAAACATCTTATTTTCTTATTTCTGTAATTTTACTTTCAAATAATCATTGCTCTCTTACTCGTCACCATGTATTAATAGACTTATAAAAAGGAGTCGATGAATTGATGTTATAAAACAGGTGGAACGTTCAGAACTAATATTGAGCTGAAAAATAGGCTTAAAAATCAAACATTATTGGAGCTGAAAACATTGGAACATTTATTAAACTGTATGAAAATCATCGGGGACGATACAATCCAACGCACACAATTAACACATCGTATTGAGCTTGTAAAAACCTTTCAAGTTAAGAAAGGTATGAAAGTACTTGAAATCGGATGCGGTCAAGGTGACACAACGGTCGTATTGGCAGATGCCGTCGGAGAAACAGGACATATTGTTGCAATCGATATCGCATCTCCTAAATACGGTGCACCAATCACATTAGGCGAAGCTGCAGAAACGATTTCTAAATCCCCATTAGGACAGCGAATCGACTTCCACTTTGAAACGGACTTTTTGCAAATGGAGTTCGACGAGAAATTTGATGTCGTAGTACTATCCCATTGTTCATGGTATTTCGAAAGTATTGAGCTCTTAAAGAATTACATGCAAAAAATCAAGCAAGTAGCAGATCGAATCTGTTTTGCTGAATGGGATATCGATTATACGCTGGATGCCCAGCGTGCCCATTTTTGCGCAGCCAATATTGCGTTGCTTTATACAGCTTTTACAGAAAATGATGGGAATATCCAAAATCTCTTTCATAAAACACAAATAAAGGAACTTATGCATAGTGAAGGCTTTTCGATCAATGTTGAACAAACCGTCGACGCCAGCTATTTGCAGGACGGGTCTTGGGAAGTCGACTACAGTAATTACTTGCTAAATGAATTCCCGGAGGTTCCGACTAAAATCCAGTCATTGATTCATAGTTATGCCTATTTAATGAATGAGCAGGCAAAGCCTCCCTTATCGTTAAATAGTTTTGTGCTGTGCGCTGATTTGTAAAATACCGTACCCATTGGAAACGAAACAAAAATCCAGTTTTCCTTTGTAAGAAAACTGGATTTTTTACTTTCCGCAAAATTTCCTTTACGGATTAAACCCTTCTTTAGTAAGGATTCTATTACCTTTCCGTTAGAATATCAGGTTCACATAAACTAATAATTTTCAATGACTCCTCCTATTGATGAAGCTTTTATCATCGGCTCTTTTAATATTTCTACAATTTCTTTCTTTGTTCCAACCCCAGCGTATCATATTCCCTAATAAATGTTGAAGACCCATCATTTTCTTTTGCCTCTCTATCTTTCAACCCTATTTTTCCACCTGAGTATCTAGATGTTAGAACAGATGGCAACAGACCAAATGAATATTGTTTTCGTTCTATCACAACCGATTTGATTTTAAAGTCTTTCGAAATTTCATAGTTGCTTACTCCGCCCAATAAACCTCTGGACTCTACGGTTTCACTTATGTAACCGTTTGGCGTGCTGAGACGGACATAAGCATCCCACTGCTTAAATGCCTTTTCACTATAGTTTGCCAAAATTGCAGAATTAGCTATGTTTAAAACGACGAATACCAAGAAAGAAATAATAATAACCGTAATGATTGTTTTCATTTTCCCTCTTCTTACTGCTTTCTTGATCTTCTTTTCATCAAAAAGATCATCCGGAAAATCATTCATGTATCTTTTCATGTCTTGAACCCTAGCATACACCCTTTATAAAAAAAAGCTGCTCTTCTGTTGAAGAATAGCCTTTGTTAATCGGAGTAGTATTAATGAGTCCAATGACCTTAGCGTGTCTTAACTAAAATGCATACTCATGACACCCTGTGGCAAACTACGATCATGGAGGTGTATAGAATGAGTTCTAACAATAAAAACAATCGCAGCACTAGTGATGAGCAAGCAATAAGAAAAAATTTATCAAGGGAGCTTGATCACGAACTAGCAAACGAACCGTTGACAGCTGCCGAGAGACTTAATAATAAGAAAACGAAGAAGCGGCAATAACAGCATACCCCCATCTATTGTAAGTTGGGGGCTATTTGATTTGTACTATGATAAAAAAACAGCACAAGGTTATCTGATGTCATCTCATACAAGTTACAAGTCGCTACCACTTTCCATATCATTTCTTTTCTTTTTATCTCCAAAATATTTCCAAAGATGATATGTAGCCCAAAATAATGTCGGAAAAATAAAAAGTGAAAGTGCTGAAACATACGGCTTTTCAAGGATATAACTAGGAGTAAAATAAATGTACAGGACTAAGATGATTAGGAATGGAACTAAAAGAATCCAGTAACGTTTGTCTTTAAAAGTATTAAAACTCCCCATATGATTCTCCCTTCCATAACATGTGATATTTCTATTAATTCAATCGGTAAGATCAAAAATAAAATCTTTTTTATTTCCTTGCATTTAATATACCGAAATAAAATCAACTCTTCCACAAAATGTCGGATTTAAACAACAAAAAGGTACGAATATTGTTTAATCAACATTCGCACCTGGTTCACCCGCACCACCCCAAGAAGGACTTACTGTAGCAATCCGGTCTTCCGGCTGTAATTTTTCAGGTTTGATTAACATCTCCACTCACCTCTAACAAATTCGATTTTATGTATAGAAATTTAATTCTAAGCGACTATAATTTCTGCCAATGTTCGTCCATTTCTTCGTAATATGTATCTGTCCAATGGTAAGGCTGCAGTTCTGTTAAAGTTTTAAAAATAATTGCTCCTGTATCATTTGAAATCGCACATTGTACTTGAGGTCCCCAGTAAAATAAGCGTTCTTGGCAGATACCACAAGGTGAAAGTACTTTTAATGGTGAATGTTCATCTTCCCTTGCTAAGCAAATGCTGTGTGTAACTTTTTTATTGAATTTGTGCGCTTCTAAAATAGCACCCGTTTCCATACAAAGAGCTGTTGCATCATTGATAATTTCTGGTGCCACACTTGTATAAATCGTCCCATCTTCAACACGAACCGCTGCTGCACCACCCCAACCAATCGGATATCTCACATTCACTAATTCTTTTACTGTATTATAAAGTTCTTTATCTATCATTGATTCCTAGCTCCTTCTATTCTTTTAATCATCCGACTAAATTACTTAACTGCTTTTCGATTTGTATAAGTATTGCGGGAATTTTCATTATGAAAATCAATCCCCATATTTGGTCCTCTCGTCAACTCCAAGTTATTCTTTTAGTCTATATTAAATAATAATTTCGACAAAATATACTTTCATATCTTTAGAGTTTCTAAATATAGAGTTGCTAATACTGAATTATATTGTAAAATTTAGAAAATACATATATTTATAGGCGGTGTAAACAGAAAATGAACTACCCCATTGTGAAACAGTATAGTAATGAATATCAAGCTCAAGTGGTAGATTTAATTCTTCATATTCAGCAGCAGGAATACAACATTCCGATAACTAAAAATGATCAACCCGATTTGTTTAAAATAGAAGAATTTTATCAGACAGGAAACGGTAACTTTTGGGTAGCTATTTATAATGAAAAGGTTGTAGGTACAATAAGTCTTTTGGATATAGGTGATAACCGAGTTGCATTAAGGAAGATGTTTGTTGATAAAAACTATCGCGGAGCCAAATTTAGAACTGCAAGTCTTTTATTAAACAGTGCAATCGAATGGGCAAAAGAACATTTAGTAGAGGTTATCTATCTAGGAACTACACCACAATTTTTAGCCGCTCACCGATTTTACGAAAAGAATGGATTTACAAGGATAAATCCTAACGAATTACCTGAAAGCTTCCCTGTATTACAAGTGGATAAATTATTTTATCAGTATTTCGTTCAATAGATGAGTGAGTTAGAAAAAATATATATGGATTTACAAGAAAGGAGATATTGCCATTGAATAATAATAAACGTAGTATGTTAATGGCCATAGTTGGAAGTATTTTTATTCTAACTATTGGCGGTATAGCATTTAACCAAATTTATAAGAATCATCAAGCAAATGAACTTATTATTGAGAAATGCTTTGAAAACTTCGATCAAGCAGAAGAAGTAGTGGTAAAGAAAGATGGGTTTTGGTCTCCGGTGATTTGTGAGAAAAAATAGCATAAAAAATTAAAGCCTTTTTTATGCTATCCAATACTTAGTGTTCCACGGTTTTTTAAAGTACCAATTGCGATACGTTAATTGCTGCTATTTCTTTTTTTTTCTAGAAATATCGGTGTTATATTTAATAAGATAGAAACAATAGATAAAAACCATAATGCTTTTTCCATACTTGGAACTACATCTTCAATTGCCGCCCAATCTTTTACTTCTACCCAATTCGTTATTATAGTGTATTCGGCACAAAGTGTTAATGCTGTAAATGATAGCCCCATTGCCATCGCAAGTTTGTAATCTTTACCGGTTATGTACATAAACAAGTTTATAAAAGTTGCCACTATTGCAATAACACCTATTAATATCCACATCATATTGCCTCCAGACCTTTTTTCTTCCATTGCTAATATAGACATGAATTGTAATAATTTGGTTCCCTAATCCAGATAAAATCCTTTTTATTCCATTTAATTGATGGGAGATGTTATAATTATTAAAAAATACAGGAGATGAAGACTTGAGTCAAAAAACTTCTTATCAAGATGCAGTAGAACTAAACATTTTGAATTGGGATACTACTAATATAGGCGAGAAAATTATTGAAGTTAGAGATTCACAAAAAGTTTATACAAATGACATAGTGGAAATCCAGCAAGTGGTGGATTTTGGTCGAGTCACAGAAAGGTCTCATAAAATACTTATTATTTTTAACTTAAAAAGGGATCTAAAAAATATTGGAGAAAAGATAATTCTTTAAGTTGTTATTATCATTGAATAAATGAGCATCAATTTTTCAAGTATGACTCCTGATTGCTGTTTTTTACTTATTTAAAATTGAGTAAATATAAAAATAATAATGATTAGCGTTATTACAATAATACTGATTAAGGCTTTAAATTTTGTGTTGCGAATTACACTCTCAGTTAATTGAGGTTCTTCTTTGAACATCCCGCGTTTTCCCCATAACAAACTTTCCTCTGGGTTGAAATAGGTCCATATTAAAACTCCATATATAATATTGATCGATAAAAATACCTCCACCATTTTCACCCCCAAAAAATCATCTTGTACCTAATATACGATTACATCACTTAATAGTTTCAATATATTTACAATATTAACAGTTCTCTTTGTTTTACTGAACAAATGGGCTCATTAACCAAAACAGATAGCTAATTTTTCATCTAATCCTCCCAATATAACACCGCATCCCAAACTAAATAATCACGTTTTTTACGCCAAATGGTTGGGATGTCGGCATTAAACGGTAACGGTGATTCCAAATCCTCTTTTCGTAAAATCGTAAATTGATACTTCATAAATAGACGCTCTAGTTGATTGGCAAGCTGTTGCCGTGTTGAATCAACCGAAAGATCTTTTGGTTCACAAATAACAGACTGACCTCCGTTTGAATACGCGCCTGTTTTCAGGATATACGAGCTTGTTTGGTCCGCATCACCAATCCCAATGACGGGTGCCAATCGGCTAATGAGTACATGGAGCCCCGTTATGTTTTCCGTACGTGTAAAGCGGTCTTCTTCTATTTGCACTCCTGAATCCTCATAAACAAACCACTGTATGTACGAAGCAAAGCCGCTGCCGAAATGGTCGGGCTCTACTTTATAGCGAATGTTCATTTGTGCTAGCTCAGCAAGAACCGCCTTCAAATAATTTTTGAGTACCTGGTCATCTTGCTCCGAATACGGATATTGCTCGCTAATGATTTCCTGACGAATCATTGCTTTCAACTGTTCGTTTGTAAACACGTTTAAACACCTTCTTTTATTAAGTAAGTCAATTTTCACGGATGAATTGCTTCAGTACTGTATTTCCTTTTACCAACTCAACTCTCCTTATCCCTCATTATTTAATATGTCGGTGAATAAATCCTCCTTGTATCGGTATCAATCACAAATCCCACCTGAATCGTTGCATCATACGGAATTCGGCTAAATTGATAATATGAACACAAAAATGCGTAATTTCTATGCTTGAGGTTGCCTGCTTTTTTGCTTGTCTATAAAATCTGTTTAACTGCTCTAATGTATAGCTTGGTCCAGATAACAGCACTTGCTGATCATACCCATCCACTTCAACTAACATATTTAATCACTACTGGTTGCTAGCCAGTCGTATAGCTTAAATTTTAAGCATCTCGGACTCTATTGCCGCCTGATGTATTTCTTCTGGAAAGCGCTAATGTGATTCATTCAGTGCCTAATTAATTCGACGTCCATCACGTCACCTCTTCATATTCAGGATGGCCATGCTGCATGCAGCCAAATAGCTGACAGCCGCCATTAGGGTACATATCATATTCAAAGGGTGGTACAACACCATTTTCTAAGCGATGCCATAGCGTTTCGATGGTTTGTTGCTGTTCGATTAATTCAATTACACACTCGTCACGATCCTGCGCTGTCCAATGCTCATCTAGCTCCCTTTGTTGTTCATCGATTCGTTCTTCTTTTTTCTGTTGAATAGCTTGTTGAACGACTGCCCGACAAGCATCGTAGTCCTCTAATTGCCACAGGGTATACGCATAGCGACTGACGCAATAAGGTGAAGTGTAATAGCTGTTCCATTCTTTTTCAAACTGTACTCGTGCTTCATTGTAACAACCAAGCTCTACGTAAACATCTGCAATTTCCATAGCACCTGTGTAATCATCCGCTTCATCATTCCAATTGGCTAAAAGTGCCTTTGCCTTATCAACATGACCTGCATACAGCCAAGAAACGACCTCGTGTAATTGTGTAATTCCTGAATCACCATCACAGCGAGAAAAGACTTTCGCTGCTTGCTTATATTCACCGAGCTGAAAATGCGCCATTGCTAAATTATAGGTCACTTCCTCCGTCTCGCTGAAGCTGAGTGCCTGCAATAAATAATGCTTTGCTTCATTATATTTTTTGTTATGTAATGCAATTTCACCGAGCAGCATATACGGAAAGGAAGACTTCGGGTTAAAGACCAACGTTTGCTCTAATAATGTCCTTGCTTCATCTCGGTTCTCTTCCTCACGCAGCATAAACCATGCCAAATTATTAAGACTTTGAACAGACGGTGTTTCTCTAGCCAGCTTTTTAAATAGCGTATAGGATTCATCATAGTCATTTTGCTCTAACAGCATAATCGCTCTCGTATTTTCCGAAATGAGACCTGTTAAAGATTGGTCTAGCTTTTCTAAGTCACTATTTTCTTTTGTCATGACCTTTTCAAAGCGGAAAAACTCATACTCTTCATCTGATGTTGGTTCCTCGCCTTCCACATTTGGACCAGGATTTCCTTTATGATAAAATTCGACTATTTTAAAGCCGCACTTATTGACGTAAAAGTGTATGTTACGCTTTTCAAAATATGGTGTATGCAGTTCCCATACCTTCGTCTCCGGGAATGCTGATTCAATTGCAAACCATGCTTTCGTACCGATGCCTTTGCCGTGTGCTGAAGATAATGTGTACAAGAAATCAACTTCATTTCGTCCTGTTTCTTCATTTATTTGAAGGACAACGCCACCGATTCTTTTACCATTTTGCATCAGTTGGCGTACAACCGAGCCTTTTGCATGCAATGAATGCTCGTAGTCCTCATCAGACGGTAATGGTCCCATTTCCGTCGGGTCCTCTACATCTATAAAACTATCCTGCAAACCTTTCATAAAAGCTTCCTGTAATTCTTCTTTCAATTGCTGTAGCTCGTCATGTTGTACAGGCGCTAGTGTAATCTGTGTTGTCATTTTAACTTCCCTTTCTATCCTATAAAAATCTGCACAATTGTAAAAATATTAAACTTTAAAGTAAAGTAAATTCGTCATCTGTCAGTTTAAGATGTTATAAACCGATAGATGTAGAAATGATGATTGATAAAATTAAACAAGCAGTCCAAACACAGCCTAATATCTTTTGATTATGTATATTTTTCCCTTGATGTAACTTTTCTAAGAGCTGAGTTAAATTTAGAAACCATAGGATCGAGAACAATAAAGCACTTACTGGATATAAAATTTCCATATTAACATCATCCTTTACGGTAGAATAACTCAGCGCTTATCCTGAAAGTAATCCCCAATTTGAATCGTCTTTTCCATAATTTCACCATCATCTTTCTGTTGCCATGATAAATTAAGCTTATATGTTTCAAAAATACTTTGTAACTGCTCTCTCGAAAAATCTTTCGTATAATAAATAAAACGCATAGAATCCTGCTTAAAGCTGCCATTTTTATAATTGCTTGATCTACCTTCACCATTCATGTACATAGGTCCATATTCTAATTCAATTTCATCCATAAATGCAGCCCAATCAAAATCATGTTTTACGGTTAACTTGTTAAACTCATTCCCGTTTAATATTTGATAGTCTACAACAATCACTGCATAATACTGATCAATCTCTTGTTTAGTAAAGTTACTTGCACGATTAATCAATAATTCAAGTTCCTGCTCGTTTACATTTTGAATTTCAAATTGTATTTTGTCCTCTATAACAAGCTCCTTTTGAGAACAACTTGTTAATAACACTAAAGATAGTATTGCAGCAGCGAATTTTTTCATTGAACACCCCTCTATTTTTAAAGAATTACAGATTAATATAATTGAATTTATTACTTAAGAAAGCTTTAACTTTCCTTTTATTTCTTGAATAATTTCATCGATACTATTTCTTTCAGTATCTATATATTCTCCAAAATCGTATCGATTGTAGGCTTCTAAGCATTTATCGGTTTGTTGAAAACACCAGTTACCTTCTTCCTCCCCACGTAGTCTTAACCTTTCGTAAATGGTCTCTTTACTTGCATTCAAACAAAAATGATAGGTTTGTTCATCAATACTTTTAAATCCGTTGTATATGTATTGAAAGTATTCAATTTTTCTGATTGTCATTGGTACGATTAGATTGATTTCATATTTAGAAATTAACTTCTTTGCCATATCAACTGTTAACTCTCTCCATAAATCCAAATCTTGAAAATCGCCTCTAGTGGATTCTGTTCTTTTGATATCGATGGGAATAACATTTCTTAACATATAACCTATTTCTTCAGGGTCATAAATCATACTATTTTCAATTTCGTTTAAGAGCCTATTTGCAATTGTAGTTTTACCTACACCAAATGCTCCATTTACCATTATAATCAACACATCAACTCCCTTGTTGTCCAATTATCCTTCTACAAGACTATCCTATGGTTCTTGTATTTTGGTTTCAAATGGTATCTTGTCCGAAATTAAATTATCGCCATATTAAGAAAAAACACAATTCCTTTTCAAGAATTGCGCACGATATTATAATTTCACCGTCCAAATTTTATAAATGATTTGACCGTTTCTTTCTATTTCCGCTGTACAAACGCCGACTTTTAAATTGATATAATCGGCCCATTGAGGAAAATGAGATGCTAAATAGTTAATTACTTTCTCGTCAGGTGTTGCATAACCTACATTTGTTTGTTCACTTAAATACGCAACGAAATCCGGATATAATGCTCTCGCCCATTCTTCCACTTCAAAATCCGAATCAAAAACACGGGTATCATCTTTATGGCTGCCATTAATCCATATAACATTTCGCATTGAAACCGCCTCTTCCCAAGATTTTTCACAAATATGGCTATTGTTTAACGGTGTCCATCTTTCCTTGCTTGGATATAACCATAATAGACACACGTCCCATGGGTAGATAAATCTTTTAATTCCATTCCACAGCTCTCATAAAATTTGAAATTATTTGCTGAAGTGTGCACAAACCAGTCTCCATGCGGAAGCTTTTGAATACATAACTCAACAAGTTTTTTTCCTATCCCATTGCCTCTATATTCTGTTAAAACGACTAAATCCATAATATTCGCTGCCATGATTTGATCAGATATCACCCTCACCATCGCAATCATTCTCTCATTATCCCAGACAGTAAATGCCCAAGTTGAATTCTTGAAAATTAGTGAGTATTTTTCTTTTTGCCATGATGGAATATTTTTTGCCCATCCGGCGTCTTTAAACAAGGATTCAATAAACTCCGCAGGTATCCCTTCAGTGCCTTCTCTAATGACGAAACTATTAAAATATTGATACAAATGCGCTGCCCCTTCCATTGTTAGCTATTACATACTGTTTAGAAGATAAGTAGAAAATATTATGGCTCTTGAAAACCCACTGTTGCCATTAGAAATATCACAAGATAGCCAACCAAACCAACTATATTTAATCCTAGTAATGTAAGCCTTATATATCCTTTCATACCGAACATAGCAAATAAAAATCCTAAAACACCTAATCCAAATGGTAAGTATAAATTAGGAGCAACTATTAAGTTAAAAATCTTTTCCCCCAAACGAAAAGGCATTTCAGCAAATAATGAAATTGTTAAAAAACAAAGAAATGCGGATACAACTGAAAAAATTACTCTTAACAAACTATCACTCCATTTTCTCCATTATTTATTGGAAATCCATTTATAAAGAACATCAGGTAAATTTCCTTCATTTTCGTGCCCTCTAGATATGATTTAAGCCGTTCTTTTCGAAAAATTGTTGTGCGTTTTCATTTACTTCAAAAGTATATAATGTGAATGGCGCACGATTGTTCACGAGTCTTAAATACTGCAAAAATCTAGGTTTACACGGATTATTCCGCGGAAAGGAATACAAACCTACTCTACTACTTTATGAGTTCAATCTTTTCTAAAATCTTTTGGGTAGTATAATTTAAAACGGGTAAAGAATCTAATGGAAAATATGCCAGCTCTAAACTTTCTTCATCTTTTTTCAACTTTCCACTTATATCCATAGCTTTAAAGATAACAGTGGCATTGTATATCTCATCCCCATGAGGAAATTTATAATAAAACTCCTTACCAGAAGCTACTCCTAAAATTTCTAAGTGATTTGTAATAAGTCCTGTTTCTTCATACAACTCTTTTTTAGCTGTCTCTTCAAAACTATCGCCCAATTCCATACCGCCTCCTGGAATTCCCCAATCTTCTGTGTCGGAACGCAATTGTAGTAATAACTCATTATCGTTATTCATCACAATTATCGCTGATCCGGGAGCAATAATTGGTGCTGTTCCAATAATACTTCTAAGTGATTCAATATAGCTCATGATATTCTCCTTTTGAAAAGAGTCTTATTTTAAGTTTCTTCGCAATCTTAATCATTAAGGTGATACCGGTCTAAAATTTTCTAACTCAAGCCTGTTTAACCAGTTATGAACTAATTCGTTAAAGACATCAGTTTGTTCGATTTGAAGATTATGACCAGCCATATCAAGTACGGCAAAAGTTGCCCTTGGATAATCTTCAATTAATCGCCATGCATCATGGTAACCGACTACATTATCCTGACGCCCTGTAATAATGAGCGTGGGATACTCAAGTTTACATTTAATATCGAAGGTAAATCCATACCCGTTTTGACGAATGTGGTTTAAAAATTCGTAATTTGTTTTTTGAGAAGGAACTAAAATTTCCTTTTGAAACCTCTCCCACTCAGTTTGACCTTGCACTACACCCATAGAGCAAAATTCGTGAGCATCTTCCGGAGACAAATCTGATATTAAGTTGCAATCTCTTTTTAAGACGGTATGCTGTGGTACTACCCTTTTATCGATTTCAGGTATAGTTAATGGTGCCATCAGCAATAATCCACGAACTGTATCCTGTCGTGAATGGACTATACCCCTTGCAATATATCCACCATACGAATTACCACAAATTATAAACGGTTGATTAGGGATAATGTCATCCAAAAGAAGCAATATTGATGCTAAAATATCATCAGAATTTTGAATAGATTGTTGTGACTGGGAATGACCCATACCAGGCAGGTCTATGTATATTCTCTTCCAACCGCTTCTATTCTCAAATAAAGGTTCCATTGCATGTAACATCACTTGATGGTCAAGTGTCCAACCATGCAACATAACGATTGGAAATCCTTCTCCAATCTCTTTATAAAAAATCGACATGATTTTTTCTCTTCCTTTCTTATAAATCAGATGTATTGAAATAGACATTTAATATCTCCATAAACAACTCGAGATTTCAGCAATCTTTCTTGATTTACTATACGATTCGTTAGTTTAAATATATTTCATTCTGTTATATTTTAACATAAATAGACAAATATGTTTGAGCATCAGGGCATGTATGCTGATTAAAGAAGATAGATTGAGGACTTAATGAAGGAATATTAGACCTTTGAATGAAGCGGCAACTCCCATAAAACGGTAATATGAATACAATATTTGAAACTAGGGGTGTCACTATGATAAAAGGTTTATATGAAGCACATTTACCAGTAAGTAACTTAAAAAACTCCATTTTATTTTACCGAAATTTAGGATTAGAGTTAGCTTACAAACAAGATAATTTAGCTTTTTTTTGGATTGTAAAAGATGAAAGCTGGCTTGGTTTATGGGAAAGCGAAAAAGTTGAGCTAGCCTATCATCCTTCTATACGTCATATCGCATTTCGAGTAGAGAAAGAGGATATCATCTCATCTAAAAAATGGCTGAATGAAAGAGGAATCGCTATTCGTACTTCATTTGGCTTTAATGAAGATCGTCAACCACTAGTATTACCTAATCATCCACATGCACATGCTGCAATATACTTTGATGACCCAGATGGTAATTCAATTGAATTAATCGCTCCCATCCGAATAGATTTCCAAGAAGATTTTAAGATGATGACTTTAGAAGATTGGCTGAAAAGAGAAGAGTAACAACAGATATTTTCTATCAACTTAAATGTGAGCTAATTATGGCCTTTACTGGAAAATGCACCTTCCTTTTTAAAGGAAAGTGCACGATTATGTATTACCCTTTTTATTTACTTGTAATGCCATTCCAAAATCTCAATCTCCCTGCAAAGTATCAATTTCTAAGTTGTGCTAATATGAAAATACCGAAAAATAGTGTTAAACCAATAATACTGGTTACTGATGCAATTTTTATGTACCGAATAGCGCCGTCCGATATTTCAGGTTCCTCTTTGTACATCCACCCTTTTCCAACTAGTAAGCTTTCTTCAGGGTAGAAATAACTCCAAATTAATACCCCATATAGTGGAATAGTTAAGATAACCCCTATAATTATTTCTAACACCTTTTGCAGCATTTTAGCATCACCCCAGTAAACTAATACTACTAATACGGTTGAACTCTCATTTGGTTTCAGTTTACTTAGGATTATTTACCAATGGAACTAATTAGTTTTAGTTTAAGTATATTCATTGCCAATGAATATTTCATAGAACACCTTTAAGTTTAATTTTCACTATTCATCATTGATAATCTTTTGCTTATTTCCCTAATGCCTTTGACAAATTGGGAACATATTATAATTTTTTTCCGCACCATGGACAAAAGTTAATTTCTATTCTTGAAGAACCACCATCATGAATTATTATTCCGTAGTCATTAGATTTTTCATAAAATATAATTATATTATCAGGACAATCATAAGGATTTTTATGAATATCACAATTGAAATTTGCATGATAATCCATATACTCACAGCAAAATTCTTTCATATTTTTATTCTCCCCTTCTATTTGTCAAACCTTTATTAGTTCAATTTTAGCATTCCCCAAGCGTTGTAACCCGAATGAGGACTACCAATCCAGCTATTATATAACGGAATTGGTAGAAGTCATTGTTCAAAAGTTGCCACCGCTTTCGGCACATTTAAAGGAATACAGAAAAGTCTTCTAGAAATATTATTATAATTAAAGGAGGAGAAATGATTGAGCAAAAATAAACACGATAAAATTCAAATGCAAAGAAAAGTGCAAGGTTTATATAGGGAAATAAAACAACAGCGTAACGAAGAAAAGAATAATAACAAAATTGGTATAGTCATTGTTGATATTTGTGTTGTATTAGGAATTTTAATTCTTTTACTGAACGCATTTATTAAAGAGTTCTAGTGGTTAATGATAACAATGCATGATGGTCAAACACCCGGTTTGGTAATTTCACCTGAATTTAGTCAATTTGATTCTGATATCAATGCATTTATTGATATTGATATGTATGTATATCCTTATAGTGAATCGGAAGAATAGTCACTTCAGGTTTGGGGACTTTTTAATTTGATTAACGGACTAACTGAAAAAGGGGGGGATTCATTGCACCCAATAGAATTTATTCAATTGATGCTAGCCAGTGGAATTTTAGTTTTTATTTTATTCATTTCTTTTATCTTTAAAGGAAAGCGGAGAAAAAGGATTCAGGGGTTGGCTCTATTATTTTTAGTGTCTTTTGGCATCATTTATTTCGTACGTCCATCTTGGACAGATATGCAAATTGAAAAGAAGGTAAGTTATATACAGTTGCATTTGGAGAAAAAGTACCCTGGGGAAACATGGGAATTTCGAACAGTGCCTCATCGTGAAGATGGTTATGAATCCTCGAATCCATATTTTATTGGTGTCATATTTGATAATGAACCACAAGTGGAATATACATATTTCGCTCGTAATAAACATGATATTACCCAACAAGGGTTTTCTACATCCAATACAAAAAGTGATTTATTACATTTAGAATAAAAATTAAATGTAACTGGAGGAGAATTCATGATACATCAAATGGCATTACACGAAACATATCTCGAATCAATCAAAAAAGGGCGAAAAATTTTGATATAATATTTTACTAACCTAATTAAACTAAAGCCCTCCGTTACTAAAAGTTTTCCTCACAATCTCTCTTTGTATCGAACAACAAATGGCGAGAGTAAAAAACAGACCGTTGCCATAAGACCTGCCCCACCAATGGTTAAAAAGACATTATCGGAAGGAATAAGAAAAAATTGAACTATCAGAAATGGTAACATCGTCAGGAATGCAACCGTAAATCTCCCAAAAATAGCTATCTTATGTATAGAACCACAATTGTCACATTCAAGTGGTCCGTATGTCCATTTATAAGATTGAAAGATTTTTCTCCAACCAAATTGACTATTGCATTTTATACATTTTTGCAAAAACGACGCCCCCTTTTTTCCGCTATTAAACTAAACTGCCCCGTTTGTTTAAGTACATTACTTCACAATATATAAATTCATTTTAGCGTAAATTTTCCATATCCCTTTCAAAAGAAAGAATTTCGATCGATATATGCTAACATTTCACACAAGTTTTAACATCGATTTTAACAAGACCACATAAATTTATGCGATGTTGCGAATTGATGTGTTAAGGACATTCTCTGAAGGTTATAGACACTGATACAACTACACGATTATCTTTATTTATAATGGCTGATGCACCATTCCAAAGCTTATATTTCACAATTTAAACCTCTTATATTTTGTATTTATTAAAAATCCCCCCCAAATGAAAAGGTATTTTATTAAATAATGAAATTGTTAAAATACAAAGAAATGCGGATACTACCGAAAAAATTATTCTAAACAAACTATCACCCAAAGGATTATTTCAAATGCAGTTATACCCTTTATTTCTTTTTTATGAAAGTGTAGATATTTAAAATAACTCCAGTTCCAAACATAACTATCGCATTGAATGCCAGTACTATTGCAATAAATCCACCTGCAAAAGCTATTCCTTCTCCTGTATCATCCAGATCGGTATTGGTTTTTTTAAAATAATCAATTCCTAAAGAAACAAAAATATAAACGATCACTGGAACTAAAAGGGCTATAAAAATTGCCGATGCCCATATAGGGAATTTTTTTATACGGTATAAATACACGGCTATTCCATCACAAATTAAAATAGACAAAATTATAACCAACCAAACAATAGAATCTCCGCCCATAATAATGCCCCCTCTTAACAGCCCTAATTGAATAAAATAGCATTGAACCTTTTAATTCGTTTCACTGCGCTTACGGCTTTCTAGAAATTTTAAAACTGTGTAAGAAATAATTAATATTATTCCAATCAAAAATGCGATAACGAAGCCAAATGTTCCATTTAAACCGATCCAACCAATAGTGAACGTAAGGAAAAATAGTTGATAGCATAAACCAGCTATTATTATTGCAATGGGTACATTAAATGGGAATAATATTTTCCAAGTAAAACCTAAAAAGGCAGCCGACATTACTATTATAACTAAAATGATGATGTGGAATATCCCCCACCGGAATCCTGCGCGAGACTGCCCTTCTTCCCCTAAGGCAACCTGTGTACTTAAGTCATACAGCGAAAACCCTGCTGTAAAAAATCCGACCAATAAAATTATAATAAATGTAACCCAGTTTATCGTTTTTATAATTTTTTTGCTTTTCATCTTTCCTCCTCAGAAAAGGCCACTCTGACAGTCTTCCTGCAAAAGTGCCCAATTGTTGATGATTGATTTTTCAAGTAATAACTGCATTTAATTCAAGATTTGACATTACAAAAAAGCTGTTCAATCTTTTAACAATACTTTCCCGAACTTCAACTTCCTTTTCAGCATCTAGCGCTTCAGGTTATGCAAAAGTAATCCCTATTGTACCTTCATCCGGCGGGTTTAACATTACACCTGCGTCTGTAATAATTGCATTTGTCATTGTTGAAAAATGTAAAATTAGTTGTTCTCTTTCCGTTAAACCTTGTTTAGAATTTCCATCAACGATAACTTTAAAATATGACAATTTGAATTCCCCTCTTATAACCAAACATTCTCTTTCTTTTACTATTTTACAACTATTAACCAAAATTATCCTCAATTATTCTTAATTGAATGTGTGGCTTTCAATAAAAAAAGACCCTTCCTCAAGGAAAACGCCTGATAATGACAAGGACCATTCTAATTCAAGGACTGGCATATATGGAGATATGGGCGTTTCATAAAAATCTAAAATATATTGAAACTATTTCTCGTTTTTTCCGTCTGTACAGCGCATTACGAAATAAGGGAGATTAAAAGATGCAGTAAATACTAAAAGTTTAAGCCCAATCCTTCATCAGGAATTAAGAATTTGTTAATTGGAATGAATGCGGCATATTGAAAATATGAATCAAGAGGAATAAGTTATGAATAAGATAAGAAAAGCAAATGTCGAGGATGCAGCGACACTGACGGATATAGCTTTTAAAGCAAAAGGCTATTGGGGTTATTCAGATGATTTTATGAATGCATGGAAAGATATTTTAACACTTACAGTAGACGATATCCAGTCTAAAGTTATTTATCTGCTAGAAGAAGATAAGGCTATTAAAGGGTTCTATTGTTTGTGTATAGAAACGAAAAAATTAGAATCCTTATTTGTAGCCCCTACATACATTGGTCAAGGCTTAGGGAGATTATTATGGAAAGATATTTTACTGAAGGCGGCAGAATTTGGATTAAGTAGCTTCCATTTTAATAGTGATCCAAATGCGTATGAATTTTACTTAAAAATGGGTGCAAAAAGAATAATTTATGTGGAATCAACAGTTATACCTGGTAGAATATATCCTTTTATGGAGTATAAGCTTACACATCTTCAAACAAAATAATGTTTCTAAAAGATCGGGAATACAGCAGTAAGGCACGAATGTAGTTATATCAGCATTTCGTGCCTATTCTTTTGATATTGTTAATGCAGCATTTTATACCGATGTTGCAAACCAGTACTTAACGGAAAAAGACCCTTTACATTTTCAAGGAAAACACAGGTTTGTTGAAATACGTTTTTTCAGAAAAATCATCTTAGTAAATATAAAACTTGTTACTTAATTGTTTTTTCGTTTCGTGTACAATAATGGAAATCAGGTATTCATGAGTGATGTTTCTTGGATTATCTCCATATCGAAAGTCGTCTATCATTTCACTTATTCCATACCATATATACCATATCTCTAACTCCTCATTAAAGAAGTGTTCACGCACCACTTCATATATTTCATAAGCTAAGTTTATTGCATTATTTTTATCATTTAATATTTCCTTCAATAAATGACGTATGTAGTATTTAGCACATTCCACATGTGAAGGCTCCTTCATACCTAATTCACCCAAAGCTCTTTTAAAATATTCTTCAATTTCAAAAATATTTAACGGTTCTCTCAAAAAAGCAAGGATATTTAGGGATGTTGTAGAGTTTTCGTTTTCCAACATACTGTTAGCCCAATTAATGTAGTTAATAGGCATTTCTTCACCTTTAAATTTTTTATAATACAAAATTTTTGTATCCATATACTGGCTCATTTGTTTTATTACTCACCTTCTTACAGATTGTCGCGCTAGTTTAAGGAAGCCGATAGTTGCTGGGCTAATTACTACCCCTCCCTATATTAAAATAAATTCATAGATTTAAAATAGATATTTATTTGTCTATTTCTTTATACATGTTGATACCTGCTACTTGAAAACCCAGATTATTATATAAATTTAGAGCATGTTCATTATTTCCGAAAACATGTAATTTAAAAAAGGCAATTTTACGAACAGCTAAAAGGGATTCAAGCTCAGTCATCACCTTTTTCCCAATCCCTTTAGAACGAAACTCTTCTTTGAGATAGATTTCATATAAAAAGGCACTTTTGTTTTCTTTTACTATTTTTATCCATACATAACCTACCACTTTTTCATTTTCTAAAATATTATAGAATTCATGATTTTCTGTGTTGAATCCATTTGGCAAATATCCTTTTATCGCTTTTTCTGCTCTAACAAAAGCAGTTTCACTTATCATTTCAAAAGTATTTTCTTCAAGGGTAAGAGCATACCTCTCCGTTTTATCTTTTATGTATGTATCGTATTCAACTTCATTCATAGATATTAATAGTTTCACTGCTTTAACCAGCTCCAATCATAATTTCACTATGCTAAATTGCATGACACAGTTAGAGGATCATTTCATATATTTTTTGATAACCAAAAGGTAGTATTGCAGCAACTAAAATCCCTGCTACTATAAAAGATGTTGCATACACTCTATATTTTGACATAGAAATCTCTTTTCTTTTATAGGCTATACTTAATACTTTAATCATAGAAAAAACAGTAATAAAAATGATGATTGCCGAAAAAACACTCGTCATAATAACTGGCATTATTTAACCTCCGTTAACATTTTAGTATTATGCAACTTATACTGTAAAACTGTAATTACTATAAATAAAAGTCCGCTTATTGAGGAAATCCAGAAAAAAACATTCCCCCCCATAGTTGTGGAATTATAAAACAAGCTACTAAATAATAAGAGTATAATACCTATTAATCCACAGAAACCAATTTCCCATTTCGGTTTTCTTTTTATAAGAAAATAGCCAGTTACACTTAGAATATAGAGGACACTTGCTATCATAATTGTGGGAAAGAAAGGCTGAAATTTAGCTGCATAAACGAAATAATCGAGTTGGCTAATATCATGCCCATTAATAATCTCCCTTTGAAACAAACTAGTAAAAGGTGTTGAGTACTTCCATTCTAATGTATTTTCTATAATTGCGCTTCCTTCATACCATGCAATAAAAGTTGATACTACTAATGTTAAGATCCCAGCTATAATTTGCAACACATACTTAAACAACTTCAAACCTCCACATACTCTTTTCAACCATACTATCTGCTAGTATTTCTCGATTTTAATAGTTATTTTTACTCTCTCTTCGCTAGTTGTATCTTTTTCAGAAATATTATTGATCGAGTCTTCTACTATTTGTTGAATCAACGTAGCATCAATTTTTGAATCTTTCGGGTAACCTACTGAAACTGTTAAATCACTTGCTCCACCATCTATCATTAGTGCGAGCGCATCACTTTCAAGTTCCGTTTTCTCTGTAACTGATACTATAATTTCATTTTGTAATTCCGCAAATAAGGTTTTATAAGAAACTATAACTTCCTGCTCGCTTTCTATTACCTCAATTTTATTACACCCGCCTAACAATATTGAACATATCACAACCACTGTAATTATAACTTTTTTCAACTTTTCAACCTCCCTTTATGTTGATTCATGCACTCAAAGATCAGTTATTTTAACGAAACACCTTCAAAAAAGTTCCTTTTTAGGATTTATACACCTAATTATACAGTGGCTAATTTCTACTTGTTTGCCTAGCAATTTAAAGTCTTGCAGCAAAACAAAAACTCTCTCCAATCCAATTAACTGAATTAAAGAGAGTCTCATATTATTTTATAAGCGCGGATCGATTGTATCGCTTTCTAACGCAAGCGTTGCAAGTGCACATTCATGTACACGATTGCTGCTTTCCAAACTTACAAAGCGTGAAATCCCTTCCAGACCTAATTTAAATTCCAATAAAGCGTTCTTCATTTTCCGGGAAGGGTTACGCTGTTTTAACTTCTTCATAGTGTCTTCATTTGTATAGTCCATGCCATAAATGATGCGTAAATATTCACGGCCACGTACTTTTATAGCCGGCTGCAGTAATTTCCCTTTATGATAAGCCAGGAAATCAAATGGCTTAATAACAATGCCTTCATGACCATTTTCAGTCATGTCCTTCCACCAATTTATTACTTCCTGTTCATCCTGCTCGCTTTCAATCAAACGGTATTCTGTCGCTATAAATAGCGAGCTGTTTTCGGCCAAATACGCATTCATTTTCATATGCCAGCTATGAGACTGGTGGAAGTTTGCTGATGAGCTATGTGCAAGAATATGGAACGGTGCTATTTGTATGCCTGAAAGCTCATTTGTTGGCCAGCAATAGTTTTTGAAAACCGCATCGAAGCGTGCAGCATTTTTATATTTATCGGTATATTCCTCCATCCAGCTCGTCACGTCCACATGCTCTGTTGCTTTCAACTTTTCGATAAGTTTATAGCGATCCATCAACGCATTTTCAGCGACCGTTTCATATTGTTGATCGATTAAGCTTTGTGCTTTTAAATTCCATGGTAATATTTCGGCATCCATTAAGACGAAATTTGTATTAAATTGCTCGAAGTAATTTTTACCGACTAGCTCAGCATGAATATTCTCCACCATCTGTTGCTGCTCTTTTTGTTCAAAGAAGGCGCGGCCTGTACGAGTTGTAATGTAGCCCAGACTATCACTGTTAATGAGCTCTTTTGCAACTTCTTTATTTTTTGCAATAAAGATAACAGCGCGGCTACCCATATGCTTCTTCTGGGCAATCAATTTTTGAATACCGTTTTTCTTATAGTAATGAAAAGCATCTGCAGGGTGTTCCAAGTAATCCGGTAACGCAGATGTTTGGGGAGTTGGACTCATTGTTGGCGGAATGTAAATTACCTGCTCCAAGGGCAATGTATAGTGAGAAAATGTATCCATTGCTGCCAATGCATTTTCTCTCGGGATTGTTATTTGATCCCCGCTCGTTGTATGAACCGCAAAGCCATTTATAAATTGTGCAACATTTGGCGGACTAAACCGCTTATTTTTCGCCTCTAAAATAGGGTTTTCCTCAGTCCCGGCATAATTCGCGAATGCCTTAACACTTTTTAATGTCTGCTCAGGATATTGAAATGCCGTAAGCTCCCCGCCAAATACAACACCTTGGTCAATATTAATTGTTCGGTTTGCTTTAAACGGCTGTACTTTCACGTCATGTCCCCAAATGATCAGTTCGCTCGTTTTATGCTGCGAGAACCAATCACCGCGAACAGGCTTACTGGAGCTGTCCGTTTGCTGAATATCACCGTATCGACAAAAATCAGATATGCGTTTAGATTCCTTCCCGGTGTAATGGTCCTTAATGCCGGCGTGTGTAACAACAGCTTTTGTCATATTATTTTTCGTTAAAATATAATGTGACGGTGCTTTTAAAAGCATGTTAGCAAATTGTTCTTTTAGTGCCTTAGCAGCCTCTTCGCCATGCACCTTCTCATACTCGGTAAATTCTTGCTCGACAAGTTCATCCCCATGATTTAGAGATACATTTTTCCCGTCCAACCAGCGCGCTAATTTCCAGCCATGATTGCTGTCTGTCATATAGCTTAATCCTGCTTCAATCTGATTCAACCAAAATTGCATTGTTTCAATTGATTTAGGGCCGCGGCTCATAATGTCGCCGACAGAAATTAACCGGCGTCCAGTTGGGTGAACATATACATCGCCGCGCTGCTCATATCCAAGATCCTTCAAGAGCACAAGCATCTCATCATAGCAGCCGTGAATATCCCCGATAATATCAAAACCGCTTTCGATTTCTAAACAAAGCTTATTCGGTTCTCGCACTATCTCGATTCTTTCGTCATTTACTTTATAAATTTTGGCGAATGGCTCTTTCTTTATTGTTTTCAACTCATATTTCAACGTATTAAATTGCTGCAGCACACGTTTACGACCTCTAGGGTTATCACGCAATACATCACGTGCAAGCAGCTGCTCTTTTGTTGTATTCAAAATTAGCGCTAAAACAGGTACATGTTGACGTTTAGCAATTTCAAAATATTTGGCACGTTCAAAGCCGCGTAAATTTGTGGCATCAATTATCGATACTTTATTTAGCTTTGCACGGGCTTCCACAACCGTATGAAGCACATGAAACGCCTGCTCTGAAATACGCTGATATTCTTCATAAACAATATCCTCATCATCTTTAGATACCGCTGTAAAATCGATGAAATCTATATCCGCCACAAGCCGACGATAGTAGTCAGAGCTAATGATCTCGCTTTCAAGGAGCTGACCTGAATCGACTAATGATTGCAGTAATGTGGATTTCCCGCTATTTGATGGCCCTATTACAAGTACGATGGCCCCGTTTGGAAGTTTAAATTGCATGTGAATCTCTCCTTGTCATGATACACATTTGAGTAGGAGCACCATATTGTTCATGTACAGAACCGATCCCTTCAAATTGTAAATCATAGTTTGGCGCAACTGCTTTACACCATGCCTCAAACTGCTTGCGATTCCATTCAAAGCGGTGATCATCGTGGCGCATATCTTCAAGTTCGTAAACCGTATTATACTCTGCGTTTGGTGTCGTAATAATTAAATGCTTAGGCGTATAATTTTGTGTGATGAGCTGCATCATTTGAGGCAGTCGTTCCTCATTTATATGTTCAATAACCTCGCATAAAATAAAGACATCCGCCTCTGTAAACTCTTTATCTTCATAGTAAAGTGATCCCCACTTAATAATAGGTCTTGTAGCAAATTGCTGATCGGCAAAACGTTTTTGCATTTTAGCAAGTGCATGATTACTAGGATCGACACTGTACAGTTTTTTAATCGTATCGATATGCGCAAGAAGCATCGATAACTTTCCTTCTCCTGCCCCCATATCGATAACCGTTTTAGGTTTTAATGCTGTAACTGCCTCGGCAATTGTTTCATAGCGACGCGTATTTAAAGATGGTTTATCGACTTTTTGCTCATTCTCTTCTGTCATGTACAATTGTTTAAAGCGCAATGCTTTTTTGTAAATAAATTCACGCATCGGATGAGTTTCAAGCCAGCCCTCACCGTAGTTTTCTATACGCTCCCGCTCGGCTTCATCAATAAAATAATGCTTATAGTCATCCATAACCGGGATTAATATAAAAATTTGCTGTAGTGCTTTCTTTAACGTAATGGTATTTGCAAGCGTTAAGAATCGTGCGCGTTTAGCGTCAGTCATTGTGTTAATCGTTACTTCATAGCCTAACGGTTCCCATAAATTTCGGAGTTCCTCGTCTGTGAGCTTTGATGAAATTGGACCAAACTCAAATGTAAACGGAAAGTCCATTGCTGCAAATTGTAAATATTCTTCTTTAGGCTTTCCGTTCAGCGCTGTGCCTAAAGCTGAACGAATAAGCGATAAGAAAATGGTACTTACAGCAAATTCACGGTCATTAATGTAATGGGTAATATCAAACGCTTCATTGTCTTTTACAAGCGCCAATGAATCAGGTGTAACAAAGATGGAAGCGTATAATTCGTCATCTGTCATTTTATGATATACAAATCGTACTGCGTGCCCTTTTACTTTGCGCTCATAAACGGTAGCCGGGTTTTTCGCCAGTAAATGTGAAATTGCTCTCGCATGCGGATTTTTCGTGTAAATAGATAATTGCATAATGTTACATATTCTCCTTTTAGGGATAATTACTAAATTCTATTATAAAGGAGTGCTTGAGTAAATGTTTGTAAATTTGCAATTTGTTGTTTATAGCTTTCATTACTGCCAAAGTAAAAAGCCTGCATTTTCATACAGGCTTTGTTATAACTTTTTGAAATCCCCCAACTCTCGATGAACATCCGCCAAAATCTCCCCGGCCGACCCTTCCAACACTAAATCAAAAGAATAATGTAAGCTCGTGGATGTTTGCTCGCGGTTAATATAGACGAGCTTCCCTTTCGACATGCTCGGCAACTGATTGACAGGGTATACTTCCAAACTTGTGCCGATCACTATGACAAGATCTGCCTCGTGTATTTCGTGTAGCGTACGTTCCCATGCCTCTGTCGGTAATGTTTCACCAAACAGCACTACATTCGGTCGTAATTTCCCCGAACAATATGTGCAAATACTGTTATTCAAAAACTGCTCTTTTCCATGGGGTTTGCCGCATTTTTGACAGCGAATTGACACGATATTGCCATGAAGTTCCGCTACATTTTTACTTCCGGCCTGCTGGTGAAGCTGGTCGACATTTTGGGTTGCGATAAGCGAAACAAGTCCGCGCTTTTCGAAGTCCGCCAATATTAGATGTCCTTGATGGGGTTTGCAATTGACCAATGCGGTAATCCTCATCTGGTAAAACTCACGGAACTGTTCATAGTTCTTTTGCAGACTTTCTGTAGAGGCAACAATACGTGGATCGATATTTTGCCACAAGCCTGTTGACGAGCGAAAATCCGGTATGCCCGATTCAGTCGACATCCCCGCACCTGTCAGCACGACCGTACGATTCGATTCTTTTATCAAGTGAGCCAGTGTTTCAGCCGTCATTTCGATTTCCCTCCATCTCAATTTCATTCACAACTTCCAGCAATGTATTCGTAAAAAGTGCAAAACGTTCAATGATATGCTCTTTTAAAATATGCTCATGTTCTGCGTGAATACCGTCCCCAACTAGTCCAAGACCATCCAATGTTGGCGTGTATAACGACGTGAAATTGCCGTCGCTTGCACCGCCGACTGACGCTTCATCTACATCAAAACCAAGTTCCTCCGCCTCTTCCTGCGCAATTTCGAACAATTCTTCGCTGTCTTCATCACGTTCCATCGGCGGCCGGTTAACTCCCCCATCGATTTCGATTTTCGTACGCTGATCATATGGTTTAAGCTCTTCAAAATAATCGTCGATACGTTCCTGCTCTGTGCGAGTAACCGATCGGACATCGACTCCTACGTGCGCTTCATCAGGTACGACATTCAGTTTACCGCCGCCCTGAATCATACCGACATTCAGCGTTGTCCCCTTCTCGTAATCGTTGAGTGCATCAATATTCAGGATTTGCCTTGCTGCTTCCGTAATCGCACTGACACCATCCCGCGGATTATTGCCCGCATGCGATGCTAACCCTCGAATGTTCAGTAAATACCTGGATGTCCCTTTCCGCGCAATTTTCAGTTCACCCGAAACAGTAACAGCAGGCTCCAATATAAAAGCCGCCACCGACTTTTTTGCTTCTTCTTCGATTAGCGCTCTGGATGTAGGGCTTCCAATTTCTTCGTCGCTGTTCAGGAAAAAAACAACCCGCCGCTTCAAAGGTAGATTCATTTTTTGAACATATTTAAAAAACCAGATAGCACTGACGAGACCTGATTTCATATCCAAAATACCAGGACCAAAAATTTTATCTTCTTCCTCCCGGTACGGTAAAGCCCCTTTATCCCAAACGGTATCATAGTGACCGATCATTAAAATCTGTTCGGTTCCTTCGCCCATTTCAAAGCGGAGATGATTGCCGTTATGCTCCATCGCATATTCCGTTGCCTTTACATGAAAATAGTCATAAAACATCGACTGTAGTACATCTTTGCATAGATCAAGCAACTCTTTGTTTTGCGAAGGTGAATCGGCTAATACTAAGCGTTTAATATCATCTTTTATATCCTTTTCATGCAATGTAAAAAAATCGAATGCTTCCATAACAACGCCTCCTTCGTTTTCTATACCCAAAAATGCCTAAGTGACATTCACTTAGACATTCGAAGTGGGAGACTTTTTGCTCCCGGCAATTGATAAATAGGCGACAAATACTAGCATTAATAAAATACCGACATACTGCCAGTTATACAATGTCGCACCGAGCCAGACAACGGAAATCGCCATTGCCGTCAACGGTTCGAAACTCGATAAAATACTCGTTTCAACTGGTGATATGTATTTCAGGCTTGTTAAAAATAAAATATAGGCGAAGGATCCCAAAATGCCCGTAGCAATAATGATGACTACATTTACCGGTTCCAGCAGCAACAGCCATTGCCCCGGTTTCCAAAGCTGTCCCGTTACCGAAAATATAAGCCCGCCTATGATCATACCCCAGCCGATTATAATGATTACCCCTACTTCAGCCATTAACCGAGCAGGATACAGTGTATAAAATGCATACGTAAATCCTAACAGCAGTCCCCATACAAGCGCTTCATTGCTTACAAGTAACCCAGAAACCGAGCCATTTGTCAGCAATAGAAACAGCCCGACAAGCGTACCGCAAATACCGATCAGTTGACTGCTTGGTGGAAGAACCTTCCCAATAATCGATGTATAAATGACGATGAAGATGGGCGCTAAAAACTGCAGTAGTGTTGCAATTATCGCATTGCTCACTTCAATCGACTTTACAAACGTAAATTGTAACCCTACCATTCCGATTACACTGAAAACAAGTAATTGTACGGAATGGTTCCGGTTTTTCCAAATGGAGAATATCGATTTTTTCTGCATAGCTGCAATGCCAAGTATTAAAATGCCTGCGATCGTTAATCGTACTGCAAGCATAAACTCTGCGGTCATTGCTGTATTTTGCAGGAGCCATTCCATCATTGGACCGGTAGCCCCCCAAAACATCGAGCCTACTATTATCATCGCTATGCCTTTCAATCGTTCCACAACTACTACCTTCTTCCAACGTTCTAATCATAATCAAATTTTATCATGATTCCATTGTCGGGAATATAGTATTTATTATTTGATTAGCTCAATCCAGCCACTTTCTTTAATCGTTACACGGGGTGATGCATACTTTGGGGGTTCGTAGGAAAATACGGTTTTATCAAAATCATCCTTTACTACAAACACATTTAAAAACTGTATTTCATTAATTAATTTTCGGATATGTGCCTTATCATACATATCGCTTTTTTCATTCATTAATATCAGCAGTTCATTCTTTATACTCAATACGTCCCGTTCATTTGCTCTGCGTATAACACTTTTCGGCATTTTAAGAAATTCGTCGATTTTCATTAAGTTCTTTTCCATCTTTGTCTTCCCTTCCCTCATGGCAATACTTGTGTAAATCTTCTTTTGTTGTTATTTACCCAATTTCACCAAATTCACCCCTAATTAATCACCAAGAGGAAATTTTAGACCGCTTATTTGCCTAATATAACAAGCTTTTAAATTGAATGTTAATTCGTATTTTTGAATATATATTTATCGAATATTAGGTGTATGCCACAATAGATGGTAGCCCCCAACCCTCCTATAATTGAAAATATTAAAAGATTGGCATTTCAAAAAAAGTAAAGGGCGTTCGGAAAAATGATAAAAGGCATCGAGCAAAGGTTGCTCGATGCCTGTAAGAATAATGTATTGATTACATGCTCTTTAATTTTTCATATTCAAGCTGTAATTGTTCAATACGCTTACGACCTTCTTCACGATTGCGCACTGTTTCTGCCTGAATTTGTTTTGTTTCTTCAATACCGGAAATGATCGTTTTCCACGTTGTTTCGATCGTTTCGACTTTGATGCTCGGACTGCCTGCCTGACGCGCAATGTTCACTGAATTTTGTCGCACATTTTCCGCGTTTCGTACAAGCATTTCATTTGTTCGACGGTCCAGTTCAGCCATCGAATCGGAAACAAGCTTTTGTCGCTGCATTGTAACGGCATGGATCAGACCTTGTTTGAAAATCGGAATTGTCGTCACGAATGCTGAGTTGATTTTTCCGATCAAATGGTTGTTCCCTTGCTGCATTAAACGAATTTGCGGCGCTGACTGGAATGAAACTTGCTGTGCCATTTCAAGATCGTAGCCTCGTTGCTCCAGTAACTCGATTCCGCGTGTAACCGTTTCAAGCTCCATAATTGCTTCATGGTCACCGGAATCCGCTTTCGCTGACAATGCCGGCAGTTGCTGTCGTAAATCATTTACTTTAATATCGATTGCCGCAATATGCTCGCTTAACGTATGGAAGTAGTTTAAGTTCTCATCATACATTTGTTCCAGCTGCACCGTGTTTTGTTTCATTTCCACTTCATACTTCTGAATTTCGTTATAAACGACATCGACTTCTTTGTTCATCGTGTCATATTTAGATAAAATGCGCTCCAATTGCTCCTTGCTTTTTGAAAACAGTTTTTTCAGGAAGCCTTTTTTCTGCTCCTCCTGGAAATCCTGGGGATCAAAGCGGTCCATAATTTTATTTAAATTGTTTAGTAGTGTAGTTGATTTTTCCAAATTGCTTTGTTTAATTGTTGCAAGCATACGATCTGAAAACGTTGAAATGCCCTGAGCCGTTTCTTTACCGAATTCGAGAACCGCGATTTGGTTTTTCACGTCAATTTTTTCTGCAAGCTGCTGAACTTGCGGCTGTTGTTTTAATTGTTCCTGACGCTGACGGATTTGAGAAAGCTCCTGTTCCGAAACAAGTTGTTTTTGCGGTTGTTCGACTATATCAGTCGTCGGTGCCGGCTCTTGCTCAGCTCGTTTATTTAAATCATCAAATAATGGATTTTCAGCCATGTTCGATTCCTCCATTCTATGTATTACTAGTATTTACGTAAATTTTGATGAAAAGTTTCATGTTGTTGCTGCTAATTATAACGCAAAACATTGTGAATATTCTAATTTGAGGCTACCCAAAAATAAATGCATCGCTTTCAGACAACAAAAAATGCCCTTTTATGCGCAAAAGGGCACTTTTTGTAAGTCTACTATTGGGGGAGAGACTTCACACCCACACAAGCTTTGCATGAGTCTAAAGATAAATTACCCCAAATCGTTCAACCTAAAACACTTTTTTATATTTCCAATGATTTTTTTCGAATCGGTTTTAAAATCAAACCAACTGCAAAAATACAGATGGCAATGACAACTGCCGAGTAAAACAAGCCTCCATAGCCGTTTTGTGCCGCCATGACTGTTACTTCATTGACAGAATTCAAAATGACTTCCTTTAATGTCGGATCCTGAATATTTTGGACGACAGTCATCATTTGGTCTTCGGAAAACTGACCGCCCGCCGCGAACTGACTGCCCACTTGAGCAAGTTCCGCAGTTGCCTGTTCCGATAAATTCGCCTGTTGTACATTTTGCTGCAAAATTCCTTGAAAATCGTTTTTAAAAATCGATGGGATTTCGCTGAATCCGCGTGCGATAAATCCTGCATATATTGTCGGCGCAATCGTCATCCCGATTGTTCGGATTAACGATAATGACGCTAGAGCAGTCCCTTTATTTGCTTCGAGTTTTTCCGTCGCCAATATGTTCAGTGGTGCTCCTAGAAGAACTCCCATGCCGACACCGCCAATTACGGATGCAATAACAAACTGCCATTTGGCATCAATCCATGTCGGGAACAGGAAAAAGCCAATTGCAGCAACGAGACCTGAAAACAGTACTGCTAAAACCGGGCCACGCTTATCAACTAAAATACCGCCAACCGCTGCCCCAATACCTGCAGCTAGTGCAAATGGTGTCATCCAGTACCCAGCATGCTCGGATTTAATGCCCAATACTTGTTCTGAAAAGGCCGGAATGAAAATCATTGCCGCAAGCATCGCACCTGAAAGAAGACCTAGCAGCAATGTCAGTAAATAAGTCGGCTGACGCATTAATGCCACCGGTAAAATCGGGTCCCCTCCACGGCGTTCAAGACGTGTTTCATAGAAATAAAGGATAATAAGTACGATAATGCCAGCTAGCAAATACGGATATACTGTTGGTTCGATAAGAGAGCTAAAGAAGTTGATGCCCTCAATATTTGTCAGTCCGTACATAATCCCTAAAATTGCGACAGAAAGTAGGACCGTACCCGTCATATCAAGCTTGCCGGGTGCTGCGTCTTTCGTTTCTTCCAGTTTGAGAAAACCCATGATGACAAGGAAAATTGCGATTGGCACATTAATTAAAAACAGCCAATGCCAGCTGCCTGTCAGATCCAAAATGACACTTCCGATATTCGGACCTAAAACAGCGGCAACCCCATTCATCCCGCCAAGTAATCCTAATGCTTTCCCCTGCTTTTCTGCTGGCAGTGTACTCACGACATACGAAGTACCGATAATAAAAATACCGCCTCCGCCCATCGCCTGGATAAAGCGGGAAATTAAATAAAACGTAAAGTTCGGGCTTAGTGCAACGAGCAGTGAACCTAGACCAAACAATGCAATTTCAACAATAAACAGTTTTTTTCGACCATAACGGTCCGAAAGTTTCCCTACGATCGGAACACTGATAGCCAAGCCAAGAGTATACAACGTGACACCCCAAGCTCCCCAGTTTGCTTCAACATTAAACGAGCTGTTGATCGTAGTGAGAGCTGCACTGATGATTCCATTATCGAGTGCCGCCATAAATACGCCAAGTGCAAATAACGTAAGCACCCATGTTTGTGAAGTCTTCGCATTCGTCATAAAAAGACACCTTTCTTTTTAAGTTACCTATTATTATACTGCTAATTTTGAAATTGACTAAGTAAAAGTACCAAAAAAAGGAACAAAAATGCCCTGTAAAAATTTTTACAGGACATCCATTGTTAAACTAATAGCTGTTTCGCATTTTGGATTTGAAGTGCCACTTGCTCAAAACCTGTGCCGCCCAATGAATTACGTCGGCTCACAGCAGCTTCCGGTGCAAGTACTGCATAAATATCTTCTTCAATTAATGCAGATTCTTTCTGCATTTCTTCCAATGGCAAATCCAGTAGGTAGATTCCTTGCTGAATACATGTAAATACAAGCTTCCCTGTTACTTCATGCGCTTCACGGAACGGCATTCCTTTTGTCGCCAAATAATCCGCAAGCTCTGTTGCATTCGAAAAGTCTGAATGTACCGCACTGTGTAGACGCGCTTTATTGACCGTCATCGTACGAACCATACCTTCGAAGATTTTCAGTGAGCCTAATACCGTTTCCATCGTATCGAACATGCCCTCTTTATCTTCCTGCATATCTTTGTTATATGTTAACGGCGTACCTTTTAAAACTGTTAACAGCCCCATTAAGTTCCCGTAAGCACGGCCTGTTTTCCCGCGGATCAGTTCCGCCATATCGGGGTTTTTCTTTTGTGGCATAATGGATGAACCCGTTGAGAACGCATCATCCAGCTCGATAAATTTAAATTCATCTGTCGACCAAATAATAATTTCTTCCGCAAAACGTGATAAATGTGTCATTAATAGTGCTGAATTCGATAAAAATTCGACGATAAAGTCACGGTCACTTACCGCATCCATTGAATTGGCATATACTTCAGCAAAGCCAAGCAGTTCAGCCGATTTTAGACGGTCGATCGGAAATGTTGTTCCTGCCATCGCCCCGGCACCTAACGGTAAAATATCAATGCGTTTTATCGATTCTGTAAAACGCTCTTTATCACGTTGCAGCTGCCAGAAGTACACCATTAAATGGTGGGCAAAACTAATCGGCTGCGCACGCTGTAAATGCGTGTAGCCAGGTGCAATCGTATCCACATTCTGCTCCGCCTGTTCGATAATCGTTTTTTGGAAATGTTCGATTAAACCGATCACTTCAGGTACGCGTTTCTTCAAAAATAAGTGCATATCTGTTGCGACTTGGTCATTACGTGAGCGCCCTGTATGCAGCTTCCCGCCAACAGGACCGATCAGATCAATCAGCATTTTCTCAAGATTTAAATGGATGTCTTCATTTGAAACTGAAAACTCCAGTTCACCTGCTTCGGCTTTTACTTTTAATTGTGCCAGACCATCCAGAATTTTCTCGACATCTTCTTTTGGTAAAATATTTTGTGCTCCAAGCATTGTAACATGCGCTACAGATCCTTCAATATCTTCCAATACTAACTGCTGATCAAAGCCAATCGATGCCCCGAACTCGTCAACCCAGCTTTCTGCAGACTTTTGGAAACGACCGCCCCATAATTTTGCCATAGTAGTTTCACTCCTCAACTTTTGTTCCTCATAATAGAAGAAGCGACTCGGGTTCCGAATCGCTCACTTCATTAACCGTATATCTAATTATTTATTTACTGTTTGTTTTGTGCTTTTTGCTACTTCTGATGCTACAACTGTTGGCATACCCCATAATTCGATAAAGCCTACAGCTGAAGCGTGGTTGAATTGGTCATGTTTAGAATATGTCGCCAATTCTTCAGAGTATAGAGAATTTGGAGATTTACGTCCTTCAACAATCGCATGACCTTTGTAAAGTTTTACACGAACTGTTCCGTTTACATACTTTTGCGTTTCTTTTAAGAACGCTTCTAGAGCTGTACGGATCGGGTTGAACCAAAGACCGTTATAGATAATTTCAGATAGTTTTTGTTCAATGATTGGTTTGAAATGCGCCAATTCTTTTACTAATGTAATATCTTCTAATTCTTTATGCGCTGTTAATAACACTTTCGCACCTGGAATTTCGTATACTTCACGAGATTTAATACCAACTAGACGGTTTTCAACGTGGTCGATACGGCCGATACCGTGTTCACCGGCAATTTTATTTAATTCTTGAATTAAGTCTGCTAGTTTCATTTGAATTCCGTTAATTGAAACAGGTTTTCCTTCAATAAATTCGATTTCAACGTATTCCGGTGTATCTGGTGCTTCTTCCAATGAAACCGTTAAACCGTATGCTTCTTCTGGTGGTGCAACCCAAGGATCTTCCATTACGCCAGCTTCGTTTGCACGGCCCCATAGGTTTTGGTCAATCGAGAATGGTGAATCGAGTGTTGCAGGAATTGGAACACCGTGTTTTGCTGCATATTCGATTTCTTCGTCACGGCTCCAGCCCCACTCACGTACAGGTGCTAATACTTCAAGATCCGGATTTAATGCTTTAATTGATACTTCAAAACGTACTTGGTCATTTCCTTTACCAGTACAACCGTGTGCTACTGCATCGGCATTTGTTTCATTTGCGATTTCTACTAATTTTTTAGAAATTAATGGACGAGATAATGCAGAAACTAATGGATATTTTTGTTCATACCAAGTGTGTCCTTGTAATGAGATTAATGCAAAGTCTTCTGCAAACTCATCTTTTGCATCGATCATATATGATTCAACAGCACCTACTTGAAGTGCTTTGTTACGGATAAATTCTAAGTCCTTACCTTCACCAACATCAAGACATACTGCGATTACGTCCCAACCTTGTTCTTTTAACCACGGAATTGCTACTGATGTATCAAGACCACCTGAATATGCTAATACGACTTTCTTGTTCGCCATGTTAATTGCCCCCAAATGATGTATGTTTATACATTGAATTAATAGTTTATACACGAATAGTAACACGTTATAAAAATAAACGCAACTGCATTTATATAAATTTTTTCACTTTTTGATACAATCTAAAAACATTCATTCCGGAAGTTTTCACAAGCTCTCGTTCATGCATAAATATGCTATTAATTGCAGCAGATTTCAAAAGAGAGCATTTCAATTTTTATGATTAAAAATCGAATGCTCTCACACTTACTTCTTATTAAAGAATCCTTTGCCGACAAATTCTACAAGTGCTGGCGCTACCGCATACAATTTACTCGTTACACTCATAATACGAGGCAGATTCACTTCGCGCGGACGCTTCCCGATTGCATGGACAACTTCTTTCGCGACTTTTTCAGCCGGTAACAGAAATTTCCCTATTGCTTCTTTATAAGCGTTCGTTGCATCGGCTTTTTGAATAAACGGTGTATCAATCGGTCCCGGATAAATTCCGGTAACGTGTATATTGTATTCCGCCAGCTCCAGACGAAGTCCATTCACAAAACCGGTAATTGCATGTTTACTCGCTGCATAAACACTCGCTTTTTTCGTAGCGACCTTGCCTGCCTGTGAGCCGACAAAGATAAAATGACCATTCTTTCTTTCAATCATTGCCGGTGCCAAACGCTTCGCCAAGTATATCGGCGCACGAACATTTACATCGAGCATCTGGTCGATTTCCTGGTCTGCCAAGTCAACTGCACTTTCAAAATAGCCCAGTCCGGCGTTTAAAATGGCGATGTCGATTGGTGGTAGTTGCGATACGACTTCATCTATATGAGATGGAATTCTTAAATCCGCTTTAAAGGCGACCGCTCCTATCCCATTTAAATAGTTAATGGCACTGTCATTTCTGCCGGTTGCATAAACAGTATGACCTTCTTTTACAAGCAATTCTGTAATGATGCGTCCAATACCGCTTGTCGCACCTGTAATAAAAACTGTTTTTTTCATAGCTTCCCTCTTTATCCGTTTATTTTTATGTATATAAAAACTAGTAAATGATTATTTACTAGTTTGGGTAATGCCGAATAATTCACTTAAAATGTCTTTCGATACGAGCACATCCGCCAATGTATAGGTATCAAGCACAGCCAAATACGCTTTTAATGCTTCCTGTAAAGCAAATTTCAGCCTGCACTCCGGTGATATTTTACAAAGGTTTCCTTCCGGATTGAAACATTCTACAAGGTGAAAGTCATCTTCTGTTTTACGGACAACATCACCGATATTGATTTGTTCAGGTTCAAGTGCCAGACGAATGCCGCCACCGCGTCCGCGAATCGTTTCAATATAGCCATGTTTCCCTAAATCATGGGTTACTTTCATTAAATGGTTTTTGGAAATCTGATACGCATCTGCAATTTCCTGAATCGTAACTAAATTTTCTCTGCCCCGTACACCTAAATACATGAGCGTACGTAAAGAATAATCTGTATATACTGTTAACCGCACGCTGTTCACCATCTTTCTTCAACTTAAGTATAACATTTTAAATAAAATGTTCGAATAGAACGGCTTATGTTTATCGATGAATTCATTATAATGTTTTGTGTCCATTTTGTTAAAGATGTATTTTTGATATATCTTTGTGACAGATCTGTTAAAGATGTATTTTTAATATTGCTTTAAGTTTTTTTTAGCAGTATATTGATGGTGCAAGAAATAAACAAACCAATTTCGAGGGGACGTGCACTATATGTTAGCACAACAAACAATTAATATTATTAAATCAACAGTACCTGTATTGGAGGTACACGGATTAGCAATTACTAAAACTTTCTATTCAAACCTTTTCAGAGAAAACCCTGAATTATTAAATATTTTTAACCATACAAACCAAAAGAAAGATCGTCAGCAAACAGCTTTAGCAAACACGGTTTATGCAGCAGCAGTTCACATCGATCACCTGGAGGCAATCGTTCCGGCTGTTGTTCAAATTGCCCATAAACATGTAAGTTTAGGCATTTTACCGGAGCATTATCCGATTGTCGGCAAGTATTTATTAGAAGCGATCAAAGAAGTTCTAGGAGATGCGGCGACAGATGAAATTATCGACGCTTGGGGTAAAGCTTACGGAGTTATTGCAGATGTATTCATTTCTGTTGAAGAAGATTTATACACAGCAACAGAAAATGCTGGAGGCTGGCGCGCATTCAAAGAATTTACAATTGCAGAAGTTGTGGAAGAAAGCGAAGCAGTAAAATCATTCTACTTAAAACCAGTTAACGGCGAGAAACTGCCTCCATTCAAAGCTGGACAATTCATTACATTGCGCACACAAGTACCTGGTGAACAATACTTAATGAACCGCCAATATACATTAACAGACGGTTCGGAAGATTATTTCCGCATTTCTGTAAAACGTGAAGATGATGTAACACCAAACGGAATTGTTTCAAACTTCCTGCACAAAGCAGAAATCGGTACAAAAGTGGATGTTAGTGCTCCTGCAGGTGTATTCACATTAGTGGAAAATGATAGCCCAGTTCTATTCATCAGCGGTGGTGTTGGTGTAACACCATTACAAGGGATGCTAAAAACAATTGAAGGCCGCCAAGCATCATTTATCCAATGTGCACGCAATGAAAATGTAGCGGCATTTAAAGAAACAATCGAAGAAAACGTTGCAGCGACAGACGGTAAATATAAAGCGGTATATTCAGATTTAGACGGCTATATTACAAAAGGGCAAATCGAGGAATTCCTGGTGCCCGGTACAGAAGTGTATGTATGTGGTCCAACAGTATTCATGGAAACTGTAATCCAATACTTAGTTGAGCTGGGTGTACCTGCTGAGAAAATTCATTATGAATTCTTCGGTGCAGCGATGGCGTTGCAGATTAAGAAAACGGCTTAATTTATTATGAAGGAGAAATGGCCAGTTTCCGGTAACCATACCGGGGACTGGTTTTTTGTTTTCCTCCCCTTTCACTACTATTTACTTACTATGTTTCTAATAAAGTGGTGAGATGTTCTAATAAACCCGAAAAGGTTCTAATAAAACACCGATCTTCTAATATAAGTCGCCGATGTTCAAATAAGTGGTCGAGGTCTTCTAATAAGCTGCCGAGAACTTCTAATATGTTAGCACCACTATTAAAAAATTTCATCTTAAAATTAATGAGTCCGGTGTAATACCGGACCCATATTTAAAACAGGCTGATAAACGTTTCCGCAATTAACGGATCAAAATGTTTACCTTTGTTATCCTCAATAAATGCCAATGCTTTTTCTTCAGGCCAGGAATCTTTATACGGTCTGCGCGTCGTTAACGCATCAAACACATCGACGATTGATACGACTCTTGCTTCAAGTGGAATCTGCTCGCCTTTTAACTGGAATGGGTAGCCCGTTCCATCCCATTTTTCATGGTGATACAAAATAATATTTTCTGCCACTTCCATACTTTTTATAAAATCATAATTGATTTCCTTCGACATTTTGTTAAGAATGTCTGCCCCTGTCAACGGATGCATCTCGATTATTTTTCTTTCATAAATGGACAATGCACCCGGTTTATATAAAATTCCTTCTGGCATACCCGCTTTTCCGATGTCATGCAGTATGCTGGAATGAATCACATTGTTAATATAATTAGATTCTAATTGAAGGTTGTTTTTCTCATTGTGTGCCTTCAGAAGTTTTTCCGTCAATGCCTGAACTCTTAGTAAATGCTCTTCCGTTCCGGGATCACGGATTTCACAGGAGATGGCCAGCACTTTCAACAGCTCTCTCTGCACTTCTATCATCTTGTCTTCCGATAAGTATAAGCCCTCTTCCAGCTGTTCTAACGCGCGAAAAACTCCTATATAAAACCATTCATCCTCAATTTTGAAAGGCGTAATGGTAATAGATGAATGCCAAAGTTCCCTGGATTTCTTTCGATTCACAAAAATTCCTGACCAAGGGATATGCTGCTTTAATGAATCTTTCATTGACCGATACGTTTCTTTACTCGTAAGGTTCGATTTAATAAAGCCCGCTTTCACACCGATGATTTTATTTCTTTCAAAGCCTGTTACCTCTTCATATGTATCATTAACAGCTAAAATAATATGATCACTGTCTGTAATCAGTACAGCATCACCCAATTCCAAAAAGCTTTTTAATTGGAAAGGTAACTGCAACATCGTTTTCATAAACAGCCTCCTGCTTCATTTTATTTCTTGTATAACATTGTGCAGACTCGTTATGTATGCATATGGAAATATTATACTGATAAAATAAAATTAATGCGCTCCCGTTATTGGTTATTAATTACACTTTTACCACTCGTTATATCGGATTCTTAATATTAATTTTTTATTGACTAACTGTAGACGGTTTGTGGGTGTTTAAGAATAAATAATAAAACGTCAAAACCAATCATTGATAAAAGGTTTTGACGTTTTAAATGGAGAATATGAGGAGTGAACTAACTGTCAACCAAACTCTGCTTACAGCTTCCTGCAATATTCCTGACTTGCAGCTACGACAGCATCTATTCCACCTGTCGCATAGGCCTTCGTTAAATCACTGCCGATCCCTACAGCGACAGCACCTGCATCGAGCCACTCCTGCATATTGTTGGCGTTAATCCCGCCTGTCGGCATAATTTCCACATGAGGCAACGGCCCATTCACCGTACGGATAAAGCCGGGTGAGAAATGGTTCGCCGAGAAAAGTTTTACGATGTCACAGCCCGCTTCCAATGCGGTTACTATTTCATTTAAAGTCATACACCCTGGTAAATAGGGTATGCCGTAGCGGTTGCATAATTTCGCGATGTCCGCATTAAAGCTCGGGCTGACAATAAATTTCGCACCACATAAAATGGCATGTCTTGCCGTTTCCGAATCTAATACGGTTCCAGCTCCTATGATTGCATCTAAAGAACGGATTTTCTCAAATACTCCCTGAACAAATGGTGTTGTATATGTAAGCTCTATAAGGCGAATTCCTCCTTGTACAGCACCTTGAATAATTTCTGTCGCTTCCTGAACCGAACTTCCGCGAATGACCGCTACAATTTTATGTTCTTTCAGTTGGTGAATCACTTCATATTTTTTCATAAGACCCTTACCTTTCAACTAGCGTTTTCTGTCCTAAAAACACTTCCACATCTGTGTATTCAGGCAAACCTTCATTGTCACCCTTTACCGTTGTCACCATTGCACCAACAGCATTCGCCATGCGCAGACGCTCGGTCACATCATAGTTTTTCATCACCCCGAAAATATATGCTGCATCATAGCCGTCACCAGCACCTACCGTATCGACAGGTTTAACTTGAAACGGTTCCGCTATATGCCATTGTCTGTCTACATAAGCTTTCGATCCATTTGCACCGTCCTTAATGACGAGTTCGGAAATGTTATACTGTGCGGCAAACTGCTCAAATGGCTGAGTACCGATAATCATTTCGATTTCGTCCAGCCCGGTCAATAAAATGTCGACATACGGGAAAATCTCAAAATAGACAGCCCTTGCTTGCTCCAATGTCCAAAGTTTCAAACGGATATTCGGGTCAAAAGAAACCGGAATACCTTTTGCTTTTGCGATGCGTAAAATAGCCAATGCAATTTGCAGGTTTTGAGGTGCAATTGCCAGAAATACGCCCGTCAGATGAACATACGCTATGTCATCAAACATCGATTCCTCGATATCCTCTTCGGTCATTGTTAAAATCGGTGACTGATACCGGTAGTAAAACGTCTTTCCGGAGCCGTTTTCCAATATTTCTTTAAAATTCAGCGAAGTCGGATAGCCGGAAACATGCTCCACATATTCCATATTGATGCCTTCACCGCGCACTGTGTTATAAATATATTTCGAAAATTCATCCCCGCCTAATCGGCTCATCCACTTAACGGGAAGCCCTAATCTGGCACAGCCAATGGCAAAATTCAGCTCGGCCCCGCCTAACTTGCGCTCAAAGGAATTAACATAGCGTAACGGACCTGTAGTCACTGGATTAAATGTAATTAGTGCATCCCCTAAAGTAAAAATATAGTGTCGTTCCATGAGCTCTCCCCCTGCCTTCATACAAGTAATCGTTGAAAGAAAGGCTGTCCTAAAAGTGAATGACTTTTGGACAGCCTTATTTCTTCTATTAAGTTAGAAGCTTTTCTATTGTTTCTTCCACTCCTTTATTAACGAATACGGATTTCTGTTTCTTTATCAAAGAAATGCATTTTATTCGTATTAACGGCAAAACTGATTTTTTGTCCTGCTTCAATTGTTTGTTGGGCATCCGTCAATGCTACAACTTCCTGATCACCGATTTTGAAATACAGCATAATTTCAGAACCTGTTAACTCCGCAACCTCAATTTCATATTGAGACACAACAGAAGGATCAAGCTCTGCCGTCTCTTCTCCTACGAAAAAGCTCTCAGGACGAATTCCTAAAATAACTTCCTTCCCGACATAGCCTTGCTGACGAAGCATCGTCATTTTATCTTCAGGAATGATAATTTTTCTATCTCCTAGCTGGTAATAGCCATCTTCTACACGTCCATCTAAAAAGTTCATAGACGGTGAACCGATAAAGCCGCCAACAAACACATTTTCCGGATTATCATAAATATACTTCGGTGCGCCTACCTGATGAATAATACCGTCCTTCATTACGACAATACGGCTCGCCATCGTCATTGCTTCTGTTTGGTCATGTGTTACATAAATTGTCGTTGTTCCGATACGACGGTGCAATTTAATAATTTCCGCACGCATTTGGACACGCAGCTTTGCATCCAGATTTGACAGCGGCTCGTCCATTAAGAATAGCTTCGCATCCCGTACAATGGCACGGCCCAATGCAACACGTTGTCTTTGTCCACCAGATAAAGCTTTCGGTTTACGATTTAAATAATTTTCAATGCCTAAAATTTTCGCCGCATTGCGCACTCGCTCATCGATTTCCGACTTCGGCAGCTTCCGTAATTTTAAACCAAATGCAATATTGTCATAAACCGTCATATGCGGGTACAATGCATAGTTTTGGAATACCATTGCGATATCGCGGTCTTTTGGTGCGATGTCATTGACACGCTTATCATCAATATAGAAATCCCCTTTTGAAATCTCCTCCAAACCGGCCATCATCCGTAATGTTGTCGATTTTCCGCAACCCGAAGGACCAACAAAAACGATGAATTCCTTATCCTCGATATGCAAGTTAAAATTATCTACAGCGGTTACTTTATTATCGTAAATTTTATAAATATTATTTAATTTTAATTCTGCCATTTCCTTACCCCCTCAATCGATTCCATGTGAACACTGCTAATGTATTTCTTAATTTAATAGTAATAGAAAACGCTTTCAGAAATAATTTAAAATTTTTAGATAATTGTTTAAAATCTTATAATAAGTGGCATATATGCACATTGTGTTTCACTACTGCACTCTTTTAAGCTTGTTCATACCGGTCTTGTATATAACGAATGCTTTCGGCAATATGAGGATCACGCGTATTTTCCAAAAGAATATTGATGAACGGCTTCTCCTTCTTCAGTCGTTCCGCTAAATACTTATAATCGAGCTGGCCGGTCCCGACTGGTACCATTACAATTTCACCGTTGTTCACAATGAAGTCTTTCGCATGAACAATAACGATCCGATCGCCGAATAATTCGAAGGCTTCATCCATTGCGAAATGCTGATCATGGATATTTTCCAAGCTCATAAAATTCGCCGGGTCATAAATGACTTGCAAGTTCGGCGACGGTACATCTTCCAGTAAACGCTTCATCCGTTTCGGTGTGTGAATCGGATGATTGATACCGCCTTCAATGCCGACGATGACACCAAATTTTTCTGCCTCTTCTACGAGCTCACGCACACTATTTACAACTGCTGAATAAGCTTCTTCAGTAAAATTATCTTCGCTGTACCCGAGTGACGGAATGACACTGCCCGTTTCTGTTCCGACAATACTGCAGCCGAAATCACGTGCAAAGCGGATATGCTCTTTAAAGCGATCAAGCTGACGCTGTCTTTCAGTTAAATCTGGATGAATCATGTTAATATAGCAGCCTAAAACAGCGATCCGAACATCGTGCTGCTGAAATACCGATTTTATATAGTGGCCATACCCAGGTGATAATGCCCCTGTACTAGTTGAAAATGCAGTTATGGATTTTGCAAGCGCCAACTGGACAGCTGAGAAACCTCTAGCTTTGACGTTTGCGGCGAGTTCCTGTAAATTTTCAGCTTCCAGATCATGTGCACGAATACCTAAATTTGCTTTCATTATTCCCACATCCTTTAGTAAAAGCCGTATCAGCATTGCGTGATACGGCTTATAATTATTTCCTATTATTTTTAGTAGTTATCTTGCCAGCCAGCCGCCATCAACGGCTAAAATATGACCGTTCGTATAATCCGAAGCGCGGCTAGCCAAGTACACGACAGATCCCATCAAGTCTGCAGTCGTAGCCCAACGTCCTGCAGGAATACGGGATAAAATTTCCGCGCTGCGTTTTTCATCCTGGCGAATTGGCGCCGTATTATCTGTCGCCACATAACCTGGCGCAATCGCGTTAATCTGTACATTATGTTCTGCGAGTTCATTGGCAAATGCCTTAGTTAAACCGGCAACGGCATGTTTACTCGCTGTATATGGCGGAACAAATTTGCCACCCTGATATGATAGCATCGATGCGATATTAATAATTTTCCCGCTCTTTTTTTCTACCATTACTTTCGCAACTTCCTGGCTTAAGAGGTATAGAGAGTTTAAGTTAATTTCCATTACCGTGTCCCAGTCCTGTTCCTGGTAGTCCAGTAATGGTGAACGGCGGATCGTACCGGCATTATTTACTAAAATATCCACTGTGCCATACTTTTGCAGGCAAGCTTCTACAGCAGGTTTGATAATCGTACGATCGCTTAAATCCCCCTGATAAAACGTCACTTTTTGGCCTGTTTCGTTAATTAAACGTTCTGTCTCACTCCAGTCCGCGCTGCGTGCAACAACAAAAATGTCTGCACCCGCTTTTGCCAAAGCGACCGCATATGCCTGGCCTAATCCTTTATTGCCGCCTGTTACAATGGCAACTTTTCCTTTTAAGCTAAAGTAATCTAATGAAAAACCGGCTACTTCCTGTGTCATCTATTATTCCTCCATTCGCTTAGCGTAAATCTTCCATTTTTACATGGTCCATGTCGTCATACGTAATGTTTTCTCCGCACATTCCCCAAATGAATGTATAGTTACTTGTCGCTGTACCTGTATGAATCGACCAGCTCGGCGAAATTACCGCCTGTTCATTTTTCAGAATAAGATGACGTGTTTCATCCGGTTGCCCCATAAAGTGGAAAACACGTGTATCAGCTTCCATATCAAAATATAAATATACTTCCATGCGACGTTCATGCGTATGAGCAGGCATTGTATTCCACACACTTCCCGGTGACAGCATCGTCAAGCCCATCTGCAACTGGCAGCTCTCGCAAACATTCGGATGAATATATTGATAAATTTTTCGTTCGTTCAATGTACCCGGTGCACCAGCTTCTAACGGTTTGATGTTGTTAATATCAATCTTCACCGTCGGGTATGTATGGTGCGCCGGTGTGGAATTGATATAGAATTTCGCCGGGTTTGCTGCATCGTTTGACCGGAACAGCACTTGTTTCGTACCGCGGCTCACATATAATCCATCTCGGCGCTGCATGTCATATTCAATACCATCCAATACGACAACCCCGTCACCGCCGATATTGATGATGCCCAGTTCACGGCGTTCTAAAAAGTAACTCACGCCCAATTCTTTATCCAGTTCAATCGTCAGTTCCGTATCAGCTGGTGTCACCCCGCCAAAAATCATACGGTCGACATGTGTATATGTTAAATGTACCTTTCCAAGTTCAAATAATGCTTCCACTAAAAAATGCTCACGTAATTTGTCCGTATTATAGCGTTTAATCTCTTCAGGGTGATTGGCATAACGTGTTTCCATTTTGCTACCTCCTCCGGTTAATGAACAGTTTTAATCATCTAGGTCTGTTTTCCATAACCTCTACTATTGTTTTCTGAATATTGTTACAACCCGATTATAAAAAACGATGTAAGGGTTTACAATGTTACGTAACGATGTCCTTAAAATATCAAACGCTTTTCTTAAATATTTGTACTCATAAGCATTGCTTCAGTCTGAAACATAAAAAAACTAGCGGCATTTAATACCGCTAGCTGACATTAGGATTCAGTTTCTTTTTAAATTCGGCCGGGGTATGGCCAGTGTATTTCTTAAAACAAATACTGAAATATTGCGGGTTACTGTACCCTACCTGCTCACTGATTTCATATGTTTTCAAACTTTCTTCTCGCAGCAGTTCCATCGCTTTTTTCATGCGCAATTCCAGTAAGTAGTCCCCAAAATTAAACCCTTTTTCGAGTTTAAACAGATTGCTTAAATACGGTGCACTTACATGAATCATTTTGGCCAGTTTCTGCAATGTTAATGTGCTGTCCGAATAATATTCATTCATATAGTGGATCGCTAAATCAACATGGCTTTTAAACTTACTTTCCTCTTTTTGATAAAGAGTTTCCGACCATTGTTGAATAAGCTCCCGGATAATTTGCATCATGTCGTACAGTGAATTCATTTCCATTATTGCCTTATATACATCAGCCGAATGGGTCGATGCCTCGTCTTTACTCCAGCGGTCGATTTCAAATGATAACAGTGTTGCATATTTTAGCGTCATCACTTTAAGATCCGTGAGCGATAACGATTGATAGTTGATGATTGCGTCATGAAATTCTTCAAGCAGCTCTTCCACCTTTTCCGGGACTCCTTGCTTAATCTGTGCAATCAGTTTCACATCAAACGCTCTTAAATTTTCCGCTGTCTGCTCACCATTCGTCACTTTATCGTCAATTGAAAACAATTTGCCTGTCCCCATAATATAGCGCAAATCCAGCGCCATTTTGGCCTCAATAAACGAACGGCCAATCTCGAACAAATTCGTATATGGACGCCCATATGCCAACGTTACATCCGGCAGCTGTTCAAGCAAGAAGGTTGCCATGTCTACAGCCTCTACTGCTGCATCATGTCCGATCAGCAGTACCCATTCATTGTCCTCGACCGAGAGCAGATGAAATTTATCTTCATCAAGCTTTTTCGAAGCAAGTTGAACAATCTGCTCATCAAACAACTGTCCTTCGCATCCATCATGAACAACAATTGCCGAATAGCATGTCCCATCTAAGTGTACATCCAAATCTGAAAGCCCTTTTTCGATATCGGTTTCCGTTTCACCAACTGCCATGAGCTGTTTAAAGAATTTCTGTTGCCGTATTGCACGCGACTCCACGAGCAACTGTTCATTCGAAAACGTTTCGGACCATTCAGCGAGTGCTTCCTTCACCTTTTCCAGCAGCAGTTCCGAATCGACCGGTTTCAGTAAGTAGTCAAATGCCTTTAACTGAACGGCCTGCTGCGCGTAACTAAAATCCTCATAACCCGTTAAAAAGATAAATTTTGTCTGTGGACTAATTTCTTTTAATTGACGTGCCATATCGAGCCCATTTAAAAAAGGCATATTAATATCTGAAATGACGAGATGTGGCTGCTGCTGTGCAATCAGTTCAAGTGCCATTTCCCCGTCACTTGCTTCACCTACAACCTCTATCCCGTTTTCCTCCCATGGAATCGTCTGGCAAATGCCTCGACGAATAATGCGGTCATCCTCTACTACGATTATTTTATACATCCTTTGTCAAGCCCCCTGTTGTCACCGGAATAGTAATAATCATCGATGTTCCTTCACCATATTTGCTTCGGATTGTGAGTCCGTAAGCTTCCCCGTACTGCATTTTAATCCGGTCATTGACAGACTTTATGCCAATTCCGATATATTGCTTCTGCTCTTGATAATTCAGCTGCAGCTCTGCATGAATCGCTTCAAGCCGCTCCTCCGAAATCCCTGTGCCGTTATCAGAAACTTCCAAGTAAACATAATTTGCGTCGCAATACCCTTTAATAACAATCTTTCCTTGACCGCGCTTTTGCTTTACGCCATGATAGATCGCATTTTCAATTATCGGCTGCAACGAAAGTTTAACAATCTCATTATCTAAAATACTTTCTTCCACATCGATCTCATACGTGAAATCATCCCCATAGCGCATCTCCTGTATGATTAAATAGTTTTCGATATGCTCGATTTCTTCTTTGACCGAGATAATTTCCTTCCCTTTACTAATCCCGATACGGAAAAAATTCGATAACGCCGTGACCATATGGCTCGCTTCCTTTGTCATGCCCATGTCACAAAGCCCTTTAATCGAGTAAAGCGTATTATAGAGGAAATGCGGATTGATTTGCGCGTGCATAATCGCAAATTCCAGCTGGCGTTTTTCTTCCTGCTCCAAAATCACCTGGTCCATCAACACGTTAATCCGGTCGATCAGTTCGATAAATCCGCGGTTCAACACGCGCATCTCTTTCGGTCCTGAAATTCTTTCTTCCAGATAAAGATGGTTTTCATTGACCAGATCCATCTGTTTTGCTAATTTCTGAAACGGTTTCGACATATAGGAAATAAAAATATTCGTCACAAATACGACGAGACCGATCATGATGATTACTAAAAACACAGCGAATATTTTGATATACTCCACTTTGTTCAAAAGATCATCTTCAGGTACAATCGCCGCGATTTTCCAACCATTGGATTCAAGCGTATCGTAAATGACAATCATTTCTTCATTGTCTTCATTTGTATATGTAATTTGATTTTTTGGAGTTGATAATTGATGCAATTTCTGAAAGGTCTCATCATCAAGCGTATATTTAGACTCAAGTTCCTTCGACTGATAGATACCATCTTCTGAAATGAGCGCCAAATAACCATTCTCCCCGATGAGTGATCGGCTCAGCACCTTTCCGAAAAATTCCTCACGAATATTAAAGAGCACAATACCTCTTTTCTCCAGATCATTCAGTTCCAAAAGCTTGTACATCGACATCACCGCATTTCCGGTATGGAACGCTACGTCTTCATGCACATTTTTCCATTTAAAATTCTCACTATCTGCCCGGTAATTCACGAAAAAGTCATCATAATCAATGACAGGTTTCCTCGTAAATTCACTTTGATAAATCAAAAATTCCCCTTCGTTCAGATCAATCGTAGCCGACTCCAAAATCGTACTGTAACGTCCGTAAATGATCTGCAGATTTTTATCGATCGGAATGTAATCTTCCGGTACGATTTGCTCCTGCTCCTTCATCAATAAGTTGACGAGCCGTGTATCATACGAAATGGACACTAGCTGCGAAAACAAATCCGAAAGGGTATGGTCTAAATAATTCTTCGTCTGATAAATCGTATCATTCATACTTTGATACGTATTCTCTTCAATTTGGGCGGTAGCAATATAAGTCGACACACCGCCGGTTACTAAAATACATATAATCACAATCGGCAAAAATAACATATTCATCGTTGTTTTAAAGGAATGAAAAATATATTTATACATAAATGTCCTTAGTCGTTCCAGATACCACACCTACCAAACATTCCGTTTTCATATAAAAATAAGATATTCCAAGCTTAAAGCGCATACAAATAGAATAAAGTAGTATAATCTATATTTTCTTTATATTCCAATAATTCTAACATAATATGTAAACACTTGACATTTATTTTTTCAGAGGCAAGAAAAAAGTACCCTTGATTCGGGTACCTTTTCTTAACTATTACTATTTTACCGTTATATCATGCAAAGCTATGCTTGCTAGAATGAATGCGCCCATACCGTGTAAATCGTTTTCTGATGTCGGGCGGTCCACATAATAGTCGTATACCCCTGCCGATGTGCCGATGCAGATGCCTTTTAGATTGGCCACATCTTCCTTCACATCGACCATATGCTCGATTAACCCGTCATACGCTTTATTTACTACTGATTGGTACGAATCATCAACTAATCCTAGTTTAATCGCTTTTGCAATGAAGTAAATAAACAGGGACGAGCATGAAGATTCCAGCCAGTTATCGGTATGATCACCTTTATCCACGATTTGATACCATAATCCCGTCTTCTCATCCTGGAACTTTTTAATAGCAGGCACTAGATCTTTCAATGACTGGACGATATCTTCCTGACCGCGTGCACCGTTGATCAGTTCCAATATATCGACGAGCGCCGTCCCGTACCAGCCGACAGAACGTCCCCAAAACTCTGGTGAGCACCCTGTTTCCGGGTCTGCCCATGGTTGAGCTTTTTTTTCATCCCATGCGTGGAATAGTAAGCCCGTTTTCTCATCTTTCATATGTGTACGCATCAGTTTTTCCTGGCGTACGACATTCTGCACAAGCTCTTCTTCGACAAAATGGTTATTGTACATAAGCATAAACGGACCTGCCATGAATAACCCGTCCAGCCACATTTGATAAGGATATTTGTCTTTATGCCAGAAGCCGCCCTCTGTCGTCTGGTTTATCGAATACAGCAGATGACGGAGTTTTTTCGCTGCAATTAAATAACGACGGTCCTTCGTCTGTTCATATAATGGGAACAATAAAATGCCGGCCTGCACAGAATCCAGCTCATCCCGTGCAAAGTATAAGTTACCTTCTTCGTCAATCAGGCTATCGATATAGCCTTTCATATATTCAAAGTACTGCTGATTACCTGTCGCTTCCCATACACGAAGCATACCGTATAAAAATACCCCCTGATGATAGTGGAAGGAATTCGCCGGTGGCAGCTGGTCCGGTGTATACGTATTCATAATCGCCTTACATGCTTTTTCCGCCAGTGCAAGCGGTGTATTAACCGTAATATTTTCAGATGTCGTTCTCATTTATGCCATCTCCTTTAGCTTTAGCGTTGTTTGTATTTTTCAAAAAACAAAGGGTGTGGCTGAAGCACCGCACCCTTTTTTTGTATTATTTGCCGAAGTGCTCTGAGTATTTAGCTTCTGCAGCTTCCATCGCACCCGCCCACTCATCTAAAAATTCCTGTGCTGACGCTTTACCACTCATAACCGATTGAATTCCGGCATCGACCGTACCATCCAGGATTGAACGGTATTCTGGTAAATAGAATGGCGGCTTATAAAGAACTGTGTTCGGATCATCATACACTTCAAATGCTGTTTGAATATGAGGTGAATTTTTAATCCAGTCTTCTTTTAACACGTCACTGTTCGTTGGGATCTGACCGACTTGCTCATTCCAGAAACTTTGACTAGCAGCCGAGTTCAGGAATTCTGCAAATTTCCAAGCTTCATCCGGATTATCTGTCCCGTTGAAAATTGAAATACCGATCGTATTACCGCCTTCTGCCACGTAGTTGCCGTTTTCCGATTTAGGCAATGGGATCGCCTGGAACTGACTTTCTTCCAGTGCTTCTTTGTGCTCACCGAATGAACCGATGTTGTGCTGTACCATTGCCACTACACCTGTATCAAAGCCGGCGATCATTTCTTTATAGCCGTTTGTAATATCGCTTTTCGGTGTGTAATCTTCATATAACGATAAATACTTTTCGATAAACTCGACGTTTTTCTGATCATTGATCGTTGCTTTGCCGTCTTCCGTCAAATAATCTTCAAACCCGTTGTATGCATACATCATACGCTGAATCTGGAATGACCCGCCTGCACCTCCACGGATTGTGTAGCCGTAGCGATTATTCGCTTTATCCGTCATTGCTTCTGCAGCAGCATAAAACTCATCCCAAGTCTCAGGAATTTTTACTCCTTTTTCTTCAAACCAGTCCTTACGTACCCAAAGGATATCCAGGTTTTGTGTGTAAGGAATTCCATATAGCTTTTTATCCGCTACGATTTCTTTATTGAAATTCAGTGCCCCTTCATTGATCAGACCGTTCAGCTCCGAATCAGCAAAGTAATCATCCAGTGGCAGTAATGCTTCACGAATCGAGAATTCAGGTAGCCAGCTCGTTTGGACAGACGCCAAGTCAGGCGTATCGTCCGCTGCAATGGCTGCATCCATTTTTGATTTTGCCGAGTCTTTCGGTAATCCGACATACTCCACATCAATCATCGGATTTTCTTCTTCAAAACGGGAGATTAACTCTTCCCAAATCGGTGTACGCTGCGGTCCGGCATTTTCATCCCAGAACGTAATTTTTACCGGCTTTCCGTTTTCTGCAGACACCTCTTTTTTACCCGCCGACTCATCATCCCCGCAAGCGGCCAATAATAGTGCTGTTGCAATCGTACCTACTGCAATCGATTTTCTGAACTTGCTTTTGAACATCAACCTTCACCCCTTATAAATTCATGTACAATTAACCTTTTACTGCTCCACCCATACCATTGACTAAATGCTTTTGTGCATATGCAAATAAAATTACTGCCGGAATTAAGGCAATGACACTGCCTGCTGCCAACGCACCGTAGTTGACATTGAATTCGCCCATCATCGTACTCAGACCGACCGGCAAGGTGAACCGGTCCTGACGATTCGTGAGCATTAAGGCAATTAAAAATTCATTCCATGTGTAAATGAATGTAAACACCCCTGTTGCGACAATACCTGGAAGCAGCAGCGGGAACACGACATGACGGATGGACTGAAGTTTCGTACACCCATCAATCATCGCCGCTTCCTCCAACTCTTTCGGAACGTTTGCGATGAACCCGCTCATCAATATGGTCGTAAACGGAATCTCAATCGCCGTATACGTAATAATTAGAGCGAGTGGACTGCTGATCAGCCCTAAATTTTTGAAAATGATAAATAACGGGATAATCATCATTGATCTCGGTATAAATTGCGTACATAACAGCATCAGCATAAAGGCGCGTTTTCCCTTGAACTGATAACGGGCCAATGCATAGCCGGATAATGTTGAACAGATCAATACGACAATCACTGTACTGACGCCGACGATCAAACTGTTTTTCATGAATGTGGCAAACCCGACATTATTCCACGCCATCACAAAGTTTTCCACTGTCGGATTAAGCGGCGCATATTCAAGCGGACGTTTCATAATATCTCCCTCAGGCTTGAATGCCGTATTGATTGTCCAATAGAGCGGGAAAAGGGTAAAACTTAATAACATACCGAGCGGCACATAAAGTGTCAATAACTTATCTATTTTTTTATTTTTAGAAAACATAGGCTATCACTCCTTTTCATAGCGCGATAATTTCAGATAAAGCGCCGCGAAAACTAATAGAATACCAAACGAAATGACTGTAAGCGCTGAGCCATATCCAAAGTTACTGCCATGAACAGCTAATTCTGCAATATACATAGTCAGTGTCGTTGTTGAATGGGCAGGTCCGCCGCCTGTTAAGTTGAAGATCAGGTCAACGTTATTAAACTCCCAAACCACTCGCAGCAGTGTCGTTAAAATTATCGTATTTTTCAGCTGCGGCAATGTTACGAACAGGAATGATTTCCAGCGGCTCGCACCATCTACGCGCGCTGCTTCGTACAATTCTTGCGGAATACTTTGCAGACCGGCCAAAAGGGTAATCGCAAAGAATGGAATCCCCCTCCACAGTTCGGCAATAACTACTGCACCAAATGCGGTAGATGTACTTGCCAAAAAGGCTTGCGGTGAATCTATAATGCCGAAACGCATCAGTATATCATTCAGTACACCCATATGTTCGTTGTACATCAGTGACCAGATAACAGATGCCAGTACACCTGAAATCGCCCAAGGAATAAAAGCAACCGCACGTATAATCCCTCTGAATTTAAATGTCTGGTTCAGCAACAGAGCCAAAATCAAACCAAATACCAATTGAAGCCCCACTTCTGTAACAACCCACTTCAAACTGTTGAGTAAACTCGGGAAGAACAGCTTATCACTGGTAAAAATATTCACGAAGTTATCGAGCCCTGCAAAACTATTATAGTAAGGTGCCGAAATATCGTAGTTTTGGAAGCTATAATAAAATACCATTCCTATCGGGTAGAAAAGGAAACTTACTACCATTAGTACGGCCGGCGTAATGAATAGATAAGGAACCAACTTCGCCTTATTAAATTTGCGGACTTTTTCACTTTTCTTTTTTTCCAATACTGGTTCATTTACTTCTGGGGAATAACTCATTAAATTTCCTCCCTTCTTACACATTATTCTAATTGAAAACGCTTTCCCGAAATATTCAAAATATTAAGATGTTAGATAAAAATTTTAAGAATCTTCACATTTAGATGTCATAAAAAAAGCGCCGAGCAAGTTTTTCACTTACTCAGCGCTTCGATGTTTGGGCATGATATTTTTCATATAGTGCATATTCATTTTCAATGGCCACGCTCCACTCTTTCAAGAACTGCTCGATTGTTTTCGTACCGCTCAGCACTTCCTGGAGCCCCGGTTCAACAATCGTATACCGGATGGAGTTGTACCTAATTAAATAAAAAGGTGGCTCGTACATTTTTGTTTGCGGATCTTCATAGACAGAAAGCGCCGACTGCAAATGCGGCGAATTTTGCACCCAATCTTCCTGCAGCACTTCCTGATGTGTCGGCAATTGTCCAACCCGTTTGTTCCAATGGCTTTGTCCCTTTAGCGACGCGATAAAAGAAATAAATGTCCACGCCTCTTTTGGATGTTTCGTACCCTCGAACATCACCATGTCCATCGTGTTGCCTGCCTCGACAGTGTAATGACCATCGACCGACTTCGGCAATGGCAATGACTGGAACTGATCCGGAGACAGCACTTTTTGATGTTCTGCATAAGAGCCGATATTATGCTGGATTAAACCGACAGCCCCATGCTCAAAATCATCGAGCATTCCTTTATAATCTTTTACAATATCATTTCTGGATGTATGCAAATCATATAGCGACAAATATTTTTCCAGAAACTCCACATGGCGGGGATCATCAATCGTACTTTCACCATTTTTGATATACATCGAAATCCCGGAGTAGGCATACATCATCCGCTGCAGCTGCAGTGACGACCCTTCCCCGCCACGAATGCTGTAGCCGTACTGTTGCAGCTCTTTATCCGTAAAGGTTTCAACGGTATGAAAAAAGTCATCCCATGTTTCAATCGTTTCCAGACCATAGTCGGCGAGCCAATCTTTGCGAACCCAAAGGACATCCATATTTCGCGTGTAAGGCAATCCGTACAATTTATTATCCGGTGTTAATTGACGATTGTAATTAATGACAGATTCCTCAATTTTATCACCGTCCGGCCAATTTCCAAAATAGGTATCGAGTGGCACCAATGCTTCACGGTATGTATATTCCGGTAACCAGCTTGTATATATACTTCCTACATCCGGCAGTGACTGCATCGCGAGTGCCGAATTGAATTTCACTTTTGCAATATCCTTCACGAAGCCTTTGTATTCAATATGAATATGTGGATACTCCTCTTCAAAAGCGGCGATCATTTCTTCCCAAATAGCATTTCTTAACGGACCGGCATCATCAAACCAAAAAGTTAATGTCACATCTTTTTGCGTGCCATCCACTTTTTCTGCTTCCTCACTTGAACAACCCGAGAGCAAGAATAGTAAACAAATGGGGAAGACATAAAAAAAATAGGTTTTTCTTAAGCTGCTCAATGTGATTCCCCCTTAACGCCAGCTAGCTTATAACATTCGTCATTTGAACAAGTCTTTCATCCTTTGCCGTCTCTTTGGAGCGACAATGTTCCATTACGATATTTTTACTATTTATTATTTCAAATGCCGGCCCTTCATGTTGTTGGACCGTCACATGCTCAAACAATACATCTTCTGCATTGGAACAGAAAAAACCACGTTGTTTCATCGGTTCCAAATCCATCATCATTGCCGGCAGATCCGGTTCAGCACCCGACTTCATCGCAACACGGATATGGCTGAATGTAATATCCTCAACCGGCATTTCAGGTAAACCGTATAAGAATCCCGCAGCCGCCGTTACGTTTGTTGCAGTAATATTTGAAAAATGAATATGCCTGAACTTCGGTGTCAGCGCTGTCACAGGCTGCGCACTCTTATCCGAAACATAGGGCTCCAAACCTCTTGGACCATGATAATAGTATAAGTTTAGTATAAACGGACAAATGACATTATTCATCACAATATTGCTTACACGGATATTTTCAATCGTACCGCCTCGGCCGCGCCGTGATTTAAAGCGAATGCCCCGGTCTGTTCCTTCAAAAATACAGTTCGATACGACGACATTGCGAATGTCCCCGCTCATCTCACTGCCAAAGACAACCCCGCCATGACCGTGCAGCATCGTACAGTTCGTAATCGTTATATTTTCACAAGGAATTGCGCGCTCCGCATCCTCGGTACCCGCTTTTATCGCAATACAGTCATCCCCGACATCAATCGAACAATCGGAAATTTTCACATTGCGGCATGATTCAGGATTAATGCCGTCCGTATTCGGGGAATTCGCCGGATTTATAATCGTAACTCCCGAAACCGTCACATTATCACAAACATTCGGATGGATGGTCCAGCTCGGAGAATTGATCATTTTCACCTGCTCGATATGTACACGCTCACAATGATCAAAGCTCACTAAATTAGGGCGTGGGTATGCAAGAGAATCCTCTTTAAACAGCTTCCACCAATAGGCACCCTGTCCATTCAATGTGCCAAAACCGGTAATGGCGATATTTTCCGCATGACAGGCATAAATACAGGACATATACACATCACGACTCGCCCCTTCCCAGCGTGAAGAAATGACCGGGTAATCCGCTCGATCATTTGAAAACAAAAGCTCGGAACCCGCTTCCAAATGCAGATGCATATTACTTTTTAATTCAATCGCACCGGTAACATACACACCGGCAGGCACATATATCGTTCCTCCTCCGCCTTGTGAACAAGCCTCTATTGCACGCTTAATCGCCGATGTGTTATTGGCCCAGCCATCACCAACCGCACCAAACTGTTCAATATTATAAACCGCCGTACTATGCTGCTGCATCGTATCCCATCCTTTGTGTTCAAATCTTGTTGAAATTAGCATATAAAATCTTACTATTTGAAGTCTAGCTGTAGATAGGAAATGCTAAAAAAAGTACGGGGAAGATAGTAAAATATTGTAGGTTTTTGGTTGCTAGGAAGCACATTACAATTACAGCAATAGTAAAGGCAGGAATTCGATTGATTATCGAACTCCTGCCTTTTCAATTGGTTAAAAAAGTGTCCTATTTGTTAATTTATCTTATATAAGATTGATAATGCTTATGTAAAAAAACGAAGAAACACTTCTTTAGTAAAATCATAAGGCTCATTTATAAATATGGAAATATTGACTGCATCATTACTTTTTCGCAGATGTATTGCATTGCATGAACTATTTAATCCGTATTTCAAACCTAGATTAACTAAATCATCTTTTTTTATTTCTCCAAAATTATGATCCATGGCAATTGATAGGTATTGAGTGTTTGCATCTAGCTGCATCCAACGTTTTTTATTATTATTGTCCGGTACGTAAAGTGAATATCTAATATATCCTGATTTTAGATTTCTTTTTTTATAAATAACTGCCGGAAATTCTCTTTTTAAGACGTCCATAAACTTTTCTCTAAGTTCATTACTCGTCATTTTAATTCCCCATTAAATTAATATTCTACATATCAATTATAATTGTCCCATCATTATAAGCACCTGATTTGAAGGTTTCTTTTGCAGCAAAAGCAATGGTTTTAGTACTCACTGCATCGAAACTTCCACCAATCACTCCGCCCAATAAAGGTACCATCTTGCCTAAATTCAATACACCTTTTTGTCCGAATTTTGTAACTAGCCTGAAGCCCACAGCTCGATTAATATTTTTGATTACTTCACCTGGAATTCTTTTGATTTGTGCTTCCCCTACTTTTAAGCCTATTCTTACTCCAGCACCTTTAACCACTTCATTTACAGTTTGGCCAGTTAAGCAAGCATATACAAAAGTTTGAACTTGATCATCCTTTAAATCGTACCCTCTCATATGTGCTATCGCTGCGATCATTCTCATTTGAACATACATTACGGATGCCAAATTTGCAGGAATAGTTACCGGCATAGTCACGACCCCACCTAGTCCTGTTATAAAACCTGATGTTGCACATTTTGTAACTTGGAAATTCACAAGGCTATTAATAGCTGCATCAACATTTGCATGTTTATTTAAAAAGTTATCCGCCAATTCATATGCTGAATCTGTACCTGGAATTCCATTTATCACTTTTTCGTATGTCCATTCTAATACTTTACCTATATTACTTTCAGTCAATGCCGCCACAAAATTCCCCACCCCATTACTTATTTCTTAGTTTATCGTACCTAAATATCACCATAAATGATAGGTAATTTTAGGTTATTTATGTAAAATTTTCGGTACAACCAATTAATAATTTTGATTTATGGAAAAATTAAATATAACTTTTAGACTATGCTATAATTATTCAGGAATTATATTAATATAAAGTATTATAAAAGGAGGAAATTAAATGAAAAAACTTACGATATTAATGTTTAGTTTACTTTTCATATTGACTGCATGTGGAGATTCAAAACAAACAATTTCACAATCTGCAGATAAAGAAAGTAAAACTGATAAAACTGAAGAAAGTGCAAATACTGAAGTAAAAGCCAATGCTAAATTAGAAATTGAAGATTCAGGATCTAATGTATGGAGCGACTCTATTGACTCAATATGGATCAATACAGCAGCCATTTTTAAAAACACAGGCGATGTGCCAGTTGATATTGGTGAAACCCAAATGAATTACAAAGGAAAAGACGGTAGTATTTTAGGAACTTCAACTATGATTTATGCTGTTCCTGAAATTGTTCAGCCTGGAGAATCAGCAATTATCGTAGAAGGCACAACACTCGATGAAGCAACATCACTGGATAATTTTGCTGAAACAACCTTTAATTTTAATTTTGATGCCACTGAAGAAGATTCAAACTTAATGGAAGTTAGTGCAGTTAAAGGGATTCCCAGTGACTACGGCTATAGTGTTACTGGTATTGTTAAAAACCCTACAGACGTTCAGCAAGAAGATATACGTCTTGCGGCCATTTTATATGATGCAAACGGTAAAATTTTAGGCGGATTATCAGGCAGTGTTGATGTAGGATTAGCTGCTGGCGGTGAAGCAGGATTTGAACTTAGCTACCCGCCCTTACCAGATAATATTGGTTCAAAAGTAAATAAAATCGAAGTAAAAAGTTACGGCTTCACTTGGTAAACGAAGGAGTATATAGGATGAAAAAATCATTATTTATTATAAGTACAGCTCTATTATTTTTAACGGCTTGTAGTGCAGAAGAAGATAAGAAGCAATCAGATAGTCAAAAGGAACAAAGTTTAGAGGTAGAAAAAGGGCTTTTAAATGTTGAACTCACTTTACCTGCAGAGTTTTTTGAAGATGAAACGCCAGAAGAAATCGAAGCAGCTGCTAAAGAAAAAGGTGTCAAGGAAGCAAAAGTTAATCCAGACGGTTCTGTTTATTATAAAATGAGTAAGTCTGCTCATAAAGAAATGATGAAAGAAATGGAAGAAAGTATCGTCAGTACGGTCGATGATCTTGTAAATGGCGAAGATTTTAAATCATTTAAAGAAATTTCATATAACAAAGATTTCACAGAATTCGACGTAACAGTGGATACGGCAAGCTTTGAAAATAGTTTTGATGCATTTGGGTTAATGGGATTGGCCTATGTATCTATGTTTTACAGTGCATTTGATGGCAAATCTAGTGACGATATTAAAACTAAGGTTAATTTAATCGACGAAAAAACTGGTGAACAAACTGAATCAATGGTCTTCCCTGACGTTATGGAAGAGGATTCAAAGAATGGTGAAGCAGATTCCGAAAACTAAATCGTTCAATTAATTTGTGTATAAACAAATATCTGTAAATTAAAGCCCAGTAAACGATTTTTGTTAAAAATCTTACTGAGCTTTATTTTATAGAAATAACACTTTTTATTCCTCACCACTTTATAATTATTATTTTAAAATAGAAATTTCATTAACTTCTACACTTTCCTGTTTACGTACAAATTAGTCCATCCCATCGGACGGTTCTGACTCCTCCAGAACAGGTCAATTATATCCCATCCACACGTGGCCAAAAACGTCCCCTCAAAAAGATCTTATATCTTTTAAATAATTTAAAAAATATATATTGTTGCGTTAAAACGCAACCGGGTAGTTTTTTCTTTATGGCTTTTAATAATCTTCTCTACCCAGAAATTATTTTCATTTAGTTTGTCCCCTTTTTTGTTTTTGGGAGGCATATATAGGGCAAAAGACAAATTGGAGGCAGGAACATGAATTGGTCAGTTGATGAAAGGCAGTTGTTTATATGTTAGACGTCACTTGAAAAATATTTAAATCAACCCGGTTACAGAAAAACCTCCCAATTTTTAATTAGGAGGCATCCGAACTATTGAATTTTAAAATTACCACTGCTTTGAAGTATATCACTAAATGTTTCATCATTGATTTGAACTTTGTTCGCTTCAATAAAAAAGTGATCTTTATTATTCACCTGGAAGTAAAAATTTGTATTTGAACTGATATCTTCAATCGCTGTTAAATCTCGGTTTAAACTTTCAATTTTAATTTTTCCGAATCCATTCTGATGGTAGCCAATTTCACTAACAAAATTATTATCATTATATTTGCGGTCATTTAACCTATACGTTTTGTTTGACTCCTGATCATACACGACCGGTTCCTGATAAATAAAATAAGAAATAACTTCTTTAAAAGTTACATGCGTTTTAATAATATTTTGGCCTTTCACACTTTCAACTATAAGGGAAATCGTTTCAGCGAAATAGTTTATATCTAAAGAAGAAATTTCCCACCCATTGACATTGTGCTCTAATAAATACTGAACATCTTTAAGATTTTTCATTTTTCTATTAATACCCTGTTTTATTTAATGATTTATTCGCTTCTCTTGAAGCATGACGGGAAATATCACTTTTCTTATAATAATGAATCCCATCCCGCTCTTCAATCTCGACCATCCCTTGATCGACCAAGTAATCAAACTGCCCTAATGTTTCCGATAGTGTCAATCCTAACTGCTGCTGGTAAATGCGTTCAAATAATTGAGTAGTCATTTCAAAATTTGTCTGCGGTGTTTGAAGCAGACCGTATACTTTTAATGCACGTTGTCTTTGTTTTTCCAAGCGCTCATCGATGAGTGGTTCGATATTTGTCAGTTCCCCTCCGTGCCCCGCGTACACTTTTGAAATCTCTAAATTTTTCAGTCGCTTGAGTGATTCATTATACTGCAGCAATGATTTAGGACGTTCCATCGATAAATCTAGTGGTGGCTCGATTAATGGATTCGATGATGTGCGTTCCAGCAGTAAATCTCCACCGATACATTCCCGAGTAGTCTCGTCGACAAAAATCAGATGGCTTTGTGCATGACCGGGTGTTTCATATACTTTCAAACCAGGATGACCTGGCACTTCATCCCCCTCTTTTAAATAGCCAGTCAATGGAATCGTACCGAATAACTCAATTTCCCCTTTAACATGTAAAATCCGGTTTACGTATTTTTCCGGTACTCCTTGCTCGATTAAAAGCTTTTTAAAAAACCGCTCATGATACTGCAGAAATTCCGGTTCTTTCTTCATCCAGTAATCAACATATTGATGCCCTAATACTTCCGCCGCTGGAAATGCATCGATCCAACCGGCATGGTCCGGATGATGATGTGTCAGCACGACTTGTTCCACGTCTTTCAAGTCATAACCTGCACTGTGTAAACCCCATTTGATTGCTTCATATGCTTCTTCCGTTTTCGGACCTGCATCGAATAATGTCAGTGCCTCCCCCTTTACTAGAAAAGCATTTACATCTCCCACTGCATATGGTGTCGGTATAACAATTTTATGTACTTCCATATTTTAATCCCCTTTATCTTAATTCAGCAATCACTCACCTCTTCAAGTAGATGATAGCTGCTTGTTTTGTTTAACCCAGCTGCTGGTACAAAAGCCAGCTGAATAAAGATAAGCCTCTGGCAGGTGTCACAGATTTTAAATTGATTTTAATGAGGAAGTCATGTGGGCCTAAACTCAAAAAAATCTGGACGCAATTACGCCGAGGCGTAATTGATATGCTCGTAATGAATGACTATTCATTTATTTTAACTCTTTTTTCTTCATTCGTCACGTCAAAGGTTGACAGTTTTTCAATACAGCACTATAATTTTGGATAATTCAAAATTTACAGGCAATGAAAAAGCCAAGTAGATTATTTTAAGGTTATAGAGAGTGCCGTCTTTGCTGAAATCGGCATAACCCGCTGGAATAATTGAACCTCCTTTTGAGCCGTTATGACAACATAACCGTACCCTTTGCGATAAAAAGGCTGAAGCTGCACACTTTATGTGTGAATAAAGGTGGTACCGCGGAGATCAATGCATTTTCGTCCTTACTTAATTGTAGGGATGGAAATGCTTTTTTTATGTTCCTTTAAGGAATCGGATTTAAAAATCGGAGGGATACTTTATGCAAAAAATTATTTTTATTGGCGCAGGCTCGATGGCAGAAGCACTCATTCATGGATGGATTAAAAAGAATGTCATCAACCCGCATGCCCTGTTTATATCCAATCGGTCGAATAAAGAACGTCTAAACGAACTGGTGGAAAGCTATAATGTCAACCTATTGGAGGACCATACACACTTGCCGGATGCAGACCTCGTGATTTTAGCAATGAAACCGAAAGATGCGCGTGCTGCTATGGAAGTCATCGCACCCCATCTAAGTGCTGATACTGCAATTTTATCGGTACTGGCTGGTGTCAGCATTGATACGATTGAACTGCATCTCGGCAGCCGCCCAATCGCTCGTGTAATGCCGAACACCTCCGCAACAATCGGCATGTCTGCATCCGGCATTGCATTCAATAACCATGTAACAGACGTGAAGCGTGCGCTTTATATTCAAATGTTAGAAGCGATTGGCATTGTAATCGAAGTGGAGGAAGAAAAACTTCATGCAGTTACAGCCCTTTCCGGAAGTGGTCCTGCCTATTTATACTATTTGGTTGAAGCATTTGAACAGGCTGGTGCTGAGTTCGGTCTATCAAAGGAAATTGTACGGGAACTGATGGTACAGACGATTGCTGGTTCCGCGGAAATGCTAAAATCCGGTAATTTGGAACCTTCCCTACTGCGCAAAAAAGTAACAAGTCCAGGAGGAACGACTGAAGCCGGGATCAAGGCACTTGAATCGATGTCCTTTAACGAAGCGATTGTGAACTGTGTTCGAAGTGCCGAAAACCGTTCAAGGGAACTGGCGCGTGAGGAATAAAAAAACACCTACTAATAATTCGAATATAGGGTGAAAAGTATAATAAAATATAACAGTACTTATATTTAGGGGATTTAAGTTTTGTTGTATATAACAAAAATTTTTAATAAAACTAAAAAACATCCATTAAACCTTTATTGAGATAATGGATGTTTTTTTAAATTTTTGGTCTTTACTTTACTTAAATCACTTTTCTCATAGATTGTGGCTATGAAAAAAAGAAAATGTCATCATTCAATAATCGGCGCGATTGTTGAATATCGTTTTCTGTGTTTCCAAACTTTTATTTGGGAACGTATTTAGAAACTTTATACACCCTTGTGGAATATAAGCACAAGTTAGCTGGTTTGAGTGTTTGATACTCTAAATATCTTTTGAGATAGAGAATAAGCAACTGTGGCTGTCAACAATGCCAATAGTAATGGATTTGAGGCACTTCCAAATGATATTTCTCGATTTAAATCATTTGCAATTGAAGGGAGATTGGGAGTGTGAAAAGCAGTAAGTATCAAACCCGATAATATTTGAAATGCTAGAAATAATATTATGAAACTAATTATAAATACAGAAAACTTCTTCAAAATTTCCACCTCCTTCGAAACTATTATTACATTTACGGATTAGAATTCAAAAAGTTTCGATAATTCCACGCAAATATAGCATAATCGTTCCAAAAGCGGCGTTTGGGAACCTTCTTAAAAGAATATTATTCAACAATATGGCTCTTTAGCTGAAGAAGGCATATGTCTTTTCAAGAATTGCACCCGATGGTTGAATATTGAAAGAATGATAACCAACCTTCACTCATCCTTCTCTATATATTTTATTTCGCATCAGAATTGAATCGTATTAACGTTAAAATTGAGAACAATGGGAAAATCAAATATATAGACATAAAACCACCAAGAGTAAAGAACCAAAGATCAATGCACCACACCAAAAATAAACCGATAACATTTGTTAGAACAAAAAATAGTATTTTGTTTTTTATTCTATTAGTTAAATAAATATCAATAGGGACTACAAAGATAATAGTAAATAAATAGATTCCTAAATAGAGCAGTACAGCAAGCTGTATTTTCTCAGCTGTCGAAGGAGGCATTATTTCGGATCGGAATACTCCTTCGATAAATACGATACTTAATGTGGTAACTAATGCTACTATTATCGGGGCAATTAGCATCTTTGCAATAGAAGTCTTTCTCATTCAAGTCACCTCTTTTTGTTATTATAATTCAGTCTTTTAGATGACAGCTCATCTTTAATTTCTTTAGAGGCATTGTTCAACAATATAGCCCTATAACGGAAAAATGCGATTTTCTTATTGAAGAATCGCACCTAATTGTTGAAGATCAAGAATTGATTACTACTAAAATAGCTGTCCGAATTACTCTCCTGTTATGGTAATTGTTTCTGATTGATTGTTCCATTTTATTAATCCTACAATTTCCGAATCCTCACTTGGAGAGGTACAAGGACTGCACTCACTTATTCCCAATGACATGACCCCATCTGAACCTAATGCTCCTTTTCCAGAAGAAGAAACAACAGTGAACGAATATTCAATTTCTTTTGGAATTGGTTCTGTACCAATATATTTAATGTAACCAGTTTTTTTACTATCTTCACCCCTATGTTCATATTCAATTTGAACTCTCCAGTTTTCACCTTCCCCAGAAAATATAACGGTTTTCTGTCCACAAGCAGATAGAAGAGAAATACCGAGCAAGATAACCAAAAAACCAACTTTTCCAAAATTCATATGTAGCTCCCCTTTCAAAAACGAATGGTTTACTTATTTCTAGAGACGTAAGAAGAAAATGCTCGTTTACTAAACAAAAAACTAAAGCACCTCGTTAGTTAATAAGGAAAATACTCACATTTTTTATTAGGTTAATTATATTTATAGGAAAACAGCAATTGAATAAAATTATTGCAATTATGATTACCACAATCATTACACTTGTACTATTTCTCACTTATTTAAATAAATTAATTATCATTGAATTTTAACATAAATATCAAACTTACTATTTAAATCTTATTCCAGAAAATGACCTTGAAAAACGCGTCGCGCCTTATTGTTGAATAGTATAGGATATATCTCTTTCGAATCTTAATATTTATTAAAATAATCTTTCAAACCAAACACATTTACATCATTAAAAATGTAGTACTTTATAATAGTTTTATTCTAAATATAACCATAGATAAGTTAAACTAGTGGGTACCTTTTCCTGGGAAATACTTCAATAAATCACCTTGACATATCGAGAATTCTAGATATATAATTACACGCATGGAACCTATTGATGTATTCAAAGCATTATCGAATGAAACAAGACTCAATATCTTAGAGTGGTTAAAGGAACCCGAGAAACATTTCCCAAAACAAGGCGCTCACCTACCGAAGGAGGTAAGTTACAAGGGTGGAGTATGTGTTGGGGATATTCAGGAAAAGGCCAAAATTTCTCAATCTACTGTTTCTAGCTACTTAAATATGATGCAAAAAGCTGGTATACTTGAGTCGATTCGCCATGGACAATGGACATACTACAGACGTAATGAAGAATTTATTCAACAGTTAGCTGAATACTTTAAAACAGATATCTAATATTATTGATTTCTGTTTTTTTATCAATACTTATATCGATATTTCTAGATATACAATTATACCGAAAAGAGGATTTCATCTATGCGCTTTATATTTTATCTATTTGCTTTTTTAGCTGGAGCAGCACTTAGCTTTGAAGGCGCAATTTACGCTGAACTAGGAAAAACAATCGGACAAATAGAAACAAGCTTTTATAACTTCTTTATGGGCTCAATCATCATGGGGCTTTTGTGGCTCTTTTTTGGAAAAGGCAGGATTTCCTATACATTGGAGGCACCTAAATGGGCATTGCTTGGAGGGCTCTTAGGTGTTGTTTATTTAACTTCCATCGTTGTAAGTGTTCCATTCGTCGGAGTAGGCATAACAATGGTTGCTGTCATCATCGGGCAATTGGTGATGAGTATGACGATCGAGCATTTCGGGTGGTTAGGTAGTAAGAAAAATAAGATTAATAAAGAAAAAATATATGCAGTTATTTCAATGATCATTGCACTTATATTAATAAATTAGGAGGCATTTCCATGGGATTATTTATGATTCTATTCACATTGATTGGCGGTATCACATTAAGCGCACAATCATCTATCAATGGTACATTTAGTCAAAAAGCCGGAACAATTGAAACAACATTTTTAACCTTTCTCACTGGGACAATGTTTTTGACCATATTTATTTTATTTTTTGGTAACGGGAATTTGCTAGGAATTTTAGAGGCGCCAAAATGGCAATTAAGTGCAGCGTTTTTAGGTACTATGTATTTACTGTTGACAGTTATGGCAGTACCACGAATTGGAGTGATTGCAACCAGTATTGCTGGTATAGCTGGTCAACTAGTAATCGGAGTGATTATTGATCATTTCGGGTGGTTCAATAGTTTAGTCATAGAATTAGATGTTAAACGAACCTTTGCCTTATTCTTTATGTTTATCTCCCTATATTTTATCTATAAAGGAAATAAACATACTACCGATGATACTGTTGCATAAGAGAGTGAAGTCTTCTCTATAAATAACCAATTTGAGGCAATCTTCATCTGATGAGGATTGCCTTTATAATTCGATTTTAAAAAATACTGTAAAATTTCTTAATTATAGTTACTAAAATGGCAATAAGGAATACAATCAGACTATTAATTAGTAAATAGCCGGCAAGATTCAGCCCGTAGAATATGGCAAAGGCATCATTAATAAATAATGATAACGCAATTCCTAGTCCCCCAAATACACCTGCCAGCAGTAATATTATTAATGCAGCAGAGTACAGGCTTTTCTCCTTTTTGAAGATTATAAACCCAATAACATTTGCAATAACGATTAAAAAGATCATTAGTACAACTAAAAAATTCCCCATTAAACTCCCCTCCATATACATACTTTACCAGTTAAACTGAAAACTTGTTAAGAATTTCCCATAATGAAATCAATCTGACTTCCAGTGCTTCTTTAAGGCAAAACATTGTAAGCATTAAGTTTGTATAATCTTTTATAAGGAATAGCTAGTTACAAAGGATATAATAGCAGTAAAAAAGGAGATGATTACATTTGGATTACGAATTAGAGTTAACGAACATTATAAAATCAGATCAACTTATGATGTCGATTTTAAAAACCGTGCAAGAATTACAATTAAATGATTGCTGGGTCGCAGCGGGTGTTATTCGAAATAAAATTTGGGATTACTTACATAATGTACAAACTGAAATAAATGATATTGATGTTATATATTTTGACGAGTTGAATAGTTCAATAGAGTCTGAAAAAGCGTTAGAATCCGAGTTGCAAAAGAGTATGCCTCATCTGCCCTGGTCCGTAAAAAATCAAGCCAGAATGCATGTTAAAAACAGACTTTCTCCCTATTCATCATCATTTGAAAGTGTTGCTCATTTCCCTGAAACTCCAACTGCAGTAGCCGTTCGTTTAAATAACAATCAGATAGAAATCTTAGCTCCTTATGGCTTAAATGATTTATTTGAAGGACTAGTTAGACCTACTCCTCCATTTAATCCAGACTCCAAATTACATCCTATTTATTCAAATCGAGTACAAAGTAAAAATTGGGGTTCTATTTGGAATACATTAAAAATTGATTCGGAATAAAAGAAAAACAACTAAGCTACATACAAGCGTCATAACGATAGAGCGCTGATTCTTTTGATAGAATCGCGCCCGATAATCAATTTTATTTTTATTCTTTTCATGACTTTCACCTATCTAAAAAACAAGAATATCACTAAAAATTTTGTCAATCATTTCTTGATATAATTCCATTCACTATCTCTCATATTAAGGAATGAGGAGATGATAACATTGTCAAATAAGAACAATAAAGAAAACAAGCAGGCAAGTAATGATCAATCGAAGCTAGGTACTCTTTACGAAATCGCGAAAGATTTTTCACCCATCCTTTCAACCGATGCTAAATCCAAAATCGAAGAAATTGCAAAAGAGTTCCTTCCTGCTGATCAAGCTAACCGAATGTCCAATGCATTTGCTTCAATGAAATCACAACCGAAAAGCCAGGAAGAAATTGCGAAAGAATTCCTCCCTGCAAATAATCAAACAAATCGAATGTCCAATGCGTTTGCTCCGATAAAATCACAACAGAAGAGCCTAGAAGAGATTGCAAAGGAATTCCCCCCTACTAAAGACCAAGCATTTAAGCGTGATAATGGTGCGAATTTTGATAAGTAGAAAACCTAAGTCTTGATAAATTTATTAGCAAAGCCTGTGAGATTTTTTCACGGGCTTTTTCACTTTAGATTAAAAAATTTTAAAACTTAAACTTTTTTAATAAAGATGGTATGGAACCCCTCTCTTCGGCTAAATGAATAATTGCTTAGAAAAAATGGCTACAAAAGTCGGCAAACAGATTATATCTAGAAAAGTAGGATGTCCCTCATAATAAACCTCGATCATTTCAAATTACTCTTTTTCCTCCTTTTTGTTCTCCTTTTCCTTGTCTTTCTTCTCTTTTTCTTTCTCTTTCTTCTCTTTTTCTTTCTCTTTCTTCTCTTTTTCTTTCTCTTTCTTCTCCTTATCCTTCTCTTTCTTCTCTTTTTCTTTCTCCTTCTTCTCTTTATCCTTCCCCTTCTTCTCTTTTTTCTTTATCTCTTTCTCTTTCTTCCTCTGCGCTTCCTCTATCTTCTCCTGCTCTTTTAGCTGTTTGCCTAGTAGAGGTAAGTTAAATTCTTTTTGGTTAAATTCCGTCATAGATTCAGCCAAAGCTGCTTTGAAAATCTTTGTGACAGTAGATCCGCCAGTTCCCATCAAATAATGATTTTCATCTGTTTGATCATATCCCATCCAAACTGCCCCAACAATTTCTGGCGTATATCCAACAAACCAATGATCCTTCGCGCCCCCTGAATTCGCAAAAGGAAGCTCGGTCGTGCCCGTTTTACCTGCTACTTCCCATCCTTCCACTTGAGCGTTCTTTGCTGAACCTTCTTCAACAACGCCCTTAAGCATATATGTTATTTCTTGAGCGACTAGGGGCTTCGTAACACTCGTCTCATTATGATGCCACTTAGCAATGACCTCGCCATCTGCATCTTCAATTTTTTGTATAGAGTGTGCTGCTACCATTACACCATCATTAGGAAATGTGGAATATGCCTGAGCCATTTGTAAAGGCGATACACCCTCACTTAAACCACCAAGTGCTAAACCTAAATTATGATCCTCTTCTTTTAATTTAATACCAAAACGCTCAACAGCATTTATACCGTTTTTCAATCCCATTTTATTTAATAACCATACCGGTGGGATGTTGTATGAATTTACCAATGCTTCATACATCGTTACTTCACCATGGAATCGTTTGTCATAGTTCATTGGTTGATACCCGTCAATATTAATAGGTGAATCTTGTAACTTATCATAGATTTCGTATCCTTGCTCCAAAGCAGGAGTATACGCCGCCAATGGTTTCATAGTTGACGCAGGCTGACGTTTTAATTGAGTAGCTCGATTAAATCCTCTAAAAGTATGTTCCCCTCTACCTCCAATTAGTGCAGTGATTCCTCCGGTTGAGGGATTGATGAAGATTGCTCCACTTTGGATTAACTGGTCCGATTGCCCTTCAGGAAACATTTCATTATCTTTATATACCTGTTCAACTGCATTTTGTATTGCAGGATTAAGTTCTGTATAAATATGAAGTCCACCCGAAAGTACCTCATTTTCTGTAAGCCCGTATTGTTCGATCGCTTCGTCAATAATATGGTCTACATAATAAGGATATTTCCCCTTATAATCATCCATCTTTTTGCCCTCTAATTCGATAGGTTGTTCTTTTGCTTTTTTTGCATCGTTTTGAGTTATGTAACCTTCCTTTTCCATTAATGCTAGAACAAGGTCTCTCCGTTGAACTGATTTATTCATATCTTTTAATGGTGACAAAACTGACGGCGCTTTAATCAACCCCGCAAGCATAGCCGACTCACCTAATGTTAATTCACTAACATCTTTGCCGAAGTACGTTTCGGAAGCACGCTGTATGCCCCATGCGCCTTCACCAAAGTAAATCTGGTTTAAGTACCGTTCCATTATTTCGTCTTTATCGTATGTTCGTTCAATTTTCTTCGTCAATATGAGTTCTTTTAACTTTCTCGTATATGTACGTTCTTGTGTTAGAAAGACATTTTTAGCTAACTGCTGTGTAATCGTACTGCCTCCAGCCACTATTTCTCCACTCATCATGTTTTGAGTCAATGCCCGAACAATCCCTATCATATTAATTCCACCATGCTTGTAAAACTTCTGGTCTTCCGTTGCAATTACAGCATGAATAAGATGTTCCGGAATCTGTCCTATACTGACCCCATCTGTTTTAGAACCCATTACCTTGCTGGCTATATCTCCATTTTGATCATAAATAATCGTTGGCTGCGGAGTGGGTTCTTCTAGTTTACTGACATCGCTTGCCCAAACAAAAATATTAAATATGAGGAAAAAGCATAATAAAAATACTGAACTCACTGCTAAAACCTTCACCATTATTTTTTTATTTTTAACCTTACTCCATATCCGCCCGGTTAATTTTTGTTGCTGTCTTCTTTCCGTTCTTCTCACGTTTTATTCCACCTTCTAGTCTGACGAATCAGCTTCTGCATAAAGGTTATTGTTAGATATGAAATATACATAGTCAATAGGGCTTTTGTAATCCGCTACTTTATCCTCTTTTAAATTCTTGCACTTCATAACATTTCTCCTACATAATATGGCTCTTAAAAGAGAAAAGGACGCTAATTCTTGTTTCAGAATTACGCCCATTTAATTAAAATGCTTATTAAAATAAAGCATTCATGAATATATTTTTCTCATAAAATGATAAGCAACCATCAAGTTTCTAAATCAAACTTTTTTCCCTTTGGTTTAATTCTACCGATAATGTACCCCATAATGATTCCCATTAAAAACATGAAAAACCTTTCCCCTGAAAATTCACCCGTAAAATATCCCCATATTAGCCAACCTGCAAAAGTTCCTATTATTAAACCAATTATATTTTTCATTCTCTACCTCCTAAATATTTATTTTATTATTGAAAACCTTAAAAATAACTCACTAGATTTTAACATAAATCCCATCGCCTTCCGACACAACTTCGATTCCCTATAAGCCGAACAGAAAATAATGGTTATTTATGTTAATATAGCAATATAATAACATACTATTTATTAAACAAGGATATTGGTTGTTTACAAGGAATTGCAGACTAAATAGGTTTAACAAGTAGTAGTTAATGTATAAAAATTGGAGTGTGATAGAGTGAAATGGTTAAAGTATGTAATTGGACTTGTGGTAGTAATAGCTTTATGTACAGTTGTTTGGTTTAAACTCCCTACAAAAATAGAAGTAAATCAATTAGAGGAAAAAGTAAGTATCCTTGAGGTACAAATCGGTGAACATTATATAAACGACATCTCTTTATTAGAAAATGTGTCTGAGCAGCTCCTGAATTATAATTTCAATCAGCCGATAACTGATGAAAACAATAGTATGATTTCAAAGGTATCCGAGGATTTCCGTACTATAACAAGTAATCTCTTATTTATAGGCAGTAATGCTTCAGTCCATGCAGAATTGCAATATAGAGTATCAAATGTACGTACATATTTAATCGATTATGTTTATGGAGCATCACTTACCAAAGAAGAGGTTGCTGATTTATATCAAGTTCTCCAGGCAATTCGTTTCATTGTTAAAGATTTTAGAGATATTGTTTCGTACAATCCGCAATCTGCATATGATGCGATGCACGATGAAGAACACGAAATGGTCGAGAGAATCAAGTACCGCCTATCTCTAAAATATTAATCGTGAATTAAGCAAAAAATGCTCAGATTTTCTGAGCATTTTTGCTTACCGTTTAAATTGAATGTTGTGTTTTTAAGAAATCCATAATTACTAAATAATCTGGTGGACTTATACGTAGAGGTAAATCTGATAAATCAAAAAATCCTATATCAATGGCTTCTGATTCATCGTATTTAATTGAACCTTCATAGTTTTTACAGATAAATGCAGTAACGACGTTATAAACCTCATCACCATGAGGATATTTGTAATAAAATTCTTTACCTGAAAATGTTTTTAATAATTTTAACCGTGTTGGGATTAATCCGGTTTCTTCTTCCATTTCCCTTACTGCTACCTCTTCCAAGCTTTCACCTAATTCCATTGCCCCACCAGGAAGTCCCCAGCTTTTATTATCTTTTCTCTGTTGGAGAAGCAGTTGTGCTTTCTCATTCAATATTAAAACGCAAGCTCCCACCATAATTATGGGATCCGTACCAATCTTCTTTCGTAACTCCATAATATATCCCAGTGTCATCACCTACTAATAGTTTATTAAAAGAAAATTTGATTTCACTAAATAAATCGATACTTACTGGATAATTGTGAAATGGCCAAAATAACAGTTGCCCCAACGACCATGTACCATACTACATTAAATGGAATGACAAACATTAGTAACCCGAACAATACTGCTACTGAAGCACTAATAATCATTGATTGTGCACTAGTTATTTTATTTTGTAAGAAAAGATAAATTGCTAACGGTAATGCTAAAGTAAAAATCGGAATGTAAATTGTGACAAAAGAAAACTTAAGTAATGATAGTGACAGCACTGCTATTACAAAACCGAGCGATATAGTAAAGGGTCTTCCTAAAACCTTTCCCCCTAAAACAGAGCGACACAACATAATTGTTAAAACAGCAAATAGCCCGGATATTGAAACAAATGAATTCCCCATAATAAGAGCAGCTGTAGAAAGACAAAGTAAAGAAATACATGGTAACAGCAAGATTAATGGTTGCTGCTCTTGTTCTATATTCATTACATTAGTAAATCCTACTAGGAATAATAAAGAAAATGGAATTGCCAAGAATCCTAATTCAATTTGATTAATATAACTAACCTCAAGATCGCCAAACAATATAATGATTAATGATGCGCTAATTTGACCTACTATCAACCAAATGCTTGATAATTTAAATTTTTGAGTAAGCTTCGTTGTCATTATGACTAGAAACAAGCCTATTAATAGTGTGAAATATAACAAATTTCTCCTCCTTGTTATGCGACTAAACTTTTTGTGTTCATTCAAGACTCACTCAGAATACTACCATAAAAAACCAATTATTTAAATACTACTTTCACTTGAAGTAAGCTCTATATGCACTGATGAATGCTTCAGGTGAGGATTTCACAGTATACGCATATACACCTTGCAGCGTATGTAAATAGAGAATCCCCCCTTGTTTTGCAATTTCCCGGTAAGAAAAATCCATCACAATCTTAGTCGGAAATTCTCGATGCTGAGTAACGACTTTATCGTGGTATAAGTAAATAATTCGGTCATGTTCTACTTCAAACTGTTCAGTACCTGTCACAGTTCTTTCTACTTTAAAATAAGGATGTTGCGCTATTAAATCCATGGGGACCTCCTATTGCAAAGACTTATTGATTATATTAGCACAAACAGATTACTTATTTGATGAAACGGACACACCTTACATATCACTATATAAATTAGTTAAGCAAAAAGGCGGAATTCTTAATTATGAATTCCACCCGTTTGTTGGATTTAAAATTTCTCCACACCAAAATATTCAGTTAATGGTTGCTGTCTCCCATTTTCATGCCATTCTTCATATTTGCTAAAGACCTTCATAACGTCGCCTTCGTAGCAGCATTCTACTAAATAATGAACTGCAGCGGAGCTTCTCCAATAATTCAGCATAATTGAAGCTAACGATGTTTGATTATAGCTACCTGCTCCAAAATCATTTAATGAAAAGCCGCCATACTTTGGCTTAAATAGTTTAATCAATAAGTTTTCATTTTTCCTTAATTCATTATATCGATGTTCCGATAATGTCATTCTTTGAGAGAGATATTCACACATTCCTTCTTCAAACCAAATACTATTATCGCGCACTTCTTCAAATTCATCAGGAAAGAGTTCAATATGATGTGTAAGCTCATGTGCTAATATACAAAAAACATCATCGATCGTCAGTGATTGGAAATAATTTTTTATGTACTGAATTTCATCATTATGCTCCAGTTCCTCACCATCCAATTGGGAAAGGTAAAATGCCTTCCATTCGCTAACACTTGGCGACATATAAATTGTTTCCCGATTGGTATAGGCAGGTACAGGGACTTGTGAAAATACGGTAGTAGCATTCTTACTACTCGTCCAAACGATTGATTTGGGTAACTCTATGAGCTCAAATTGGTTAATTAACAATTCTTTATACGTCTTTAATTTTTTATTCAATAAATCGATTTCGTCTTTATACTTTTCATAATCCGGAATACTTTCAAAAGCATAAATTTGTTTCATCATTTCCCACCTCTCACCCTTCTTGATCAGCCTTATTTTTACGATGTAGCTCAGAAAGATCTCTAATATAATATAATGAATAGTCATCCCTAATGTCGACTTCATAAAAGTAATAGGTTTCCGTAACTACATCTTTAACTTCTATTTCAAACAACCCCATTCCTCTTCGGTAATTATTTTCTACTAAAATTATATTTTCCCGATCAACCCCATAGTTAGTTTCCATGTAGTCTCCCACATAATTGAATACAACCGCGCTTCGAGATTTAATATTAAAATAATTGAATGCAACAATAACAACTACTATACAAAATATTAGATTAAAGAGAATTATTTTTTTCATGTGCCTTTCCTCCGTATAAATTTATTCTTTAACAACCGGTTCACAAGGTAAATTTAAATAATCATTTATTACGTAATCGGGCCACTTCTTCTAACATTAAAATAAACTTTACTTGCTCTTTTTCACTACGAATTAATCTATTTACACGCATTGAGCTTTGTAAGTACTTTCTAATTTTTAAGCTTATATAAAATGAACGCTGATGCTCCTCAATTTTAAATACTTCAGTAAACCAGGAATAGCCTTTTAATTTTTCTATATTCTTTTCTATCTTTTCTGTATTTAAGCCTTTACCACCACTCAAATCAAAGAAATTCACACCTGATATAATACTTGAAATTATAGTAAGCAAAATTCCTAATAATGCTACAATCCCTCTGCCGAACTTATTCAAAATAATCCTCCTTTATACAAGGTTAGGCCTATATTAGCATATTTCAGTCCCTACCTTCGCTGGATGTCGGGATATAGTGGAAATCCATCTGATGGGTTGCAGTTGCTTCGATTAATTAGAGAGTAGATAATAAAAAACACTCAGTTCAAAAAATACTGAGTGTTTTGGCATGTGATCAATTAATATTTTTCCCCTTACGCGAACCGGAACCTTTACAATAATCCATTCTTAATCCGCTTCACAATACTGAATGTCGTATAGAGCGAAATTGGCCCTAATACTGCGGCAATGATCAGCCATGTCGTTAAGCCGTCTGTCGCCTTCAGCATTTCCAAGTTTGTTCTTATGTACACAACGACCCCAAATAACAGAATATAGCTCATGACATTTGGAAAAATAACTAGCAATCGTAATACTTTCGGTGAAATTGTCGGTTGCTGCATCATTCATCCCCCTTTTCTCCATTATAGCGGAAACTTTCTGTAATTTGGGCAAAATTCTCTTAAAAAAGTAAAGAGGCATATAGTAAATATCACCCCATTTACTATACACCTCGATTAAATTCATCTATTCGATTTCCAGCAATTCGTTTTTCCGCCACTCGTATTGGCTGAAATCATTTGCTAAATAGCTGTTTTCGAAGATCGCTTTTGCTTCTTCCAAAAACGGAATCAGATCATGCTTTAAAAAACGGGCGCTTATATGATTCAACAGCAAATGTCTCGCTTGTGCTTCTTTCGCGATTTTTGCCGCTTCTGTATTTGTCGCATGTCCGTACTTGCCCGCCAGTTCTATTGTGGAATGGTCAAAGGTTGCTTCGTGTACGACAACATCCGCATTTTGTGCTAATCGGATACTGTTTTCGCAATACTTTGTGTCCCCCAAAATGACTACTGTGAACCCTTGCTGTGGTGGTGACGTCACATCGCTGCTTTCCACAACTGTTCCATCTTCCAATTTTACAGAATGACCTGCTTTTAATTGGCCTAATAACGGACCTTTTGGCACACCTAATGCTAAAGCCTTGTCGATCAGCAGCTCGCCCTGCATCGGCTTTTGTTCAATCCGGTAGCCGAAACATGGGACAACATGCTGAAGCGACAGTGCACGTACCGTAAACTTCTCATCTTCAAATACGATGCCATCTTTTACTTCGACAAATTCAATCGGATATGTTAAATGGGTTTTAGATAATTGTAATGTTTGTTCAATCCATTGTTGTAATCCCGCCGGCCCGTAAATTGTAAGTATGTCCTCTCCGCCTAAAAAGGAACGGGAACTTAAAAAGCCGGGCAGCCCGAAAATATGGTCGCCGTGTAAATGTGTAATAAAGATTTTATCGATTTTGCGCGGTTTAACCGTTGTATGCAAAATTTGGTGCTGAGTCGCTTCCCCGCAGTCAAACAGCCAAATAGAGCCCCGTTCTTCCAGCAGTTTGAATGCGATCGAACTCGTATTGCGTTCTTTTGACGGCATCCCTGCACCAGTGCCTAAAAATTGGATTTGCATGTCATTTCCTCCTAACACGAGTTTAGTTTGCCTCATGTAGAAGCTTTTTACTATCGTTGTATTTATTATAGGTTGCAAATAAGTATATGCAAAGAAAAAAAGGGGCGGCAAAAGAAATGATCATATGGAATGATAAAAATTCCCCTCTTCAACACTTGATTAGCAGAAAAATTAAGGTCGGCTTTCCTTAATCCTTATTAAAAACCTCCACCTTGGCTAAACTGACTATTCAACTAATCCTTCCTTATCATTAAACATATAGTAATGAAACAAACGATTGGAGTTGAAAAAATGAGCATTATTTTATGGATGACGGTGATATCCGGAACCTTAATTGCCGTCTTTGCGGATAATAAAAAATGTAAAAAGAAAATCACTTAAATACAAGAGACCCTTTCCTGAAACCGGAAAGGGTCTTTTATGCATGAACAATCTTTAATTAAAATGCGCGCTCATACCAAGCCTTCGCTTTTTGTACTTCATTCATCGTCAGCTGGTGACCGTTTGATTCCCATTCTAATGTCACGTTTGCTCCTGCATCCGTTAAGTAACGCTCCAGATCGATTGCTTCTTGCTGCGGGCAAATCGGGTCATTCACTCCTGCTGCGATAAATACATGCGTGCCGTCCTGTTTCGCAACCGTTGCTTCGTGATTCGGAACCATTGGATGATGCAGAACCGCACCTTTTAATGCATTTTCATATTCAAACAACAGGTTTGCTGCGATATTGGCACCGTTAGAATAACCGATCGCAATAATGTTTTGACGGTCAAAGTCGTATTCACTTGCTTTCTCGCCGATAAATTCATACAGCTCCTTCGTACGGAAGGCCAAATCTTCCATATCAAACACACCTTCAGCTAAACGTCGGAAAAATCGCGGCATCCCGTGTTCCAATATATTGCCTCGTACACTTAAAACCGATGCTTCCGGATCAATGATTTCTGCCAGTGCAAGCAGGCTGTTCTCACCTCCGCCTGTCCCGTGAAGCAGTAAAAATACCGGCTTGTCTTCTTTACCTTTACTAAAAATATAGTTCATCGGACATTCTCCATTCTCATTTTGATAGTCGAATTACTCGTATTCCTTCTCGATTGTTTTTGTTGAGCGTACTGTATCAATCGGACGCACAACACTTTCGATATAGTCGCGTTTGCTCTCTAAGAATGGCGGCAACGAAAGGATTTCCCCTACTGTTTCGTATGGCTCGTCGCCCATGAATCCTGGTCCATCTGTTGCCCATTCAAATAAAATCCCCGGTGCTACACGTGCATAGAGCGATTCAAAGAAGAAACGGTCCACATAGCCTGATGTACCAAACCCGAAGCTTTCAAGACGGCCGATCCATTCACGCAATACGGCTGTATCTTCTACACGGAATGCTGCATGGTGAACTGTACCGAATCCCTGACGACCTGGCTGTAATACCGTATTGTGCTCGACAATAACAGATGCCCCGTTACCGCCTTCTCTTACTTCAAATAAATGCAGCGAATCTTCTTTGCCTGTTTGACGCATTACTAATACTTTTTCAAGTACTTCCTTGAAATAATCGAAGTTTGAAACGCGCACATGAATCGGACCTAACCCTGTAATCGCAAACTCCAATGGAATCGGACCTTTTTGCCAAGGTGTACCTGAAGCGATCCCTTCATTATTTTCATCTGAAATGAGCATATATTGCTGGTCATCGAAATCGACGAATGATAATGTTTTCTTACCGAATAATGGTTTGATACCTTCATGCTGTACCTTCAGACGGTCAAAACGTTTTACCCAATAATCCAGTGCCGCATCATTCGGTACACGGAAAGCTGTTTTGTAAATTTCATCCGTACCGTGACGACCTTTCGGGATACCCGGGAAATCAAAGAATGTCATATCTGTTCCTGCAGAACCTTTATCATCCGCGAAAAACAGGTGGTATGTTTGAATATCATCCTGGTTGACAGTTTTTTTCACTAGTCGCATTCCTAATACATATGTGAAAAATTCATAGTTTTTTTCTGCACTGCTTGTAATGGCTGTTACGTGGTGGATTCCTTTAATATGGTTCATCTGTATTGCCTCCATTTTTCTCGATATCGAGATATTAGTTTAAGAAAAATGCACCGATTCCGATGCTTCTCATCAATTTAAAATTTGTTCGCATGGTGTCCTACACGCTTTAAATAGTCTGTAAAGTTTTGCAGTTCTTCATCCGACAGCACATCAAAAATCGATGCAATCTTCTCTTCATGTGAAGGGAAAATCGATTCAATCATCTGTTTTCCTTCATCCGTTAATGAAACAAACGTAACACGGCGGTCTGTCGGACAGGCAACACGTGCCACGAGATTTTTCTTCTCCAGCTTATCGACGACATACGTAATGCTGCTGCTTGCGATCAATACTTTTTTACCGATGATTTGGATAGGCTGATCTCCTTTATGATAAAGCAATTCCATCACGGCAAATTCCGTTAAATTCAGATCATGCTGCTGGATATCTTTTTTCGTCGCTTCTTGAACGGATGTCTGTGCCCGATGTAAAACAGTAAATGCTTTTAATTGTTTGTCATATTTACTCATAAAGTACCCTCCTTCCTGTTATCACGAATTCATTTATCTTTAATTCGAGATAAATATACCATGTAAAAAATGCAGTGTCAAACAAAAAACGTTCCAATCCAGGTTCACACCGAATTGAAACGTTTCTACTATTCACATATTAAAACTTGGCGTTCGAATTTCCCTTTTTTCAATACGGCTCGATCGATAATTGTTAAACCGGCTTCGTGGATTTTATCGTCCATCGATTCGATTGTCACAATAATGACCCGCTTTGCAATCCGACGAGCATTTGTAATGATGCTTTGCTGCAGTTCACCCGTAATATGCGTAAATAAATTGTACGGCATATCAATAATTGCCACATCATAGCCTTCACTTGCCTCTTCAATTGGTCCAATCTCTACATTCGGTTCATAGCCGAAATGGCGAAGATTAATTTGGGAACCCCATACAACACGTTTGTTGATGTCGCGCCCTTCAATCGCAATGCCCATGCTCATCGCTTCCACAAGTACTGTACCGATACCGCAGCAAGGATCAATCACCTTTAATCCGTCCGGAAACGGTACCGCGATATTGACAATCGCACGGGCATCCCGTGTACTCAGTGCCGTGGAGTACATTTCAGGCTTTTGCATATGCTTCAGCCAAACCGCTTCACCGTATGTAATCTCGCCTAAATAATAGCGCTCCTCATGAATCACAAGACCCAATACTACATCCGGCTTTACTAGTTCCGGTTCGGCATTGATTGCTGAGCTAACGCGAATCATATAGTCGTTTCGAATCGCCCGGTTAAATTTTGGCTTAATCCCATCACTACTATTGTTCAAACAATGAATTTTGTACGTCTTTTGTCCAAGCTCCAACTGTGCCGCCATTTCTACCAGTTGCTCTATTGAATTCGCTTCAAGGAAAACAGCTAACCTTGAACGCATATACGGACTACGACTCGGCTCTATTTTTTCCTGGCTAATTAAAACATTTCCTTCCACGTGAAAGTTAAAAAATGTGCGCATTTCCAAACGTGAAAGATCATATTCATCTCTTTGCCAAGTAAAACTATATAAGTATTTTTGCGTCATTTATTTCTCGACTGTTGATAATAATTGCGCAACAAATTGGTAAAGCATTTCACAAACTTCTGTAATCGTCATCTTCTCATGGAAGCCTTCGATACAGTCAACCGCAATGTTCAGTTCCCAAAGGCCTTCTTGTCCGGAGAACGCTGCACTGCTGCTTCCTAATGCAGATTTCACATTGTCTTTCAAATATTGACGAATTACTTCACCATGTTTCTTTTGCAGTTTCAAGCCGAATAATGCCGTATACAGATTAAATGCATCATCAAATTCAAGTGCTACCGCGTCGATGCGAATATCGTTGAATTGTGCACATTCCACATAAATAAATTCCCCTTGATTGTCCTTTAAATAGTGGATTGGTGTAGATGCAAATGCATTACTTTCCGCTGTAATTGTATCTTCTGTTTCTTTACTGCATCGTTCTAAAACTTCTAAATGTAATTGTACCATGATTATAATTCCTTTCGATTCCATATTCGCCCATTAAAAAATCACCTAGTCCAGTATACATGACTATTGTTTAAAGCGCATTAGAAAGAAATTTCTTTCAAAACGGTAAACCTCGTATTTATGAATGATGCATTTTTTCTTTATGCTGAACCTTCACAAATGCCGCACCCGATTTCATAAATGAATAGAGCACAACGATACAGAAACTAAACAATAATGTCCCTGTAAATACAAAGCCTGATGTTCCTACCAGATCAAGTGCGCCTAATAATGAAGACCCTGCGACTACACCAATGGAGAAGAACGCGTAAAAATAGCCGTATGCTTTCCCGCGAGTCTGTTCAGTCGTTGCTTCAATTAATAGGGCATTAATAGAAGGGAATAAAAACGCAAATCCGATTCCGTAAAGTGCCAGTATTGCATACAGCCATGACATTTCCTTTGTCAGACCGATGCCGATTTGAGCAAGTCCGAGTAGTAGCACTCCGGCAAACAATGTTACTTGCGGATTTAAATAATCGAAAATTTTGTTCGTCGGTAATATAAAGATCAGGACCGCGACAATACCGAATACACTTAGTAATGTACCGGATACTCGTGAACCATACCCTAAATCCTGCACGTAAATCGGCAATAAATATGCGAGAACACCTTGAGAAAACATAAGGAAAAATGCACCGCCATATGCTTTTAAAATACCGCTGTTCAAATTGAACTTTTCGGTTGCCTTCTGCTTATCCCGTTTTGGTAACGGTGATTTGCGTAAAAACAGGAATAAGCCGATCAATAGAATAATGCCATACAGTGCAACGATTCCCAGCACATTCGGCACCGAAATTTTACTCGCTAAAATTCCGCTTGAAGCAGGGCCGACAATTGCCGCAATACCGACAAACGAGCCTGTAACCGCGCTTCCGCTCCCCTGTTCATTGGATGCACGCATATTCGCAAGCAATGTAAAGGCAGCCGGAGTAATAAAACCGCTGCTGAACCCGTGAATACAGCGGACGATTAAAAGTGCCGTCGCATTATCGACAAGCTGGTAACATAATAGCGAAATCGCAGACGTCAACAAACCGAATACTAATATACGAAATGCCCCAATTTTATCAGTAAAAATACCGGAAAAGATATTGCCGAATGTGTTCATAAATGAATATAGACCAACGACAATCCCCGCGATAAACGTTGTCGCGCCGACCGACAGTGCATATGTACTCATGATCGGCAGCTGGACGAACAGATCGAAAAACGAGAAGAAAATGATGGCGTAAACGAGCCAATGTTTCGGAAATGGCTTTGTATGTAATGATGGTTGCATTTTTTTCAGTTTATTATCAAGCAGAAAATTGCCAAATGGGATAAATGCGACAAGCACGCTTAACAATGACCAGCCGATATGCCATTGAATGCGCAGTTGCACGATGACGATTGCAAGGAAATAAACCATAAAAATACCGCCGTGTACGCTGCCATTTACCGTCACAACTTGCGGTAAATCCGCGAAATACTTAAGCGGCATGGAAATAAGTAATAACGTAATGAGCGAAATCCCATCGAGTAAGCCCATTATGCGTAAAAACCGGATCGGATGAATACCCATATTGTCCTCCTGAAGCATAATATCAATCCTATTATAGCATGGGTCTTTCGTAGTTACCTAACTAAATGAAAATTATTCTCATAACACTATGTACGAGTTTCGGAGAATTTAAACATTGCAAGCTGTGTTGAAGTTTCCACTTAAACTCAGCTTGCGTTCACTTAGTATGATCCTCCAGAAAGTCCTTGCTGAAGCTTGTTTTTGAGGCGTAGCTTTTTGATTTCGCCCGGACTCCACGTTTAATGGCTCCTTTTCCGAACTTCTTTTCAATAGTTTCGACCAGTTCCAAAATCGGCTCATCTTTTATATGCTGTTCAAAATTAAACAGACTGAGCTGCTGGGTTAATTCGGATTGATCGACAACGTTGGAAACGGTAATGCCGATCAGTCTAACAGGTGTTTCATCCCAGTTTTCGGTAAACAGCTTCCACGCGATTTCAAATATTTCATCTGCCTGATTGACGGCGTTCCGCAATGTTTTACTGCGCGAAGCATTTTGCCAGTCAAAATTGCGTATTTGAATTGTCACCGTTGTCCCCGCCAAATATTTCACTTTCAGACGTTCGGATACACTTTTACTCAGCTTTTCAAACGTCTCCTTCAAAATATAATATTCGGTCTCATCCCTTGGAAGGGTCGTCGAATTCCCAACACTTTTCGTATCAAATATAGCGTTCGGGTCAACCGGCCGTGAATCAATGCCATTTGCACGTTTGATGAGTCGAGCTCCGTTTTTTCCTAAATTCCGTATTAACAGTCGCTCATCCGCTTGTGCCAAATCACCGATTGTAAAAATATTTAGCCCATTCAGCTTCTTCGCTGTTTTCTCCCCTACTCCGTGCATTGTCACGACTTCCTGCGGCCATAAAAGCTCCGGCAGTTCGCGAATTCTAAGAATCGTAATTCCGAGCGGTTTTTTCATGTTTGAAGCGGTTTTAGCGAGAAATTTGTTAGGGGCAATACCAATGGAGCACGGTAAATCGAGCTCATGTAAAATTCGTTGCTGAATTTCCTCGGCCAATTGGAGCGGATGCTGTGATTTGGATTGTTCCGTTACATCCAAATAGCCTTCATCAATCGATACAGGTTCTACTAAATCCGTATAGCTTCGTAATATGGAGAAAATTGCCGCACTTGCTGCCCGGTATTTTGGGAAATCAGGGGGCAGCAACAGCAGTTCGGGACATTTACGCTTTGCTTCTCCAACAGTCATCGTTGTATAAATCCCTTTGGCACGGGCCTCATAAGAGCTTGTTACGATAATGCCGCGCCGTTCTTTAGCATTTCCCGCAACAGCAATCGGTTTCCCCTTTAAACTCGGATCATGAGCCTGTTCGACAGATGCATAAAAACTGTTCATATCTAAATGGAAAATAACTCTCGCCGCCATTTCCCCACCTCCTTTACTGAGCAGATTGTTTATGGATACTATTTTACTACATTAATAATGTTCCGGGTCAAACTCTGATTCTTAAATAAGGAGAAATTCCATGTTATTCATCAATTTAATTTATAAGTTCTAAAATAATTGAAACTTCTATCGTTATCTTCGCCAAAACGTGCCGCTTCTATATAAAATGCGGGGGAAATTTCGTCTTTAAATAGCCATCTACATAAAAAAGCCGGAAAATCAAATAAAAATCTGACTCTCCGGAATAACCACAATTATTAATAAAACCCAATCTATTTCAACTCTTTCATTCGATGCTGCCAGTAGTATTCAAACACTTCGAGCGAGGATTTTCGTGGAATGAACTGGAAAACTTCCTTCAATCTCTTATTGTTCAGAACAGGACGGTAACGCAGGAAATCAACCTGTTCCTCTCCATATTGACTTAACTTCAGCCTTTTTAACACAAACAAACTTCCCTTTATGACCGGCGCCGGTATTTTCACTACTTTTTTATTCAGCAAAACACCCAGATCATCTATTGTGACCGCACCATCTCCTGCCAAATTAAAAATGCCTGTAACCTCACTGTCAATCGCCTTAGCAAAACAGGAAATGACATCCTGATCCCATATAAATACAAATGGGCTTTTTGATTTGGCAACACCGAGCACCATGTTCTGTTCGAATAAATTTGTAATTTGGTTGCGTACATTCTTCCCTAAAATCGTACCTATCCTAAATATTGTCTGTTCGAGCTGCGGGTATTGCGATCGGTATTGCTCGAGCATTTCTTCTACTAACCGCTTATGATAGGAATAGGCAAAAGCTTCATTGCCCCGGATTGGATCTGTTTCTTCTATCCATTGTGCATTATTTTCATAATAGCCGTAAGCCGCACCACTGGATGAAACGACAATCCTTTTAACATTCGTCTTTACACATGCTTCCAGTATATTTTTTGTTCCTAATACATCGACCGAATATTCAAATTCCCGGTTACTATTCTTTCCAGGTGTAACAATTGAAGCCAAATGTACAACGACGTCAACATTATATTGTTCGAAATATTTCTGTGCTTCATCTGAGCGGACATCCAATTCGATATATTGTAGATTAGGATGTACTTCAAAAGGTGACGTTTTCCGAATATCAGCTGCTATTATTGAATGATTTGTAGTTTCCAGTAAATAGAGAACGAGCTGCTGTCCTAAATAACCGCCCGCCCCTGTGATTAAAACGTTCATGCCTGGACCTCCTGTTGAACTGTGACAATTGCTTCGGGAGCGCGCCTTGACCAGAAAGTTGCGATTGCTAAACCGGAAATAATATGCCAGATTCCCCACATTGCCGCAACCAGCGCCATGCCTCCCAGACCTCCAAAGAAGGTAAAGATGAGTACGAGGCCGAGACCCGAATTTTGAATACCAACCTCAATTGCGATTGCTCTTCTGTCGCGCTCATTCACTTTTAATGCACGGGAAGAGAAATAGCCGATGCAAATCGCCAGTAAATTTTGCAGGATCACGACCCAAACAACAGCTCCAACATTATTAATAAACGCATCAAAATTATTCGCTACCATAATGACAACAAACAACACGAAAATGACGATCGATAGTTTCATCATTATCTGGTTGAAGCGGGCTGCAAATTTCGGGAATTTTTTTCGAATATACATCCCGATAATAAGCGGCAGACCGAGCATAAAGAAAATTGTCGTGAACATATCGACAACACTAATACTGAACGATGTCATCATCTCTTTTGTTGGACCATATAAAGACGCCCAAAACATCGTGTTCAGCGGTGTCATGACAATTGCCAAAACCGTGGAAATGGCTGACATGCTGATCGACAGTGGTGTATTGCCTTTTGCATAATGCGTTAAAAAATTCGATAAATTTCCTCCTGGACAAGCGGCGACTAAAAACAGACCTAACGCAATACTAGGAATCGGCTGAATAATGCTGACAAGTACAAATGTAATCGCCGGCAACAGGAAGAATTGACAAGCAAGGCCGATTAACGCCGGTTTGGGAGTCTTTAACGATCTCTTAAAATCTGAAACTTGCAGATCGAGCGCTACGCCAAACATGATAAATCCAATGACGATGTTCATTATTAACAAGGCCGTCTCATTAAAGTTGATTTGAATAGTATCGATTCCCATATATTATTTTCCCTTCGGTTCGGCGTGCATATCTTTGAAATAGCGTAACCCTGGCGCCCACATATGCTTGACCGGGTCGACCTCTGTATGAATGACTGTACACTTTCCTACTGAAATAGAAGTTAGAAGGGCCTGTTCCAGCTGGTCAAACGTTTCTACATATTCGCCATGTGCTCCCATTGCTTTCGCTACTAGGTCAAATCGAATCTCACCTAAATCGGCATTGATGCTTTCGTGTGGATCCAAAGTTTTTTTCAACATAGTTTTAATCGGTCTTAGCGCAAAATGCTGATTCATTTTCACCATGCCCCATTGTTTATCACAAAGCACGATATAGACGACATGCAGATTGTTGCGCACAGCTGTTTCGATTTCCTGCGGATGGAAGCCCATTGCCCCGTCACCGATAATACATAAAACCGGCTGTTCTGGCTTGGCAACTGCCGCCCCGAGTGCCTGACCGACACCTGCACCGAGCATACCGAATTTAAATGTCGATAAAAGCGGCATTTCATCATTCACTTCATAATAGAAGTTCGACCAGATGGCTGTATTGCCACCGTCAATGACAAGTGGTGTATTTTTAGGGAATATTTGATTGGCCATATGCGGGATTTGTGCTGGATTTAAAGGTGAATTTTTATCCGTTGTATGCTCATTCAATTTTTTCCGGTGCGCCCTTTTCGATTCAATATGTTTTTCAATCATCTGTTTTCGATTTGTATCAATTACGGTTTCAGTATCTCGATTTAGTACAACTAGCAACTCTTGTAAAAATGCTTTAATATCTGCCTGAATCAATAGTTCAGCAGGTTTATTTGCTCCAAGAATGGAAGGTTCCAAATCTACTTGTATGACCGTTTGATGTGCATTCCAGTAAGGTGCTTTCCCCCACCAGTCCGTTTCACCGAGACGAGACCCTAATACTAATACAACATCCGCATCGTTTCGTACATTATTATTTGTTTCAATATGCACCATTGACATCATAAGCGGATTATCCTCGCTCATCGCACCGCGCCCTGCCCAGCTCGTCGTAACCATCGCCTGCAGTTTTTCCGCAACTTCAGTCAGTTCTTTTTTTGCGCCTGCATGAATGACACCGCTGCCTGCATGAATGATCGGGAATGTAGCTGAATTCAGTAATTGGGCTGTTCGTTCAACCTGATAGTTCGATGCTTTTGGCAGCTCTAGCATGCGGTATTGCGAAGGTTCCCAAAAATTCAGTTCACAACTGACTTTCGTATTCATAATGTTTTCCGGGATATCCAAATGAACGACGCCCGGACGCCCTTCATAGCATTTGCGCAATGCCATCCGCAGCATTTCAGGGATACGGTCAAATGAAGGTACTGCTTCACTCCATTTAGCAAACTGTTTAATTGTTGAAGTCTGGTCAAAACACTGGTACGTTCCGCCACGGTCTGGATACATGATACCTGTCCGTCTTGCACTCGTAATGCACAACACGCGATTTGCTTCTGCTTCTTCTACTACTAAACCCGGCAGAATATTAGCTACACCCGGTCCATTACTCGCCATACATACACCTAAACGATTTGTCACCCTCGCATAAGCACCTGCCATATGTGCCGCACTTGTTTCATGGCGTGGTGATATGAGCTCAATTCCATTTTTTTGCAAGTTCGAATAAAAGCCGAAATACGTCCCGTCAATAATTCCAAAGATGTTATCCACACCTTCTTTTGCCAACATTTTTGCTACTACTTCTCCACCTGACATTGTTGCCATTCCACAATTCCCCCTTCAATTTGTAAACGCTTTCTTAATTGCTTAAAAATTACTTCAATATCCTCAATATTCGGTACTTTCCTGTTTGTTAGAATCCCATTGCCGGATAACGTCTGCTCCGCAAGTTGCTCGATCACTTCATCTGTCAATAAAGGTGCAATCTGTTGTGCGCTCTTCCAAATGTACTGTTTTCTGTTCAGCTCATCCAAATAACCGCTTAAAAATTGAGTACTGTTCAACCCGATGATTTTTGCTATTTCCTCGTAACGTTCATACGCGCTTTCCAGTGAGTATTGGATGACAAACGGGTGCATTAGTGCAACACATTGTCCATGTGGCATATGGAATTTTACGCCGAGTGCTCGACCTGTTGCATGTGCCAAATTTGTCGAAGAGTTGGAAAACGCAATTCCCGCATAAAAGCTACCCATTAATAATTGCTGCCTCGCTTCCATGTTGTCCGGTTGTACAAAAACCGTCTCAATATTTCTTGAAATACAGGATATCGCTTCTTTTGCAAAAAAGTCACTCATAGTATTTGCCTTCGTTGAAACAAAAGCTTCGATAGCATGTGTTAATGCATCCAGCGCCGTAAAACTTGTAACGGGTGGTGGCACATTTACCGTAAGCATTGCATCTAAAATAACGACATCCGGAATAAAACTCGGGTGTGCAGGATTAACCTTTTTTTGAAGCTTTTCGTCTGTAATTACCGTTACTTTTGTCGCTTCAGAACCAGTCCCCGCCGTAGTAGGAACTGCGATAAACGGCAAGCGGTGCAATTCAGCCAGGTTTGGAATATCATTTAAACTCAAGTTCGGATTCACCGCAAAAACAGCCACCGCTTTCGCTAAGTCAATGACACTCCCGCCACCGATGGCAATGACACCATCACAGTTGTTTACTATGAGCTCGGCTAATGCCTTTTCCAGTTCAAATGTTGTTGGCTCCCCTTTAGATATTTCATAAAAATGCGCATTAGGGAGTTCCTGCTTAAAAATATTTAATTGACTGGCTATTGCGCTTCTGCTGTAAATGATGAATGGCCGCTTTATCTTTCTTTGTTCCGTTTCCACTGATAATCGTTGAAATGAATCGATACCTGCAACAATTTTTATAGGTAGAAAAAGTTCATAGATCATGAAGTTACACCTCCTGCTGTCCTTTTCGTTTTCAGTTTCAACATATAAAGTTCTGGATGGAACAGGCTACTGTAATATTCAATCACTTCACCTTGTACACCCAAAATGACCCGTTCAATATTTAAAACATTCGTATAAGGCTTCAAATCGAGGAGTTTCGCATCCTCTTCACTAATTGGGCTACAGCGAATCGTCTGTTCAGCTTCGACCATTGTAATATTCAACTCTTTTTCGATAATGTCATAGATCGTCGCTTCATTCAGATTGTATGCGGCTATTTGTTTCCCTAAATGAGTTGGATAAAAATGCCGTTCGATGGAGATTGGCTGGTCATCAGCTGTTCGTACTCTGGAAATGCCAAATAATATGGATTGCCCTAATATTTCATTCGCTTCCGGGAAGTTATCAATATTTTTCGCATAAAGCAGTTTCGCTCCTGGCTTCATTCCCATTTGCCTGACCGTATCTGTAAAACTATTCAAAGAATTAAGCCAGTCATGTACCGTCTTATTTTTTGTAATAAACGTTCCTTTTCCATGGATTTTTTTCAGTACCCCATCATGCACTAAATGCTTTACCGCCTCTCTCACTGTTGATCGGCTCACGGAAAAGCGCTCCATTAATTCACGTTCGCTCGGAATTTTCTCCACATATTTCCCTTCAACAATTTCAGTTTTCAATAAATCCTTCAGTTGAATATGTAACGGAATATGATTTTCAAAGTTCAATGTACCCACCTCCATTGGTCCGCACATCATAACGTCCGTACCAGTTCACTTTGTAAAATTGATTATAGGGGTACTTTCCAATAATTACAATAAATTTTCAGAATTTTCTAATATATGATTCTTCTATAATATTTCACACTATTATTTCCAAAAAATGATAAAAATAAAAATTCCCCATTTCCTAAATCTTTACCGATGAAGGAATGGGGAATTTCATGTATTATATTTTTTTGCTATATTTAATTGTTATTAAAAAACTTTCCGTATTAAGCCGTTACATCACGTTTCATAAAGTAAATGAACGTAATTGCTAAAAAGACGATTGCATACACGATATTGACAACTAACGAGAACGTAAATGTTAATCCTTCAATCATCGGCATACTTCCCGGTGCATAAAACGATAAATCATTGGCAAACCAGACGTATTTCGCAAAATCATATTGAGCGATAAACATTGTTGCCGTTGAACCCATCAACAAGATGAACAGCGATAAACTTACCGCTAACGTACTTGAACCAAAAATCGTACCGATCATAAACGCAAATATAATCGTCATAATTGTTGAACCGAGCGAATAAAGTGTCGTTTCGACAAATGTATTTTCCACCGTTTCCTGCACAACTTGCCCATCAACGACTGATAACGCAATTGCACTGTCCGTACCGAACAATGCCATACCGACAATTAATGCGACAACGATTCCAGCGGCAAAAAGTACAATTCCATAAAGAATAGACGCTACAAGTTTCGAAAGTAAAATTTTCCATCTTGCAACAGGTCGTGTAAGAAGCATTTTAATCGTACCAGTACCAAACTCTGATGATACAATACCTGCAGCAATAACAACTGTAAAGATGCTTGTTACCATAATTGTCAATGTTAACGATAAGTCCATATGTTCCGTAAAGGTCATTGCATTTGATGATGGTAAATCATTGGCGATACGATATTCGGCCATTGCAATTTCTTCCTTGAAATATTGCTCATCTTCCGGCATTAAATCTTCTGAAGCAAGCATTTCTTTTGGATGGGCCATCATTTCTTCATTTGCTGCTAAGCGCGCTTCTTTTGTACTTGAATCCACATCATAATATTTGTTCATCCCTGCAACGAATACGATTAGTACAATTAAAAGCCCGCACATGATCCAAGCATTTTTTTGCGACCACATTTTGATCCATTCATTTTTAACGTATTGCATCGATTGCACCTCCACCTGTCATCTCGATAAATTGATCTTCAAGACGTTTTTGAATCGGCTGGATCGTATATAGATCAATACCCGATTCAACTAGTTTACGAATAAGTGCAGGCACTTCTTCTTTTGTTAGATTGACTACGTAGCCGCCATTCTCTTTTGTTAACGGCTCTTCGAACATCGCCTGAAGCTGATCCGGCTGGCCGACTTCAATGTAATATTGTGCTGCCTCGACATGTTGCAGTTCACGAATATCAATCAGCTCACCATTTTGAATAATCGCGATCCGGTCTACCATTAACTCGATTTCGGATAAAAGGTGACTCGATACAACGATGGCGACATTATCCTCTACGGCAATTTTACGCAAATACATACGGAATTCACGGATCCCAGCAGGGTCCAGACCATTTGTCGGCTCATCCAAAATTAAAAACTTTGGACGGTGCAGCATCGCTTGTGCCAGTCCAAGGCGTTGACGCATCCCTAACGAATATGTTTTCACTTTTTCATGAATACGATTTTGCAGACCGACTTGCGCTACAACTTCATCAATACGCTGTTTCGTTACACCTTTATGCATTCGGGCAAAGTGCTGTAAGTTTTTATACCCTGACATATATTTATACATTTCCGGGTTTTCAACGATTACACCGATGTTACTGATCGCTTCTTCATAATTTGTCGAAAGCTGTTTCCCATCGATGATTACTTCTCCTTTAGAAGGATACATTAACCCCGTCATCATACGGATTGTCGTGGTTTTACCCGCTCCATTTGGCCCCAAAAATCCGGTAATTTGCCCCGGGTAAAAGTCCAGGTTCAAGTCTTTAATAATGTGTTTGCCTTTAATCGTTTTGTTCAAATTTTTAATTTCCACAATTGGCTGTGACAATTGCCCACACCTGCTTTCTGCTATTTCTTCTATTACAAGCATTTATTTGCGTACCTGGATGCTATGTAGTGACATGAATGACCTCACATGTAATAGATTCTAATTACTATACTGGTTGAGTTTGGAAAAAGTTTCATTAAATTTATAATTTAGCGATAAAAAACCTCATCAGGTATTTCTGATGAGGCGAAACCAGTTATTAGTATTCTCCAACCCATTCGTCTTTCAACAGACCATATACTGCATGATCAACATAGTGATTGTACAGCCATTCCGCCTGACGGATTGTCCCTTCATGCATAAAACCAAGACGCTCCGCAATATGACGACTTTTCGTATTATTAACAGCAGCATGAATTTCAACTTTTCCAAGCTTATATTCGTTGAAGGCGATATCAATGATGCCTTTCACAGCGCGTGTCATAATGCCTTCCCCTTGATATTCTTCATCTAAAAAGTAGCCGATCTCGCATTTTTTCAGAGACCAATTAATGGTATTGATCGAGACTTTCCCCACAAATTGCCCTTTATAAAAAATCGCTGTATCCAGACCTTCACGCTTTGCGAATTTTTCTAAATTCATTGCGGCAAAATCGCGTGTATCTTCAACAGTTTTTGTATTATCTACCCACCCAAGCCATTCTCGTAAATAATCGCGTGAACGGTCAATGAAAGCAAAGATTTCTTCTGCATCATTTTGTGTAATTAATTTTAATTGAATTTCATTATCTACTTCATAAAAGAACATTACTATCTCTCCAATCTAAGCTCCCATTTAAAACGATAAACCCTTTTTTATTTTCTTATCATATATAGCTATTTCCGAATATGCAATTAAAATATGTAAACCAACAATAATTTGTGTAAGTTTACCAATTTCACAACGTTAATCGTGCACTTTTTCAAGAAAATTCGCAATATTCCTGTTTAGTATTTTGGTAAACTAACTATGAGGTGTTTTTATGGAAAACAATGAACAGGCTTGGGGAAAACTATTAAAATATTATCGTCAAAAAAAGAAGCAGAAACAGGATGACGTTGCTTTCGGCATTTGTACCCCTTCGTATTTAAGCCGGATTGAAAATGGAATCGTTGTCGCAGAACATTCGATGTATGAGCAGCTGTTTGAAAACTTAGGCATCGATTTCAATAAGCTCGAACAACAACTGAAAAGCCAAACCACTTTTTTGGAGCTGTTATACGAAAAATTATTGTCGAATGCCGAGCTTACTGCAGGTGAAATCGACCAATTAACCGCAATGCAAACCGAAGAGCAGCCATTTGAAAAGCAGCTGTTGGCAAAGCTTGTGTATGCTCGTTTCCTTTACTCGAAAAAAGAAGATGATAGGGCGAGAACAATACTTAATGAAATCGAGCCGTTTATCAACTGGAAAAAAGACCGGATCACTCAGCTGTTCGTTGCGATTACCGCTTTCGGTCATCTGTCATTTCAGGAATTTGAACAGTTGTCCATTAAAGAAGCAGACAATCAATTGGCGCAATTTTTATCCAATACCCACCCATTTGAACTGGCCAACTACCATTATCATATTGCTTTTGCGAATCACAGAAGCTATAAGTTACAAAAGGCACTGGAACATATTGAACTTGCACAGCAGTTTTTTACCCATCAGTATAAACCGTTGTTTCAGTTGAAGCTTTATTCCATGAAAGGTGTGATTTTCAATGATTCACATCGATTCCAGGAAGCTCTCAAGGAGTTTGAAGCAGGGCTCAACCTACTTGCGAATGTCTCTTCAATTCAAACACCGATGCAGTGGAGCTCACTGCATAACAATATCGCGTATTGTTACGAATGCCAGGAAAACTTTACGGAAGCGTCCAAACATTATCAATTGGCAAATAACTATGATGAAGACCTGCATTCAGCAATTAATTGGATGCGCACATGCTTTGCGCAAAAGGATTTTAAACAGTTGAATACACTGTTAATACGCTATGAAGAACAGCAATTTACTGTACCCCATCATATTTATCAGCGCAGACTACTAGCGTATGCGGTTGAAACTGAATTTACGATTCGCGGATTAAAATTACTGGAGGATGAAGCTTTTCCGCATTTCAACGAACAGCAGTATTATTCACTGATTCTGTTCTATGCGCCATTATGGGCACAGTTTTACGAGCAGCTCCATGCCTATAAACAGGCGAGCAATTGCTTTAGGCTGGCACTGTATGCAAGTGAAAAAATACGGCAGCGAATGAGCAGCTAAGGGGTGATGATTTGGAGTTAAGAAAAGAGTATTTTTATTTGTGGTTCGGGTTTGGCGCATCCAAACTGGGCAGTTGGATTTACTTGATCGCGCTCAATCTTTCGGTCTGGCATTTGACCGAGTCACCGGCAGCTGTCGCGGGCATCTATATTATTGGTCCGATTGCCCGCATTTTGTGCAGTTTTTTTGCCGGCTCCATCGTAGACAGAACCAATAAAAGAATCATATTGATTATTTGTGATGTTTTCCGCGCAAGTATCGTTTGTTTGATGCCGCTGCTTTCGGAAATTTGGCTCATTTACGGTTTGATCTTTTTGGCGAATATCGCGGTCTGTTTTGCCAATCCGAGCAGTACATTTATGATTACAAAACTTGTTTCACCAAATGATCGCTTGCGTTTTAATGCCATCAACAGCATGCTCGGTTCAGGGAGCTTTATGATCGGCCCTGCTTTAGGTGGTGCCATTATCGCCATGAGCAGTACCGCGACTGCGATGTGGGTGAATGGGTTTATGCTTTTGTTTAGCGCATTCATGATGTATTTGCTGCCGAATCAAGAAATCAAGTCGTCCACTCAATCAACTGTACTAACACTTGCTGTTATCCGAGATGATTTTATTACTGTATGGAAATTTATCTCGCAACGGAAAACGCTCCTGCAATTTTTCGTCTTATATTCAACAGCATTGATGATTTGCTTTTCACTTGATTCCCAGGAAATGTCCTTTTTGAAAGATTTCCATGAAGTGACGGATTCGGTTTATGGCATCATTGTAGGAATCACAGGAATCGGTGCCATTGTCGGTGGCTATTTGGCAGCCCGCTTCGTGAAGAAGCTGTCACTCGTTTCATACATCGGCCTCGGGTTTACATGTACGTTACTTTCTTACTTTATATTTTACTTTTCACCTTATTTAATGATTGCGGTCGCTGCCTTTATTTTGCTCGGATTGTTTATGGCGTTCAGCAATGCGGGCTACGCGACATTTTACCAGCAGACAATCCCGACTGAATTGATGGGACGGTTCGGCAGTTCACTTGGACTGATTGAAAGTGTGATGCAGATCACTCTAACCTTGATTATCGGATTTTTGGCGGAAATCTACACGATTCAACTGACAACAAGTATCTTCGCCCTAATCGGTGTTGTCATCGCATGTATCGTCTATTTCCATCTGTTAAACAACAAACCATTGTTTTCAAAAGAGGAGCTAACATAATAATAGTTGAGATTTCCTCTTCAAAGGCTATCGTGATTTCCGATTACGATAGCTTTTATGTTTATGGAATTCTTTTTGCAGATCCAGTGGACTATTTGCTACACTACTTCTAGAAGAAAGAAAGGGATTTATTATGACATTACAACAACTTAAATATGTAATTGAAGTAGCAAAAAACCAGTCAATTAGTAAAGCAGCCCAAAACTTATTCATTAGCCAGCCTAGCCTTTCGAACGCATTAAAAGAGCTTGAACAAGAGTTAGGCATTACTATTTTTTTACGGACAAGTAAAGGGATAACTATTACCGCTGAAGGAACAGAATTTTTGGGCTATGCGCGGCAAGTTGTCGAGCAAGCTGAACTTTTGGAAAACCGGTATGCAAACGTTCAGCCATCACAACAGCATTTTTCCGTTTCTTCACAACACTATGCCTTCGTTGTGAGTGCATTTGTACGTCTCTTTGAAAATTATGATCGCGATGAATATGAATTTACGCTTCGTGAAACAAGAACATATGAGATTATAGAAAATGTAAAGAATTTACAAAGCGAAGTAGGAATTTTATACTTAAACAATTTTAACGAAAAGGTCATTCGGAAATTTTTAAGGGAAGCCAATTTAGAGTTCTATCCATTATTTGAAGCGAAGCCACATGTATTTATCCATATAGGACACCCGCTTGCACATCAAAAATCCGTTACGTTGGAGGATTTACATGCCTATCCATGCTTATCTTTTGAACAGGGCGAATTTAATTCCTTTTATTTTTCAGAGGAAATATTGAGTACCATTTCACGCCCTAAAAATATTAAGGTTAGTGACCGTGCAACACTTTTCAATTTATTGATTGGGCTTAATGGCTATACCATTTCAACAGGAGTCATTAGTCAGGAATTGAATAAAAATATTTGCTCTCTCCCTCTGGAAGTCGATGAGACGATGACAGTCGGGTATATCGTCCATAAACATGTGACTACTAGTAAACTCGCTGCAATCTATATTAATTATTTAAAAGAAACGATCAAAGATGAACTAAAAATATCTTCTCGCTATAGTTTTTAACTATACCGATTGATATTTTTTACGTGTTTCAAATATCCCACTCCACGATGGTATGATAAATCCAACTTAAAAAAGTTGAATTACCAAGGAGGAAATGAACATGTGTGAAAAATTTCAAATTGTAGGCAGTCTATTAAGAAAAAATGAATTATTAACGTATAAAAAACAAATTGAACAACGTGATGATATTACATACCCTTTTTATAAAGATTTTGAAGGCTACGAACAAGTTGAACTCGCTTCTATACAAGAAGTTGTAAAAAAAGAAATCGAAAATAACATTACGGTTGTGACAGATGGCGAGCATTCGAAATCATTATGGCATTTAGATTTTGCCTGGGGTATTGAAGGATTCGATCGCTATATTGCAGATCATGGTTATTTCTTCAAAGATTTCGATGGAAACTCTCACTATGAAACACGCAAAGACATCGGTTTACGCATTACGGGGGAACTAAGCGGGAAAAACCATCATTTTATCGAAATCTACAAAAAACTGAAAAAAAGTGCTGGCGATCACCAAACAAAACTATGTATCCCCTCACCTTCCCATATTTTAGGTGAGTTATCTTTTTCGGATAATTTCGGACCAGCTGCATTTTATAAAACAAAAGATGAATTAAAACAAGCGTTAGCAATAGCTTATACAGAGTTTGTGGAAGAGTTTGCAGCAGCTGGTGGTGAAATTTTACAATTTGATGATTGCTTATGGCAACTTTTTGCTGACGACAATCCGAATTCACCATTTACTGGCGAACAAATTAATCAAGAAGAAGTTCAAGCGTTAGCAACTGAATTTATTGGGATAAATAATCAAATTATTGAAGTGGGCCATCGTTTAGGCTTGAAAATGTGGACACATAATTGCCGAGGTAACTACGACTCACGTAATATGGGTGGTGGTTCTTACATTAAAATTGCTAACCTCTTCTTAAAGCAACTAAATTATGACCGCTTCTTCTTAGAGTGGGATGATGACCGTGCTGGTTCAATTGAAGCACTGGCTGTCTTCAAAGATAAACCAAATGTAGAAATTGTATTAGGATTATTATCTTCTAAAACTAATACTTTAGATAATGAAGATCGTATTATTAAAATGCTTGATGAAGCCTCTAAAATTATCGACAAAGACCGTTTGTTCATTTCACACCAATGCGGTTTCGCTTCCTGCGATGGCGGCAATGAACTTACAGAAGCTGAACAATGGGCAAAAATTCAGCAAGGACAGCAACTTGCTCTGCAGTACTGGAGTTAAATATAAACATATAATTTTCAATATGAAAAACACGCAAATCCTCGGTATCTTTGAATTTGCGTGTTTTCCGTTTTTTATAACATGTTGGATTTGCCTAATTATCTTTTACGAACCTTATAAAGAACAAACAGCAGTATAAACCATAACGGTGTTAACAGCAGTGAAGTTCTCGTAGACTCGGAAATGGCCATAATGATTAGTAAAAACAAGAAGAAGGCCAATATTAAATAGTTGATAAATGGTGTTAAAGGTGCTTTGAAAATTGAAGATCTATGTAATTCCGGATGACGCTTTTTGTAAATAATATGCGAAATCAGAATAATGCTCCAAACCCAAATAAAACAAATCGCACTAATTGTTGTGACGATACTAAATGCATCGTCCGGCATGAAATAGCTAAGCAATGCACCAATCGATACTACAACCGCAGAAAATAACAGACCATTTTGCGGCACCGCATTTTTGTTTAATTTACCGTAAGCTTTTGGTGCTTGTTTATTACTACTTAAACTGAACAGCATACGACTCGTTGAGAACATTCCGCTATTTCCTGCAGAAGCAGCTGATGTCAGCACAACAAAGTTAATCAAACCTGCTGCAATCGGAATACCTACCAATGCGAAAACCTGAACGAATGGTGAGCTTGACGCGCTTAATGTATCCCAAGGGTTGATTGTTAAAATTACGAATAATGCTCCTACATAAAACAGCAGAATACGAACGGGAATTTTATTAATTGCAGATGGGATATTCTTTTGCGGGTTTGCCGTTTCAGCAGCTGCTACCCCTACTAATTCAACACCAACGAATGCAAAGACAACCATTTGGAACGCCATTAAAAATCCAAATGCCCCATTCGGGAATAATCCGCCATGCTCCCATAAATTTGATACAGCAACCTTGCCTGTATCTGTTTCAAAGCCAATAATCAGCAATACAATACCTATTGCGATCAACGCAACAATTGTGATGATCTTAATTAACGCAAACCAAAACTCCAGCTCTCCGAACAGTTTGACCGTCAATAAATTCAAAATAAGTAAAACTACTAAACATGCGATAGCCGGTACCCATTGCGGGATATCAAACCAGTACTGCGTGTACATGCCGACAGCGATAATATCTGCCATTGCCGTCATAATCCAGCAAAACCAGTATGTCCAGCCTGTAATATAGCCTGCCCAGTCCCCTAAGTATTCAGTGGCGAACTCAGTAAAAGATGCATAGCCGCCTTTTGATAAAAGCAATTCGCCAAGTGCACGCATGACGAAAAATAGTGCGGTTCCAACGATTAAGTATGCAAAGATAATAGAAGGTCCTGCAAGTGAGATCGCTTTACCTGACCCTAAAAACAACCCCGTTCCGATCGTTCCTCCAATCGCAATTAACTGAACGTGGCGATTTTTCAGATCGCGCTTTAATTCTTGTTGTTCCAAAACGATTCCTCCAAAGGATAAGTATTTTGTCTGTTTACACAGCGCAAAATAATAAGTACTTCATCGCGGTCCATCAAGTAAATTTTCCTGGAATAAAAACAGGGACTGATAATATGCCAGTCCCTGTGTCTAAGAATAATCGATTTCGCCTCTGCAAAATCGCGCCCAGATTTAAAAAAATCTGTGACATCTATCGAGGGCTTTTCATTAAACAATGGATGTTCATACACCCTATGTTAAAGAAAAGCGTCTCTCATTACTCTTCTGTCCTTTTGCCTGAGATTGTGAACCCTTCGGCGACGCGGATTATCGCGCTCTCTCCAGAAACTGCTCCCGTCAGTAGTTTTATCCACGACGATCAACGCTTGATATGTATGCAATTAGTTGCCTATAGGTCCCTGGCATCTTCCAGTTTCCTATAGTTCGCGTTCAATACTATTATTGTACGATAATCATACTACCAATTTTTTGACCGTCTTACAATGGACAATCGGAGCCGTTTATTATGTAAATAGCAATTTAACCTTATTCCCAACATAATGTTTTCTTCTTGCAGAAAATTCATGACCAAAAAAATATTACACCGAAAATTCGATATTTTCAGTGTAATATTCATATAGAGGAATTGGTAGCCCCTCGTATTACTGTATTCGTTTACTGCAATTTTTCCTGAACCGTTGAATCTTCTTCATATGTTGTTCGATTGATATCAATCAGCTTTCCTTTTGAGGTGTTAGTCTTTTTCATTTTGACAACATACGTATTGTCCAATGCAATTTCTGTGCAGACGATGTCTTTCTCGCTGCGAATATCTTCCGGATAGTTTAAGGTAATGACTAAAAGATCCTCATCTTTTTCGATTTTCTCAATTTCTCTTCCACAGCCATCCGAATATCCTGTGACAAACAGCACTTCCTCTGTTTCAAAATCGACAGATGGAACCGGCTCAAAACCAAAAATATCGGCCCAAGTAGTATAAAGCTTTTCATCCTGCACGATTGAAATACTCGTACCGACCTCAGGAGGTATCGAATCTAAATGAAACAGTAATTCATATTCTACTTTATTTTCATTATTTTCTTCCTGCACAGGTTCAGTTGAATCGGTTGATGTTTCGTTTTCTTTCGTATTACATGCTGCAAGGAGCAAGATCATTCCCACGACCAACATATAACTTAACCATTTCTTCATCGACAATCACCTCATCCCTTTATCCCTTTCCTAATTAGTCGTATAGAAAATCAAAAAGTTACGAAATTTCACTCATTATATTTGTTAATATTGGTTAATTTAAGCTTACGTGAGAACGTTAAATAAACTAATAATTCAGCAAGTAAGCTTTTATTATTATATGGCGTATAATGTAGTTGTTTATCCAACTATTACACCATTCTCTTGGAGGGTTTGTACAAATGAGTACACGTATTGAAAAAGACTTTTTAGGCACATTAGAAATTCCAAAGGACGTTTATTACGGCGTTCAAACAACTCGTGCATTAGAAAATTTCCCGATTACTAAAATGACAATGCACCCTGAATTAATTCGTGCATTTGCCATCGTAAAGAAAAGTTCGGCACTTGCAAATGCCGCTATCGGCAAATTGGATCCAGTAATTGCCAATGCAATTGCACAAGCATCAGATGACATTATTTCAGGACTATTACATGACCAGTTCGTTGTAGATCCAATTCAGGGCGGAGCAGGCACTTCAATGAACATGAATGCCAATGAAGTAATTGCAAACCGCGCACTGGAAATTTTAGGGGAAGAAAAAGGTACTTATTCAATCATTAGTCCTAACAGCCATGTCAATATGGCGCAGTCAACAAATGATGCATTCCCATCGGCTATTCATATTGCAACAGTTTCTACGTTAAATAATTTAATTACGGCGATGGAAATGATGCGTGATAGCTTTATCAGAAAATCAGTAGAATTCGATTCAATCGTTAAAATGGGTCGTACACATTTACAGGATGCTGTACCTGTTCGTTTAGGCCAGGAATTCGGTGCCTACGCTGCCGTTGTTTCTCGTGATATTAACCGAATCAAAAAAGCGCAGCAAACAATGCTGCAAATCAATATCGGTGCAACTGCGATCGGTACAGGCCTGAATGCAGACCCTGAATATATGAAATTGGCAGTAGAAAACATCGCGGTTTACAGTGGCTTCCCATTCATAAAAGTGGACAATTTAATCGACGGTACACAAAATACCGATACGTATGCGGAAGTTTCATCAATGTTAAAAATCGCCATGATGAATATGTCTAAAATCTGTAATGACTTACGCTTAATGGCATCAGGTCCAAAAGCAGGTTTTGCAGAAATTCGCTTACCGGAACGCCAACCAGGTTCTTCAATTATGCCAGGTAAAGTAAATCCGGTTATGCCGGAAGTCATTAACCAAATTGCTTTCCAAGTTATCGGTAACGATGTAACAATCTCGCTTGCTTCAGAGGCAGGACAATTTGAGCTGAATGTAATGGAACCAGTTTTAGTATTTAATCTGCTTCAGTCGATTGAAATTATGACAAACGGCTTCACAGTATTTACAAAATACTGCCTGGATCATATCGAAGCAAATGAAGCGCGCCTGCATGATTTTGTTGAACGTTCAATCGGTGTAATTACAGCACTGGCCCCACATTTAGGCTATGAACGTTCAAGTCAAATTGCACGTGAAGCTCTGCATAGCGGCAAATCTGTACGCGAACTTTGCTTAATGTACAACTATTTCACGCTTGAGCAGCTGGATATTATTTTAAATCCATTCGAATTAACGCAACCAGGTATTGCTGGTGAACGAGCATTTGAAAAACAACAATAAAATTTAACATGAAAGCTCCGCCGAGATATTCCCGGCGGAGCTTTTTTCTTTAAGTATAGAGCACTTCTTTTGCAAGTGAAATCGCACGCTTGCTGACTTCCAATTTGTCGCCGTCAGCATTAAGCTTCACGACACCATTTGGTTCATCAAAAATGGATTTCAGCTGTGCTTTCGGTTTGACCCCAACCATTATTGGTCCTCTTTCGGCCTCATCCGTTCGCAGCTTTTTCTGCTCTCGTGCGACTCCTTGTTCTTCTCCGATTTTCGGGAAGGCTGTAGTTTGTTGCTGTAAATTTCGGGGACGTGTCTGATTATTTAAACTTGAACTCCCTGTACCAACAGAACGAATCATAAAGATCCCCCCTTCATCTATCTTTTCTTACTTTTTCGTATATCTATATCCGCGTATATTTCGACATCCTGAAGTGCCTGATTAGCAAGCTGATCCGCTTCTCCGTTTAGTTTGCGGTCAATATATTGATATTCCGGTCGAATGCCAAGCTTCTTGAGCTTCGCATCGATTTTATCCGCCCACGTTGTCAGAACGCTATCAGTTACTGCCCATTCGCCGTTCATTTCATTAATGACGACTTGCGAATCGCCGTAAATCTTTATTTTTTGATGATGGACACCCATTTCCTCAAGCTGTTCGACCGCAAGATTCAATGCCGCATATTCCGCTTCATTGTTTGATGTTAAATACTCCGCCAGCTGATTCGTCCGCAAGCGATAGTTTTTCCCATTCTGTTTATAATAGACGACAATCCCTAAACCGGCCAGCTTTTCTTCTCTATTAAATCCGCCATCGAAATACAATTCCACTTCGGTAGGTTCTGTTTCAAGAGATTTCAAATATTTTTTCAGCTCTTTTAATGTCCATGTACTGTCATGTTCATCTGTCATCACAATATTTTTTGTGCGACCCGTATTTTCCATATCCAGCACGAGCGTGTAGGCATGCGCTGCAGGAATTGCCTCACTTCGCCATGTGATTTCCTGCTTAGACTTAGTAATGTATTGCCATTCAATCGTCAATTCCAATCGGCTCTCCCCTTCCATTTGTCGTCTGCTTCAAATCTTCTTTATAAAACCAGTTAATACACAATGTACTAACCATTATGCCAACTATAAACGGTGGTGATACAAAAAATAAAAAATACGCGCTGCCGACCGGTGCTTTCATAAAGTATCCGAATACGATTGGCTGCAGAAAACAAAAAATAAAGCTTGTTAAGTAAAGTGCCCGTTTGCTGTAATTTTTACGCATGAAGTACAGCACATAATACCAGGGAATCACGACAAAAAAATAAATCGGTAAAACATAAAAAGTAAAGGCCGCGGCAGTTCCGAATGTAATCATTTGATTCACATAAGGCAATGAAAATGCGATAAAGGCAATGACCGCCATGACATAAGGTAAAAGACCCGTTAAAATGATTTGCCAACTCTTCATCACATACCCCCTATTTTTCATCATTATACCAAACACCATTTGCCTATACAAAATTCGCTTTTGCGGGTATAGTACAGGGGGTGATAAAATGAAGATAAAATTTTATGAAAATAATGAAAAACATGTACTGGGCATTACATTGAAGGATTCAGCCTTTGCCGAGGACAATAATATGGCACTCCATGTTTGCAAAAACGAAGCTGCTATTATCAAAAACCGCCAACAGCTTGCCTCACTGCTGCAAACGGATTTATCTAAGTTTGTATGTGCCAATCAAACACATAGTGCAAACTTCTTCCGTGTGGAAAAATCTGAAATCGGTAAAGGAGCAACCGACAACGCAACTGCAGTTCCCGATACCGACGCACTGTATACGTATGAACCGAACGTCGTGATCTCAAGCTTTACCGCAGATTGTGTACCGGTCTTATTTTATAATGAAAAAACAAATGTCATCGGGGCTGTTCATTCCGGGTGGCAAGGGACGATTAAAGAAATTACATTGAAGTTACTGCAGTATTTACAACAACAAGAAAATTGCGATTTACGTGATTTGAAAGTAATGATCGGCCCTGCAATCAGTCAGGAAAAATTTGAAGTAGATGCCGATGTACAGGAAAAATTCAAAGCACTCGGCTATGCGGACGAATTTATGTACTGGAATGAAGAAACGGGCAAATTTCATATCGACAACCAGTTAACAGTGAAAAAGCAGTGCATGCTTGCAGGTGTGCCTGATGAAAATATTACGATTGACCGTATGTGCACATTTATGTACGATGATGGATTCTCCCACCGCCAAGACCGCTCAACAGGCAGACATTTGAGCTTTATTATGCGGAAGGAATAGGTTCTTTTGTATAGAATATGTGTAACGGAACACCTACAATTCATTAGGTGTTCCATTTTTAATTTCATATAGAAGAAAAAACATTTAAACAGGCAAGGTCATGGTGCTACCAACTCAACCTTAATTCTATCTGGATCTTCAAAAAATACCGCGTAATAATCTTCCCCTCCCGCATAGGGATGTTTATCAGTATAAAGGATCTTAACACCCTTCCTTTCTAACATTCTTGTCATATCATCTACTTGTTGACGGGAGCTTGCATGGAAGGCCAAATGGTTTAGACCAACTCTACATCTATGATAAGGTACATCCATATACCGTTCTTCTGCTTGCACAAAAACGATATAGGTCTCTCCGATTTTCCAACTATGTCCGCTTTCCCACGATTGAAAAGATTCATATCCCAATTCTTCTAAAAACCAACCCCAAAAGTTGATGGAACTTTTTAAATCAGAAACATATAGTTCAATATGATGTATAAGCCCTTTTGACAATGGATGACTTCCTTTCTATCTACCAAATAATCTGTAATCTATAAATATTATGCTTTCACCCTTGAATCCTATATTCCCCTGTGGAAGCATTAAAGCCCACCGCTTTCATTTCTGTCTGCTCACTATTCCAACCTATTACTAACATTAAACTGATATTTCTCACTTTGTCTTTAATAAGCATAAAATTATAATCTTTCGCTCAATAATGGGGAATCATGTTCCTGGCTTATTATTGGGATTTGTTTTGCTATTTTTGCCGAAAAGGGCTCTGGAGGAATGGGCGTGATGGTCATATTGTTTATTGCAATGTTTTTCATTGGTGCTTTTATTTTGATAAGTGGCCTGTTAACAAAAGCAGATCTCAAACAAGCGTCTCCAAAATAGGAGACGCCCAGTTAGTTACCAACTATAGGTTTTCAATTTTTTCTACATCCGCCGCAGTCAGTTCGAAATCGAAAAGGTCCAGATTAGCTGCTTGGTTTTCACGGTTGTGTGATTTCGGGATGACGACCACACCGCGCTCGATTTGGTATTTCAATAATACTTGAGCACCAGATTTCCCATACGCTTTACCGATCTCATCCAACACTTCATTTTGATGTTCTTCCGTTTTCATCGGACCCCACGCTACAGGTGTAATTCCCTCTTCTTGTAATGTATCAAGAAGTTCTTTGTTCTTTTCTTTTAAATTAATTTGAATTTGATTAACGGCCGGCTTCACTTTCGCGAATTCTTTCAATTCATCCAGATGATTTTTCTTAAAGTTCGAAACGCCGATTGCTTTAAGTTTGCCCGCCTCATAATATTCTTCAAAAACTTCCCAAGTATTTCTTAGCTGCTCTTTGTCTTCGATCGGAGCATGAATCAAAAGCAGGTCCAAATAGTCTGTTTTAAAATTTTTTAGACTATTATCGATTGCTGCTCTTGTCGATTCCTTTGAAGAAACATATTCTTCTCTTGCAGGAACTTTTGTCGTAATGAACAACTCTTCTCGAGGCACTGTGCTTTCTGCTAAAATTCCCCCGACAATTGCTTCGTTTCGATAACTAATAGCTGCATCTATTGAGCGATATCCCAGCTCAAGTGCTGATACAAGTTCAGGAATTTCATTTGTTAATTCACCGTTATAGTCATTATTTTGTTTACCATACGTATTTGTACCAGTACCAACGATCGGCATTTTTACTCCATTATTAAGCGTGATATATTCCATAGTTTAGGCACTCCCATTGTATCTCTATTTATTTACTAAATATATTATAACAAAGTATGGAATTTTCAGAAATTAATAAGTACGAAAAGATTAAAGATTTGCCCTAATACCTTTATAACTCGGGTTTTCCTTCGTAAGGACATGTTATAGATATGACTGTTGATTTAACCGAGTTTGTAATACTGCTATCCCCTCTACTAAATTCAGTTGTTTCCGCATTCTCTGTTACTTTTTCATTCTGATACTTTCTGCAAATTAAATAATCTAGTGCCTAATAATTGTGTACTGTTCATTTATAAATATTTCGAATGAACTCGAAATGTAATTTACTGTTCATCTCCCGTTCATATTCAATCGATAAACTATGGATGTAAAGAAGAGATCGGAGGAAATTACAAATGAATATTGCATGGAAAGAAATAAAGAAAAACAAAGTGAGATTTTTAATTTTAGGTTCAATTATTTTTCTTGTTAGTTTATTGACCTTTATAATATCGGGTTTGGCGAATGGATTATCGCAAGACAATGCTTCGTTGATCAAAGATTTACCAGAAGGTCAATTTTATATGAATAAAGAGGGAGATGAAACTTACAATCTTTCAAAAATAGACAGTGATATACAGGATGAAATAATAAATAAACAAAAAGATGCAGTGGCATTCTCAATTCAAATGGGTTTTTTAAATAGCGAAACTGACAAACAGCATAGCGTTGCCTTTGTTACTTCCACTGATTCAGAGCTATTTGAAAACGTTGAAGACGGGGAGATTATATTAGACCA